>CAVRHV010000026.1:0-36437 GCA_963721075.1 uncultured Ignavibacteria bacterium | reverse complement strand
TTGACTTCTTAGTGACATTCACCTTCTTAATTAATGTAAGGTTATGTCCGTTCCCTGATATATAAAGTTCATATTCGCCCTGTACTATATTCCCGATATTATAAGATCCATTAGTATCGGTTTCGGTTGTATAATAATATTTTTCACTGGTAAGGATCACGTATATATTCTTCGCAGACTCTTCACTGTCCTTAATCTTTACTTTTCCGTAAAGTGAACCTTTTTTCAGGTTCGTCTCATTTCTGTTCTCTTCTTTGAAGAAATTTCTGTCTATATATGTGATATCCCTGCTGTGACTGCTGAAATTGCTGTATTGTAAAGAGCTGTATGTCGGGATATAAGAATATGCCGGTGCGTAAAAGAACGACTGAATATCCTGCGTCTGATCTTCCTTAATTGCATAGATACTTTCGTCGATAATACCGAAAGACATATCCGTATTTGGTACGGGATTTCCTTTATAGTCCTTTACCGTTACAAGATAATCCGCACTTTCACCTGGCTTATATGTTTCTTTTGAAGGCTTTAAGCTGATATCCAGGAATTTATCTTTTGCCAGTACCCCGACAAGCTTGCTTGTATTATAGAACTGCCGGTCTTTCAGGTAGCACACGGCTATATTAAAGCTGGGTGAGAATTTATCTGTCAGCTTTTCGCGGATAGTAAGACTGTTTCCTTCAACTTTATACTTTTTATACTTAATAAAGATATCCGACTCGTAAGTAAGGAGCAGTTCAGTATTTGATGTTGGAATAAATATATAAGCGATAAGACTATCGCCTTTATCGTACGCATCTTTATCGGTTACTATTTCAAGTCCCGATCCCGTTCTGCCGTAGTAATAATTATTTATATCACCCACATAAAACGATGAAGATGCAGTAATCTCCCTTCCCTTTGCATCGTTCGCTTTTACTGTGTACGTATAGTATCCTTCACTCAGGCGGGATGTCGGGTAAGGCACGGAAGCCTTGCCGTGACTATCGGTACTGCCATGGAGCACTTCCAGTTTATCCTGGTTATAGTGCATCCGGGGATTTGAATAGTTAATAATAATATCAAAGTTTGTCTGCACCGGATTATCTGAAAAATCATTGGCATTAACCCTGAGGTTGACTGTTTTTCCCTTTTCCACGAAATAACGGTCGGGTGAAGTAAAGATAGAGAAAGCACCCCTGGTAACATAGACTTCTGAGGACCCGGAAATCACTCTTCTTGATGCGTCCTTTACCTCAGCAGTAATTACATAGACATAGTCGTACTGCACATCATCATCGACTTTATAGCTGAACTGGTATTCTCCCTTATCATCGAGAGAACCTGTTTCCTGTGAAACCAGCTGCAGGTTGCCGTAATACATCGGCTTTGAGTATGATCGGTAAAACCAGCTGTAATCCGACCAGTACCACCATGGTCTCCAGTATTGTTTCTTATAAATGTTTAGAGTGACTTCACCATTTGTAACCGGTGATCCGAAATAATAATCTGCTGTAACCTTTCCGTCAATAATATCCTTCGCCGCATAGTTTTTTGATCCGGTGTTAACTTCGACCTTATACTCGGGTTTTTTATATTCTTCAACGCTGAATGAACCGTAATAGGTATTCTGTCCATTTGAGATCAGTATTGAATAATCCCCCAGGTCGGCTTCTTCATCAAGCATAAAATCGGAGTTGAGTGCACCAAATTCATTCGTTGTGAGGTCGGATGAAAACACCTCTTTATTTTTAGGGGATTTAATAGTGACGGTAAACTTTTCATAAGGTACGTTCTTAATCTCGTTCCCCCCTTTTTCTCTCATAACAGCTTTAAAGAAAACCTGCTGGCCGGGTCTGTATACAGGCTGATTTGTATAAATATAGGCGGTATAATATCGGTTATTACCATTCCTGAAATAATAATACGGATCGCTCAATATCGTTTCTTCACCGGCCTGAGCAATCAGGATCGGCGCAGTAATATTCCCGGAATTCAGTTTATCCATATCAATAAGGACGATGCCGTCTTTATCGGATGTCTGACTGGTTACAAGTTTTCCCTCGCTGTAGACCGAGATCCTGCTTTTAAGAAGGAACTCACTTGTCTGTGCATTTGCTACGTATGCGAGGAGCTGCCGCCCGCTGTTTTTATAAACCAGAGAAAGATCAGATACAACGATACCGCAGTATGCCACACGGTCTCCTTTTATCGCCTGTAGAATATAAATGCCTGGTTTATCAATTCTGCCGATAGAAAGGTTGTTATTACTTCCGTAATAATTAGAAGGTATGTAGTCTTTCCATTCCTTAACAACCGAAGTGTATTTTAACAGCACTTCTTTTCTGCCGCCGAATATATCGAAGGCATAGCGCATATTATTTTTATCAATGGATGAAAAGAAACTCACCGGATCTTCGATCGATAAGAGCCTGAAATTGTAAGTGCCTCCGTTCCTGCTGTAGTTATAGAGGTTAACCGCCACCTTACTGCCAGGCGAAAAGGTTGTATAATTCGATAGATAAAAATTATCGTCGTCTTTTAATACACTTTGATTTGAGCTCCCTAATAAAAGAGGTAGTAGAAGAGTTATAAGCATTAACAACCGCTGCCCGGTAGAAGTTGACTGGTTCATACTGGCTCCTCGAATGTTTCCGGTTTATACATAACCAATCTGAAAAAGTGCCCGCTGTCAAAGAATTATTTTCAGATACCGTAAATTAAAATATAAACCTAAGCCGAAGAAATAGATACTCCGTTAGTACTGTTTACCCGATATATATAAGAATGATTCAGTTTGAGTTAGTGGTATCATCATAAGGCATAATCAGGGGATACTTTGAGCCTCGTCGCATTTGTCATATTTGTGATGCCCCTGCTTTCAGCTTGTCATATTACCCCATATGTTGGATTACAGAAAGAATATCGACTTAAACACTAAAATAGTCGATTGTTTTGGACTATACTTACACAGGCACTATTCATGAAAACATTATTGTAAGTGCCTTTGAGGTAGTCTAACTTTGTAATACAAAAAACTATTAACAACGAATGAGGTGATATTGAAGTTACTAACAAGAATATCGATCGTGGGCATCTTAGCTTTACTGGTTGGATTTACTATAATTAAGACAGATGTGAGTGGAACAGCAAAACCAGTATTGAACAATAATACGGTCACAGAAGAAGAGAGTCTTGTTGAAACATCAGCAATATCTTATATAGATAAAGGTTATATGACAGCTTCCTGGTACGGACCCCGTTTCCACGGAAGGAAAACAGCTAACGGCGAAATTTATGATCAGATGGCTTTCACCGCTGCTCATAAAGGATTAAAATTCGGGACACTCCTGAAAATAACTAATCCGAGAAATGACAAATTCGTCATTGTAAGAATTAACGACCGTGGTCCCTACATTGGAGGGAGACAGCTTGATCTTTCGAAAGCCGCAGCATTGCAGCTCGGGATGATGAAGCGCGGAGTTATCAAGGTGAAAGTGGATCAGTTAAGCCTTAAAGGGATAAACTTCCCCGTTATCACCCTGAACTGATAATCATTATCTATAAAAAAATAACTTAGAACCCGGCATTAAGCCGGGTTTTTTATTTTATATCCCTTTAATTATTAAATTGCATCTTTATATTTATCAAAAGCAAAACGACCGGAAGAATGGCAGAAAAAAAGAAACTGAACCTTGGCTGCGGTAAGGACATAAAAGAAGGCTATGTGAATCTCGATGTTGTAGACTACGGCGGAAATATGATCCATGACATCAACACATTTCCCTATCCTTTTGAAAACAATACGTTTGACGAGATCTTTGCCAGCCATATACTGGAACATCTCGATAGTTTTCATAAAACGGTAACTGAGCTTTACAGAATTTCAAAACCGGACGCACTGATAATAGTATATGCACCTTTTTTTCTAAACACAAAATATTTCGGGGAACCCGATCATAAAATCCCATTTTCGATACGGACTTTTGATAATTACGAATACATAGGGAACAGGAAGCTTAAATTCTATGAAAAATGGAAGCTGAACCACAGAACCAACTATGAAGGAAAAGCCCAGTTTGAAATCCTGGAGAAAAAAGTTTATTACCTCTCATTTTGCCGTGCTGAAATGGATGGATGCTATTCTGAATATTGAACCGGTTATGTACGAAAGGTTCTTTGCCGGTATCTTCTCTCCTGAAGAAGTTTATTTCAAACTAAGGGTGGTGAAGTGAAACTAAATCATAATTTTTGTAAACTTCAGGGTAAGAGAATTTCAATCTGAACCCGGGGGCGCTTTCCGGCCATTAACAAATTTCCTTGTATTCCCATTCGGCCTCTGACTTCGGCCTGACTTCGGCCTCATTCCCGGCCTCCAACTACGGCATTACTACGGTCCTTAACCGTCTCTTAAAGAATTGCAGGGCATTTCATTCATCACTAACCGGTTGGGTTTTTCGTCCCGGCAGTAACCTTTATGCTGTCAGGCTGCTTTTTTTATTGCCGTCACAACCAGGGACAGCCAGCCGATGAGGAAACAAACCCCGCCGAAGGGAGTTATCATCGCAAAGAGCAGCGTCCCGGTAACAGCATACAGGTACAGAGAAAAAGAAAACAAGATTATACCTGCAAGGAAGAACCATTTGGAAAATTCAAACCTGCTGCCGGCAGTCAGTGCAAGGGCCAGCAGAACAACGCTATGGATCAGATGGTAAAGAACACCGGTTTTATATATTTCGATCATTTCAGCCGAAAGGCTGTTTTTTAGTCCATGGGCACCGAAGGCTCCAAGCGCAACGCCCAGGAAACCGGAAATACCGGCAGCAATAAGCCATTTTTGTGACATTCCAGGCTCCGTTTGTGTGTGAACCATTTCAAATTACATTGTAAAGTAGAAAGTAAAATTGGTAAATTAGCCGACTAATAAAAATTAACCAAACTGTAAAAATGAAAGCATTGCAAAAAATGATTCTGCCTGCATTACTGCTGGCAGCGGTCCTGCTTATATACTTCATATACTTTGCCCCTACAGGGGAACTTGGCCTTTTCTCAAATTTCGATACCAATAATAATGCGAATAAAGATATAAAGGTGGCTCTTGTAACGGAAAAGGGAATTCAGACTGATCCGGTAAATCAATCTGCTGTTTTCTATGCCGCAGACGGGGCAGGTGTACAGCACCTGGTGCAGGCACCCTACCCGCTTCCCGACGGAATAGAACAGGCTGAATTCATTATGATGAAGGGTCATCTGCACGACGATCATTTTCATGCCGTTGAAATATATTTACCATAGGTCATATGCGGGATAAGTTCGAACTAGTATCAAGTTATAAACCGTCCGGCGATCAGCCGGAAGCCATCAGGCAGCTGACTGAAGGCATTAAGAACGGTGATAAGTTCCAGACACTGCTGGGTGTTACGGGCAGCGGTAAGACATTTACGATTTCAAATGTTATTGCTGAATTAAATAAACCAACCCTTATAATATCTCACAATAAAACGCTTGCAGCACAGCTGTACTCCGAGTTCAAAGCATTTTTTCCGACGAATGCGGTTGAATTCTTTATAAGCTATTATGATTATTACCAGCCGGAAGCTTACGTTGTTTCGAGCGATCTTTATATCGAAAAAGACTTTTCGATAAACGAAGAGATTGACCGTTTAAGGTTAAAAGCAACTACTGCCCTGGTTGAGGGGAGAAAAGATGTTATAGTGGTTGCATCGGTAAGCTGTATATACGGTATAGGGGCTCCGCAGGATTATGCCGACCAGATAATCTTTCTGCGCCAGGGTATGCAGATACCGCGGAAGAAGCTAATGAGGGACCTGATAGATATCCATTATGTAAGGAATGATACGGAATTCAGCCGTGGAACATTCCGTGCACGCGGAGATGTGGTTGAAATTATTCCTGCCTACCAGTATGAGGAGGCTGTCAGGATTGAATTCTGGGATGATGAAATTGAAAAGCTGAGCATTATCGATTCTATTACCGGTGACGTTTTAAGGGAGGTTGAGTCAAATCCGATATATCCGGCAAAGTATTTCGTCTCCAATCGTGATCAGGTACAGAAAGCTATTTATAATATAGAACAGGAACTGGAAGATAGATTAAAATATTTCCGCTCCGAGGAAAAATATCTTGAAGCCCAGAGAATTGAGCAGAGAACGAAATTCGACATCGAAATGATGAAGGAGATCGGGTACTGCGCAGGAATTGAGAACTATTCGAGACATCTGGACGGAAGGGCTCCCGGTTCGCGTCCTTATAACTTAATGGACTATTTTCCCAAAGATTTTCTATGCGTAATAGATGAATCCCATGTAACGGTTCCCCAGATCAGAGGGATGTACAACGGAGACAGGGCGAGGAAGGAAACCCTGGTAGAATACGGATTCAGACTACCTTCAGCTCTTGATAACCGTCCTATGAAATTCCAGGAATTTGAAGGAATGCTTGACCAGGTGATTTTTGTAAGCGCTACTCCCGCCGATTTCGAGCTTGAGCAAAGCGGAGGGGTGGTGGTTGAGCAGATAATACGTCCAACCGGACTGCTTGACCCTGAGATTGAAGTCCGTCCTATCAAAGGCCAGATAGACGACCTGATAGGGGAAGTAAGAAAAAGAGTGGAGAAAAAGGAAAAAACGCTGGTAACTACACTGACTAAAAAAATGGCCGAGGATCTGTCTGATTACCTGGATAAGATAGGCATTCGGGTCAGGTATATTCACAGTGATATTGATGCGCTTGAACGGGTGGAGATATTGCGAGATCTCAGGATAGGCGAATTTGACGTTCTGGTGGGAGTTAACCTTCTCAGGGAGGGACTTGATCTTCCCGAAGTGTCTCTTGTAGCGATTATCGACGCGGATAAAGAAGGATTTCTGAGAAGCGAGAGATCGCTTATGCAGACCGCAGGCCGTACGGCCCGTAATGTGAACGGAAGGGTTATTATGTATGCCGACAAAATTACCGAGTCAATGAGAAAAACGATAGACGAGACAATCAGAAGGCGCAAGCTTCAGCAGGAGTATAATGAGAAGCATGGGATTGAACCCAAAACCATTTATAAGAGCATGGAAGAGATTATGTCGTCCACATCGATAGCAGACATACGGAAAAAAGATGAACAGGAAGTGTTTTCATTTTCAAAGGTTGCCGAACCCGTGCTTAAGTATATGAACAATGATCAGAAGCAGGACCTGATTGAGGAGTTGACAGTACAGATGCATCAGGCCGCAAAGGATCTGGAATTCGAGAAAGCAGCCCACCTGAGAGATGAGATTCAGCGGCTCAAAAAGATGGTAAAGTAATCCTTAAATGTTGATTACAGGATGTAATTCATCGTTTAATTTATCCCCTTTGTAAAGAACTTGTCTAAAAATAATCCCGACGGAGGAGCAGTATACTTTGCAGGTTCCTTTGACCTTGTAATCAGGAATATCTTTACGTCAGCTTCAGATAATTTTCCTCTGCCAACTTCTGCTAGAACGCCCACAATTCTTCTTACCATTTTCCATAAGAAATGAGACCCTGTTATCCTTATAAGAATTATATCACCCTCTTTGCGAAACTGTATATCATCAATAAGAACTTTTGTGGATTTTTCTTTTGGGTCCTGGTCGGAAAAAGAAGCAAAATCATGCATGCCGGCAAATTGTTTGGATGCTGATTCCATTGCCCGGAAATCCAGCTTATCTTTTATCCACCAGACATAATTCTTCCCGAAGGCGGTCCTTCGTGTAGATATCTGATATATATAGCTGCGCTTTACAGCATCATGTCGTGCATGAAAATTATGATGAGTCTTTTCCACTTCCATGTATATTTATATCATAGGGCAGGCTATCATTCATTTTTAGTCTGATTATTTCCGGTGCGAGCATTGTTTTAACGTCGAGGTGTGCCACCTGACAAAGGGCGTGAACACCGCTGTCGGTTCTTCCCGAGCCCTGAATATCTGCCTTTTCCTTCTTAAAGATCTCATCCGCAGCTTTGTAGAGAGCACCCTGAATGGTTCTGGTGGATGTTTGTCCCGGCTGTTTCTGCCAGCCTGAGTAACGTGTACCTTCGTATTCTAAAAATATCTTGAAACGCGCCATCGTTATATGATAGTTTCCTCTTCTGCGTAATCATCAATTGATTCGAAGATCCTGACTTTAACCTTTTTTACATTTGGGGGGAGGCTCTGTTTCTTAATTTCAGTAATTATATACCTGCATATATTTTCCACCGTCGATTGAAAATCCACGACAATTCTTTTTGAGTTTACCGATTCAAGGAATCTGACGATTTCCTTATCCTTCTCATAAACCATGAAGGCATGATCAAGCTGATCTATTATCGGATTAACCGTCTTTTTAAGATCGTAATAATCCATGATCATCCCGCCCTCGTTTACTTCACCCTCAAGTTCCACAATCATTCTGTATGAATGACCATGAATGTTCTTACATTTGCCGAAATGTTCCGGCAAACGATGTCCCATTTCCCAGTGAAATTCTTTGGCAATCTTCATTATACACCTTTCGTATCCGGCTGCCAGATGAACTTATGCATTTGCAGCTGAAAGCGCGCTTTAAGTTTGTCCTTGAGCATCCATTCGACAAGTGTTAAAGGTTCCAGCTTTCCAAATACAACAGACAAAAGCAGTTCGCATTTTTCTTCAAGATTGTAATTTTTAATGATTTTTTTTGTCCACTCATAATCTTCCCTGCTTCCGATTACAAATTTCAACTCGTCAGTTTTTTTGAGAAAGTTAATATTATCATACAGGTTCTTCTTTTCCATTCCGCTTGAAGGACATTTAAGATCCATCACTATTTTCACACGGGCGTCAATTCCTTCAACAGTTAGACTGCCTCCTGTTTCCAGCATAACCTCATAGCCCTTATCGCAAAGTTTCGTCATAAGTTCTCTGCACTCTTTATCCTGAACAAGCGGTTCGCCGCCGGTGATTTCTACTAATCTGCAGCCATACTCTTCTACTTTTGCGATAATATCATCGATTGAATAGTCCTTTCCCTCATAAAAAGCATATTCCGTATCGCACCAGGTACATCTCAGGTTGCACCCGGTTAATCTTACGAATACACAGGGTAAACCTGCATTCGTACTTTCCCCCTGTACAGAAAAATAGATTTCATTTATTTTCAGCATATTTTCGCAACTTTTTAATATTCGTCGGGGATTAATTTAGTAAAGAATACATTGACAAAAAATGCCCAATTATCTATATTTGAGTGTCTATTATTTTATTAAAAACCAAGGATTTACTTAAAAATGGCAAGTCATAAATCGGCAAAGAAGAGAATACGCACTAATGAAAGAAAAAGAGAGATTAATAAAAGTTACGAATCTATGTTAAAGACCCACTACAAGAAAGTACTGGATTCCGAGAATAAAGAAGAGGCTGAGAAATTATATAAGGAAGCTGTTGCCGTTATTGACAAAGGTGCAAGTAAAGGGATTATCCACAGCAATAATGCATCACGTAAAAAAGCTGTCTTAACCAAACACATGAACAAGCTTACTGAATCAAAAGAAAAAAAATAAATCCTGGTTTAATTCATGGTTTTTCAGAGGCTCTCTTTCGGGAGCCTTTTTTATTATATGGATTTAATGATTCATAATATATCATTAAATTTGTAGAAGAAATATTTTACTTTACTAATTATCCGGGGAGAAGAAATGCACGAAAAAAGTATAAAATTATTAAATAAAGCGGTAGCTGACGAACTCAGCGCCGTTCATCAGTATATGTATTTTCATTTCCATTGCGATGACCAGGGTTATGATTTACTGGCTAATTTGTTCAAGAGAACCGCTATTACTGAAATGCTTCACATAGAAAGACTTGCCGAGCGAATTTTATTCCTTAAGGGCGAGGTCGAAATGGTTACTTCTACTGAAGTTCAGAAAATACATGATGTAGAGAAAATGTTGAAACTTGCGGCAAAGATGGAAGAAGACAGCGCACATGAATACAACCAATGGGCAAATGAATGTGCTGCAAATGCTGACTCTGTATCAAAGCAGCTGTTTGAAGGTCTTGTAGTAGAAGAAGAAACTCACTTCGACCAGTATGATACCGAGCTCGACAATCTGAAAAAATTCGGTCCCAATTATCTTGCTCTTCAATCTATTGAGAGGAGCAAAGGCAGGGAAACGGGCGCAGGTTCTGCACAATAAATAATATTTTCTTACCGAACTAAGGATCGACAGATCTTTATACCATTTTAGCCCGGAAATCCATTCAGGAAATCCGGGCTTACTACCTATAAATAAATCAGGCGCTATCACGCATTGACTAATTCCGCCTTTACTAATTTGGGAATTACAGACTATTTGACGCACATTTTGATGCCCCATTCGGCACTAATCCTGACACCACGGTTTTGACAGGCTGTTTAACTCCCGGCTAAACGGAAAGATTACCCGCATTGACGACAAAATTGTCAATAAATCTGCTGATAATAGCCCAGAATCGCCCGCATTCGCCTAAATCAATATGGCAAAAGTTTTGCTTGTTCTAAGGTAACTAGTTGAGTGGAGGATTTTATGAACATAGAAGCTTTATTGATCTTAGTACAGGTTTTCATCCTGATATACCTGGGTCTGAAGTTCTATAAAAAGGTTCTTAATAACAAGTTAAGGATTAAATAATCAGCGATCTGGTGTCCCTTTAACCCGATCCGAAACACTATCTTTTCGATATCTTTTTTACCAAACCCCTAATTTAAAGAAAGGATAGTGTTATGATCAGAAAAACCACTATTCGGCTCTCTGTTATTTTTCTCGGATTTCTCATCTTTTCTTCATCTTCTTTCTGCACCAGCCATACAGTAGAAGTTGCCAATTTTTCCTTTTCTCCTTCCATGATCAATGCAATGGTTGGCGACACCATTACCTGGAACTGGGTAAGCGGTACTCATACAACAACCTGCAATGGTACTTCGGGAACCTCACTTCCCCCCGGGGCTACCCCCTGGGATGAACCGATCAACAGTGTTTCCACAACTTACTCATACGTAATTGAAATTGACGGGGAATATGATTTTGTCTGTTTATTTCACCCCAGTATGACCGGAATGATCATGGCAGTACCACTGCCTGTAGAACTGGTATCGTTCGCTGGCTTACTTAACAACGGATTCGCCGAGCTTCAGTGGAAAACCGCGACGGAAAGTAATAACCGGGGATTCGAAATAGAAAGAAAATCTTCTTCCGGATGGGAGAAGGTAGGTTTTGTACAAGGACATGGTACTACAACCAATGAGAACCATTATGCATTCCGGGATGATGTAAGAAAAGTTCAATCTGCATTAATAAGCTACAGACTCAAACAAATTGATTTCAATGGTACTTATGAATACAGCAGTGAGATTCAGATTAATAAGACCGTTCCTTCAGACTTTTCTCTTCTGCAGAATTTTCCAAATCCATTCAACCCTTCTACTCAGATTAATTTTTCAATTCCGCAAACTTCACTGGTAGTATTAAAAGTTTATGATGTTACCGGCCGCGAGGTTGCAACTCTATTAAATCAGAATAAACCGGCAGGAAGTTATACTCTAAATTTTAATGCCGCAAAATTCGCAAGCGGTATTTATTATTATACTATTACTGCCGGTTCATTCAGCAGTACGAAAAAAATGATTTTAATGAAATAGTTTTAACTTCAACAATCAGCCGGCGTAATTCGCCGGCTGAATTCATCTCCTTTATCCTCATACCTTTTGCTTTACCTGCCCACAAAAAAATAGTCAATTAACTTTGGAACGTTTATATGAATTGGCTAAATTTATAGCATATAAAATTCTCTCATCTTCAAGGGGGGGATTTTACTTATTACTGCTGATAACTCATTAATAGGTAAAATATGAAAAGAACTCTTACTTTCCTTTTTCTTTTAATTACTACAACCGGGGTAATATTCTCACAAACCTCTGAAGATTCCCCTCTGCAGGGTAAGCTGCTTCTATCTGTTAACGGCGGTATAACTATCCCCCGAACAGATTTTGCAGATATTAAACTTGGTCCAATAGTGACAGGAAACCTGGAATATTTTTTTTCGTTGAGCTCAAAACATGCGTTGGGCTTCAGGCTGGAGGGAGGCGGAGGAACATTAGAGGGGAGCGATAACCGACACACTCCCTTATGAATTTACCGACGATATTTTCCTGATAGGAGGAGGAATCGTTTACAGCTATGCTATTGATGAAACATTCATGCCTTATATCTATTTAGGTGCCGCAAATATCTGGTATAATCCTAAAGATCCCCAAGGGTCGCCAATCGTAACTGAAAAACCGGTATCGGAAAGCTTATCAAAAGTAAATTATAACGGAGAAATCGGATTAAAAATTAATTTATCTGAAAGATTTGCTTTAAATATCAGCGGCGGCGAGTTTCTGTGTCCCGGAGATCAGCTCGACGGTATAGATGCAGGAAAGCATAATGACGTTTTTCTTTATAGCACGGTAGGAGTTTCTGTTTCATTCTTCGGCAAGACTGATTCTGACGGAGATGGTGTGTGGGACTCTGATGATGCCTGTCCCCATACTCCCCCGGGAGTTCAGGTCGATCTTATGGGATGTGCTATTGATACCGACCGTGATGGTGTACCTGATTATAAGGATAAATGCACGGGAACACCGGTAGGTATTGAAGTAGATGAATCGGGCTGTCCCCTTGACACAGACAGAGACGGCATTCCTGATTATATGGATAACTGTCCCAATACACCGCCCGGAGCTATTGTAAATGATATGGGTTGTGTTAATGATTCTGACGATGACGGTGTTCCTGATTTTAAAGACGAATGTCCTGATACTCCTTCGGGCATAAGCGTTGATGCCAGAGGCTGTCCACAGGATCTGAACCACAATGGAATTCCCGATTATCTGGAAAAGAAGGAACCTTCACCTGAACCCAAACCGAAAAAACCAAAGTATAGCTTGGAGAATGAATATATTGTCAGGGATATGATATTTACAGACGGTAATCTGTATACTGCTCAGATTTCTGCATGGAGAACAAGAGTTAAGGCTGAATTGGAAGCAGAAAAATTAAAACAACAAGGATATAATGCTTTTGTGGCGCAGATATATTTTGATCAATGGAATGAAACCTGGTACAGGGTACGTGTTGGTTACTTTGATACGTTTAATGAAGCAGAGTCTGTTGCCAACAAACTTAGATAGATAATCAAATTAATGAAGTTGTCACACTGAGCTGTTCGGGCGTGTGACAACTTCTTAATCGTTAAGGAGTAATAGCAGTCATTTAATACAGAGGAATTAAATTCCCCGGGATTCCCCCCTGATCATCTGCCAGATCGTTAAAAGAATAATCTGAATGTCCAGCCAGAAGCTCCAGTTTTCGATATACCAAAGATCATATTCGATACGTTTGATAGTACGCTGCCGGTTCAGCTCATAGTCCTCAACGTCACCTCTTAAACCATGAATCTGAGCCCATCCTGTTATCCCCGGTTTAACCCAGCTTCTTATTCTTATTTCCTCTACAATATTTTCATAGACCTCATTAAAAGGAAGGGCATGCGGCCTGGGACCCACAACCGACATTTCCCCCCTGAATACATTAATAAACTGCGGTATTTCATCAAGATTCGATTTCCTGAGAAATTTACCTATACTGGTTATTCTCGGATCATTCTCAACGAGTGGTTTATATGTTTCTCCCTTTGGATCTACATGCATTGTTCTGAATTTATAGCATTTAAATATTTTGTTATTGGTACCAATCCGGTCCTGCCGGAAAAGCAAAGGTCCCCTCGAGAACAGCTTATTAATGATGTACAATAAAGGAAACATCCAGGAAAGTACCAGGAGAATAAAGATAACAGAGAAGAGCAGGTCGAACGTCCTCTTAATAAACCGCCAGTGGATTTCTGCCAGGGGTTCGCTTCTAACCCTGATAATGGGAAAATCTCCCATCATATTTATCTGAAATTTCTTCGAAACAAAGCGGAAATAATCGGGAATTATATTCACCCGCACCGCCTTTTTATTACAGATATGAATTATCTCATCGAGCTGTCCTGATTCATATATTGGGAGCGCTATAATAACCTCATCAACATTTTTCTCAGCAAGTATATTTTCAAGCGAACTAATATTTCCTATTACGTTGTCCGCCCCGGGATCATTATCATCTAAATACCCAACGAAATTGTAACCGAATTCTTTATGCTTCCCGAGCAGTTCATAAAATCCTCTGCCGACCTGGCCGGCTCCGATAATAAGGAGATTCCAGGAATTTTTCCGGCGGTTTCTGACAGAACTAAGAATTCCTCTTATTACAATAACACGTGCACTAATAAATACAAATAATAATACGGCATACAGCAGTATGAAATTTCTGGTAAACAGGTCTTCTTTAACAAAAAAGATGAACAGTACTGAGGCCAGTATCTGGATAATAGTGCTTTTGAAAATATTTACTATCTGAAAGGTGTAGTAACGGGTTCTGAGATCGTCGTAGAAACTGACAACATTGGAGACAAAGTACCAGAGGAAATTCAATACGGCGAGCAGAACAAACATATAATTTCGATCCACCAGGATAGTGAACGACTGTGCAATGACTGCGGCTAATAAGAAGGCTGAATTCAGGAGAATAAGGTCTAAAAAAAGTCTTAAATAATAATTCGATTTCTGGGCGGCGATCATATCTGTTTTTTACCTTCATTATAAAAAAAGCTGAATTTATCGCTGACATATTTTTTCATCCTGTCCTCAAACACCGATCTGTCGAACTGTTCAGCATATTCATGAAGTTTTTTCGGATCAAAAGCGTCGTGTTTCTCCTCGAACCTGGTAACACCATCGATTAAATCCTCTGCTGTCTGTTCATTAAAATGGATGCCTGTAATTCCATCCCGGATTGTTTCCGCTGTACCGCCTTTATTTAGGGCTATGACGGGAGTACCGCAGGAAAGAGCTTCTAAAGGTACAATCCCAAAATCCTCTTCGGCAGCGAACACGAATGCCCGTGCTTCCTGCATATATTTTACCATAGAATCAGCATCAAGAAAGCCCGCAAATTCAATATTTGCTCCGGCTTTCATTTTCAACTTTTCCTTTTCAGGTCCGCTTCCGATAACGATAAGCTTTTTATCAGGCATTTTCGTAAATGCATCAACTATTATATCAACTCTTTTATATGGAACAAGTCTCGAAGCGGTAACATAAAAATTCTTTTTATTCCCTGAAACCGGAAATTTTTTTGTATCCACAGGCGGATAAATTACATCAGATTCCCTGTTATATATTCTCTTTATTTTTTTTGCAATATAGTTAGAGTTTGCAATAAACCACGTAACATTTTCGGCGGATTTCTTATCCCACCTGCGCAGATATTCTATAATTTTACGGGCAGCAAATCCTTTAATACCCTTATTCAGATTTGCTTCCTCAAGATACATTTCAGCTTCGTCCCATGCATAACGCATAGGGGTATGACAATAACAGATATGAAGCTGATCTTTTTTTGTTCTCACTCCTTTAGCAACCGAATGAGAACTTGAAATGATGACTTCATAGCCTGACAAATCAAATTTTTCTATCGCGTTGGGAAAGAGCGGCAGATACTTACGGTGTGATTTCTCTGCGAAAGGTAAATTCTGAATATAAGATGTATGTGCATGCCTTCCTTTTAAGATTTGTGTCCTTTCATCGGGATTCAGAAAATCAACCAGTGAGAAAATATCTGCATCAGGCCAGATATTTAGAAAAGATTCTATACACCTCTCTGCGCCGGCGTAATTAACAAACCATTCATGTACTATTGCAATATTCAAGAATTTTAGAAGTATTTATCTGACAAAATAAAAAAAACTGGCGTTATTTATTCTTATTTATAATATTGATCCATCCCTGATCGAAATTTTCTTTAGTAAACCTGGTTATATTTAGAGTGCCTTTATTTATCAGATCATTTCTGAGATTCTCATCTGTCAAAATCATTTCGATCTTATCGGCTATGTCTTTGGGGGAGGATGCATCACAGTATAATGCCGCATCACCGCAAACCTCAGGCAGTGAGGCTTCCCTGGACACAATAACAGGAGTGCCGGCAGCCATTGCTTCAATAGGAGGGATACCAAATCCCTCATAAAATGAAGGGAAAACAAATACATCGGCCATTTTATAAATGGCTGGAAGCAGGTCCCCGTCTATGTAACCGGTAAACACAACATTGTCGGCGAGAATTTTATTTTCATTCATTATGGTTTTGATCCCCTCATCGGAAACAATGAATCCCTCCTTTTTTCCGGTTGCAACCATCCCGATCTTAATGTTTTTATCAAGGAGGATTTTATAAGCAAGCAAAAGATTCTTTAAATTCTTATGCGGTTTTATATTACCGACAAAGAGGATAAATCTTTCGGGTAAACCATATTTTTTCCTTATAGCATCTTCTTTATCCTGATTCAATTCTGCAGACCTGAAATCAAAGCCGGGATAAAGAACTGTGAGTTTTTCTCTTTTGATGCCGGTATATCTGACGATTTCCGATTCTGAAAATCTGGAGATAGTAATTATTTGATCAAAATGATTTACAGCGTAATTTATTAAAAAACGTGAATAAATTTTTTGCGGGAGAGAAAGCTGATTACTGAATGCGAGATGATAAACATCGTGAATAAGAACAATTTTTTTTTCTGCCCGAACAGGAAGCAGAGGAACATTATAATGAGGACAAATAAAAATATCACATGCAGGAATTTTCAGGGGAATTTCAAGTTGTTCTCTTACTGAGTAAATACTGCTCCTGCAGTCAATAATCCTCACAGTTTCCGACCAATTAAATCTGGTTAGAATTTCTCTGCTACCCAAAAGGATTAAATTATATTTATTTACTAAATTTGGTACAAGACTTCGTATATAAGTACCGATACCGGAATGATTTATCATCCTGGCATCAATCGTAATTTTAATCATAAATAGTTAACTGCTTATAATTAGGTATAGATTCAATTTGATTCCCAAAATATGTTAATATCAGTCATCACCCCTACTTATAATTCTGAAAAAACAATTGCCCGCAATATTAATTCCATTATACAGCAAAACTATAATAATTTTGAACACATTATAATCGATAATCTAAGCGAAGACAAAACTGTCGAAATCGCAAGTGAAATATATAATGACAACAAAATCTCTTCAAAATTAAGAATAATAAGTGAAAAGGATAATGGTATTTCGGATGCTTTTAACAAAGGTATAAAAGCAGCTAAAGGTGAAGTTATCTCCATTCTGAATAGTGATGATTTATACTTTAATGAAAATGTTTTTGAGCTGGTGAATAGTGCATTTAATGAAAAAGATGTACTTTTTGTCCACGGGAACCTCTATTTTGTCGATGAGAAGTTCGGATCGAATATCCGAAAGCCGTTATTATGCAGAATTGAGAAGGGAATGCCTTTTAACCACCCGACTATGTTCATGAAGAAAGAACTTTTTGAAAAATGGGGCCTGTTTGATCTATCGTTAAAATATGCGATGGATTATGAAATTATTGTAAGATTCGAAAAGAATATTAAAGGATTCCGGCAGGCCGGAAAATATATTGACGGCCCCCCGCTTGCTACTCAATATGCCGGCGGAGTATCCTGGAAAAATGAGATCGAATCCATTAATGAAGTCCGGGAGATCCTTAAAAAACACGATTTATGGAATAAATCAGCAAAGACCACTTATTTGCTCAGAAAATCCAGAACAATCCTGAAAAAGTATTTATCAGAATTTGGTCTTGATTACCCGGTTAAGATATGGCGCAAAAGAAAATGGCGAAATTAAAAATATAGACAGCGTTTAATTAATTATTGTATGTCTCTAAAGTACCTGCAAAATATAAATAGTTATTTCCAATTAGGTTCCGGTTCGCGGTCTCAGAAGGCGGTAAAAAACATCGTCCTTCTTTTAGTTTTTAATTTTATCAACTTTGTGTGTACGCTGTTACTGGTCCCGCTGACTCTTAAATATCTGGGACCCATTCAATACGGTATTTGGCTGACAATCAGTTCAATTCTTACATGGTTCAGTTTTCTTGATTTTGGTATTGGTAATGGACTGAGAAACAAGCTTTCCGAAGCTTTCGCCAACAAAAATATGGAGAAAGCAAAAATTTTTGTCAGTACTGCTTATGTTATTTTCGGCGGCGGGATAACCATACTTATTATTTTATTTCTTCTTCTGCATAACTATATAAACTGGCCGGGTATATTTAATGCACCTATCGCTCTTAAAGACCAGCTGAATTTACTCCTGGTAATCGTCTTCTTTTTGTTCTCGCTTCAATTATTCCTGAAATTAATATATTCCATTAATCAGGCTATACAGCGACCCGCATTAAACGGTTTGATAAGTTCTCTTTCAAACGTCTTTAGTGTTCTTTTTCTATTAATTCTATATAAATATTCAACGGGGGATCTGGTTGCACTTGGAACAGGGTTAAGCCTTATTCCTGTAATAGTCCTTATTCTGATTTCAGCTGCACTTTTTGCGAAATTTTATAAAAATATCTTACCACGATTTAAGTATGTAAAAATGAATCAATCCGAAGAACTTTTCGGATTGGGATTACGGTTTTTTGTAATACAAATTGCAGGCTTAATAGTTTTTGCCACAGATAATCTGATTATTACACAGCTTTTCGGTCCGGCTGATGTTACAGTTTACAATATTGCTTATAAACTGTTCTATTTTGTGCCGATAATCTTTAACGTAATCATAACACCTTTCTGGTCTGCTTACACAGAAGCTTATGTTAAAGGAGAATTTGAATGGATAAAAAACTCAGTGAATAAAATTATGAAACTATGGATAGTTTTATCATTGGGAGTAATAGTAATGGTTGTTTTTTCGAGTACCATTTATCATATATGGGTAGGTTCCGAAATCTATATTCCACTGGAACTTTCAATAATGATGGGATTGTTTGCAATTCTCTCCAATTGGAACAATATTTTTGCATATTTCATCAATGGTATAGGGAAAATACAAATACAATTTTATAATTCGATATTTGTAGCAATTATTAATATTCCGCTGTCAATTTACTTTGCCCGGGGATTAAATTGGGGAATTACGGGTGTAATGGCAGCCACCTGTGTTTGTGTGGCTATAGGTTCCATCTGGGCTCCGATTCAGTATAACAAAATCATTAATAAAAAAGCATACGGGATTTGGTTTAAATAGACTATGAAATGTAAAATATGCAATGCTGAAGCTAAGCTGGAATTTGTCCATAAGGTAATCCAAAAATATGATGTGGAATATTATTACTGTTCCAATTGTGCATTCTTATTTACAGAGGAACCTTACTGGCTGGAGGAATCATATAAAATACCGATAAATCTTGCAGATACGGGAATTATGAGCAGGAACTTATATTTCTCAAAAGCCATATCATCAATAATATACTTATTCTTCGAAAAGAATGATAAATTTCTTGATTATGCAGGTGGTTATGGTATTTTCACCAGATTAATGAGAGATATTGGTTTCGATTTTTATTGGGATGACAAGTATACAGAAAATATTCTGGCACGCGGTTTTGAATACGATCCGGAAAAGCATAAAGGATTTGAACTCCTGACAACTTTTGAAGTCTTTGAACATCTGGTTGATCCGGTTGAGGAGATCAGAAGAATGCTGGAATTATCCACCAATATAATCTTTTCAACCGAGCTGCTGCCTTCAAAAGTACCGTCCCCGGAAAGCTGGTGGTATTACGGATTTAATCATGGTCAGCATATTTCATTTTATTCAGGCAAAACACTGAAGTACATCGCTGAAAAATATTCTTTGAATTTTTACTCCTCCGGTGAAATACATCTATTTACAAAGAAAAAGATTAACCCAATCCTTTTCCAGTTTATTATAAGATTGAGTAAGTACGGTCTGGGATTTCTGGTCAGTCAGCTTATGAAAAGCAAAACGTGGGATGACCATCTTTATCTTGAAGGTAATCCTAAAAATGGATAGCATTTATTTTAAAAAATTTCTCAATCTCCTCAATTTTATTGCAGCCAGAATCATTCTGATTTTTATCCTGGCTGAAAAGAACAGGAAACAACCAAATTCTGTTCTTATTACCCGACTGGATTCAACCGGCGATTATATTTTATTCAGGAATTATTTAAAAAGTATAAAAGAAAGCAAAAAATTTAATAATTGTTCATTGACACTCTGTGGTAATAGTCTCTGGCGGGATCTGGCTGTAACTCTTGATTCCGAAGTTGTTGATGATTTTATCTGGATTGACAGAAAAAGATTTTATAATAATCCTTTTTATAAGTATCAGATACTAAAAGATGTTTACAGTCGCGGATTCATGACTGCCATTGATGCCACCTATACGAGAGAAGTGATATACAGCGATATAGTAATTAAAGCCAGTAAAGCCGAACATAAAATCGGGAGTAAAGGCTCTCCCGACAAACATGCAGCATGGAAAAGAATTTTTTTTTCAAATTCATTTTATGATCAGCTAATTGATCAGACAGATGATAATCTGTTCGAATTTGAACGGAATAAAGAATTTTTTGAGAAGCTGACCGGCGAAGAAATATTTATACCCAAACCTTTTATTGATATTAATGGCTTAAAATCAGGTCAGGATCTCCCTGATAGTTTTGTAGTAATATTCCCAGGCGCAGCGAATGAAATAAGAAGATGGAATGTCAGAAATTACTTAATAATTTCAGAGTACATAATTGAGACCTATAAAATTCCGGTAGTCTTCACCGGCTCATCAAATGAAGCCTGGATAAGCCGGGAAATAATCAAGAGTAATAAATCTGATATGATTATTGATTTAATCTCAAAAACCTCTCTGGTCCAATTGACAAAAATTATTTCGGATTCCCGATTATTAATATCAAATGACACTGTTGCAGTTCACATTGCAGCATCGGTTGATAAACCCTTTCTCTGTATATCAAATGGAAATCATTTCGGCAGATTCATTCCTTATCCCGAAAATATATATAATAAATGTGAGTACTTATTTCCGTCTGAAATAATGGACAATCTTAACCAACCTGAAAAATTAAAGGAAAAATATCGTTTTGATTCCACACTGGATATCAATAATATTTCAGTGGAACAGGTAAAGGATAAAGTTAACCTAATGATTAAGAAATATTAAATGAATAAACCCGTTAGAATATCGTCGGTTATAATTGCAAAAAATGAAGCCTCCAATATCAGCAGGTGCATAGAAAGTCAGGCTGGCTGTATTGATGAAATCATTGTTCTTGTGGATGACTCCTCCACAGATAAAACTTTCGAAATCGCTTCTTCTTATCCTTCGGTAATCACTAAGCGCGTAAAATGGACCGGCTATTCTCAGACAAAACAGGAAGGAGTATCGCTTGCATCAAATAACTGGATATTATGGATTGATGCCGACGAAGCTGTTACTCCCGAACTCTGCGAGGAGCTAAAAGAATTTAAGAAATCCGTTCCTTCTTTTACGGCTTATTCGGTTTCGCGGAAAGCATACTTCCTGGGAAAATGGATAAAACACTGCGGATGGTATCCGGGAAGAGTAGTCCGTCTTTTCAATAAGAATGAGGTCGGGTTTAATGATAAACCGGTTCATGAACAGCTTAAGGTCGACGGAATAACAGGAAAACTTTTACACGATCTTGAACATTACACTGATCCTGATATTCATCATTATTTTGAAAAATATAATAACTATACGTCTCTAGCTGCAGCTGAGCTTTTTAATAAAGGGAAGAAATTTTCAGTATTTGACATCCTTCTGCGGCCGGTGGTTATCTTTCTGAAAATGTATGTTATACGGGCCGGTTTTCTCGATGGTCTGCATGGCTTTATTCTCTCAGTGTTTTCAGCCTCATATGTTTTTACAAAATATTGTAAGTTGTGGGAATACGAAAGACAAAATAAGTGAGTTCTATGGACCAGGTGAACAGTAAGGAATTATTATTTATGCAGCTTGTAATGCAGAATCAGCAGATTGCATTGATGTCGCTTGGAAAAATTGTGAATCCCGTGACGAACAAAACCGAGAAAAATCTTGAATATGCAAAGATGGCAATAGATACGCTGGATATGCTGAAGGAAAAAACCAGTGGCAACCTATCCGCATATGAAGATCAGTTCCTTACTGAAGCAATAAAAGAATTAAAACTTATATATGTTGCCGAAACCGGTAAGGAATAAATTCCTATTTTATGAATTCTCCTCCCAAGGGTGATAAAATGACAATTGGTATTATTGCAAACTCAACTAAAGAAAAAGTATTTGATGTTGTTTCGCTGCTGGTTAAAAAGCTGAAAGAAAATGAATTAGATTTTTTAATTTCCGATACTATCCTCTCCAAAAGAAACTCCCTGACCGAAAAAATAAATAAAAAATATTTTCTTATGGACAAGAATATTTATAAAAGGAGCGACATTATTATCTCAATCGGTGGAGATGGTACCATGCTCGCAACATCATTCCAGGCTCAGTTTTATGATAAGCCGGTGCTTGGTGTGAATATGGGCAAACTGGGTTTTCTTGCGGAAGCAAGTCTTGATCAGCTGGATACTTTCATCGATGATCTTAAAAATAACAGAATAAAAGTAGATGAAAGGATGGTTATATGCGGTGAGTGTAAGGGGCATAAGGTTGAGAAACTATATGCAATAAATGATATTGTAATTGAAAAAGGGGGCTGGCCGAAGATGATTGAACTAACTGTATAGGTCAACGGAGAGTATGTAACAACTTTCGGTGCTGATGGAGTTATTGTTGCGACACCAACAGGTTCAACAGGTTATTCAATTTCCGTTGGCGGCCCTATTGTAAGTCCTCTGGCGGATGTCATTACTCTCAGCCCCATCTCCGCTCACAGTCTTTCGATCAGACCGCTTGTTCTGCCCAGCGATCAGGAAATCGTTATTAAAGCAACTTCGTTCCATAAAGAAATTCTCGTTAATTGTGACGGACAGAGAGTATTCGCGCTTCCTCCTCCCTTCGAAATAAAAATAACCAAAAGTGAACGTGCACTAAAACTTGCTCATACCTCAGTCACAAGTTATTTCCAAACCTTAAGAAATAAACTTCTTTGGGGAATCGATATACGTAATTCTAATCTTAAAAAGTAGGCTTAATGTATGCGTCTTCTTCTATTTATTCTTCTGCTTTTTTCTTCCGTTACATTTATAACAGCACAGGACAGTACCAGGGTGGTTCAGGACGAAGAAACCGGCAAACCGATGCTGATAGGGCCCTGTGCCAGGGAAGCTTTCTCCGATACCAGTTTTTCCGGGTGGTTTGATTCTGAGTACGAACAATACAGTCCTGATTCAGTTACGGTTAAGGAAATAGCATATAACTATGATGATGTAAAAACAACAATCGTAATGGGTACCTGGTGCAGCGACAGCCACGAGCAGGTTCCCCGTTTTTTTAAGGTAATGGATGAAGCAGGTTATCCTGACGATGCTGTGACGATTATATGTGTTGACCGCGAGAGAAAAGATTACTCAGGAATGGTTGATAGTCTTAACATAGAGCTGGTTCCCACATTCATATTCTATAAAGACGGAAATGAACTGGGCAGAATAGTTGAGACACCAAAACAAACTATGGAAGAAGATATTTTTGAGATTCTGACAGAGGGCAGATAGATTAGAGTTTAAAGGGTTTTGCCAATCATTTTTCCAAAATGAAACACTGACATTTTGTCACACCGTTGAGTAATTCAACAGCCGAAAATTGCGTTTATTCGCAGTTTTAAAAAAATTCCAAAAGGCAGATAAAAGGCAGACAACAGGCAGTCTTAAACGAGATAACAACAAGTATGACAATATGTCATACTTGTTGAATTTTTCATCAAACGGTGTCGGGTGCATCCGGTGAGAAATTTCCACAGAAAACAGACCTATTCGAAGTCACCACACCAGGTAATTCGAATTTTTATACTTCAACTTCTTCAAGAACCGGAAGTTCAATTTTAGTAAAGTCTATCTCTTTAACTTTGTTCCTGGTGGTTCTTCCGGTATTCTTTCTAACCATGGCAGGCAGTTTCCTGCTTACGGTGTTCTTCTTAGGCGGATTATTCTTATCCTTATAATTTTTGTATACATACACCTTATTCTTATAATTTCTAAGAATTATCTTGTCCTCATCGTGGTGAAGTACATAACCGGGCAGCAGGGGTATTTTTCCTCCTCCGCCGGGAGCATCGATAACAAAGTGGGGAATTGCTAGACCACTTGTATGGCCTCTGAGATTTTCAATTATATTTATTCCGGTTTCGATTGAAGTCCTGAAATGATTAGCGCCCTTCGTTTCATCAGCCATATACATATAATAAGGTCTGACTCTTATTTTAAGAAGTTTCTGCATTAGCGCTTTTACAACAGCCGGATCATCATTCACACCTTTCATTAAAACCATCTGGTTGCCCACAGGTATGCCGGCATCCGCCAGCATTCCACAGGCTTTGGTACTCTCAGGAGTAATTTCCCATGGGTGATTGAAATGAGTATTAAGGTATATGGGATGATATTTTTTAAGCATATCACAGAGTTCCGGCGTAATTCTTTGGGGAAGAACGCAGGGCATCTTTGACCCCAGCCTGATAATTTCTATATGAGGGATCTCTCTGAGTCTGATAAGTATCTTTTCGAGCATTGTATCAGTAAGCATCAGCGGATCGCCGCCCGAAAGAATCACATCCCGTATTTCTTTATGCTGTTCGAGGTAATTAAAGGCGCTTTCAAGACCTTTCATTGAGATCTTTTCGTAGTCGCCTACCTTTCTTTTTCTTGTACAAAAACGGCAGTAGAGACCACATTGACTGGTTACAAGAAAAAGAGCTCTGTCAGGATAACGATGGGTGATGTTAGGAACAGGGCTCATAGCATCCTCCATTAGAGGATCTTCTTCGGCATCGAAGTCCTCCAGTTCAGCTTTATCCGGTACACACTGCTGCCAGATAGGATCTCCCGGATACCTTATCAGGCTCAAGTAGTACGGGTTTATTCTGGCCTGGAAAAATTCGTCAAGATCTTCAGCTACCTTTCTGTCAATGCCGAATTTTTCTACAAGCTGATCGACAGTATGAACACTGTCTCTAATCATACGCTGCCACAGTTCCATGACTAACCCTCGGTTTGTTTATGGTTGACTAAAAAATTTTCCGAAAACAATAAGGTTGTCTCCGATAGAATAAAAATCGTTTATCTCAGCTACAATTGTGTAATTATTTCTGAGATAAAAATTTCTAGTCCGCGTATAACTCTGCTTGGAAGATGTTTCAGCAAGCAGCCATCTTCCTTTACGTTGTCTAACAAACTCTTCTGCGTGTTCCAGCAGTTTTTTTCCAATCCCTTTTTCTGTGGCATCGGGATCGGCAACTATCCAATACATATCAAACACAGCATCTGTCAAAGGGCGTCTGCCGGTACAATGATAACCAAAAACCCTGCCATCTTTCTCAAATACATAGATATGATAGTCATCCTGTTCCGGATTTTGTTCGGCAATATTCACCAATTCCATCGCCACATTAACTTCCTGCTGATTAAAATTTGATATTCTCATCAAAATTTCTTCCAGCTTTTTCGAATCACCCTGCTTTAACTTGCGTATCACTTTTTTTCCTTAATAATGCTAACTGAGAAATACGAAATAAAAGCTCAGGGTATTCAATCCCCGCCGCTTTTGCAGCCCGGGCAAACCCCGAATCCATGGAAATATCGGGATTGGGATTCACTTCGATTACAAATGGCTTATTGTTCTTATCCAGCCTTAGATCAACACGAGCATAATCCCTGCAATTCATAGCATCGAAAGCAGCTAATGCAATTTCTTCAACTTTTTTCAGCAATCTTTTATTTAACCTGGCAGGACATTCAGGATTCGTATACTTAAAGTAGAGGCTGTCCTGCATCCATTTCCCGTCATAAGTAACAATTTTAGGAAGTTTATCGGGTAAACCCTTAAATATAATTTCAGACACTGGAAGTACGGTTCTTCCAAGAACCGCGACATTAAGTTCTCTGCCTTCTATGTATTCTTCAATGATAACATCCTGCTTATAAGTTTTCTGAAGAAAATTCAGATGTTTATTCAGAGACCTGAAGTCTTTTACCACCGAAAATTCCGAGATACCTATGCTGGCATCTTCGTTGAGTAATTTAATGATGAGCGGATAAGTAAGTTTTATATTTTTTGCAGTAACTTTTTCCGATTTTTTTACTGTAATAGAAGAAGGTGTACTAATTCCGAGTGATCTGAGAATATTTTTTGTCCTGGATTTATTAAGGCAGTTTCCCAGACAGGAAGGAATATTTCCTGTGTACTGGTACCCTAAAAGTTCAAACAAACCTGCCATACAGTATTCATAAGAAGCGATTCCCTCAACAGATTCAACAAAATTGAATATTGCGTCAGGTTTATAAGACGTTATTTTTTTAATTGTCTTCTGAACATCACGGTCAATTGCCAGAGCACGTACACTTGAATAGTATTTTTTTAAGCTTTGTCTGATCCTGGAAATTTCTTTTTTGAAGCCTTTTTCGGAAAGATCGTTCAGGGGGTTCTTATCCCCGACCGGTTTTCCGTTATAAACGGAAAAGATACTAACGGGGGCATTAAAGCATATTAAAATTTTAGTATCAGATATCATACTAAGTTATATCTTTTGACAGCAGCAAAAAGAACTTTGTTTATCATATCATTATAATTTATCCCGGCCGTACGCGCCGCTTTGGGATAACATGAATTTTCCTCAGGATTTGGTAAAATACCCGGGAGAGGATTCACTTCAATTATATTCGGTATACCCCGATCATCAAGCCTCACATCTATCCTGCTCCAGTCTCTGCAGCGAAGGATATTATATGTTCTCAATACATTTTCCTTGATTGCTTTCTCAAGTTCAGGAGTTATAGAAGCAGGGCAATGAAAGACATCAAGTGGATTTTCCTTCGTATCAAGAATCCATTTAGCTTCATAAGAATAGATCGGAATAAAATCATCAGGGAAATCTTTGTAGTTTATCTCAACAATTGGAAGAACCTCTGCTTCAGCGCCATTTCCCATTACCGCAGCTGTGAATTCTCTTCCCGGGAGAAACTCTTCAATTAGCGCAGACTGTCCGTACTCTACCGTTATCCTCTCAACTTCCCTGCTCAGGTATTTTTTGTTCTCAACAAAGGAAGATGAGAAGATTCCTTTTCCTGAACCTTCAGATACAGGCTTTACAATTAAAGGATATTTCAATTTAAGGTTAGTTATTCCGGCAGGGGAATCTGCTATTACGAACCTTGCATTAGGAACTTTGTGAAATGATAGTATTTCTTTAGTACGGGCTTTATCCAGACAAGTAGCAAGAGTAAGGGGATCAGATCCGGTGTATGGTATTCCCAGCATATCCAGTATAGCAGGTATCTGAGCTTCCCGACTGACACCGTTGAATCCTTCCGCTATATTAAATACAATATCAGGTTTCGTTTCAGTGAATCTTTGATAAGCATTCTGATCTGCTTCGATCATCGTCACATCGTGAAAATATTCTATAGCTGCTTTAACGGCGTTAATAGTATCCCAGGTATCCCATTCAGCAAAAGTATCTACAGACTTTTTCTGTAATTCTTTTGGATTGTTTGAATTTGGGGATACTATTTCTGGGAAAGATTCACTTTCTGGTTTGACGTTAAAGGTTAAAGCAACGTTCAACTTCACATTAAAAAGAGAAGAAGATAAAATGTTTTCTCCTTATGAAATTTTTTTTTAGCAAATATAATTATTAATAGCTCGAAGTCAACTACTTTTAATTTTCATCAAAAAAATTTTTTGATCAGGAAATACTTTTAAAGAACATGAAAATAATTTTTTATTTCGCTCGAACAAATTTCAAACAAAAATATTTATTAATCAACTTTTTTATTTTGTCTCGTCTCGTCGGGAAAATATTCTCAGGCAATCTTAATGAACTCCAGCTGATCGGAATAATCCGAGGAAAGAATTTTTTTGATAGGGTTATTCTGTTCTCTGGTAAGGTGGGGATCTTCTCCGATTATCCTGAACGCAGTTTCTTTTGCGGAGATAAGCAGCTCGGTGTCTTCAATAAGGTTAATATACCTGAACTCGGGAAAGCCGCTCTGTCTTGTTCCGAAAATGTCACCCGGGCCTCTTAGTTTCATATCGACCTCAGCAACTTTAAAACCATCAAGGTATTCAACCATTGTCTTTAGCCGGACCCCGGATTTATATTTATCAAGTTGTAAAGCAGACATATATTCATGGTCAGCCGGTAAACGTTCCGCCGAAGCGGCATATTTATCCTTTGTGACAAGTATACAATAAGCCTGCTGAATGCCCCTTCCCACACGGCCTCTAAGCTGATGGAGCTGCGATAGTCCGAATCTTTCAGCATCATTGATTAAAATTATATTAGCATCGGGAATATCAATTCCAACTTCAATTACGGTAGTAGCTATTAATACATCATATTTCTTATGCAGAAATTCCATCATAACAGATTCTTTTTCTCTCCAGGACATACGACCGTGAATAAGTCCCACGTTAAGCTCTTTCAGATAGGTTGATTGTAATTCGCTGAAATAAGTTTCGGCGGCCTTAAGTTCCAGCTTGTCGGATTCTTCAACGAGCGGATATACTATAAAAGACTGATATCCCTCTTTCTTATTCTTATCTGCGATAAATTTATAGATATCCGGCAGTTTATTCTCCCCCCGTAAAATTGTTTTAATAGGTTTCCTGTTCCCCGGCATTTCATTAATTACCGATACATCCAGATCGCCGTATAATGTCATTGAAAGTGTGCGCGGGATAGGAGTGGCGCTCATCACTATTACATCAGGAGTAACTCCCTTGCTAAGCAATCTTCCTCTTTGAGCTACGCCAAAGCGATGCTGTTCGTCGACAATCACCAGACCCGGATTTCTGAATTCGACATCCTCTTCAAATAAAGCATGAGTTCCAATTATAATATCTGCTTCTATAAGTGCCTCCGACTGCAGTTTTTTTTCTTTAACGGATTTCCTTTGTCCGCCAAGCAGCAGCGTCACTTTTACATCTCTTTGTTTCTTCATTTCAACAAGTCTTTTCATCATGCGTGATATATTCTTAGCATGCTGGTCGGCCAGTATTTCGGTGGGAGCCATTAAAACGGCCTGGTACCCGTTATCAATCGCAATCAGCATAGAGATCAGGGCAACTATGGTCTTTCCGCTCCCCACATCTCCCTGAAGCAATCTGTTCATCGGGAAAGAAGATTCCATATCTGACTTTATTTCACCCAGAACATTGAGCTGCGATTTTGTGAGCTTAAACGGAAGTGTAGAAATAAAGTCCTTCACAAGACTCGTTTTTACAGTAAACGAATGCCCTTTCTGCTTTGTTCTGTAATTATATTTCCTTAATGCAATAAGAATCTGAAGGTAGAAAAGCTCCTCATACTTAAACCTGGTGAGTGCAGATTTGAATTTTTCTTCTGATTCGGGGAAGTGATAATTTTTTACCGAGTCTACAATATTCATCAGTTTTTCTTTCCCGATAATATAATCAGGTAAAGTTTCCTCCAGATATTCAACATATTTTTCTACGGCAGCAGAGATGATTTTCCTTAGACTAAAATCTCCGATTGCAGTTGCTTTAAGTTCTTTCGGAATTCTATAAAACGGGATGATTTTCCCGGTGTTCAGCATTTTTGATTCATCTTCACTCAACCTGTCATAATCCGGATGTACAAACTGCAGGTTTCCGTATTTGGTTACTGAGGGTTTACCAGAAACAGCAAAGTAATCACCTTCTTTAAAGACATCATAAAAGTACTTGGCACCCTGGAACCAGGTACATTCAAAGAATCCGGTATTATCCCTGAACTGTATCTTAAGGATTTCCTTTCTGTTAAATCTTCTCCTTTCCTTATCCTCGACCCTGGCAACCACCGTTAACTCGCCATCATATCCATTAATGATATAACCATAGGCTTTGGCGGCAGTAAGAGTGGTTGTCCTGTCAAGATGACGTGAGGGAAAGTAAAACAATAATTCCCTTATGGATTTAATGCCGATCTTCTTAAAGGCCTCAGCACGGCGCGGACCCACTGATTTAATGTATTGTACTGATTGATTCAGTATTCGTTCTTTTTCTGAATTCATATCGATTAAAATAAATAATTCAGATTAATCATTCACTCTGTCATAATTTTTATATTTGCAGAGTCTTAAACAATGAAGAAGCTATGAATTGGGACAAATTATTATCTAATAAATTACTTGGAGACTCTGCATCTTCCGAAATCAAATTAAATGACGGACGGAGTCAGTTCCAGAGGGATTTTGACAGGATTGTATTCAGTTCTGCTTTCAGGAGACTTCAGGATAAAACACAGGTTTTTCCTCTGCCCGAGAATGATTTTGTACACACCCGGCTTACTCATAGCCTTGAGGTGTCCTGTGTAGGCAGGTCTCTCGGCACTCTTGTGGGTGAGAAGATATTAAAACGGAACCCAAAACTTGCCGCGAAATATTCATCTATTCACTTCGGAGAAATTGTTGCGGCGGCATGCCTTGCTCATGATATCGGCAATCCCCCATTCGGACATTCAGGAGAGGATTCTATCGCTGAATATTTCAAGAGCGGAAACGGAAGAGAATTCGAAAGTCAAATAAATGATCATAAGAAGTGGACAGACTTCACTAAGTTTGAGGGTAATGCACAGGGTTTCAGGATTATAACAAAGCTTCAGAATCCTAATTCAGGAGGGGGATTGAAACTCACCTGTGCATCCCTTGCGGCTTTCACCAAGTATCCAAAAGAATCAACCTTAAATCAGGAACAAAAAGGGGGGAAAGATGAAGTTAAGAGTAAGTTTTATAAAAAGTTTGGATTTTTTCAGGCTGAAAAGGATCTCTTCGCGGAAGTGGCTGAAGAAACCGGACTGATTAAAAAAGGATTGAAAAAAGACTACTGCTGGAGCAGACATCCCCTCTCGTTCCTTGTAGAAGCTGCGGATGACATATGTTACAGAATTATGGATCTCGAGGACGGTTTCAGGCTCGGCCTTCTGACTTTTGACTACACTGAAGAACTCTTACGTCCACTTGTTACTTCAACTCTGACCTCATACGAAGGCAGAAGCAAAAATGATAAAATTGGTTATTTGAGGGCAAAAGCGATACACGATACGGTAACTCAGCTAGCTGATATCTTTATGGAAAATGAAAAGGAAATTATGGATGGGAAGCTTGAGAAAGACTTAATTTCTCTTATAGATTCATCTCTTCATCTAAAGGAAATCAAAACGATCTCAAAAAAGGAAATATATTCTTATCGTAGTGTAGTTGAAAGAGAGGCTGCCGGATATGAGGTACTTGGAGGATTACTGGATGCATTTATAAATGCGGTGAATGAAACTCATAGCAGAATACCCTCATGGAAAAGCAAAACCCTGATGAAACTTCTTCCGGGACAGTTTCTTGGAGTGGATGCAAAGCCAGATGATAATCTTTATATCAGATTACTTAAAATAACAGATTTCGTTTCAGGAATGACCGATTCTTATGCTGTTTCTCTTTTTAGAAAGATTAAAGGTATCTCGCTGCCGGGCAGCATAACTTAATTGTTCAAATGTCTTCAATTGAATCTAATCCCACAGGGGGAGGAAGATAATAACGAACCGGTCTGATGGTATGATCATCCAAAGTTACGGCCCTGATCCTCTTCCTGATAATTACACTATGTTCTATATGAACAAAGTCTTCAATGACCGAACCAAAAATATAGCTTGTACCCTTTATTAATACGTTTTTTCCTATCCGAAGAGGATATTCATCGCTGCCGGTCATATTAACACTGGATTCAATCCTTGAACCATCGCCAATGACAATATTGCCTTTGATTATATCACCCCACAATATTTGAACATGGTTCCCTATTCTTAAAGTTTGTCCCGGAAAACATGAAAGATGCACATTCTGAAAAACGCTTACGTTCTGTCCGAACTGTACATTTCCGTTTACGTGGCAATCGCTTTTAAACGTGACATTATAATTGAGTTTTACTCCCTTTCCGATATAAACCCCTTTACCAATATTAATATCAAGAGGGATGCCCAGTTTATCCATTTCTAGTATATCGTCAACTACAGTATCGTGAATAAAAAAATCATCAGGATCTGTAATCTCAATTATGTCCTTAAGCTTTTCATATACCTGCGAGCGGGCGATAGCGTCCATCTCTTTCAAAACAGATTTATTGTTAAATCCCATAACGACATATTTTTTTTCGGGGCTACTGGCAGATACGGTAAATCCTTCTCTGTTGAAAAGAGAAATTAAATCAGTTATATAAATTTCATTCTGGGCATTATCGCTCGAAAGATTACCTATCAAATCCGTAAGATGTTCATATCTGAAAGCATAAACTCCGGAATTAAATTCGTTATTTTCTATTAACTCCTTTTTTGTATAAGAATATTTTTTGCCGTTATATTCCAGCAGAAAAGGTTCCTTCTCTTCCAGTGCCATAATGTCCTTATATTCCATTATGCGGATTACTTTGTCTTTATCTTTTCCTGCGGATCTTCCACTGCTGTCTTTAGCTTTAACACGAATAATCCTTCCGTATGAATTTTTTAAGGGATCTCCCTCATATTCTCCTGTCAGGACCATCATATCAGTTTCTGAATCAAGAAAGTTTTTTCTGAAAGTCTGAAGTGTTTCTTTATCAATTAATCCCATATCCCCCGGAAATACGTAAACAATCCCTTCAAAGGATTTTTTATCTATCTTATCCAGAGCAATCTGTACCGCATGCCCTGTTCCCTTCTGCTGTTCCTGGTATGCGAAAACTGTATTCTCTCTCTTTCCGATTACATCCATAACATCAACAGCCTTAATACCAACAACGATAATTATATTTATATCTTTAATACCATCCACGCAGGCATTATAAACACGTTCAACTGTAGGCACCTCCCAAATCTTATGAAGCATTTTGGATGTCTGCGATTTTATTCTCTTACCATGACCCGCAGCTAGTATGACTGCTAATTCTTTAACTTTATAATCCAATTTGTCTGAATATTTATCCACATAACTCAGAATATTTTCTGTTTCATTACCTATCATTTAAAGCACTCCAAATTATTTCCCATAACTTAATAAAAATATAATCTACTAAGCATTTGCGTCAGCAGATTTAGCGTTTAAATTAAAAATATAAGATTCCCTTGATATTACAGAAATCAAAAAGGCATAGACCAGAGCAAGTACCGGGGAATCTATAAACCCCGCAAATAGTGCTGAAAGAATTAGTCCTGACATAGCCAGAAGAATACCAGCAGTTATAGATTTACTCTTTCCTTTCTTCAATTTTTTAAGGAGTCTGAATCCTATTATGAACGGAGTAACGAGTAAGAACAAAAAACCTGCTTCTCCTACAATACCACTTTCAAAGTATATTTGAATAAAGTCATTATGCCAGCTGCCAATACCTTTATCGGCAAATCTTTCGGGAAAAGGAAAAACCTGATGAAATGTTCTTGGTCCAAATCCCAGGACAGGTTGTTCTTTATAGATCTGCTCTGCACCCTCCCAAATTATATCACGATCCGATAATTGTACAGGAGCCTGCACTCGTGATGCTACCTCTGTTGAATTACTCATAAAAGAGAGATAGGATAACCCGACCGCTAAAACCACCGCCAAAATAACCGGGAATAATATTTTTTTATTTCTCAGGACGTAAATAAAAATAATTATTAAAGCGAAGAATATATTGGCTCTTCCCAATGAGGTTATAAGTCCTGTCAAAATGATTCCCAAACCTATAATCCAGTAATACTTTGAATTCCATTTGACAAATTCTATTAATACCAGATAGATACCCAACACTGCGAGAAGATAGGAAGAAAATGTACTATAACCGCTGGAAAAAGATTGAGCTCTATCAACAATTTGAAAAATGAATTGCAGGATCCCTATAAAAGCTACCAGCACAGCTGAAAAGCTGAAGACATAAATAACCCAATCGAATTTCTTATCATCAAAAACCTTTAGATAAAAGCTCATAGCAAAAAATCCGGTATAAAAAAGGATTTCCTTAGGGATAGCGGTTACACTTTGCGAAGGATAAACCGAGAATATAATAGAAATGAGTCTGAGAATGCCGAAAAGTATTACTGCATAAAGTATTGTATCAAACGCAGATTTTTTGTTTTCCCATGCTTCGAAAATCCACAAAAGAGACAACAAACCCAGGAACACCTGCAATAAAAAAAACGAGACCAGAAAACTGAATACCGATGCCAGAAAGAAATAAAAAGGCAGTAGAATATTGTATCTGGTTTGAACCATTCGAAAAACTAGGTTAAATAATTATTATTTATCAATAATATTTGGTCACATAAGTATTTACAGTTAATCCCTGAACTGCATTTCATAAAGTTTCCTGTATAGTCCTTTTTCATCTGTCAGAAGTTCATTGTGTTTTCCCTGTTGTACAATTTCCCCATAATCAATAACGATAATTTTTGTGGCATGTCTTATAGTACTCAGGCGGTGTGCAATAACGAATGTAGTACGGTTCTGCATCATCCTTTCTATTGCCTCCTGAACCAGAAGTTCTGATTCATTATCAAGCGCAGATGTTGCTTCGTCGAAAATCATAATCTCAGGATTCTTCACCAGAGCTCTTGCAATAGAAATCCTCTGTCTTTGTCCGCCCGACAGCTTAGTACCTCTTTCACCGATAATAGTGTCATACCCGCGGGGAAGTTCCATTATAAAATTATGAGCATTGGCTGTTTTAGCCGCTTCTATAATTTTTTCCATCGGATAATCATCTATGCCGTAAGCAATATTATTTCTTATGGTCTCATTGAAAAGATATGTCTCCTGAGTAACTATTCCCATCAGACCTCTCAGATCCTCAATCCTGACATCTTTAATATCAATACCATCTATACATATCCTGCCTGAATCGGGATCGTGAAACCTCGGAAGAAGATCAACAAGAGTTGATTTGCCGCCTCCGCTGGGACCAACTAGTGCAATAATCTGACCTCTCTCGGCAGTAAATGAAATATTCTTCAATACCGGTTCGGCACTGTCTTCATAGCTGAAAAATACGCTTTCAAGTTCAATCTTATCCTCGAACTTTGTTATTTCAGATGCACCCGGCTTATTACGAATTGATGGTTTTGTATCCAGAATTTCAAAGATTCTATCACCTGCTGCGCTTGCCTCCTGTATCCTGTTGTTTACGCTGGTAAGTTCTTTTATAGGCGGCATCATCTGAAAAATTGCAAAGAGAAAGCCCAGGAATTCACTTGCCTTAAGAGATTCCTGCTGAAGCACCATTACACCGCCGTAATAAATAATAAATACACCCACCAGTACACTCAAAAATTCTGTTACCGGAGAAGCAATGTTTCTTATTCTTACAATCCTCAGCATCATTCTGAAATAGCTATGAGTTTCTTTTGTGAACTTCCGGTTTTCATACTTCTCCATTCCGAAAGCTTTTACAATTTTCACAGCTGAAATAGTTTCCTGAAGAATGCTCGTGATATCGGCAATTTTAGCCTGCACAACCGTGCTCTGTTTACGCAGATTTAGCCCGATCCAGCCTATTATAAGCATTGAAAAGGGAAGTACTATAAAGGCCATAAGTGTTAACTGCCAGCTGATGCTTAGTGCAATCCCAAGAAAGACAATTATAGTTAAAGGTTCCTTAATGAGGTTTGAAAATGCTGCCGTAATACTTGCCTGTACTATAACCACATCATTGGTAAACCGGGATATTAAATTTCCAACCCTTTCCTTTTTGAAATAGCTCATAGGAAGCTGATGGAGATGAGAATAAGCCTCATCTCTTAAATCTTTCATAGCCCCGTATTCCACGTGGGCCATAAAATAAGCCTGTGTGTATCCGGTAATATTCTTGAGCAGGAAAGTAAGTAATACAAGGAAGCAGATTCTCATCAATGCCTCGATCTTTGTCCCCGACAGCACAAAGTCGTTGAAGGCTTTTGTCACCTCTTCCTTTACATTCTGAACCCAGTCGGGAAGTATACTGCTTGTAGGCGGAACAGGCTGAGCTTGCTGTACCTGTTCTGTTGCTGTGGATTCCTGGAAAAGTGTATCCAGCAGGGGTATCGTAAGATAGACTGAAAGTCCGTTAAACACGGCAAACAAAAAAGTAAAAAGAATTGAGGCGATAAGCTGTTTCCAGTAGGGCCTCACATAACTAACAATTCTTAAATAAGTATTCATCGATATAATTTAATCATCGGTTAACTAAGCGCCGAATCGCGGAATTTCAGGAATCCCTCTTAGTCCGCATCCGCCTTTAATCTTAATTCTTTTAATTACCTTATCTTCCTTGAAGTTGTAGATATAAATGGAGGAGTTCCTTTCG
>CAVRHV010000025.1:0-25681 GCA_963721075.1 uncultured Ignavibacteria bacterium | reverse complement strand
GAATCCATCATCAAATATTAAAAAATCACCAATAGTAAAAAAGTTTTTATATCCTCCGCCCGTCCATTTTTTTAACAGTTTCTTCTGATCAATAGAATATACGTATAATGAAGAAGTATTTGGGTTTCCCGAAAAAATACTGGTGTTAGCAGGAGTAACATCCAGGGTAGAAACAAATAGCACATCTCTGTTATCGCTCCAGATAATTTCATTGACCGGTTTGTTTATAGTCATCATAAACGCAGCATTATTGGTATTTCTCTGAATGAGAAAAACGGTGTCGGGAGCGTTTTCGTTAAATTTAACCTGGTATTTGCCTGAAGGAGATAATGAGTCAGGCCTTGTTCTGGGTAGCCTGGGATAACCATCTGAGGTGATATCATAAACCTGGTTCTCCTCCTGTAATATTCTTCCGAAAATATTGAGGATTATCGTTTTCTGATCTATATAAGTAGATACTTTCTTATCCCATGAATTCAGGATTATTCTGAAAACGGTCTCAGACTCCCATCTTGAGAAAATTTGTATTCCGCTTCCAATATCTCTTACAAATTCCGGATGCGATGCAGAATCCGGAATAACGTAAAGCCTGGCATTTTTTACAAAGGGAAAAATCCCTTGCTTACCCTGACTGGACGCGGTAAGAAAGAAAGCAGAGTTATGATCGGGAGAATAAGAAAGATCAACTATTTCTTCACTATCTCCTTTCCAGAACAGTGAGGAGGAATTCTTTTTAACGTTGTATTTATACAAGACCGGTTTTCTATCAGACATCCCTGTGAAGATGAATGAATGAAAGTCCCGTCTTACCTTATTTACGGGTACTTCCCTCTCGCTTCTTTCACAGGAAACGAGTAATAATGATATTATTATTAAAATAAATCCTTTCTTCATCTGATCCCGGTACTTTTTAGAAACAGTCCAAGGATAAAGTTAACCAAATCCATAAAATAACCCCATAGCGGAGAGTAAATGAAAATCAGCAGTATTATTGAACCGTAGAGACCCAGGCTAAGTAGTTTGGCAGTGATTTTATTTGGAAAGATATCAAAAAGAATATGAGATCCATCCAGAGGCGGGATAGGCAGCAAATTGAAGGCGAATAAAAATATATTAAAGAATACGCCGTACCAGAAAAGGTTAATTATGTAATGAGAGACAGAACCTTGATACAATGCATAAAAAATGAGATAGAATATAACAGCCAGCAGGAAATTGGAAGCAGGACCCGCAAATGAGACCAAAGCATCATCCCTGAAATGATTTTTGAACTTCCTTCTGTCAATGGGAACCGGTTTAGCCCAGCCGATCAGGGCAAATCCGGAAGCAAATGAAGCAAGGGGCATTACCAGTGTTCCTATTATATCAGCATGCTTAAAGGGATTAAGGGTCAACCTGCCCTGCTTTTGTGCTGTGTCGTCTCCCATCTTTTTAGCAATGACAGCATGTGCAAACTCATGAACTGTAATAGAAAGCAGGAACATGGGGAGAAACGTTAAGAAAGAAATAATTTTATCACTAACCTCTATGCCTGACAAACTAACCTCGTGGATGAAAATCTCTGTGAACCTGTTTAATAAAATCTCTGTCGATGTGAGTATAAATCTGCGTAGTCGAGATATCAGAATGTCCTAACATCTCCTGAACCGCCCGGAGATCAGCTCCTCCTTCAAGCAGATGAGTAGCGAAGGAATGTCGAAATGTGTGAGGATGAACTTCTTTATCTATTCCGGCTTCCTTCACATAACGATCGACTATTTTCCATACACCCATCCTGGAAAGTTTTGTTCCCCTGGAATTAAGAAAAAGATAATTTTCACTTTTGCCTTTTTTCTCCAGCAATGGCCTGCTTGTCTTTAAATATTCCGTTATCCAGTTTACGGCACTGCTTCCTATCGGAACCAGCCTTTCTTTTGAACCCTTACCGAATACCCGGATAACCTCCTCCCTGAAATAGAGATTCGATATTTTAATATTTATCAGCTCGCTGACACGCAAACCACATGCATAAAACAGTTCCAGCAAAGCCTTGTCCCTTAATCCGAATTTGTTTGAAATATCCGGTTGTGAGAGGATGGCATCAATTTCGTTTATTGTAAGCACCGAAGGAAGTTTATGCGATAATTTGGGAGCAGGAATCTTTTCAACGGGATTTTGAGTAATATAGCCGCTCTGAAACAAATAAAGAAAGAAGCCCTTCAGTGAAGAATGATAACGAGAGGCCGAAGTGTTCGACAATCCCGCTTCCCTTAAAAATTTAAAGAAATCAGATAGATGTTCGTATTTTATCTGTTGTGGATCAGAAATATTATAATTTTCAAGAAACTGAAAGAGATTGGTTATATCACTTCTGTATGACTCAATGGTGTTTTCAGCCAGGTTCTTTTCTAATTTCAGTACAGCAAGGTATTCATCCAGAAAGACTTTCATTTCTCTTCATTCTTCTCCGGCTCCCCTTTTTCCATTTCCTCCTGCTTCGGATACCTTATCCTGCGATGGTGCTGTCCCAGCAGAATGCTGATAAAAGCTTCCTTAATTTTATTTATATCACTGAAAGTAATAGGTGAATTATTGAGCTGACCATCATCAATCCTTCCCTTAATGATTTTGTCAATCACATTCTCAACCTTAGTGGGATCAGGATCTTCGATGGATCTAACTGCTGACTCACTGCCGTCAGCAAGCATAATAATTGCCGTTTCTTTTGTATTCGGTTTTGGCCCCGGGTACCGGTAATCATCAATGTTAACCTTCTCTTCACCATAAAGCTTTTTTGCTTTCTCAAAGAAAAATGAGATCACCATGGTACCATGGTGCATAGGTATAAAGTCTACAACCTCCTGGGGCACAGTGTATTCACGCGCAAGTTCAATACCTTCCTTTACGTGACGGCTTATTAGCTCAACACTCTCCTCGGGAGTAAGATTTTCATGTACATTCTGATTATTCAGCTGATTCTCTACGAAATTCTGCGGGGTAATTATCTTTCCCACATCGTGGTAGTAGGCTCCTACTCTCGCAAGCAGAGGATTTGCTCCTATTTTCTCTGCCGCTGTTTCTGCAAGGGTTCCCATCGTCATTGAATGGTTGAATGTTCCGGGAGCTTTCCTTGCAAGTTCTTTCAGCAGCGGTCTGTCGAAATTTGAAAGTTCCAGCAGTGTGAGATCAGTAGTAATTCTGAAGAACTTTTCGAAAAAGATAAGTAGTCCGTATGTAAGAACAGGACTAATTAAAGCATTCGTAGAGGCAAAAGCTGTTTCTATCATTAACGACTCGAATGAGGCAAATCTCTCCAGTCCGAAAGCAAAAACAGCAACCAGGTAGCCAAGTAATATGAACAGAAACGACCTGAATATCTGTGAACGGTTTTTTATATCGCGCACCGTGTACACCGCAAGAGCTCCGGCAAAGATATTCATAGCGGCAAAAGTATAATCATTGCCTCTTAAGGCACCGGCTATTAAAGAGATAATAACAGTAGTATAAAATCCCACTCTTGAGTCGAAGATTATGGTCAGTAACATTGTTGCTGCGGGTATAAAGATCAGAAACTGAAGCGGCACATTTACACTTATCTGGTTTATTAAGAAAGTAACGAAACAAACGAAGACAAGTACAATTGTTATAAGTATAAGCTTCTGATTGTCAAAGAATATCTTCTTTCTGAAAAGGAACAGGTAGATAGTTAATAATGAAAGAAGCAGAGTGATATGGAAGAATTTGCCTACAAACTGCATCCAGTATCCGCTTTCGCCGATCTTCTCTCCCTTGGCAGCCCTGTATGAATCTATCTTAAGTTTTGCTTCTTTGGTTACCCTGTCGTGCTTTGCTATTATTCTTTCATTTTCGTTAACTATTCCAACATACCTTGATACATTATTTTTAGCCTGCTCAATTTCTTCCTGTGTGGCCTGTTGATTGTAAATAATATTAGGATTTATAAAGTGAACCGCGTATTCTTCCAGCGCATTTTTCAGGTCGTCTGAAAGCTTCATTTGTCCAATACCGTTCTTAACTATCTTCTCAGCCGCAGGCACATCAATAAATTTGTCGGAGGCTTCAATACGGTCAACATTGCCTGTTCTTACAGCAATACTATCTTTCCCTGCGGGAAACTGATTTATTATTCCGGTTCTGTAAACCTCCGCAAGAATACTATTAATGCTGTTAAGAACTTCTTTAAGGTTTCTTCGCTGAAGCATATTCCTTTCCTGTCTTCTCAGTTTCAGGAAAGTATTATAGGAAGCGGTACTAAGAAAAGTCGGATTCAGATTCTCCTGACGATCACTTGAAAGAGTGCTGTCAATCATCCTGATAAGGAATGAATCGTAGCTTTTTACGGTATCCAGAACTTCATCGATTGTTTCAGGCTGTTTCAAATAAACAGGATAAACAGTTTTCGCAGCAGCCTGCAGTTCTTCCTGGTAAGTTTTCTGGTCTTTTAGTATGGGGAAGCTGAACTGAGCTATGAGATCGTCATGAATCCAGATAGAACCGACTGTAACCTCCGACTCTATCGATTCTCCTTTGGGAAACATTAGGACAATAAGAATTACTGCACTGAGTCCTATTAAGAATTTCAGCCGGAGACTGCCTTTTTTGTGTTCTTCAGTTTTCATTTACTGTTCGCTTTTGCCTGTAATATCATTTCAACAAATTCACCCACTCCACCATTATTATTATCCCTTGTTGTTATAAAGTCTGCCTGTCTTTTTACCTCGGCCACTGCATTTGATACTGCTACCTTAAATCCGCCTACCTTAAAAAGACTTAAATCATTATACCAGTCTCCTATAACCGCAGCGTTGGCTTCTTTAATGTTCAGGTCTTTAAGTAGTCTTCTAAAACCCATTCCTTTGGATGTTCCTTTATTTCTTATTTCAAGATAATAAATATTATCATGTCTCTGCGATCTGAAAAATGATCTGTCCAGTCCAAATGTATATGGAAAACTCAAACGGTTATAAACATATCTCAGGTTATGCTTATAATCCGAAGCAAATACAACTTCAAGAGTTCTGTCATAATAGTCATCGTATGATTCTACTTCCTTGTATTTTGCACCGAACTTATCCATTATCTGCGGTATTACACTATTTCTTTCCGTATAATAGATAGCATCATCATGACATAGGGCTACATTAAGCAGAAAAGTATCAGCAAGCGCAACAGCCTTTCTAACATACTTTTCCTTCACGAAAGATTCAAACAATATCTCTCCCTCAGGATAACTTTTAATCAGCGCTCCATCCATAGAAATAAGAGGTATATCTATTCCAAGGTCCGCTGCTAATTCAGTAATTGCTGAATGAAGTCTGCCTGTTGCAACAGTGAAATGCACCCCATGTTTGGGTAACTCTGAAATTAGCTTCTGGGATTCTTTATCAACAAATCCATCATCCGTTAATAATGTGCCGTCAATATCTGAAACAACAACCTGGATATTTTTCAGTATCTCGCTTCGTTTCATAAAAAGCTGAAAAATAATTGATTATAAAGCTTTAAAATAAGGATTATTTAATTAATGTTTTCCAACCTGCTGCACTTAAGTTCTTGTAAATTATAGCAATAGAGACTAATGAGGCAATAATGAAGATCAGAGATCTTAATGTGTCCCCCAGCAAAATGCTCCCTGTTCCAAATAAAAATGAATATACAAGCACTACTCCTGCAAGCCAGTTGATAAACATAGCCCCGAATTCACTGTCGCTTTTAACATCGGGAAGCTGATTTGATATTTTTTTCCATAAAATTCCCCCGGGATGAATTTTCCTGTAAAATTCTAATAGTTTTGTATTCTCTGTAGGCCTTGAAAGGTAAGTGACTGACAGCCAGACTACAGTAGTACATCCGACCAGGATAAAAAGAGTATAAGGAAACTCGACTCCGTAAAGTTTGAGAACAGGGTATATAATGAAAGGAGTTATCATTGCAGATATTTCCGACCAGGCATTTATTCTCCACCAGTACCAGCGCATAATAAGAACCAGTCCCAGTCCGGCTCCGCATTCCATTATAAACACCCAGGCTCCTGAAATAGTACTTATAAACAATGTGACTATCGCCGAAGTGATCATCAGCAGAATCGTTACTACCCTTGATGCCGTTATGTAGTGGTTTTCCTCCCGGTTCTGTTTTAGAAACCGTCTGTAAAAGTCATTAATGAGATAGGAAGTTCCCCAGTTCAGCTGAGTGGCGATGGTACTCATATAAGCAGCAAAGAATGCAGCTACCAGAAGCCCTTTAAGTCCCGCGGGCAGGAAATCATTCATTGCATATATATATCCCATACCTTTATCGGCAGCGGCAAGATCGGGGTATAGAATAAGTGAACATAAACCGACAATTATCCATGGCCATGGGCGGATGCCATAATGAGCTATCTGAAAAAACAATGTGGCAAAAAGAGAGTGTTTTTCATCTTTTGCCGACATCATTCTTTGTGCAACGTAACCGCCCCCTCCCGGTTCGGCACCCGGGTACCATGAAGCCCACCATATTATTCCCACGTATGCAAGGAAAGAGACTACCGAAAGTGAAAAGGCCATTCCTACATCTCCGATGTCCGAGAAAACCGGCAGAAATCTGAAAGTATATTCGGGTAGTTTTTCCTGCAGACCTGTCATTCCCCCCACCTGGGAAGAATTAACAACAATAACTGCCAGAATTATGCAGCCGGTCATAGCTATAACAAACTGAAAAGCATCCGTAATCACAACGCCCCACAACCCCGATAATGCCGAGTATACGGCAACAATCATCATGCACCCGAAAACATAAAATATAACTTCCGATTCAGGAATATTGAACATACCTGTGAGGATGGAAGCCATTGCTTTGTTAACCCACCCCATAATAATTATGTTCATAAACAGTCCCAGGTAAACTGCCCTGAAACCCCTTAAGAATTTTGCCGGTCTGCCTGAATAACGCAGCTCGGCAAATTCAACTTCTGTCATTATTCCCGCACGTCTCCACAGTCTGGCAAAAAAGAATACGGTAAGGAGGCCCCCGAATGCAAAGTTCCACCATACCCAGTTGCCCGCAATCCCGTTTTTTGCAACCAATTCTGTAACTGCAAGCGGGGTATCGGCAGCAAAGGTTGTTGCCACCATTGATAAACCTGCTAAATACCAGGGAAGATTTCTTCCCGAAAGGAAAAATTCCTCAGTGCTTTTTCCTGCCCTGCGGGTATAATACAAGGCGATACCCAGGGAGAAAATAAAGTATATCAGAATTATTGAATAGTCGATTAAACTCAAGTACCCTCCGGAACTCGTTTGTTCCTGAACAATGAGACTATGTATCCGGTTATTATAGTAACCGCTACCCCGATCATAGTAAACCATGTCCAGGCTACCACTTTAAATGAGATCACAAAAATCATAATAATTATCGCAAGCGTGAATCCCGTTAAGGCGCTCCGCTGATCAGCCCTCTTTAAAAAGATCCCAAGCAGAAAGGTGCCCAGCAGTCCTCCATAAGTAAACGAGGCAATGCTCAGAGCCAGTTCAACAACGGCAGAGGATGTGTTCATAAAAAAGACCGCTGACAGGATCAGCATAACTGCCCAGAAAATTGTAATAAGCCTTGAGATTAATAATTCATTCCCCCTCTTTCCGAATACCGGTTGAAAAAGATCCATCATTGTTGAGGAAGAGAGTGAGCTCATTGAACCGGCCAGTGTCGACATGGCTGCGGCGAAAAGTCCTGCGATTATTATTCCGGATGCTCCCGGCGGGAGTACATTAATTATAAAATTAGGAAAGATCTCGTCGGATTTCATATTTATATTCCCATAGTATGCATACAGCATAACACCGAGAACCAGGAATAGTGCGAACTGAATTATGATTATAATTCCGCTTCCTATTACCGCTTTCCTGCTTTCCTTTAGTTCCTTTGCGGCAAGAAGTCTCTGTACTATCAGCTGATCAGTCCCGTGCGAAGCCATTGAGAGAAATGCTCCTCCAAGGATCCCTCCGATCAGTGTATAGGGATCGGAAAAGAAATCTTTAATTGAACCCGAAAACCCGAGATTTATAACCTGGAATTTATTTCCTTCCGAAGCGGCAAATAAAACTGAATTCCAACCATCCGGCAAAAGATTTAATATGAAGTAACCCGCAAGAACAGCTCCTGCAATATATATGAACATCTGAATTACATCGACCCAGATTATTCCTTTAACCCCGCCGGTGTAAGTATATATTAGCGACACCATGGCTATTATTATAATCGCGACAGGATAATCGATGCCCAGCATAAGTTTAAGAGGTATGGCTGTTGCAAAAAGTCTTACTCCGTCTGCGGCTGTCCTGGTAAATAAAAAAACCACTGATGCGTAACTTCGTGTTTTTCCTCCGAATCTGGTTTCCAGATAAGTGTATGCTGTTTTAAGTTCGCCTTTATAATATGCGGGAAGGAATACTGCCGCAACGATTACTCTGCCAAGAAGATAGCCGAATGTTACCTGCAGAAAATTTAAGTTTGTAAGATATGATAATCCGGGAATTGAAATAAATGTAAGCGTACTGGTTTCTGCAGCAACTATTGAAAAACAAATTGCCCACCAGGGAACCGAAGTTGAGCCGAGGAAATAGTCTTTAACAGATCTTTGTCTGCCCCCTGAAATAATACCGAAAACCGCTATACCGATTAAATAAACCGCAATGATAAAATAATCGAGCGATCTTCCTTCCAATAAGCTATTCCTTTTTTAACTCATTGAAGGCTTCATCTACTGTTTCGCAAACCGGAAGTACCCGGTCAAGCTGTGTAATTTTTATAAGAGAGTAAACTTTTTCGGAGGGAGCGGCAATTCTCATTGCTCCGCCGTTCGTGTTGAGAATTCTGTTTGCCACTAGTATCGCACTTAAACCTGAGCTGTCACATGTTTCAACTTCGCTCATATCAAGTATTAGTTTGGTAACCCCCTCAACTTTAAGAAGCATTGTAAATTCACCTTTTACCAGTCCTGATATATTAGTATCTAATCTTTTTTCATTCAACTTAAATATTGTTATCTCGTCGATCCTTTTGATCTCGAAATTCATATAACTTCCTTAAAACATTTTTAAGCAATTTAATAAATTTTTGTATGAATTCTCAGCATCAGAACTTCTATTTATAACCTGAATATTATAATACTTGTCAGGATCGCCCTTAACGAAACCCAGTTTATACGGAGCTCTAACCATGTTTACCACGTAGCTGCAGTACATGTTTTCCTGCCTGTTCAGATCTATTACCGCCTGAAATCTCATCTGTTCAAGCTTATCGCTTATCTTTTTGGAAGGAAGGTTGAGACGGTTTACGTCGTCCACTGTATATCCTATGGCTTTCTGACGAAACTTGGTTGGAAGCAGATTTACTTTATAGTCATGAGTAAATGTAGTAACACTCTTCCTGTTATCCTCAAGATAGTCCAGTACGTAAAACGACTGACCAAAGTCTGCATCATTTTCAGGCATAACAACTAAAAAATCAAATGACCGCTTGAAGAAATCCCGGAAATTATGCTCCGTTAATTCAAATTCCTTCAGTTTGTTTTTAGTTAAAATGCCTGCCAGTTTATCTTTTAATTGTCCAATCATATCTTTTCTGATTCATCAAGTTTTTTAAGAAAATCTTTTTCATTCAATACTGAAACACCCAGCTTTTCCGCCTTTGTCAGTTTAGATCCTGCATTTTCACCGCATACGAGAAAATCTGTGTTTTTACTGACTGATGAAGTAACCTTACCTCCAAACATAACAATTTTATCGCTGGCTTCTTCACGTGAAAAGCTGCTGAGCGTACCCGTCAGCACGAAAGTTTTTCCGGTGAAGAAAGTGTCCTTAATTACTTTCCTTTCCGATTCAAAATTTAATCCGTGTTTTTTGAGCCGTTCTATTATTTTCCTGTTATGCGTATCAGTGAAAAATTTTATTACGCTCTCGCTGATGCTTGGTCCGATGTCATGAATAGCTTCAATCTTTTCTTTATCTGCATTCATTAATTCATCGATTGAGTTAAAGTGATCAGCAAGTTTTTTTGCGGCTCCCGATCCCACATACCGGATGCCTATCGCAAATAACACTTTGGAAAATGGCTGACCTTTACTGTTCTCTATAGCACCAAGTAAGTTATCTACACTTTTCTCTCCCAGGCGTTCAATGGCGATCAAATCATCCCGCCGTTTCTTCAAATCATATATGTCTGCATATGTATGAAGAAATCCTTCCTCAACAAAGAGATTGATCAGGGCAGTGCCCAAACCTTCTATATCCATTGCACCGCGGGCCGCAAAATGCTCGAGCCTCCCTTTTATCTGGGCGGGACATTCTGTATTCTCGCAATAATATGCTACTTCTCCTTCAGGCTGAAACAGCGGCGTTTTACAAACAGGACATTTTTTTGGGGGCCGAACCTTCTTTGAACCTGCGGGCCTCTCCTCCTTTACTACCGAAACCACTTTTGGAATGACGTCGCCGCCCTTTTCAATTACAACTTTATCGCCTTCTCTTATATCTTTCCTTCTGATCTCATCAATATTATGCAGAGTAGCTCTGCTGATAGTGGATCCTGCAAGAAAAACCGGCTCCATTTCAGCCACCGGGGTAACAGTTCCTATCCTCCCCACCTGCCAGGTAATCTTATTGAGCCTGGTAATCGCCTGCTTGGCCTTAAATTTAAAGGCAACTGCCCAGCGGGGTGATTTGGCAATGTTACCAAGAATTCTCTGCTGCCTGAGAGAATTAACTTTTATTACAGCACCATCTACTTCATATTCAAGTGTATTTCTTTTTTCTTCCAGTTTACGGCAGACATCCAGAACTGCATCGATGTTTTTGCAAAGTCTGAACTCGGGATTAACATTGAATCCCAGCTTCTTCAGCATTTGTAGATTTTCATACTGCGATTCATAATTTTCTTCCAGACTTATCAGCATATACGTAAAAATATTCAAAGGTCTTTTTGCAACAACCTGCGGATTCTGCAGCTTTAATGTCCCTGCCGATGAATTGCGGGGATTTGCAAACAGCTTTTCTCCCTGCTCTTCTCTCTCTTTATTCAGGTTGATAAAATCCTCCACCTTCATAAAAATTTCACCGCGCACCTCTATGTCACTGAATGCATATGGGAATGATAAATTTTTGTTGAGACGGAGCGGAACTGAGCGGATAGTTTTTACATTTGTAGTTATCTCTTCTCCCACCACACCGTCGCCTCTTGTTGCTGCTGTAACAAGGTATCCGTCTGTATAATGCAGACTGACTGAAGCACCGTCTATTTTGGGCTCAACTACATACTCAACAATTTCTCCTGCAGGCAGCGCGTCCCTTACTCTGCGGTCAAAATCGAATAGTTCTTCTTCATTGTATGTGTTTGCAAGACTGAGCATTGGTATAAGGTGAGTAACAGGTTTAAATTCCTTTGTGAGGTCAGTCTCCTACTCTCTGGGTTGGAGAATCGGGAGTAACAAGATCGGGATTTTCCTCCTCAAGCTTCTCCAGTTCTTTCATTAAAGCATCGTATTCCTGATCGCTTATCGTCGGCTCGGTAAGGATATAGTATTTGTAATCGTGTCCTCTTATTTCTTCCCGCAATTCTTCTATTCTGTTCTGCACGGATGACGTCATTGTTCCTGGCCTGCCTGCGGTGGATTGTGAAGATATTCAAGACCACTTGAACTTATCTTTACATGGGAAACAGATTTTGAAGCAGGCTTGAATTCAAGCGGTTTATTATTAAGCTGAAGCTTGATAGCTGAGGATCTTCCGAATGTAATCTTAAAATCATTTGCTGCCTTAAGCGACTTCTGCGAATTGGGAAATAAAATAAATTCCTCTTCTTTGGTATTGTCGAGAATTAGTTTAATCCAGGAAGTATCACTTGCCTGAATAAGAAGATGGAGACTATCGCCTGTAACAGCAGTATTCTTCAGAGAATCAGCGGGCTGTACCGGAGTTTCTTCATATCTCTGTCTTGACTCAGTCACCACTTCATCATATGGTTTTTCGGGTACTACAATTTCATTACTCTCATTGAAAAACAGAAGATATATAAGTCCGATGAGGATAATTGCCCCACCAATTGAAATTCCCATCATGATTGTATTTTTATTTCCGGGTGTGAGTTCGCTTCTTTTAGGTTTAGTTGAATCGAAAGTAGCTGGTGGTTTTGAATAAACTGCATTTGACTGATGAGCGGAATGTTTAACCTCACGGAATTTTTCCCGCTGCTCACCACCGACACCGGGTTTCTCAGCCGGTGTCTGATCTGTTTTTTCAGGGGATTTTTGATCGGCTGAATTTTCGGAGCTGACTTCTTCTTTATCCCCTTCCGGCCCGGCTTGTCCCTGGTTTTCAGATGGTTCCTCATAAGGCAGACCTTCTTTGGCTGCCTCATATTTCTTCAGCATTTTGTCGGGATCTAATCCTACAACATTTGCATACTCTTTTACAAAAGCTTTTACGTAAAGATCCGGGAGAAAACTCAGGTTGCCTTCTTCCATCGCTTCAAGGAACTTCAGATCAATCCTGGTCCTCGTCGAAAGTTGTTTTAATGTCAGATTATTTTTTATTCTCGCTTCTTTGAGTTCTTCTGCTAATTGATCGAACATTTTATAAGACCGCTATTTATGAAAACTTAATTACGTACTAATTTTGCTGCGAAAGCACCATCGAGCTGATGCGTATGTGGAAATGTCTGTATACAACCGTTTGCATCAATGATTTCCATAGGGAAAGAACCTGAGGCATTTTCCAGACTAAACTCCGGGTGCTCCGAAAGAAATTTATTTACTATGTCGCCATTCTCTTCCGGCTCGATGGAACAGGTGCTGTAAACCACCACTCCTCCCGGCTTAACAAGTGATGCAGCTTTTTCAAGTAATCTATACTGCAGTTCTGTCATTCTTCTGATATCCAGCAGGTCCTTCTTCCATTTAATATCCGGTTTTTTACACATTGTACCTGTACCGGAACAGGGAACATCGGCAAGAACACGGTCAAAGCCGTTATCTTCATATTCCAGCGCATCCTGCTCTACAAGTTTTATAGAATTTATTCCCAGCCGGTTTATATTCCGTTCCATTATTCTTAGCCGCGCTTCAAACCTGTCAATTGCTATTATTTCTCCCTCATCATGCATTAATCCTGCTATATAGGCAGTTTTACCTCCAGGGGCGGCACACATATCAAGTACCTTCATCCCGGGCCTTGTATCAAGCAGCCGGCAGGCCAGTCCTGCGCTTTCGTCCTGAATATTGAAGAACCCGTTCGCATAATACTCCCAGGCAGTAATGTTAGTCAGGTTCTGAAGCTTAAAAAACTCGGGCAGATATCTCCCCGGCTTAAATCGAAGATTAACATTATTGAGCAGTTTTTTAAACTCATCGGGATTTGTTTTCAGAGCGTTAATTTTTAATGTAAGGTAAGGCTTCTCATTATTTGCAGTAAGAAGTTTTTCTGTTGCCTCTCTCCCGAACCTTGCAAGGTATCTTTTCACCATCCACGAGGGATGTGAATAATACGCGGCAAGATAACCTGGCAGATCTTCATCGGGATCAGGATAGCGAATCCCGTTTTTACTTCTTATGATATTCCGCAGTATAGCATTCGTAAGATCGGCAGGTTTCTGACCCTGCAGCTTTTTAACAAATTCTACCGCTTCATTTACTACAGCGAAGTCGGGCACCCGGTCGAGGAACATGATCTGGTATAAAGCTACGCGCAGTCCGTTTTTAAGATTTGGAATAGCCTTCGAGAACTGCCCTTTGTAGAAGCCGTTCAGAACCCAGTCAAGTCTTCCCATCCATCTTACAACCCCGTGTACAATCTCGTACAGCAGGGCTTTGTCGGGACCAGTAAGATCACTGTTGCGCATTTCGTTATCCAGTAATCTTTCAAGGTATGAATCCGTTCTCTCCACCCGGTTAAGTATCTTTACCGCGAGTCCTCTTACTCCCGAATATAAATCTCTTACTTTATGTTCTTCAAATTGCTCTGTCATTATTAAAATTTCTTCTTTCTGTTCACTTCTGCCCGGCGGCAGGATCATTTGTTAAATTATAAATAGTATTAAAAAGATGTTCATCTGCCGGGGTTAAATCTACGTTCCTTCTCTTCATAACTATCTTTGCCGTTTCAATACTCTTATTCACATCATACTTCTCTGTTTTTTCAGCACCTCCCCAGGTGAATGAAGGGATAAACTTATCAGGAAATCCGCTTCCGAATATGTTACAGGAAAAGCCGGCAATTGTTCCTGTATTGAACATCGTATTTATGGCTGTCTTTGAATGGTCACCCATTATTAGTCCAAGAAACTGCAATCCGGTATTAATGTGCTTCCCATTTTGATTTACTTTTATAGTTGAGTAGTTATTTTTTAAATCACTGCAGTTTGTATCGGCACCAATATTTATCCAGCTTCCAAGGTAAGCATGACCCATGAAACCTGAATGCTGCTTATTTGAATACGGCATTATGATAGAATCCTCAATCTCACCGCCGAGTTTACAGAACTTTCCTGCCGAGACATTATCTTTTATCGTTGCGCAGCTTTTTACGAAGCAATTGTCACTGAGAGAAACAGGACCTTGAATTACGCTGTTTGCATTTATTTCTACATTTTTTCCGATATAAACCGGTCCCTCCGAAGCATCGATAACAGCACCCGGCTTGATAATAGTATCTGTCCCGATAAAAATATCATCCTTATTTATCAGGTGAACACCTCTGAAAAGTCTGGCCTCTTCTGATATTCCGGGATCCTGAAGATAATTGAAATCCTGCTTCAGCTGCTTCCCGTTTATTCCGATTAAATCCCAGATGTAGTTGACTGTATCAGCTTCGACGTTTTCCTTTGATATGCCTTCGAAAAAAGATCCATCAATGGTATCAGTAATATTGGCCTTTATCTTTCGGACTGTTTCCGAACTGATCCTGGCCGCAACCAGCATTTCATCCTGGAAAAAGACTTTTTCGTGGGAGTTTTTGTGAAGGATATTAAAAAGATCCTCATTCAGCATCACTCTGCCGTTAATAAAAAGGTAATTATCATCTGCCAGGTTATTTACTTCAATCCCGGGATTATTAAGTTTTACTGTCTCTGCAATATATTCCCGGCAGAAAAGAGTATAGCCTGCATCAGGGAAATACCTTAATATTTTCTCCTTCAGTGTCTTCATCCCGCATAATAAGTCGTAAACAGGATGAGAAAGGGTAAGAGGATAAAAATTATCTGTCTGTTTATCTTCAAAAATACAAATATGCATAGGGTTCTTTTTCTTAAAGAATGCGCAATAATTTAATATTTTTTAGGGTAAGATTCCCGTTAGAATGCATTCAAGTAAAAAGCTGTGTACTTAATAAGAATTATTTGGAATTTCCGGGTTGCAGTTAAGAAAAAAATTGTAGATAAATTCAACGAGTATGACAAAATGGCAGACTCACTTGTTGGCTGGTGGAATACTCGGAGTTATCTGCCTTTTGTCCCGTATTTGGAGAAATTTAAAAAATGCGAAATTTTACTGTTTTCGGCCGTAGGGATTTTCAGCAGTATGACATTTTGTCATACTTCATTTTGAGACAAGTTAGGTGGTAAGCCCCGATTATCGTGAGAAATTAATCGGTTGTAATTAGCTGCCCGCTTATTCTCAGCAGCTCTGTTTCAGCAGATTTTGCATCGTACTGCGCAGAGACCAGCCGGCTTTTTGCATTGATAAGTTTACGCTGTGTTTCCCTGAATTCCAGCGGGGTAATATTTCCAAGTTTAAGTTTTTCCAGTGCAATATCAACGCTCTCCAGCGCAACTTTCAGGTTCTCTTCTTCAAGCTGAACGAGCTGCAGACTGTTAAGATATTTTTTATATGTATTAAGCAGATTTGCTTCAACGCCGGTTTTTGTCTGATCATACGTAAGCTGACTATTCTCAATTCCAATTTCCGCGTTCTCAATTTTTCTCCGGGTATTCAGTCCGTTGAACAAATTAAGATTTGCAGAAACACCATAGCTAAGACTATAATTATTATTTGATTTTATAAAACCCGCCTCGGATTCCGATTTAGTATAATCATAGCCTCCCACAAGCGATATCCGGGGAAACAATTCTGCTCTCGCAAGACGCAGATTTATCTCAGCAAGATTTTGGTTTTTCTTTGCTATCTGCAGAGTTGTATTCTTCTCAAGCATACGGTTCTTCAGATCATCAAGATTAAGTTTCTTGTCAACCAGTATTGTATCTGCTACATTGAAGTCATTGCTTACATCTCTCCCCATCAGCTGATTCAGATTCACCTTCAGCTGTTCATATGTTAATTCTTCTTTCAATAAATTAGAGCGGTCTTCATTCAGGTCCACCTGAGCCTGGCGCAGATCAAACTTTGAACCCGTACCAACATCTTTTTTTGACTCTGCAATCCTTACTCTTTCCTGGCTTATTTCAATTGCCTGGTTTAGCACTACAAGCACCTGTTTCTCTCTTATTAGATTGTAATATGTTTCAATAACATCAGCAAGACTTGTCTCCACTTCAGCTCTGAAGTTGTCCTCCCCAATCCTGTTCATCTCCTTCAGCATATCGATATTCGCAAACATCCCCAGGCCATCGAATATTGTCCAGTTAAGGTCTACTCCTGCATTAAGGTTTGTCGATTTCGCGCCGTTCCTGTCGACTGTCCTGCCGTCAAAATACTCCTGCTTTGTGTCATTATTACTTTTAATATAAGAGCCCGAAGCATCAATTGAAGGAAGGAAACCGGCATTGCCAATGTTCGAATTATTATCGGCTATCTTTGATTCATTCCGGGCAATATTTATCGAGTAATTATTTTTAAGGGCGATTTTTACGGCATCCTCAAGTGAAAGGTTTTCCTGAGAGAAAACCAGACTATTGAATGAAGTGATCAGGGCCAGAAGGAATAAAATATTAAGAACTCTCATATGCCTCATTAAGATTTATTTACTGACAAAAGCAGCTTCTTCCCCGGGCTCCAAAGTCTCAGTAACGTTTGAAACGGTCGCAGAGCTGCGCGACAGGTAGGAGTATACTGCCGGAACTATGAGAAGCGTCAAAAATGTAGAGAAAATTAAACCGCCAATAACTGCTATTCCCATAGAGACTCTGCTTTCAGAACCCGCACCGAGTGCGAGCGCAATAGGTAAAATTCCAAGCACTGTTGATAAGCTGGTCATAAGAATGGGACGAAGTCGTGCAGCCGAAGCATCTTTTATCGCTTCCAGTTTTGACAATCCTGCTGCTTTCCTCTGATTAGCAAACTCTACTATCAGAATTCCGTTTTTAGTTACAATACCTATCAGCATAATGATGCCGATCTCACTGAAGATGTTAAGGGTCTGATTAAAGTACCAGAGTGATATCAGCGCACCGAATATCGCGAGGGGAACCGTAAATAAAATTATAAAGGGATCCCTGAAGCTTTCGAACTGAGCCGCAAGCACAAGGTATATAAATCCTATTGCCAGCAGGAAAGCGAATAATAAACTGGATGAACTCTCAGCGTAATCCTTTGATGCACCGCTCAGAGCCGTAGAAAAAGTTTCATCCAGAACCTGTGAGGAGATTTTATCCATCTCCTTAATACCATCGTCTATGGTTTTCCCGGGAGCCAGTCCTGCAGAGACGGTAGCAGAAACATATCTGTTATACCTATAAAGCTGGGGTGGTGCACTCTGTTCAGTAAGCTGAACCACGTTATCGAGCTGAATAAGGTCGCCTTTTGTATTTTTCACATATAAAGATTTAAGATCAATAGGTGCATTACGTTTATCGCGTAAAAGCTGTCCGATAACCTGGTATTGCTTTCCATCCTTTATAAAATATCCGAAACGCTGACCGCTGAATGCCGACTGTATTGTCTGAGCAATATCAATAGTGGATACGCCAAGATTCCTTGCACGCTGTCTGTCTATTACCAGCTTGATCTCCGGCTTGTTGAATTTCAGGTTGGCATCCACAATCGTGAAGACGGGATCTTTCTGAGCCGCTTCCATAAATTTAGGCAGGTATTCACGGAGCTTTTCAAAGTTAGGTGCCTGTATTACATACTCAACCGGTAGTCCGCCCCTGCGCTGTCCGATCGACTGCTGCTGAGTAACGAAAACTCTGGCTTCGGTCATATCCGATAGTGCAGGACTGATTGCATCCGCAATCTGCTGCTGAGATCTCTGACGCTGGTCAGGATCCGTAAGTATAACGAACGCAAATCCCGAGTTAACCGAACCCGAAGCACCAAAACCCGGCGAAGTAACAGATATTATCGCTTTCCTTTCCGGAATGCTGTCTTTCAGTGTCTGGATCAGCTTATCCATAAAGTTATCCATATACTCGAACGATGCGCCCTCCGGTGCTGTGGCAAATAACCTTAACCCACTTCTATCCTCAAGAGGAGCAAGTTCAGCAGGAATGAGTCTGAAGAACAAATAGATCATTCCCAGCGCAACACCCATTATAAGGAAGGCCGTCCATCTCTTCGTTAAAAATGCATCAAGCGAATTCCTGTAGGTTTTATTCATTTTTACGAAGAACGGCTCTGTCTTATTGTAGAACCAGTTATGTTTCTCTCGTCTTTTGAGAATCTTGGAGCTGAGCATGGGTGTTAATGTCAGCGCCACAAAAGCAGAGATCAGAACCGAACCGGCAATCACAATTCCAAACTCCCGGAATAGTCTTCCTGTCAATCCCTGCAGGAATATTATCGGAAGGAATACCGATGCTAAAGCAATGGTTGTAGAAAGGATCGCAAAGAAGATCTCCGCCGAACCCTTACGGGCTGCTTCATCGGGATGATCTCCCGCTTCAATTTTAGTATAGATATTTTCAAGCACAACAATGGCATCGTCCACAACGATACCTATCGCAAGCACAATTCCAAGCAGTGTCAGTACGTTAATAGAGAAATTAGCCGCATACATTATAAAGAAGGCGCCGATCAGAGAGATGGGAATTGCGATTACCGGGATTATAGTCGTACGCCAGTCTCTTAAGAAGAGGAAGATAATAAGTACAACCAGTCCGAACGCGATAAATATTGTCTGCTCAACTTCCGATATCGAATCGCGTATGTATTCAGTTACATCAAACCCGATCCCCGTCTTTACATCGGAAGGGAGATCTCTTTTGATCTGGTCAAGTCTTTTATAGAATTCATCCGCAATCGCAATGTTATTAGCACCGGGCTGAGCAATAAGTACAACACCAACCATGGGAGTGCCGTCTCTCTTAAGAACAGTCCGTTCATTTTCAGCGCCCAGGGTTGCATAGCCTACATCTTTAAGTCGTACTATGTTACCGTTATCCTCCTTAATGATAAGATCATTGAACTCTGCAGCATCATGCAGCCGGCCTACCGTTCTGATAGATAACTCAGTTTTGTTGCCCTCTATCAGTCCTGACGGAAGCTCAACGTTTTCGCGGTTGACAGCACTCTTGACATCAAGAGGAGTTAAATGATAAGCTGCCAGTTTAGCAGGATCGAGCCACAGCCGCATCGAATATTTCTTCTCACCCCATACCTGCACTGCACTTACACCCGGAATAGTCTGGAACCTTTCCTTAAAAACATTATTCGCCAGCTCGGTAAGCTGAAGCAGGTTCCTTGTGTCACTCTGGATGTTCAGGAATACAATAGGCGAAGCATCTGCATCTGCTTTTGAAACAATCGGATTCTCTACATCGGGCGGCAGGTTGCTTACTGCACGCGATACTTTATCGCGAACATCATTCGCCGCGGTTTCAAGATCGACATCAATATCGAACTCGACAGTGATTGTGCTGCGTCCGTCACGGCTTACGGAGGTTAAAGAACGGATACCTGCAATTCCGTTTATAGATTCTTCAAGCGGTTCAGTGATCTGAGATTCGATCACATCGGCGTTAGCACCAGTATAGTTTGTACTGACAGTAATGATAGGCGGATCTACAGAAGGGTATTCCCGGACGCCGAGATATGTGTAGCCGAGCAGCCCAAGTACAACTATTGCAATCGACATAACGATCGCAAGTACGGGTCTTCTTATACTTAATGATGAAAGACTCATTATTCAAACTCTGAAATAGTTACCGGTACACCGGGACGAAGCTGAAGCATCCCGGACGTAATTATCGTATCGCCTTCAGCCACTCCTGATGTCAGCTGAACATTTATATCGGTTCTGATTCCCGTACCAACCTGCTGGGGTGTTGCTTTTCCACTCCTGTATATGAAAACTTTCTGCCCTTTTATGTCCGGTATTAATGCCTCAGACGGGATCAGTATAGCATTCTCAATTTTCTTAAGTACGAGCTGTATGTTTGCAAATGAACCGGGGAGGATCTCACGCCCTGTATTCGGGCAGAGTGCCCTGAGCTTAAGAGTCCTTGTCACGGGATCAATCTTGGGTTCAATCGCATAAACCTTACCCACATAGTTTTTATCGCTGCCGGTAATTGTGAAATTAATTTCGTCGCCGACATCCACCATAGACGAATATCTCTCGGGAATAGAAAAATCTATTTTAATGGGATTTATATTCTGCAGACTTGCAATGATCATAGAGTTGGTAACAAAACTTCCTTCACTGACATTCTTCAAACCAATTATCCCGCTGAAGGGTGCGCGGATTTCTGTCTTCGCAATCTGCGCTTTGATCAATTCTACTTCCGCTTCATTAACCTGAAGCTGGTTGGCCGTCATATCATAATCTTCCTGACTGATAGCTTCCTTTTCCAGCAGCTGCTTTTGTCTGTACTCTGTGTCTTTCTGGAGTTCCAGTCTCGACTTCGCGCTCTGAAGCTGTGCCTGCAGATCCGCGTCATTTATCTTCACAAGCAGGTCGCCTTCTTTTACGTAACTCCCTTCCCTGAAAAGTATTTTCGTGATCTTTCCGTTTACTTCGCTCTTAAGATCAACTTCCTCGTTAGCCAGTACTGTTCCTGTTGTAAGCACTTTATTATCAAGTGCCTGGTATTTTGTAATATGCGCTTTTACCGGAAGAGGTCCCGAAGCACCGAAGCCCCGCCCACCCGGTTTACTTTCATCGGATTTTAATTTTGGTATAGCTAAAATTATCAGGACAACAATAACGATCCCGATAATGCCGAATGTTTTTATATTTTTTTTCATCTGAAATTTCTGTTAAACTTTTGCAACATAATTAAAACTGAGGGGTTGAAACAACACAAAAAATTGACTTAATGCGGAGTTCACAGCTAATAAAAAAAGCCAGCAATTAACTGGCTTTTTCAAAAAACTGCACAATTTCTAAAATTCTTACTTTGTGGTCTTCTTTGCGTATTTTTTCTTGAATTTCTCAACTCTTCCGGCGGTATCCAGAAGTTTCTGTTTCCCTGTGAAGAAAGGATGAGAGGCACTGGAAATTTCAAGCTTTACCAGGGGGTATGTATTACCGTCTTCCCATTCAATCGTTTCGCTCGTCTGTATCGTTGAGCGTGTTAAAATAGCAAAATCTGTCGATGCGTCCTGGAAAACAACAGGTCTATAATCCGGGTGAATTCCCTTTTTCATACCAATATCCTAATTATTTAATTTCTAAAAATTTTGAACAATAAAGATAGAAAAGATATCAGAAATTTACAATAATAAAATAGGTGATTATCGCCGGCTTTTTGAATGGAACATCGATTCCAGCTTTTGTTTTAGCTGGTTAAGCTGCATTTTCTGCTCATTTGAGAGGTTTACCTGCCGGAAATTCAATCCCGCCTTGTTGACCGGATAGTCAGTAATCCTCCCTGATGTAAAATTTGCGGTAATAAATCGTTCGTTGTTCCCGGAACGTCCTGCCAGACTGCTTCCGGTTATAGGTGAATTGCTTTCTTTCCTTTCAGCTGATTTCTGAACCTGCTGATCGGCTGTTCCCTTGTCTTTCTGAATTCCTGAAGTCTGTTCTGAAGATACTGCTTCATCTCTTTCGACTGATTTTTGTGCGGCGGAAAGGTTATCGGTTTTTGCCGAAAGTGTGATATCTCCCCGTTCACGCGGAGCGGTAAGCAGCGGGTTATCCGGGGTTACCCCGGTGGTATTAAGTACAAAGATCAGTATGAGAGCCGTTACAGCCAGGGCGGCTGCCGGCACTAATCGTGAAGGCGCAAAGATATTCTGCCAGAATGTCCTTTCCTCCGGAAATGACTCTGAGTTGATCCTTCTCATAAGATCAGCTTCAAAACCGGCAGGAGCTTTTACCTGCTGAAGCTGCCTGAGTGTATTAATAACATCCTGGTATTTCATATCATCATTCGGATTCACGTCATCACCTTTTACTCTTTATATATATCTTTCAGTAATTCCTGTAATTGTGCTCTTCCACGGTTAATGCGGGATTTAACAGTTCCGACTGTAATCCCGGTGATCTCGGAAATCTCCTCGTATGATAACTGCTGGATATCTCTCAAAATAACCATTTCCCTGTATGCGGGTGAAACTTTCTGAATAGCTTTCTGAATAATTTCGTCCTTTATTCCGCTGTCTGTCATTTCATCGGGACGATAATTCTCATCGGGAATATCATAGGTTTCATCCTTTTCTTCGCCGTAGGCATTTATTGAAAAGAACTTTCTTCTCCTGCGTCTCTGGTACTCCGTTCTTGCAAGGTTTCCTGCAATAGTGTAGATCCATGTTGAAAACTTTGCAATCGAACTGTATGAATCTTTGTACCGGTAAACCTTTATAAAAGCTTCCTGTACAACATCCATACAGGCCTCGTAATCGCCGAGGAACCTGAAAACATAATTTGTAAGAGGATTTTTATATCTCTCTACAAGAATTTCATAAGCCCGAACAGTATTGTTCTGTTGAAACTCAAGAATTAATTCTTCATCCGTAAGTTCATTCAGATTCTTATCGGTCAATGCGCCTTATACTTTCTAGGGTTTGAATTGTTTCCAGAATTATACAATAAATTAAGTAAAAAACTTTTAATACCGAAAACGAATGAGATTCTGCACATCCGGCCCCGGCGGAGTGTCTACTTTTTTATGCAGCGCCGGTTTTCTCCCCTGCCGCAAGGATCTCTGTCAGCAGGATACTAATGATATTTTTATTATCGTCCGATGTGGTTTTCACTGAAACATCAGCATTAAGCAATGCTCTTGATATGTGCGCCAGTTCATCATCGGAGTATAATCTCCGGGCCTTATAAAACTTTTTAAGATAAAAAGGATGCGTTCCTACTATCCTGGCAGCCTGTGCTTCGGGCATATTCGAGCTTCTGAGCTCATTTATCCTTAGAATTCCCGTAAAAAACCTTGTCAGCATATGTATAATGTAAACAGGCTCGGCCCCTTTTTCCAGCAGATTGAATGCTATCTTAAATGAATCTCTCTTGTTTTTATCGCTAAGCGCATCCTGCAGATCAAAGATGCTGTATTCCTTAAATTTTGCCGATAATGATTCGATGCTTTCAATATCAATTTCTTTTTTCTCCCCGAGGTAAATAAATACCTTTTCAAGCTGTGTTTCTATAAGACTCCGGTTCTCTCCCACCATATCCACAAATACCGAAGCGACTTCCTGTGATATCTGCTTGCCGTTCTCTGCTGCGTATCGGGTTATCCACTCTACCAGCGCATTTCCTTTTAATTCAACAGCCTCAAAAATGAAGTTATTGGCAAGAAGCGATTTGTAAGGCTCGGATGATAGGTTTGAAATAGCTCCGTTATGAACCAGTACAAGGTGAGTGAAGTCGGCCGGCGAATTTATATAGCTTACAAGGTTCTTTTTGTTGCTTACTTTTTCAAATTCTTTTATCAGTATGAATTTCTTATCCGAACCGAAAGGGAATGAGGATGCCAGTGAAAGCATATCGGTCAGGTTTTTATCTTCGGCATAAATAACTTCTTTATCGAAATCAGATGTAATAAATGGTTCAACCGCTTTTTCAACCTGCTTAATAACTTTATCTAGACTGTACGAATCCTCTCCGAAGAAATAATAAACCGGAAGTAATTTTCCGGCCGATATATCTTTAGAAGCATTTAGTATCGTCGGTGCTTTTAATCTACTTTTCGCCATTAGCCTTTTTTAACTTTTCGTATTTCATTGCACGGGTTAGGAAAAATGCGAGTCCTCCCCACACCAGTCCCAGTACCACAATGAGTGTAATTACTGCTGAAACTTCCATCAGGTTTCTGTACTCCTGTTTAATGTATATTTCACCATAAGCTTATTGAAGGAAATGAACAGGATTAATATTACAGCCCACTGAAATATGGCTGTTCCTGCATTCTCAATATGAAATGGATTCCACCATTCAGGATCCCATCCAACCGATGAAATCAGCCACCACAAAATTAACACAATAACCTGAATAGGAATAAGTATTCCTATCACAAAATTATACCACCTGCCTATCTTTACGTCACTGCCGTAGCCGTTTATTATTTCTGTCCTGAATTTATTCACCCGTAACGAATAATAGAAAATGATATGAAGGCACCGCTGAGTATTAGTCCTACTCCCCAGACCCAGTCCTGGTTTGTAAAGAAATCAAGGTTAAGTGCCGAAGGAATACCGAAAAGGAATCCCGAACCGCGCAACGATTATTATCGCCTTTTTCCTCTTAAAACCGAAATCTATCATTGTTCTTGTCGCCAGTTCTACCATGGAAATTAAAGAAGTTACAGCAGCAAAAAACAGTGCTATAAAAAACAGCGAAGCAAATAATACATTTATTAAATAATGCGACGACATCTTGGAGAACAACAGAGGAAGGTAAATAAAAGTTAGACCGGTATTTGCAGGGCCCGATTGAGTAATCTGTGTCATCGCATCTACAGAACTTAACGAGAACACCGTAGAGAAAATTGTAATTCCGGCCAGCAGCGATACTGAATTGTTTCCGAAACCGATCAGCCGGCGTTTAAAGAAATGTCCTCCTTCCTTCTCATATATATCGCATAGGTTATTATCAGTCCCCCCCGCGCCGGTACTCCATGCATTTTGAGTAAGCGCATTAAGCCAGACTTTATAATCGAAATAACATTGAGATTAGGAGTGAAGAAATATTTTATGCCCTCGGTGCTCCCGGCAAAGTAACTGCTCTTACAAAAAGTATTAAAATTATTCCAGCAAACGGGCACCATGAATTTGGTAACCTTTTCTATTCCTTTCGTTACACCCTGTAAACAACTGCAACAAATGCCATCGCAATAAAATGATAAATAAGCGGCTGATATCCGGTAGAAAAATTCTCCCAGTACTGGATGATTCGTTGTATTAAACAGATTCCCGGAAACAGCAGAGATAAAATATCGAAGGCACCAGCCGGTTACAACCGAATAGTAAAACATTATCGCGGTAGAGACAAATACGATAAACGCGCCCATCCATCCAAATTTTCTTCCTGCAGTTTTTGATATCGCACCGATAGGACCAAACCGGGTTGATTTACCCAGTGCAAATTCAGCTATTATAAAACCAGATAAGAAGGAATATCGCCCAGGGAATGAGAAAGGATCCGCCGCCGTTCTGTGCAACAATTCTTGAGAAGCGCCAGATATTCCCGGTGCCGACCGCTATCCCTATAGTTGCGATTATGAGAGCCCACCGGGAGGAGAAAAATTCTTCCTGTTTCATTGAATCAAGTATAGTAAACTCATATATAAAATGCCACACTCCCTCCCCTATCTGTCATTGCGAGTTATTGTGGTGAAAATCCATTGCATTGCCGTTGGCTTT
>CAVRHV010000024.1:0-124053 GCA_963721075.1 uncultured Ignavibacteria bacterium | reverse complement strand
ATTGGTTACAATACGTTTAATGACTCCACCATACTCACTAAAGGATTCTATGAATCTAATCTCTTAGGAGGAGCTTACAATACACAGAAGATTATTATTACTTCGCAAAAGGTTTGGGTATTCTCAGACAGGATGAAATCGGATCATCACACGGAGGATTCTACTGGAATAGTTACACGAAACTAATTCAGGCAAATTTAAATGGTATTAAATTACAGTGAAAATTATAAACCCGAATTGCTCGTCACTCCTGTTCAGGCTATTAATGATACTGTTTTTAATCTGATAACACAGTGACATGAATATAACTGGGTTTTGCTGATACGTTATACTATACTAATCTGAATTTCATTGATACTGTGAAAATGGAAAGCTTCTATTCAAATGGAGCAGATACTGCGTGGAATCCAGTTGCCTGCGCTGCAAATATTCTGGAACCGAAAACTGGGAGTAAACATTTTTATCAACTTAAATCTTCTAATGAATAATTATGACTTTTATTACCGGTTCATTGCAGTTGATAAAGGCCTGGTTCCTCACTATGGTTTTGCCCCCGATAGCGGTTTCTTCAAAGCAATATACGATACCGCTTCAGGAGTTAATGATTTTGATTGCAACAAGTTCACATTTGAACTCGATCAGAACTATCCCAATCCTTTTAATCCCGCAACCACAATAAGTTTTACTATACCTGAAAGAGAGATTGTTTCTCTCAGCGTCTTCAACATTCTGGGCGAGGAAGTTTCAACGTTGATAAATGAAGAACGATCAGCCGGAAGTTATTCAGTTCACTTCGCTGCTGATAAGTTATCCAGCGGAATTTATTTCTATAGACTGCAGGCAGGGAATAATTTCTCAATTAAAAAAATGACTTTGCTGAAATAGGAAATTTTATTGCTCCATAGTTGATTCAGGGTTAGAAGTTTCAACGAATTGCCAATCCGCTAAATCCGCCAATCCGACTTCTCCCGGGTGCGCCAGCGCAACTGAACCATAGAAAGTAACCAAACCGGTGGAATTATTCTCCCGGCTTTGTAATCTTATTACTTTCTATTGATCATAAAACTATGAGGTTAACTTTATGAGATACGCATTTTTATTTATGCTAAGTATGTTTATTGTTTACGGATGTACGCAGAAAAAAGAAGAGCCGGCTAAAGAAGAAGGCCCGGCTATAGTTTCGAGGACCGTCAGCTATTCATCGGACGGCACTCCGCTTAAAGGATACATTGCTTATGACAGCAGCAAGGCGGGCAATAGACCCGGCATTATCGTAGTGCACGAATGGTGGGGTATGAATGCTTATGCCGAACACCGTGCCGATTCACTCGCAAAGCTCGGCTATATTGCTCTTGCAATTGATATGTACGGAAACGGTAAGACTGCACAGCATCCCGATAATGCAGGCAAGTTTGCCCAGGCGGTTATGGAGCATATGGATACTGCAACAGCAAGGTTTAATGCGGGACTTAAACTCCTTAAGGATCAACCGCAGACAGATACTTCGAAAATTGCTGCAATAGGTTACTGCTTCGGCGGAGGGGTTGTGCTGCGTATGGCTCTTGCCGGCGTTCCCCTTGACGGTGTTGTAAGTTTTCATGGCGATCTGCCCACAAAGGCCCCTGAACATCCGGATTCCGTAAAAGCAGCTATCCTTGTCTGCAACGGTGCCGCCGATCCGTTCAATCCTCCTGAAAAGGTTGAAGCGTTCAAATCTATGATGGACAATGCAGGAATACCTTATACATTTCAGAACTATGCAGGAGCGAAGCACAGCTTTACTAATCCTGCTGCAGATAGTATTGGCAAAAAGTATAATCTGCCTTTAGCCTACAATAAAGCAGCAGACGAAAACAGCTGGATGGATATGCAGGAATTCTTTAACAGGATTTTTAAGTAATACATAGCACTTAAGTTATTGCAAATAATATTATCATTTCGACCCTTCCTGCTCCGTGCGGGAAGGGAGAAATCTTTTTTCCCGTCATTTAACCCTAAAGGGGAAATCTTTCTGCGTGCGATTGTTCCCTTATAATTGCCACCCCGTTTTTTTCTGTGAAGCCTTACATCCGTTAGGATAATTTTTTATCTTTTGTTATCATATCAAATATTCATTCCAAATCAAGAGGATATAATGGAAGGTATCAATGCAAACAGTCTGCAAACCTATACACAGAAATTAATGGACTTAGCCGTTGAATACGGACCGAAATTACTTCTCGCTATTCTTGTTCTTCTCATTGGTCTCTGGATGATCAGGCTTGTGTTAAAAGGCATGAACAGGGCAATGGAGCGTTCGAAACTTGAGATATCACTGAGAAAATTCCTGAGCGGTTTGTTCGGAATTATCCTTAAAGTTCTTCTGCTGATAAGCGTGGCTTCGATGATCGGTATTGCAACTACATCATTTGTGGCGATTATAGGAGCGGCAGGACTGGCAGTCGGCCTCGCCCTGCAGGGAGGTCTTGCAAATTTCGCCGGCGGTGTTATAATTCTTATCTTCAAGCCGTTTAAGGTTGGCGACTTCATCGATGCACAGGGTTATATGGGAACAGTGCATGAAATAACAATCTTTACTACTGTTCTTAAAACACCGGATAATAAAACTGTAATAATACCTAACGGTGCATTATCGAACGGCAGTATGGTTAACTTCTCAACCGAACCGAAAAGACGTGTTGATATGGTATTCGGTATCGGGTACGGCGACAGTATTGAAAAGGCTAAAACAGTTTTAAAGAAGATTGCCGATTCCGAACCGAGAGTTCATAAGGAACCGGCACCGCAGATAGTTGTAGGCGAGCTGGGTGATAATTCTGTTAATTTCAACCTAAGAGTATGGTGCGATTCGGCTGATTACTGGGGCATCTTTTTCGATACTCACGAAAAAGTAAAACTGGCCTTCGATGAAGCAGGAATTTCCATTCCTTTCCCTCAGCGGGATGTTCATATATACAGTACCGACTCGAATCAGCAGGAGATGAACACAGCCGCAAAAGTCCCTGTTTAAGTGTTTTTGAGACTATAAACCAGCCTGCTTTCACTATTCGGTCTTCACAGAGGCTGTCTCATAAGTGTCATTCCGAATTCATTTCGGAATCTAATTATCCGATTTCGAATCGGAATTAGAACCTGAATCCAGTTCAGGTTGACAATATCAGACCTTTGAGACAACCTCTGATTATTAATATTTATTAATTTCAAATTAATGTTACCTTAACGTCGAATACGTATCTATTGCAATCCTGATTTTACCCATGTTCCCCTTTCTGTGCTACAAAGAATGCCCGTGTTCTATATTTAATTATTAACCAAGGAGACAGATATGAAAATGATATTAACAGTCACGTTTCCTCACGACCCGTTTAATGCAAAGATAAAGAAAGGGACGGTCGGCGAGGTTCTCGGAAAGCTGCTGGGAGAAATGAAGCCGGAAGCAGCTTATTTTTCTCTCAACGAGGGGAAGAGGAATATTTTTATGGTCGTCAATGTGAACAGCGCCGGCGATTATGTGAAATATGCCGAGCCGTTCTTTCTGCAGTTTAATGCCGATATAAAATATGATATTGTCATTACTCCTGAGGAGATCCAGAACTCGGGTCTCGAGGAAATCGGCAAAAAGTACGCCTGATAATTTTTAATAATGCTCCATATGCAGATACTCCCGGAGCGCATAACACACTCCCCGCTGATGTTAATCCATCAGCGGGAATTTTTTTATTCCTTTTTACTTTCCGTGCAGAAAATCGTTAATCGTTTTTATGAACATATCGGGCTGGTCTACAAAAGTCATATGGCCGCTCTGGGGGAATATCACCAGCTTTGAGCCGGGAATTTTAGCATGCATTTCTTCTGATAACCGGGTGCGCATTCATCGTGGTCGCCGCAGTTAACAAGTGTAGGAACCTTGATAGTGTGAAGACTGTCAACGTACTCCACTGATTTAAGATTGCCGTCAATTACATATTCACCGTTCGAACCCCACATTTCACGGTACAGATCCCACGAGAATCCCTCGCTTGAAGGATCATAAGACGGATCGGGCCTGCGCTGATACAGGTACGGAAAATATCCCTCTCCCCAGGCTGCTTTCATATACTCTTCGGTGTAGCGGTTCTGTTCGTAAGGTAAACCATGACCGTAAAGTCCTTCACTCTCCATTTTATTTATCCTGTTACGAAGCTCGGGGGACATATTTGCCTTAATATTATCGAATACCTTGTTCATCTCAGAGGTGCTTGCGAAAGTGCTGCAGAGTATAAGGTGAGATAAATGCTCCTGGTACTTTAGAGCGTAAGCCTGTGCCAGCACTCCCCCGTATGAATGTCCCAGCAGGTTAATCTTGCCCAGGTTAAGAGCCTTTCTTACCGCTTCCACATCCTCGGCCATATTCTCAACAGTATATTTTTTTACATCCTCCAGCTGCTCTGATTTTCCGGATCCTCTTTCATCAATGAAAATCAAACGGTTATTTCTTGCAAGCGGAATCAGGTATGGCAGGAAGTAATCGTGGGTAGCGCCCGGCCCGCCATGAACTATCATCAAAGGTTCACCCTTCCCAAACTCTTCATACCAGATCATCACTCCGTTCGCATCAACATATCCCTGCTTTATCTGATATACATTTGAGTTGTCTGCGTCCGAAGTCTGCGCCCTGACAGATACAGCAAAAAGTATCAGCAGAGCCGAAATTATTAATTGTTTCATTATTGTCTCCCATTATTTGAAGTTGTCTCTGTTTTGTTTCTGAAATTTACAAAAAAAGTTCACGCCCGAAGTAGAATTATTCGCTTGCTGTATACTAACAGCTGATGTTATTCCTTACAGAAGTTCCCGGGGTCGCCAAAATTTTATCTTTACTAGTAGTATAATTTTCAGCATATTAAAGTTAATTGTCAGAGGCAGGTTATGAAACAAAGATGGTTTGTCAGAAAAGGAATACTATTCTTCCCTGCCGCGTTCACCGGATGGCTTATAGCAGCAATATCACTGGTTTATTGTGTATACAGATTTATAGAGATAGACGCTCATTCTCATTCGGTGAGTGATACTTTGAGACCGTTTCTTATTACCGTTTTCCTGGTGTTTGCAGTTTATTCCGCAATAGGAATGCTTACAGGAGAAAAAAATAAATCCGCCTGAAACTTTCCTGTGCCTCAGGCGGATCAATCAGTTTATTATTACATCGCAGGCCAGAGCCAGCCGAAAACTCCCGCGGTAAACAGCGCATAAATGAAGCCGTCAATCATTGATTTGATTGTTGCACTCCAGCTTTTTTTGAACCAGATGCTGTCCTGCATAAGCGCAAGACTGTAGCCGGCAAAGGATACAGTACCGGCGAAACGGAAAACTGCCAGGTAATCTGATCCCGGAGGAACAGCGTGCCCTGTAAGATAGGCGGCAAATATGCTGATGATAAGGCAGTAGACAAACCAGAGAAACAGACTTGCACCCATTCCCATATCCCCTGTCTGATAAAATGTTGCCATAAGAACAGGACCTTTATCCATTTTCTCCTTGAAGGCTTCTGATCTTCGTTCCTTTGAATCGGTGGTGTAAGGGATCATATAGTCCCCTGCAGGAGTATTGTACTTCCTTAAATCATCCATCACCTGATCTTCGGCAGGATGTTTCCTGAAATCGGAATTATGATGGGTAAAAACTGTATGAAAAACAGAACTGATAATAAAAACAACGACTGCGGATATAAGTATAGGAAGCCAGAGTGAAACAATTGGTACCATCTTATTTCCTCCAGTAAATAAATAATTGTGTTATTAAGCTCGCAGAATAAGATACGTAACTTTTAAGCATACCTGCAAAATAAAATCATTAAAACTTTGTACAGCTTCAACGCAGTAATCCGGAGGTAGTCCGCTTTTTGTTGAATTTTATACTAATTTAACGCAGATATAAAGGAGATAAATGAAAATATCAGCATCTCTTGTTCTAGTTTTATTTGCTGCATTGTTTTATTCTTTTCCCGATGAAAACAGCAATCTTCTGGTTAACGGGGATTTTGAAAATAGTAAAAACGGCCTATTGCCTGATAACTGGAACGGCGACACAAGAAATTTACAGCCTCGATAATGAAGCTGTATCAGGCAATCATTCTCTTAAGTATTCCAACAACGATCCTTCTGTTTATAAATTGTGTACGCAGCAGATTGAACTTAAGCCTGGAAATAATTATTCGGCAGGTATTAAAGTGAAAACTTTAAACGTTTCGGGTGATGATTACGGTGCGTCTTTCTGCGTGGAGTGGATGGATAAGAATGGGAAATGGATAGGGGGTGCTTATCCTACCGGTATAAAAGGAACACACGACTGGACAGAAATAAGTGCTGTAGTCTCGGTACCCGACAATGCTGAAAAGTTTATCTTCTGCTGCTATGTAAGAAAAGGTATGACTGGTACAGCATGGTTTGATGACGCGTATATCCGGCCCTATAAGAAGAATAAAATGAATGTAGTTATGCTGAAACCCGTCTACAGAGGATTATTACTTTCAGACGGTGATCAAAAAATAGCTCTTTCGGTTAACCTTAATGATTCAGTCAGCAAGGGAGTTTTATTATCATCAGCGATTCTCGATTCTTCCGGAAAAGTAATTCACAGCGTTAAAACTTTGCTGAATGGAAATAGAAATAATTATGAGATCAGTCTTGATGCTTCTGATATAGAAAACGGAAACTATACAGCAAACGTTAAACTGATGACAGAAAATGGTGAGCTGCTTGATTCCTGGAATAAATCCATTAGAAAAATCAGCAGTGAGAGTCTTCCCAAAGTTTATTTTGATGATCAGAAAAGGCTGACAGCAGATAACAAAAAAGTATTTCCCCTTGGAATGTATTGGGGATCTATTAATGAAACTGACCTTAAGAAATATTCGGAGAGCACGTTTAACCTTATTCTTCCTTACAGCAGACCGACAGCGGATCAGATGCACCTTGCAGATGAATACCATATGAAGGTTATCTACTCGGTAAAAGATTATTACGCAGGCACTCAATTTGCACCTTCGGAGATTAAAACATCGGAAGATGAACTGCCGCTGCTGAAACAAACAATAGAAGAGTTTAAAGACTCTCACGCTCTTCTTGCCTGGTATAATAACGATGAGTTCCGCCCCGAGTATATGGAGAGTCTTGATAAGCACTATAAAATGATCGAAAGCGAGGACCCGGATCATCCGGTACTTTCAATTATTATCGATCCGAATCAGTCAGGACTCTATATGAACTCAACCGATATAATCGGCAGCGATCCGTATGTAATCCCAAACAGAAAAATTAATCTGGTTGGTGAGGCTGTACAGACAATAGAGAAAAAAACCTATTCAAGTCAGCCGGTATGGATGGTAATTCAGGCCCATAATATGGGGAACTACACGGAATTTATACCTAACCCGCAGGACTATCGTTCACCCACATACGAAGAAATGCGTTGTATGTCGTGGCAGGCGATATGCGAAGGCGCCGATGGATTGCTCTATTACTCGTTCTTCGACCTAAAAAGAAATAAGGATGTTCCTTTTGAAACCCAGTGGACGAATCTTAAAAGAATCGCATCTGAAATATACTCGTACTCTGAGGTCCTGTTATCTGAAGAGAAAAGTGATTCAATAATTGTTAAAGAAAGCGGCGATAGCTCCCGGCTAGACTGGACAACAAGAAAGTATAACAATAAGCTTTATATATTCGTTGTAAATACTGACAGCAGTATTAGTGATGCTGAATTCATATTGCCGGCAAAATATAAATCTGTTAAAGTCAGTGGGAATAGCGCAGAACAGCTGTCTTTAGAGAATTCCGGGTTTAAAGATTCACTCGGCGGCCTTGAATTAAAAATTTATAAGGCGGAATAATGATATACAGATCCTTCTGAGATGAACTTTTTGTAAGTTCGGACTGTTATTCAGGGAAAACCAGGAAAAAATGAAAAAGTTCGGATTTATTTTACTTATAATTTTATTAACCTCTTTAGCCCACGCTCAGGATGAAAAGGGCTCTATTTACGGTAAGGTTACAGATGCGGTCAGCAATGAACCGCTTATCGGGGTTAATATTATTCTTGAAGGTACTAACTTTGGAGATGCTACCGATCTTAACGGTCACTACGAAATAAAGGGCGTGCCTGTAAATACTTACAGATTAAGAGCTTCGATCATAGGCTATTCCAGCATTACTAAAACAGATGTTGTTGTGCGTTCATCGAAACCGGCCGAGGTCGACTTCAGTCTTACCGAGGAGGCCGTTAAGCTGCAGGATATAACCGTAAAATCAGGATATTTTTCGAAGGCACCCACGGAGGTTATTTCCACAAGAAGTTTCGGCTATGAAGAGATCCGCAGAGCTCCGGGAGGGTTTGAGGATGTTATCAGAGCTTTGTCTGTTCTACCGGGAGTAGCGCAGGCGGATGCCGGAAGAAATGATCTTATAGTTCGCGGCGGGGCTCCATCCGAAAACTTATATGTTGTCGACGGAATTGAGATACCAAATATAAATCACTTCGGAACTCAGGGAGCTGCGGGAGGACCCTTGAGTTATATTAACCTTGATTATGTAAAAGAGACGACTTTTTCTACCGGCGGGTTTTCAGCGGAGTATGGAGATAAGCTTTCTTCTGTGCTGAAAATTGATCTTCGAAAAGGAAGAGAAGACCGGTTAGGCGGTAAAGCAACGATTTCAGCATCCCAGTTCGGTTTGAATCTGGAGGGACCTTTAGGTAAGGATAATAATTTTATTTTCTCTGCAAGGAGAAGTTATCTTGATTTTATTTTCAAGGCGGCCGGATTCGGATTTGTTCCCGAATACTATGATGTCATAACCAAAACTGATTTTAAGCTGGATAATAACAACACCATCTCTTACCTCTTTACGGGTGCTTTTGATAATGTTAAATATTTTAATGAAACAGCCGACCAGAGGTTTGACAACTCGCGCATACTTGGGAGTGATCAGACACAATATGCAACGGGACTGAGTTATCTTCACCTCATCAATAACGGATTCTTAAATTTTACACTCAGCAGAACCTTTGTGGATTATAATACTCTCCAGCGGGATAGTCTTCTTAACCCGATATTCAAAAGTATTTCAAGGGAACAGGAAAATTCTCTTAAAGGCGATCTTGTATATAAGATCTCACCTGCAACAGAGATTACAGCAGGTTTAACGGGAAAGCTTATTAAATTTAATGCCGATGTTCTGCTCCCCTCATTTGTTACCAGTTTCGGTGATACCCTGCCTATAAACTCACTGGAGGCTGAGGACGTCTACTATAAAAGTTCAGGATATGTCAACCTTAATCATTTATTCTTCGACAGGCTTAAAACGAATATCGGAGTGCGGGTAGATTATTTTAGTCCCCTTGAAAAGAAATTTTATGCCTCCCCAAGAGTTTCAGCATCATATCGTCTGTCGGAACTGACATCACTGAACGCTGCCGGAGGGATCTATTACCAGTCGCCTTCTTACATCTGGCTTGCCGCAGAACAGAACAAAAACAGCTTAACGGATATCCGCGCCGATCATCTTGTACTCGGAGTTGATCATCTTCTGAGAGAGGATGCGTTAGTTAAGCTTGAAGCTTTTTATAAGTGGTACAGGGATTACCCGACGAGCATGGTAAGACCATATCTGATTTTAGCTAATACCGGTGCGGGATTCGAAGGTTCGGGAGATAACTTCTCTTCATTCGGATTAGAGCCGCTTACCGATAAAGGTAAAGGATTCAGCCGGGGAATAGAACTTTCAGCTCAGAAAAAGTTATCGGATATTCCGTTTTACGGTATTGTGAGCTTAACCTGGAGCGAATCAAGATTCACTCCGCTGGATGGAATTACACGTGCCGGCGCATATGATCAGAAATGGATAATAAACCTGAGCGGAGGTTATAAATTCGATGAGAAGTGGGAGATCAGTACGAAATTCCGTTTTTCATCCGGAAGGCCTTATACGCCTTTTGAATCTGACGGCACCCAGCTGGTTTCCAGATATTTGAGTATGTATTATGACCCTCTGCATAGTCTTGATATCCGTGTTGACAGAAGGTGGTATTTCAGCAGTCTTACTCTGATTACTTATTTAGACGTTCAGAACGTTTATAACAATAAGAAAAGCAATTCCATCCGCTGGAACCCGAGAACGCAGCAGGCGGAAAAAGGCGAATCGATCGGTATTCTTCCCTCAATCGGTGTAAGTCTGGAATTCTAGTCCTGTTCAAAAAATAATATTTGTTCTGCCCGGGATATTGGCAGATACAGATGGCTGCTTTGAATCTGATGCTCAGAGCAGCCTCTGAAATACAATTCCGCTTATTTGCTCTTCATATAACTCAGATCGGGACGTGAATGACCGTTTTTATGTTCGAAGTGAGTCAAGTAATAGGCTGCATCTGATTCCATAGATTTTCACCGTCCTGGCCCAGCGCTGCATTATCTTTTTCCATACTGCTGGTAAAAAGATACCGCATCTTTTGCAGCCGTTGTAACAACTATGAGGTTGTCGTTTTCTCCCATATCGGCAAGCCATACTGTATATGGGGTCGGGATTTTTTTATCCTCACACAGTTTTTTATATTTAGCGCCAAGGGCTAACATCTCTTTCATCTTTCCCGATTTGACGGTGTAATAATCCCAGTGAATAAAATTATTTTTGCTCCAATCAAGACCCTGATCCTGACCTAATCATAGGAAAGTGAACCCTGAGCGTTTGAAAACAAGTTCCCTGACTGATGCGATTGATTCGGCATTTTCTTTCATCATTTTATCCATCTTATCTTTGTCGCCTTTAGACATCATATCATTAAATGCCGCTGACATCTTGTCGATATCACCATAATTTTTAAGCGGTACAAGGTAATAAAAGGTAAGATCATCGGTCTGCGAAGCCCTTATAAAGGGAACATCCAGCTTTGAATCCATCATCATTTGCGAAAATTCCTTCGATGTGCTGTTGTACTGATCGATCTTACTGATCTTAGCAACCTCCTCATGGATGTAGAAGAGCTGATCTTTGGGCTGCTCCTGGGAAAGGACAGGTACGGTGAAAATGAAAAGAATGAAAAAAGACAATAAGTACCGTGAAAAGTGCAGTACTTTCATACGAACCTCCTGGGGTTTATTAGAAAATAGTTTTTATAGGGAATAAGTGTGAAAAGAACTTAAGGCTCAAAGCGGATATAGTCAACATTTTTCTTAATAAATTTACCCCGGGTGATGTATAAACCAGCCAGACTCTGTCCGGTCATTTACCCTTTTGCAGACGGATTATGTTATCAGCCATTCCGTTAAAAATGAAATAATGAAAAGGCAGAACGGAAAACCAGTACAATCTGCCCAACAAGCCTTTGGGTCTGAAGGTTGCCGTCTGCACCAGACTGTAATTATTATCTTCCTTTATAATCCTGAATTCCAGCCAGGCCTCTCCGGGAAGTTTCATTTCCGCATAAAGAAGAAGCCGCGCATTTGTCCTGTCTGCGGCAAGCACCCTCCAGAAGTCCACCGTATCCCCTGTATTTATTGTGTTCTCATTGGTTCTTCCGCGCCGGAGTCCCACACCGCCGAACATCTTGTCGAGTATTCCCCTTATCTCCCAAAGCCAGTTACCGTAATACCACCCCTGCTTTCCGCCGATAGACCAGATTTTATCAAGTACCAGGTCGCGGTTTTTTCCAATATCTTTTTTCCTCACATCAGAATAACAGCCGTTAACCGGAACATTTATATGCTGCAGCAGCGAATTATCGGAATAACTTGAGATAAGGGCATCCTTCCAGCTTGATACAACATTATTTTGCTCAATGTTCTGGAAAGCATACTGCAGGGCCTTTTTATAAGAAGTGCTTTCGATATTTAGCAGCTTTTCAAGATCATTATTTGCTGCGACTACCTCAATTTTCATACTATTTACCAGATTTATCGCAAGCCGGTATGATGTAGAAGTAACAAAGTAGAGCCAGTAGGATGACAGCCGGGGTGTCATAACAGGAATAGTGAAGACATACCTTTTCAGCCCTCTCTCTTCCGCGAACCGGAGAAGCATTTCCTTATATGATAATATATCCGGACCGCCTATATCATACGATTTGTTATAAGTTTCCCGCATCATAAGAACACCGGTCAGGTATTTTATTACATCCCTGATAGCAACGGGCTGATGCTTTGTGTTAAGCCAGCGCGGTGCAATCATAACCGGAAGTTTTTCAACAAGGTCGCGGATTATTTCAAATGAAGCACTGCCTGAGCCGACTATAATACCTGCTTTTATGGATGTAACGGGAATGTCCCCTGACCTTAATATTTCTTCAACTTTTTTCCGCGACTCCAGATGCCGGGAGAGTTTTTTCTCATTAGTGATTCCCCCCAGGTAGATTATCTGCTTAACGGCTGTACCGCTTAAAAGTTTAATAAAATTATTAGCTGTCCGGATCTCAAGTTTCTCAAAGTCTTTTCTGTTTGTACTCATTGAATGAATAAGGTAGTAAGCCGCATCAATATCTTTTGTTAATTCCGGATACGGCATCTCCTTAAGAAAGTCAACTTCATATAAGGAAATATTCGGGTGAGCATATACGCCTTCTGAAGGAAACCGTTTCTTGTCTCTTACACAGCATATTACCTGATGCCCTTCATTAAGGAGGGCAGGAATAACTCTTTTACCAATATACCCGGTTGCACCGGTTAATAAAATCTTCATACTATCATGTCGTTGTTTCATGTATAACAGTCTTATCCTTCGAATAATTCCCTGAAAATCAGGTAACAGGCTGGTTTAACTTAAACAATAATATCAATTTTCATGGAATGCAGAACAGGATAATTTTTATATTTGCATTGCAATCGCAATTTTATTCTAAGTCTTCGGGGATTTTTTGTCAGCTTATCTTATACTCGGTATTACTTACGCATTCGCTGCTGCTATTCAGCCGGGGCCGTTCCAGACTTTTCTCATCTCACAAACTTTAAAGAACGGCTGGAAGAAAACTCTGCCTGCTGCTTTTGCGCCCATACTTAGTGATATACCGATCATTGTTCTCATCCTCCTGATCCTGAACAATATTCCGGCAGGCTTCCTGGTATTTTTACAGATGGGAGGAGGCCTGCTGCTGCTTTACCTTGCATATGATTCATTTAAATCTTTTATGAATTTTGAAAGTTTGAGTAAACAAAAAGTAATAAAAGATGATAAGACTCTGTTCAAAGCTGTATTAGTAAATGCACTTAATCCTAATCCCTATATTGGATGGAGTTTGATAATGGGACCGCTTTTTATCAAAGCTTACAGGGAAGCATCCATAAATGGGGCAGTACTGATCATAGGGTTCTATGTTACAATGGTTTTATGCCAGATGGGGATAATCGTTTTATTCGGACTGACAAAGAGTCTTGGACCGAAAGTAACAAGGGTTACCCTTGGAATTGCTTCACTGGGATTAACCGCTTTCGGGATTTATCTGATACAGCAGGGCATTTCTGCAATAGCTTCAAATGGCATTTAAACTGTGCGGGTTTGAGCGTATGCAGCGCCGCCGCTTTGTTTATGATCATACCTGAGATTATTCCTGATAATACGCAGCATTATACGCGGAGCAAGTAGTGAAGGCGGGGAAGCGACCATATTAATTACCTTAAGGAAAGCAACCGATACATCGGCATCATAATGAGCAGCCGTGTGAAGTTTTTTTATATACCAGTTTAGAAACCTTGTCATAATCGTACGTTTCCCTTCAACCTCCGGATAGCTGAGATCTCCTCCCACAGCCGTGTTCCATGATAGATCAACTATTTTTGATGCCGAGTTAAAGAAATCAGCCGCCAGATTATTCCCGTTTTCACTTATACTTCTGTCGAGAGCTTCAGCCTCCATTGCAGCCACTGTCATCCCCTGTCCATAAATCGGATTAAAACTGCAGATGGCATCTCCGAAAACAAGGTATCCCTCAGGAAAATGCGACAGTTTCTCATAACGGTGACGAAGGTTAGATAGAAAGTTGTAAGAAACCGGTTCAGTAAGAGGAGTTTTGTTTTTAATAACATTATAGACAACCTTTGATGGTAAATTTTTGACTGAATCCAGAAATCCCGGGTAATCCAGAGGTGCATGGTCTCCAAGATATCCGCCTATAGTTACTACCCATCGGTGCCCATCCTGTGCCAGTAAGATCCCCATTCTTTTAGAGGGCGGGTCCGCAAGGAAAATGACTGCATTTGTTCCTGGCATGTCTTCAGGTTTACGGGGGTAATAGCAGGTAACATATCCCATCCTGATTTTAACCTCCTCTGTTTGAGGCTGATCATATCCAGCCTGAACCAGCCAGGAAGGAGAGCGGGAACCACGACCGGTTGTATCTACCACAAGATCGGATTGTATAAATTCGCCGGGTTTATCATCAGGAACCTTCCCATAGTATAATCCGTTAACTCTTTTTTTGTCATCTGAAAAAGATAAACCCTTAACGCTGCGGTCGTCAATTACCTCTATATTGGAAATTAAAAAAACACGGTTTCGTACGGAGTTTTCCAGGGTCGGCCGCGATACACCAAGACCGGTCAGGTCGCTATTACCATGTTTATGAAATCCTCCACTGTGATACCACGCCACTTCGGAGCTTACATCCTTTATTCTCACTGCTCCGAGATTGATTAGTTCTTCTGTTAATCCCGGAAGATACTTTTCCATTACCTCTCTTCCCCGTTCAAGTAAAACGTGAGTATGCTTTCCCTGGGGCACCCCTTTCCGGTTTTCATTCGTTACCGGCAGCTTATCTTTTTCGATTATTGTTACATGCTTATAATAATCCGATAAAACCCTTGCAGCAAGAAGTCCTGCCATACTGGCTCCTATAATGCTTACCCGTTGTCTGCCCGCAAATCTATTCTCAGGCATAACTCAGCCTCCTGTCGATATCTTTAACAATATATTTAGCATCCCTTGCAGCACCGTGTACCATTGTTGACGAAAATGCGTAAAGAAAGTGAAGTCCGGTAAAATATAAGCCGGGTTCTTTCGTCACTATCCCGCGCTGATGCGTAGGTTCCATATTTTTAAAAACCGGGATATCAATCCAGGAAAAAGAAGGATAGAATCCTGTACACCAGACTACGTTTTTCACTTCAATTTTTTGTCCATCTTCAAATACAGGAAATCCTTCGGCAACATCAATTACTTTTGAAGTACGCTTGATACCCGCCATATCTAAATCGCGGGGTTTAATTCTTATAAGCGCACCGCCCATAGATAAAAGTTTCGGTCTTACTTTTTTACCGATTGGCGTACTGGTTGTAAGCACTCTATGAAATAAAAAACGTACAACCAGTCTTACCAGGATGAGCTTTGCCGGCAGTCCTTCTATGCTAAACGGGAATATGTCCTGTATCTCTGCCTGCCAGCCAGACTTTATGGCCATTGCGGGCCGCTTCCAGTGCTATTTCTGCCCCGGAATTGCCGGCACCGACAACAAGTACACCACCATCCTGAAGCTGAGATGGCCTGCGGTAATCAAGAGAATGCAATTGAGTAATACCAGGATCAAGTTTCCGGGCGAATTCAGGAATTTTCGGAACCTGGAAATTTGACATTGCAACGACGACATTTTCAGCAGCGAACTGCTGACCATCGGCAGATACACAAAATAAGTCTCCTTCTTTTGAAAGGCCGGTAACCTTAATTCCCGTTTTTACAGGAAGCCCGAAATGGGCAGCATACGTTTCCAGGTAGTCCGCCATTTCATCCTTTGTCGGGAAATAATTGGGATCAGTCGGGAAGGGCATCCCTGCCAGTCCATCGAATTTAGCAGGAGTAAAAAGATGAAGGGAATCCCATCGTTTCCGCCATGAATCCCCGACCCGCTTATTTGCATCTAGTATAAGAAAGGGAATTCCAGCTTTTTTAGGATAATATCCTACTGATAATCCTGCCTGACCTGCACCTATAACGATCACCTTGTACTTCTGTTCTGCCTCATTAGTCATGATCTCACCTCTGATTATTAGATTTATTTTTTGATTTCTGAGGACAATATAGTAGTAGGTTAGGGGATAAGAATCAGGGGTACTACGTAATTTTTAGTCAGTTTATACGTAACCGGGGTGTTTAGATATAAGTCACGTCCCCGGAAGAGAAAACAACGCACAGATTATTTCATCATCAAAATAGTTTATGCTTTGTGGTATAAGATGCGGCGTAGGCACGCGCTGATTTCCCTGAAATACCCATTTTGCTGTAGATGTTTGTGAGATGCTTCTCGACTGTACGAATGCTGAGAAACAGCTGATCGGCAATTTCCTCATTGTTTTTTCCGCCGGCAATTAATCTTAATACTTCTAGTTCCCTTCCGGTGAATTCGTATTCATTCTGAATACCGGAGTTCTTTTTATACAAATTTTTGAGTGTATGTGTTATATTTTCAAGATCCTTCCCTGCTCCAAGCTTCCTGAAACTGTTTTCTGCTGAATTTAACTCGGCTTCTGCCTGTGTATAAAATTTCAGATTAACCAATGCTTCGGCAAGATTCACCCTGCACCTTGCGGCTTCGAACGGAGCTGCTATTCTGTCATAAATATCCACTGCATCTTCTAAATTTTCTCTGGCTTTCTGATAATTTTTTAATGCAAGGTTAAAGTTACCCTGAGCACTTAACAGCGCAGCCCGCAGCGGTGCGGTATTTATTGCCTCTGATATAACTCTTAATTCATCCAGCATTTTACCCGCTTCATCAGGTTTTTCCAGTTTGGCGTAAATTCTAACCAGGATTTCTAATGCTGCCGTACGTTCTGCTTTTTCATCGGGACTGAATCTTCTCAGATATCTTTCCGCAAGATCCGAAGCTTTCTCATATTCACCTTTATCATAGCAAAGATATGCAGAATACAGGTGTACAAGAGGATGCGACTCAACTTTGCCGAGTAATTCTTCTGCCCCTTCCCAGTCACCTTTTCTTCTTTTCAGATCTGCCAGCCGGACTGTACAGGCATTTACCTGTATAGGTCTGAGCTTCTGAAGTTCTGTTGATGCAGACAGCAGTTCCTCTTCAGCTTCGTCCCAGTCGCCTTTCCACATTAAAACGCCGGCATATTTCATCCTGCAGTTAGCAAACATAGCCTTGTACTTCCAGCGCTTGCATATCTCTTTCACATTACTGCACCACTGACTGGCACGTTCATAATCTCTTACTCTTTCGCAGGCATCTATCAGGTAGCAGCAGGTAATTGTAGTAAATTTTATGTCCCCGTTCTCTGAAGTTAATGCAAGCAGAGTTGCATCATCCAGCAGAGGCATTCCTTCCGAGACTTTGCCTTCCACTACAAGTATAAAGCCTTTCAGTGCTTCGGCAAGCATTTCGCGGTCTACATTCTTCAAAGATTTACTGATCCTCAGACTTTCATCAATTAGTCTGAATGCCTGTTCGCTGTTCTTTTCAACCTGGAAAGACCAGCGTGCTTTAAGCAGCTTGATCATCGCAAGTTCCGGGGAATCGGGCATGCCCTCCAGAAGATTTTCAGCCCGCTGGAACCAGCCGCTGGCTACAGCAAACTCGCCTTTGAATTCAATATAATCCAATCCAATCCAGCAGGAAGTACGGGCGGCGCCGGCCTTATTATTATCCCTTAGGAACAGGTTATAAGCTTTTGCGCGGTAATCGAATACCCGTACAGCATCGTTAAGCCACCAGTAGGCCCAGGCGAGCTCTTCGAACACCTCTGCTGATTCTTCGGAAGCAAGAGCCTTTTCCAGCAGATCCTTTGCCTTCTCCCATTCTCCCGTGGCCAGGGCTTCACGTCCTTTATTAAGTAATCCGATCATTATAATTATCTTTCCGTTTTTTCAGCTCAGTGCTGAAAATAAAGTGATTCTAATCCGGGGATTCGACGATGGACATAAAATAAGAATTATTGACTAAAAAAAACCTTCCTGCTATAATTAATGTGCAAAAATCAGATGGGCATATAAAAACCCCTGCTAACTGTATCAGCAGGGGTTCAGGTAAAAAATAAGTATTATTAAACCGGACTATTTAAGCAGGATCATCTTCTTTGTCTGCACAAAGTTTCCGGCCTGTATGGTATAGAAATATGTTCCGCTGGGGAGGCTGCTGGCATCAAATTCAGTCTGATAAGTTCCTGCAGGTTTTTCTCCGTTAACAAGAACAGCCACCTCTTTACCCAGTAAATTATACACCTTCAGTGTAACATGACTGCTGACAGGTGTCTGCCAGGTGATACTTGTTACGGGGTTGAAAGGATTCGGATAATTTTGTGAAAGATCGAAGCTCTTTATAATTCCAGCTTCCATAGTTTCACCGAGCTCATAATATTTATAAGATCCGTTATAGTCGATCTGTTTCAGTCTGTAGGTATAGTTTCCGGGGCGAAGATTTCCATCTAAATAGGTATAATACTGAACCTCTGTTGTTGTACCATGTCCATCAACGAAAGCGACATTTTCCCATTCGCCGTTTTCAGCTTTCCTGTCAACCTGGAATCCCGAGTTATTTAACTCAGATGCAGTTGCCCAGCTCAGGCTGATGGTACTTCCGGAAGCATAGCCTGCAAATGATGATAATTCTACAGGAACAAGATCGTTGTAATGAATTTCCCCGACCAGTGCACGTGAAGTGAAAAAGCTGCCGGCTGGAGTAAACGGAGCAGAACGTACATCACCGGTGACGATAGTGAGATATGTATCAGAGTATTCCTCATAAGGAGGCGTACCGGTCCCAAAATAACGGGGACCAGCTCCTGTGAATACCATTGCAACGCCGGCTGTATCACCGGGGTTGATCATAATTTCAGGGGTATCAAAGAGTAATGATACTCCACTTCCTACGGCTCCCTGCGTCACATTAACAGTTCCGAGTGATGTCCAGCCGTCAGATGAACTTCCAGGGCCGGATCCAACAGGTCCGCCGAGTGCATTACCTGAACGTACGAAAAACTCAATTGTAAATGCTGCATTGGCTGCTGCACTACTGGCAGTCGTCATCCCGGTTACCTGAACATAATTAGTACCCGAGGCAATGAGATTCATAAACATTCCCCACCCGGGGGAACCTCCGTTATTTGCGGGGCCGGGATTGGCTACAAGTACATGAGCGTCATCCGTAACATCCGATTGAGCATTAACCGGAATAGAAACAACACATAAAAGAAATACTAACGAGAGAATAGTAGAAATGTATTTCATTCGATTCTCCTTTCTATTATTTGCTATGATACTAATTAATGATGTATCACAATTTCGATATGAATATAACCGTAACCTGTTTCAAAGTTCTATTCAATAATTATAAACTGAAATGCCCTCAGAGTTACCGGGTGACGAAGCGAAATAGTATATCTAATCATTATAACTAACCACCCCGAAAGCTGTTAATGATCCTTTTTAACTATTTGCCAACAACAAAAATAGAGGAGTTGGTTTAGAAGTAAATATAAGTTAATAAGAAAAAATGATAGAATGCAACAAAAATTTGAATATTCTGAAAAATGTTAACTCACATAAATATTCTGATTTTATGCGATCATATTGAACTTCAGATCAAAAAAACATATAATAGATTCAGGGAAGATCATTTATTATAAGCAGTAAATGATTAGTTTATCACCAGCGTACTGTTTAATATTTCAGCAGATTTCACCCCAAAATAGGTGTTGAACCGTCTTTGAACCGTCTTTTCCCCGACCCAACTACTGCATTAACCCGTCCCATTCCCTGAGCAATTACCGCCGGACTGACTTTTATATAATCCTGGTATTCTCCTGAGAAGGTGTTCACAATTTACAAAAATGACTCCCCGATATAACCAATAGATGAAAGGAATAGAGAAATAATGAACGGGGAGTATCTTGTTGTAATGGAATGACTGCTTATGTAAATAGCCGGCTGAATTGAAATCCTTTTTTGCTATGATTTCCATAGCTGCAACGAAAGGGGCCTCAGATTTTTTCAAGAATATTGTGAAGCTTGATAAGGAACAGCTTGTAGGAAAAGAGGTAAGCAACCCGAATGCAACCAGAAGTGTGGGCGGATGGGCTATGATGTTTCTTTTATTCAGTATAACTGCTTCGGCCACCTCGCTTTTCGATGAAAGGAATTCCGGAGTTACTTTAAGAATATTATCGGCACCGGTATCACGTGCCGACATTTTATGGAGTAAATATCTTTACAACATTTCCCTGGGAATAATCCAGCTCATTGTTCTCTTTCTGGCGGGGTATGCACTTTTCAATATCGACATATTTTCAAACTTTGGTAATCTTTTCCTGATGATAGTGTGCTCATCAGCAGCCGCTACTGCCTTCGGAATGGTACTGGCTGCATTCAGCAAAACCAATGCACAGGCTAACGGCCTCGGGACCTTCCTGATCTTGACTATGAGTGCCATCGGAGGAGCATGGTTTCCAACCTTCCTCCTCCCCGAGTTTATCAGGGTTTTAAGTAAATTTACAATAGTGTACTGGTCGGTAGAAGGATTTCTGCAGGTTCTATGGAACGGTTCGGGATTTCTGGAAATTCTTCCTTACCTTGGAATTTTGATCGGAATTGGAGTCCTGGTTAATGTGGTAAGCTTCTGGAGGTTCAAAAAGGGCGATATTTTCTGATTTCGGGGCTGGTCAATAAACACAGAACAAAAAAATTAATTAGGTTGGTATCATTTTTTGTCGTATGTTTCTTATCCCGGTTGCTGAAAAACCGGGAATTTTATTAATAACATTTTAAGGATTAACTTAAGTGAGTACTAAATTGTTTGTGGGCAGCCTGCCCTGGTCAGTTGATGACCAAAAACTGCAAGAAGCTTTTGAAGAACACGGTGAAGTGGTTTCAGCAAAAGTAATTAAAGACCGTGAAACCGGTAGATCCAGAGGATTCGGTTTCGTTGAGATGGCATCTCAGGATAGTGCCAACAGTGCAATTACTGCATTGAACAATGCTCAACTCGGTGGTAGGAATATAGTCGTTAATGTTGCAAAACCACGTGATTAATATTTAGTTGGCCGGTCTCAAAAGCGTTCTTTTTCAAGAACGCTTTTTCTTTTAAACCCATCAATTCGTCAGGCATTATCTTCGCTGACAATCTTCTCCTTTTTTACAAGATATCGTTTAATCTTTTGAGTAGTTGTTTTTTCAAATTCCTCGGTTCTTATATGAAATTTCCGTATCTGCTTATATAGCGGAAGCTGCTTATTGACTACCTTTATCTCCTCATCGATTATTTTCCGGATAAGATCATCGTTTATTTCCGCACTGTTATGTTCCGAATACTCTATAAATGCATCTGCATCAGTAACTATCTGGGCAGCGATGATTTCATCGTGCTTTTCATCCTCCTCACCGTAAACAAGGGACTCCAGTATGAAAGGACTTCTATTAATAATGTCTTCAATTTCTTCGGGATAGACGTTTTCGCCGGTACGCGACAGTATCATATTTTTCTTTCTGCCAACAAGATGAAGGAACCCGTCGCTGTCTATAAATCCCAGGTCGCCTGTCTTAAACCATTCACCCTCAAATACTTCTTTTGTCAGCTGCGGATTTTTGAAATAGCCGAGCATTACATTAGGACCTTTAGCCCATACTTCGCCGATTCCTTCCGGATTGGGATCATTTATTTTAAGATGAACATTTTTAAGCGGCAGACCTGCTGCCATATCCTTAAAATTATCTATCTGGTTCAGTGCAAGAATAGGTGATGTTTCTGTTAAGCCGTAACCCTGCACAAAATTAAATCCGAATTCTCTAAGTCCTTTCGCCACTTTCGGGTCAGGTGCTGCAGCACCAGCAATGAAAAGCCGTATGGCACCGCCAAACTGGTTATGAAGCTCTTTGAAGACAATTTTCTTTGATGATTTCCAGCCTACCTTTTCAGTAAAGTTTGTTAATTTAAGAAGCGGAGGAACAACCTTCGATTTAACTTTATCTTCTGTTATAGCTTTATAAATCTTCCTGAACATTTTATCATAAAGAAGCGGAACGCCGAGAAGTATTGTCGCTTTAACTTTCTGCAGATCTTCGCCTACTGTTTTCAACGACCTTGCATAATGCGCCGAGGCTCCGCGGAAGAGGGGACAAAGGAATCCGCATGTGCATTCGTAAGTATGATGAATGGGAAGAACCGACAGAAATCTGTCCTTTTCATTTATATCAATCATGCTGGTCATTGACATCAGGTTTTCAGCTATGTTCTTCTGACTAAGCATCACACCTTTTGCTCTTCCGAGAGATCCGGAGGTGAAATTTATTTCGGCCAATTCTTCGGGATTTATATCCGGAAGGGATTCCTTATCAACTAATTTTCCTTTCTGAATAAGTCCTGTCATCGAATAAAAACCTTCTTTATCATTCTCAAGATCCATACTCACAAATATCTTCAGCTTTTTAAGCAGGTCTTTTTTATCCCTCATCAGATCATAGTATCCATTTGAAAAAATAATCGCCTCGGCCTCTGATTCATGAATGATGTTTATAATGTCCTGTTCAGGCAGATTTTTATCGATTGGTACAACCACAAAATTAAAAGTCATTCCTGTCAGGTATGCAATACCCCATTGTACCCGGTTCTCGCTGATAATGGCAAGGGGGGCCCTTTCCTTTAATCCAATCTGTTTAAGCGAGTCGCCGAATTTCAAAACATTATCCAGAAGCTGTCGGAATGAAAGCTTTTTTATCGGTGTATCTGCAAGATCTTCGAGAGCAAGTTTATCAGGAAAGCTTTTAGCTGATCTGAAGAGCATATCTCTAATTGAAGAGATTAAAGGAACATCAATATATTTTATTTCTTTGTTCATAACTTCCCCACCTGTTTTTGAGAGAAAATATAATTAAAAGGACTTTGACAATGCAAATATTACAATGAGGTCTTAGGACACAACCTTCAGTTTTTCCATAACACGAACTGCTGCTGCTACAATATTTTCAGCTGTAATACCATATTTTTCCATCAGAACCTTACCGGGAGCAGATGATCCGAATTTTTCAATACTTACTGCTTCACCCGCTTCTCCAAGATATTTATACCAGCACTGACTTATACCTGCCTCAACAGAAACTCTTGCTTTAATCCCGGCTGGCAGAACCGCTTCTTTATATTTACTGTCCTGTTTTTCGAAAAGTTCAAAGCTTGGAAAGCTTACAACTCTGACTTTAATCCCTTTCTTCTCCAGTAGTTCAGCGGCCTTAAGTGAAACAGATACTTCAGAACCTGACGCCATCAGGATTAGTTCAGGAGCATCAGAGTCCTTCAAAATATAAGCTCCTTTTGAAAGGTTCGAAGCTGAACTGTACCTGGTCTGGTCTAATACCGGAAGTCCCTGCCTGGTTAAGATTAATAGAACAGGACTCCCTTCGTGTTCGATCGCAGCTTTCCAGGCAGCTGATGTTTCGTTTGCATCGGCAGGACGAATTACGATTACTTCAGGAATTGCCCGCAATGCAGCGAGATGTTCTACCGGCTGATGAGTCGGTCCGTCTTCACCGAGACCGATACTATCATGAGTAAAAACATATATAGGTCTAATTCCCGATAAAGCACCGAGCCGTATTGCCGGTCTAAGATAATCGGAAAATATCAGGAAAGTTCCTCCGTAAGGAATAACACCTCCGTACAGAGCCATACCGTTAAGAATACCCGCCATACCGTGTTCACGAATACCAAAGTGAAAGTTCCTGCCGCTCTTATCGGAAGCACTGAAGTTTGAATAGCTTTTAAGATAGGTGTTGTTTGAAGGAGCCAGATCAGCAGAACCTCCAATAAGTGCAGGAAGAAACGGAGCAATTGCATTCAGCACTTTTCCGGAAGCGGCCCGGGTGGCGAGGGCTTTACCGTCATCTACGAATACAGGTAATTTCTCTTTCCATTCATCTCCGTTATCCCCGCTCATAATTTTCTTAAACTTAGCGGCTTCTTCAGGGTAACGTTTTTCATACTCATTAAAAAGAGAGTTCCAGTCTTCTTCATATTTCCTGAACTGTCCGGAAAGTGCATCAAACATTTTAGCAACTTCATTCGGAATATAAAAAGTTTCATCTTCAGGCCAGTTCAGATTTTTCTTTGTAAGTTTTATTTCTTCCTCACCAAGGGGAGAACCGTGTGCGTCTGAAGTGTCCTGTTTATGGGGACTTCCGAAACCTATATGAGTTTTTGTAATAATAATAGAGGGTTTATCGATTTCATTTTTTGCCGCAAGGAGCGCAGCTTCAAGTGCTTCAGGATTATTTACATCATTTACTTTCTGTACGTGCCAGCCGTAAGCATCAAACCTTTTAGCTATATCTTCACTGAATGATAGTTCTGTTGATCCATCTATAGTAATTCCATTGTCATCGTAAAAAAATATTAATTTCCCCAGTTTCAGATGACCGGCTAAAGAAGCAGCTTCGTGTGAAACTCCCTCCATCAAATCGCCGTCACTGCAGATCCCGTAAATAAAATGATCAAGAATTCTGATATCTTCTTTGTTGAACATTGAGGCAAGGTAAGATTCTGCTATTGCCATACCTACGGCATTTGCAAAGCCCTGACCCAGCGGACCGGTTGTGGTTTCTACTCCGGGAGTTAAATGATACTCGGGATGCCCCGGAGTAATGCTGTTCCACTGTCTGAAGTTCTTTATGTCCTCCATCGAGATCTTATATCCGCATAAATGAAGCACGGAATATAAAAGCATGCTTCCATGGCCGTTGGATAAAATAAATCTGTCGCGGTTAACCCATTCAGGATTTTCCGGATTATGCCGCATATGCTTTGCATACAGGGTATATGCGATTGGAGCGCATCCCATAGGCATACCGGGATGCCCTGAGTTAGCTTTTTGTACGGCATCAACTGATAAAAATCTTAAAGTATTAATCGCTGCAAGATCTGTTTTTTCCGAAGGGAAGGACATTCCACACTCCTCAAATAATTTACTGCAAATATATTAAAAAGATATATCTACCTTCAGGTAAACCGCTAAAAAATAAGATCTCAGTTTCCTGAAAATGATCTGAAATAAAACATCACACCAATCTGGGTTATAAGCAGATCTGTCTTCGATCTTGATACATCGTAATAGACATTTCCATTATCAATGGTAACAGAACCTTCTTTAAGATACTCAGCCTCGGTACCCAGCAGATACCTGACCTTCAGATCAAGGAATAGTGATTCAAAACTGCCTTCCTGTTCATCAGGAGAATACAGCCGGATGAGCAGTCCCCCGCCAACGCCATAATTCCAGGCGAAATCATCAAAGTTCGTATTACTGGCCACCTCTTCATCACCGCGGCTTCTTATAGAAGTTTCTGTCCACAGATAGGCGCCCCCGAACAGTAGTTCTGCATAGGGCCGAACATCGCCTGAAGGCGGGGCGATCTGAAAGAGCAGGTGGAAATTAACAAGATTGTTGGAGCGTTCAACATCAACAACTACATCAGGAATAGTAAGACTGAACGGTTCCTGTCTGGTTTCATTTCCGTAATTCAGGTAACCGATATCAAGACCAAATCCGAAAGGAAGACCTTCTGAAGGATTAAAAAGAAGAACCTGGCCTGAAAGTCCGAATCCCGGCCGATCAACGTTTTCTTTGAATTCACCTTCAGGAAAACCCAGCATTAAACCGCCTCCCGCTGATTGCGCGGAAAGGCTGACAGTATATAGTAGAAGCACAATGAATAAACGGATTAGTTGTCTCATTTTTTTCTCCCGGTAGAAAAATTAAAAAACAATACAAATCACCCCTCTAAGTTACTAAAGCTCCTACATTTAAGGTAACAGAAAATGATGAAAGTATATTTTAGGATGAGGGAAAGCCTGATTATAGTTTCAATCCGCGCGGGACAAAAAGTTTCTCTATTAAATCGAAAATTCCCTGGACAAGGAGCGCAAGAACCGCCGCAGGCACAGCCCCCTGGAGAATTAAAGAAATATTATCCAGCCTGATACCGGTTAATATAGGCTGTCCGTATCCTCCCGCCCCAATTAAAGCTCCCAGTGTCGCAGTACCCACGTTTATTACTGCTGATGTTTTTATTCCGGCAAGTATTGACGGTGAAGCTATCGGGAGTTCGACAAGGCGCAGTTTTGCACCTGGAGTCATTCCAAGCACTTCTGCTGATTCTCTTATATGCCCCGGAATGCCCTGCAGTCCGCTGTAAGTATTTCGAACAATTGGGAGAAGGCTGTAAAGGAACAGAGCTGTTATTGCCGGCCAGGAACCGATCCCTATTAAAGGGATCATAAAAACCAAAAGTGCCAGAGAAGGAATTGTCTGGATAACGCCCACAACACCAAGAATTATGCTTCCCGATCTTTTATTTCTGTAAGCTGCTATCCCAAGAGGTATTGCAGTAATAATAGCGGCTAATAATGAGATGACAACCAGAAACAAATGGTCAAGTGTATTTCTCAGCAGGCGTGTCCAGAAGGTTTCCTCTTCGTAGCTCGACTTAATACCAAATTTATCCCTGATGAACTGCGCTGCCACGAAAGATTCAGGTTTTCCATTTATCTTAACCTCGGCATTCATCCTTATCATTGTGGATTCGGGAATGCTTCCTTCGAGTTTCAGAATTTCCGAAAGTGCCCGGGGATTCACATTCTCCGTTTCCTGTCTGTAAAGAAATACTGCCTTATATTCCGGAAAATAATCTAAATCATCTTTAAGCACTTTAAGATTATAATATTTTATATCAGCATCAGTTGAGTAGAAATCTATCACGTCTATCGACCCTTCTGCCAGACCTCTGTACGCCAGATCATGATCCAGACCGGTAACATTATCCTGCGGGAGATTGTAAGCCTGTGAGAGTCCGGGCCATCCATCCCTCCGGTCGAGGAATTCGTTACTGAATCCATATCTTAAATCGGGATGTTTTGTTAAGTCAGATATGGAATTAATATTCAGCTTTTCAGCAATGCTTTTTTTCATTCCGATCGCATAAGTATCATTGAACCCAAGCGGTTTACTGATTTCTATATGTTTAGAGTGAAGGATTTTTTCCATCTCATCGTCGCTGCTAATACCCTCGCCCGAAAGTATTTCCTGCTTTATTGTTCCTGTGTATTCGGGATAAATATCAATATCGCCTCTGAGTAAAGCATCCCACAAAACCCTGGTGCCGCCTATTTCCCTTTTATGTATAGTTTTAGGATTAACGGTACGGGCCATCTGGGCAGCTATTTCCCCAAGGATTACGGACTCGGTAAACTTCTTTGATCCGACAATAAACTGAGCCTCCTGTGACTGCGGTGAGAAGCAGGGGGTTGTAAAGATAACAATGAGTAATATTTTTATTAACAAATTCATTATTCGACTAAATGTCTATAACGCTTCGCTGCGCGCGGATGAATGAAGAAACAAAAGGATCGGAAGGTTTCTCTTTTAATGATTTAAAGTCGCCCTGCTGTATGATCATTCCGTCTTTCATTAATACAATTTTATCGGCAAAGAAAACCGCTTCGTTCAGGTCGTGGGTAACCATTAATACTGTCTTATGCAATGACCGGAATATTTCTCTGAGGTCCGATTGTAAATCATACCTGATTAAAGGGTCGAGTGCCCCAAGGGGTTCATCGAGGAACAGAAATTCCGGGTCAAGCATTAGAGCCCTCATAAGACTCACTCTCTGTCTCTGTCCCCCGGACAGTTCTGCGGGAAATTTCGAGAACCCTTCCTCCGGAAATTTTGTAAGCTCTGCTAATTCCTGTATTCTATTATTTATTCTTTGTTTTTCCCAGCCGGTATGCCTTGCGAGCAGTGCAACATTTTCTTCCGCGGTAAAGTGAGGAAATAATCCGCCTTCCTGTATTACGTACCCGATTTTTAATCTTATATCACGAAGGTTGGAAGGGGCAAGTACGCGGTTATCAAACAAGACCTGACCGGAGTCGGGTTTTATGATCCCTGTTAAAATTCTTATAAGAGTTGATTTACCGCAGCCGCTGGGACCGATTAAAACTGTGGTGTTATTATTTTCTATCTCAAGGTTAACCTGTTTTAGTGCTTCAGCTGATTCGAAAGACTTAGAGATATTATTAATTAAAACAGACATCAGATTAAACTTCGTTCATCGTAAAATCCGCTTATTCTGCAACAAGTATTCTATAGTCCCATGGTTTAAGTTCCAGCCATTCCTTAGATCTGATCTGAGTTTTCTTACCTGAAAACGGATTTATATACTCTCCTGCTATCTTATCACTTTGCAGTTCAGTTCTTACCTTCTTATCAGAAAGATTAAATATTGCATATACTTTATCTTCACCATTCTGCCGTACAAAAGCAAATACTTCACTCTTACTTGAGTTAACCATTATCATCTTTCCGCCGGCACTGCCGTTCCACAAAGCCTTGTTTTTTATCTTATCATTGAGGAGATCCGTATAAAGCAATCGGTATTTACTTTCTTTCCAATCGATAGTATCCTTATCAAAAAATTTAAGTCTTTTGTTGAGGCCGGCTTCCTGTCCCGTATATACAAGCGGCATTCCTTTTATAACGCAGGTAAATGCATCAAAAGTTTCAGCTGCTTCGCCCAATCTTTCAAACACGGTACCGTTCCAGCTATTCTCATCATGATTAGTTGTAAACCTCATTCTGTAGGCATCAGGAGGATAGGTATTAAATTCCTTATTAAAATAATCTCTTATTGCCTGCACACTTGTTTTCCCCTGAGCGAGGTTGTTCATCAGGTGCAGAAGATTCCAGGAATAAGTCATATCAAAAGCTTCGTGAAATTCAGGACCTTCAGCTTCAGCCAGCATAAACACTTTTTTAACACTATCCAGTCCGGTACGGGCAAATTTCCAGAAATCCAGAGGAACCATACCGGCAACGTCGCATCTGAATCCGTCGATGTCGCATTCCTGCACCCAGTATTTCATAGCGTCGAGCATAGCCTTCCACAAATCTTTATTTTCATAGTTAAGATCAATTACGTCATGCCAGTCGGCAACAGGAGGAATAAAATTTCCAAGAGAATCTTTAGTGTAGAAATCGGGATGTTCTTTCACCCATACGTTATCCCAGGCTGTATGATTTGCAACCCAGTCGATTATTACATACATACCCGCTTCATGAACCTTCTTTACAGTCTCTTTGAAATCATCCAGTGTTCCGAATTCGGGGTTTACAGCCTTGTAGTCTTTAACCGAATAATAGCTTCCAAGACTTCCTTTCCGGTTCTTTTCACCGATAGGATTTATAGGCATAAACCACACAATCCCGATACCCATATCCTTTATTTCTTTGATATGCGGATCGAATGCCTTAAATGTACCTTCCGGCGTATATTGCCGTGTATTTACTTCATAAATGGAAACGTTATGGCTCCAGGCAGGATGTTCAACAGATTTTATTTCCTGGGCAGGACTATAATTAACGAATAAAAACAGTACTAAAAGCGGTAAGAATATTTTATAGTAATAATTTGACATAAATTTCTCTTTATTTTTGATGTTATAAACGGAGGCAATCATCAGGATTCATCCCGTTTATTGAATTATACTTTTAATGATCACCGTACAGAAGGATATTATCTTTCTTTGTCCTTTTCAACAAAAATTCCTCCTTCTTTACCTGTTGCAGCAGCTTTCTCTATTTTGACTTTTTCTTTGATCTGTTCATATTTCTGAAGCTGCGTCTGACTCCGGGAAATTTCCTCAAAGAGTTTTGATTTCTTTGCTACAAGTTTAGTTATATAACCCCTTTGCTCTTCGTGTTCAAGTTTTGATTGTCCTATTGCAGCCTGAAGTTCAGATAATTCTTTTCTGGATTCAGAAATCCTTTCCCTTGTAATATGAAGCCGGTCTTCATATTCAGCAATTTCCTCATCAATTTCATGTTTTTTTGATCGTGATTTCTCAAATCTTTCATTCATATCACTAAGGATCTCTTTCATATTATCTTCGATCGACTGCTTCTTACTCATAAGGTACTCAGTTTCCATCCGTATACCATCATTACGACGGAGGATTTCGGTCGTCTTATCTTCAAGCGACTCAATATCCAGGCTCATGATCTCTTTCTCTGTCTCAAGTTCTTTCAGCGATTCCTGGAGAGAATTTATCTCAGCCTGCCTCATTCCAAGCACTCTTTCACTTTCCTCCAGTGCAGCAATCTTCTCAAACAGATTCTGATCCTTTTCATTAATTTCCTTCTCCTTATCCATAACAACTTTTTCATAATATATACGTTTCCGGCTTAGTTCATTTACATCCTGGCTGTATTTCTGAAAAACCTTCCCAAATCTTTCTTCAAGAGCGGCATTTTCATTCTCAATTTCAGTTTTCTTCTTTTCCAGAAGCGGCAAAGTCTGCCTTAGTAAATCAGACTGCTCTTTCAGTTTCTCATAAACTTCAGCCTGATCGCTTACCTTTTTACCCAGTTCTTTTTTAAGTACTTCCGCAGCATCAACTTCCTTCTCAAGGACGGATAATTTATCCTGCAGTAAAGAAAGCTCCTCTCCAACTTTTGCTAATTTACTGCTCTTAGTTTCAAGTTCAGCGGTAATTTCAAACAGTTCCCGCTGCTTATTATTCTTTTCCTCGGAAATTCTGCTGTAGTCTTTAGAAATGGTATGGATAGAATTCGATCTCTCCCGTAATTCGGTATCCAGTTCTTTAAGATCTTTATCCAGTTCTGATTCTTTCTCCTGTTTATGAGCAATGTTTTTAGTGAGCATATTAAGTATCTCATCCTTAGCTTTAATTTCCTGCTCCTGGTTTGTTATTTCATTGCTCAGCTTTTCTTCTTTATCTTTTAACTTAGCTACATTGTTAAGAAGTCTTACTTCTTCGCCTGAATAATATTCCTTCTCTCTTTTTTTCTCTTCAATTTCCTTATATAAATTTTTAAGATTTTCCTTCTCGGTTTTATCCCGTTCATTAAGAGCCTCAACTTTTTTTATCAGCTCTTTCACCTCTTCCTTCTTACTATCAATACCTCTCAGTATTCGCAGTTCACGTTTCCTGAGATCCTCGAGAATATTTTCTTCAGCCTTTAACTTCCCTCTGCCTTCATTTTTTATTTCTTCTTCGAGTTCTTCTTTTTGAGATAAAAGCTTTTGTAATTCTGAGTTTAGTCTCTGAATTTCCTTTTTCTGAAATTCATTTTCTTTTTTAATGAACTTAAATGCTTCAGAAGTTCCTGCATTATCCACTGACTTTTCTTCAGCTGAAGAATCGGAAAGGCCTGAAAATTCTTTTTTAAGTGCTTCAATTCTGTTATTGTAGTCAATCAAGGTATGCTGGAGTTCTCTCTTAAGTCCGTTTAATTCGGGAATTTTATTCGACAAATCATCTAATTCCGATTCTTTGATTTTCTTGTCGTTATTAAGGATCTGAATTTCATCTGTTAAATCCTCTTTTGCCGAATTCAGTTTCGCTATTTCCCCCTGAAGTCTTTGCAGAATATCTTCCAGGTCATTAGCCTTTTCTTCCTGTTCACTATAGCTATGAAGTCGATTTTTGAGCTCCTGGTTTTCTTTTCTAAGAGCTTCAATTTCTTTTGAATTAAAAATAGCCATTGTCTGATCTCCCGGAATACATAAATTAATTTGTCCTCAAAACAGAATCCGAAATATGGAAGGATATCAAAAATGATATAAATAATGCATGAACTTACTTATTAGGAGCTAAATTATCAATCTGGGATCAGTTTTTAGGGGAAGAGTGTCCGACACCCAGAACTTCCACGTGGTCACCGAGGATATCTTCAACATACATCATCTGAACCGCTACGATGATGCATACCATCATAGGAGTAGCGAGTATTAATCCGAATATCCCCAGCAGAACACCCATTAAGATCTGGGCGGAAATAAGGAGCGCCGGAGGTAAGGAAACTGCTTTTTTCTGAATCTGGGGTGTAATGAAATAGCTTTCGAGTGTCTGTATACCTATATAGAGAGCGACTATCCACAATCCTTTAACAGGGCTTATTACGAGTCCAAATAGAACTGCAGGAACAGCGGAAACAACAGGTCCAAGGTTCGGAACAAATGTAAGGATTGCCGCAAAAATGCCCAGGGTTACGGGCATAGGAATATTAAATATCCACAAGCCAATAGCCGTCAGAATTCCGATCACCATCATAGAGGCAAATCTTCCTACAAACCACCATTTCAGGGCACTATTCATTGCATATAGTACTTCACGCGCCCTTTTTCTTTTTCGCATAGGGAACAGTTTTATCAGACCGCTGATATAAATTTCGGGACTGAAAGCAGAATAAATTCCGATTACGAGAATGATAAAGAGGTTAACCAGGGCGCCAAAAGTGGATGAGAATATTCCTGTAATCCTGCTGATCATATCACTATCAGAGGTAAATTTTTCCCCGGCATTTTGTATACCCTGAACAAGGGTACTGCCCCAGTCTGATTTTGACAATTCTTCTTTTAAATGACCCCATGCTGTTGGTATCTGATTTGTCATTCTGTTAAATCCATCGGCAATACCGGGACCGAGAACCCAAATTCCTCCTCCAATTATTACAATAATGATCAGCAATACGATTACAAGGGAAACATTAGATGAAATACCCGACTGTTTTGAAATATAAGAAGCAATCCCTCTCAGGAAAACTGCGACGAGAATTCCCGCAAAAATGAGCAGCATTACCTGTATCGCCTCAACAAACAACATTATTAAGGCTATAACAAGAATGACCACTCCTATAGTGTACAGCACTTTCTGTGAATATGTATCCTTATCCAAAAAATTATAACCTATTGTTAAAAGGAAGAGGTATTATTAAGTAATTTATATTTTTAATAGAAAATTATTGTAAGCGCACTCACTTGGATGAAGATGTACGATCATTCCTCTCCGGGAAGCTGATCTCTTTTTTTGCGGTACATATTCCGGAAATTGATCTTCTGCACTTGCCGTTCGATGATAAGTTCAGCAAGTCGTGAAGGGATATATTCCCTGTTTTTTGAGTCAAACAGCTCATTCAGTTTGTTCTCATTAATATCTATCCGGTACAGTATGTTTATCAACTTTTCATAGTTGGTATCCATTAATTCGGTTATTTTCTTAGTGAGATGTCTTCTTAACTGTTCGAGGTTATCAATTCCATCAGGTGAAATAATTGAAGAAAGACCTGCTTTATCAAAATCTTTTGAGATGGTTTCGGAAACCTCCATTACCTGGTTTTTTTCATCATGCATAACACCCTCAATTTATAGTAAAGATAATATTTTATTTGAAATATTTACCAAACCTTCTGCTGTTTTTCAGCTTTCTGTTGAAAGTATGCGAGGATTTGGCAAAACAGAATGCTGCAGGAATAAAAAATATAAACCCTGGGATAACAGGAAATATCAATCCAATTATTCCGATAATCGTAAAAAAACATCCGCACCAGAAGAAAAACAGTCTGACTACTTTATTTGAAGAAGGTTCAACTTTCATTATAAGAATATATGAAGCAGGGATATTAAAGAAAAATTATTTCAAACCGGAGAACTATAACTGAATTTTTCCCTGATTGATTTCACTAATCTATAACTGCCGAAAGTAAAGAAAGGCGCGGCCAGAACATCAATAAAATAATGAACATGCTGCAGAATTACACTGAAGCCTATAATAATGGTAAAAATCAGGAATATCTGCTTATAAGGTTTTTTATCTATGACAAGGAAGAGTAAAAACAGAGTGGCTGTATGTCCCGAGAAAAAAAGATCTTTGGTTAACAGCTTACCCGAACCGAAAAACTGTACAAAGGGGTCATTCAGAGGTATCATTGCAGGCGGAGGATTAAACGGAACGGAGTACATTGCCGCTATTCTGAATAAAATCAAAACTGTATAAACCTGCAGAGCAAAAATAAGACGAACAGGGTTCCTGACAAGAATTATGATCCCCGATAATAACGATATATATATTACAATAAATATAAGCCATGTCAGATCGACCGGATGAAATAAATTAAGGACAGGATCTGAGAATGAAAATCCCTCCCTCGTTTCAACATAATTAAGAAAGCCTGAATAGAAATAAAGTACCACTCCCAGAATAATAACAGAAATTAATAGTTTGTACTGTATATTCTTTAATTTATAGGATTCGGTCCAGGATGATGCTATCATTAATTTTCTATGTTAATATTATCCAGGAAGTAAGGCAGCATTTTACGCCAGGTGGGCCAGTCGTGCGCCATATCATCTCCCCAAAGATCAAACCAGTGAGGTATATTTTTGGAATGAAGAATATCAGACAGCAGCTTTGACGCACCGGGATCTTCATATGCTCCATGGCCGCTGGCAATGATTATATTTTTTTCTCTTATGGGAGAAAGGATAGTCTCATCAGTCAGGTTCGGAAGATAATCAACCGGTGAATTAAAATAACAGGTATCGTCGAAGTAGCCGTCTGTGTAATATTTCAGATCATAAATTCCGCTCATCGCGATGAGTCCCGCAAATAAATCCGGTCTGCGGAAAAATGTATTAGCCGCGTGGTAGGCGCCAAGAGAAGCTCCGGAAGTAACTATCGGGATTTCACCCTTACAGTGCTCTTTAATAAAGGGAATAACTTCATCGGTAACATAACTGTTGTATTTGTCATGCTTCACAGCTTTTTCGGAAGGATCAAGATCTTTATTCATCCAGCTTTCATCATTTATGCTGTTTATAGAAAAGACCTTTAGTGTACCGGAATTAATAAATTCTGCTATACTGTCTATCAGGTAAAATCTTTCATATTCCAGGTAATCGGCTCCTGCGGTAGGAAACATAAGGAGGGCATAACCGTAATGTCCGTAAACGGCAACCTCCATACTTTTTTGAAGGTTTTCACTATTCCATTTATGAATTTCTCTTTGCATATTCTCCTCGGGGGGACTTTAAAAAGAGAATTTCCCCACTCAATTTGTATATTTTTCCGCACTTTTCAAAGGAAGAAAGCATTTCCGTGACTCGTATACCTTAAAATATTTAAAGATTTCTACTTTAACAGTTCACTTGAAGGGCACGTTACATCCTATAGTCCTGATGGACAAGATATCAATGGCCGCAGGGATTATACATATTCTGATGCCGATCAGGCCATAAATCAGCCCAAGTTAATGATAAGAGCTTTGATTGGCTTTAATTATCATTTTTAGGATCGTTAAACGGCTCCGTAATAACTAAACTGAGACACTGACAGATTGTCATACTGTACACTTTTTCAACAGCGGAATATTGCGTTTATTCGCTGTTTTACGGATGTCTCATTATGAGTTTGATTACGGTATAAATACGGCATAACTACGGGACTAAACCGGGATACCAAAATAGTCTGCCATTTTGTCATACTTGTTGAATATTTACACATAAAAACGTCTCAGCAGACGACTATTTTACACCGCCAGTTTAAGTAAAAATCCCATTAGAATACCTGCTGCAACAGCACTTCCTATTACACCGGCAACATTAGGTGCCATTGCGTGCATCAGGAGGTGGTTGGTCGGGTCTTCTTTCAATCCAAGCATCTGCGAAACCCGGGCACTATCGGGTACGGCAGAAACACCGGCAGAACCAATAAGAGGATTTATCTTATTCCCCTCCTTCAGAAAGAGATTCATTACTTTAGCAAAAACTACTCCCCCTGCAGTAGCCACTGCAAATGAGAGTGCACCCAGGATGAAAATAAAAATAGAGTGGGGAGTAAGAAAAATCGTTGCCTGAGTAGATGCACCGACTGTTACTCCCAGCAGTATAGTTACGATATCGATTAAAGCATTCTTTGCTGTATCTCCCAGTCTTTTTGTAACTCCGCATTCCTTTAAGAGGTTGCCGAAGAAAAGCATTCCCAGCAAAGGAAGAGCACCCGGAGAAATAAATGTGGTAAGAAGCATCCCCACTATCGGGAAGAATATCTTTTCAGTTCTTGAAACTGTTCTTGCCGGTTTCATTCTTATTAACCGTTCCTTTTTTGAAGTAAGCAGTTTCATGATGGGAGGCTGAATAACCGGGACAAGAGCCATATATGAATAGGCTGCAATTGCGATAGGCCCGATAAGTTCAGGGGCAAGCTTTGAAGATAAAAAGATTGCAGTAGGGCCATCCGCGCCGCCAATAATACCAATTGCGGCCGCCTGCTGCTCGGAGAACCCGAGCGCTATAGCCCCAAGGAAGGTAATAAATATTCCCACCTGGGCAGCAGCACCGAGAAGCAGAAGTTTAGGATTTGAAAGCAGTGCGGAGAAATCCGTCATAGCTCCTATCCCAAGGAAAATCAATGGCGGATATATTCCTTTAAGAACGCCGTAATAAAGATAATTAAGCACGCTTCCGTTTTCATATATACCAATCTGCAGTCCGACATTTTCAAGAAAAGGTATATTTCCAATAAGGATGCCGAATCCAATAGGTATCAGAAGCAGCGGCTCATATTCTTTTTTAATGGCCAGATAAATGAACAGCAAACCCACCAAAATCATTATTATATGACCGATGGTAACGTTTGCGAAGCCCGTAAAGCTGATGAAATGACGTAATCCTTCCATTGATTAATCCCCTATCTCAACGAGCAGGTCGCCTTCAAGAACAGAGTCGCCGGCTTTCACTTTAACGGATAAAATAGAGCCTTCTCTATCAGAGTTAATATTATTTTCCATTTTCATAGCTTCCATAATCAGAAGCTTATCTCCCATTTTCACCTTATCACCGGGTTTAACTCTAACATCTATGATCGTTCCGGGAAGAGGAGCTTTGATAACACCGGCTCCTTTTCGTTCGGACGGCTTACTGGTTTTAGCAATATCCCCGCCTGCGGAGGGCTCTACTTTTGTCCTCACCAGCTTGGGAGTTTTAACTTTTTTAACTTCCTGTTCTACATCAACCTTATAAACTGTTCCATTCACATCTATTTCAGCCGTATTATCTTCAAAGCTCAGTATCTCTACATCGTATTTATTGCCCTGTATAGTAAATTTAAATTTTTTCATTTCACTTCCGCCTCTTCACCGGGTATTCCCTCAGTCCGTATATCTTCGAACTCCATGGGGAATAACTCCTTTGAACTTTTTTAATTGTTAAGACCGTGCTTTCAATATCGTGCACTTCTTCAAAATAGAGATAGAGTGCCGCCGAGATTGCAGCATTAATTTCTCCCGATACAGAAATATCCTTATTACCTCCGCTGCTGATGTCTCCCTGTCTGGTAAGTTTATTTCTTACACGGAACTGGAGAAACCGGGAAAGATTCACGAACATCATATACAAAAGCAGTAAAGCAAGAAAGACAACGAGATAACCGACAACCGAAATAAAGATTCCCTGTGAGTTTAAGATATTGGAAGGAGTGAACTCAATCTTATTGAACAGCTGGTCTGTATTTAAGGAACTGCTTATTGAATCCGCCGCACTTTTTATAGTATCGGCGTTTACCTGGTAATACATATGCCGCCTCCGTTATAATGGAATATTAGAATGTTTCTTCGGAGGATTCACATCTTTCTTGGTCGCCAGCATCTGCAGCGCCCTGATTACACGGAAACGTGTATTCCTCGGTTCAATTACGTCATCTATGTATCCGTATTTTGCGGCAACGTAAGGAGTAGCAAATTTCTTCCGGTACTCCTCTTCCTTTTCTTTGAGGAACTTTATTCTTTCTTCCGTATCCTCTATCATCTGCAGGTGTTTGTAATGAAGCACCTCGATTGCGCCTTTGGGTCCCATTACAGCTATCTCAGCCCCGGGCCAGGCATAGTTTATATCTCCGCGCAGGTGCTTTGAGCTCATAACATCATACGCCCCGCCATAAGCTTTCCGCAGGATAACTGTTACTTTAGGAATAGTGGCTTCACCGTATGCAAAAAGAAGCTTTGCACCATGAATAATTATACCTCCATATTCCTGAGCAGTACCGGGCAGGAAACCGGGAACGTCAACAAGTGTAACTATAGGGAAATTGAATGAATCGCAGAATCTTACAAAACGTGCAGCCTTTCTGGAAGCATTTATATCAAGTACTCCTGCAAGGTAATTAGGCTGATTTGCTACTATACCAACAGGCTGGCCGTTAAACCTTGCAAAACCTGTAACAATGTTAGGAGCAAAGACCCTCTGAATTTCGAGGAATTCGCCTTCATCAACTATTGAATATATTATGTCTTTAACATCGTAAGGCTTGTTGGGATTTTCAGGAATTATTTCATTCAGAGAATCCTCAAGTCTGTCTATCGGATCATTACACACTATTACAGGAGGATCTTCAAGATTATTCTGGGGCATAAAGCTTATCAGTTTCCTGATCAGCTGAATACCTTCTTCTTCAGTTTCTGCAACGAAATGGGAGACACCTGATTTAGTGGAGTGAATAGACGAGCCTCCGAGTTCCTCATCAGACACCTCTTCGCCTGTTACCGTTTTAACAACCTTGGGACCGGTAACAAACATGTAGCTTGTTGCCTTCGTCATAATAATGAAGTCAGTTAAAGCAGGAGAGTACACTGCCCCGCCTGCGCAGGGACCGAACACGGCCGAGATCTGCGGGATCACTCCCGAAGCGAGTATATTCCTTTCAAAAATATCGGCGTAGCCTCCAAGGCTTTTTACACCCTCCTGAATTCTTGCACCGCCGCTGTCGTTAATTCCTATAACGGGGGCGCCTACTTTCATTGCCTTATCCATTACTTTACAGATCTTCTGGGCATACATCTCAGAAAGAGATCCGCCGAAAACAGTAAAATCCTGGGAAAAGACATATACAAGCCTGCCGTCAATAGTACCATATCCTGTAACCACCCCGTCAGAGAGATATGCTTCTTTATCAAGACCGAAATCTATACTTCTATGAGATACAAACATGTCGAATTCTTCAAAACTACCTTCATCAAGAAGGAAATCAAGTCTTTCACGTGCTGTGTATTTCCCCTTTTTATGCTGAGCCTCTATTCTTTTTTCACCGCCGCCAAGCCGTGCCTGGTTGCGGAGATCCATAAGCTCCTTTACTTTATCACGGGTTGCCATAATCTATCCATTTATTTTTTATATGATTGGAATCCTGAAATTGTTCTTAAGGTGAGAATGTCAAATTGATCCCGAATAATCCTGCCTGGTACAGGCTGGTTTAGATATGAAATCTATTTAACCCCGGGCAGACGAAGGACGAAGTCCCCCCTTCCCGGAAAAATTCTCTTACCTCTAATCAGCCTCAGGTTTTTCGCATAATTCAGTAAGAACCCCGTAAGTAGATTTGGGATGGATAAATGCTATGTCCAGGCCTTCTGCTCCCCTACGCGGACTTACATCAATTAATTTAATTTCTTTCTCTTTTAATTCACTGAGGGCAGAAGGAAGATTCTTCACTGCAAAAGCTAAATGGTGAATTCCTTCCCCTCTTTTTTCTATAAATTTTCCTATAGGACCTTCCGGATCTGTTGTTTCCAGAAGTTCTATTTTAGTTTGACCTATCTGAAAAAAAGCCGTCTTCACTTTCTGATCTTCAACCTCTTCCACAGCGTAACATTTTAATCCCAGAACATCTTCATAATATTTCATTGCTTCTTCAAGATTTTTTACTGCTATCCCTATATGTTCAATGTGGGTTAAATTCATCTCTAAACCTTTAATTTATATTACTACATGCTCCTTGTATTCGCCGAAGACAGCACGCATCGTGTTGCAGATCTCTCCGACGCTTGCATATGTTTTAACTGCTTCAATGATAGGCGGCATAAGATTATCACTGCCTTCAGCAGCTATCTTCAATTTCTTCAATGATTCCTGTACTTTACTTTCGTCTCTGTCTTTTCTTACTTTATTCAGAAATTCTATCTGATCCTCCTGAACCTTTATATCTATTTTCAACAGTTCAGGTTCTTCATCCTCTTTAACACGGAATTTATTAACACCGACGACAGTATATTTTCCGCTTTCAACCTGCTTCTCAAATTCATAAGCCGCCTTCTGAATCTCCATCTGAACAAAACCATCCTCAATAGCCTTTATCATTCCCCCCATAGCATCGATACGTTTTATATAATCCTCAGCTTCTTTCTCAATCCGGTCAGTCATTGCTTCAACAAAATAAGAACCTGCCAGCGGATCAATAGTATTAGTAACGCCGCTTTCGTAAGCAACTATCTGCTGAGTACGCAAGGCGGTACGAACGGAGTTTTCAGTGGGAAGTGCAAGCGCTTCATCTTTAGAATTGGTATGAAGACTCTGGGTACCTCCCAGTACTGCGGCAAGGGTTTGTACTGTAACTCTTACAATATTATTATCAACCTGCTGAGCTGTCAAAGTGGAACCGGCTGTCTGGGTATGGAACCGCAGCATCATAGATTTGGATTTTTTTGCGCTAAAACGATCCTTAACGATGCGCGCCCAAAGCCTTCTGGCAGCGCGAAACTTTGCAACTTCTTCCAGCAGATCATTATGAGAGTTGAAAAAGAAGGAAAGCTGTCCGGCAAAGTCGTCTATATCAAGTCCTGCTTTTAATGCAGCTTCAACATAGGCTATACCGTTTGCAAGTGTAAAACCGACCTCCTGAGCCGCTGTAGAACCCGCTTCCCGGATATGATATCCGGATATAGAGATTGTATTCCAGCGGGGAACTTCTTTTGAGCAGAACTCAAAAATATTTGTAATGATTCTCATAGAGGGCTTGGGAGGATAAATATATGTCCCCCTTGCGATATATTCTTTTAGAAGGTCATTTTGTATAGTCCCACTTATCTTATCACGGGAAACACCCTGTTTCTCAGCCACGGCAATATACATTGCCAGCAGCACGGAGGCAGAAGCATTTATCGTCATAGAAGTTGAAATTTTATCCAGGGGGATCTTGTCGAACAGAACTTCCATATCTGCAAGTGTATCTATTGCAACGCCTACCTTTCCAACCTCTCCGTAGCACAAAGGATCGTCACTGTCGTAACCAATCTGGGTGGGCAGGTCGAAAGCAACAGAAAGTCCGCTTGTACCCTGATCAAGCAGGTATCTATAGCGCTGGTTCGACTCTTTTGCCGTACCGAACCCGGCATACTGGCGCATAGTCCACAGCCTCCCCCGGTACATGGTAGGCTGGATTCCGCGTGTAAAAGGATACTGCCCCGGAAAACCTGTTTTCTCCAGATAATTATCCTCTGAATCTGACGGGATGTACAGAGGTTTTACGGGTGTAAACGAAACCGTGGAAAATTCATCTTCTCTTTCAGGATACCTTGAGGTGCTTTTAAGATATGTCTTCTCTTCCCACTCTTTATATGCCTGCTGAACTTTGTTCTTCAATTCATCCATCGAGGCCACAATTCCTCCAAACTTTATTTGATCTATGCAGACTATAAAATAACTGCACACTCAAAAATAAATGAATAATTATACTTAGGAAATTTTTAACTGAATAAAGGGTCCATAAAATGGAAATTTAACATAATTTCTCTCCTTTTCAGTACCGGAGTGCAAATTTTTTCAACAGCAGGAACTATTTGAGCCGGTTTTACGTTTTCATTTAGAGGAATAATTCAAATGAAAAAAGCAATAATTATAGGTGCAGGATTAGGTGGATTGTCTACCGCTCTGAGGCTGAGTACCTCAGGATATAAAGTTACTGTGCTTGAAAAGTACTCAAAGCCGGGAGGCAGATTAAATCAGCTTAAAAAAGACGGTTTCACTTTCGATGTGGGCCCTTCTTTTATGAGCATGAGCTATGAGCTTGATGAACTATTCAGGAGTACAGGCGAGAAAAATCCTGTTGTTTTAACTGAACTCGATCCTCTCTACCAGGTTTATTTTGAAGGCGGCAGCAGACCTTTCAGGATCTGGAAAGATCTGAACAAGCTGGAAGAAGAGTTTAAAGATATTGAAAAAGATCTGGGCACTAAAGTAAAAAGCTATCTCAGCAGAGCGGGGGAATTCTTTCACGATACCGAAGATAAAGTTGTAAAATCGAACTATGTGAATGTACTTGACTATTTATTGAAACTGACGAGAGTTCCCCTTAAACATCTTCCATACCTCTTTAGAAATATGTGGAAGGAAGTAGAACGCACTTTCGATTCTGATGAGGTAAAAATTATCTTTTCACTGGTAGCTTTTTTTCTGGGATCAACTCCTTTTCAGACTCCCGCAATTTATTCCCTGCTTAATTACACGGAAATGAAGCACGATGGCTACTGGAAAGTTGAGGGCGGGATGTACAGACTGGTTGAAGAGCTTGAATCAATGCTTAAAAGAAAAGGAGTTGAATTCCATTATAATACAGAAATTTTATCGGTTGGAAGTTCGAATGGAAAATTATCGTCGCTGATAGACAACACCGGAAAAGAGTGGACGGCCGATATTTTTATTTCCAATTCGGATGCAGCCTCTTTCAGAGGGAAAATTCTTGGAAGAAAAAACTTCCGTGAAGAAAAACTTGATAAAATGGATTGGACGCTGGCTCCATTTACGATATACCTTGGGGTTAAAGGTAAGATAGACGGGCTAATGCACCATAATTATTTCCTTGGGAAAAATTTCAAGGAATATGCAGACAAGATATTCACGTCGGCTATTAGTCCCCGCAAGCCTTATTATTACGTTAATGTTTCCTCCAAATCCTGGCCGCAATCTGCTCCTCCCGACTGCGAAAATCTCTTTATACTATGCCCTGTACCCGACAGGAGGTTCAAGCCTGAATGGAACGACAAGGATGAACTTGCAGATAATATTATCAGGGATCTTTCTGAACGAATAAATTTTGATATTAAGAAGAACCTGATTGTAAAAGAAGTCTGGAGTCCTGTTGACTGGGAGAATAATTTTAATCTTTACAGAGGATCCGGACTCGGTCTGGCACACGGACTAAACCAGGTCGGCGGATTCAGACCAAAGAATCAGGATGAGGAATTCCCGAACTTGTTTTATGTCGGAGCATCCACTATCCCCGGAACGGGACTTCCAATGGTAATCATTAGTTCGAAACTAGTATTAGAAAAGATTGAAAGGGAATATGGAAGCAGTTTATCATAAAACGGCTTTTAAGATAAGCAGGGTTGTTACTCACAGCTACAGCACGTCATTCAGTCTTGGCATACGTGTATTTGCACCCTCGTACAGGGATGCCATTTATGGTATTTACGGTTATGTAAGACTTGCTGACGAGATAGTTGACTCCTTTCATAACTATGAGAAAAAGCTTTTACTGGATGATTTCAGGCGGGAAACTTTTGACGCAATTAAAAGAGGGATTTCTACCAATCCCGTTATTAACTCTTTTCAGCTGGCTGTAAATAAATATGATATTGACTTAAAATATGTTGAAGATTTTCTGAACAGTATGGAAATGGATCTATCCAATAACTATTACGACCAAAGAGTGTACGATGATTATATATACGGATCAGCAGAAGTTGTTGGATTGATGTGTTTGAAAGTATTTTGTTATGGTCATCCCGGGTTATTCGAGGAACTGCTGGAATCAGCTAAAAGTCTGGGTTCGGCATTTCAGAAAGTCAATTTCCTCAGAGACATTAAGAGTGACCTTTCTGAGCGCGGCAGGATCTATCTGCCCGGAATCAACAAAGAAATAAATATCACTAACGCTAATAAGCAGAAGCTTGAGGAAGATATAGTTGCAGAGTTTGAATCAGCTTTAAAAGGCATTAAAAGGCTTCCGGCGGGAGTAAAGCTGGGTGTTTATTCTGCATATCTTTATTATCTTGGTTTGTTTAACAAGATAAGAAAAAGCGATATTGAAATTTTATTACGAAAAAGAGTTCGTATTTCAAATTTTTCAAAAATTATGCTTTTGCTGAAATCCTGGTTTGAGGTCAGGATATTAAAAACCTGTTAATAAAAGGCGGTAAGATGATATTTAAGCTCAGTGTGTTTTTAGTTATTATTCTTTCATTTAAAGTATTTGGCCTATCGAGTACAGCCGGATTCAGCTTCAATAAATTTCATGAGAAATGAATTTTATGCTGCAGTGGAAGATGAAGACAAAGTTGATCTTCTTGAACAGTACATTACTTCCAGATATTCAGAAGATTATACCAGCTACGCTCCTATTATACTTGCTTACTACGGTGGTATTCAGACGCTTAAAGCCAAGCATGCATTTAACCCTGTCTCAAAACTAAGTCATTTAATATCCGGGTTGAACCGGCTTGAAGAAGCCGTAGAAAAAAGTCCCGAAAATCTTGAGATAAGATTTATGCGGTTTTCAATTCTCGATCATGTCCCCGGTTTTCTTGGATATTCAAAAGAGAGAGAGGCTGATAAAGATAAGATATGCCTTCTGCTGCTTCAAAAAGATTACTCTTCATCAGACTATAAACTTCAAAAAGGTATGGCTGAATATATGTTTGAATCCGGTAGATTAAGCCAAAATCAGGAAAATTTAATTCGGGATTTAATTTCCTCTTATGCCAACAAATGAGTACGTACTTACTTATAAATTTACTCATAATCTTATTTCCACTTCTTTTAAGCTTCGATAAAAAGACTGCTTATTATAAAAACATTTTCCCGGTAATTATATCTATTATCGTTGTAGGCACAGCCTTTCTTATATGGGACTCAGTTGCCGTAGCTAAGGGGCGACTGGAGCTTTAATAGTGAGTATGTAGGAAGTATACAAATCTTTAATCTTCCCCTGGAAGAAGTTCTTTTTTTTGTAACAGTACCTTACAGCTGCATCTTTATATATGAAGTGCTAAGAAATTATCTTACTGAAAAAGAGGTAAAGGTTAGTAATGGCGTAATAATCTTTTTTGTACTCGGTTTTACTATTTCTGCTAGTCATTTTCTCGGATCAGTACTACACTTTTACGGTGCTCCTGTTCTCTTCCTTTTTTCTTCTGACCGGTCTGTTCAAATTTAATTATTTACTGAAGTCGAAGATTTACTGGCTTACAATACTACTCTCCTATATTCCGTTTTTAGTAGTGAACTATCTGTTGACATCACTGCCGGTTGTTGAGTATAATCAATAAGGCGATATGGGGATACAGGTTCATAACAATCCCTGTTGAAGATTTTTTCTATTCCTTTTCGATGATATCATTCTGGCTTTTGATTTATCGCATTGCCGGGAAGGTTAAAGGAAATATTTCCAATGCGTGAGTCTGCCCAAAAACCAACCATTGGAATCATAGGTGCAGGATTAGGCGGCCTTTCAGCAGCCATTTATCTCAGTACCAAAGGATTCAGAGTTTCGGTTTTTGAGAAGAATAATTATTCCGGCGGGAAGGCCGGGGTGCTGAATAAAGAAGGCTTTCGATTTGATACGGGACCTTCGGTCATTACTATGCCTTTTATCCTTGAAGATTTATTTAACAGATGTAATGAGGATATTAAGGATTACTTAACCATTTCACGGCCGGAAATCAGCTGCAAATACTTTTATCCCGACGGAACAATTATTAATGCTTATTCAGATCCGGATAAGCTTGCCGGTGAAATAGCTTCAAAAACAAGTGATACTGCTGATGCTGTCAAAAAATACTTCGATTACTGCAGAAATATATATAATCTGACCTCTGAACAATTTCTGTTTTCTCCTGAAATTAACATAAAATCGTTCCTGAAACGGAAAGCATTAAAATCACTGTTAAGTTCCTTCAGGATAGATCCTTTCAGAACTATGCATAATGCTAATATGGGATTTTTCAGGGATCAAAAGACTGTGCAATTGTTTGACAGGTTTGCTACATATAACGGATCCGACCCTTATCGTGCACCAGCAACCTTAAATATTATTCCTCATGTTGAATTAAACCAGGGCAGTTACATTATTGGCGAAGGTATTTCAGCTGTTCCGGGAGCTTTAAAGAAGCTGGCTGAAAAACAGGGAGTTACCTTTTATAAAGAACATACTGTTGAAGAAATAACAGCTGATGGAAAATCAGTTACCGGATTTAAAGTAAATAATAAAGAATTACTCTTTTGATGCGGTGGTTTCTAATCTAGATGTCAGGAAAACCTACCGGGATCTGCTGAGTAAAAAATATAAAGAGAATAGCGAGCCATCAATGTCGGGTATCGTATTTTATTGGGGTATAAAAGGAAATTATGACTTTGTTAAAACGCATAATATATTATTCTCAGAAAATTATAAAAAAGAATTTGAAGATATTTCCAGTACGCAAAAAATGTCCCGATGATCCCACTATCTATATTTATATTTCATCAAAATATAAAACTGATGATGCACCTGCCGGTTATGAGAATTGGTTTGTAATGATCAATACCCCATTTGATTCGGGCGAGGACTGGGACCTTGAAGTTAAGAAACTAAGAAAGGTTGTAAAACAGAAAATTCAAAATATGCTCGGCATTGATCTGTCTGATAAAATTGTGCTGGAGGAAATTCTTACTCCTTCAGACATAGAAGTAAAGACAGGAAGTTTACACGGCAGCATTTACGGGTTTTCTTCCAACAGCATTACATCAGCCTTCAGAAGGCCCCCGGTTAAATCCACTTTTTATAAAAATCTCTTCTTCTGCGGCGGAAGTGTTCACCCGGGAGGCGGGAATCCCTCTGGTTCTGTTATCAGGAAAACACGTTTCCGAACTAATATGCAGAGAGTACTTATGATAAAGGCTGAACACAAAAAGTGGGCTGAATTGATTTTTAACCCTTATATCAGTCATCTTCTGCACAAAGATTTTAACGGGTTTTATGTAACAGGCACCCTGCCCGATCTTGAGAAATACCCGGGACTAATAATAACGCCAAATCATTTTTCATGGTGGGACGGGTTCATTACATATTATCTCATAAAAAAAATTAGCCGTAGACGAAAAATATATACGATGATGCTTGAAGATCAGCTGAAAAGATACTGGTTCTTTAAGAAAGTGGGAGCATATTCAATTAATCAATCAAACTCTGTTAGTATTGCGAGAACCCTGAATTACACCAGGGATGTCCTGAATGATGATAAAAATATTGTTGTGCTCTATCCGCAGGGTGAAATTCAGCCGCTGAACTCTGAAGATGTAATTATTAAACCCGGTCTTAAATTAATTCTCGGAAAAAACAGCGGCGGGAGATACGTTCTTCCACTCGCATTGAAAATAGAATACGGCAATAATAGAAAACCCGATATAGCTGCCGGATTCGGCAGGTTATTTACTGCGGATGAAATTATCAGTAATTACGATGCATTCATTGATGAGTTCAAACTCAATATTAATCGCCTGAAAGCAAATTCAGATTTCGATAAGTGCAGGAATTTATTTTGACGGCTGTTTTCTATATTGTCCTTGCAGTATTAATTCCAGCCGGAATAGTAGTGATTTACAATTATTTTGCTGCCCCTGTCATTAAAATCAGAACCGGGGATAAATCGGGAGAAGATCTGATCTCAGTTTTGATTCCTGCCAGGAACGAAGAGAAAAACATTTCCAAATGTCTTAAATCGGTAACAGGACAGGATTATCCAAAGCTTGAAATTCTCGTTCTTGATGATAATTCAGAAGACAATACTTACCGTGAGGCTGAGGCTTTTTCAAAAAAAGATCATAGAATCAAAGTGCTTAAGGGAAAACCACTGCCTTCCGGATTTACAGGTAAGAACTGGGCTTGTCATCAGCTTTCGCAGTCGGCCTCGGGTAATTATCTCCTCTTCATTGATGCAGATGTCATTTTGGAGGAGAGTGTTGTCTCTTCCGCTTACCAGGAAGTAAAAAGATTAAACCTGGGACTGTTATCTGTGTTTCCAACTCAGCAAATGCATTCACTGGGAGAATGGCTTATTGTCCCTTTAATGAACTGGCTTCTTCTTACTTTTCTGCCCTTATATCTCGTTTATTCAAATAAGTCTCATTCACTGGCAGCTGCGAATGGGCAATTTATGTTTTTTAGCCGCCCGGCCTATGATAGTGCAGGAGGACACTACTCAATTAATTCCAGCATCGTAGAAGATATGGTGTTTGTAAGACGACTAAAGGAGAAAAACATCCCTGTTAAAACATTCCTGGGAGGTGAGCTGGTCTTCTGCAGGATGTACAATGACTTCAATTCCTCTTTTGAAGGATTCTCAAAGAACTTCTATCCTGGTTTTGGTATAAATCCATCTGCCTTTCTGATCACTTTATCAATTTTAACATTTAGTTTCAGCCTCCCCATAATCATGGTGTTTATTGATAAAATCTTTATTTTACCTTTGATGCTGATAATAATGCAGCGAATTTTAATCTCAAACAAGAGCGGGCAGCACATCGTAATTAACCTGCTTTTTCATCCTTTACAAATAATAATGCTGTTTCTGCTTGGTATAAATTCGGTAATTGTAAGCTAAGAAAAAGAACAGACAATGGAAAGGCAGGACTTTCTGAAGCAGAATAGGATCATAATTCTTCTTTGCATAATCTTTTTTGTCGGAATAATCGGACACATAATACCCGAAATTCGTCCATTGATGCTTTTGCTAACCCCTTATATGCTCTTTGCTTCCGGACTTCTGGTATTTTACCTGACCTTAAGAGAAGGTGAACTAAAACTGCTTCTCTGGTGTTTAATTATATATATCGTGACGTTTATTCTGGAAGTGGCCGGGATAAAAACAGGACTCATATTCGGAAGTTATTCTTATGGCAGTACATTAGGATTTCAATTACTGGGAGTTCCCTTATTAATAGGGTTTAACTGGGTGATAGTAATACTTGGTACTATTACGATTGCAGAACAGATTGATCAGAATATATTTCTCACAGCTTTGTTTGCCGGTACGCTTGCCGTACTCTTTGACATTATGATGGAACCTGTTGCAATTAAACTTGACTACTGGGAGTGGAATTCCGGTTTTATACCTATATCAAATTATTACGCCTGGTTTGGAATTGCTTTCCTGTCATCGATGCTTTACGATTTCTTTAAAATAAAAACGGAAGAAAAACTTCCTGAAATTTATTTTACGATACAATTCGCCTTCTTTATTTTGTTATCATTTTTTATCTGATTGAGAATGTTATGGGACTGATTATAGCTTTACTGATCTTGATTTTATGGTTATCACATTTATTATATTCTTTACTGTATGTAAACCCGGCACTTTCTGATCCTTTGTTTTATTTCCATATTTTACTGCAGGGTTATCTTTACACCGGTCTATTTATTACTGCTCACGATGCCATGCATGGAAGCATATCACGCAATAAATTTCTTAATAATATTATCGGCAGAACAGCCTCATTCCTTTTTGCCGGGTTATCTTACAAGCAACTCCTTAAAAATCATATCGCTCATCATAGTAATCCCGGGGAAGATAAGGATCCCGACTTTTATTCGAAGTCTCAGAATTTCTTTATCTGGTGGTTTGTATTTATGAAACGTTATACTACCATCACACAGCTGATTATAATGGCTGCATCGTTCAATGTATTAAAGATCTGGTTTGCTGAATCAGCGATTTTTTCCTTCTGGGTAATTCCGGCTTTCCTGGGAACACTTCAGCTATTTTATTTTGGGACCTATATTCCACATAAATACCCCCACACCGGCAAAATGAAACCACATAATGCCCGAACACTTAAGAAAAATCATTTATGGGGAATGTTAACCTGTTACTTTTTTGGATATCATTTTGAACATCATGATTCGCCCCGAACCCCCTGGTGGCAGCTATACAAATTGAAGTGATCAGTTAACAGACTGGAGTGATTTCTTTTCTATTTCCTCGAGAGATTGAACCAGTTCAGATTTCGAAAAGGGTTTAATAAGGAATTTATCGGCCCCGGCGTTCAAAAACTCAGAAATTCTCGAATCGATAGACTCACTGGAAATAATTATTATAGGACGCTTATAAGGGTCATTTTTCTTAAGGTCCTTGCATATCAAGAGACTCTGCGTCCACAGATTCGGATTCACATCAAATATGATAACACCGTAATTTCCATTCAATACAATATCAATCTTAAATTCCCTAAGGGAAAAAACTTTTACAATGTGAGAATTCTTCAGAAAAGCTTTAATCAACTCAAACGATTCACCGCTGTTATCAAGCATCAGAACCTCTTTACGGTTTCCGCTGCTCTTTATTTTCTCCTGATCGTGACTGATGTTCTGAGACAGCGGCAGCGTAAACGTAAAAGTCGTTCCGACACCCTTTATACTATCTACAAGAAGAGATCCGCCTAATTTTTCGATATACTTTTTAGCAAGCGCTAAACCGAGTCCGTTCCCTTCAAAATTCCTTCCTATATTGAGATCTTCCTGACTGAAAGGCTTAAAAAGATGATCCATATATTCTGTAGAGATGCCAATACCCGAATCTTTAATCCGGCATACTGCCAGTTCTCTTTCAGTAAGGATATCAGCCTCGATTTCGATGAATCCTTTTTTAGTAAACTTTTCAGCATTATTTAACAGGTTGTTGAGAATGTTTTCTGTACTCTGAACATCAACATCAACATAAATTTTATCTTTGAGAAAATTAGTCTTCACATCAATATTTTTACTTGCTGCTGATCCTTTAATTAAGTTGATACTTGATTTAAGGATACCCACAAGATCCACCGTCTGGACATTTAACTTATAATTACCTGCTTCAAGCTGAGCAAAATCAAGCATCTGAGTGATACTTTTAAATAGTCGTTCACTCCCACTATACAGGTTATCCAGATATATTTTGTCTTCAGGACCAAGTTTATCCTTCAGGTTCTCTTTAATTATCGAGGAATAACCAAGAATAATATTCAAAGGTGTGCGGAGTTCATGAGATAAAACATTCAGAAATGTGTTCTTTAGTCTTTCCGCTTCTCTGTTCCCCAGCCGTGCTTTTTTTATTTCCTCCTCAGTCAGTATCATTTCAGTCTGATCCAGATGTATTAATACCACATAGCCAAGACTTTCAAAAGAGATATAAAAGAGGTTTGTTTTAAATATCGGGATTGTTAATTCTTTACTTCTCAGAAGTGAATCGGCAAAGTTTTCTGTTTCAGAAGAGCTTTTTTCCTCAAATATTTTCTGGATAAGATCCTGAATACCATTTCTTCTTAATTCAACATCTTTAAAAACATTATACTCTTTTAACTCACTTAAAGTATATCCCCATTGCTTAGAGAAAGCATGATTTACATAGACTATATTACCTTTATCATTAATGATCTCAACGGGAAATTGCAGAGGATCATAAAAAGTAGAGAAGTATTTTTCTGTCTTATCTTTCATAATTTTCAATTTACAGGCAATGAGAAAACAATCGTAGCTCCGGAATCATTCTTTCTGACTTCAATGTTTCCACTATGCTGGTCGATTATGCTTTTACAGAGGAAAAGTCCGTAACCGCTTCCTCTTGATGTAGGGAGTTCGAACAAGGTATTAAGTTTTTCTTCAGGGAAGCCAGGACCATTATCCTTAACTTCTACACTTACTTTATCTCCGGAGGAATATGTCTTTACTGTTATCGTGGCGTCAGTCCTGGCTTCTGTAGAATTTGTGAAAAGATGAACCAGAAGGTGCTGTATTTGTCCCGAATCATAATTGCACACAGGAACAGTATTAAAATCTGTTTCGAATGTAACCTTGTTAAACTTTTTCATTGGAGACAGGTATTTTATAACCGATTGCACTGTCTTATTTATTTCACCATGGTCCTTATTCAGATTAACAATAGATGTCTCGAGAAGAACCTGAGCATATTTCTGAATGTTTCTTATGCTGTCTATAGTGACCTTTAATTTTAATTTTAACCTGTCAAAAAGAATGGTATCAATATCGCTGCTGCCTGCTTCAAACTCTTTATGTGATTTTTCCACTACTCTCATCAGACTTTCGGTCTCAAGCAGAGCCAGATGAACAAGACCCTGAAGCGACTGGCCTATTTCAGAATCAATACTGGATTTCAGAGCCTTTCGTTCAGCAATTATAAGCTGAGTATTTGCTTCCTGAAGTGCATTATAGGCACTTAACTGACCATGATATAGCTGGGCATTACGGATGGCTGTTGCTGCCTGTCCGGCAAGGATTTCAAAAGTATCAGTGATCTCTCTGACTCGTATTTTATGCAGAAATTTACTATCAACATAAATCACCCCTATTTTCTTTCCTTCAGTAACCAGGGGAGAACACAGGATAGTCTGCAGTTCGAGCTTTAAGATACTTTTACTGGGATCATAATTATTATCGCTCTGAGCTCCCTCGATGAACTTCGACTGTCCGGTTTGAAAGACATCTTCCACAACGGTTGTACTAACCTCAAACAGAGATTCCGGCATCGTATTATTACCCGCATCGAGTCCCAGTTTATACTCAAGCTCACCGGAGGTATTTTTAAGAACAATAAATCCCCTTTCAGAATTTGTTAGTTTAATGGCATTCTTCAGAACGAGCTCAAGCACATCCTCAAGAATCAGGGAGCTGTTAATACTCTTAACGATATCAAGTATTACCTCCAGATTCTTTATCTTTTCGATAGGTTCATCGGGTGCAGCAACACTTGAACCTGTTTCATCCAGATTCTTTTAAAATCACTGAATTTCATGAATGCCTGTTATTTTAGTAACCTGAGAATTAATTAAACTAAAAATATTATAATAACCAAAAAACCAAAATGGTAATATTAATAAATTGATGCCTGATTAATAAGAATCAGGCATATCTTTCTAAAAGTCTTTATTACTTTTATCTTCCCCAGATGTATCTCGAAAAATGGGAAATTACAGCATCTTTCACTTCCAGAACACCTCTGTCCACGTCCACTGTCAATTTTGAATATTGAACGGGATGAGTAACTCCCTCGGAATCAACATACATAAAGTGAATTTCGTCAGGTTGGAAAGCTGACAGATCAAGACCAATAAATTTAATATCAAAGCGCAGGTCTTCATTGAACGCCATTGATGGAGAAAAATCGATTGAACCATCCAGATCGTCAACCGTGTATCCGATTGTTTCGGTTCCGCTGAATGCATTTGCGGGCACTTTTAACTTGGCATTGATAACAACCTGACCTGATCCTGAGCTGTATGATTCATTCATTTTAACCAAACCGCCCCTGCTTCCATCAATTTCGCTGCTTGCATAAAATACGTTATTTTCAACATTCAGAGAGTTTGGCGTGGGAAGCTGAATCACAGATTTCTGAACTTCCTGTACCGGAGCAGTAGGTTCAAGGATCGACTGAGAACAACCGGCGAGAATAAGCATAACCGGAATCAGAAGTAGTAATACTTTTTTCATAAAACCCATCCTAAAGTAGTTATAGTTTAATTTGTCTTCCGGAATGGAAATAACAAGTTCTCTGCCAGCCATTTTGACGAAATTTCGAGGAATAGTGCGTTTTTTCCGTCTATTTTGTCGGTAATTTTTTCAAAAAAGCAAAAAATACCGTCATTTTAAGCTTCAGAGATGCTGGATAAGCTCTTTTATTATATCTATTTGTTCGGTGTGTTTAATTGACTTATAAAAGTTGAGAGATGAGTTCAAATAGTGGGCTGCTTCCTCTTTTTTGTCCATTTTCTTATACAATATTCCAAGTTCCAGAGAAGTCTCAGCGTGATTTAACCTGTTTTCAAGTTCTTCATTAATTCTGAGGCTTGTAAGGAAATGAGTTTCAGCAAGAAGAAGATTTCCTTTTTCTCTTTCGATTATTCCCTTCAACTTGAAATTATCAGCAACGGAAAGTCTGTCATCCAGTTTATAACTTAGCTCAAGAGATTTTTCAGTAAAAGCTTCCGCCAGCGAAAGATCATTAAGCTGGATATAAATAAAAGCTTTCGTGAGATAGGATATTGCGAGGTTAGAAATGTAATTCAGTTTACTTGCAAAGTTAATGCTCTGATCAATCTCACCCAGAGCCTGTTTGTATTCATGTTTCTGGGTATGCAGCAGTGCCAGGTTATGTCTTAATTCTACGATCCTCACTATATTCTTTAACCTGTTAAATTTAATCAAAGCCCGGTGAAAGTAATTATATGCCTCCTCATAAGTACCCTTCATACCGTTAACTACACCAAGGTTTATTTCTATCATTCCCATCAGATTGGTATCGCTGGTTATATTCAGGTAGGAAAGACAATTTTCAAAATGCTTTTCGGCCTTAAAAAGTTTTCCGTAGTCAAGATGAATAACCCCAAGCAGGTTTTCACATCTTACGTATCCTCTGAAGTCCTTCTCTTTCTCAAATAATTTTTTGGCCTTATTCAGGATAGATATACTTTTCTTCCATTCTGCCTGTCTGCTGTATAATGTGGCTAACAGATAAAGTCCATGAGCATAAAAAGAATTCAGATCTTCCCTGTTTTTAGCTAATTTTGAAAGAGAATCTATAGTTTGTTCTGCCGAGGTAAATTCCCCCTGAAGAACAGACAAATTAGCAAGATGAACAAGAAATTCTGCATACGCTGCATCACCAAGTTTATCTTTAGCAAATGTGATCAGCAGGTTAATTTTATAGTGGAACTCTGAACCAGAAGGAAAAGGAGAGGTGAGCTGTTTTTTATTTAAATTGGATAGAGAAGATATTTTGTCAGCTTCAGAAGGTCTTGCCCCTAAAAGTTTTTGATATTCAGAAATTTCCTTCTTGTTGAAATAGCTTCCTAATATCTTCTCTATTGAGTGTTGTGCTTCTTTAATCACTTTGTTATAATCTTATGTTACACAAGTATAACAAAAATTTATTATCTACCCCAGATATATCTGGAGAAATGTGAAAGATGAGCATTGGTAACCGATAAGGTTCCGTGAACTACATCTACACTGATATTATCACAGCTGACAGGCTCAACATATGAACCATCATCAGATATATATGCGAAATATACCTCCGCCGGGTTAACCCCTGAAAGATCGAGCCCGGTAACTGTGGCAGTCAGAAGCACAGGTGCATCAAATGAAAGTGAGGGATTAAAGTCGATTTCGGCAAAAGCATCGCTGTTTGCAACGTAAAGGACTTTTTCTCCCGTATATGCGCTCGCAGGAACCTTGAGACTGGCCTGTATAGTAACAGTACCAGATGTTCCAGCATATGAACCGCTTAGCTGTAGAGTTCCACCATCCCGGCCGCTAATATTCTCTGAAGTAGAGAAAGAAGCTTCCGTGGAAATGCTGGCAGCCTTCGGCATCTTGAACATCTTTACTGTGTTACCATCCGGACCGGGTGCTGTGCTGTTATTAATATCGGAGCAGCCTCCTAACAGCAGACCTGCGAAAAGAATGGAAAATAGAAGTTTTTTCATAGTACTAACACCCTCTCATAATTATGAGTAATTGAAAATAGATTTTAGTTTTTTTACTCAAGTGTTGCGCTCACAAGAGTAACTATGAATTTGCAAGGTTTATGCCACATATTATTTTTCAAGTCCTTATGCGATTTTTATCTATGGTGATCTGATGGATGTAAATATTACCGAAAAAGGCAGGTAATAATGGGATTTTTGTAAAATATTTTTACAAATTTGTTGGCATCAGGAGAGAAATTCGCGGTTTGTAAAATCAGACGCTTTGAATGATATTTATTGGCAGGCCCGGGAAGAATAAAGATCCCATATCTCATTTTTTTAACAATTTATCAAGTTTAGGTCGCGAAATACCAAGCTGCTCGGAAGTTCGTGATTTGTTGCCTTTATATTTTTTAAGAACTTCTTCAGCATACATCTTATTTAATATTTCAAGATCCGTGCTAACATAATTAAGCTGAAGATTTATAATATGAGGGTGTAGAGTAGGCCTCTTCTCTTCGGATTTATCAACCGGCGGGTTAAAATTTATTATGCTCGAAAAATGCTTCAAACTCAGGCTTTTGCCTTCGCTTAAAAGCACTGCCCGTTCAACAGAATTCTTGAATTCTCTCACGTTTCCCGGCCAGCTGTAATTCAAGATAAAATCTTCCAGGTCACTGTCTACTCTTGTAATCTTTTTATTAAACTGAGTATTATAATCAGTTATAAATCTTTCAAGCAGGATCTTTATATCTTCCTGCCTTTCCCTTAAGGGAGGAATTTCTATAGAGACGGTATTTAACCTGTAAAAAAGGTCACTTCTGAAAGAGTTCTCTTCGATCATCTCCTCAAGTTTTCTATTGGTTGCGGAAATTATCCGGGCATTAACCGGAATATCGGTCACCCCGCCTAATCTCCTTATCACTTTCTTTTCTATGACCCGGAGAAGTTTAGACTGAAGGGTAATGGATAAATCCCCAATTTCATCAAGAAATAGAGTACCGTTTTCAGCTATTTCGAATAATCCGCTTTTTTTAAATTGTGCACTCGTAAATGCGCCCTTTTCATGACCAAACAGTTCTGATTCCAGTAATGCTTCGGGAATAGCCGTACATAAGACATCTACAAATGCATTATTTCCACCAAGACTGTTATTATGTATTAATTTGGCAAGCAATCCTTTACCGGTGCCTGTTTCTCCCAATATCAATATGTTTAACTGGGGCTCAGACGAAATTTTTTGTGCCAGCTTCTTTATTTTTGATACAGAATCAGAAATTCCAAGAAACTCTTTGAAGTCTGCAGAGGCTTCAACTTCATTAAGTATAAGCTCACCCTGCCTTCTTGCTTCAAAGTCTTCAATTATTTCATCCAGGTATGTAGAAAATTTATATACCTCATAAGGAAGTATAAAGATATCATTGAAGCCCAATTTGGCAAGTGTTACGGCAAGGAGAGTATTATTTTCAGGTATGATGAACAATAATTTACTGTTTGAAGGCTTCTTTAATTCAACGACCTGTTGTATAAAACCGGATTCAAGCCCTGACAGTTTAACTATTAATACTTCATAATCTTCTAGGAATATTTTTTTATCACTGAAAGTAAGGACACTTATATTTGAATTTTTAAGTTTGGCTAGTGCAGAATTAATAGATATAATATCTTCATCATCTGAATAAACTTTAATTACTATTTCCTCAAATCCGTCCATATATACAAAAATAAATTAATTTCTCTCTAATATATTAAGTGCATATTGTCTTTCGGGTTTTCCGAGGAAAATATTTTTCAGTTTTTCAGATTTAAATTGATCGGCGATGTAATAAATTGTCTGCATCGCGTAATTCCTAAATTCATTCGTACGTGAAACAATACCTCTTTCGGAATATACCATATATAAATCAAACAATATTTTCCAGGTTAGTTCTGTAATACTAACTTCATTTATCAGATCCAATGCTTTTGTATAATAGTCCATAAACGGCATTTCATTTTCATCTTTAGATAATAAGGCAGCTTTGCCGGCAAGGTAATTTTTATATGCACTATAGTAGGTATGTCCTTCACATATCTGGATAAAATTTTCAACAGCCAGTTCTTTTTTAGCCTTTTCAAATTGTTTTGAATCCATTAATTGTTCAATGATTTTAACCTGGAGTTCACAATACAGGAAACTGTCAGAGTAAGTCTGGCTTTTATCTCTCAAAACAAATAATCTTTCTGCTATATCTGAGCTTTTACCGTTTAACTGATCATAAAGTACTTTGAGATAATCATAATTGAATTCTGCTTTTTCGAGGGTTAAAGAGAACTCGGAATATTTTTGAATCACCCGGTAAAAGTTATTTTCATCGCCCAGTGAATAATATAATTTACCCAGTAAATATTCTGCTTCTGCCTGTTCAACCTTATTATCTAATTCTTTAAATATTTCAGACGCCTTTATCAGAACATCCATAGCTTTTTCAAATTCACACAGTATTAAATAGACTTCCCCCATATTAATAAAATTTATACCAAGATTGTTTATATCTCCCAATGTCTTAAAAATTGAATGAGCGCTGGAATATTGTTCTACAGCTTTCTCATAATTGCAATTTTCAAAATTATATATACCACTACTATTAAGGTTAATTCCATTTTGAAGAAGGTTACCAATAGATTCATTTAAGCTTATCGATCGTTTCCAATGGTATTCAGCTTTCTCTTTTTCCAGGATAATATTAAATATATTACCAAGATTATTTTCCATGATCGCAACTTTAGCAATCTTGCGCGCATTTTGATAAAATTGCAGAGAATTTTCGAAGAAGTCGATTGTTTTCGAAGGCTGATTGTTTTTAAATAATTCGATCAATCCTTTGATTCTATATATTTTCCCTTTTGTTTCTGTCAGGGTATTCTTATCATCAATCAGTTTATCCGCAAGTTTGTCAGCCTCATCATATCTGGCCATTTCAAATTCAGCTTCGGTGATTTCAGCCAGTATCTCATTCTTTCTTTCACTGCTTTTCATTCTGACTAAAATCGATTCGAGGAGTTTCTTTCCTTCTTCAAGATTCTGGTTTGCAATAAGTGCTTTTCCTTTTAATATTTTTAATAATATTTCTTCGTCCGAAGAGAGGCGGTCATATAATAACTCATTTATCAGCTGCAGACTTGCCTGATGTTCTCCAATCTGAAAAAGGCAATTGCTTAATTCTATTTTAACTTCTTTAAGACTCTCCTTTTGAAGCGGCAGAGAACTTAAGTGTTCAAGCAAACTTCTTTCGTATGCCAGAGCCGAAGACTTTCCCGCCCTGCTTATTTCTTGTTTCACAGTGTCATATGCAAGTTCATATTCCCCGGCCTTTTCCCAATGATAGGCAAGTTCATTTTTATTAAAATCAGGTATCCTGCCGGATATCAATTGAGCAGTGGTTAAATGCGCTTCTTTTAAATCCTCAATAGTCGAATAAATAAATTCTTTTATTCCCCTGGATGTAAATTGTATAAAACCGACAACCGGATTAAAGTGAATAATATTAGCTTCAGATAATTTCAACAAAGAACGGGTAATGTCCTGCTCTTTCCGGTTAATCAGTAATGAAATAGTCCTGATATCAGGGTTAATATTAAACAACGAAAGCAGTATTGCAAGCTCCCTGCTGTCAGAATCAAGGTTTTCAATCCTGAATTTGTAGATATCCTCATGACTTCCCTTCAGAATTTTGTCTGTCTCTTTATCAATCTGGAGAGAAGGACCATCCTGCGTAAATTTTAGTATATCAAGAACAATCAGGTCCTTAAGGAAAATCTCAATACTACCCGGCAGAAGATCTGAATAAAGTAATACAGCTTTTTTTATTTCTTCCGAAGGGTAAAATTCAGCAAAACTATTCTGAACAAACTCTGTAACTTCTGTTTCCGTAAAGGGATTCAGGTTTATTACCTGGAGGCTGTTTATGATTTTCGATTTATATTCTGCAGAAGCGTCTTCTGTAAGTACTACTTTGATTTTATTTACCTGCAGTATGGGTATTATCTGGGCAAAAATATCAAGATCGAAATCACTGATCAGGTTGAAGTTATCGATTAATAATATAAACCTGCCGGTTGAAAGTAATTTAATTACGGCTGCTTTCAGTTCCTCAGCCAGGTTCACACTTTTTTCATCGAGCAGTCTTTTTATAAGGTTACGCGTTTCCTGATCAATGCCCGGGTAGATATTTTCCTGGTAAAGAATTTTCCTTAATAAAAGCTGCCAGAGATTTCCATCCGTTCTTTGATCGGGAGAAAGAATGAATGAGAGGGGATACTTATAGTTCAGTTCCTGCAGAAGCCTCGACTTACCTGCGCCTTCCGCACCTTTTATAGCTAAAACTTCTCCACCGTTTTCCTGTTCTATGTAAGTGGATATTATTGAGAAAGCATCATTTCTTGCCGCAAAAGTCTGAACCCTCGTCCAGTCTTTCCTCAGGTCCCCTAATTTTTCCGGGGCAATCGCATTTATTATTCCAATGGAAGTATTAAATCTTTCATCAGGATCCTTTGACAATAAAACCTTTACAAGCTCAACAAGCTTATCGCTGAATGATGATTTGGGGAACTCAAATTGTTCATTAAGATGAGCCTTGTATATACCCAGCTGATCCTGTACGGAAAAAGGAAATTTACCATACAATATTTTATAGAGAAGTACCCCGAATGAATACAGATCAATGCGGTGATCTATTTTTTCTTTTCTTAATATTTCAGGAGCAATATATTCTGAAGTTCCTCTTGCACTTACAATATCAATATTATTCGTACCGGTAGTGAGACCAAAATCTATAAATTTTATGACAGGCCGGTTATCTCTTTCCTGTATCAGGATATTTTCAGATTTAAGATCGTAATATATATAAGATGACTGGTGCAGATAATAAAGTACAGAGGATATCTGACATACTATATCTGTTAATAAATTTTCCTGCCCCAGACTCTTTGATTCATAAAGCTCCACCCCCTCAAAATACTCAAGTGTAAAAAAAGGACTGCCTGTACTGATATGAAAAGACTTATCTTCGTCATCTAAAGCTGCCACCGCACCATAATCAAAAACGCTTATAATATTCGGATGGTTTAATCTCTGAAGGAGAAAGTATTCATCACGGAAAGCTTTTTTTTCTTCTTCACTGACAGAAGGGGGCAGGATCTTAATCGCCACGCGGGAATTTTTTTCCAACCTGTCTTCACAGAGATAAACGGTGCTTCTCCCCTCTCCAGCTTTCTGCACTATTTTATATCTGCCATTAATCATTTGTTCATTCGAGGATTATAAAACTGATTCAGTTCTCTTCCCAGGTTATTTGCAGTAAATAGGGTCAGTATCAAAGCAAGTCCCGGAAAAAGAATCATCCACCACGCCTGGGACAAATACTCCTGACCCGCTTCAATCATACCACCCCAGGAAGGATAATTTAGTGCAGTTCCGAGGCCTAAATAACTTAATGCTGCTTCAGCAAGAATAACATTTCCATACTGAAATATAAGATTTACAACGACCGGTGCTATAATAACCGGAAAAATTTCTCTGGTAAGTAATTGCCTTCCCGGTAAACCTATTTTAACCGCTGTAATGAAATAGTCCTTCTGCTTAATCGCAATAACTTCACTTCGGACTATCTTAAACAGGCTCATCCAGCCTGAAAATCCAAGGATAAAAATGATAGTAAATATCGAATTACCGAAAAAAGTAAGTATGAGAATGATCAGGAAAATAACAGGAATCGAAAGAAACATATCTGTAAATCGGTTCAGCAGGGCGTCAAAAAACCAGCCTGAATAGCCCGCAAGAAAGCCGAGTCCGATACCTAAAATAAATGCAACTATAACCGCTCCCAATCCCACAATCATCGAGATTCTTGTTCCATACACTAGTCGTGAATATATATCCCTCCCAAATTCATCCGTTCCGAGAATGAACAGTCTCGAACTTACATCCGGCACTCCGTTATCAAATTTTATGTTATCCGGTTCTGCCCTTTTTTTCTCTTCGTTCTGAAAATAATAAAATTCATTACCTTCTTTACTTATACTGTCAATGTATATAACCGGGTTTTCCAGCAGCCGGTTTTTCAGTACTGAAAGATCGGAAGTATTCTCTGAAGGAGACAGAGTCTTTACTCCTGAAAGAGGGGGCAGGAGTTTTGTTACTCCTATATCACCCTGAAAATCAGGATCGCAGGTAGATACAACGGGAGAAAAGACAAAGAAGGTTAACAGTAAAATTATGACCGAAGATGTCAGATTTAATTTTTTGTTCAGAACCGTTAGTTTTCTTCCGGCTGCCGACAGAAATATCAGCAAAGCAATGATCAGAATTAATGATACGAAATTATCTGCCAGTGAGAGACCGGACACTGAAAGAGTCTGCGAACTGCTTTTAAAGAGCGAAGTTACAAAAGAAAAAAACAGCACAGCTATATCCATCAGGCGCGAATACCGGAGAATAATTATCGCCAGCAGGATAAATATTATAAGATGCCGATTTTTAATCTGAAAATTCAATTAACCGGAAATTCCTTTGATTAATCTTTTATCAATTCTTGCTTTAATGATATCTGCTGCAAGATTTGTTATAATAATAAAAACCCCGGCAATAAAGGTACAGCCAAGTACCAGAGGATAATCACGGGTCAGGATAGCGGTAACCGTCAGTCTGCCCATCCCCGGCAGTCCGAAAATAACTTCAGTAATAAGTGCACCGCTCAACAACAGTCCAAGATCGATACCGGCAACCGTAATGAGAGGATTTAAAGCATTCGGAATAACATGTCTCAGCGTTATTCTTCTCTCACTTACTCCGGAAGCTCTCAGGTTTAGTATAAATGGTTTGTTATAAATTTCTTCCAGGTTATCCCTTAAGTACCTGTAATAAACTGCGATGCCGCCGAGACAGAGAGTTATTACGGGCAGCACGAGGTGAATAACATAATCCCAGATCTGCGAAGCAAAACTCATTTCATTATGCTCAATTGATTTCAAGCCTGAAGACGGGAAAAGATCTATTTTCACGGAAAAGATATAGATTAAAAATACGCCTGCCACGAAAGTTGGTATCGAATAGAGCAAAAGTGTAAACCTGGATATCGCTCTGTCTTTCCCGCTGTTCAGATTATCGACAGAAATGAAAGAGAGCCAGAAACTCAGAATAAGTTGTACAATTACCACTATAAGCGCAAAAACCAGTGTGAACGGAAGGTAATCCATTATTACCTCAAATACCGGCTCCCTGTAGTTATATGAAACGCCGAAATTTCCTTCAAAAGAGTTAACCAGGAAAGCGCTGTACTGATCAATAATAGGTTTATCAAGGTTAAATGACTCCCTTACTTTCTGCATTAACTCGGGTTTTAACTGGGGTGAAATATATTTTTGTTCGGGGCCCCCGGGAGAGATACGCAATAAAAAAAACAGGAAACTAACCAGGAAAAACAAGATCAGCAGTGAGGATGCTATCCTGAATAATATTGCTCTGCCGAAACTTTCTTTCATAATAAAAATAATTATTCTTCCAGTTCCCAATTCCAGCAGTGGTGAATTACTCCAAGAGGATTGATGTCGATGTTCTTTATTCTCTTATTATGTGCGGTAATATCATCAATCCAATACAAAAATGTTACGGGCTCATCGTTATGCATTATCTCCTGGAACTGTTTATAAAGTTCGTGAAGTTTTTCCTTAGCAGGACTTTGTTCTATTTCATCCAGGATCTTATCAATCTGCTTATTCGAATAGCTCTGAACATTAAGGGGAGTGCTTTTTATATCCGAATACCACATCATTTTGACATCAAGCGGAATAGCAATATACCAGCTGGCAATCCATGCATTGAATTTCTTTGAAAACAAATTATCCAGGAAAGTATTTAGTTCCATGGTCTGTATATTTACAGAGATACCTATATTCTTCAGATCATTCTTTATAACTGTGGCCGAATAGTTACGCAGCGGGTTCCCTCCGGGTATATAAAGATCGAAAGCGAATTTAACACCGTTCTTATCGAGAATCCCGTCATTATTGGTATCCTTCCAGCCTTCTTCATTCAACAGTTGTTTTGCTTTAGCAGGATCATAGCTGTAAGGTTTTACATTATTATTAATCACTTCCTTAAATATCGGGGAAACCGGTCCCACAGCCAGCTGACCATAGTTATGCAGATATTCTTCCAGTATTTCTTTTTTATTTATAGCATAAGAAAGAGCTCTTCTCGTCTTTTCCGAACCAAAAAACTTATTGGGTACAAGTTTACCGCTGTTATTAAAGGCATCCGGGTCTATATTATTCCAGCCGACATATTCATATTCCCTCCCTTTAACCGGGACAATCTCAATATTCTCCTGTTTCGTCAGCTCAGGAGTATCTTCCGGCTTAATAAGCTCGCAGAGATCAATTTCACCTTTCTTAAGCTGTGTAACCCTTGATGTATATTCCGGGATTATCTTAAAAACTATCCTGTTTATAATTCCGTCATGGTATAAAAACGAAGAGCTGTCTGCCTTAAGGGTCAGTGATTGATTCTTATCCCAGTTAATCCATCCTGTAAGGGCCATTTGTAACAGGTTTTGAATTGAGATCGGATGTTGCTAATTCTTTCCTGTTCATTTTAGAAAAAATATGTTCGGGAAGGATCGGAATGTCAATATTGAACAAGGTCGGATGTGAATGGGGTATAAAATTTATCTTCAGCTTATGATCGGATAAAATCTGAAATGTTTTATCAGCCAGGATATGACCGGTACTGTCGGTATAAAATTTCTCAAAGCTTCCGAATAACCTGCTGTCAACTACGGGATCCGAAAAAATATCGAACGAAAAAGCCACATCCTTTGCAGTAAGCTGTTTTCCATCCGACCATTTGACGTCATTGCGCAGGTTTATAGTAATTGAGGAAGTATCCGGATCCCACTCCCAGTCTTTAGCAAGAAGTGGTTCAGAGGTTATTTCACCTTTCTTTTCGTCCCAGTCATGCTGTACCATACCCAGGTAAAGAAGTTCGGATATGCTTCCCTCATCCACGCTGAATGCAAATAATGGATTTATTGATTCAACATCCTGTGCAATCCCTATTACGATATAATCCTTTGAAGCTGAACCATTCCGGCAGGACGAGAAAAAAATTAAGGAAGAAAGAAATATCAGAATATGGAGGTATCTTACTTTCATTAACTCTTCTCCTGAGAGTAGTTTAATAAATTTGCAGTTAATTTATTATTTTGTTTAACAAATAAAAAATAAAAGCGCATCAAATGCTTAAAGCAGAAATAAATAATATTGCTTTCAGGGGTGATGGAACAGAAAGAGTTATTCTAAAGGATCTATCCTTTCAGCTGGAAAACAACAGTATCAATGTTATTGTTGGAAAAAACGGTACCGGTAAATCAACACTTATCCGATCCTTAACGACGACTGCTTGATGAAAGGTTTTATTCCGTATCAGGTAAGGATTTATTTGAATGATACTGATCTGACGACTATATCGTATGACGGATTTATCGGAGATCCGCAGAAATAAAATCAGGTATGTATTTCAGGATGCGATTAATAGTTTTGATCCATTAAGGAATGTCGGACATTATTTTCAGCGGTATGAAGATAATCCTGAGCTGAAGGATCTTTTCGATAAGCTGATGCTGCCTGAAATAAAGGGCTTGTTCAAACTCTACCCTTACGAAATCAGCGGTGGAATGGCACAGAGGCTGCTTCTGGCCTCCGCTTTACTTGTAAATCCTGAAATATTGATCCTTGATGAACCAACTTCCGGTATAGATACCCCCGTTTCCAACCTGATAATTTTGAAGTTGAAAGAATACGTTCAAAGAGATCAAAATTCTGTTCTGCTTGTTAGCCAGGATCTGGAATTTGCCGGAAACGCCGGAGACCGGATTGCATTTCTGGGAGACGGAACTCTCTCCCCCTTCTATCCTTCAGAAGAGTTCTTTGAAAGATCCGATCCCGGGGTCGAAAAATTTGTTTCAGCTTATAATCAACTAAAATGAAGAAACTGCTTCGTGTAAATAATTTATCCTATAGTGTAAAGGGGAATGAGGGAAAAATATCTATACTCGAAAACATTTCTTTTGAACTCGGGAAAGAAAGAACATTAGGGATTGCCGGTGAGTCGGGCAGCGGTAAAACTACCCTCGGAAAACTGCTCGCGGGAATATTAGTACCCACATCAGGAGAAATAAATTTCGACCTCGAAGCATCGAAAATACATAAGACCTCTCCTGTACAGATCTTATTTCAAAATAACGGCGAAATACTCAACCCTTTCAGAAAGGTACAGGAAGTTGTGGAGGAAGCCGTGAGAATGAGGACAGGAAAAGCCGGTATTGATGAGACAAGAACGAGATTATTTCAGTCGCTTGATTTCCCTTCCGCATTATGGGAAAGAAAGGGATACGAACTCAGCGGAGGTGAACAGCAAAGGGCAGCTCTGGCCAGACTCCTTGCAGTTAAACCGGAGGTTCTGATACTTGATGAACCCTTTTCGGCTCAGGATCCGGAATCCCAGCTCAACTTTCTTAATCTCTTTAAAAAAATAAAAGAGGAGTACAGCATAACCCTGATATGCATTGCTCATAATATTCGTCTGCTGCGGAAATTATGTGATGAGATAATGATTATTTACCGGGGCAGACTTGTGGAACATGGAAATACTGAAGACATCTTTAACTCACCTAAACACTCCTACACAAAGTTTTTATTGAAGTCGGAAAATTACGACCTCACTTTTGAAGATTTTAATGCAAGTTCCGGGCAATGAATAAAACCAACGCCGTCAGGATTGTGGAAGCGCATAAAATTCCATATGAAACTTTTGAGTATGAAGTTAATGAGGATGATCTGAGCGGAACCTCTGTTGCCCGGAAGATTAATGCCGGTGAGGATTCCGTATTCAAAACACTGGTAACCAGGAATGATAAAAATTCAATTTTCGTTTTCTGCATACCGGTTAACCAGGAGTTGAATCTTAAGAAAGCAGCTTCAGCGAGCGGAAGTAAAAAAATTGAAATGATCAGGCAGTCAGAACTACTTCCCCTGACCGGATACATTAAGGGAGGATGCTCACCGATCGGAATGAAGAAGGAATATCCTGTATTTATTGAAGAAACGGCGCAAATTATGGATAATATTTATATCAGTGCGGGAATAAGGGGTATGCAAATACGGATTTCACCCCTGAATCTTGCAGAACTGATCAAAGGAAAATTTGCCGATGTGATTTGAGAGCAATGGGAGTAAATCTGAGGCTAGCCTGCTAATTTGAAAGTATTTTCTATTTACGTAACAACTTACCTATTCTGGGTAAAAAGTTTTCCCCGAATGCATCTTTTTTTTGAGAATTAGATTTTCTATATTTGTCTCCCTTAATTCAGGAGAATAAAATGGCCAAACAACAAAGTTTTGCTGATAAATCAAAAGCTAAGAAGAAAACCGAAGGAATAAGTGTAAAACTTATTAAAACGGTTAAAACTTCAAAAGGTTCATATAAATTCAACGAAAAATTCGTTAAAATCGACGATATCAGCAAGGTTACTGATCTTAAATAGATGAAAAAGAGCGGTTTCTGCCGCTTTTTTTCATTATACTTTCCCGGGGAAAACACCTCAGATGTTCCCAAAAATAATCCTTGACTCGTAAGGATTTTTTTTTATCTTAACGCTTACTACCTAATCACGAAATCGTCTGTTACTGACTTTTCCTGATACACACTTGCTTTAGCAAGTACACATTACAAAATCTAATTACGCTATTTTATCCATCCATAATCCGGAGGAATGTTATCATGATTACCCCCAGAAAAATGAAATTCTACGGTCTGAAGGATATAGACAACATCCCTCAACTTAAAATTCTAAACGAAGATGAAAAGTTTGCTTTAAATGTAGTCTCTAATGTTCTGCCTTTCAGAACTAATAACTATGTGGTTGAGGAGTTAATTGACTGGAATAATGTGCCTGATGATCCGATTTATCAGCTGACCTTTCTGCAGAAAGATATGCTCACGGACGATCAATTCGAGAGAATGGCAGATGTATTGAAAAGGGATCTGCCCCGTGCGGAAGTTAAAGAGGTTATTGATGAAATAAGACTCGAACTTAATCCTCACCCTGCCGGTCAAATGACAGAAAATGTTCCCAGGCTTAATGATGAGCCGGTTCCCGGCGTTCAGCATAAATACAGGGAAACAGTTCTTATATTTCCGTCAAGCGGACAAACCTGTCACGCTTACTGCACTTTCTGTTTCAGATGGGCTCAGTTCGTCGGAATGAACGACATTAGATTTGCAACTGATGAATCCAGAAGATTTCAAACGTACCTCCGTAAACACAAAGAGGTATCCGATGTGCTTCTTACGGGCGGTGATCCAATGATCATGGGATTGAATAATATTAAAGCATACATAGAACCTCTGCTTGAACCCGAATTTGATCATATTCAGTCGATCAGGATCGGAACGAAATCTGTTGCCTACTGGCCTTACAAATACGTTACCGATAAAGAATCGGATGAACTGCTCAGATTGTTTGAAAAAGTTGTTGCATCAGGAAAACACCTGGCTATAATGGGACATTATAACCACTGGAAAGAACTAAGTACCGATGTAGCAAAAGAAGCAATCCGGAGAATAAGAAATACCGGTGCCCAGATAAGGACTCAATCTCCCCTGATCAAACATATCAACGATGATCCTGCTGTATGGGCAAAGATGTGGAAAGACCAGGTTCATCTTGGATGTATCCCCTATTATTTCTTCGTAGAGAGAAACACCGGCGCAAAGAATTATTTTGAAATACCTCTTGAGAGAGCATATAACATATTCAGAGATGCTTATGTACAGGTATCCGGTTTGAGCAGAACAGTGCGCGGACCATCAATGTCGTGCCTCCCTGGTAAAGTTGCAATTGAAGGAATTACCGAAATCAGAGGCGAGAAGGTGTTCGTACTGACTTTACTGCAGGCAAGAAATCCTGAATGGGTTAAACGGCCGTTCTTTGCCAAATATGATCCGAATATATCATGGTACAATGAGCTGATGCCCGCTTTCGGTAAAGACAAATTCTTCTTCCAGGATGAGATGAATGAGATATTAATGACGAAGAACGGACAAATGTTCTTTGATGATGATTTTGAAGATGATTCGGAAGTTGATGTAGAACTTTTTGCCTGAGATATTAAGAGAGGACATAATTAAACCCGGGATGATTCATCCCGGGTTTTTTATTAAAATAATTCCATACTCAGGCTTCCCTCAAGCTCCAGCAGTTTTTCTTTTATCCCCGTTCCACCTGAATAACCGCCCAGCCTGCCGTTCGATTCAATTACCCTGTGACAGGGTATTAAAATAGGTACGGGATTCTGTCCGTTTGCTCTTCCAACCGCTCTGACATAATTTGCTCCCCCGACTTTCATAGCAATTTCTCTGTAAGTTTTGATCTTTCCGTAAGGAATTTTATTTAGCTCTTTCCATACATTTAACTGAAAATCAGATCCTGAAAGATCCAGCGGAATATCAAATGTTCTTCTCGATCGGTTAAAATATTCTTCCAGCTGTGAGAATAGATATTAAACAGATATGGATCATCCTGCTGCAGAGTAATTGCCCGGTTGTTCTGCCGGTATTTTTTTTCTCGTTAAGATCGAATTTTACAGATTCCTTTTTTTGTGGCAAGCACCTTGAAATTGATATCAAAGAGACGAAAAGAAGTGCAGTATAAATGATCGCGGTTTTTCATAACAATAATTCATCATTGACGTGATTATAATTTATGAAAAACAAAATAAAAAAAGGGGAAGAAATATAAGATTTCTTCCCCTATGTCAGTGAGTACACGAGAGAATTTTTATGCTGGAACCACTTCAAGAGATGGATGAATATCCCTTTTAAGCAGTCCTTCAATAGCCATCAGTGTTCCGCTTATAGAACTGGGGCAGCTTCCGCACGCACCCTGGTAGCGGATCTTTACCGTGTATCCGTCAAGACCCAGTACCTCAAGTCCGCCTCCATCGCCGGCAAGCGCTGGTCTTACTCTCATATCAAGAAGTGAATTTATCTGCTTAAGCAGTTCATTATCGCTTCCGTTAAACGGCTTGACTTCCTTTTCGGCGGGAATCTGACTTCTGTCGAAACCTTTCACAAACTCAATTAATGGTTTCTGTATCTGTCCCCAGCTGGTATTCGGGGATTTTTCAATCGTAACAAACTTATCCATATAAAATACAGAAACGACACCTTCTATCTTAAAAATACCGGAAGCAAGCGGATCATCTTTTGCCGATTCCCGGTTAGGAAACTGCCTGGTTTCCAGATTTAATAATTTCTCATTCAATATAAACTTCAAAGCTTGTGGATTTGGGGTCAATTCCACATCTTCAATCATTAACATAGGTATTCTCCTTTCATCTGCAAAAATAAGGCATGATGCCAAATACTACAAGTCTAAAAGATATGATATCAGCTTCAACATTCGCGAAGTACTTTTGGTTCCTGGCACCAGGTATAATTATCTTAATAAACTGAATGCCGCGACTTCGCCCGTACCCTGCTTAATTCATTATAAATTGTAAAAAATCCTTTTTGAGGATATATTTTAGAGTTAATTAAAAATAATTCGTAAGCAAATGAAGAAAATATTAGTTGTTTTTACCGGCGGAACATTTTCAATGAAAATCGATAAAAAAACCGGTGGGGCTGTCCCGAGGTATTCAGGGGATGAGCTGCTTGATAAGATCCCGGAAGCAAAGGAACTGGCAGATATAACCTGCTATGATTTCGGAAAATACCCGGGACCACATATGACTCCCGCACTTATGATGAATTTATCGATGAAGATCCGTGAGCTGATGCAGCAGGAGGAATATGCCGGAATAATTGTGACCCATGGAACCGATACTCTGGAGGAAACTGCTTATTTCCTTGACCTTACTATTAAAACGGAAACACCGATTGTGGTGATCGGCTCTATGAAAAACAGTTCGGAACCGGAATGGGACGGACCGAGGAATCTGCTGGATGCTATACATATCTGCCTGAATGATAACTGCCGGAATATCGGCGTTTTGGTCTGCTTAAACGGAGAGATAAACGCAGCGAGCGAAGTAACAAAGATATATACAGAACAGATAGACAGCTTTACGAGTCTTGATTTCGGTGATCTGGGATTTGTGCAGAACGGTCGTGTTATTTTGAACCGTCTGCCGCGAAGATTGGAGACAATTGAAACTGATAAACTGGTTACAAATGTAGATCTGCTTACTGTTTATGCAGGAATGGATGAGAAGTTTTTCAAATATTCCGCTGACAGCGGAGTTGAGGGAATTATTGTTGAGGCACTGGGAGTAGGAAATGTTCCCCCTCCTGCTTTTGAAGGTATTAAGTACGCTGTGGAAAAAGGAATTCCTGTTGTACTGGTATCACGCTGCCCCGCAGGTGAAACACTTGATATTTACAGCTACCCCGGAGCAGGAAAATGGCTTCACAAATTGGGAGTTATCTTCGCCGATTACCTTAACGGTCAAAAGGCAAGGATAAAGCTGATGCTTGCACTGGGAATTACTAAAGATAAAAAGAAATTAAGGAAGCTTTTCGAAAATTAAGACGGCCGCGAATGGTTAAGAAAACTTAGATGTTCTACTTCAACCTTATGTACATCCTTAACAGGATTTCCGAGAAATAACTCAGCTACCTCTCTGAATTTCGTGGGGATATCACTTACATATAGTTCCTGATTTCCCATACCGAAGCTATTGGTATGCAGGTCTGTCCTGTCAAGCTCATTCCTTATCATTTCAGCAGCAACTACCCCTGAATCAACCAGTGTTACATCATCACCGATCACTTCCTGAATTACCTTTGATAGAATGGGATAATGCGTACATCCGAGAACCAGGGTATCAATATTCTCATCACGCAGCTCGTGCAGATATTCTTCAGCAATCTCGTAAGTTGCTTTATGTTCAATCCATCCCTTCTTCGGCAAGAGGAACGAATAAAGGACACGCAGTTTCAAATACTTCTATTTCGGGATTCAAATGCCTGATCTTATTTGAATAAGCTTTATTAGAGATTGTTGCCCGTGTTCCAATTACGCCCACCCTGTTGTTTTTTGTGGTTCTGATCGCCGTAGCTGCGCCCGGTTCTATCATTCCGATGATGGGAACATTAAAATTCTTCTTAAGCACTTCCATAGCCACTGAAGATGCCGTATTGCAAGCCACGATTATTGCCTTAACATTCTTCTGCATTAAAAACTTAGCATCTTCCATCGAATATTCGATGACAGTATCATTGGATTTTGAACCGTACGGTACTCTTGCTGTATCACCAAAGTAAACGATATTTTCTTCCGGCAAAGCTGCAGCTATTCGCTTTACAACCGTAAGTCCGCCGATACCTGAATCAAAGACTCCTATCGGCTTTTCTTTCTCCATAAAGTTCAATTCAAATCCTTATAATATTTGAGAAATTGTTTCAGCAAGTTCAGATTTAATGAGATCATAATCGCTCGGAGAGATTTTCTTTCCGCTGGCATCTAACACATAAAATGAGTCGACTATATCATCACCTCTCGTAGCGATCTTGGCAAAATAAATGCTTAAGCCAAGCTGATTCATTTTATTCGTCACCTGGTATAAAAATCCAAGCCTGTCAGGTGAAAAAATATCTATTATTGTATACTTCTCATAACTCTCGAATTCAACTTTTACTTTTCCCGTACGTTTAAAGAGCCGCGTTTCGATTCTCCACCACTTTGATTTCATCTTTGCGAATTCCTGGTCTAACCGAAGCAACCCAGATATAACAGATCTCATATCCTTCCTTATTTTACCGAAGCGATCCTTCTCAATCTTCTTTCCGGTATTAAAATCTGTTACATTGAATGTATCGATTACTATACCGTCTTTCCTTGTAAATATTCTTGCATCATGGATATTTACACCATTTATAGACAGCACACCGCAAACTTTGGAAAGCAGGGACGAAAAGTCACGTGTAATAACCGTTATGTTTGTAAAATCGTTAAGCTCTTTAAACGAGGTAGAGATAGTAACGCCCTTCTGTATCTCCTCAACATGTTTAGCTATTTCCTTTTCTGTAAAATTCTGAGCATAGGCGATATCATTAATGGAGTCGATATGCTCCTGCACGTTATCCTCTGAAATTGCATCCGAGTGTTTACTGATCTCCTTCGGAATAAGATATGTGTTTGAGATCAGGAATTCCTCACCGCTGATCTTATCTTCAAGCATTGAATAAGTTTTCCGGTATAATTCAGCAAGCAGATCGCTTTTCCAGGATGTCCATACAGCAGGATTCACAGCAGACAGATCAGCGTAAGTAACAAGATAAAGAAGGTTCAGCTCATTGGTCGAATTAAAGCGTGAAGCAAAATTATTAAGAGTTTCAGGGTCATTAAGGTTCCGCCTGAAAGCAACCTGTTCCATAACAAGGTGATTCCTTACCAGGAGTGAAACCTTTTCAATTTCCTCTTCGGAATATCCCAGTCGATACATTACGGCAGCTGCAACTTCTGCACCGATTATTTCATGTCCCGAAATGTTTATCGGTTTTGCTATGTCATGGAAAAGAAGTCCCAGGTAGAGAAATTCCTTATCCTTCAGGCTGGTAAACAGCTTGCCGAGCTGTGAGTGCTCACGTTCAAGCTTCTCAACATTTTTAATTGTAACAAGGGTATGCTCGTCTGCAGTATAAAAATGATAAACACCGTGCTGCAGAAAACCGATCATATCCTTAAACTCAGGAAGGAAAGCACCCAGCACTCCAAGCTCGTTCATGGCTGAAAGAGTCTGTCCCACATTCCTGGGCAGCTTCAGGATCTCTCTAAAAAAAACAGAAGATTCAGTCTCGTGAGAAGACCTCTTATCCAGCTTTTCAACTGTCTCTATTATCCTTGCCCGTAAAGTTTCATCAAACCTTGCATTATATAAGCCGCGGTAATAGTAGCCGCGAAGAATTGAAGACAGGGTAAAATCCTTTTCACCGACATACGAGATAATATTACCCTTAAAGACATAATCATCATCCAGCTTTATTGCGAGGGTATCGGGGAGAGGATTAACTACTTCTTCCCGGAAAGTCTTTGCTATAGATTTTGAGAACCTGTTGATAACATTGGCTGCAGCATAATATCGGTTCATAAATGTTGATATAGCATTCTCCGAGTTATAGACCATAGCCGCGATCTTTTTCTGATCCTGGAACTCCAGTCTGTCACTCTTCTGCTGATTCATAATATGAAGGATATTGCGCACAGTGATCACGAAGTTGTAGCTTTCAAGCAGTCTCTTACACTCATTAGAGGTAGTATATTCATCTTCATTAAGCTGCTGTATGAAGTTCTCGGCCTGAGTCATCTCATTCTGTTTGTTGAGGAATGTTCTGTTGACCAGCATATACATCCATTCGACTGCCTGGAAATCCCGCAATCCCCCGGCAGATAACTTGACATTCGGTTCAAGGATCTTCGGCGAATCATCATATTTATCGTAGCGGTGCTGGATATCCTCCAGCATCTCGTTTATAAGCTTAACCTTTACTTCTTCTGTTACAGAATCAAGGAGAATGTCATTCCATAGCAAGTATATTTTATCATTACCTAACAGAAATCTTGTCTCGAAGAACTGCGTAAAAGTATGCAGATCAGTTTCAATAAATTTTTTGATATCCGGGAATTCTCTTACGGTATGCGAAACTTCGATACCGTTATCCCAGAGCCTGGTAACGAACTCAATAATATCTTTTTCATTGTCGGCGACCGAATCGGTAATGAACATCAGGTCGATATCAGAATAGGGCGAGAGTTCCCTTCGGCTGAAGCTTCCGGCAGAAGCAAGCGCAAAGTTATATTTACCGTCACCGGCCAGGGAACGGATAAACTCTTCGACAAGCAGACTGAACTCAAGGCTGAACTTCAGCGATGCGTCCATACCTTCGTATTTAGAGAAAAGCTTTTCTTTCTTTTCTTTAAAATCCTGTCTTATTCTGTTTGCTACTTCCAGGGGAACCATTATTTCTATACTCAGCCTTTACTACTGATGATATACCGCCTCTTACATTAAAGGAGGCAGTGATTAACATATACCTTGGTTTACATACTTCAACGAGATCATCCAGAATTTTATTGGTTACACTCTCAAAATATATCCCGTCATTTCTGTAGGAGTTAAGATAAAATTTTAATGATTTCAGTTCTATGCAGAGTTTATCTGGAATATATTCGATGATCATTGTTGCAAAGTCGGGCTGGCCGGTTTTAGGACAAACGGAAGTAAATTCCGGCGCCGTATGGATTACAGAATAATCCCTGTCGGGATAAGCATTATCGAATACTTCAAGTATTTTTAATTTATCGTCCATTCTCTTGTTTTTATTTCTGATTAAACATATTTAATTGTTAGTGGATTATATATATAAGTCGTTCTGAATTTAGTTCAGCATCTCCGTCATTGTTATTATCCTTTTCAGGTATAAGCAGGTCTTACTTTATACTTAATAGGATCTTCAATACCGGCCTGCTGAAAACCTCTCAGTCTCAATGCGCAGCTGTCGCACTCTCCGCAGGCTTCATCTTCATTCTTATAACACGACCAGGTAAGATGGAGAGGAGCACCAAGCTCTATACCTTTCTTAACAATTTCCGACTTGGAAAAGTTTATTACCGGTGATACTATTTTAATATTTGTTTCGGGTTTTGTTCCTGTATTTATCACTTTTTCGAATGCCTCGAAAAATTCCGGACGGCAGTCGGGATATCCGGATGAATCCTCATACACAGCACCAATATATATCTTTTCTGCTCCAAGAACCTCTGCCCAGCTGGTACAGGCTGATAAAATATTCGCATTTCTGAAGGGAACATATGAGGAAGGTATACTTTTATCGGAAAGATCGGCTTTTCTGACATCCTGTTTCATATCCGTCAGGGATGATCCTCCGATTTCTGCCAGGTGTGTATGATCGATTACGAGTCGTTTATCAACCTTATAAAAATCAGCTATATCACTGAAAGCTTTTAGTTCTCTTTTCTCGGTTCTCTGTCCGTAATTTATATGAAGCAGGGCAAGGTCATAATTTTCAGCCGCAATTGCTGCAGTTACACAGCTATCCATCCCGCCGCTGAGCGCCACAACAGCGATATTTTTATTGTTTTTTCCCATAATTGTCCGGCTAAAATAAGAAATTAGAAGCTGTGAAGAAATGAGGAATTGTCTGACAAATACTTATAAATTATGATAATTTTGCGCTGCCTCATTAACATACTTCCATATTACTTATATTATTAGGTATTCCAAATCACCAAAGAAGTAATAATGTTAAAAAAGTTTGAGCAGCAGATTACTGAAGGAATCTTATTTACGGACCAGTATGAGCTGGTAATGGCACAGCTGTTCTTTAAGATGGGGTTACATGAAAAAAAGGTTCAGTTCGATCACTTCTTCAGGAATTACCCTGATTACGGTGTGCATAAAGCCGGTTACTGCATAAACGCAGGACTTGAATGGCTGATAGACTGGATGCAGAACACACACACAACTGATAAAGACATAGAACTGATGGCTGCTCAAAAAGACAGCGATGGCAAACCGGTATTTGAAAAAGATTTTCTCGACTGGTTCAGGGAGAACGGCAACTTTAGTCAGATTACATTAAGAGCGATCCCTGAAGGCAGGGTGGTACATCCAAATGTTCCTTTGACGGTTGTTGAAGGTCCCGCCGCTATGTCACAGATACTTGAAACGGCCTTACTTAACCAGTTAAACTATCAAATCCTCATAGCAACAAAGGCCTGCAGAATAAACGAGGCTGGCCGGCATCAGATGCTTCTTGAATTCGGGATGAGACGAGCGCACGACCGCGGAGCAAATGCAGGCGTTCGTGCCGCTCTGATAGGTGGAGCAGACTTTTCTTCTAATGTAGGGATCTCCCATCTTCTTGGTTATCCGCCAAAAGGCACCCACGCCCACAGCATGGTGCAGATGTTTATGGCTCTGGGAATGACTGAGCAGGAAGCATTTGAAGAATTCGCTTCCCTTTATCCGGCGGATACCATCCTGCTCGTTGATACTGTAAATACTCTTGAAAGCGGGGTACCGAACGCGATAAAAGTATTTGAAAAAATGAAGAAGAAGGGACAAAAGCCTCTAGGAGTAAGACTGGATTCGGGAGACCTTGCCTACCTGAGCATACAAACTGCGAAACAGCTGAACGACGCAGGCTTTGAGGATGTTAAAATCGTTCTGTCCAATGAACTGGATGAGATGAACATCTGGCAGATAATTACGCAGATAACAGAGGAGGCTCCCAAATACCAGCTCGATCCCGAACATTTAATCAAGAGACTTGTGTATGGTGTGGGAACCCGGCTAATTACTTCATACGGAGATCCATCAATAGGCGGAGTATATAAACTTGTTGCAGTCGCTAATGATAAAGATGAGTGGGTACCGGCAATAAAGATATCGGAGTCAGTTGAAAAGATTCCCAATCCGGGAAATAAGAAGGTATGGAGACTTTACAATTCAAAGGAAAAAGCTAATGCCGACCTGCTCACACTGGAAGATGAGAAACCCGGTACAACTGAGGATATTCTTCTCCATCACGCAACAAGTCAAAGTAAGAAAAGGACGCTGGGAAAAGAACATATTTCGAATGTGGAACCTCTGCTTGAAACTATACTGGATAATGGAAAGCTCGTATATGACTTCCCTTCAATTGATGAACTCAGAGAAAGAAGAATGAAAGATATTGAACGACTGGATCCCGGTGTGAAGAGGCTGATCAATCCCCATTACTATCACGTGTCTATATCTGAAAAACTTTATAAGATGAAAATGAACCTGATAGAAAAAATATCATAGACTGAATTTTCATTCGAGTTTGATTCTCACTGTCTGTATACCATCTTCAACCTTTATATCAAGAACTTTCGGTTCAGTATTATCTTTTATAAAACTGATCTGGCCGTCCCTTTCAAGGTAAGCTTCCTTCACGTTTTCCAGATCTTTCTGGTTCATCCAGATCCGCAGCTGTTCCTTAAGATCATCTTCAGAAACATGTCCCTTTCTCATTTCTTTTTCATCAGGTTTATAATTTTCAACTATTACGGACGTTTTTCCCTTCACGAGATTCGAAATACCTTTGTGGTTCATTGAAATTACAGCGAACAGCCAGTGTAGTCCCACCAGGGTCAGGCCGGCCGCAATCGTTACAAAAAGAGGTCCGTTCCCATTTATAGCACGACTAAAAACCGATCCGATTACAATACCAATCACAAAATCAAAGGCAGTATTCTTTCCAAGAAATCTTTTATTCCCGAACCTTATGATCACCAGGGAGGCTATATAGATAAAAGCTGCCCGCGCAACCATCTGGTAGAAATTTACAGGTTGAGCATCAAGACCAAATATATTTGTCAGGACATGATATACTTCATTCATTCTCAAAATCCTCCTGAAAGTTTAATTTATTATCTTAATCAAAATCGGAGGAACCTATTATGATATACCTGAGAATGTGACAGAAAGCAATTAATTCCCTACCTGTTTCTTAAATTTATTTTTTACAAGTTCGATAAGACTACCTTCAAGGATCATATCAACCTGTCGTTTACTCATAGTGTGCGCCGTCTCTATCTCTACTTTCTTGGTTTTATTTGTTACTATGATTTTATTACCCTCTTTAAGAGAGTTGATAAGGTTCCCGACTGAAAGTATATCTCCTTGTTCAATTTTATCTTTATCATCCGCATTAAGAAAAGTCACAGGAAGTATTCCGAAGTTAATAAGGTTCTGCCAGTGTATCCTTGCAAATGAAACTGCTAATACCATTCTTAAACCTAGGTATCTGGGTGCAAGGGCTGCATGTTCACGGCTGCTTCCCTGTCCGTAATTTTCCCCGCCGACAATAAAGAATCCATTTTCTTTATGCTCCAGCGCCCTGTCATAAAAAGTTTCATCAACCTGGCTGAAAACAAATTTGCTTATCTCAGGGATGTTACTTCTGTAAGGAAGCACTTTCGCACCTGCCGGCATTATTTCATCGGTTGAGATATCGTCCCCAACCTTCAGCAGTACAGTTCCTTCAAACTTATCCGGCAGAGGTTCAAAAGGCGGTAATGGTTTTATGTTTGGTCCCTTCTCAAGCTGAACTTCTTCATTACTATCAGCAGGAGCAACAAGCATTTCGGTATTGATGGTGATTTTGTCAGGCTCCTTAAAATGCGGGTAACTGATGCCCAGAGTTCTCGGGTCGGTTATAACACCCGTTAAGGCTGATGCCGCTGCGGTTTCGGGTGAACAAAGATGTACTTTATCCTCCTTTGTACCTGACCTGCCCGGAAAGTTGCGCGGTACTGTGCGGAGACTGATCTTATCCGTAGCGGGAGCCTGCCCCATCCCGATGCACCCGTTGCATCCGGCCTGGTGAAGCCTTGCACCGGAATGAATAAGCTTGCCAAGAAGTCCTGCCGACATAAGATTCTCAAGTATCTGCCGCGAGGTAGGGTTGATGTCGAATGACACCCTGTCATTTACCTGCTTCCCGTCGACCATCAATGCCGCGATGGCAAAATCCCTGTAGCCGGGATTTGCAGAAGAACCGATATAAGCCTGGTAAATCTCTTCTCCTGCAATTTCTTTTACAGGTACAACTTTGCCCGGACTTCCTGGAAGAGCGATCAATGGCTCAAGTTCCGAAAGATTTATTTCCTCATACTCATCATACTCCGCACCTTCATCGGCAGTCAGTTCCACCCAGACATTTTCCCTTTCCTGAGTTTTAAGAAACTTTTTTACCTCTTCATCGGAGGGAAAAACTGTAGTAGTAGCGCCGAGTTCGGTTCCCATATTGGCAATAACGTGACGATCCATTGCGGTAAGGTGTTTTAGTCCCGGACCATAATATTCAATTATCCTGTTCACTCCTCCATCCACATCATGCCTTCGCAGCATCTCGAGAATCACATCTTTAGCCGATACCCAGTCGGGTAGTTTCCCAGTTAATCTCACACCCCATATTTTCGGCATTTTAATATAGAGAGGTTCTCCTGCCATCGCCAGGGCTACTTCAAGTCCTCCCGCACCAATTGCCAGCATTCCCATGGCACCTCCGGCAGGAGTATGACTATCGGATCCGAGAAGAGTTTTTCCCGGAATACCGAATCTTTCCATATGAACGGGATGACTTACGCCGTTGCCGGGACGGCTGAACCAGATACCGAATTTCTTACAGGCACTTCTAAGGAAAATATGATCATCAGGATTTTTGAAATCCTCCTGGATCAGATTATGATCGACATACTGAGCTGATAATTCTGTTCTAACCCTGTCTATATGCATTGCCTCAAACTCAAGCATTACCAGGGTACCGGTAGCATCCTGGGTAAGGGTTTGATCGATTTTAAGCCCTATTTCCTCACCGGGGGTCATTTTTCCTTCGATAAGGTGAGATTCTATTAGTTTTTGAGAGACATTTTTAGGCATAATTCCTTCTTCTTTTATTGAAAAGAATGTTATTAAGCTCCATATTCAGCATTAACGTGTATGGCTGGGAATAAATATAATAAAAGGAGGAGGCCGCAGAGGTTCTGTAACGCACTATTCTTTACTGCAGTAGAATTTTATCCTTCCAAAGATTAAATTAGGGGTGTTCACACCTTAAACCATATTGTTATGTCAGCGGCTTAAGATGTATGGTGGATCAAAATTAATCATCATACTCAGAGGGAGGAAGCCATGAAAACATTCATACTACTAACCAAGTTAGCTCCGGAAATCTCTAAACAGATGAAAGACCGTGCACGGCTGGGGAGAAACTGGCTGGAACAGGTAAAGCAGAAATGTCCCGAGGTAAAGTTTGTCGAACATTACGCACTTCTGGGTCCTTATGATTTCCTTGATATATATGAAGCACCCGATGAGGAAACAGCGGCCAAAGTTTCAATGATCAGCCTGTCAAACGGTGCTTTCGAAGCACAGAGTCTTATTGCTATACCTTATAAAAAATTTCTTGATCTGGTTGATAAAATATAATCGCACCGATTACTAATAAATTTCAGAAAAGGAGTTGAGAAAATGGCAATAAAAAAACTGAAAGAATTTCTTGACGAGAATAATGTAAGGTATATTACAGTATCGCACTCACCCGCATATACCGCACAGGAAATAGCTGCAAAAGCACATCTTCCGGGAAAAGAAATTGCTAAAACCGTCCTTGTGAAAATTGAAGGCAAGCTTGCAATGGCTGTACTGCCGGGATCTTTCAAGATAAATTTTGATAACCTGAAGAAAGTGCTGGGTTCGGATAATGTACGGCTTGCTGATGAGCATGAATTCATCGATAAGTTCCCCGATTGTGAAGTAGGCGCAATGCCTCCGTTCGGCAACCTTTACGGAGTGGATGTGTTCGTAGCAAACAGCCTTGCAGAAGATGAGGAGATTGCGTTTAACGCTTGTTCGCATTCCCAGCTTATTAAGATGTCGTACTCAGATTATGAAAGACTTGTAAACCCTGTAAGACTGGATTTTGCCTTTCAAACAAGGCTGTAAAATATTTATACTGTTTCTGTAATCCGGATGATTTCTGTAAAATAACTGAGTTTTTATATCCTCTGAAAAACTCTTTATATTACTTTATCAAAAATTTCCCAACTAGGTTAAAGGTATCTAATGGTAGCTGCAAAGATGCAAAAAGGCAAAATATTAAAATTTTCACTGCTGATTATTGTTATTTTGTTCATTCTTATTCAGTTTATCCCTGTAGACAGAACCAATCCGCCTATTGTAAAAGAACCTGCCTGGGATTCCCCTAAAACCAGGGCATATGCTGTAAGAGCCTGCTTCGACTGTCATAGCAATGAAACAAAATGGCCTGATTATTCGTATGTAGCGCCGGTGAGCTGGCTTGTAGCCGATGATGTAGAAGAAGGAAGAAAACATTTTAATATGTCCGACTGGAAGCCTGGCAAGGGAGATGAGGCAGCAAAGGAGGTAAGGAAAGGTGATATGCCTATGTGGCAGTATACCCTGATGCACTCAGAAGCGAGACTGACTGATGCCGAGAAAAAAGAGTTTATTGCAGGTTTAATTGCAACATTCGGTGAGGAAAAAGATCATAAAATGGATCAAAAGGAAGGACGGAATGGTAAGAGGGATAAGTCTATTCGTTTTTCCGATGAAGATGAAGATTAGCCTTCATACTAAAGAAATAATGATGTTATAATTAAGTGATTATTTTCACTTTCATTGATTCTATGTTTGGGGAAAAAGAGAAAGTGAGTTATCATAATGAAATTAAGTTTAATTGTTTTCATTCTTTCGGCATTTTCATTTTTGTGCTGCCAGAATAAAACTGAATTCACAAAAGGAAAGCAGGATAAAATGAATCAGCAGCAGGTAAAACCTGAAAATCCATATTACTCAAGGACCGATACAACCAAATTAGATTTACCTGATTCTGTATGGAAGAAAGTTCTGCCCGAGGATGTTTATGAAGTTGCACGCAAAAAAGCAACCGAGAGAGCATTTACGGGAAAGTACTGGGATTTTGAAGGTAAGGGTACATATTACTGCGCTGCCTGCGGAAATGCTTTGTTCCGTTCCGATGCTAAATTCGCAAGTACCTGCGGATGGCCGAGTTTCTTTGAACCGATCAGAAAAAACAGTGTTGTTTATAAAACCGATAATTCGTACGGTATGCATCGCATTGAAGTATTATGCGGAAGATGCGGCGCCCACCTGGGACATATATTCGATGATGGTCCGCCCCCTACTGGTAAAAGATATTGTATGAACTCAATCGTTCTTGATTTTGTACCCGATTCTACGTCCAGTAAATGAAACCGGTTTTCTTCAGTAAGCAGTCGGATTTGCGAAAGTGGTTTGAAAAAAATCACGACAAAAAAGATGAGCTTCTTGCAGGTTTCTATAAAATAGGCTCCGGCAAACCAAGCATCACATGGAATGAATCTGTTGACGAGGCACTCTGTTTCGGATGGATAGACGGAATAAGAAAATCTCTTGATAATATAAGCTACACAATCCGTTTTACTCCGCGCAGAAATAACAGTAACTGGAGCGCGAAAAATATAAACCGGGTTGAGGAACTGATTAAACTGGAACAGATGAAGCCTGCCGGACTGAAGGCTTACCGGAATAGAAAAGAAGAAAATAGCCGCACTTATTCATTTGAACAGCGCATTGTTAAACTTGATAAAAAATATGAGCTGGAGCTTAAGAAAAGTCCGAAGGCCTGGAAGTTCTTTAAGTCGCAGGTTCCTTCATATCAAAGACCCGTTATTCATTGGGTAATGAGTGCAAAACAGGAGGCAACAAGGTTAAAAAGACTTGATTCACTTATTAAGTGTTCTGAAGAAGGTGAATTTATTCCGCCGATGAGATGGGGCAACATTAAGAAAGTAAAATGAGAAAGGTTTGCGATGCAGGTTATTCTTGGCTCAGGAGGAGTTATAGGCAGAGGTCTTGCAGAAATTTTACCAAAATACACAGACAGGGTAAGACTTGTCAGCAGACATCCTTCTGCGGTTAATAACAATGATGAACTCGTAAAGGGGGATCTTACAGATAATGTTCAAACAGAAAAAGCTGTTGAGGGTGCTGATGTTGCTTACCTGGTTTTGGGAATGGAATATAAACTGAGCGTCTGGCAGCGTGACTGGCCGAAAGTAATGACTAATGTTATAAACGCTTGTAAAAAATTTAATACAAAGCTGGTGTTTTTTGATAATGTATATTCATACGGAAGAGTAGATGGATGGATGACAGAGAAAACACCGATGAATCCTTCAAGTAAAAAGGGTGAAGTTCGTGCACAGATAGGAAGACAGCTCATAAGTGAATACGAACAGGGTAATATAAATGCCATCATTGCACGTGCAGCAGATTTCAATGGTCCTACCAAGATGACTTTTTTATACCCTCTTGTTTACGACAAAGTAATGAAAGGTAAGAAAGCGCAATGGCTCATTAATGCCGATTTAAAACATTCACTTACTTATACGGCAGACGCTGCTAAAGCAACAGCTCTTCTTGGTAATACTGCAGATGCTTACAATAGAGTCTGGCACCTGCCAACTGACAGGAATGCACCGACCGGCAAGGAACTTATACAAATGGTGCAGGACACCTATGGAAAAAACACAGGCTACACCACTCTTTCCAGGTGGATGCTTAAAATGGTGGGTTTATTCGTTTCTGAAATCAGGGAAATGGATGAAATGCTGTACCAGTACGATTCCGAATATCTGTTCGACAGCAGTGATTTTGAGAATCATTTTTTCAAAGCAACACCGATGAAGAAGAGTGTTGAAGAGACTAAAAGTGCTCTATCCGGGTCTTAGTGTTTTCTCATCAGAAATTTTGTGTTTCGTTCAAGTTGCTATCCGAATCTGTCTTCTTTCATTCAGAGTCCCTTGGATCTGAAATAAACCTATCAACCATTTAACAGTCCGAACCGGTTCAATTACCCGGATTGATACACTGCCATTTTGTCACACTGTAGATTATTTCAACAGGCGAAAAGTGCGTTTTTACGCATTTTTTGGGTGTCTCATTTTGAGTTCAAATACGGGACTAATCCGAGGTAACTCCGAGTATAATACCGGGATTAAAACCAGTCTGCCATTTTGTCATACATTGTTGAATATCTCATCACCATTTTATATAGTTGTTTTTCACCATGACAAAAAAATTTATACTCAAATTTCGGGAAGCAGAGAAAAGAAAAATACTTGTCAAGTTTTCGGTGGAAAGGATATTTACATCTCCATAAGTTGGGTTCAAAAAAGGAATAGATATGCATTCATTCAATTTATCTGATGAAAGAGCTTATAAGGCTTTGATGAGAGAAAGATCCGCAGTACGAAGGATTATTTTTTGCGGCAATTAAAACCACGGGTATTTTCTGCAGACCGACCTGCAGAGCGCGCAAACCAAAAAGAGAGAATGTAGAATTTTTTCAGACCGCTAAGGAAGCTATGGATAATGGTTATCGGCCTTGTAAAATATGTCATCCTCTTGAATATCCCGACGAAATGCTTCCGGAAATAAAATCATTGCTGAATGAGATTGAGCAGAATCCCTCCCGCAAAATTACCGACTACAAGCTTGTACAAAGAGGAATAGACCCGGCACGCATCAGAAGATGGTTCATAAAAAATCATGGAATGACCTTCCACGCTTTCCAGAGAATGTTCAGAATAAATAATGCACTTAAAAATATTCAGAACGGAGATAAGGTGATCGAGGCCGCCTATGATGCCGGATATGAATCATTAAGCGGGTTTCAGCATACTTTTAAGAAGGCTACATCAGGAAGTCCCTCAGAAACAAAAAATGAAAAGGCTCTTTCGTTTGAACGATTTACAACTCCGCTTGGACCAATGATGGTGATAGGCAGTGATGAGGGTATATATCTGCTTGAATTCACTGACAGAAGGGCACTTGAAACTGAGTTAAAACAGCTCGGGAAGAAGTTTAGGAGTTCAATACTGCCGGGAACCAACGACCATATCAAAGAATTGAAAAAACAGCTCAACGAATATTTTGAAGGTAAAAGAAGAACTTTTGATGTTCCTTTAATGATATTCGGAACAGATTTCCAGAAGAAAGCCTGGGACGCCCTGATAAAAATTCCTTATGGAACCACCCGTTCCTATAAAATGCAGGCTGAAATTATTGGTCACCCCAGGGCAGTCCGTGCGGTTGGTACAGCAAACGGACACAACAGGATTGCCATCATAATTCCCTGTCACCGTGTGATCGGGGAAAACGGAAAACTCACCGGGTATGGAGGCGGACTCTGGAGAAAACAGTGGCTGCTTGACCACGAAGTTAAAAACCTTAAGAAATAACACACAACTAATTTTTTTGGTTGCTTTATTCGGGAATTACCGATAACTTATTTTCCCGCTGCAAATGCTGATTTAGTAACAAATAATTTTGAGGAGTACTATGAAAAAATTCATTGTTTTTTCGGCTTTTCTGTTTCTTATAGTTTTTAGTCTTCCGGTTCTGGCTCAGGATGAAAATTACCAGGAAGAGATGATGAAAGCATGGACGGAGTATATGACACCCGGGCCAATGCATGAACTTCTTTCAAAAGGTGCAGGAGAATGGACTTCTGATATAAAAATGTGGATGGATCCTTCGCAGCCTCCGACGGAATCTATCAGGTGTTCTGAAATTCAATCTATACTTGGCGGAAGGTATTTTGAGGGACCGCATACCTCGACTTTAACGGTATGGAAATGGACGGCAGAGAAATTTCCGGCTATGATAATGCAAAAAAGAAATTTTTCTCTACCTGGATTGATAACTTCGGTACCGGCGTAATGTACCTTGAAGGTACGTATGATGAAGGAACTCAGACATTTACATATACAGGCAATTCAGTTGATCCGATGACAGGACAGGATGTACCGGTTAAAGAAACTATTAAAAGAATTGACGACGATCATCACCATATGGAAATGTTTATGACCAATAATGGTGAGGAATTTAAAACTATGGAGATTGACTTTACCAGGAAAAAATAGAATTTAATCCGGGCTGTCATTGTTTTTGTAATCGGCAAAAACAGGCAGCCCTTTTTATTTTAAAGTTATGCGCAAAATAATCTTAAATCTTGCAGTAAGCCTTGACGGCTTCATCGAAGGACCCAACGGGGAATTCGACTGGTGTTTCACCGACCAGGATTATGGAATGACTGGTTTTCTTAAAAGTATCGATACCATCTTCTTTGGAAGGCGGAGTTACGAAGTTTTGTTGAGTATGGATGGTAACCCTTATCCCGATAAAGCGAAAGTGGTATTCTCTGAAAACCCGGAATACGTTGCAAAAAATGCTATCTCATTACGACTTGATCCCATCAAGATAAATGAATTAAAGGAATTCAGGGAAAATGATATCTGGCTGTTTGGCGGGGCAGAATTATTCAACAAATTACTCGATATGGATCTCGTTGATGAACTTCAGCTTGCTGTTCACCCGCTTATACTGGGCAGCGGCAAGCCTCTGTTTACATCAAGGGATAATATTATTAGATTTAACCAGGTTGAATCAAAGTCGTACTCTTCAGGACTTGTTCAACTTATATACAGGAAGCCGGGTAAAAATAAATAATGGGAAAGCGGGGAGCTTATGAAAACCTTACTTCTGTTTATAATGTCAGCAGGCTTTATATCCGCACAAACCGATACTCTTACTGAAGCCTTAAAATACTATCCCCTTCAAAACGGAAACTACTGGGAATATGCAAACTATTCCTACCAGATTATTCCTTACGAAGTAGACTCATCTTTTCATTCATTAGAAGTAACGGGAGATACATTATTATCGAACAATAGATCCTATAAAATTCTGACAAAAAAAAATATTCCGTTTGATGGATACATTAGTAAAACATACGAGAGGATTGATTCTACTAACGCCTGCGTTTACAGGTACACCGATGACCCTTTGTTTACGGATAATGAATACCTTATAGACAGTCTTCTTGCTGACTCTGGTGAGTATTTCGGGGGCTCATATACAGGATTCACTTCAAACCAGGGAATCTTCCTGACTCTTTGTCTTGATAAATATGAAGATAGTGTTCTGAGCTATCCGACTGAAGTCCGGGAGTTAGAAGATGAATCAGGAATACCTGCCACAAATTTATCATTTGCAAAGGGATTAGGGTTTATCAATGCTTCATCCTGTGAATTCAGCTGCGGATCTACTGTTCTGAGATATGCAATTATAGATAGTGTTGAATATGGTACACAAATTACTGGGGTGGGTGATGAAAGTTCGGATAAACCCGAAAGTTTTATCCTATTTCAGAACTTTCCGAATCCCTTTAATCCGGTGACAAAAATAATTATGTACTGATTTCCGCACCCCGGATTTGTAACGATAAAAGTTTATGATGTACTGGGAAATGAAATTAAGACCCTTGTAAATGAGGAAAAAAATTCCGGCAGGTACGAGGTATCTTTTGATGGAACAAGCATGGCAAGCGGGGTGTACTTCTATACCTTAAGAGCCGGAGATTTTGTTCAATGCAGGAAGATGCTGCTGATCAAATAGGCTGAAGAGATCAGCCCAGGAATTCAGGGATCTTATTGATTATCTGGTCAAGATCAACGTCGAATCTTTCGCCGGACTGACGGATCTTAATTTCTACCTTAAGCTCTTTCAGCTTTTTATCACCGACAATAACCTGCACAGGCATACCAAGTAGATCAGCATCTTTAAATTTAAATCCGGCCTGGGCATCTACCCTGTCATCGAAAAGCACTTCGTAGCCTGCAGTGGTAAGATCATTATAGAGTTTATCGCAGGTTTCGATAACCTCCTGCTTCTTCATGTTGAGTCCCATCAGGTGGATCTGAAAAGGTGCAAGCGTTTTATCCCAGATGATGCCATAGTCATCGTGATGCTGTTCAATATAGCAGGCAAGAACACGTTCCACACCGATACCATAGCTTCCCATTATAATTGGATTTTCCTTACCGTTCTCATCCAGGAAATTAGCGCCCATTGAAGCAGAGTATTTTGTTCCGAGCTTAAATATATGTCCCAGTTCTATGGCAGTAAAAACCTCAAGTTTATGATCACATCTTGGGCAAGATTCACCTGAATTTATTGAACGCAGATCAAAGTATTCAATTTCCTTAGCATCTCTCTTAAGATCTATTCCGCCGAGGTGATAATCGGTTTCATTAGCACCGCTGTACATGTTATTTGCATCCTTAAGTCTTAAGTCGGCAATTATCTTACCTTTATAACCTACAGGACCTATGGAGCCTGCTTCCGCACCGGTTATTTCCACCAGTTCTTCAGGATGAGCAGGACGAACAGCGCCGCCGAGCGCCCGCTCAAGCTTAGCCTCATTTACATCTTCATTCCCCAGCATCAGAACAAGCACGGGGTTACCGTTATGAATATAAACTCTCGACTTAGCGCACTGTGTTTCATCTATCTTCAGAAATTCACAAAGCTCATCTATTGATCTGACATTCGGCGTATGGATTTTCTTAATATCCTCACTTTTATCGTCTCTTTTTTTGCTGTCTATTTTGGAAGTTGCCACTTCAAGGTTAGCGGCGTACCCGCAGTTCTCACAATGGGCAACTGTATCCTCGCCGGCATCCGACTTAACCATAAATTCCTCAGAACCGGAACCTCCCATTGCACCGCTTGATGCTCCTACAATGAAATAAGATAAATGGCAGCGGTCGAAAATATTCCTGTAAGCTTTGTCGTGCAGACTATAAGAATGATCGAGTCCTTCAGGAGAAACATCGAATGAATAAGCATCCTTCATCAGGAACTGTCGTCCCCTTATTACGCCGCTCCTCGGTCTCGACTCATTCCTGAACTTTGTCTGAATCTGGTACCAAATCTGGGGCATATCTTTATATGACTTCAGAACATTCCTTGCGTGGAACGTCATTATCTCCTCGTGGGTAGGAGCAAGAACGTATTCCCTGTTCACAACATGAAAAAGAATATCGCCGAAGGCTTCAACCCTTCCGGTTTCCTCCCAGATCTCTTTAGGGTTCAATGCCGGGAGATGGAACTCCTGTCCCCCTATAGCATTCATTTCTTCACGTATAATTTCGGATATTTTCCTGACAACGCGATAGCCTACCGGCAGGAAGGAATAAATACCGGCTGACAGCATACGGATCATTCCGGCTCTCAGCATAAGAATATGACTGGTAACTACTGCATCGCTTGGAACTTCTTTTAATGTTGGGACAAAGGATTTGCTTAATCTCATAGCATTTTTTCTGAAATAGGATAATAAAAACTTTAAATAGTTGTCAAAAATAAAGATTTGATGATGCTTATCAAAATAAGCCTGATTGGAATTTTAATTGCCCTTTTAAAAGTATAATTTCAGAAAGTAAAATTATTAAGGATATTATGAAACACGTAAGCAACCCATGGCACTCGGTAACACCGGGAAATGATGCGCCCCGTATAGTAAACAGCATTATAGAGATACCTAAAGGCTCAAAAGGTAAGTATGAACTGGATAAGGCAAGCGGACTGCTGAGGCTTGACCGTGTACTGTTTTCGTCAGTACATTATCCTGCAAATTACGGCTTTATTCCGCAGACATACTGCGATGACAAAGATCCCCTCGATATCCTGGTAATCTGTTCGATTGATGTTGATCCCCTTTGTATAATTGAGAGCAAAGTTATCGGGGTAATGCATATGACTGACCAGGAGGAGACGGATGATAAAATAATTGCTGTAGCAAAGAATGATATGTCGGTTAATTATATAAATGATATAAATGAGCTCCCCCCGCATACATCAGTGGAATTAAAAAGATTCTTTGAAGATTATAAAAAGCTGGAACAGAAGGAGGTGTTGGTAAAAGATTTCCTGGGGAAAGAAAAGGCCTATAAAATTATAGAAGAAAGTCTAACCATGTACAAGGACAATGCTGAGAAATTAAGAGCTATGTCCTAGTCTTCACTTTTTTCTTCAGTGGGGCTTCTTTGATCAGGTAAACTGCATCTCGGGGTCTGACTGTATCGTTACATTTAAAGGTAATCTTCATTCCTTTAGATGCCGATTCTATGTTGTGTTCATCCTCGAGTAAATTCTCTGCTTTCAACTGAACCACGCCAGTAGTTTCCCCGATGATATAGATTTCATCACCCTCTTTAATTGAACCCGCCTCAACGGAAATATATACTACACCGGCCTTTTTATAGTAGTTCAGCACTTTACCAAGATATTCTTTTCTTTTACTGGCCTTACTTCCGTATATATCGGCATATTCATCGGGACCGGGAGTATCGAAATAAAAACCTGTAGAGAACCCCCTGTTAAATACTTTTTCGAGTTCTTCAGTAAGCTCCTTTTTAATCTCAGGGGTGAGTTTGTTTTCATAGTAAAGATCGATGGCCTTCCTGTAAGCTGATGTTACTGCAGCAGCGTATTCAGGACTTCGTTTTCTGCCTTCGATTTTGAAAGAATCAACTCCGGTCTCTATAAGCTGATCAATAAAACCCAGGGTGCACAGATCTTCAGGCGACAGCACATAATCTTCACCCACTATCATACTTTTTCCGATGGTGGGATCATAAACCTCATATTCTCTTCTGCAGGGCTGAATGCATTCCCCGCGGTTGGCGCTCTTATCGAAAAGATGATGACTCATAAAACACCTGCCGCTGACAGCAATGCACATTGCTCCATGCACAAACACTTCAATCTCAAGGTCGGTAAGAGCCCGCACTTTTTTAATATCTTCCAGTGAACATTCCCGTGCAAGCACTATCCGCTCCGCACCCATTTCCTTATAAAAATTTGCGGCAAGCGAATTGGAAACAGATCCCTGAGTGGAAATACAAAACGGCATTCCTGCTTCTTTACATAACTGTACAACCGAGAAATCCCAGCAGATTATCCTATCAACCCCGGCTTCTTTTGCCTTAAGGATGATATCCCTCAACTGGTCTAATTCTTCTTCATAGATAATCGTATTGAGAGTAAGGTATGTTCTGACATTATTTTCTTTACAATAAGAGGTGAGTTCAGGAAGGTTATCAGATTCAAAGTTAGAGGCTTTTGCCCTCATATTCAGCTTTTCTACACCGAAGTAGACGGCATCGGCCCCTGCCTTAACCACTGCTGTCAGCATGGTCTTATTACCGGCAGGGGCCATAAGCTCCGGTTTACTGTTTGTTCTCTGTCGTGAGTTGATCATAATTTATTCAAAACCTTATTAGTACGTATCTGAACCTTTACTTACGACTTTTCTTCCCAAATTTTAGCGATTTCAATTATAACTCTTACAGCCATCTCCATATCCTGGATTGCAACCCATTCTACCTTTGAGTGAAAACTATGTTCCCCGGCAAAGATATTGGGACAAGGCAGACCCATAAATGAAAGTCGTGAGCCATCCGTACCTCCACGTATCGGGTGCATGATAGGCTCAATATTCAGGTTCTTCATTGCCTGTTCAGCATAATCAGTAACCTGCGGATGCTGGACAAGAATTTCCTTCATATTACGGTACTGCTCAGTTACCTCAAAATCCAGCTTTGCGGCAGGATATTTTTTAACTGTTTTCTCAGCGAGGTCTTTTAACAGAGCTTCATATTCTTTCAGTTTTGGTGTCTCAAAATCCCTGATGATAAATTTTAATACTGCAAGCTCTTCATTACCATTGAAATTTGTGCAGTGAACATAACCTTCACGCCCTTCTGTAGTCTCGGGAGAAAGTCTGTCTTTCGGTAGGCTTTCCATAAATTCAGAGGCAACCCTTACAGCATTAACCATAATGCCTTTAGCGTAGCCCGGATGAATATTTTTTCCATGTATCTTAATAGTAACTGCATCGGCGCTGAATGTTTCAGATTCAACTTCTCCGCGGCTCTGACCGTCCATAGTGTATGCATACTTTGCACCAAATTTCTTGACATCAAATTTCTCTGTTCCTCTTCCAACTTCTTCATCGGGTGTAAAGCAGATTTTTATAGGACCATGTTTTACTTCAGGATGGGTTAACCAGTAATTAACCGCATCAACAATTTCAGCAACACCTGACTTATTATCAGCACCCAAAAGAGTGGTTCCATCAGTAGTTATAATATCGAAGCCTTTCATATTCTTGAGGTCAGGGTTCTCACTTTCCAGGATAACCTGTGAAGGATCTTTAGGAAGTTTTATATCTCCGCCCTGGTAGTTTTTATGGATAACAGGATTTACACCCGCACCGGTAACGGCAGGAGATGTGTCAACGTGAGCAATGAAACCAATTGCAGGCACATTTTTATCCGAGTTAGATGGGAGGGTTGCCATGACATATCCATTCTCATCCATATGGGCATCTTTAAGTCCCATTTTTTTCAATTCTTCGGCTAGAGCTTTTGAAAGAACTTTCTGTTTTTCTGTTGACGGGAAGGATGTTGATTCTTCGTCTGATTGAGTGTCGTACTTTACGTATTCCAGAAACCGATCTACGCAGGTAAATTTATATTTATCATCAAACATTGGTACCTCAATTTTTTTATAGTTAGATCAACTAAACTATCTAAAATCGCTAAGACTAGCAACCAAAACAGTCAACATGGCGCATATGAAAAAGGCCGTTCCTGCTTATGGGACGGCCTTTATACTAAGAGGGTTATTCAATTATAAATTATTGATTTTTTTCGATCATTTTTATTTCGACCCTGCGATTCATAGCCCTGCCTTCGGGTGTATCATTCGAAGCTATTGGATTCGACTCGCCATAAGGTACTACTTCAAGTCTAGATCTGTCTATTCCTTTATTTATCAGATAATCAACAACCGATTGAGCTCTTCTTCTCGAAAGGTCCATATTATATGAATCAGAACCCACGGCATCTGTATATCCTTCAATCCTCCAGCGTGTATCCGGATTATCCTTCATTGTTTTGGCCAGGTTATCCAGTGTTGGATATGCACTCGGCAGAAGAGCGGCTTTGTTAAATTCAAAATTCGTATCGCCACTAAGGGTAATTTTCTTAACTACCGTATCGGCTTTTGCACAGCCGTTTTCATCTACCTGTTTTCCTGCAGGTGTGTTAGGACATTTATCTTTATAATCTGGAACTCCGTCCCTGTCGCTGTCTTTCGGGCAGCCTGTTTCATCGACCGCTGCGCCCTTGGGTGTTTCAGGACATTTATCCATATTATCGTATACCCCGTCGCCATCGCTGTCAGGACAACCCTGCTCATTTACCTGCATTCCTGCAGGCGTGTTGGGACATTTATCCAGTTTATCCGGGACCCCGTCGTTATCTGCATCAATCGCACAGCCGTTTTCATCCACCTCCATTCCTGATTTGGTGTTCGGACATTTGTCTTTATAGTCCGGCACCCCATCGCCATCTTTGTCTAGAGGACAACCGTAATCATCTACAGTGACTCCACTCGGAGTATTTGGACACATATCTTTTGAATCTTCAATTCCATCACCGTCACTATCTGAAGTAGTAAAGAAAGAATAGGCTATACCGGCCATAATGGTAACCATATAATCGTTATTTCCATTCGCCGTTATATCATCCCAATTGTCGTGTGGACTAAAATATCCTCCGAGACCAAGGTTCATATTTATAGACTTTGAAAGCAGAAATCTCATTCCAAGTTCAGCCTGGAACATGGTTTCCTGTTTATCATATCTACCAAGAAGATTATTTGTTAAAGCGTTATCATTATTATCTCGTGGATTAAACCACAAATATGTAGCTCCCACTGCCAGATACGGAAATACGGCTTCTTCAATTGAGAAGGTATATGTAAGATCACCGCCTATTCCTGTCATATTAGTTCTGAAAACACTGGGTGTCTTAGAATTATCCTCTCCCCCTATATACCCAGCCATTACAAAACCTTTTATTCCGAATATTCCCTGGTTAGTAGTTGGAAAGAAATACTCCAGGACTCCCCTCCCCATAATATCCGGTCTAACTTTATCATAATCTGTTTTAGCCAGACTCATACCAGCCTCAGCTCCAAGCATTAGGGTGCCTGAAAATGCATGGTGCTTAATATTCCGGTTAGCCTGGGGAAAGATCTGGCCGTTTAGCAAAATTATCATTGCTGTTAGAATCATTGTCAGTTTCACTTTCATAATCTATCCTTTTCATTCTGTTTTACATCGAATTCCCTTTCAATTTAAAGGAACTGAAGCCAAATCTGGTGGGAAGGATAACATCGATGGATTAATGTGATTCTCATAACCTGGTTGCAAACAAGCATTTAGGGGTTATATCATCAAGATTGGATTCTTTCCCCGAAGCAAAAAAGATTGATTTAATACAAGCTTAAGAAATCTTATTTCAGAAGAAGTATTTTTCTTATAAGGGATGTTTCAGGAGTTATTAGGGATATAAAATATATTCCTGAACTTAATCCTCTCCCGTCAAAAAGCATTTTATAATCTCCCGAAGATAAATATCCGTCGTGAAGAACTGAAACAGTTTCACCCAGAATATTTGTCACTCTGAGAATGATATTGGTTCCATGTGTAAGGTGAAATTCTACAGTGGTTGAAGGGTTGAAAGGGTTGGGATAATTCTGGGAAAGACTTATCTGGTCCGGAATGATTTCTTGCTCTTTTACAGAATTAGGAGAAGAAAATAATAAGGTAATATTTCCAATAGATGTCATAGTACTATCTATAATAATTTTATCACTCACTGCATCTTCATAACCAATTTTTTGGGCAACAAGGTAATAGCTGCCATAAGGAAGAAAATTCTCCCTGAAGTTTCCATCAGCCTGTGAGAAAGCATAAGTAATAAGATTATTTTCAGTCGACTGCGCATAAACAATTGCATCTGTTACAATACTATCAAGTTTACCGGCAATTCCGACAGTACCGGATATGATTCCTCCTCCTACAGAAGAATCCCTGGGCATGTAGATGTCAGCATTATTAAGTTGTGAACCGATGTAAATAGAATCGGCATCCTGCCAGAACCCGGGATTATTTCCCAGAGTATCATAATATGATGGAACGTAATAATCGGAAAAAGACTGGACGTAGTAATATCCAGGATCAATAATATTGTCGACTGTATACGAACCAGTCTGGTCTACGAAAGCTGCATATGCTCCTCCCAGTGCAGGAGTGGTAAGTTTATTGTGCATAATCTTATCCGGAGTATGTGTACCGCTTCTTACAATTACAATTCCCTTTTTTAATGGATATATTGCAAGAGAATCATAAATAGTACCCGAAATGGAGTTCTGTGTGGGGGTAACCTTGACCAGGTTCAGATCAGCGGAAGAAATTCCATTTGTATCGACGAATATCTGGGTCGCACTTAACGGATCAAACTGTTGGTCATAGAAGGAGACATAATAGGAATCTTTAGCGGCTGCTACTGTATAATTACCTACCGGAAGTTCAGCGGAATAATTGCCTGCAGCATCCGTCACACCCTGCGCAATTACGAAATTTCCCCCATACAGAAAATATAAATCCGCATTTGCTACAGGAAGTCCATCTGAGCTCACATTTCCCTGCAAAGTTCCGGTATAGTGTTCGTCTTCATAATAGTCAATCTTTATTTTAAGGTATTCGTAGGGATTTACCCCATTATTATAAATATACAATGTGTCTTCGATATCCTCATAGGTATAATTAAGGTAACCCGAAAGTATACAATCCATCATTATTGAATCACCGGGTTCAATGTAGATAGGATACCTCCAGTAATTGTCAAATCTCAAATAATAAAAATCATTATTACTATAATAAATACTGTCAATTTGAAGAGTTTGATCCCCGGTATTCACAAAATAAGCATTCTGAAGCCTGTGAAAAACATCGTGGTATTCCAGTTCATCAGGATTGAGCTGCAGTATGGGCTGAGCTTTTGCAGAAATACAGAAAAGGAATATGAAAATACCTGCGGTTAAAAATCTCATTATTATTGTTTAAGTTGATTATAATAATTATACTAATAGTAATACAATTGAGTCAATAGTGACAAAATAATACTTCCCTTGGCTGATCAAAAATTAAACTACATAAATTTTTCCGGAAATGAACTGGATGAGCTTTTTTCGAAGGCGAAAAAAGGAAATTCGTCAGCTTTCAGCGAATTGTCGGGCTTAATACGTGAAATTTCATATAGTTATTTCCACTCAAAGTTACGGCATGGGAAGATACCAAATACGGAAGATGTGGATGACCTCTCAAATAATGTTTATCTGTCTTTTGCCGAACAATATCACAAAATCGAGAGTCTGGAAAACTGGCTTAGACGTGTGTTATTCCTGACCTTTGTCAATTGGTACAAAAAATCCAAAAAAAGGAAAACATTTGAGCTTGATGAGGCTTACTATGTCGAGCAGAACAGTGAGCACCCATCGGTTAAAATAGATGCCGAAAAAATAGTCTCAATTTTGAATACCTTAAGCTCCGACAAGCAGGAAATATTTAAAATGAGGTTCTGGGAGGACTTAAAATTTGCCGAAATTGCGGAGAATATGGGAAAATCTGAGGATGCTGTAAAAAAGATGTTCTACAGAACTATTGAGGAACTTAAAATAAAAATCTAAAGTTGTCACTTTATTATTCAACAAATCACTAATTGGTTATAAATACGGATAGACAGATATAGATGGATAAAAAAGAAAAAATATTAGAGCTGCTGGGACGGAAAAACCTGACTTCGGCAGAACAGGCAGAGCTTGAGGCACTTATTAGTAACGATGAAGAACTAAGCGAGCTGGCAAATACATTTCAGCAGTTGCAAAAGATAGCAGACCATTCATCTCATTTAAGCGAGGACGTACTGGCACAGTATACCCTCTATAAAAACGGTCTGCAGTCCGACGACAGATCAATCATCGAAAAAGTTTCTTTTATAGAACAACATTTGAGAAAATGCAATAAATGTTCTGAACTGTTTAAGGAATTGAATTCGGAATATGCGGATGCGGATAATTTTGTATCTGAAACTTTCACTCAATTAAAAGATGACTCTTCTGAATCAAAGAGCTTATCTCAGCGAATACCGTCCTCCAGGTATAAAGCACCTCGTTATGCTTTTGCATCGATTCTGATCGCTGGATTTATTTACCTGGCACTATACATTATTTCATCATTTACTACCCCTGATTATTATGCTGATGCAGCAATTCGACAGGATTCACAATTTTCAATCACCCGCGGCAGGGCCACAGAAAATTTTCAGAATAGTTTGAAGGCTCTTGAGCAGGATAAATATGATAAGGCAATAGCTTATCTGGAGAATGATATTAAACTAAATCCCGATGATGAGACGATATTTTATTCATATTATATAATCGGTTTATCATATCTCAAAACATCTGAACATAGTTTCCTGGGATTGTTTCCGGGATATAACCGGGAAAGAACAGAGAAAGGTATACTTAACCTGGAAGAAAGTATTCAAAAGAACGATTCCGGAAAATTCGATAATATTAAACTGAACTCCTACTTTTATTTGGCTAAAGCGAACCTGATGCTTAATGAAAAAAAGAATGCAGAAAAATATTTAAATATGGTTATAAAAGAGAGGGGCAGTAAGATGGAAGAAGCAAGAAAACTTCTGGGGGAAATGGAATAATTGTGTTAAATGATTTTACAAAAAGTATCAATATTATTCATTGCTTTTATCTTCACACTTCTGCAGCCGGCCGGAGTCGATTCCGGACTACATAATAATCTCTATACCTATTCATCTAATTCACCTGACTCTCTGTTATCAGAAGTAAATAGAGACGGCTGGAATCCGCAGCGACTTTCGCTGATGAAATATTATTTAACAGACTCCCCTGCTCCTGTTGAAAAAGATCTGAACGTACTTAAAGACCTAAAGAACGATTACCATAAGGCTCTCCTTCAGGCTGTACTGCTTAAGAAGCAAATCAAATTCAAGGAGATGTATGATACTCTGAATACATATCTCAATGTGATGCCTCATTATTTCCCCTATTATGATGAGCTTGTCACTGCTGCCAGTGCTTCAGGAAGACTGCAGCTGCTTCAATCGAAAGTGGAATCCTCCAACGAATTTCATCCGGGAGAAAAGAATTACCTGCTTGGACTAATTGATTATAAGAATGCTGATTATAAATCCTCAAAGATACGCTTCGAGCAGAGTCTTATGACTGATACTTCAAATAAATTTATTTTATACAGACTCTCTTACTCTTACAGAAGTCTTGGTGATTATAATAAGGCTTTGATGTTAATAAAAAGAGCGATAGATATATCTACGGATGACTCCTATTTTCAGGTTAAGGCTTTCCTCGCAGAGGGTGCTCTTTACTTTCTTTCCGGAGAATATGATCTGGCAGACGATATCTATAGGAAAGCCTTCAAAATAGCTCAGGATCACCATATGATGGAGAATTCCGGGTTTGCTTATGTAGCTCTCGGAATAATGGATGATATTCAGGGCTTTACTGATAAAGCAAGGACTAAATATCAGAATGCGGTATCGATTGCTGAGAAAATTCGAAACCATGAACTAAAAGCCTATGCATACTCAGAACTCGGAGTATCCTACAGCTATACAAATGAATTAATTGATGCAAAAGAGAATTACTTAAAAAGTTATGCACTTTATAAAAATATGGGGAACCGCCTGAGGTTATCGCTTCTTTCCGAAAATATCGGGAAGATCTATATGTCAATTTTCAACTATGAAAGTGCGATTAAATATTACAATGAGGGAATTGAGTTTGCCGGCGATAATAAACGCTCACTGGTCCTGAACCTGACCGGTCTTGCAGATGCTTATTCAAACCTATCCAATTATTCTGAATCCTTGAAATATTATAATGAAGCGAAGAAGCTTAGCGGAGATATTAAAGCAGTGGAGCTCAGTATAAAAATAAACAGCGGACTGGGAGCTCTCAATTTTAATCTTGACCGAACTGATAACGCCCTGGGTTATTACCTGCAGGCAGAATCGGAGTGCGGCAAAATCGATAACCCTTTCCTGACTGCTGAGATATACGATAAGCTGGGAACAGTATATTCTGAACTCGACAGCCTGAATACAGCAGAACAATATTTTTTAGAAGCAGAAAAACTTTCCCGGAAAGATGGAGCTTTATATACCGCTCTTTTATCGGCACAGAACAGGGCAGAGGTATTAGTTAAAAAAGGAGAATATTCAAAAGCATTGGTACTGTTGAATTCCATAACCAAAGAAGCTTCCTCCCATAATTTCTCATATCTGCAGGCAGCAGCCGAAAATATAAGAGGCAGCATTCTCGAAAAACGTGATGACTTTGAGGGTGCTCAATCTGCTTATAAACGTACGCTTGAAATAGTAAAAAATCTTAATGAGAGAACTCTTGAGATCGAAGCCTATTTTAACCTTGCAAAGCTAAACGACTCAAAAAATCTAAATGAAGCCGCAGAACACTATTACAGGTTGGCGATTGATCAGATTGAGGATGTTTCCCGGCCTTTATTCAGACAAGAAGATGTTCAGATATCATATTTTTCCGGCAACAGAGATGTGTTTGATGCATTTGCGGCGCATTATCTCCGCCTTAAAAAATACCGCAAAGCTTTTGAACTTATAAACAAATCACATTCAAGGAGTTTGCTGCAGAACCTGAATAATCTTAAGCTGCAGACCCTTCTGGAAGATAGCACGATTTTGAGTAAGCTTTATGACTATGACTGGATCATTCATTCCGGAATATACGGTAGAGAAAAAACTGAAAAGGTAAAAGGAGAGCTTACAGCATTAAAAAACTCCCTCGTTAAATCCAACCCGACACTCCGGCCCTATCTGAATATGGAGAGCTGGCCTTCTATTGGAGAGATCCAAAGCTCTCTTTCAGAAGATGAGAATCTTATTTCATATTATTCTATTGAAAACAATCTTTATGCATTCCTTATCAATAAGAATAACTTCAAACCGTTCAGTTTTGATGTTTCATCAAAGCAGCTTGCGGGGATGATTGCGGAGATATCTCCTTATTTTGAAAACAATGCCGGGAAAACAGACGCTTTTTATAATCAGGATTTGTTTTCCTTCAACGCAGAAGCATCAAATACCTTATATAAGAAAGATCGTTGAGCCGGTGGTTAAAAATATTCCCCAGGGGCAACAAATAATTATTTCACCCTGTACTGAACTGATATCGATACCCCTGGAATTCCTGGTAACTTCCTACAGTGCTGATGAAAGTCCTTACTCATATACTAATAAGAAATTCTTTTTAACAGATTATGATATTTCCTATTCCCCATCTGCTGCTACGTTTATAGAGCAGCAAAAGAATCATTTGAAAAATAGCGGGAAGGTGCTTCTTGTAGGTGATCCGTCAATAAATACTGATTCACCTGAGTTCTCAGAAAGAAGAGGACTCCTGGATGAACCGCCGGGAATACCAAGAAATCTTGCACTCCTGCCGCTGAAATATTCAGGTGAAGAGGTCAGCAGCATAGGAGAGATTATAAATGCAAGTACCATCCTTCTGAAAAAGAATGCAACGGAAACTAATTTTAAGGAAAATGCAGGGTTGAGCAGGATAATTCATTTATCTACTCATTCGTTCCTTTACAAAAAGCAGCCATTGATATTTTTCTCAAACACTTATGATGCTGAAAATGACGGTTTCCTGGAAGCAGGAGAAATTGTTAAACTAAAACTTAACAGTGACCTGGTTGTGTTGAGTTCGTGTAATTCGGGTCTTGGCAGTATCGATAAATCTGAAGGTATTCTTGGATTGACAAAAGCCTTCTTTGAGGCCGGTTCGAAAAGTGTGGTGGTTTCACTCTGGGATGTAAACGACAGGTATACCTCAAAGCTGATGACTCTATTCTACGAAAAGCTTAGTATGGGGTACAGTAAATCAAAAGCGTTAAGACTGGCAAAGTCTGAATTCATAAAAAAATATTCACCGAATCCATATTACTGGAGTGCATTTGTGTTATCCGGGAATGTCTCTCCCGTTCAACTGAAACCCCATAAAAATGTGTCGTTGTCAATTATGATATTGCTGACAATTATCGCAGCAGCACTTGTAGTGGTCATTATAATCCACCGTAAGAGACTTACTTCTTAATATCCTCTCATCATAACCTTTTCGAGGTCAGACTTAATCATGATTTTCACAAGCTGAGTGAATGTTGTTTTAGCTTTCCAGCCAAGTACCTTTTTAGCTTTTGCCGGATTACCAATTAATAAATCAACCTCTGTCGGTCGATAATAGTCGGGATCAACAGCAATTACAGTCTTTCCTTTTTTAAGTTCATTTGAAAATGAATACCTGTACTCTGTCTTTGATCCTCCCTTTGACAAAAGCTTTTTGCCTTTATCCCAATCAATGTCTTTTATTAATCCTTTCTCTTCGGCTCCCTTACCTTTCCATGAAATCGTTATTCCTATTTCATTAAAAGCAGATTCCGCAAATTCCCTGACAGTATGAGTTTCACCTGTTGCCAGCACAAAATCTTCAGCTTTTTTATGATTGAGAATTCTCCACATCCCCTCACAGTATTCCGGGGCAAAACCCCAGTCGCGTTTTGCATCAAGGTTTCCCAGGAGCAGCCTTTCCTGCAATCCCGCCGATATTCTGGATACTGCTCTCGTAATTTTTCTTGTAACAAAGGTTTCGCCGCGCCTCGGGGATTCGTGATTGAACAGAATACCATTCGATGCGAAAATATCGTAAGCTTCCCTGTAATTGACTAATAATCCAGTATCCGTAAAGTTTTGCGACTCCGTAAGGGGAACGAGGATAAAATGGTGTTTCTTCGGTTTGCGGGACTTCCTGAACTTTTCCAAAAAGCTCGCTTGTAGAAGCCTGGTAAAATTTAACTTTCCTTAAACCCACTTCTCTGATGGCATCTAAAAATCTGAGAGTACCCAGGGCATCCACCTGGGCGGTATAATCGGGAACTTCAAATGAAACTTTAACGTGACTTTGTGCAGCAAGGTTGTAGATTTCATCTGGTTCAATTTTTTCCAGAAGACGGTTTAAGGCACTTGTATCAACAAGATCGCCGTAATGAAGAAAAAGCTTTTTATCCAGTATCTCTTTATTGCTGTAGAGATGGTCGATTCTGCCTGTGTTAAAGGAACTGCTTTTTCTTATGATTCCATGGACTTCGTATCCTTTGTCAAGCAATATTTCGGTAAGATAACTTCCGTCCTGTCCGGTTATCCCTGTTATTAAAGCTCTTTTCATTTTATCCTCTGCTGTTGAACATTAGATTTAAACCAATCGTAAGCCTTTTCAATTCCGTTCTCTCAGACTGGTACTGTATTTCCAACCAAGACTGTTTATCCTGGAAACATCCATAAGTTTTCTGGGTGTCCCATCAGGCTTGGTAGTATCATATTCTATTTTTCCGGTAAAACCTGTTATATCAGCAATAATATGTGCAAGTTCATTTATTGTCAGATCTTCCCCTGTACCTATATTGATATGAGAAATACCCTGCTCATATATATTTCCGGCTTCTATATTTTCCATCAGAAATACTATTGCTTCAGCGAGATCCTCAACATAGAGAAACTCTCTCATTGGCTTTCCGGTTCCCCATAGTGTTACTGAAGAAAGATTTTTTTCTTTTGCCTCATGAAATTTTCGTATAAGGGCAGGAAGAACATGGGAGGTCTCAGGATTAAAGTTATCATAAGGACCATATAAGTTCGTGGGCATAACAGAATAAAAATCACAGCCATACTGCCTGTAATAATTCTCACAAAGTTTTATTCCTGCAATCTTGGCAACCGCGTAAGGCTCATTTGTATATTCCAGGTAATCCGACAGAAGGTATTCCTCCTTCAAAGGCTGAGGCGCGAGTTTGGGGTAAATACAGCTGCTGCCGAGGAAAATCAGTTTTTCGGTCTTATTAACATATGCCTGATGTATAATATTCGATTCTATCATCAGGTTGTCATAAATGAATTCAGCTCTGTAGGTATTATTTGCAAGAATACCACCAACTTTGGCAGCCGCTACAATGACTATATCCGGTTTTTGTTCATCAAAAAATCTCTCAACCTGTTCCTGCCTTATCAGGTTAAGTTCAGAAAGGTCTTTAACTAAAAGATTCTTGTAACCTTCAGCTTCAAGCTTTCTTTTAATTGCCGAGCCCACCATACCGGCATGCCCGGCAATATATATTTTCTTCTCTTTTAAATTTCCTGTCATTCGTCAACTAAACTATTTTTTTATAGGATTCAGCAATCTTTTCAACTACAAACTTCTGTTGTTCTTCAGTCAATTCAGGATAAATCGGAAGAGCAATAGAGTCATCTGCTGCTTCCTCTGCCAGAGGGAAATCGCCTTTTTTATAACCGAGCGAAGAGAAACATTCCTGAAGATGGAATGGAACGGGATAGTAAATTTCTGAACCAATACTATTATCAGCAAGATGTTTCCTTACTGCATCCCTGCCCTGCACTCTTATAATATACTGATTATAAATATGATAATTCTTAACTCCGGAATCTTTGTACACAGCTTCAGGCAGAAGCACTTTGTTTTTATCATCGAACCTGATTTTTCCGGTTGATTCAGCCAGACCAGCTTCGATAAAAAGTTTGGTGTAAAGCTCTGCGTTTCCACGTCTCTGAGCCGACCAGTCATCCAGGTGGGGCAGCTTTACATTCAGCACAGCAGCCTGAATAGCATCCAGTCTGAAGTTTCCACCAATAATTTTATGATAGTATTTGGGTTTACCGCCGTGCACCCGAAGAATACGAAGTTTTTCACCGAGCTCATCATCATTAGAAACAACGAGTCCGCCGTCTCCGAAACATCCAAGGTTCTTACTCGGGAAGAATGAATAACAGCCGATATCACCTATAGTACCGACACGTCTGCCGTCTTTATACTGAACCCCGATTGCCTGGGCACCATCTTCAACAACTTTCAGGTTATGTTTCCGGGCAATGTCCATAATCTTATCCATCTCACAGCTCTGGCCGTACAAATGAACCGGAATGATGGCTTTGGTTTTAGGTGTTATTCTCTTTTCAATATCATCAGGATCAATGTTAAAGGTAACCGGATCGATATCTGCAAAAACAGGAACCGCATTCATCCTGGAAACAACACCCGCAGTAGCAAAAAAGGAATATGTCGGTACAATAACTTCATCTCCCGGTTGAATATCAAGAGCCATTAAAGCTACCAGAAGTGCGTCTGTACCTGAAGAAACGCCAATGGCATATTTGCAGTCAAGATATTCACAGAACGCTTTTTCCATTTTTTCAACTTCAGGACCAAGAATAAAGTACTGCGATTCTGCTACGCGGATAAGAGCTTCATCTAATTCACTTTTCAACGACTGATATTGTTTTTTTAAATCTAATAATGGAACGGTCATATTGTTATCTCCATTTCTATTTTTTCTTCTCTGAGTAACTAAAGTCCCTGTCTATTTCATTTAATGATTTTCCGTTCAAATCCTTTTGTGAAATGACAGGATTATCAACTCCCCAGTCAATATTTAACTGCGGATCATTATAAATAATAGTTCTTTCATGTTCTTTGCTGTAAAAGTCGGTGCACTTATACAGGAATATTGCATAATCTGAAAGAACAGAAAAGCCATGTGCGAATCCCGGCGGAATCCAGAGCTGAGTATGGTTTTCTTCAGACAGTTCCTGTGCAACATATTTACCGAAAGTCGGCGAACCGAATCTTATATCAACTGCTATATCAAGCACCCTGCCTGTAATTACCTGACAGAGTTTTCCCTGAGCTCTGTCACCGGCCTGATAATGGAGTCCTCTTATAGTTCCTTTACCCGACCGAGATATATTATCCTGTACAAAGTTCACTTCAAGGTCATACTCATTAAATCTTGCTTTATTAAATGATTCAAGGAAATATCCCCGGGGATCTTCAAATACATCAGGTTGAATTATTAAAACTTCGGGTATATCCGCAGAAATAATCTTCATACTATTAACTATGATCTTTCAAATACTTTTCAAGGTAATCTCTGTAAAGTGATTTCGGCATTGAAGAGATTAATTTTTTAAAATTCTTTTTATCTATATAATTCATTCTGTAGGCAATCTCTTCTATACAGGCAACCTTTAAGTCCCTGTCTTTCCTCGATAACACCGAAAAAGTTTGATGCCTGCAGGAGAGCAGTAGGGTTCCCGGTATCAAGCCACGCAATCCCTCTTCCTATCTTTTCAACATTCAACTTTCCCTTTTTCAGATATACATTATTTACATCCGTTATCTCCAGCTCACCACGTTTAGAAGGCTTCAATGATTTCGAGATTTTCACAACCTCATTATCAAACACATACAAACCCGGTACTGCAAAATCAGATTTGGGATGTTTCGGTTTCTCCTCAATAGACCTCGCTTTACCTTTTTTATCAAAGTCCACTATACCGTACCTCTGTGGATCATTTACCTGGTAGCCAAAAATAGTTGCACCGCTTTTATGTTTTTTCAGAGCTTTGTACCAGAAATCCAGGTAGCCGTAAAAAATATTATCACCGAGAACGAGACTAACGCTGTCTCTCCCGATAAATTTTTCGCCGATAATAAAAGCTTCTGCAATTCCTCTTGGAGCTTCCTGTACCGCATAGTCTATTTTTAATCCGACCTGTGAACCATTTTCAAACAATTGTTTATATAGCGGGATAGTTTCCTCATTTGAAATAATGAGAATTTCGCGTATTCCTCCCAGCATAAGAATGGACAGAGGATAGTAGATCAATGGTTTGTCGTATATTAAAGTCAGCTGTTTACTGTAGACTTTAGTAATTGGATAAAGGCGGGATCCTGAACCTCCCGCTAGTATAATGCCTTTCATATTCCCAGATTGTCTATGACTAAATAATTAAACTTCTTTTACAAGGTTATTTTCAAACTTATATTTCTTACCTGATTTCTCACAGAATGCGTAGCCATCCTTATCAAAAACCAGTTTCTTGCCGGCTTCACTATACCAGCCTTTTATTTTAGCCGGATTACCGACCACCAGAGCAAAATCAGGAACGTCTTTAGTAACCACAGCCCCTGCACCTACAAATGCAAATCGTCCTATTGTTATACCGCAGACGATAGTTGAATTGGCTCCCAGTGAAGCACCTTCTTTCACGAGAGTTTTGATATAAAATTCTGCTCCAACCTGAGGATATTTTGAGCGGGGATTAAGAATATTAGTAAACACCATCGAAGGTCCGCAGAATACATAATCCTCAAGCTCCACTCCTTCATAAACTGAAACGTTATTCTGTATTTTTACAAAGTTACCGATTGTTACATTATTTGCGATGTTTACATTCTGACCCAGAATACATTTTTTCCCGATCTTTGAACCTGACTGAACATGTGTGAAGTGCCAGATTTTGGTATTTTCTCCTATTTCGACATTATCGTCAACTACTGCATACTGATTGACATAATAATTTTTATTTTCCATTTGGTTCCGCTCCGGTTATCGATTTTATTATAGATTTTATTTTACCTTCGCAAGCGACTGATCAGCTGAAAGACACGCCTGAGCTTTCTCAAGGATCTCCAGTACCTCTACAGCGTGAATGCCGTCTGTTAATGGTTTTTCATTGTTAATTATAGAATTAAAGAAATGTCTCTGTTCTTCAGCCAGAGGCTGCTGATTTTCAAATTCAATCACCTCAAAGTCGCCCTCAAATTTCTGAAGAGATCCATTTATATTTTTGAAACCTTTTGGATAAAACTTCAGTTTATCGGTCTTAAGACTGTCTTCAAATACAACCATACCCTTTTCCCCGATCACGACAAGTCTTTGTTCTTTAAATGGATGAAGCCAGCTGACAAAAATATGAGCATGTATATTGCCCGGATAAGAAAGATATGTAACAGTAGTATCCTCAATGGCACTCTGAAGAATCGTGGCTCCCTTTGCATCAACATAAACAGGATTGCTTTTCAGCAAATATTGAATCACAGAAATATCGTGCGGCGCAAAGCTCCACAAAATATTTTCCTCTGTTCTTATAGAGCCCAGGTTAAGCCTGTTGCTGTATATATATTGAAGTCTGCCTATCTTATTATCATCAATTATTTCCTTTATTTTTCTTACAGCAGGGTGATATAAAAGAACATGGCCTACCATCAGCTTTTTGTCTTTTCTCTCTGCAATCTCCACCAGTTCACGTGCGTGGGTCGAGATCAGAGTTATCGGCTTTTCCACAAGAACGTTTTTATCTTTCATTAGGGCTTTTTTAGCAACATCATAATGCGTTTCTGCCGGGGTTGCAATTATAACTGCATTTATCTCAGGATTGTCGAGAATGTCTTCAATTTTTGTAGTAAAAGGAATCTCAGAAGATATACCTGCTATTTTTTCTGAGGCAGCCGGGTTAAAATCGCATACAAATTTCAGATTCTTTCCTAACAATTGGTTCGCAGTCCTTACGTGATTTATTCCCCATCTGCCGGCACCTATAATACCTAATCCGATTTCTTCAAACATCTTAAGCCTTTACTATTTTATTATTATCAATTATTCCATTTTTAACGAAAGCATTCCTGCTGTCAACAATTAAATGTGCATGTTCAGCAATCATCTTATAATCATAATCCGAATGATCAGTGCTCAGAACTACAAGGTCGAATTTTTTCAGGTTCTCTTTAGTCAGATCTACTGATTCCATATCGAAATGGTACTTACGCGTTTTTGGTAATTTGGGAACATAAGGGTCGTTATATGAAACCTCGCAGCCTTTTTCCCTGAATAATTCTATCAATCTGAGTGAAGGAGATTCTCTCATATCATCAATATCTTTCTTATACGCAACACCAAGTATCAGTACTTTTGAACCGTTCAGGGATTTCTTCACACGATTAAGAGCTTCTCCTCCTTTTTCAACGACATAATATGGCATATATGTATTTACTTCTCCTGCCAGTTCGATGAACCTGGTATGAATTTCATACTCGCGTGCCTTCCAGGTCAGATAAAAAGGATCAATAGGTATACAGTGTCCGCCTAAACCGGGACCAGGGTAGAAGGGCTGAAAACCGAAAGGTTTGGTTGAGGCCGCTTCAATTACCTCCCATACATCTATCCCCATACGGTCAAATACCATTTTAAGCTCATTTACTAAAGCAATATTCACCGACCTGTATATATTTTCCGTAAGTTTGGTTGCTTCAGCAGCTCTGGTTGAAGACACAGGAACTGTCTTGACAACAACATTATTATATAAAGTGGCAGCTACCTTTATACATTCCGGGGTAATACCTCCCACAACTTTAGGTATTGTTGCGGTATTAAAACTTGGATTATTGGGATCCTCCCTTTCTGGGGAAAATGACAGGTAGAAGTCTTTGCCTACTTCAAATTTTTTACCACCATCGCGTTCACCTGATTTTTCAAACATAGGAAGTAAAATCTCATCGGTTGTTCCGGGATAGGTGGTTGATTCGAGTGAAACCAGCTGACCTTTCCTCAGATATTTTGAAATTGTTTCGGTAGTATTGACGATATATGTCATATCTGGTTCCCGATGCTCATCCAGAGGAGTTGGAACGCAGATTATAACTGCATCAGCTTCCGGCAGTCTGCTGAATTCACTTGTTGCAGAAAAACTTTTTTTATCTACTACGTCCTTGATTCTTTTTGCTGCGATATGTTTAATGTAGCTCTTACCCTCATTCAGATTTTTTACCTTTGTTTCATCGAGATCAAATCCGAGAACTTTGAAGCCTTTGGAAGCGAATTCTAATCCGAGAGGAAGACCTACATAACCTAAGCCGATAATTCCTACAACAGCCGATTTATCTTTTATTTTATTCAATAATTCCATAATTGTCCTTCATTTTGATATGAAACTGGGGAATCTAATAATTTATCAAATTCCAGGCCGGTACTTAGAAAGATTAACTCTTTAAACCTTTGCTTATTTTTTTACAGAATAGCTATTAATTTACTTAGGAAAGCGGAAAGGACAAAATAAGAAAGTGTTATGAGTGTGACTCAGAATAAAAAAGATTACTATTTCAGAGCAGAGTCCCTCTCAGTATAAAAATAGCGACCAGGAAGTAGATTATTAGTCCAATCACATCCACCATAGTAGCTACAAGAGGAGCACTGGAAGTTGCCGGATCCGCACCCAGTTTTTTTAGTATAAAGGGCAGCATAGATCCCGACAGAGTACCCCAGAGTACTACTCCTATTAAAGCTATTGACACTGTTATCCCTACCATCAGCCAGTGTATACCATAAACGTCTGAAACTGCCTGCCATACAGAAATTCTCAGAAATCCTATCACCGCAAGTATTGCGCCCAGTACAAATCCTGTTATAATTTCTCTTCTCATTACGAAATAACCAGTCTTTTAAAGATATTTCACCAAGCGACAATGCACGTATTACCAGTGTTGATGCCTGGGAACCTGAGTTTCCGCCGCTGGAGATAATAAGGGGCAGAAATAGAGTCAATACTATTGCTTTTTTGATCTCCACCTCGAATAGTCCCATAGCTGTTGCTGTAAACATTTCCCCAACGAATAACAGGGCCAGCCAGCCGCCTCGTTTTTTAATCATTTCAAATAACGAAATAGAAGAATATGCTTCTTCGAGTGCCGTCACACCGGCTATTTTATGGATATCCTCGGTAGCCTCTTCTTCAGCAACATCAAATACGTCATCAACCGTTACTATACCAAGCAGAACACCAAAAGAATCTACCACAGGCAATGCAATACGATCATATTTTTTGAATATTTCAACTGCCGTTTCCTGATCATCATATACATTAAGTGCAATGTAGTTTTCATCCATCAGGTCAAGTATCTGCTGATTAAACTCAGCCAGCAGAATTTCCCGTATCCTGACATCGTCCATTAACTTGCCTTTTTCATTAACAATGTACAAAGTATTGATGGTTTCTTTGTCTCTGCCGTTCTTTCTGATATAATTCAGTACTTCCTCAATTGTGGATTCCGGCTTTACAGCAAGGTAATCAGGAGTCATAAGTCGGCCCACACTGTCTTCAGGATAGCCAAGCAGCGTTCTTGCGATATGCCTTTCCTCTGTTGAAAGGAGCATCATCATCTGCCGGGCAGCACTGCTGGGAAGATCTTCAAGCAATGCTGTACGATCATCAGGCGACATTTCGTTCAGAATCGATGCAACTTCCTCTTTTCCCATTGCTTTGAGAAGGGTTACCTGCATATCAAATTCGAGGTATTCAAATGTATCAGCAGCAAGTTCCTGGGGAAGCACTCTGAAAACTACGGCTTGTTCGTTCTCGGAAAGTTCGGCAATAAGTTCGGCAATGTCGGCGGGAGACCAGTCACTTAGAACTTCTTTGAGAGTGCTAAGCTTACGCTCATCGATTAACGACTTGATCTCTGGTTGCAGCAGTTGACTCAGCATATATATCTCTCCTCAGTTTAAAGTGAACCTATATATTCTACATATTCATTATCTTTTAAAAGTATTTAAGAAAAGGTTGTAAAAAATATATTTTAATGTCTCAAAAAACAATGTTTGAACGTATATAATAAGCAAATAACCGGAAATCTCAGTGATGATTTATAAAATTCTTGCAGATGAAAATATTCCTCACGCCGAAGCAGCTTTCTCAAATTTCGGCACTGTTCAGCTCATCCCGGGGAGAGAGATAACAAATGAAATCCTAAGACCATTTGATATCCTCATCGTCAGGTCAGTCACAAAGGTCAATGAACAGCTTCTTCAGGGATCTAATGTAAAATTTGTTGGGACAACCACAATAGGACTTGATCATATAGATACCGGATATCTTAACAAGGCTCATATACAATATGCAAATGCCCCCGGCTGCAATGCTGACTCAGTAGCAGAGTATATCTTTGCAGGACTCTATAAAATAGCTTCGGAAAAACAGTGGCCGCTCCAGAAAATTTCCCTGGGAATAATAGGATACGGTAACATCGGAAGCAGAGTTGCACGGATAGCACGGGCAATAGGAATGAAGTTATTTATAAATGATCCGCCTTTGCAGAGAAAAACCGGTAATTCGTTCTTCTGCACTTATGATGAAGCAATAAGGCCGATATTTTAACCTATCACGTACCTCTGAATAAAGGTGGAATTGATAATACTTTCCACATGCTTTCATCATCTCAGCTGAATTCTTTTAATAGTAATAAAATTATTCTGAATGCATCACGCGGAAGCGTCGTCTCGAATGACGATCTTAAAAATTTTCTGCTGAATAATGGAAATGAGGTAATACTGGACGTTTGGGAAAGTGAACCGGTTATCGACGAAGAATTGCTGAGGCTGGTAAGGATTGGGACACCTCATATCGCGGGGTATTCTTACGAAGGAAAAGTAAATGGTACAGTCATGATATTTGATTCGCTTAACAGGTTTTTAAAGGGAAACAAAGTGTGGCGGCCTATAATGCCCGAAATAAAAGCTGCGTTAATTGATTACCCGGATTCAGGAACTCCGGAGCAATCTATAAATACATTGCTTTCAGGAATTTATAACATCACACAAGACGATGAGAAGCTGCGCCTTATATCAGAACAAAAAGAAGCGGGAAGCTATTTTGATAGTCTTAGAAAGAATTATCCGGTAAGAAGAGAGTTTACAAATTATACCGTAAGAATCAGCAGTAAACTGAAGAAAGAAATAAAGATATTGAAGTCCCTAAGATTTAATATCAGCGAGTACTAATCTTTTTTCGGAAGTTTGAATTCAAGCGGTATTACAACCTGGGTTTTAACCGGCCTGCCTCTGATCAGCCCGGGATTGAATTTAGCATATAAAACTGTAATTCTTGCACTTTCATCACATCCATATCCAATTCCCTGCTCCACTTCAGCCCTCGTCACATCACCGTTTTGGTCAACGAAAGCCCTTACTTTTACAGTTCCCTCGATTTCATTTTCTTTTGCATAGGAAGGATAAATTAATTTCTTCTGAAGTTCTGCTATCCCCCCTTTGGGTTCTGGCATAACTTCGGCACTCAGATAGTAGGCGGGATCATCGTCAAAGTTCTCTTCCTGTACCGTCGGCGGAATAGTTTTTTCTTCTGTTTTCTTAACCCTGACCGTGCTCTTTTCCACTGGTTTATTAGTTTCTGCAGTCTCATCCGTGGCGGGTTGAGGACTTCCAACGATTTCCTCAGACTCAGGTTCCTTTTCCACTACAAGTACACCGTTCTCAAAATTCTTATCACCGGTCCATACTCCTTTGTCATCATAGTATGAGGTAGGCCCTTGTCTTTTGCCGCTTTCCAAACTATAAAGTTCTTTGAGAAGACCATCTTCATTATATTCTTTAACAACACCTTCAACTTTTCCGTTCATATAAGTCAATTCCTCTTTAAGATGCCCGTTCTCATAGTAGAACTTTGCATCTCCCTGCCTCACGTTTCTTTCGAAATTTATTTCTGATTTCAGAGTATCATTTGGATAATATGATTTAACCAGTCCCTCCTGGGCTAAAGAAACATTCAATAAAGAAAAGGTTATAATAAAGAAAGCAGCTTTCATCTTGAATTATTTTTTTTAAATGAAGCCATAAGTTAAAAATTTATCTTTAATTATAAGAGGCAGAAATAGGGTGATGGCGGACGGGCAAGGACTGATTATGCGAAGAGTCATAGTTTTATTGTGCACGGAAAAAGTTATAACGGAATGGTCCTGACGGATAAATCAATCAATTTGTTTCAGGATATTACTTTTGTATTATCCTTAAGTGAAACATAAGCCTTTTTATCAGCTGACTTCTTGAATACTACTTTGAATGTAGTCCCTTTACTTTTCTCGCTTTTAACGAAAATTTCGGCATCATTTAATTCAACGTATTTCTTAACAAGAGCAAGTCCCAGTCCGTTGCCTTCAAATTCACGTTTGTAACCCATATCCTCCTGTGAGAAGGGCGTGAAAAGCTTTTTCAGATATTCCTGTGACATTCCGATTCCGGTATCCTTAACCTCTACAGATATCTTACCGGGGTTTTCTTCCAGCACTTTAACCTCAATTGTACCTGCCTGCGTATATTTTATTGCATTTCCGAGCAGGTTCTGGAATATCTGGTTCAGCGTATATTTATCTCCCTTAATCAGAGGATCATATGCATGATTGGTAAAAGTCAAAGTAAGATTCTTTTCCATAGCCAGGGATTTCATTTCATCAACAAGCACCCTCAGATCATCGCTGAGATTTACAGCTTCAAACTGTGATACATAATTACCGCTCTGTACTGATGACAAATTAAGGATCATATCTATTGTTCTCTGCAGCCTTTTACCTGCCGAATTTACAGAATCAAGCAGCACATTTATGTCCTCATCCTCGGTGGAAAGATCTTCTGCCAGTAACGGGGTCGCAGTTAAGATTACGTTCAGAGGGGTTCTGATCTCATGTGACATCTGCGCAAGGAATGCACTCTTCAATCTGTCAGATTCCTCTGCCTTTTCTTTTGATATAATAAGCTCTTTCTCAACTTTTTTACGTTCAGTAATATCAATAACCTGCTGAATGATATGATGCGGATGATTGCTGGCATCCCGGGTCATTACCGATTCCACTATGGCATGAATGCTAAAACCATCTTTCTTTTTTAATTCCTTTTCAAAATAAACATGTGAAAGTTTTCCGCTGAGCAATGCCTTATGAAGCTGCTTATCATATTCCACATATTCCTCAACCGTAATATCCGATATATTCTTAGTCTCTATTTCGTCAGAAGTATATCCCAGAGTTTCACAGAAAGCACTGTTGCTTCTGATAATTTTACCCTCAATAGTTGTTATAACCATCCCGATAGGTGCTCTTTCAAACAGAAGACGGAACTGTTCCTCGCTTTGCCTTAGTTTATGCTCTGCAAGTCTTCTCTGGTTAACCTCAAGATTAAGTTCGCCGATTTTATCCTTAACTACCGTCTTAAGCTCTTTATTTAATGACGGATACCTGCCGGTTAGATTTATCCAGGTGGTGAGCAAGGAAATTTACAGCCTGCGGCAATTATCCCTAGATTCGCTGCTGCTGTTGTATCTCGCTCTCAGATCCATATTCCCTGCTGAAATTCCCTGGGCAGCGAGAGCTATTTTTCGCATAGGACCGGTTATAAAGATCTTATTTAATAGAAATAATAACAGGAATCCCAGCGCACATACCCCCCCGACAAACGGAAGAACAGTCTTATTTTTCTCCTGAAGGAAATCTTCAATAAATCTGCCGCTCAATCCAAGATATACTGTGTATGTTTTTCCGGGAAAGTGAACCGGGGATTTAATCATATATAATGAGCTTGCGTAATCATATGAACCGCGGACATCTGAAGATAAAAATTGACTATTTAATGCCTCTGAATAATTATAACTATTTATAACATTTCCGGAATCCTTGCACAAAACACAATATATTATATCATTAGCATCTCTACATATGTACGGAATAAATCTGCGGTGTTTTTCGGGTGGAATCGGCAGGAATGAGTTCTTTGTTTACTATTTCTTCGGCAAGCTGCGCTGTTCATGTACCTGGAATCTGCAAGCTTCTGAGATTCGAGTTCTTTCATAAAAAAGATATAAAGTCCGAATCCCAGTCCTGTAAAAATAAGAAAAATGGTCAGGTTCGACAGAAATCCTAATCTTAATCCTTCAGTTTTTGGTTTTTCTTTACGTGCCATCTAATTAAAGAACCCTTAAATAATCTATGTCTCAAATTCAACATTTATGCCATTTGTTTTATTTCATTTGAGAGCAAAAACATAGAAATTCTGATGCTTCATAATGAGAATAAAGCATCAAAAAAATGACCATAGGGAAGAGAAGATCGGAACTGAAAATGATTCGGGGGAACTGCAGGACTGATGTATAAGTTACTAACAGGATGAAAAAGATCAGCTGTTATCTCAGCAGCAGTAGTTTTTTTGTTATCTGAAAGCTGCCGGCCTTCAGAGTATAAAAATAAATACCTGACGAAAGGTTATCCGGACGATAATTTACTTCATATTCGCCTGATGCCTGCTCTGCGCTGACAAGCGTCTTCATTTCACGCCCAAGTATGTCATAAATCTTAAGCGTAACGAAAGATCTTTTGCCGAGAGTGTATTTTATCTTAGTAGATGGATTAAAGGGATTCGGATAATTCTGAGATAAAGTGAAAGAACGGGGTGAGCTTTCAGGATGATCTTCCGTTCCCACGACAGTTTTATCTATTACGGACGTCCATACCTGATAAACTCCCGAATAATCGGCCATCCAGAATGCATTAAGATTATTTTCTGTTGATATAAGAGCAATATGATCACCCTGATAATCTGCAGATCCTCCGGCTATTGGCTTAGGTTTGAAACGCCGTATTTCTTATCTCAAATTCAGTCCAATGCTCTCCGCCGTCCGAAGAAGTTGAAATGAACACATCTGCAGAATCTGAAGTTGTATTTCTATCATCATAGAAGATCATATTCAATCTTCCGGTATCATCAACTTCAAGGAAAGGAAAATATTGAATCTTCCCGTCGTTTATGGGATCCTGGTTTACGCGTATACCTCCCGACCAGTTTACTCCTTTATTACTGGAACGGTACAAAATTATATCCGGGTCATCCCCTGCCGGGGAATTATTTTTCTCAGTAGTAACAATGTAAAACCATCCGTCTCTTGGACCGCCGCTTCTATCAATCACTATCTGGGGAATACTGTTTACCCTTATGTCGTCTTTTTGAGGAAGTAGTCCGGTAATTCCATTTATATCGATTATATTCTGGGTAAATTCCCAGCTTTGTCCCCCGTTGCCTGAATATGCAAATCCTATGTAATCTTCGTGAGTGTCAGAGGCTGAGGTAATACCCGCCCAGCATAAATATACTGTACCGTCTCTTCCGATTGCAATTGAGGATCCGGTACTTCGTGTAGGGGGATTTGGATTGATCTGCGCAGGCTGACTCCAGTTTACCCCATTGTCAGTCGAGATGGACACCTTGAACAGAAGTATTCACATAATCAACATACGCCAGATAAAGCCTGTTCTGATATGGGCTTTCTGATGAATTATCTATTTCAAGAGTACCTTTATCTTCAACCGGGTTGCTTGAAATAGTATGATTAGCCGACCACGTTGCTCCGTTGTCATCAGAGTAATTGGAATACATTCCCGGAAACTGTAAGCCTATGTGTGAAAGTATCAGCCTTCCCGTATTTGTTATTGCCACACCCGGATCACCGCCATGATTATAAATCGAAGCACCGCTGCATTTATCGTTTCCCGCCCATGTTAGTCCGCCATCCTCAGAGAAATATACTCCTTCACTTTTAAAGCCCGTACTTACATCTATGGTAACCTGCGCTTACGAACATTTTATTTTTATCTAAAGGAGAAATTGCAACTACCGGTTCAGTCTGCGTTATAGTTGAAGGATATATCCTGAATTTAGGAACATCAAGGACCGTCTGCGGAAGCACAACAATATTTATCAGAATAAGTAAACCAATAATTCTAATCAGCATCAGATACCCAAAGATTATAAATTCATACGTATGTTAATTCCGGAATAAAAGCTTCTTGGTTCCCCTGATTCGTAATATCTTCCAAGGTAATCGTTTGTATTAACGTAACCCACATATTTCTTATCAAATATATTATAGACTCCTCCGTAAAGTACTGCACTGAAATATTCAGTTTGATAAGTTATTCCTGCCATTATGTTACCGTAAAAATATCCGGCTGCTGTTTCGGTATTTGCATCATTCACATACATTTTACCGATGTAGTCGCAGTCCCATTGCAGTAATCCCGAAATATCTTCTCCTAATTCAAACTCTTTATTAAAAATAAAATTTACTATCTGCTGCGGTACGGAGGGTTCGAAATTGCCCGAGTAATCTACTTTTACGTTATCTGCAGATGGAGTGGTGATCTCCGACTTGTAACTGGTATATTTAAAATCTGTATAAGTATAGTTAACGGTTACTTCAGTTTCTTCAAAAGGTTCGGTATGTATTCCTATCTCTATCCCATCCCTCCTGGTTTTCGGAGCATTTTTGAAAAGTGCCTGTTCACCTATTATGATGTAGGGAATTATTTCATCCGAAAGGATATAATGAAAATAGGTAATATCAAAAATTACTTTTTTCATAAACTCCGAATCTTCATTTATCAGATTTCCTTTCACACCGAACTCGAAATTAAGAGACTTTTGTGGTTCAAGTTCCGGATTTAATGTATATCTGTTGGGGATTGCCGATCTTATATCAAGCTCGCTGAGCGCAGGAAAGTCATAGCTTAAACCATATGATGTATATAATGCAAGATAAGGGAGTAACTTATAGTTAACTCCTATCTTAGGTGAAAATCCGGTAAATACCCGCGAGGAATCAGTCCGTCCGTAAGGCTGAAAGGTATCTTTTTTATATGTACTGATGTCATACCGGCTTGATATAAATACTCCAAGTTCTTCCAGAAGATCTATATGATCCAGGAAGTAGAAGCCCACATTCCCGACGCTTGCATCATAGGAATCCTGAATTGAAAAATCAGGATTGCCGGAGATATTTTCGAAGGCGGTTAAAGGACCGCTTTGATACGCATAATCAAATCCCGCAGTTATCGTATTTTCTAAGTTGAGAATATGTCCCCGGTTGGTATAACGAGTCAGTGTTCCGAGTGAATACCTTGTAGAAACCGCATACGACTCATTATCAACCTTGGTCAGTTCCTTTATTCCGCCGTAAGCTGATATTTCAACCTCATTTTCTTCCGGTGCCCCGAAGCCTGTTCTGTACTTAACAGCCAGTCTGCCTTTTTTCGTGATTCTCCTGAAATCCTGGGCGACAGCAAGAGGACTTGCCATATAAGGATCTGTATCAAATTCTTCTTTCGTCAAAGGTCCCGGCAGTCTGTTAAAACCATTTACATAATCACCCAGCAGTGTTATCGAAGATCTTGGTCCCAGGTATCCTTCATATACCGCATTAACCAGATGCTGGTATTCCTCGCTGTGCTGACGATATCCATCCAGATTACGATAGTAATATGACAGAAAGAATCTGCTGCTGCTGTTTTTCAAGCCCATCTTTAACCCGTTCTGCCTGAATCCGAACTTACCAAACTGGTTGTATGTAGCAGCATAGTTCTCATTAAAAAAATAATCGGTTTTGAAATCAATCACTCCTCCCGGCGCGTTTGCATAAAGAGATGACAGATTTCCCTTCACAACCTCTACTCCCGCAAGGGAAGTAAAATCAATTGCATCTAATACTGTTTCACCGTCGGGCTCCGAAAGCGGAATTCCATCCTGCAGTATCCTTATCCCGCGTATGCCGGTATTCGACCTTGTGCCGAATCCTCGTATGGATACGCGCAGGTCCTGGTTTCCGTAGCGCGACTGTAAGAACAAACCAGGCACATCGGCAAGAACATTCCTCGCTGAAACCTTCTTTCCGTAAGCAAGCTCTTTTTTATCAACACTGAAGACAGAATAGGGTATATCTATTATTCTCTCCTTTGCGCGTGTCCCTACTACGGTTACTTCTTCAAGTCCGTATTCCAGAGTATCAGCTTCTTCGGTTTTGTTTTTTTGGTCTTCAGGATTTTTGTTTTCCTGAGAAAAGATTTGTTCCGGAATTAATAGACAGGTGAACAGAATGATGAGGACAGTAAAACGAAGGTTCATATGAAAAGTACGATTAATAGAAAATTTCAATGATTAAAAATAAAGAATATTATTGAAAATGTTCATCCATAATACCGGGGTCTTTTATTCTCTGAATTCCGGCATTCGTCAGAACAGCAGTAATCATACTTTACTTTGCATTCATGACAACAGACAAAGAGTTTGTCGCATGACTGGTTATGGCAGTTTATATAATAAGACGTTGGGGTTCCGCAGTAGTAACATTTTGCTATATGCTTTATTTCATCACGTTTATTGGGATTAACAACCCTTCTTTCATCAAAAACAAACATACCCCCTTCCCAGTAGGTATCAGGGTATTGTTTTATAAAGTTTACTATCCCTCCCTCTAGCTGATAGACATCCTTGAATCCATTTTCCACCAGGTAAGCAGAAGCTTTTTCACAGCGAATACCTCCGGTGCAGTATGTAATTATAGTTTTATCTTTTTGATCCATCAGCTCTTCTACCACCTTTTTCCATTCCCGGAAATTTTTCATCGGGGGAGTCAAAGCGTTTTTGAATTTACCTATCCTGCTCTCGTACCAGTTGCGGGCATCTATGATGATAAAATCCTTACCTTCTTCATAAAACTCAAGCAGCTTATCGGGAGTTAACCTTTTGCCACCATTTTTCAGTGATACTTCATCCAGTCCGCTGTGTACAATTTCATTTTTCAGCCGAACATGCATCTTAAAAAATGCATGTTCCTCAGCCTCGTCTTCTTTGAACCAGATGTCGGAAAAGAACTCTATAACTCTTTAACTGAGTCTTATATTTCTCAATATTCTCAACCGTTCCTGAAACGGTACCGTTTATTCCTTCACCTGCAATAAAAACCCTCCCTTTTATATCATTTTTTAAACACCATTCCAGTTGTTTGTCCACTATTTCCTGCGGATTTTCGACCGCGGACGTACTTATAGAATAATAATACGCGGTATTTCATTCTTCTTTTGGTTTAATTCCTAAAATCAGCAGGGAAAATAATAATTATGGATCTGCATTGAAAGGATAAAAATGACAGCGTTATTCAGGAAAGGGAGATTTTATACAAAATTTAGCCCGATAGGATCAGATTTGGAACCACTAGGCAGGTCGTCTTAAATAACGTATTCAGAACGTATTCAGAACGTTTTCAGAACGTTTTCAGAACGTTTTCAGAACGTTTTCAAATGCTTATTATACTGGATATTAATGGTTTTTAGAGACAAATCTAATCTCAACGCTGCAGGAGGTATCCGAGGTTAATTTTTATGAGATAATTCTGGTCTCAGGAAAAGATCAATTGAAGTGAATTCTAACTAATTGCTGTATTTTTTAATGTAAGCCTCGATATCAAATTTTCTTTTCGCGCCGTTTCTGTTCATATACCTGATTTTTCCGAAAATATCTCTTTCAGTCCAGGCACGATCATGTACACCGCCTATCGACCAGGCACAGCCTGTGTATCCATTAGGGTCCCTGCCGTCAAGTTCATATTTATCGTTAAGGTAAATGGCAATACGAAGAGCTTCATCGGGAGATTTGGACCATTCAAGTATTTTTTTAGCCCAGTACATCCTCATATATCCATGCATTTTTCCGGTAGAAGTAAGTTCTTTTTGTGCTGCATTCCATAAGTCCTCATGCGTGTCTGCCATTTCAAATTGCTTCAATGTGTAGGTATATTCTCTTTTATCATTCATATGCTGCCTGAGAGTTTCCTTTGCCCAGTCAGGAAATCCTTCAACAGAATCATAGTTCCTGTTATAGAAACAGAAGTTATCCGATAATTCCCTCCTGACGATAAGCTCTTCGAGAAAAGCTTCTTCAGATTCCTGATTACCGCCATGCTTTTTTACCTCCAGGGCAGCCCGCTGTGCAGAGATCTGTCCGAAATGCAGATAAGGCGATAAGCCGGATTGGGCATCTTTTACAGGATCGTTTCGGTCGGTATTATATTGATCAAATTTCTTATCAAGGAATTCTTTAAATATCTGATGAGCTGAATGTTCACCCGAACTGATCCAATTAACCTCCCTAACGCTTCTGTCTACATTCAGGCTTTTATATATTTTTTTCCAATCCACAGCATCGGCGGAGAAAGCTTCGCTGCTTTTCATTTTTTTCACCGCCGGGAATTCAGTAAGAAATTCCGGGAGATGTTTGTGGATTTTGGGACGCAATGTATATGCGGCAAACTCCTGCTTACCGGAGACAAACCTGCAGGGAATTATATTATGGGCATCAACTTCATAAAAAGGGATTTGAATTTTGTCCCCAATTTCCTTTTTCCACTTTCTTTTTATCTTAAGAGGATCGAAATCTGTTACGATTAAACTTACATCCATCGACTTAATAAATTTCGGCACTTCAAAGGATGGATCACCGGCCAGCAGAAAAAAAGGAATGTTGTACTGCCTAAGTTCTTTTTCCAGTTCCTTAAGCCCTTTCAGCATAAAATCGTACTGACGAAATGCGGCAGTTAAAAAATCCGGAACGATGTTAAAAACTACTCCAAAGGAAGCTTTTTTATCTGAGGCTAGTTGCTGAGCATAAAGAAGGGCATAATTATCATGAACCCGCTGGTCTCTGCTCATCCAGTAAATAACAGGACCTTTACCTTCACTTCCTTCCTTTAATATCGTAACCCTTTTCTTAAATTCATCCATATCATTACCTTTTTACCTGAATAACAAAGCTGAAATGTGATAAGTTCAAAGGATGGTTTGGCGATAAAGATAAGTTCTGCACAGTACCGTGGGTTAATACTTCCACGACTAATACTGCACATTTACAGATCAGGGAATAGTAAGTTCAATACCGACGGGACAATGATCAGAGCCCATAACTTCAGGCATTATAAAAGCAGATTTAACCTTATCCTTAAATTCCTCATTAACAAAAAAATAATCTATACGCCAGCCTACATTTCTTTCACGTGCCCGTGTAATTACATGCCACCAGGTATATTGTCCCGGTTCACTGTTAAACATCCTGAAAGTATCAACGTAACCGCAGCCGGTGAATTTATCCATCCATTCTCTTTCAATGGGAAGAAAGCCTGACGTAGTTTCATTCTGCTTTGGATGCGCAAGATCTATTTCTTTATGCGCTGTATTAACATCACCGCAGATAACCAGGTTCCTGCCTTCAGCTCTCAATTTTTCCGCATATTTCAAAAAGGCGTCGTAAAAATCCATTTTATATTTAAGCCTTTCGGGTGAAGCCTTACCATTCGGATAATAAATGTTGAGCAGAACGAATTCTTCATAATCGGCAGCAAGTATTCTTCCCTCACTGTCAAACTTCTTTATCCCGAATCCCTTTTTAACTTTTGAGGGCTTTTTCTTCGTATACAACGCCACACCGCTGTATCCTTTTTTTTCTGCTGAGGAAAAATATGCGTTATAGCCCGGAGGATTCCTTAAACCGTCAGCCAGCTGTTCTTCTGAAGCCTTGGTTTCCTGCAGACAGAGGATATCAGGATTCACGGAATTAAACCAGTTGAGGAAACCTTTTTTATGAACTGCTCTTATTCCGTTTACATTCCAGGATAATAATCTAAGTTTTTCCATAATTGATCTTACTGTTCTACAGGAATTGCCAGAACCGGTATCCTCACCCTGTGCCTTAAACCGTCAACGGTTGAGCCATAGATTATATCCTTCAGTATTTTATGGCCGTGACTTCCCACAATAAGCATTTCAAGTTCTTCCTTTTTAGATATACGTGCAATCTCATCTTCAGGTTCCCCGCCTCCGATTATTGTGTGTGCCTTGATGTTTTCCTTTTTCAGCTCGGCAGCAAAGGTCTGGAGATATTCATCCATCTCCAGTGCGCTCTTATCAGCTACCAGATCACCTATAAACCTGCCGGTTGCCGATTCAACACAGTGAATAAGGTAAATAACAGGGTTAAGCGATCTGACCAGCGGGAGAGCGCCCTTTATTATCTCTCTGTCTCTTTCAGTCTTGCCTTCAAGCGCTATTCCTATTTTTTTATACATAACAGGATACGTCTTTTTATTTTCGAAGAATGATAACAGGACAGATTTTTTGCCGATAACTTTTGCAATCTTTTCTTTCTTCAGGTACGGTTCAAAGCTTATCCAGAATAATAATATAACAAGGAAAAACAACAAAGGCAGCAGGGTGTACCTTGTTAAGAACCCCGCAGTACCCTGGTCGTTGAAATTATCAAAAAGAAAATCATATACCAGTTTGAAGTTAAGGACTATTATTAAAACGGCCGAGAGCCATGCAGCAAGACGAAGAAGCAGTCTTGATGCGAACTCCTTCATCCTCAGCTTGCTGTTTGTAAAATGCAGAAGCGGTATCAGTGCGAAAGGCAGCTGCAATGAGAGTATTACCTGTGAAAGAACAAGCAGTTCATCAACTGCCGATGAACCTGAAATTTTAATTACTATTACGGCAGGAATAATTGCAAGAAGTCGTGTTATTAGTCTCCGGAGCCAGGGTCTTAGTTTTATCCCGGTAAATCCCTCCATAACTATCTGCCCGGCAAAAGTACCCGTAATGGTAGATGATTGTCCTGCCGCCAGCAGGGCAATTCCGAACGCGATAGGAGCTATATTACTGCCAAGCAATGGCGCCAGCAGAGCATGGGCATCTATTATAGAGGCCACTTCCGAATGTCCTGTAGTAAAGAAAACAGCGGCCGCAAGAATTAATATTGAAGCATTAACGAGAAATGCTGCATTCAGTGCGACGATCGAATCTATAAGATTGAACTTATTGGCTTCTTTTAATCCGGTATCGGTACGTTCAATACTTCTCGACTGAACTAAAGCCGAATGGAGATAAAGGTTATGCGGCATCACTGTAGCCCCGATTATTCCGAGTGCAATAAACAGCGCTTCTCCGTTTAACGCACCTGGAACAAATCCCTGCGCTATACCAGAAAAATCAGGCGTTGACAAAAACATTTCGAATGCAAAACAAATTCCTATTGTTGCTACCAAAGCAAGTATGAATGCCTCCATTTTTCTGATCCCGAATGACATCAGGGCCATCAGTATAAGAACATCAAAGGCGGTAATAGCCACACCCCAGATCAACGGAATATTAAACAGAAGGTACATACCAACAGCAGATCCAAGTACTTCAGCAAGGTCCGTGGCGGCAATTGCAATCTCTGTTATGATCCATAAGACATAATTGACCGGCTTCGGATAGTGATCGCGGCAGGCCTGTGCGAGGTCTCTTCCGGTTACAATTCCCAGTCGGGCCGAAAGCGTCTGGAATACTATAGCCATTATATTGGCAAGAAGTATTACCCAGATTAAGCGTATAGCCGAATTTTGCTCCTCCGGCAAGATCGGTTGCCCAGTTTCCAGGATCCATGTAACCGACGGAAACCATAAAAGCCGGTCCTGTAAAGAAAAGCAGCCTCTTCCAGAAACTGGAACCGGCTTTAATTTTTACAGATGAGTGTACTTCAGAAAGAGATTTATCCATAAATTATTTCTTTATCAATTCAACAAAAACATTCTCGGCAATCTTGCGGCTGATATTGCAGTCCTTTCCCCCAATTTCAATCAACATAGATTTATCAAAACTCCTTACCGCCTTCATCTCAATAAGCTCATTCAGGTTTATTCCTATCTCGGCTATATATACAAGAAAGCCTTCGTCAAAATCGTTTACACGGATAACTTTTCCCTTTTCCCCTTCCTTTAAAAGTGAAAGCGGGATATTCTTTCTTAGCTTGGGAACTTTTCCCCGCTTTGAGGGAATGGGATCTCCATGCGGATCATATTCCGGAAATTCAAGCATTTCCTCCATCCGGTCGATAAGCTCATCCGAAGCTGAATGCTCT
>CAVRHV010000023.1:0-263566 GCA_963721075.1 uncultured Ignavibacteria bacterium | reverse complement strand
ATGGATTGTTGCAAGTGCAGCTTTCAATTTCTTTGAAAGGAACATCATAACAAAATCTTTTGTGTCGAACCACTCAGCCAGCATCTCTGTGTGTCCGGGATAATGATAACCGGCCTCGTTTAATGCTTCTTTCGAGATCGGGGCAGTAATCAAAGCATCTGCCGATTTTCTTTTCAGTATTTCTGCTGCAATTGCCAGCGAATGGTAGGCAGCCTTTCCGGATACCGCGGTAGGTCTTCCCGTGTTTAATCTGAAAGTACCTGTATCAAATAATGTTATTTTGTGATCACCGATAGCATCAATACTTTTAACAGTATTAAAACTGATTCCGGGTTTAATTTCTGATGAGAATTTTCTGAAGACGTTGCCGGGACAAATAAAAATAAACCTCTTCCCTTTTCTGCTTCCAATGCGGTTTAGTGTTTTAACAACGATCTCGGGTCCTATACCGTTAATATCCCCGCAGGTAAAAATGAATGTTTTGATCATCCGCTTATTAATGAAAAATCTCCCGTTCCTTTTTTATCTACAAATACAAACTTACGCTGCGGATTATTATAAGTCCATGTTTCAACAATATTTCCATAAGCATCCGAGGTCCTGCCTACATCAATAGGTTTCCCAAACCTTATATAGACTTTTCCACGGTCGGTATTTGCACCATTTGCCCCGGTAATAGTGGCAAAATTCTTCACTGCATAATCGATCCTTGTGTAAAATTCCTGCATAAGAGGATTAAATTCTGTTTCGGGTGTCGGATCCATTTTTTTCCAGTATTCAAATAACTTCGAAGGATAATCCTCTTCATCACCGCTGAGAAGCTCGCTGATAACCGAGTCTTTTTCTATGAATTTCAGCGCTGAGATAGCCATTTCAGGATTTCTTAAAGAAAGGGGCTTATCAATCCATTTACATCCAAGCTGAAACTTTTCCGGTTTTTCCGTTTCATCTTTTACCGATAGTACGATCTGAAATCCTCCCTCTTTAATTAAATTGCTTATATCCTTTATTGTGAACAAAGAGTATGCAATGCTGCCTGAACTGGTATCAATAATAACTTTGCCGCCGCATTCACCGAGAGAGATTTTCTCTTTAATCGGATCGGTTATTACAGCTTTATACAGCGTATCCTTATTCTGAATAACATTAACAGACAGAGAATCAGATTTTGCATTTCTAACAGGGATGATAAACGAGTATTTATTTTCATCAAAGGGTAATCCGCCTCCATAGTTTGCAAGCACTAACCGGTTACTGCATTCTGCCATACTTCCATCAACCACCAGCGGAGAAAGAATATTTTTAACCGGTTCTACACTCATTAAATAAGCCGGGAGTTTCAATTCGCGATCTGACTTATAATCGTATAGAATTTCCATAACAGAATATGTTCCGGGCGGGAGATCAAGCTTAAGCAGACCTTCTGAATAAATAACGGATGAGCTTGTCTGTTCATAATCAGGTACCTGAATGATCTTTTCTTTTATGGCCCTTGTTACAAATTTTTGTCCGCTTGAATCAAAAACTTCAACCGATATCCTGTACTGGGCAAGGAAAAGGTCAGAGCCTTTCTCAAAGACAAGCCTGTTGAGAGGGATCTTAAATGTATAATAAACATCGCCGGAATCACCGGAAGGAAGCTGTATGAAGTTGGAATAAAGAATTTGAGGCCTGCCGGACTGCGCATATATCAGTCCGGAAATAAATAATACCGACAGAAAAAAGGTAAGTTTCGCCACAGGATCTCTTTTTTTTCTGAAACCTAATATCCCCCGTCAACCTTTTCAATACTATAATTTTGCATCAAATGTGAAATCCGATGAAATCTTAGAGAACAGGCCCGCTTTATCAGCTGTTCATATTAGTGAGGAATTCCTTATTATTCTTCGTTCCTCTCATCTTATCGAGCAGAAATTCCATTGCCTCGATAGGACTGAAATCACTGAGCAGTTTCCTGAGGATCCAGATCTTGGCAAGTTCGTCCTCTTTCATAAGGAGATCTTCTCTTCTGGTTCCTGAACGATTGACATCGATAGCCGGGAATATTCTTCTGTCGCTCAAATCGCGGTTAAGAACAATTTCCATATTTCCTGTACCTTTAAACTCTTCAAAGATAACATCATCCATCCTGCTGCCTGTATCTATTAAGGCAGTTGCCAGGATAGTAAGACTTCCGCCGTCCTCAGTATTCCTTGCCGCACCGAAGAATCTTTTTGGCTTATGGAGTGCATTTGAATCAACACCTCCTGAGAGTATCCTTCCTGAGTGAGGTACAACTATATTATGAGCACGTGCAAGTCGTGTTATACTATCGAGCAGAATTACCACATCCTCTTTAGCCTCAACCAGTCTTTTAGCTTTTTCAATTACCATATCGGCAACCTGCACATGTCTTTCGGCCGGTTCATCAAAGGTAGAGGAAATCACTTCACCTTTAACTGAACGTTCCATATCCGTTACTTCTTCGGGACGTTCATCAATCAAGAGGATAAGAAGTTTTATTTCAGGATGATTTCTGGTAATAGAGTTTGCAATTTTCTGAAGAAGAATAGTTTTACCGCTTTTAGGAGGAGATACAATAAGACCTCTCTGTCCTTTTCCAATAGGTGAAAGAAGATCCATTATCCTCATTGAGTACTCACCGGGAGCTGATTCAAGAGCAATTCTTTTTGTAGGATAAACAGGCGTGAGGTTGTCAAAAAGAGTTCGTTCCCTGATGGCTTCAGGATCCTGTCCGTTTACCGCTTCAACTCTGAGCAAAGCAAAGAATCTTTCGCCTTCTTTGGGCGGTCTTACCTGACCGCTTACAAAATCCCCTGTTCTTAAAGAGAATTTCTTTATCTGCGAGGGCGAAACATAAATATCATCAGGTGAAGGTAAATAATTATAATCAGACGAACGTAGAAATCCATATCCGTCGGGAAGAACCTCGAGAACACCTCTGGAAAAAGTGAGCCCGTCTTTGGCTGTCTGTCCTTCCAGGATTTTGAATATAAGTTCCTGTTTCCTTAAGTCAGAATAGCCTGATATATTAAGTTCTTTAGCTATCTGGTTTAATTCAACGATTTTTTTGGATTTCAGTTCGGAAATATCCATTGGCATAATACGACCTTAAAAGATTAGTTAGATAAATATCTTAGTTATTATTTGCGTGATTAAATACAATTATCGGAAAAGTTTAGGGGTTATATTTTTACTCTTTTTAATTGTCTTTTGAAAGGAACAAGAGGTTTATATGAAAATTAGTGCTAATTAAAAAAAATGTCAAGCTGTTCCGGATAAAATCAGATCGGATTTTATATCCCCGAGAAGATACATACTACCTGTAACTACAAGACATTCATTTTGTTCCCTTCGTTCAAATTCCTTAACAAACTCTGCAGGATTATTTTCAATTATACCATTTATATTATGTTTTTCAGCTATTATGGCCAATTCTTCCGCGGGAAGTGCCCTATCGTACCTGGCGCGGCACAGGTGTATTTCATCAAAAACCCCCGCCGCAATTGCGAGCATTTCATCTACAGCCTTATCTCTCATTACTCCAAATAATAATACTTTTTTAGTATACTTTTTCTTTTCTTTCCTGAATTCTGAAATAAAATTAGTGAAACTATCGGGATTGTGTGCCGAGTCGAAAATGACATCCGGTTTAGTTCTATAATACTCATAACGTCCCTGAATTCCTGTGTTGGAAATTACATGCTTAATCCCGTTTTCTATGTGATGAAAGCTGGTTACATCCAGTGTTTTTATTACCGCCAGAGCAGCAAGCGCGGCATTATATTTTTGATAATTTCCTCTTAGAGGCATCCGCCAGTCATCCAGTTCAATCTCCTCTGTATAAAGCTCAAGCATATCTCCCTTTTCAAGGATATAATCGTTTATGGAAAACAATTCATCGTTAAATTCTTCGCACCTGTTCCTGATAATACCTTCTGCAGCTTCATCAAGCTTTCCAATGAAGACTTTGGAATTTTTCTTTATTATACCGGCTTTTTCAAAAGCGATCTTTTCGATTGTATCGCCAAGGATTTGTGTATGCTCAAGACTAATAGAAGTAATGATAACTGCCATGGGATTAAGTACATTGGTTGCATCAAGCCTACCCCCCAGTCCGGTTTCAATAACTGCAAACTCTACTTCGTTCGCAGCAAAATACTGAAATGCAAGGGCCGTTGTAACTTCAAAAAAAGTAAGTCCTGTTTCATCAATTTCTTTTTCATATGAAGAGATAAAACCTGCAATGAAATCATCCGGTATTTCTTTTCCGTTTATCTTTACCCGTTCATTAAATCGTATGAAATGAGGAGAAGTATAGAGACCCGTTTTATGGCCAAGTTCCTGCAGCATACTTGCAGCAAAAGCTGCAGTGCTTCCCTTGCCGTTTGAACCTGCAATATGAAATGTCTTAAACTTTTGCTGTGGATTGCCGATAAGTCTAAGGAAAGAGGTAATATTATCCAGACCGAGTTTAATGTTAAACTGGTGAAGCGAATATAATTTGTTTAATGCTGAACTGATTTCCATTGTTAAATAATATATGAACCGGTGAGTTCGGATAATTTGGTTATACCTGAATCCACACAATATTCTTCAAGTTCTTTAATGATCTGCATCGGAGCGGTAGGATCTATGAAATTTAATGTTCCAATCTGAATTGCTGATGAACCTGCTATCATAAACTCTATCACATCTTTCCAGTTCATTATTCCGCCTATTCCAATGATGGGGATATCGACTTTCTGCTTTATTTCAAGGACTTTTGCCAGTGCCACCGGTTTAATAGCAGGACCTGACAATCCTCCGTTTACATTCTTTATCTTCGGTTTTTTGGTAAAAATGTTGAATGCTGTTCCAACCAGTGTATTTATTGCCGAAACGGCATCTCCTCCCGAGTCTTTTACAGCTTTCGCGAACTCTGATATGTAAGATACATTTGGAGATAACTTGATTATTACCGGCTTATTGGTAACTGCCTTTACACGGTCTGTTATCTTAGCAACTGCACTCACATTATTTCCAAACTGGAGACCTCCCTCTTTAACATTCGGACAGGAAACATTTATTTCAAAGGCATCTACTGCTTCCTGCTCAGTCAGTATTCTTGTACACTCAACATATTCTTCAATGGAACTTGCCGCGATATTGCAGATAAGCGGAACATCATACTTCTCGATAAAGGGAATCTTTGTTTTAATATATTCTTCAACGCCAACATTGGCAAGACCTATAGCATTTAGCATTCCGGACGGTGTTTCAACTATACGCTGCGGTGGATTTCCTTTTCTCGGTTTTAAACTTAATGATTTTGTTACGATCCCGCCAATTTTATTCAGGTCAATAAATTCGGATATCTCATTTCCGTATCCTACTGTCCCCGAAGCGAGAAGTACAGGGTTTCTGAAAGTCATCGGTCCTGCTTTTACACTGAGATCCGGCTTATTCATATAACCACATCCTTTACATTAAAGACGGGGCCGTCTTTACATACAAGAAGATACCTTTCTTTTTGTTCAGTAGACTCAATTGGACATCCCTGACAGATACCGAATCCACAGGCCATTGCACATTCGGTAGATACTTCGCAGTTTATATCATTAGCAACAGCTAATTCTTTTAACGATCTCAACATTGCGTTGGGACCGCACCCGAAAATCTTTATTTTTTTCCCGCTTAACTCCGTAAGCCTGGACGAAAGCAGATCTACTACAGTTCCTTTGTACCCTTCCGAACCATCATCAGTCGACAGGTTAATATTTACCATCCCGTACTTAATTAAATCAGAATGTGATTTACCTCCGATAAAAGTAATAATCTGTTTGTCTTTTGGAATCAGCCTGGTAAGATAAGGGAAAGGTGCTGCACCGAGACCGCCGGCTGCTATAATTGCAGTATCAAAATCATCGTCAATGTTGAATCCATTCCCTAAAGGTCCCAGTATATCTATCAGCTCTCCCGGGTGTTTGCCGGCGAGCAGCTTTGTCCCTTCTCCGTATACATTAAACATGATAAAGAAATGGTCACCTTCAACATCGCATACACTGAAAGGCCGCCGGAGAAGAGGGTAATGGGATTGCGAAACGCGTATATTCAGGAATTGTCCCGGTTTTATAATAGAGGCAATTTCGGGAGAATAAATTTTTAAGAGAAAGATCTGATTTTCCAGCTCTAAAGTCTCAGCAACGGGGGCATTAGTTACAAACACAATTGTTCCTTAGGGTTTTCCATCAAATAGCGCTAAAGTTGAATAATGGTAAATATGGAAGGCTGATGTTAGCCGTAATCATATTAAGTAAATAATTACATATGAAAATTAAAAAAATATAAATAAATAAGCGAGTGAAAGAGTCAGTGTGATTCTTATCTGTATTTTTTCTCAATACCGGTTATTTTATCAAGACGTTTCTGATGTCTTCCTCCCCCGAACCTGGTACTCAGCCAGACCTCAAGGATTGACTTTATCGTTTCCTCACCCAGAGCCTTTGCTCCGAGTACAAGTACGTTTGCATCGTTGTGCTCTCTGGCACTTCTGGCAGAAAATTCATTATAACATGTAGCTGCTCTTATTCCATTGAGTTTGTTAGCGGTAATCGCAGAAGGAATTCCTGTTGCATCTATTACTATTCCGAAATCAGCATCACCGTCCTGAACTTTTTTTGCGGCAGCAAACGCAAAGTCAGGATAATCGCAGGATTTTTCATCATATGTTCCTACATCAATAAGATGAAAACCTTTTTCTGTAAGCACTTTTGTAAGCAGGTTTTTGGTTCTGAAGCCGGTATGATCACTGCCGATTACTATCCTGTTTAGTCTTGTTGTTTTAGAAAGCTTGTAAGATTCGTCCCCAAGTTTCTCCGCTTCTTCTCTGTCTACTACCTTCAGCCCCAGTTCTTTTATTTTATCCTTTGCCGATGGGGTAAGTATATCATCCTTCCCTATGAGGATAATTTCACTTTCCTTCGCTGCGTTATATATATCTTTCTCTGTTAAGAGTTTTTTCATAGGATAGATTTCAGCGAATTGCTCGCATTATTATAAATATTCTGTAAGCTTGTTAATCTTAAGATGGTCCACAATTTTTTTGACATCCTGGCTCTTATCTCTTCGGCACACAAGCAAAGCATCATTTGTATTTATAATTATCAGATTATCAACTCCGATAACTGAGGCAAACTTATCAGGCGAGTATATATAGGAATCAACCGTCATTTCAGTAAAAATATTACCCATAACTGCATTACCGTTTTCATCTTTATCGGAAAGCTGGTAAACCTCTTCCCAGCTGCCTACATCGCTCCAGCTAAATTCTCCTTTAATAAGGTATACATTCTGCGATTTTTCCATAATACCGTAATCGATGGAAATATTCCGCAGCTTACCGTATACATTAGCAAGAGCATCATTGAATTCGGGTTTGTTAAGTGAAGGCTTCAGTTCTTCAAGTCCTTCGTGCAGATCGGGCATATATTTCTCAATTTCATTCAATATTGCATCCACGTGCCAGATAAACATACCGCTGTTCCAGTAAAAATCTCCGCTCTCAAGAAATCTTACAGCTGTGGCGTAATTCGGTTTTTCGGCAAAAGTATATACCTTATGAATATTATCGGCTATTTCTTTCTCTTCCATCTGGATATATCCGTAACCGGTTTCAGGTCTTGAAGGTTTTATACCTATAGTGACGAGTCCTTTTGAGCTCTCGGCAAATTCTGCAGCTTCCTGCAGAGTTCTGTGGTACTCATCCAAATCTTTAATAATATGATCAGCAGGCAGAATAAGTGTAACTGCATCTTTACATTTTGATTTAACAACAATCGATGCAAGACCGATACAGGCAGCGGTATTTCTGCCGAACGGCTCCTCAATAATGTTATTCTCAGGCACATAAGGCAGCTGCCGAATGATTTCATCCCTCTGAACCCGGTTGGTGATAACGAAAATGTTTTCTTCGGGAACAATGCCATTCAGGCGTTCTACGGTTTCCTGGATCATAGTGTTTGTCCCGAAAATATTAAGCAGCTGCTTTGGTGTTTTTTTCTTGCTTCTTGGCCAAAATCTTGAACCGACTCCACCGGCCATTATTACAGCGTACAAATTCATTTATGGATATTTTCCTTCGTGTTTATTAAATCAATCCTCTCACCGAATTCTTCGGCACGGTTGAGATAGTTAGTTATATCTACTTCCTTACCTCTCACAACTGCCACAATAACTATCAGACAGGCACGCATAGATTCTACAGTGGCTTTATCGGGGGTAAGGAATTTATTATTAATTAACCTTAAAGCTTTTGCAGTAATCTTATGCATGTTGGCGATGATCTCGAAACCGGCCCGGGAGGAGACTTCGGCATTGTGGTTTAAGGTATCTGCAAAACTGATGATATCCGCTTCGTCAGTTTCTCCTTCAGCCAGATTTTTAAGCATCGCATCAAGGGGTTTGATCGGTTTCAAAACAGTGGACTCATAATTCTGGAAAAAGATATCATCCTCTTTTTCCTCATCCATTATAATTTTTTCCTTAATGGATTCCCTGTTTTCAGGCTCAAATGTTATATCCCCGGCAGTACGTCTGGAAAGATCAATATTGATTTCCCCGCTGCTTTCTGATCTATCTTTATTATAAAATACTTCAACAGCTTCTTTGAAGCTCACAGGTCCCACATTCTCAAGCATATTATTAAGGTCTTTAATTAAATACTGACTGTGCTCTCTGAATTTATCCGAGAGTTTGCTCATGTCGACCTGTGACTGTATTAAATAATTATATATCTCATTTAGTCTTATGGCCAGAGTAGAGAACTGGGTAATCTTTTTCATTTTTATAATATCAGCTTCAAGATCCTCTGATTTTGAGATCAGCTCTTTCAGAAGTCCCACCACTTCAATCTTCTGAGTACTCAAGCGCAGACTGTTGGCAGCATTAGTTATTGACTGTATTATATATTGTTTAATTAAATTCATCGAACCCTTATATATCCGGAATTAGATAATACACTTTTCCTGGGTATCCCCCGGTCAGGGAAAGGAAAGCTTCAATCTTGCAGACCGGACAAGCAACGATTATAAATTTTAGATTGAAAATATACCGGTAATTCGATTTATAATCAATTAATAACACGCATATATCGGCAGCTGCTGATTATCGTGATCTTCACACGAATAATACAGCCGCCTGTACAGAACTCATTTCACCCGGAACATGACAGGTCTGCAGTTCAGGAGGGCATAAAATCTTTAGTCTCTTAAACTCAGCTCTGCGAATCGATATGAAGACACTTGCTCCTACCCGGGAGCTCAGCAGATCCCGGTTTCCCGACTAAATCCGGATTCCGTTTAATTAAGGGCGGGAAAACCTGCTTTTACGAATCCTTTTCTGTTGTTGTTTTAATTCTTTTTCTCCCAATTGAGAAAAGAAAAAAATCCAATCATCTTAATATTGATAAAAATCATCATTTTCGAATGATTTTCAACACTTTAAGCCTGTAATTTTAGTGGCATATATATTGAAAATGCTGCGGCATTGAAAATATTTGCTGCCCACAGATAGCAAATTTGTAACTGTTGAATTTATTGACATTACTTACCCGTAGTGTTAATTTTGACCAAAAATTTAATTTTATGATAACAGAATTCGGTAAGATATTCGTTTTTATACTCACAGCAATCCTCTTCGTTATCGTAGCCGTTTTTGCGGCCAAGCTTATCCGTCCCGCCCGTCCAACCAAAGAAAAGCTTTTAACATATGAGTGCGGTGAGAATATTGAGGGATCCCCCTGGGTTAAATTTAATATACGGTTTTATGTTGTTGCTCTGATCTTCCTCATTTTCGATGTGGAAGTTGTGCTGCTTGTACCCTGGGCCCTTGTTTACAAAAATTTTGGTATGGGAGGGTTCCTGGTAGGAGCAATTTTCCTGGTGCTTCTCGGCCTGGGCATGGCCTATGAATGGCGCAAGGGCGATCTTGAATGGGCACGTCCTAAACCTGTTCCCCCGGTCATTAAAAAGAAGGCTGAGGTTAAGCAGGAAATAATAACTGAGGAAGTTGTTTAACACTATTATATAGAATACACAAATGGGACTACTAGACAAACAATTAAACGACGGAAATATAGTTGTAACCAAAGTTGAAGATCTTCTTAACTGGGCCAGGCTTTCTTCTGTCTGGCAGGTAGGTTTTGGGCTTGCCTGCTGTGCAATCGAAATGATGGCTACTTCAGCTTCACATTATGACTTCGACAGGTTCGGCGTTATCCCACGTCCATCCCCGCGTCAGTCGGATGTTATTATTATTTCCGGAACTGTAACACTTAAAATGGCTCTGCGTGTAAAAAGATTGTATGAGCAGATGCCCGATCCGAAATATGTTATCTCGATGGGAAGCTGCTCAAACTGCGGCGGTCCTTACTGGGAACATGGCTATCACGTCTTAAAAGGAGTTGACAGAGTTATACCGGTTGATGTTTATGTACCGGGTTGTCCTCCCCGCCCTGAAGCTTTGCTAGAGGGATTATTAAAGCTCCAGGAAAAAATCCGTAATGAATCTATTGTAAAGAAATCAGCATGAAATCTACAGAAGAAATTTTCGAAATTCTGAAGAGCAGATTCCCCGAAGCTGTAAGTGATCTGGTAACCGGGCAGCCGGTTGAATCATACTTTTCAGTCGCACCGGGCGAAATCAATAACATCTGCTACTTCCTTAGAGATACAGAGGAACTCCTCTTTGATAATCTGATGAACCTCTCGGGTGTTGATGACGACAACGGTGAAAAGAAAACCGCCGAAGACGGAACTTTTACTATAACCGGCGGAACTTTAAGCGTATTCTACCACCTTGAATCAACTTCACTGAAGCAGAAAGTTGTACTTAAAGTTTCTGTACCCAGAGAAAATCCGGAGCTTGAGTCTGTTGCTGAAGTATGGAGATGCGCCGACTGGCATGAAAGAGAGGCATATGATCTGGTGGGATTCAATTTCCTGAATCATCCTGATTTGAGAAGAATTTTGATGCCTTACGATTGGGAAGCCGGACATCCCCTAAGAAAAGATTATAAGAACCCTGAGTTTTACCAGGGAATGAAAGTCCCCTATTAAGAAATTGATCATAACGAAATAATTGTTTTTGGAAATTAAATAATGATTGTTGAAGCACAAAAAGAAGTAAACCCGAGCGGAATAAGATCGGAAGAGATGATCCTGAATATGGGTCCTCAGCACCCTTCAACTCATGGTGTGCTCAGACTGGAACTGACTCTTGAAGGTGAAATAATTAAAGAAGTTCGCCCTCATATAGGGTATCTTCACCGCTGTTTTGAGAAACATGCTGAAGCAATGACCTATCCGCAGGTTGTTCCCTATACAGACCGTATGGATTATCTTGCTTCGATGTATAACGAATTCGGTTATGCCGTAGCTGTTGAAAGGCTGCTGGGAATAGAAGTACCGGAGAGAGTTGAATATATCCGCGTGATTATGGGTGAATTCCAGAGAATAGCTTCTCACCTTGTAGCACTTGGTACATACGGAGCTGACATCGGAGCTATGACTCCGTTCCTCTTCTGCTTCAGAGACCGTGAGAAGATCCTTAGTCTTTTTGAGCTTGTTTCGGGCGCAAGGCTTCTCTACAATTATATATGGCCGGGCGGCGTTTCACACGATCTTCATCCTGATTTTGTAAGACTTGCGAAGGAATTCATCCCCTACTTCAGGCCAAAAATTAAAGAACTGAACGATCTGCTTACCGGCAACAGGATCTTTATTGAAAGAACTGCAAATGTTGGTGTACTTCCGGTTGAGACTGCCATCAACTTCGGAATCTCTGGTCCTAACCTGAGAGCGAGCGGAATGAAATGGGATCTCAGGAAAGACGATCCTTATTCGGTTTATGACAAGTTCGATTTTGATATCCCTGTCGGTAAGGGTGAGATGGGAACTACGGGCGACTGCTGGGACAGATATTATATGAGAGTGCTTGAAATGGAACAAAGTCTGAGAATAATTGAACAGGCACTCGATCAGATACCCGAAGGCGATGTTTCATCAGCCATCCCTAAAAGAATTAAACCGCCGGTAGGTCAGGTTTATGCCCGCGTTGAGAATCCACGCGGTGAACTCGGTTATTTTATTATCAGCAATGGAACTGTAAATCCTTTCAGAGTAAAGGTTAAAGGTCCTTCATTTGTGCACCTCGGAATAATGAATGAGCTCTGTAAAGGTCATATGATTGCTGACGTAATTGCAATTCTAGGTAGTATCGATATTGTATTAGGAGAGGTCGACAGATGATTTACGATATCCTCTTTAACTGGACAGGAAGCGCGCCTCTATCAGCGTTCATAATGAGCCTCCTTCCGCTGTTTGTTTTCATTCTTCCCTTTGCCCTGTTTGCAGTGCTCCTGGAAAGAAAAGTTTCCGCGCATATGCAGGACAGACTGGGTCCGATGAGAGTAGGTTACCATGGTATTCTCCAGACCGTAGCAGATATATTAAAACTTGTGCAGAAAGAAGATATTGTTCCCGAAGGAACTGATAAACCTTTGTTCAATATCGCACCAGCACTGGTTTTTGCCGGAAGTTATGCTGTATTTGCTGCGATTCCTTTCTCAGGGGCTTTTATCGGCGCCAACATAGACCTGGGACTTTTCTACATAGTTGCTGTTTCAGGACTCGTTGTCGCAGGTATTCTTATGGCCGGCTGGGCATCGAACAATAAATACTCGCTGCTTGGAGCTATGAGATCTGCTGCCCAGATTATCAGCTATGAAATTCCCACAATGCTTGTCGTGCTTACAATAGTAATGATGACAGGCACACTTAATCTTTATACCTTAAGTGAGATGCAGACCGGCTACTTCTGGAACTGGATCATTTTCGGGGGACCCGATTTCGGCATCAGTAAATTCGTATTTATCCCGCTTATGATTGTCGCCTTCGTGATTATATATTTATCTACCCTTGCCGAAGTTAACAGGACTCCTTTCGATATACCCGAAGCTGAATCAGAACTTGTTGCCGGATACCATACAGAATATTCAGGGATGAAGTTCGCAATGTTCTTCCTTGCTGAGTATGCCAATATGTTTGCTGTATCGGCAATAGTATCGGCAATTTTCTTCGGCGGCTATCAGTCTCCATTCGGATACCTTGGCAATACGCTTGGTATTCACTGGCTTGTGCCGATAGAACAGTTCTTCTGGTTTACAGCAAAAGGAATATTCTTTGTTTTTGTACAGATGTGGTTGAGATGGACTCTTCCAAGACTGCGCGTAGATCAGCTTATGGCAATGTGCTGGAAATATTTAATTCCTATAGCTTTTGTTAATCTTTTAATCGTTGGCTTAATAACCGTACTCTAAAAATTATGAAACAATATTTTATAAATGTCTGGACGGGAGTTGTTACGGTTCTTATCGGAATGAAAGTAACATTCAAACACCTGTTTGTGCCCGCAGTAACCATTCAATATCCCGATGTTAGACCGGATCTTCCCGAGAGAGAAAGAAACCGTCTTTATGTTAATATGGATGACTGTATCGGATGTGATCAGTGTGCAAGAGCCTGTCCCGTTGACTGTATTCAGATCGAAACCGTAAAGAGTCTCCCTGCTGAGGACCTCGGAAAAACATCAAACGGTAAGAAAAAAGCCCTCTGGGTAACCAAATTCGATATAGATATTGCGAAATGCTGCTTCTGTCAGCTGTGCGTGTTCCCCTGCCCTACTGAATGTATTTATATGACTGATGTTTATGAATTTTCGGAATACGACAGAAATAAACTTGTATATGATTTTGTAACCCTTACCCCTCAGGAAATTGAGGAAAAGAAGGACAACTTTGCTAAGATGGAAGCTGAAAAAGCTGCCCAGAAAGCAGCTGCAGCAGCAGAGAAAGCGGCCGCCGCAGCGAAGGCAGCTGCAGAAAAAGCAGCAGCCCCTAAAGCTGAACCAAAGACAGAGCCGAAAACCGAGAATAAATCTGAAAACAAACCACCGGAAAATTCCGGAAGTGCTAATTAAATAAAGATATTTTAAGATGAATATATACGACATAATCTTTTATCTCTTCGCAGCAGTAACACTGATCTCTGCATTCTTCGTTGTAACAACCCGGAACATTGTGCATTCTGCTTTCTACCTGTTGTTTACATTCTTTGGTGTTGCAGGAATCTATGTTCTGCTGGGAGCAGATTTTGTAGCAATAGTACAGCTTATCGTTTACGTAGGCGGCATCCTTATTCTTCTGATCTTCGGCGTGATGCTTACAAACAAGATTACGAACGTTCAGATCAAAACGGGAACAATGCAGATGCTTCCGGCCGCAATAGGAGTGGGATTATTTGCAGGACTTCTTTTATCGTCTGCAGTTAACACTAACTGGAAAGTACTTCCTGCAAATGTACCGCTTCCCGATGCAGGAACTATCGGTACACTGCTTCTGCAGGAATACGTTATTGTATTCGAACTTCTGGGAATTATTCTTTTAATAGCATTATTAGGAGCAGCTTCAATAGCTCGCAGGTAAATTATGGAAAACATAGGTCTTAATCATTTTTTAATAATCAGTGTTCTACTCTTTTCGATGGGCCTCTTCGGTATCATAACAAGAAGAAATGCAGTTATGGTTTTAATGGGCGTAGAACTGATACTAAATGCAGCGAATATCAACTTTATTGCATTTTCCAAATTCGGAAACTTCGGATATAACGGCCAGGCAATGGCATTGTTCATCATCGTGCTGGCAGCCGCCGAGGCCGCAATTGCTCTCGCAATAGTATTAAATATTTATAAAACCTTCTCAACTGTAAATGTTGATGAAATAGACAGACTGAAAGATTGAATAGTATGGCAGAATCAACTTTAATACAGCTTGCAACTGCAGTTCTGTTTCTTCCCCTGCTCGGATTTATTAGTAACCCTTTTCATCGGGAAGAAATTCAAAGCAGCCTACTGGTTTGAGATATTTACCGTGGGTCTTGGATTTGTTTTTACAATAATACTTGTATCAGTAAAACTGTCCACATACTTAAATTCAAATATTACTGCTGAGTTCGTGTGGATTAACCTGGGAAACATTCCTTTACTTGGTGAATTAAAGATCGAACTGGGAATACTGCTGGATAATATTTCTGTAATTATGATTATGGCGGTATTTCTGATCAGTTTTCTGGTTCACATATTTTCCACCATTTATATGGAAGGCGATAAAAGATTCAGCAGGTACTTTGCATACCTGGGACTGTTCGTCTTTTCTATGAGCGGAATAGTTTTGACTCATAACTTTTTCATGATGTATATCTTCTGGGAGCTTGTAGGTATTTCTTCATACCTGCTGATCGGTTTCTGGTATGAAAAGAAAAGTGCTTCAGACGCAGGTAAAAAAGCTTTTCTGGTAAACAGGATCGGTGATATCGGAATGCTTGCAGGAATACTGATTTTATATTCCACTTATCATACTTTCACTTTTGATAAAATATTTCTGGCGATCTCAAACGGGCAGCTCCCTTTTAATAGTGAGTTCTGGTTAACTATGACAGGAATTCTGCTCTTCTGCGGTGCTATAGGAAAATCTGCACAGTTTCCTCTTCACGTATGGCTGCCTGACGCAATGGAGGGTCCTACACCGGTAAGTGCTCTTATACATGCTGCTACAATGGTCGCGGCAGGTGTATTTTTTGTGACCAGGATTTTCACAATGCTTACGGGAGATGCTCTTCTTTTCATCGCCATTATTGGAGCCCTGTCAGCTCTTATTCCTGCTACTATCGCTTTAACACAAAACGATATTAAAAAGGTACTTGCCTACTCAACTGTAAGCCAGTTAGGTTATATGGTTATGGCCCTTGGAGTTGGAGCATACCAGTTTGCATTCTTCCATTTAATAACACACGCTTTCTTCAAAGCCTGTTTGTTCCTTGATTCCGGTTCGGTAATATATGCAATGCACCATGAACAGGACATCAGAGAAATGGGAGGACTAAGGAAGAAGATGCCGATTACCTATGCTTCATTCCTTATCGCATCACTGGCAATTTCGGGTATTCCTCTAACATCAGGATTCCTCAGTAAGGATGGTATACTTGCCGGTTCCTATGCTTTTGCTTCGCTGACCGGACACTGGTTCTTCCCGGTAGTCGGATTCTTCGTGGCAGCTTTAACCGCATTCTATATGTTCAGACTGCTGATCCTGACATTCCATGGTAAACCACGCAACCAGGAAAAATACGATCATGCACATGAATCTAAGTTCGCAATGGCAATGCCCCTGGTTGTACTTTCAATGCTCTCTATTTTTATATGGTACACCCCAAATCCCTTTAACCCTGAAGCCGGTGCATTGATGTCGAAGTGGGTTAAGGTTCCGGAACTGTCTGTTCCCGATAACGCACGTTACGACTTTATGAAGACCGATATCAAGGCAGACGTAGGACAGGAGGTGGAAGTAACAGGAACCAGAAGTAATTTTCTCCTCAGCATACACTGAAGCAATGCACCATGTTCATTACCCTGCAATGTTCCTTTCACTCTTCCTTGCAGGATTCGGAATACTTCTCGCATATACAATGTACCAGTGGCAGAAGATAAGTGCGGATAAACTTGCAGAAAAATTAAAGCCGCTTTATCTGCTCTCTCTGAATAAGTGGTATTTCGATGAGTTCTACTACGCCACATTTGTTGCAGGCACAATTGGTCTAAGCAAGTTTCTTGCGTGGTTTGATTTATTCTTTGTCGACGGAATCGTTAATGGTTCTGCTACTGTTACAAAAGGTCTTTCAAGGTTCAGCGGAAAATTCGATAATGTTGTAGTTGACGGACTTGTAAACTTTATGGCCTACCTCTCCGGATTTGTAGGATTAATCTTCAGACGCTTCCAGACGGGTAAGGTTCAGACCTATATCGTATTGGTGATATTCTCGTTAGTAATTTTATTGTTTTTATTTAAGTCATTTTAAGGTAGAAATTTATCAGGTAAAAAGATGGAAAACTTCCCTATTCTTTCGTTAATAACCTTCCTCCCTGTTCTGGGCATGCTAATAATTATGTTCCTGCCCAAAACGCAGTCACAGGTAATAAAGAGTTTGACACTCCTGATTACCAGTATACAGCTAATTCTTGCTGTTATGATACTTGCGAATTATAATTATGCTGCAGGAGGAATAAACGATGCTTCATCATTCCAGTTCATAGAAAAATTCAAATGGATTGATATCAGCGGACTTGCCTGGATAGGTAAAATCAAAATAGATTACTTCCTGGGAATCGATGGACTCAGCGTCCCGATGGTGCTGCTGACAGCGATAATCACTTTCGTAGCAACTTTATCTTCCTGGAATATAAATAAGTCTGTTAAAGGCTACTTCGCCTTATTTCTTTTACTCGACACAGGTATGATGGGAGTTTTCGTTGCACTCGATTTCTTCCTGTTCTACATTTTCTGGGAACTGATGCTTCTCCCGATGTACTTCCTGATCGGTATCTGGGGAGGTCCAAGAAGAGAATATGCAGCTATAAAGTTCTTCCTTTATACATTACTCGGAAGTGTTTTCATCTTACTTGTAATGATAGGACTGTATTTCAGCACTATGGAGCCAATGGCTGATGGAACCAGAGTATTTACATTTAATATGCTGTCGATGATGGACACAGCCAATTATACGGCGGGCGGCATTCTTTCACCGCTGAATCCTTCTAACCTGAGATTTATAGCCTATATTGCACTGTTCATTGGTTTTGCTATCAAAATTCCGATGTTCCCGTTCCACACCTGGCTGCCCGATGCTCACGTTGAAGCCCCGACAGCAATTAGCGTGATACTTGCGGGCGTTCTTCTTAAGATGGGAACTTACGGAATCCTGAGGGTATGCTTCCCGATATTTCCTGAAATCACACGACAGCTTGTATGGTATATTGCCCTCTTTGGTATGATTAACATTCTTTACGGAGCTCTCTGCGCTATGGCTCAGAAAGATTTCAAGAAACTCATTGCTTATTCCTCTGTATCTCATATGGGATTTGTAATGCTGGGAATGGCATCGCTTAATACACTTGGGATCTCAGGTGCTGTCCTCCAGATGTTCAACCACGGTACAATTACAGCAATGCTCTTTCTTATTGTCGGCGTTATTTACGACCGTGCACATACCAGAGGTATTGAAGAATTCGGAGGACTTGCTAACCAGATGCCGATTTACTCCGGCTTCACAACATTAGCTTTCTTTGCAGCAATAGGACTTCCAGGTTTAAGCGGTTTCGTTTCAGAAGCCTTTGTCTTCCTGGGTGCATTTGGATCTGAGAGTATTCGGGTTCTCACTATCATCTCTACATTAGGAATTCTGCTGGGCGCAGGCTATATGCTCTGGACGTTCCAGCGTGTTTACCTTGGAAACCTGAAAGAAAAATGGTCATCACTTAAAGACCTTACATTCAGAGAATATGCGATGCTTGTTCCATTAAGTGTTATAGTAATATTCCTTGGTGTATATCCGGCTCCTATGTTGAACCTGATGAATGCATCTGTTAATGCGATGGTTAAATTTATGGCACATGCACAGACTATTTACAGTCAGTTAGCATCATTCTAAGATATTTTAACGGAATTTGAAAAATGATGGATCTCAGCTATATAACTAAAAGTCTTCACCTGATTAGACCAGAACTTGCTATTTCGGCTGCACTTGTTGTACTTGTTCTGGTCGATTTGATAATGGATAAAAATAAGAAACTGCTCCCCTTTATTTCTCTTGCAGGGCTGCTGGTTGCCGGTTATTATGTAATTGACCAGTTTGGCTTAAGTACTTTTGCAAGCAGTCCCCGGGGCGGATCTGGTTTGATTGCTGTTGATTCATTCGGCGCCTTTTTCAAACTTATTGTAATCCTCTCTTCCCTTTTCATCGTCTACTTCTCCGTAAATTCGGATGAGGTAAATCAGAGTATGGACAGGCATGGCGAGTATTATAGCCTGATCTTCGGAATGATACTGGGAATGTTCTTCATGGTTTCAGCCGCCGATCTTATTTTGATATATCTGTCTCTTGAACTGGTTTCATTATCTTCATATGTCCTGGCCGGTTTTACTAAAACCTCTCTTAGAAACAGTGAAGCTTCACTTAAATATATTATCTATGGCAGTGTGGCAAGCGGGATTATGCTTTTCGGTATTTCACTGCTTTACGGAATGACAGGATCTACAAATATTTATGAAATTAACCTGATACTCCAGAATGGCAGCTATAATACTCTTACAATGCTGATATCCGGTTTACTGATATTCACTGGTATCGGCTATAAGATTTCAGCTGCACCGTTTCATTTCTGGACTCCCGATGTTTATGAAGGAGCTCCTGTTACAATAACCGCTTATCTTTCTATTGCCAGTAAGGCAGCGGGTTTCGCCCTGCTGATCAGATTTATCAGAATTACCTTCGTAATAGGAGTTGACCAGAATGGTTATTGGCACCTGGTAAATCTGATTGACTGGAAATCATTTATCATCGCTATCTCGATCCTTACAATGACACTCGGCAACTTTGCGGCACTGTGGCAGAGTAATATGAAAAGACTGCTTGCCTATTCCAGCATAGCTCATGCCGGTTATATCCTGCTTGGACTCGCTGTTTTATCAAATCAGGGTCTTATCGCGATTCTGATCTACTTCGGTGTTTATGCCTTTATGACTCTTGGAGCTTTCTTTGTTGTAATGCTTATAGCTAACAAGATCGGCTCTGAGGAACTTGACGATTATAAGGGTCTGGGTTATGCTTCTCCCTGGCTGGGAATCTCCCTGGCAATATTCCTTGTCTCTTTAACCGGACTTCCCCCGACAGCCGGATTCATCGGCAAACTGTATCTCTTTATTGCACTGGTTGATGCAAAGATGATTGTTGTTGCAGTTATTGCCCTTCTGAATTCTGTTGTGTCACTCTACTACTACATCAAAGTACTCAAGAATATGTACCTGGTTAGGGTTGAAGTAGAAAAGCCGGCAATCAACGTTTCATTTGCAAATATAGTAATGCTGCTTATTCTGCTGGCTCCCATACTTATTCTTGGTATATATTTTACTCCTCTGGTAAACCTGGCTAAATATTCTATTTCTTTGGTAGGATTCTAAGATCATTAATTTGATTTTTCCTGCCAATTTGCTTAGGTTTATATCCGACCAATATAGTCTTATTTAATAATGCTTAAATTGTCCAAGAAAAGCGAATATGCTTTGATGGCTGTAAGGTATCTGGCTATCAACTCCAGCGGAAATTATTCAACTGCCCGTGATATTTCACAGTTTTATGATATTCCATATGAGTTAGTAGCCAAAGTTCTTCAGCAGCTAGTAAAAAAGAACATTATTTCATCCTATCAGGGAGTAAGAGGCGGATATTCTCTTGCCAGAACTCCAGATCAAATATCCCTGATGGAAATAATAAGCGCAATTGAGGAAAACTATCAGATTACAAATTGTATGAATGAGAACAGCTCTCAGAATGACTGCAGTCATTTTGACTGCTGCATGATAAGAGATCCTTTGATTAAAGTTCAGAGAGAGATTGATAAAGTATTTCAAAATATGAAAGTTAACCAGCTTTTATAAAGCAGAAAATAGTATGAAATTCCCTATATATTTAGACAACCAGGCAACAACACCTCTCGACCCGGAGGTTTTGGAAGCTATGCTCCCCTGGTTTACCGACAAATTCGGGAATGCAGCCAGCAGGGATCATTCATATGGATGGGAAGCCGAAAGCGCAGTAAAGCTTTCGCGGAAGAAAATAGCTGATTTTATTGGAGCAGAGCCCGGAGAAATAATCTTTACAAGCGGTGCAACGGAATCAATAAACCTTGCTCATTCCGGCATAGCAGAAAGCTATAGTTCGAAGGGCAGGCATATAATAACCTCTGCAGTTGAACATAATGCCGTACTTGATTCACTGAAAGCACTTGAATCTAAAGGATTTGATATTTCAGTTCTGCCTGTAGATAACTGCGGCAGAATAAATCCGGAGGATGTGGAAAATGAAATAAGGAACGATACAATTCTTATTTCAATAATGACTGCCAACAATGAGATTGGAAATTTGTATGATATAGAAACCATAGGCCGTATCAGCAGAGAAAGAAACATTTTGTTCCACACAGATGCTTCCCAGGCAATAGGCAAAATTAAGTTTAAAGCAGAAAATGCTGACCTGGTTTCCTTTTCTGCTCATAAAATCTATGGTCCAAAAGGAATAGGCGCTCTCTATATAAAGAAAAAAGATCCCAAAACGAGGCTTACTCCGATGATCTTTGGAGGAGGACATGAAAATGGACTTCGATCGGGAACTTTAAACGTACCAGGAATAGTTGGATTTGGTAAAGCAGTGGAAATTGCCGGAAAGAATCTTGAAACGGAAAGCAAGAGATTGGCATCATATAGAATCAGGATGATTGAAAAGTTTACAGATAAGATCGGAAATATCCGGCTGAATGGTGATCCGGATAACCACCTTCCGAATAATTTAAATATATGTTTTGAAGGTGTAAGGTCAGATAAGTTCATAGTTAACCTTAGAAATGTTGCAGTATCGACCGGTTCTGCCTGTACTTCGGCTTCGCTTAAACCAAGCCATGTACTTAGTGCGATAGGCCTTAGTGATGAACTTGCAAAATCTTCAATAAGATTTGGCCTGGGTAGATTTAATACAGATGAAGAAATCGACTTCGTTATTGAGGAAGTAATCGGACTGGTTAACAGACTGAGAAAAAATTCACCATATAATTTACAGGAAAATATTACTCACTAATTGCAGGTAAAAAAATGCTTAAGGGAAAATTAAACGAATATTTCAGCATGCTTAAAATTGAAGATGCACAGTTTTTAAATTTTCTAAAGGCCAGGTATCCCCTGTTTCATAAATCCAATTTCTTTTACAGGGATTTTCAGTACGGGATCAGGAAGTATCTTGAAACGAAAGGGATTGATATCTCATATGCCGAAGCTGATCAACTGGCTAAAGAGTTGGCAGCCTATCTTGAGGAAAAAACAATATTCATTCCTGTTAACAATCAGGGATGGACAGTTAATTATCCTGAATTTGTGACGACTGTCCCAGGTGATCCTTTATAAGTATTATAAGTTTAAATAAATGTTTATTAATTCAATTTAATTAAAACATAGGGAACAGAAAATGCCGGAAACAAAAGTTGAGAACGAAATAAACATAACAGAAAAAGCAGCGAAGGAAGTTGCACAAATAAGGAATGAAAATAACATCCCCGAAGATTACGGATTAAGAGTTGGTGTAAAAGGAGGAGGATGTTCCGGATTAACTTATACTCTTGGATTCGATGCAGAAGCAAAAGAAGGCGATACGGTTATTGAAGACAAGGGAATTAAGCTGTTTGTTGACGGTAAGAGTTTGTTCTACCTTATGGGAACAGAGCTTGATTTTACAGATGGACTGAATGGAAAAGGATTTATATTCAACAACCCTAATGCAAAGAAGACCTGCGGATGCGGAGAATCTTTCGGGGTCTAGCAGAGATTATTATTTCTATATTCATTAAATAAACCGTAGGAGGTTAAATACATGGGAAAATTTGAATTGCCAAAGCTACCTTATGGATACGACGCACTTGAACCCTATATCGACAAGACAACAATGGAGATCCATTACACGAAGCATCATAACGGCTATGTCACAAAGCTTAATGATGCCGTTGCAGGAACTGATCTTGAGAATAAATCTCTCGAAGATATTCTGAAAAATGCATCTAAACATCCTGTTGGTGTCAGGAATAACGGTGGAGGACATTACAACCATTCATTATTCTGGACTATTATGAAGAAAAATGGCGGCGGGTTTCCGAAAGGTGATCTTGAAAGTGCCATAACTTCTTCGTTTGGATCTTTTGAGGAATTTAAGAATAAGTTTAGTAATGCGGCAGCAACAAGATTCGGCTCAGGCTGGGCCTGGCTGATCGTTCAGGATGGAAAACTGGCCATTACTTCAACTCCCAACCAGGACAATCCCATTATGGATGTTGCTGATGATAAAGGCACACCAATATTAGGACTTGATGTTTGGGAACATGCATATTACTTAAAATATCAGAACCGTCGTCCTGAATACATTGATAACTGGTGGAATGTTATTAACTGGGACGAGGTTGCAAGAAGACTTAAAGAAGCGAAATAAAAGAGTAAAATAAACCAGAGGCCAGAGGCTGTCTAATAGTATGATTTTTCAATTGTGGTTCAGGATTTAAATCGGAATGATACTTTAGTCAGCCTCTTCTATATATAAATATGTTAAAGAAAATATCATTATTTCCGTTAAACATTGTAGTCTTTCCGGCTTCTAAATACCCTCTTCATATTTTTGAGGAAAGGTACAAGAAGATGATTAACAGGTGTCTTGCCGAAAAGACAGGTTTCGGAATTGTAACCAGGATCGACAATGAGTTATCGAAAGTCGGCAGTTATGTTGAGATAGAAGATATCCTGCAGAAATTTGATAATGGAGAGATGGACATATCTGTCGTCGGTAAGGGACGATTTTTTATCGACAATGTTTACTCTCACCCCGATAAATATCTCATTGCCGATGTATCGGACTATGAAGATTTCACATCTGATGTAAATCCTTCCCTGCTGGAACAGCTGCAGGAATCTTTCGAAAGAATTATAGAGAAAACCAACTTTCAGCTGGAAGAGGCCTTCTGGAGAAATTACGAGGAAACGGGATTAAAGTCGTTTAAGCTTGCTGAGAAATCAGGACTTTCACTGCAGCAGCAGCAGTCTCTTTTAACTTTAAGGGATGAGAATGAAAGAGTTAACTATCTGATTGAACATTACGAAACCCTCGCTAATCAACTCTCAGAATCCAGTACCATCCGCAGCATCATTATGAGCGATGGATACATTAACAATTAACAATTATTAATTAAAAATGAATAATTGGGGTTTTACTTATCATAAACCAAAAATATCTCCTGAATTATTCTACCTTGTTTAAAATAAAAAAGGGAAAGTCATCGACTTTCCCAAATAAACTGTAAAGAATAATTATTACACTTCTGCCCTGATATACTTTTCTACAAGTCTCAGTCTGTTGATAGCTCGTTTTAAGGCATTTTCGGCTCTCTCTACATCGGTGGTATCAGTCTTCTGAGTAAGCCTGCCTTCGGCTCTTTCCTTTGCACTGCGTGCTCTTTCTATATCTATCTCTTTGATTTCCTCAAGCGAATCGGCAAGTACCAGCACGTGATTATCAAGAACCTCAACAGTACCTCCACCGGTAGCATAAATTGTCTCTTTACCATCAGGCAGAGCAACCTTAACCTCACCGATTTCAAACGTACTCATCAGCGGAGCATGGTTTTTTAATACCTGGAAACTTCCTTCAGTTCCGGGTATTGTAACCGACTGCACTTCACCTTTGAATTGAATCTTTTTCGGTGTTATTATTTCAAGAGTTAAAGCGGCCATAATTAACTCATTTTCTTCGCTTTTTCTACAGCTTCTTCGATGGTTCCAACATACATGAAAGCTGACTCAGGCAGATCATCATGTTTTCCGTCAATGATTTCCCTGAAGCTTCTGATGGTATCTTCAAGCTTAACATACTTTCCTTTGAAGCCTGTAAACTGCTCGGCAACGTGGAAAGGCTGACTGAAGAATCTCTGGATCCTTCTTGCTCTTCTAACTGTAGTCTTATCTTCGTCACTAAGCTCATCCATACCAAGGATATTAATAATATCCTGGAGGTCTTTATACTGCTGAAGGATCTCTTTACAGAGACGGGCAACATCATAATGTTCCTGACCAAGGATACCTGGTTCCATTATTCTTGAGGTTGAATCCAGCGGATCAACTGCAGGATAAATACCAAGCTCTGAGATCTGGCGGCTTAATACAGTTGTAGCGTCAAGGTGAGCAAAAACTGCAGCCGGTGCAGGATCAGTTAAGTCATCCGCAGGTACATAAATAGCCTGCACAGATGTAATAGAGCCTTTATCTGTTGATGTGATTCGTTCCTGGAGTGCACCCATCTCGGTTGCGAGGTTAGGCTGATAACCCACAGCAGAAGGCATACGTCCCAGAAGCGCAGATACTTCAGATCCTGCCTGGGTAAAACGGAAAATATTGTCGATGAACAGAAGAACATCTCTTCCTTCCTCATCCCTGAAATATTCAGAGACTGTCAATCCGGTAAGCGCTACTCTCAGTCTTGCTCCGGGAGGTTCGTTCATCTGTCCAAACACAAGTGCGGTCTTTTCAAGTACACCCGATTCCTTCATCTCACGCCAAAGGTCATTTCCCTCACGGGTACGCTCTCCGACACCTGCGAATACCGAGTATCCGCCATGTTCCTGGGCAATGTTATGAATAAGCTCCTGGATAATAACAGTTTTACCTACACCGGCACCTCCAAATAACCCGGTTTTACCTCCTTTAGAATAAGGTTCAATGAGGTCGATAACCTTGATACCGGTTTCAAAAATTTCCTGCGTAGTAGTAAGGTTTTTAAAAGCAGGTGCGGGACGATGAATAGGGTATCTTTTTTCAGCTTTAATTTCGCCCTCAGCATCAATAGCGTTTCCGATAACATTTATAAGTCTGCCTAATGTTGCAGGCCCAACCGGTACCGAAATCGGCTCACCTGTATCGAATGCATCCATTCCCCTGACCAGACCGTCAGTTGAATCCATTGCAACCGCACGCACCCTGTCCTCACCAAGATGCTGCTGAACTTCAACAATCAGATTATTTTCTTCACCTTCGGTAGTAGTACGTGGAATTCTGATTGAATTGTATATGCTGGGGAGATGTCCGTTTTCAAATTCAATATCAATGACAGGACCAATCACCTGTATGATTTTGCCTTTAACTTCACTCATTATTATTCCTTATTCTTAGAAATTTAGTCTACAAATTTAAGGATTTGACCAAGATTTTACAAATAAAAACTGTATACAGAATTCAGCTTATAAACTAAAAACCCCGGTCAAATCCGGGGTTTTTAGGTAAAAAATAAGACTTATTTCAGCAGCATAAGCTTTTTGGCCGAGATGAAATCCCCTGCCTTGATCCGGTAAATATAAATGCCGCTTGCCAGGTTCCCGGCATTAAAATCCACATCCACAATTCCCGCAGGAGCGACCTTATTATAAAGGGTCATTACTTCCCTACCCAGCATATCGTATATCTTCAATTCTACCTTCTCAGTTACGGGCACCTGAAACCTTATCGTAGTAACGGGATTAAAGGGATTAGGATAATTCTGGTAAAGCGTGTAGTTGAAATTTTTAACCAGATTATCTTCCACAGAAACAGGAACAATAAACTCTCCCGTACCTCCTGCATCATTGTATCTCTTCTTGAATTCCTGCATATACTGATTGGCAATATCAAGATCCTGGATAATCAGTGTATTCTCGTCATTATCATTTTCTGCGGCGGACGACCAGTTATGTGAACCGGTAATTACGTAAGGTGAACTTTCCGGTGCTGATGCATCAACAATACCGTATTTGTGATGAAGCGTCGGTGAAAGATTATGCCACATATCTGCGTATGCCGACAGATTTGTAAATTCAGATCCGGATGCATTTATCTGGTCAATTACACCTTTAATATCTGTAATACCACTGAGATAACGTACATGAATATTCTGTTCAATATCATCCCGGGTAAATACATACAGAGACATATAAATGCTCTGATTAGCAGTATTAATTGTATTTATTATCTTGCTGGTAGTACCATCAGAAGGACTAAAGTAAAGCTGCACATCCCTTCCACCAATATTAAAGAAGTGAGGTGTATTGTCAGTTTTCTGACTTCCGAATTTTGCATTTACCGGATCCGGAAAATCATTATCGCTTCCCCACATCTCTTCAAATTCTGTCTGGTAAGCCTCCGTTAATGCCGGGTCATTAATTTCAACCACATTGTTCTTCCAGTTAAGCTCAGTTGAAGTTACGTTCCATGAACCGGTCCACAGCCAGTCATTGGAGGCAATTGTATCCCGTGCGTCAAAAATAAAAAACTTATTATGCATTATCCCGCTCAGGTTTGAAGGGCGCTGACTCATCAGGATACCTGCATCCAGCAGAGCCTGCATACTATTCTGTATAGTCCTGTCGTCATAAACCACCCTTACTTTTACCCCGCGGTTTTTAGCAAGTATGAGCGCATCAGCAACATCCTGCATTCCGAAGAAACTGTATAATGCAAGGTCAATCGAGTAATTCGCTTCGTTTATTCTGTGAATGAGAAGTGATTTAAAATCGCTGTTCCCATGAGCCGAATTACCGGGTATGGCCACTGTAGTATCAACCGGGAAATTAAAATAAACATGCATACTGCCGATACTGGTATCATTTGATGCAGTGGTCACATTCTGAAGTGAACTTTCACTTCTGCCCACGGCATTATCAGAGATAGCTTTGAAATAGTATTGAGTGAACGGCTGAAGTCCTGTAACCGGAACAGCATGAAATGTAGTGTCATCATTTATTATGACGGAATCCATCTCAAGTGCGGGAGTAAATCCATATTTAACCTGACTGTTGCCGTTTCTTGCTGTTTTGAAATATACGGTAAAAGAAGATGTGTCAATATCAGAAGCAAAGACAGGGTTAAGAATTAAAGGAGCACCGTCATCAACTATGTCACCAATAAAACGCGGAAGCAGCTGATACCCGGCACTATAAGGGGGCGAATTATCATATTGCTGAAGTACTCCAATAATATCAACTTCACCGGAAGGGATAGGGGTACCTATTATTGAATTAACATCATTATCATATGCGTATCTCTGAAGAACCTGTTGCATCTGTTATGGGATAATTTGAACCGCCAGCGAAATTACCCGAACCCGAAATAGTTACATTGTTCAAACGTATAAGCTTTCCTTCATACTGTTCCACTCCGTTCCATTCCTGAGTCAGCACATCATTTATGGTAATTACCTCAGGATCAACCTGGTGACCGGATGAAATCACATCAAAAGAGGCTCCGGGTTCATTGAAACTCATTTCTGCAAGCCCGTTGTATTGGGTAAGTACCGCAGTTACGACTACTGAATCGCCGATATTAACTGAAGTCGGAAAACCAGTTCCGTACACACACATCCCGGCTGTATTATCCTGTATTGATGCCGCCCCGCTCGTTCCAAACTGACTGGAGGAAGTTACAATGCCTGAGACTGTTACTGATTGTCCCAGCAGCTGGGGCGAACCATTTGAGTCGTTAACCCTGGCATCAGCGATAGGTATCTGTGAGTATGTAAGTGTGGTGAACAGTACTAAGAGTATGGTAAGTATTTTTGTCATCTAATGTCCGTTGATAATATGAATCTTAATATTCTGTTATTCCCCGAATCTGCTATATATAATGTTTTATTGAAGTAAGCTGCGCCTGAAGGTTTATCAAAAACTTCGCTGCCTCCGAATGCCTGAAGAAGATCACCGAACGGATTAAATCTGTACACACTGTCTTTTGCCATATCTGCCACAATGATATTCTGAGCATTATCCAGTGTTACTCCTTCCGGCTTCTCAAACCTGTTAGGAGTCATTAGTTCAGAGCTTTGCGGCGATATATAATTCAGATATCCGGTATAATCCCTCGTATCTACAAATTGGAGCCACTGAACTTTGAAGTTTGTATTCCCGGTGAGAGTAGTAATTACATCATAATTTGTCTTATTAAAGGATATGATAGAACTTAATCCATATGCTGAGAGAACACCGGCTCCTATCGGATCAATATTTCCTACTCTTCCCCTCAATGAATCTTTCTCTGTCCCGTCCGGCAATTCTTTTACTACAAAAGAAAGTATTGAATTATCAGGATCAATTAATGTATTGTTGTTGGGACCGGTTCTGGCAACGAAATAGGAATTATCGTAGAAAACAGCCACTCCTGTATATTCTCTGTCGGAATTGTTTATATCTGAATTGGAACGAGGCAATATCATTTTTGCAGGTGCGTCAGCTATATTATGACCAGCAGCGAGCATATTTATTTTATATACAGCACTCAAAGTCAGTGCCTGTCCAGAAACAACAGTATCCATCTTAGCGCATACAAACAGATTCAGCTTATAATCCTGAGCTAACGCAACCGGATGTTTAACAGCTCTTGTCCCCAGAATATCTCCGTCCAGGTTTAACATAACAACTCTGTCATTATCAGTATCAGCAACATAGATAAAAGGTTCTCTTCCCACCATTATATCCTGAGGATTATTAAAACCTTCCCATGCAGGGTTCAACTGAACATAAACCGTATCACCGCTTATATTTCCACTGCTTGTATTCGGATCAATCAGCTGATCAACATTGAATTTCCGGTCGCATCCCTGTATAAGAAGAAAAACAGAAAATAGAATCAATAAATTTCTTTTCATTTTTATAAACCGAGTATAATTGAAAATCTGTGAGCAGAACCTAATCTTGAAAAATTAGAATAGGCATAATCGAAGGTAAACTGAGCAATAGAAATAGGTACCTTTAATCCTGCTCCGAAAGTATAGTTCTGTTCATCCACATTAAACTTGTAACCTCCCCTCAGAAAGAACATCTGTTTCCATGTATATTCAAATCCTGTTGACACGTTCTCGCTATTATCGTTCGGATGATTGAGCTGGATGGCAGTGGTTAATTTATTAATATCATCTTCATAGGGCTCGAACGCAAATCCTATCCGGAATACCGTTGGAGGTGAAAACGACTGCCATTCCGAAACTTTTCTTCTGCCTACCAGCACCACATCTCCATCCGGAGCCAGCTGATTTCCAAAATTGGAAACCGTAACCGCGAAACGCGTTGAACCCAATCCGGTCCAGTAGTAAGTACCCAGGTCAATCATAACTCCGCGCATTTTCAGTTTATCCAGTGTTTCCTCGATATAACGAACCGAGCCGCCGAAACTGAACTGATCTGTCATCTTCCGTGAATACGTAACTGCCACTGCAAGATCTCCGAAGCCAAAATATTCACCTGTTCCAAACGGAGCATATTCTGTGGTAACAGGCATATCTTTCATCGACAATGATGTAAGAGCCACACCAAATGAATTATTGGCATCAAGATGATAGACGGCACCGATAAAATCGTGGTTTATATCCGCAACCCATTCATTATGGGAAAAGAATATTTCATTATCCTGAAATTGCGATAACCCGGCCGGATTCCAGTATAATGCAGAAGCATCATTTGCTATTGCAACAAATGCATCCCCTAGAGCTGAGGCTCTTCCGCCTACACCGATCTTCAGGAACTGTGCCGTTGAGATTCCTGCCCGCTGGCCGCCGAGCACAGGAAATAACTGCGCTCTTGTTTCAAAAAAACTTGTAAGTAGAAATATAATAAGTATTGCTTTTTTCATTATTAAAACCTCAGACTGACTCCAAGTTTCACATTTCTTCTGGTTAAGTATCTTGCCGGATTATAAGGATATGGAGAAATCGGAGCCTGTAAATCCGGGTACCGGGGATCATTCCAGGAGATCGGGACATTGTCGCCTGTTTCATATGCTTTGCCGGTTACAGGATTTATAATAGCCGAATTTTTTGTGTCAAATAAATTATTAACCTCAACTGATACAGAGAACTGAAGACCGCTTATATCAATAAATTTTTCAAAATTCAGATCAACCCAGAACCAGTTATCACCTATCTTAGTATACCTGTCATTCTGAATATAATCATACTCCGGCTTTCCGTCTGCACTATAGCTCCCGGTAAACACCGCAGGAGTATATCTTTTTCCTGATTGATAGAACAAGCGGACATAAACATTATAATCATCCAGAATCCCGTTTCCAAAACCGAACAGAGCATTATCCTTCTCAACATAAAAATTCGTGGTAACATTTACTGTCAATGGTCTGTCCCATGAAAGATAAGATTCTTTTATATTCTCATTCAAAGTTCCCTCTGCAACGAGTACACCCTCATCCGGTGAAGAACTTTTACCCGTTACAATGGCATAAGAAGCTGAAGCATCACCGGTAAACCATTTATTTATTCTTTTTTTGTATTCTATTTCGAGTCCACGCGACCTGGCATAATCAGAATTGACATATGTTATAAAGCTTTGTGTAACAAAACGTGCAGAATTTATTTTAGCCGTCCTTGTGGTTACGTAGTCAAATATATCCTTATAATAAGCGGTTACCGTTAAAACGTCATCATTCGTAAACTGAGTTTTCAGTCCGAGTTCATAAGCGACAGTTGTTTCAGGATTCAAATCAGGATTTCCGAACTTCTGAAATGACGACTGTGCATTTAAGGGATTCAGTTTTGCATATACAAACTGGGGGTTCGGCCATTTACTGAAATGACCGTATGAAAAGAAAAGAGTCTGGTTATCTGAAACCGGATGCGAGATACCAAGTCTCGGACTTAATCTCGCTTTAAACCTTCTTCCCCCAAACCAGGAAAATGTGTCATCCTGATAGCGCTGACGTATTTCATCAGGTATGGTTATAACATCCGGATTTTTTACTGCATCATCGACATATTTACCCGGGAACCAGTAATCCAGCCGTAGTCCGAAGTTTAAGATCATACCGCTGAAGTTTATATTATCCTGGGCATAGAATGCTCCCTGTGCAGGAAATACCCTGTAGATATCATTATTCAATCCCAGAGTGTTCCTACCCATGGTTTATATATATCAACAACCTGCATGTCCTGGAACTGAAGGTTAAATCCTGCTTTAAATTTATTCTTTTCGTCAAAGAAACTTGTCAGGTCACCTTTAATTGAAGTTTCGCTGAAGAAGTGATCACGCCAGGTGCTCGGATTACCGACATCCCAGAAACCATCACCCGGAATCACTCCCACAGTATCCCTGTTCTGATTGTAGTATTCTATCGGAAAGTTTACAATATCCTGAGGCTGAGTGTACTGATACCAGTTATTTCCGTTTGCATCTGCTCTGAGGTTAGTATAGAAATGATTTAACTTTAATTCATAAAAAGTTTTTGCATTTAAAGTATGGGTCATAGTAAATGAATTATATTCATTGTTATGAGTAAAGGTATTAGCCTGGTCGAGGATATTCTGAAATTCATATTGATATCCCGGGGCTTGGCTCAACGTACTCAAGATTTGTCTGCAATGACTGCGAGTTCTGATTTATATCCACAGACTGATTATATGAATAAACAAACTTTAAAGTAGGGACAGGTTTGTATGATATCTTCCCGAGCCAGAACCAGCTGTTTTCAGATTCCGGAGCGAAACGTGTTCCGCCGAATGTCGATGAGTAAAGCTGTTTAGCCGTGGGTTTGTAATAGCCCTGCGTAATACCATCACTGAATCCTGCATGAAAGCTGCCGAAAAAGGAAACTTCACCAGGTATTTTAATGCCGATTGCCGGAAGAATTGTAGATGTTATAGGTTCCGGACCGCTAAGGTTTGCCTCTGCGATATTCACATTGAATACATGGTTTGATTGAGGATTTCCGAGATTATCCCTTTTATACGACACATACCCTCTGTAGCTGTCGCCGCCTTCCCGTGTTTTAACATTTACAACACCTGAAGTAGCCTGTCCGTATTCTGCATTAAATCCGCCGGTGATTACCTCAACTTCCTCTATTGCGTTGGCACTAAGTTCAAGTCCGAACCCTGTTCCGGATAACGGATCCTGAACATTCACACCATCGAGAAGAAATGCATTCTCATACGACCTCCCACCCCTGATATGAATTGTATTATCAGTTTTTACAACTCCGGCCTGCTGGGTTACGACGTCTGTAATATTTTCTACAATTGACTTTTCAATATCTTCCTTCGAAACGCTCCTTTTGCTCTGGGTTTCTTCTACATCCATGAGGGGTTTTTCCCCGACCACAACAACATCCTGTCCGAGACTTAAGACTGTTTCTTCAAGTTTAACATTTAATTCCTTGGTTTTATTTGCGGAAATTTCATAACCTGTATATTCAACGGTTTTATATCCGATAAGAGATACCTGTATGTTGTATCCGCCTTCTGAAATTCCGTTTATTCTGAACTTTCCGTTTATATCTGTCGCGGCACCATAGTAAGTACCCTTTAATATAATATTAACCCCCGGAAGCTCTTCACCGGTTTTAGCATCTGTAACCTGCCCGATCAGATTACCCTTACCCTGACCAAAGACTAAAGCACTTCCTGACAGAATGAGGACCAGAAAAAAGAATACTGATTTAGTTTTTAACTGTAAAAAGGATATCATGGTACTATCTCAAATTCATCAAAGAATACTTTTTCCAAAAGTTGATTAACATTCATATCTGCCGCCGTTAGCGATATGCAGAGGAACGCCTATAAAGAATAAGCGTTTGTCATTATTTATAAAAGCAATCGGTCCATCAACATGCAAACCTGTTGGTCCGTTCCCGACAATATTATACACTGTCTGAGATGTGGAAGCTGAATAAAACGTTCTCACACTTCCCAAAGTCTCTGTTGTCCGCAGAGCCGGGTATTGATTTTCAGGGGAAACCGGAACTATATCTGCCGGTGCAAATACAAACGGAATACTCCTTCTTTGCCCGAGCGAGTCAATCGGCAGAAACAATCTCAGTGTTGGGGCATCTACAGCAAAGTCTGCAGATGAATCTGCAAATGTCATAGAAAACATAATCTTGCCGTTGTGTCCGTTCGGATCAATAAAATTATTAGTCACAAGGCTTAACAATGACAGATGCGGAGTTGAGTTTGAATACCAGTAAAGATATTTAAACAGCTTAATCGTCTGAGGAAAAGTAACATTCTGAAACGGCAGGGGTGTTTTCTGAAAATCATATACTTCAAATTTACCTGCTAATGCTCCTCCATTGATAGTATTGAACGCATTATTATAAAATGAAGTTATCTGGTTATTAATCGTCGGAAAATCATCTACAATCAGCAAATTACCATTTGGTTTTTTAACATACCAGGTATGACCGGAATCCGGCAGAGAAATCATTTTCGAGTAAGCCCCTGATAAATCCTTAGCCTGAATATAAATTCTGTTTGTGTCATTCAAAACAATGCCCTGAAGTCTTTCAGTCAGGGGATTAGATTCGGAACCATTTATAAGTATCTTCATTTCCGGAGTGGAGGAATTCAAATCAACAGGAACGAGAGTTACGAGATTCACGTTTCCGTCAAGCGCCACAAAATTTGTAGTGTCATTTAAGGATATATTTATATTAACAATTGTTTCGGCACCATCCAGATCATCGGTATTCCAGGCAAAAGTCATCACCGGAAAAGACGTATCGGGTATAACGGTTAATGGATTCCAGGCAACTTCAGGAGGAGAATTCTTTATAGGGAAATTCAAACTTGCCGGAGTAGGATCAATTACACCTATGTCGTAAAATTTCTCGCCGCTATCGTATTTTCCGTTCCCATTCGCATCAACGAAAGGTTCAGGTCCGTAATTTATATTATTCTGAACCACCTGATCGTCATACGTTCCGTTTCCGGAATTATCAACAGCCGATACCAGGAAATTGTAAGTTGTATCTGATGTTCCAATCGGCAGACTGAATAAACTGTCTGTTCTTGTAGTGAAGGTCCAGGAAGAATCTATTCCTTCCCATTTAAAGTAGTATCCCACAATCAACCCGTCAGGATCATCACCCCACCAGCTTACTTTCAGTCTGCTTCTCTGCTGAGCTATTGAACTGTCAGGGAAAAGAGAAATATAAGTATCGGGAGATTTGTTGCCCACAGGATTATCAACAAGAGATTCGTTGCAGCTTATTACTAAAGTTCCAAGTATAAGCAGAATAATTATTTTATTGATTGAATTCATTATAATCAAACTTTGAAAATATAATTCCCGGATCAGGTTGTAAAAGTATTTAATGGTGAATAATCCGGGTGAACAACTTTTCACCATTAAAAGGCTTCCGGTCAGCTGCCTGCAAAACTATAATTAAAGTCAGCAGCTGACCGGAAAAATATTATTACTTCAACAGAACCATCTTCCTAACCATATTATAGTTTTCAGAGTTTATTCTGTAGAAATATACACCGGAACTTAAAGAGCTTCCGTTAAAGGTAATCTGGTGATTACCCGGCGTCTGAAATTGATTAACAAGGGTCTGTACTTCCTGACCGAGCATATTATACACCTTAACCGTAACCATGCCGGCTTTAGGAATAGAATATGAAATAACAGTACTCGGGTTAAACGGATTAGGATAGTTCTGGTTCAAATGATATGCGGAAGGCTGAGAATTAGCTTCGTCCTTCACGTCTGTAACGAATCCTACTATGTCAGCATTTTTTCTGGGAATCAGTTTATAATTGCTGAAAGCATAGTATACAACCCCGGTAATGGATTCGAAGGTCGATCCATTGCTGACGTAATGAGGAAGTGTATCCTGACCTGCGAACCACCAGTTATTGTAATCGTGGTTTCCATCCTGAAGATCGATACGCGTATCTGAACCGCTGTTGTCGGCTACAAGAATATCACCAAAATTACGGTTTCCGCCGCTTCCCTCATCGGGACCGGGATCGCCGTCAGCGTTTTCATTAGTAACCGTAAGGTTTGAATATTTAACTAGCACACCCTCCCATTGTTCAGCTGCAACAGTTCCATTTGTTTCATCATCAATAACCGAAGTCTCCAGATCTTCAGCGGTTGGCAAGGTATTACCGGTTGAATTAACAGTGATATTAGAACTACTATTAATTCCTCCAACTGTAGTCAGTCCGTTGGTCTCACTGACTGTACCGGTTACTGTAACTTCATCGCCTCTGTTAAGTGCAAGAACTTCTGTACCATTAATTCTTACACCACTCCATGGTCCCTGACCGTCCTGGATATAAACCTGGGGTCCTGTGAGGGTTCCTGTTTCGTTACCGTTAATATCTGAGGTATCCGCTGTAACAACTCCGGTCACAGTAACTTCATACCCTGAAAAAGCACTATATCCACCGCCAAAAGGACTGTATTGAACGTCCCTTATGTTAAGAGGTCTGTTGGGTAATACGAGATAGAAATATCTGCTCCTGGCAGTATCGGCTGGATACACGCTTTCTAAACCTGAATTATCCTGAGCCCAGATAAAATAACTAATAACACACGAATCATTCTGAGCAGGCAGAACAGCTTGCCAGGTGTTTCCGCTTGTGCTGTCCAATGTGACTATAACGTTTGCCCCTGAATTCTTTCTGTAATACAATTTAGCAGAAGCAATATAACCGTCAGGATCAACGATATCAGCAGAAACAGTAACCTGGACGCCGAAACCAACATTAGCAGGATCGCGAACTAAATTTGAGACAGAGGGAGAAAATGAAGCAACTTCAACATCTCCGGGATAAGTCGGGTTAATCAGATTTGCATATGATGTAGTTCCGTAATTATCCCTGTTCTGAATATAACCGACAACTTTACCCAGGATGGTACCCGGAACAGGAACGGCAGCATTTCTGAAATAAGACGATTGATTTCCGATTACGACCTGGGTATTATTTTCATCAGAAATAATATAGGAACCCGTACCAATTCCACCAGTTGAAGCTGTAACTGTATCAACTTCAACAAACATGGATTCCCACTTAGCTCCTTTACATAATCCTTGAATATCTCCGGTTACCGCTAATGAATCCATCGTCAGATGTATCGGCTGAGGTCTCTGCATGAAACCAACAACTCCCGAAGCATCAAATTCGATAAGATCCAGCTCAGTGGTATTAAAATATGGAACAACGACTCCCGTAACATTAACGACGTAACCGGTGTCTATCAGTCCGAATGGATTTCCAGCCGGCATATTAGGATATCTAACAAGTATTCCCGACCACTCTGTATCTGCGGTATCCTGAAGAATTAATGCAGGTGCTCCTGCTATTAATGTTGTACCGCTGTCCGGATTTGCATCTCTATAGGGAGCAACCATTACTACGCCGGTTATATTTACTGTGTCACCAGCTAAAGGAGATGGAATTTCACAACTACTCAGAGTATCCTGATTTACATACTGGATATCCCTGATCGATACGTGCGGATAATTCTGGGCAAAAGCTGTCGCAGAAATTATCATAAGAAAAAGAAAAAGAAAAAGTAACATTTTTTTCATAGCACACCTCATTATTTAACTATTAAAAATTTTCCGAGTTTAATGTCTCCGTTCGAAATATCCTTCACAGAGAACAGATAAAGTCCTGTGGCAATAGCCTGATCATGATCAGTAATTAAGTCCCATGGTTCTTCTCCGCCGGATAAAATCTGTGTATTATCACCTGAGTACTGCTGGAACCACCTTAAATCAGAACCATTGCTGTTTTTATCGTGATGAATTCTTTTAACAACATCACCGGCTAAAGTATAAATTGTTATTTCACAACTTTCGGGAAGATTGTAGAAATAGATTTTTCTGAGTCTTTCGGAAGGACCGTCCCAGTAAGCATTGCTGTAATAAGGATTCGGATAAACTCCTACCTCTACATTTTTATCACTTGTAGGTAAGGTACCCGGTACAACTTTCTTTAAACTTGCCAGAGGCCCTGATTCCAGGCTCTCAAGATTATTGGCGGGATCTCCTTTGTCAAAAGCGGTTACAGAAAATAAGTATTGCCAGCCATTCAGCAGATTATCAATTTCGAATTTGTAATTATAGCTGTTAGGGTCACCCTGAAATGTGACTGGAGAAGGAAGTTCAACTGCCGAAAACCCGGTATTAAATCCGTACGAATTCCCCGTACTGTCGAATTCAGCCATTAAAACGAGTGAATTGTAAATATCCTGTTTTCCCGATAATTCAAATCCAGGCTCTGTCCTGTAAAGCCTGTATCCCTCAAAATCTTTTTTTCCGGAAATAGGATCAACCGAACTCTGCGACCTGTTATCCCAGTAAACAGTTACCTTTTGATTCTCAGGCACAACTTTTACGTTAGGATAAATGGGCGGAGCAGGTAGAATATACCTCGTAATTTTTCCGTTCCCGTCCAAGTCTTCACCGGGATCAAGTATTCCATTACGATTTCTGTCTTCTCCGAAATAAGCTCTAAGTGCCCAGCTTGCATTTGAGTAGAGAATAGTTTTCTGTTCTTCCGTATCGTAAGATGCCGGTTCATTTCCGTATTTGTTTGCGCATACAACCGCAAACACCACATTTATAGAATCTCCGGGAGCAATATATTTATAAGGTCCCGAAGTGATCAGCACCGAACGATTTGAAGGTGATTTCAGAGTTGAAGGAGTTATGCCGTCCATTCCACCGGTTATTACCACCGAAATATCCCTGCATCTTTCTGTAGCGTTCAATATCATCCTGGGGTGAGAAAAAGTTGGGATCATCAGTATTCCTGAACTGCCAGCTTACAAAATTCACGGATGGTAAATTAGTACCTCCGATATTTATTGAGCTGTCCAGTGCAGGAGTAGAACCAAGGAACTGTATACCGACATAACTATCTGTAAATCCTACATCGCCAGTTGCATCAAATTCATAAGCGATTTTCATCGAATCGCTGTAACCGTCACCGCCTTTGTTATAAAAACTTGCACCACCGGGAGGTGTTACCTTTGTATTTCTAACAACTGCATCTGTCCATAATCCAACGTACACACTATCTATATATTTGTTGGTTACGTTCTTCAGCGTATAATTAATGATAACGAAGAAATCGGCAAATGGAAAATTCCAGGCATAACTTTCCTGGTGTACTACCAGGCCAAGCGGATCATGTCCTTCAATTACTTCCCCATTGAGCAATGTTGTATTGGTATCGGTATAATCGCATACAAAATCCTGATGTGATACGGCTTTAGGATTATAATACCTTGAATCTGATAACGACGATCTTTCCAGCATCATACTGCCAGGGGCATTAGTAAATTCAAATCCTCCGCCTCTTGAAGAAACAGATGAAGCATCCACAGCACCAGTAGTAACAAAAGGTCCCTGCCGGTTTGATCCTGTAGAATCATTGCTGGTATAACCACCCACCCATAAACCGCCGTCGAAGATATGTTCTATCCCGCTTCCCAGGGGATATTCACAGCTGGGCTGCTCAGGCCAGAGTACAAAGCCATGTCCGTAGGTGCCGAAATTTGTTATTGTCATGCCGATGTTGCCTACATTCGTATAATGGTCTTTGTCGTCGTCCAAGACCTTGTTAACCTTTTTATCATCTCCCCCATTGTAAGCAAAGGCACTGAAGAGCAGAATTGTGGAAGCAAACAGTAATCTATATTTCATCTACAAAGTTATTATTTAAGGAAATAAAACAAGAAGAATCTTGCGGATCTAAGTATTTCAAAATTACGTGCCAAAAATAAAGAGTTTCAGGTTAGGAACAAATACAAAATTGAGTTCCAACATTAATTTATTGTTAATTGAGCATAAGTGAATAAAAGTTATAAAAAAATACACTGGATTTTTAGTGAGAGGAGGGAAGGATCAATGTTTAATGGCTGAAGTCAGAAGCTCAGGTGATTATTTTTATCTGTCGGTTAAAACTGTCTGTCGGTTAAAACAAATTAATGTATAATATAACTTTAGATGATCTGGTACCCCAAGATGACTTCTATAGGGAACTAGAATCAATCTTAGATCTGAGATTTGTTTATCAGGAATGCAAATCACTCTATGGGAATACAGGTAATCCGTCAATAGATCCGGTTGTATTCTTTAAGATAAATCTATTTGGATTTTTTGAAAACATAACCTCTGACAGAGAATTAGTAAGAACAGCTGGTGATAGACTTAGTGTCAGATATTATCTTGGATATGATATAGATGAAAAGCTACCGTGGCATTCAACAATATCAAGGACCAGAGCCATAATAAAGGAAGAGACATTCGAACTGGTATTTAATAAAATCCTTGAGCAATGTTACCAGGCAGGACTTATAGAAGGTAAGCATCAATCAATAGATTCAACATTAGTAAAAGCGAATGCTTCCCTGGATAGCCTGAAGAGGAAAGTTCCCGAATTAAGTGTAAAGGAATTCACCAATAAAGCATATGCAGAAAATCCGGTAGATGAGGAGGGAAAAAATAATGGAGACAGAAATGACAAAAACAAAAAGGAAAATGAATTAAAATTAGAGAAAACTGATCCTGAAAAATCAAAAAAAGCAGAGAAAGAAAAGAACAAAAAATATTACAGCAGGACGGATCCTGACAGTAGAATAACAAGTAAACCAGGGACTCCAACAGAATTATATTACACAACACATTATAGTGCAGACAGTAAAGACAGGATTATCACTGATGTATTGACAACCTTTGCAGACAGACGAGATTCACAAGTATTTGTGGAAGTATTTGACAGAGCAGAAAAAAGATTAAATCAATTAGGATTAACAATAGAAGAAGTATCTGCTGATAAAGGCTATTGTTCGGGAGAAAATCTAAGAGAATTTGAAAACCGAAACATTAGAGCTTTCGTACCGACACAGAGGATTAAACATCCTGTGGCTAAAGCTAATAAGAAATTCAGATATGATGAACAGAATGATATAGTGACTTGTCCAAATATCCGTCGGTTAAAACCGACGGCAATCTTAAAACAGAGCGCGGGCATGTTTATCCGCATGGTATGAACTTCTGACAAGTGGTGATGATTCAACAATCTTAAAGCCCATTTTAAGACCCTCTTCCTTGTACATCTGAAATTCTTCAGGTGTAACAAACCTATCAACCGGTAAATGATTTTTCGTAGGCTGAAGATACTGTCCTATGGTAAGTATGTCGCATCCATGCGCAACAAGATCTTTCATAAGCTCAAGAACCTCATCCGGCTTCTCCCCTATCCCTACCATAATACCACTTTTCGTCTTCAAGCCCTTTTCTTTAAACCATTTTATCAGGTTCAGACTTCTTTCATATTTTGCCTGGGGTCTTACAACAGGGTATAGTCTCGGAACTGTTTCAAGATTGTGGTTCAGTATATCAGGAGGGTTCTGCATAATAATTTCAAATGCCTCTAATACACCGCGAAAATCAGGAATAAGTATCTCAACTGTTGTATCATACATTTCTTCATTTATTAATCTCACACACTCTTTGAAGATCGCGGCTCCGCCGTCTTTAAGTTCGTCCCTGTTTACAGATGTTATAACCACGTGTCTTAAATCCAGTTCCTTAACGGAGTCAACAACTCTTCTCGGTTCATTAAGATCAAGTTCATTGGGCATACCGACCTTAATGTTGCAGAATCCGCAGCTTCTTGTACAGGTGTCTCCAAGGATCATAAAAGTTGCACTCTTATTATTCCAGCATTCGGCCATGTTGGGACAGCGGGCTTCCTCGCACACCGTGTGAAGGTGCTGCTTTCTCATCAGTGTTCTTACATTAGCGTAATTTTCCCCGGTGGGAAGTTTTACCTTCAGCCACTCGGGCCTTTTCCCGGGGGACTGTTTCTCCTGCTCAAGTTTTTCTTTTGCTGCTCTCTGATATGCGTTTATAGTTCTCATAAATCTTATTCTATTTTACATTGATGACGGATCAAAACTTTCCAGCGTATCTTTTACATACTTCAGGAATGTTCCGCCAAGCATTCCGTCAATCAGTCTGTGATCGTGTGAAAGAGTTAATGCCATTATCGGCTTGATGGCTATAGTATCGGCGCCGTCAACATTTATTACAACCGGTTTTTTTGCAACCGTACCGACACCAAGAATTGCAACTTCCGGCTGATTTATTATCGGCGTTCCAAATATAGCACCGAATACACCATAATTGGTAATGGTAAAAGTTCCGCCTGTTATATCATCAGGAGTAAGTTTTTTGTTTCTCGCCCTGGTTGCTACATCGTTAATGGCCTTAGCAAGTCCTATTATATTTCTTTCATCAGCCGATTTTATATTCGGAACGATCAGTCCTGTAGGCTCTACAGCCACCGCGATACCCAGATTTATATATTTCTTCTTAAGTATTGTTGTACCGTCAATAGTTGAGTTCACAAGCGGGAATTCCTTTAGTGCTTTTACCGAAGCGTTCGCAATAAAGGCCATATATGTGAGCTTAACACCTTCCCTCTGAAGGTACTCTTCTTTATTCTTCTGTATAAAGTTGTATATCCTCGTCATATCAACTTCAAGCATTGTGGTAACGTGAACGGAAGTATCACGACTATTAACCATATGCTGCATGATCTTCTGACGGATATTATCCATCGGAATTCGTTCGACGTCGCCCGAAACCTGTCCTGTAAAGGAAGCTTGTGCCTGAGGCGCCTGTGCTGAGGGCTTGGCTTTCTCTCTCTCTGCCGGTTTTGCTTCCGGAGTCCGGGTTTCCGCCTTTTTCGCCGGAGCGGCTTTTCCTTCACCTCTGGATTCAATGTAGGCAAGAATATCTTTTTTGGTCAGACGTCCTTCGAGTCCTGTTCCTTTTATACGCGACAGTTCATCAAAACTTACATTCTCTTTCCTTGCAATATTGAGTACGAGCGGGGAATAAAATCCGCTGTTCTCACCTTCAACTGATTCTGCTCTTTGGGTTGTGCCTCCTGAGAATGCTTCGTGCATCTGCTGAGGTGCTTCCTGTTTCTTCTCAGGCTGAGCAGCCGGTTGTTTAGCCGCAGGCTTCTCCTCTGCTGGTTTTTCTTCTTTCTTCTGCTTAGCAGCGGGTACACCTTCGCCGGTGGAAAGTTTCGCAACTATTGTTCCTACTTCTACTGTTTCCTGTTCTGCAACCAGGATTTCAGCTATAGTTCCATCGGCAGGAGAAGGAACTTCAGTATCTACTTTATCGGTACTTATTTCAAATATTGTCTCATCTTTTTCAACCTTCTCACCCACCTTCTTATGCCATTTTAATATGGTGCCTTCCATGACCGATTCGCCCATTTTCGGCATCGCTATATCTATTATCTCTCCTGAACCTTCGGACAGGTTCGGCGGTGATGTGAGATGTCTCCTTAACCTCGGGCTCTTTCTTCTCAGCTTCTTCACGTATCTCTTCCTCTTCCTCCTGCTTTGTTTCCGATTTATCCTCGGTTACCTCAACTTCTCTAGGAGCTTCCTCTTTTGCAGGAGCTGCTGATCCAGCCGATTCACCGTTCTCGCTGATAATGGCTACAACAGTACCAACCTCTACAGTATCTCCTTCGGGAACTTTGATCTGCTGAAGAACTCCTTCAGCGGGAGAAGGAATTTCCGTATCGACCTTATCAGTACTTATCTCGAAGATAATCTCATCCCTCTCAACTTTATCGCCTTCCTTTTTATGCCATTTTATTATGGTTCCTTCGCTTACGCTTTCACCCATTTTAGGCATTACGACTTCCATCTTAAAACTCCTGGTTTTCTTTTAAAATTCTAATAATTCTTTTATACCGTTGTATACTCGGTTACGGTTAGGCAGTATTTCATTTTCTAGTATAGGTGAATATGGAATATGTGAATCCATTGCCGCTACCCTTCTTACCGGACCGTCGAGGTACTGGAAGCAGTTATCTGCTATCCGGGATGCAATTTCTCCTCCGAAGCCGCCGGTTAAGGTATCTTCGTGAATTACAATTGCTTTATTCGTTTTCTTTACTGAATTAAATATTGTTTCTTCATCTAACGGGATAATGGTTCGCAGGTCGATTACCTCAACCGAATAACCTTCATCTTCCAGCTTTTTAGCGGCAAGTATTGAATCCCACATTGAAACTCCGTAGGAAATTACCGTAGCGTCAGTACCCTCCCTTACAACTTTTGCTTTGCCGAATGGAACAAGATAATCTTCGTCGGGCTCAGGAGACATTGCAGAACTCTGCCTGTATAACCCTTTATGCTCGCAGAAGAGCACGGGATCGTTTAGTCTTATTGCTGTTTTCATTAAACCTTTTGCGTCAGCCGCATTGGAGGGAAAAGCAATGTATATACCCGGAATGTGTGCAAAGATCGATTCGATATTCTGACTATGGTACAATCCTCCGTGAATATATCCTCCGACAGCAACACGTACTACAACGGGTGCAGTCCACGTATTATGGGTACGATATCTCATAGTTGCCAGTTCATTTTTCATCTGCATGAAGGCCGGCCAGATATAATCGCCGAACTGTATCTCCACTACCGGCTTTAGTCCGGTAACCGCCATTCCTACCGCAACACCCATAATGCTGGCCTCGGCAAGAGGAGAATTGAAGACTCTGTCAAATCCGAACTTATTTGATAATCCTTTTGTAACAGTAAATACACCGCCCTTATTATCGGCAATATCTTCGCCGAACATATATATCTTGTCGTTTCTTTCCATCTCCTCCATCAGCGCATGATTAAGTGAATCAACCATTACTATCTTGTTGCCTGATGGAACAGACTTTTCATACTCGAGGCTGTTCTTAAGATTACTTTCATCAAAAATATACTGAGTGGCTGTTTCAGGTTTCGGATCTGCGGCCTTTAATGCTTTATCGGCGGCATCACTTACTTCTTTTTCAACTTCCTTTTTAAGCTTCTGATATTCATCATCGTTAATCAGTTTCATCGATGTCAGTTTCTTAACGAACACCTGGATCGGGTCCTTCCGCAGATCCTTCTCAAGTTCTTCTGGACTCCTGTATTTCTTCTGATCATCTGAGGAGGAATGGGATAAGAGTCGCACTACTTCCGCTTCAATAAGTGCGGGACCTTTACCGCTTTTTATATATTCAATAGCCTCTGCTACCTTTTCAACGCATTCAAAATAATCTGTTCCGTCTATTTTTACGCGATGCAGATTTGCAAATCCCGCCATCATCTCAGATACTGAAGCCCCTCTGCCTCCGCTCTGAAGATATACCGGAACCGAGATGGCGTATTTGTTATTCTCAATTACAAATAGAACAGGCAGCTTCTCTCTGCTGGCCCAGTTAACCGCTTCGTGAAATTCGCCCTGACTTGAAGTACCCTCGCCGCTGCTGACATATGCAATATTTCTTTCGCCCTTCCTTACCTGGGCTAAAGCTGCTCCCACAGCCTGAAGGAACTGCGTACCGGTAGGACTCGATTGTCCAGGCAGATTTATATCCGGATGCCCCCAGTGGCAAGGCAGCTGTCTTCCTCCGCTTGAAGGATCGTCATTTTTTGCAAAACTCTGAAGGAAAAAGTCGTATGGCTTTACGCCGATAGAAAGACTAAGAGCCAGATCGCGGTAATAAGGGAAAAACCAGTCTTTATTAGGATTAAGAGCCAGTCCGGCCGCAACCTGAATTGCTTCGTGTCCTGATCCGGCAATATGAAAGAATGTTTTACCCTGCCTGAGAAGGTTCATTGCCTTATTATCAATAGTTCGTCCAAGCAGCATTAACCGGAGTGCCTTAAGTGCTTCATCTTTAGATATTTGGGTGGTTTTAGCTGATTTCGTATCTACACCATTTCCGCTCTGTCCATTTGAACGGTTTTCTTTGCTTGCATTACTTTTTTTACTTCTTTTTTTGGTTGCAGAGTCATTCTTATTTGATGTTCTCTTAGCCATTACAAACCTTTCACTTTACTGTAGATAAATTAACAGAAAATATTTCTTCCTTTGTTAACTGCGTGACATCCTGGTAATCGAATATTTGTGCAAACTTTTTGATAATTCCCGACTTAACTTCATTAATAGGTACGTCAGTTTTTATCTCTCTTTTTATTGAAGTTACATCCTTATCTGAGATCCCGCAGGGGATGATCCCCGAGAAAAATGACAGATCGGTATTCACATTAAAAGCAAAACCGTGCATCGTAATCCAGCGGGTAACTTTAATTCCTATGGCTGCAATCTTCCTGTCTTCAACCCATACACCTGTATACTTTGGTACTCTTCCGCTGTTTATACCATATTCTGCACATGTCTGGATAATTGTTTCTTCAAGTGCACGAAGATATTTATGAGTATCCTGCTGCCAGTCGGTTAAGTTTATTATGGGGTAACCGACTATCTGTCCCGGTCCGTGATAAGTGATATCCCCTCCTCTGTCTATGTCATAGACTGAGATCTTATTGGAAGAGAGATACTCCTCAGATCCAACAAGGTTCTTATGATCGGCGGTTTTCCCGAGCGTATACGTATTCGGATGTTCCAGGAGATAAATTACATCAGGGATCTTATTGCTCACCCTCAGCTCAAACGTTTCTCTCTGCAGATCCCATGCTTCTTTATAATCAATCAATCCGAGATCGCAGTAATATAATTTCCTATTCTCGCTCATTGTTTTTTAATGTCAATCCTCATTATTCAATCTTCGATTTTCAATATTAAATATTAAAGGTGTACAGATTCGCCATATGCCTGTCCTGCAGCTTCCATGATTGACTCGCTTAACGTCGGGTGCGCGTGTACAGTTTTAATTATCGATTCGGCTGTTGCCTCAAGAGATTTTGCCAGAGTCACCTCAGCAATCATTTCCGTAGCTTCTGAACCAATAATGTGAACACCAAGGATCTCGCCGTACTTTGCATCAAAGATAAACTTTACAAATCCCTCACGTTCACCGATAGCGAAAGCCTTGCCGCTAGCCATGAAAGGAAACTTACCGATCTTAATATCGTAGCCCGCTTCTTTAGCTTTCTCTTCTGTAAGTCCAACACTTGCTACCTGCGGCTGACAGTAAGTACAGCCCGGGATATTCTGGTAGTTTATCTCAGGCGGATTTAATCCTTTAATTGTTTCAACGCAGTGAATGCCCTCGGCTGAAGCAACGTGTGCAAGCCAGGGCGGTCCAATAACATCACCAATCGCATAGATGCCGCGTATGTTGGTACTGTAATTTGATTTATCAACTTTTATATGGTTTTTATATAATTCGATGCCCAGTTCCTCAAGTCCGAACCCTTCAACATTCCCGGTAACACCGATAGCATTTAATACCTTATCTGCCTTTACGGTTTTCTTCTCACCGTTAACTGTGAAAGTTACTTCTACTTTCTTTCCCTTAACCTCTGCTTTTTCCACAGTGGCTTTAGTGAAGATATCCATTCCTTTTTTCTTAAGACTTCTCTGGAGCGTCTTAGAAACTTCTTTATCCTCGATGGGAAGAATTTCATCAAGCATTTCTATCACAGTGACCTTAGAGCCAAGCGCGTTATAGAAATATGCGAACTCAATACCGATTGCGCCTGCACCAATAACAACAAATTCTTCCGGAAGCTTCTCAAGCAGCATGGCTTCTGTACTTGTAATTATCATCTTGCGGTCGACCGGGATAGAAGGAACAGTACGAGGTCTTGCGCCTGTAGCAATTATGATACGGTCGGCAGTAATTGAATCCATCTGCTTTCCTTCTTTATCAAAAACATCTATCTGTCGTTCATTCGCAAACTTTCCGTATCCATGGATCCTGTCGACTTTGTATTTCTTAACGAGAAGCTCCACGTTATTTGTTATCCGATCGGATATCTCGCGGCTTCTTTTAATTATCCTGTTAAAATCAAATGAGAGTTCTTTATATTTTATTCCGAAGTCTTCGTGATGGTTCTTGATCTGGTCATAAAGTTCAGCGTTTTTAAGCAGTGATTTGGTAGGAATACACCCCCAGTTAAGGCATATTCCGCCCAGTTTCTGAGGATCGATCACTACTGTTTTAAAGCCAAGCTGACCGGCACGTATAGCGGCGACATAACCGCCGGGACCCCCTCCAAGAACTGCTATTTCATAGTTTTTAGCCATAATCCGGCTGCCTTAAATTTGTTTAGTGGATTTTCAAATATAAATAAGCCTCAACGAAAATAAAAACTTTATAGGGCACTTTTGGTTTAAATCAATATGAAATGTGACCCACGGGTCACCTAGCTGCAATTTTGCTGTGGGATACCCCTTCCTCACGTTAGGATTAACGCCTGACTAACTAATAATGGATAATTCAAATCGCATGAAATTAGATAATCATTATTGTTTTTCACTACTTACTTTTCTAAATTCATTTCGCTTTAATTATGAAAAGGTTACGGGGTCCTATGAAGATTCCTCTTTTGAAATAAAGGTTTTAACCGGGAGTAAGTTTATGAAAAAACTGATACTCTTCACATTGTTAATTTTTAATTATTCATTATCAATGGCCGATGTTCGCTACGTCGGCCATACCGGCAGCAATACCCCGCCTTACCTTACCTGGGAAACCGCTGCTGATTCAATTATGAGTGCAATAAATGTTTCTTCCTTCGGTGATACCATTTATGTAGCTAACGGTGTTTATGAAGAAGTTGTGGATATGGTCGACGGGGTGACACTTATCGGTGCTGGCTCTGATAGCTGTGTTATTGATACCAGGAATATCCAGGATTTTCCAGGGTATAGTGTTAATGCAGTTGATAGTTGCACTTTTTCAAGTTTCAAGATTCGTACAAAAAATAAGACTTTAGGTACCGGAGTTTATGTCACTGGAGGTAAAAATACCAAAATAGGATATTGTTTTATTCAGGAAACAAAATATGGTATTACTATCACTGCACCATATCAAAACAGTCCGCTGGCTTACAAAAATATCATTCGTGATATTACTTATGGAATCACAACCTCATTTTCTCAAGCCATCATTCAGGAAAATGTTGTCTATTCTGAGGGGGTTAGCGACGGATTGGTTTCAGGCCTTAATTCCAACGCCACATTCATAAACAACACAGTTATCTGTTCTTCCTGCGGTAAAGGATATAGTGGTTCTTTTAGCTATTCATCAAAGGTAAAAAACAATCTTTTTTATGGGTCGGGGAATTCAGCCTACGGCATATATTCATATGGCGATACCATTATAAATAACATTGTATTCGGTAGAAATGGGGGGTGGGGAGATGGTATCTCCGGAGCCGCTTCATTTGACAGGAATAATCATATTGAAAATACTCTGATTGGGGTATATTATGACGTAGGAGGAGGACCCCCGCCCGACTTCAAGTATAACAATCTTTGGCATAACCAGTCTAACTATCAGAACTTTACAGGCGACAGCACCAATATAAATTCTGACCCTATGTTTGATAATCCCGACAGTATGGATTTCCACCTCCAGAAGTATTCTCCTTTGATTGACGCCGGTGATCCTGCCATCCTCGACTTAGACGGCAGCAGAAGCGATATAGGGCTGTTCGGTGGTCCTTATGGGGAAAGATATGCATATCAGGATCTTCCGCCAAGAGCACCCGTAAATATCTCGGCTGTTGTAGATACTGAATATATTATTATTAGCTGGAATAGGAACACAGAAGCAGATTTCAGTCACTACAACTTATATAGAGATACAACCGAGAACTTCACAGCAGATTCAACTACATTTGTTGCATCAATAGAAGATACATTCTACCTTCACATAAGACCGGAAGGAATAAACAACTTGTACTTCAAGCTTACTGCAGAAGATAACCAGGGGAATGTCTCAGAACCATCTGAAGAACTTCAATATTGTCCTTACCGGCACAACGAACGATGAAGAATTTACACTTAAAGATTATAAACTCTTCCAGAACTATCCTAATCCCTTTAACCCTTCAACAAGAATAGGGTACAGATTAAAGGAGAGGGGATATGTTAAGCTTTATGTATATGACATTAAAGGAGAACTTTTAAAAGCATTAGTCAATCAATTCCAGGAAGGAGGATATTACGAAGTAGAATTCAATACTTCAGAGAATCAGGGGTTTTCATCCGGCATTTATATCTACCAGATTTTAGTTCGGAACGAACACGATATTCCGGTTTTTACAGATATAAAGAAAATGGTATATATCAAATAAAATTCAGGGAGAAAAATGGGAAATTATATAGTCAGGACTACTTTCTTTCTTATTCTTATAGCATTCTTCTGCGGTGATCTCATCCACCCGCAAGAGAATCCCTCACAATCTGATAAATTCCTGGTTGGATCACTTCTGGCAAACACGCAAAATTCACAAAGATGGCAAACTCAGTATTCAAATTATGATCAGGTTATGGAATGCGGTTTGAACACCGTATGGCAAACAGCTATAAAGCATTTTCAGAGTGGTAATGTTAATCAGCCGTCAAATCTAGCAAGCCTTGCGCTCTTTCCTTACATTTATGCCGCAAATGATTCCGGTACAGGAGCCAATACAGCCGCAATGAATGCACAATGGTGGAATGTAGATTGGGTATCCTACTTTACCCAGGCAAAATACAGAAACTGGGAGGCAGAACTTGACTCGCTATTCGTTAATAATCATATCGGCGTTATCAGGCAATCAGGGGAGGAGTATACCGATTTGGACGGGACTAAAGGGTATAAAACAAAGAGCAGTACCCAAATTAATGATACAATAATTAAAGGACCTAACTACTGGCAGTACCCGAGATACACATTTACAAATGTCGGCTGGAATGCGACGCCAATCGAATATAAAGTGGTTTTCTGGATGAAGATAGATGAAACTTGCATCGATTCACTTGAGGTATGTAAGATAATGGCGACGAACACTGATTCCAATGGGGTTGAAACGGTATTACATTTGCCTAGTCAATCAGGGATTAGAACTGTTTATGCGAATGAGCTTTCAACTACCCAATATACAGGTATCGCGATAGAATATGACTATCAAGGACTCTTCAGTGATTTACCTGAAGATCAGGATTATCCTCCTTTGCCTGGAGATCCGGAAATTACAAGAAGTCCCGGGTACAATCCTGGCTCGAAGGTTCAGTTCAAAGTACAGTGGCTCGGCAACAGGCATCTGTATATAGATAGGATTGAGGTTTATGATAAGAAAATTTATGAACATTATTTTATCGACTATCAGAATGAGTTAATAGACAGCATAGTGACATACGATAACAAATTTAAGACCGGCAACCCACTATTTTATTCAAGGCTAAAATACTACAATACGATAGACGAGCCGCACTCCCTGGACTGTTATGAGCCAATCAGAAAACTACAAGAAATATTAGATGAGAATACTAATGTCCAAGCAGATTTGCTTACACACTGGTACCCTGGCTGGGGCGGCAGTAGAGAGGGAGATGCAACCTGGCCTTATTACGAAGAGCTGATGCAGCCACATCAGGTAAATTTCTGATATGCACCGTTTTCGTTAGACCCAAATGGAAATGAAAGAAACCGAGATTTTACATTGTATTTCTTAAGGGATAACCTGCAGAAGGCCCAGGGTGTTGATCCGGATTTTTATGCTACACTGCAAACCTGGGGCACTAAAAATGGTGATACGTATGAAGGTTATTATACACCGCCAGCAGCCGGAATAAATGCCGAGACTATGCTGGGTTTAGCTCACGGTGCCAAGGGAATATTCTATGAGTTATATTATTCCTATAGGACCTCAGCACCATATTTTGTTGAGGCTCTGGTAGACACAATGGTTGCTGACTCTTTCGCGCGAGGATCAAACTGGTATAAAGTACAGGAAATTGCATCAAGGCTAAACGGCGCATTGGGGGAAACGTTGATGACTTTAGACTATGATGCATCCGGAGAGGATAATGGATTTCTGCGTTTATACCCCTATTCAACGGTAGGAGATATGGATGATAAAACAACGGGAACATCAGAATCAAGCAGATACCTGGAATTATACGTCGTAGTAGGAGAACAGACCCCTGTCAATTTCCACGCTGGTTTCTTTAAGAAACAGGTTGACAATAATTATTTTCTTCTTACTAATGTAGTCACAACAATGAGTAAGTTCGCGGGGATAAAAGTATTCCCCTCGGCTGAGTGCTCGGGATACACCAATTATAGGTTTAGGAACATTGAGCCGGAATATGATTTTGACTCAACCTTCACAGACTCAATGACGATTGAGATGGAATTCCCGGCAGGAGAAGGTTATCTCTTCCAAGTGGCACCGGTTATAAAATATGGTGGTAGGCTGTTATATGATGAACTAACAGGTGACGGAATTACTCTAACTGATGATATGATAATTGATAATGGAGCAGAACTCAGTGTTTATGAGGATTACTACGCCGAAGGGAATATTATCATCAAAAACGGAAGCATAATAAACCAGGAGAGCGGCAAGATTCATTTCAGGAACGGGAAGAAATTGATTATTGAAGGTAATGCTTCCATTCACGGGACTTCGCAGGATAAACTGACCTTTGATTTTATCACCCCGGGAGATTCAAACGGGATAGTCATAAAGTCCGGCGGAAGTCTTAATATGTCTTACTGCGTTATCAAGAATGCGGGAACTGATCCCGACAGAGTATTCCCTTTATAATAACTACCCCAATCCTTTCAACCCGACAACAACGATAAGATTTGACATTCCCGAGAAAACAAATGTTGAACTGATTGTTTATGACATTCTCGGCAGACGGGTAATATCGCTCGTTAATAACGAGATAAGAGATCCCGGAAGGTATGAGGTAAGCTTTAATGCAGGTGCTCTTGCAAGCGGAGTTTACATATATAAATTAACCTCGAAAAGTTATTCGCAGGCAAGGAAGATGCTGCTGGTCAAGTAATTTGAGGGGGCTTCGACTCTCTTTAAATTCATTTTCCGTGTTTTGGATGTATCCAGATATTAATACTTCTTTAATAACTTATCCAGAGTTTTTATTCCTCTGAATGTGATGGATATTTTTAGTTTACGTTCGATGAGATTGCCGGAGAAGGTTGACTGGCTTTGGCGTGTTTTGCAGAGCCAATAGACTTCGGTTTTGTGGGTGTTAAAACTGTCTATTTCTGTCTTGAGTGATTTCAGAGTAGTGAGCTGATCTTTGTTCAAAGGTTTCTTTATAAAACCGATATTATAAGCTTCAGCCTGATCGTGCTGCTCAGACGGAAATGCTTTGAAGTCAAGGATGTTTGAAAGCTCTTCAGGAGTACGGATAAAGGTGATAACTTCATACCCCAGGTTCTTATTTAAGTTTTTCTCTATCTCACTCTCCAGTTTGACCCTGTCTTTCCTGCCGGTATCAAAGATAACATTACCGCTGGCAATGAAGGTCTCAACACTCTTTAATCCCATTTCTTCAAAAAGAGACTTAAGGTGTTCCATCTTAACATTGTGACCGCCCACATTTATGGCTCTGAGGAAAGCTATATATCTATTCATAATTTATTTAGCAAATAGTTATATTGATAATAACATTCTGGCGAAAATAATTAAACAGAACCTTAACAGAAAAGCTGACAGCTTTTATAACTGCGAAAATAATTCACTGCCATTTTGTCATACCATAGAAATATTCAACAGCAGAAAACTGCGATTTTTCGCTGAATTTGAACTGTCTCATTTTGATTCCACCTACGCTCTAACTCCGAGTTTCCTCCGACACAAATACGGTATAAAGACTCAGCCTGCCATTTTGTCATATCTGCAGAATATTCGTATCTGACTCGAATCTCAATTTATAAATAATTCAGATTAAATCCAGTCGGGAGCGACAGCGTCGAGGAGTCGTCGGGCAGTTTCTCTGTTGTGTTTTTCTATTTCAGGTTTTCTGGGGATGGGATCGAAGGCAGGAAGAGTGTCGTCAAGAGTTTCCGGAATTTCTTTACCGAGCTTCTCACTCCATTTTTTTCTCCAGGTCTCCGGCAGCCTTCCCGAAAATTCTTTTCCGAATAATGTAAGGTAAAGTATCGTCCATATCCTGAATGCTGCAGTGATCGAATAACCCCCTCCCAGTGTAAACAAAACTCTTCCCTTACTTTTTTCATTGGCCAGGTCTATTACTCTTTTATAAATTTTCCGGTAATCGTAAGTTGTCAGGAGAAGGTCTGCGAGAGGATCAGTAAAGTGAGCATCAGCGCCCGACTGTACTATCATGGCATCGGGTTTAAACCAGCCGAGAGCAGGTTCCAGTACCCGGTTCATTACTTCGAGATAAGACTCACCTTCAGTAAACGGTTCCATGGGCACGTTAAGCTTAAGTGATCGGCCCATTCCCTGCCCCAATTCGTATAGCCAGCCGGTTCCGGGAAATAAATATTCGCCCGATTCATGAAAGGAAATTGTCATTACATTTTCGTCAGCATAAAATATCTCCTGTACCCCGTCGCCATGATGCACATCCAGATCAAGATAAGCTACGTGCCATCCTTTCTTTGTCATTTCTCTAATTGCTAATGCAAGATCATTATAAATGCAGAAACCCGAAGCAAGAGAAGAATGTGCATGATGGAATCCCCCGCCCATCTGCAGTACTTTATCTGTTTTTTCCTGAAGAAGGAGTTTTGCTCCAAGGATTGTGCCCCCTGCCTGCAGTCTGGCAGCTTCAGCCATTCCGGGAACGACAGGATTATCAAGTGTACCCAGGCCGTACGATTCAGCATCGACTGAATTATCACCAGCGCTGAGCCGTTCTACGTCATCCACGTAATTTCTGTCGTGTATTTCATATAATTTTTCAACCGGGACATAATCCGGTCTGATTGCAGTCTTTAACAGGTTCAGTTCATTCAGAAGGTCTAGCGCCAGTTGTATCCTGAGAGGATCGAAACGGATGCCCTTCACCGAGATTATACTTACTATATGCGGGATGATATATTATTTCACACATGCGATATGAACCGGCCAGATAACTTCAAAACCGGCATTGCAGATTGCTTCAGCCAGTAATTTCATTTCGATAGTACCGACGCGGAGTACGAGTCTTATTTTATGATTTTTGTCAGGATAAGTTAAAATAGAATGAATATTTACTTTTCTCTCTGCTATGAGAGCCGTAAGTCTCGCCAGTTCCCCGGACCTGTCAGTAAGCCTCACATCAAGCCGGCCCGAAGGCTGGTGGATACCCGTCAGTCTGAGCAGCGCATCAAGCAGATCCATCCCTGTAACTATACCAATAAGCTTATTGTCCTCCACTACCGGCATACAGCCGATCTTAAGCTCCCGCATAGTGCGGGTTGCAATTTCAATCGGATCAGAAGGATGGGTGGTCTTTACAGGGTGACTCATTACTTTCTCAACAGCCGAGTCGGTATCATAAGGAGATTTAGAAAGTAAGCTCGTTGCCAGTCTTAAATCCCTGTCTGTCACTATCCCTACTATCTTTTCATTATCAACCACAGGAAGATGCCTGATGTTCTGTTCTTCCATAATCTTATAAGCATCCTTAAGCCGGGCATCGGGTGGTACTGTGACGGGATCGGGATGCATTACTTCACGAATTAACATTTTGATTCCCTCTTAATTAAAATTTTAATATGCCGGTCTTTCTGCACCGCCTGCTTTCAGTTTAATGATTATTTCACCCACCAGAAGAGGACTCTCTGTAACGGCTGCTTTAGCCTCAAGTACCCAGAGCCAGGGAAGTTCTTCTATCATCTGCGATAATCTCCCGATAACTTCGCCGATTCCTTTCTTTTCAACCGGGTTAATTTCCTGAAGGGTTTCTTCAAGATCAATGTCTGTTAATGGGGTTATTCTAAGAATAGATCTTCCATCAGAAGTATGGACTTCAATCAGCGGTCCGAATAACGGATCTGGTTTTATACGGATACCGATTACCTGAGCACCCCAGGGCTGCGTTGCGCCGTACCCGATTCCGAAATTACTGAGAAGGCCGATAGAAACATCTTTGGCAACTTCAGATATTGTACTGGCATCTTTTATTTTATCCAATTCTTTCTGCACTACAGCGCGGGATTCGCCGGCTTTTACATCTTTATACCAAACAAGTTTCCCCGCAGGCTTTTTACGATATTCGACATACTTAACAATACGGCCGAGAGCGCTGACAGCCGATTCAGGGAAGCGGAATGCAGGAAATTGAATAGGTGAATTTCCGTTGCCCGATTCATCTTCAATTGATATGGTGCCTTCAGCTCCCATTATGCAGAGAAGAACGGTTTTCTGAATACCGGTTTTCTCTTCCGCGTACTTTACTCCTCTTCTTATTGCAGCCTCTATAGGTCTGGTAGAGCATTTACCTACACACGCAAACCCAACCAGAAGAGCATCAACATCATCACTTGATAAAGCCTGCTTAACAGCTTCTTCATATTTATCCGGCGAAGTAAATGCGCCGAGATCAATTACGCCGGGACCGCTGACATTGAGATAGTTTATTTCACAAGCGTCGGCAAAAAGAGTTGCAACTCCGGATGAGTTTGCAATTATACTTACACGGTTTCCTTTCGGCAGCGGCTGATGAACGAGCACAACGGCTACATCGAACAGATCCTGAAGGGTCGGGGCCAGTACAATACCGGTCTGCTGGAATAATGCTTCTACCTCCCTTTCACTTGCTCTTATCGTACCGCTTTTTAATTCTGTCGTCTTCCTGCCTGCAATACTCTTTCCGCTTTTAATACAGAGGATAGGCTTCTTATTGGTCATTCTCCTGGCAATCCTAACGAATCTGCGAGGGTTGCCGAACGTTTCAAGATAAAGGATAGCCATTTTTGTATTTGGGTCTTCTTCCCAGTACTGAAGAAGATCGTTACCTGAAACATCAGCGCGATTGCCTGCGGATACGAAGGTGGTGAAGCTGACTCCTTTTTCGAGGGCGTAATCGAGGATAACAAGTCCTAACGCAGCTGAGTGCGAGAAAAAACCGGTATGACCGGGCGGCATAATAGTGGGAGCCATGCTGGCATTGAGTCGTACTTTGGGATCGGTATTCATTACACCTAGACAGCTGGGACCAAGCAGACGCACACCATGTGCTCTTACCAGTTCTGCAAGCTTCTTTTGTCTCTCAAGTCCTTCTTCACCCGCATCGGCGAACCCTGCGGAAACAACAACCAGTCCTTTTGTTCCTGCCTTTATGGCTTCAAGAGCAACATCGTAAACCCTCTCTGCATTCACTGCAATTACGGCGAGGTCGGCTTTTTCGGGAAGTTCACTTATTGATGAATATGCCTTAATGCCGTTGACCGAATTTGTATTTGGATTAATAGGATAGATAGTACCGGTAAAATGGGCAGAGAGAATATTTTTGAAAATAATATTTCCGATGGAAGAAGGATCTCTTGAGGCACCGATAACAGCTACGACCCCGGGACGAAGAAGCGGGATAAGAGAATTCGCTACCGCGATTCTTTCGCGCAGTCCGGCAATCTCCCATAATGCTGCAGCACTTCCCACAGGAAGTTCTATATGTACTGTATCTGAACTCCACACCTGGTGTCTTTCAAAACCGGAACTCTTAAATACGTTTATCATCGGCTGATTATCGGGAAGAACTTCAGCTTCAAATTCAATAATGCCGTTAGCTGCAGCCAGTCCTGCCAGCCGTTCCAGCAGCAGAGTACCGATACCCTTTCCCTGGTAGTCATCTTCAATAAGAAAAGCAACCTCGGCTGAGTGACCGTTGCCGCCCGAAATATAATTGCCGAGTCCTACTACTTTGGAATCTTTATCTTCGCCTGTCAGTGCAAGCAGGCATCCGCTCGACTTAAAATCGCCGCTGCAGAGCTGCTTAATTACATCCGATGAAACCTGTGAGATAGCGGCCATGAAGCGCATTCTAAGACTTTCACGGGATACCCGGGTCATAAAAGATTCAACTTTAGGAATATCATCAAGGGAAGCAGGTCTGAATATCAGTCCCTGTCCATTTTTAAGTAAGACGTGTTCTTTATAGGTGAGACCTTCTGGTATTATTCTGAACATTGGTTATTATTTCCCATTATTAACCATGGGAATAATATATAAAAAAAACGGAGGTTCCAAGTTAGAACCTCCGTGCATTATAATCAGGCCATATTCTTTATTTCTTCAACAACCTGAGGATTGGCCAGTGTAGTGATATCACCGGTGTCCTGTTTATTTGCGATTGCTGAAAGTATACGGCGCATAATTTTTCCTGATCTGGTTTTAGGCATATCGGATACAATCCATACCTTACCGGGTTTTGCGATTGGTCCTATTTCATTTGCCAGTGTGGCAGAGACTTTCTTTTCGATTTCCGCACTTGGTTTGATACCGGGTTTTAAGGAAACGAAAATGTGAGGGATCTTTCCTTTTATCGGATCGGCAACAGGTACAACAGCGGCTTCACCGACCTCCTGGCACATCAGGGCCGCAGATTCCAGTTCCTTCGTACCGAGACGATGACCGGCAACGTTTATAACGTCGTCGATTCTTCCAAGTATCCTGAAATAGCCGTCGGGAGCTTCAACAGCACCGTCACCCGCAAAGTACGGCCAGTCCTGCCACTTCTTGCTTTCGGGATCTTTATTATAGCGCTGGTAATACTGCCTTACGAATCTGTCATCATCACCCCATATGGTTAGCATTCTGCCGGGCCATGGGTTCTGGATGCAGATGTTTCCTGCTTTACCGCTTCCTGCCGGAAGAGGTTTACCTTCTTCATCAAAGATGATCGGGTAGATACCGGGTACACCGGGACCGGCACTTCCGGGTTTCATTTTATGTACGCCCGGAATAGTTGAACACAGAAATCCGCCGGTTTCAGTCTGCCACCATGTATCAACAATTGCAGCTTCTTTTTTACCTACTGTATTATAATACCATCTCCAGACTTCGGGTTCTATCGGTTCACCAACCGTGGTCATATGTTTGAAATGGTAATTATATTTTGAAGGTTCGTCGGGACCTACACGGCGGAGTGCACGAATTGCCGTTGGTGATGTATGGAATATATTTACATCCAGCTCTTCGGCAACACGCCAGGGTCTGCCGGCATCGGGATGTGTAGGAACGCCTTCAAATATAACTGAGGAGGCAGCAAGAGCGAGAGGACCGTAGATAATATATGAATGTCCTGTTATCCAGCCGATATCAGCCATACACCAGTAAACATCCTCAGGATGAATATCCTGTATGTATTTGGACGTTCCTGTAACATACGCCATATAACCGCCGATTGAATGCTGGGCGCCTTTAGGTTTACCTGTTGATCCTGAAGTATACATGATAAACAGAGTACCTTCAGACGGCAGCTGCTCGGGTTCAACTGTCTGATGATAGTAATCTTTAATTACATCGTTAACCAGGAAGTCGCGGCCGTCTACCAGCGGAGTTTTAGCCGAGTATTTTCCGGGGTAACGTTCAAAGATGAGCACTTTGTCTACTTTCTGACCTTCCTTCTGTGCTTCCTCGCATGCTATATCAGCTTTCTCTTTATGGTCAATCAGCGTACCTGCTCTGTAGTAGGAATCAGCGGTAACAAGAACCTTGCTCTTTGCATCTGCAATTCTTTCACCGCATGCTTTTCCGGAAAATCCGGAGAACACCTGAGAATGAATTGCACCGATACGGGCGCAGGCAAGCATTGCTACTGCAATTTCGGGAATCATCGGCATATGAAGAGTTACCGTATCACCTGGTTTAACGCCGCAGAAATCCTTAAGCAGCGCTGCAAATTCATTTACCTTTACATATAGCTCCTGAAAAGTAATATGCTGAATGGCTTCATCTTCCGGTTCGGGAACAAAATGAATGGCAGTCTTATTTTTATACTTATCAAGATGTCTGTCAATACAGTTATATGAAGCATTTAGCTTTCCCCCGGTAAACCATTTAAAGAAAGGAGGATTACTGGAATCGAGCACCTGATCATAGGGTTTATACCAGTCGAGCATATCCGCATATTCCTTGAAGCAGTCAGGAAAGTTTTTCATCGAGAATCTGTCGAGGATCTTTTCATCCTTTACATTAGCCTGCTCAGTAAATCCTTTCGCCGGCGGAAAATAATCTTCTTCTTTCCAATGCACCGCAATCTGGGATTCGGATACTTCATCATTCTTATTTGTTGGCATCAATTTACTCCTGTAATTTATTTTTTAATGAACTCTTAGCCTATCGGCAATACTATCTTTCCATATGTTTCGTTCAGTACCTGAGCGAGGGCAAGATAAACTGCTGAAAGCCCGCAGAATATACCTTCCCAGCCTGCAAATGTTTTTATAGCTGCACTTCCTGTGGCGTCACCAAGCGCCAGGAGCCAAAATAATATAAACAGAGTAAAAAATACAACCTGTAAAGCCTTGTTGTGTTTTAATGTGGCGATCCACATAACGAAGGTGAATAAGCCCCACATAAACAGGTAGGCAACCATTCCTCCGGTTTCTGCTGCACCTGCCCCTGCGATATTAGGCAATAATATGAGTCCGACAAGAGTAAGCCAGAACAATCCGTAAGATGTGAAAGCTGTAGTACCGAACGTATTGCCTTTTTTCCACTCCATCCAGCCTGCAAAAATCTGGGCCATACCGCCGTAAAAGATTCCCATTGCAAGTATCATAGCACTAAGACTAAATAATCCTGCATTGTGAAGATTCAGCAGTACTGTCGTCATACCGAATCCAAGCAGACCAAGAGGGGCAGGGTTAGCTGTAGTATCGGTAATTCTTGTTGAAGATGCCGTCAGATCATGCAATGGGGCAGATTTTGAAACGGTTTCAGCCGCATGAGTAGCTTCAGACATAAGACCTCCTTATTTGATTTAGTTGATTAATAGAGATTCCATAATTAAATCTCTGTAAAATCTGATTTTCTAAGTCATTACCATAAATCATATTCGAATTGCCGCGGTTCAAAAAATTCCCTCTTAATTCCGAACAAAATTCCGGTCTTTACACACGTATCAATGAAGCGGTAAGATGCAACGGTATGAGGTTCCAAAGAATATGCCATCTGATTTACTTGCCAAATATCAAATAATTAAGAATACCCTATATACCGGCTGGTGGAGATTCACCACAGCCGGCTAATTTTCGCCAGCGGCAGTTTTATTTAAATTGGATTGAGTAAAGCAAAATTCTTTTATATTTTTAGGGAAATTATTGAAAGTTGTGTGTGAAAACTTTCATACTCATAGCAGGTCTTCTACTCATCACTATTATCTACCCTCTTCACGGGCAGAATAAGGAAGTAAAAATATCAGGACTAATAACAGATGCCTCCACCGGGGAAGCCCTGATAAGAACGAACATCCTGCTTTATAAAGATACCCTCTCTCTCGATAGTCCGCCTTACCGCGGTGCGGTAACCAACCAATACGGATTTTATATTATCCCGGATATTGAACCAGGCGATTATTTTCTGATCGCAAGATATATAGGTTATAAAACTGCTGTACGCGAATTGAAGGTTGATGGTTCAAAACTTACATTCAGTTTCAATATTGAACTGGATCCGGAAAATATTAAACTTGAGGAGGTTATAGTTAAGGGTGAAAAGAAGAAGACTCCTGAAATAAGCACGGTAGATATCTCGCCTGACCTGCTTAAGAAGCTCCCATCGCTCAGCGGTGAAGTAGACCTCTTCAGAGCACTGCAGATGCTGCCCGGAGTTGCAACCGTCTCCGAAATTTCAAACGGACTTTACGTACGCGGAGGATCGCCTGATCAGACACTTACACTGGTTGACGGAATAATTGTTTATAATCCTGCACACCTTGGAAATTTTGCAAGCACCTTTAATTCAGATGCTCTTAAGGATGTGAAACTAATTAAGGGAGCCTTTCCTGCTGAATATGGAGGCAGATTATCAAGTGTACTGGATGTTAAACTTCGTTCGGGTACAAAGGAAGGAAATAAAGGAATACTCAGTCTTGGAGCCGTTAATTCACATGCTACTTTTGAGGGTCCTCTGGGTGAAAACAGTACCTACATGATTTCCGGGCGAAAAATGTATTACGATGTTTTCCAGAAGAATTTTGATAAGAACTCGACTGTACCTCGTTATAACTTTTACGACTTAAGCGGAAAGGTTACACGAAACCTGTCTGAGCAGAGCATATTATTTGTAAGCGGTATGTATAGTCAGGACAATGTTTATAGTCCCTCAGTCGGAAATACAAACTATAATATTTCATGGCAGAACTTTGCTGCCGGCCTGAACTGGATACAGATAAACTCTAATGCCATCTTCACAAACAGTCTTATCAGTTATGTCGATTACAATTTTAAATCAATTATAACTGACAGCCTTACTCCCGGCACGCTTTCAAACTATTTCTCTTCCTCCGATCTGAAGGATTATGACGTCAGGCAGAATTTTGAGATTCACTGGAATGAAGATAATACCTCGAAGCTGGGCTTTGATCTTGCGTTTCATAATTACCATCTGCTGTATAGTGATGTGTATAACCCCGTAATCGAAACTGACCCGTTCGCGGGATTCGATCTTAATTCTCTCGAAGGTTCATTGTATCTCCAGACTGAATCACATATAACCAAAGATATTTTCACAAATATCGGCGGAAGGGTTTATTATTTTGATAAACAGAAATATCTGAGCTTTGAGCCGAGAGTTTCCGCTGATTATTCACCGTTTTCAAAATTCAGGATAAAGGGAGCGTTTGCAATAGCTCACCAGTTTCTTCATCTTATCATGAGAAATGATATAAATCTTCCTACGGATCTATGGTACCCTTCAACCAAGAACATCGCTCCCGGAAAGTCAATTCAATATGTTGGAGGGTTTGATTATACATTGCCTGACTATTATTTCTCGATTGAAGGATATTATAAAAGTCTTAAAAATCTTTATGAATTCAGGAACGATCCTACTCTTAATCCACGCAGCAGCAATATAGATGATCAGTTTGTGCAGGGTGAAGGTGAGGCCTACGGTGTTGAGCTTTTTATAAACAAAACAATAGGCGATTTAAACGGATGGGTTGGTTATACTCTTTCATGGACACGGGAAAAATTTGACGATCTGAATGCCGGAAAGGTTTTTTATCCCCGGTACGACCGCAGGCATGACGTATCCGTTGTTCTGACGTACGCACCGGATGAGAACTGGACCTTCGGAGCAACATGGGTTTATGCCTCGGGTCAGGGTTTTACTCTGCCTATAGGACAGTATATCTTCAATGGTACCGGTCTTGAGGAATCCACCGGTATTAAGTATCAGTATACCGAAAGGAACGGGTACAAACTTCCTGCCTATCACAAGCTGGATCTGAGTACCTCTTATAAGTTCATCTGGGTTGGACTGAAATGGGAGGCTTTCCTTAACGTATATAATGTTTACAACAGAAATAACGCGTTCGCCCGTTACGTTACTTACGAAAAGAACGCTGCCGGAAATGATGTACCGAAATTAAAACAGGTCAGTCTTTTTCCTGTAATCCCTATGGCGGGAATTAAACTGGAATTCTGATATGAAAAGAAAAATTTTTATTCTTTTTGCTTTAGCGCTGATGTTTTCCTCTTGTGAGAACAGCACCGATGTGGTTATCGATCTTCCCTATACGGAGTACACGGTAGTTGATGCGCAGCTTGTTGCATTCCAGATATTTCAGGGAGTAACATTAACGCATACACTGCCACTGGGGGAAGAATTCGATATAAAAAAGGCCGAGATAAAAGATGCAGTAATGTATATGGTGGAAAACGGAGTTCGGGTAATTCCGCTTCATTATTCTGCGGACGGACTTTATAAACCCTCTCCAGGATATTACTATCAAAGTTCATAACCAGTATGAACTCTTTGTCTCCGTAGGTTCAAAAACTATCTACAGCAGAACGACTGTTCCTGAGGTTCCCGAAGTTGCAGGCGCTTCTGATATTGATAATCAATATCTCTCGGCAGAGGTAACGGCAAAACCCGGGGAAGCGTATGCTGCGGCTTGGATCCTTAACACAGGCGGACAGTTCATTACGGCAAATGATTTTTTTGAAGTTGTGACTCCCCGGGAGTATCCGTCAAGCATTCTGGTTCGTTCAATGGATATTCCATCTCCATATAATACTTCAACATACAGGGACAGGGTTTATATTAAGGTTTTTGCTTTCGATCAGGCATATAGAGAATATTTTATCACGAAGACAGGCAGTGACCAGAAAGATAACACCTTCACTTCCGGAGGCGGAACTGTAGCCTGGAATGTAAGCGGTGACCATACTATAGGATTGTTTATCGGTGTCGCGGAAGGGAACCAGTTACAGCCATGAAAAACTCAGTCAAAATAGCATATCTGCTCATTATTTTGAGTTTCACAATGTTTTCCGGCTGTCTGAAAGACAATGTTACAACGCCCCCTGTATTTCAGTTAAACGATACCAGTGAATTATTGTTTTATCTGGAACAAACCGGAGATTATATAAATACTGAAAATATGCCTTCCCTTGTTGACGTTGATGAGGTTTATAGTAACCGGCATACGTATCTGCTGGTCGATATAAGATCACCCGAGGAATATTCTGCTGGACATATTGAAAACGCGATCAACAGACAACATTCTGAACTAATTACGTACTTAAACAGCATAAACAGCGGAGAGTATCCGAAGATTATCATTATCAGCAATAATGGGCAGTCCTCTGCTTTTTATACCTGCCTGCTGCGTCTTTATGGATTCGGTAATGTTTTTTCAATGAGTTATGGAATGGCTGCCTGGAACAATAACTTTTCTGCAGAATGGCTTGCAGCCTTGGCGCAGTATAATGATATACTAATGAATTTTAATCTTACGCTCGTTCCGAAACCTGATTATTCTCCTTTACCGGAAGTTCAACTTTCTGGCGGTTCATTAGCTGAGCAGGTAAGGAACCGTATAAGCAGTATAATGGAAACTGAGTATAATGACGATTTCACAGGCAGTACAGGAGATGCAACAATTGATTTCATTTATCTTGCAGACCGTATGGATCAATATTTTATCGTCTGTTACGATCAGGGATTACTATACAGACACCTGATCCTGGGTCTTGCTCATCCTCCCGGAGCTGTCTTATATACCCCTCCATCTACTATCCGATCTGAGCAGCACGACCAATCTTCAGACCTTACCATCAGGGAGTAAGATTGCATTTTATTCAACCAATGGTCAGCTTAGCGCATTTGCCGTTGCTTACCTTCGCGTGCTCGGATATAATGCAAAATCAGTTCTGTTTGGGGCTAACAATATGTTCTATAACACGCTTCTTGGTGTTGAAAACTTCAGTGCTGAAACCTTTACCTCTGACAAAATCCGAAATTATCCTTTCGTGACCGGAAATTAGTCGCAAATCATTTATGCCGGAATTTTTGTAATTTTGATTAAAATAATCATCTTAGAAGAAAATTATGCCTGATCGGAATATTGAAAAGCTTAACGCCGGCGAAAAAGCCGTTGAGTTTATAAAAGACGGGATGCTGCTGGGACTGGGAACAGGTTCTACAGTATTTTATACTATCAAGAAGGTCGGTGAATTAGTAAGAGAAGGTATGAAATTAGAGGCTGTTTCAACTTCTTCCTCCACTTCTCAGCTTGCAGCATCGCTGGGGATAAAAATCCTACCTTTTGAGGATATTACCAGAACTGATCTTACAATAGACGGTGCAGACGAGTTTGATCCTGACCTAAACGGCATTAAAGGCGGCGGCGGAGCACTGCTATACGAAAAGCTTGTGGCCGAAGCTTCAGAACGGGTCATATGGGTTGTGGATTCAGGAAAAAGGGTTAATAAACTCGGCAATTTTCCTCTCCCGGTTGAAGTTGTACAGTACGGATCGAAACAGTTATTAAGAACTTTCAGAGAAAGAGGATATCATCCTGTACTCAGATTAAAAGATAACAAACCTTATATAACTGACGCGGGCAACAATATTATTGATCTTCACCTTGGGGAAATAAATAAGCCCGAACAATTGAACCGGGAAATTAAACTGCTTACCGGAGTAGTTGAAACCGGATTGTTTTTAGGCATAGCTGATAAAGTGATCGTCGGAATGGGAGATAACACAGAAATCATTGACAGAAAGCCCGCCTGATTATGAACGTTGCGGAAAAAGTTCTCTCATTCCCGATAAAAAAGGCGCCCTTACTTAAGGTAAACGATCCCCTTCTTGAGAGAAATAAAATTACTTTATACATCAGGAGAGAAGATCTTATCCACCCTTATATTTTCGGTAATAAGTGGCATAAGCTTAAATATAACCTCATTGAAGCGGAACAGCCAGAAAAAGAAAACGCTGCTTACTTTCGGTGGGGCTTATTCAAACCATATATATGCCACCGCCGCGGCCGGCCGCCTTTTCGATTTTAAGACAATAGGAATAATACGGGGAGAAGAACACCTTCCTCTTAATCCGATACTTAGTTTTGCCCGGGAAAATGGAATGGTTCTGAATTATGTATCCCGCTCCGATTACAGACTTAAAACTGAAAAGGACTTCATTGAAAAACTCCACAAGGTCTACGGAGACTTCTATCTGCTCCCTGAAGGGAGGTTCGAATTATTTTGCGGTTAAAGGATGCTCTGAGATACCGCCTTCAACAGAAGTTGAATATGATTATATCGCAGCGGCCATGGGTACAGGAGGAACACTTGCAGGTTTGATAGCAGGCGCTCCGGATGACGTTAAAGTATTGGGTTTCCCTGTATTGAAAGGAGCCCGCTTTCTGGAAGAAGATACCCTCAGATTATTATCAGGATTTTCACCTGGGAAACCATTTAATTTTGAGATGTTTTTTGATTATCATTTTGGCGGTTATGCCAGATCAAATGAGAAACTTCTTTCATTCATAGCAGAAAAGAGAAGCAGCATAGGATTTCTTGCAGACCGGATTTATTTCGGGAAAATGCTGTATGGAATATACGATCTCATTGAGAAAGGATATTTCCCTGAATATAAAACCATCATTAGCATTAAACAGCGCACCTGTCAGCTAAAGTTTCTACCCGTTAAGTTTAGTGTAATTTCTGTTGCTGTTGAGATTTGTATTTCCGGCCAGAGCTTCCTCCCTGAATTTCTGTTCCTCAAGCCTCAGTTTTCTGAACCTTTCCTCAAGGTATTCTAAAAATTCTTTTTCACTGAAAACCGGCTTATTCTCTTTGACCTCAGAACTCTTTCCATCCCTTTTCATAATTGCCATCCACTCGTTATTATTTTAACTCGTAATTATTATAAAGATAAAATTGTACTTTATCCGTGTCTAAAATTACAATGGGGATAAATAAGAGGTGTTAACTAATTGTTAAATTGCTATTATGTTATTGTTAATTGTTTTTACCCAAAATTTTTACCCTTTTACTTCACAGCTTAGAACCGCGGCAGGAAACTTATCCATAAGGCAGCCAATTTCAGGTTCACTATTTCCTGGAATATGTTCTCCCGTTAACAGATTTCTCACATTCCTTATTTCAAACGGAATTTTAATACTCGTATCTTCCCACATCTCTTTACCCAGAGGCAGATTTCCGGGTTTAATAATACCAGTTAAGAACCTGGGCACAACAATTATTAGAACTTCATCTTCAAAACGCCGGGAAAATGCAATAATACTGTTTTTATGAATACCGGCTGATCTTAGACGAGAATATTTCCCTGCTTCAAAAAGCTCCCGATTTTTCTTTTTTGCTTTCAGTATCTTGTTGATAATAAACAATTTTACCGCTCCTGAATGCATTCCCGTAAACAGATATTCAAACAGGTTTTCTATTCCCTCCGACTCCTTTTCATTTATTTGTTTTAAGAGTTCTTCCCTGACGGAATAATCAACGGGTCTGCGGTTATCGGGATCCACAAGATTGAAATCCCATAGTTCTGAGCCCTGGTAGAAATCCGGGATACCGGGAGCTGTCATTTTGATAATAGTCTGCGACAATGAATTGAAAATACCGTAAAAAGAAGTAATCCTGTGAAAATCTATAATATCATCAAGGAAAAGATTTGAATCGGATTCAGAAAGAATATTATCGATGAAATTAAGAAACGCGTTTTCATATATTTCATCGGGTTTTACCCAGGCAGTATGAACTTTCGCCTCCCTTACGACTTTTATAGCGTAATCTTTAATCCTTTTTTTATAAACTTCATCCGGTCGTTCAGTCAAAAGGAAGAGTTCCCACAATCGTCTGATAAAGAAAATATTCATCATTCTTATCAGGAAAGAACCTTCCGTTATACTCTTTCTTGTATTTAAGGTTCATATTATACCATTTTTTAACACGCAGATTCCATTCATCGGGAATTTCAGATAAAACATTTATCCTTGCCCTTACATCTTCACCCCGCTTAGTATCATGTGTTGAGGTAGTATTTAAGCTGTATCTCCATTTTAGCCCTCTTTGCCTTATTTTTTTGTGGAATTCATTTAAGGGCAGACCCAATTCAGAGGGATCGCCGCCGACTTCATTAAGCGAGATAAAACGGTTATATACATAAAGCGCGGTATCCTCATAGCCCTTCGCCATAAGGGGACCTGTAAGCTGCTGGAATTTCATTATGAAGTTAATCGATTTCTCATATAAGTTCTTCGGACAGGTTTTGACGCTGCATCGTCAGCAGGTTTCCGATATAGCTTATTTCATATTCCAGCCTCGGATTATTGTATTTAAGTTCACCGATAGTGTGATCTATATAATCTTTTTCTGACTTTGATATCTTTTTACCGTTTACATAAGTCCTGTATATCGGAAAATGAACAAGTATTTCCTCCAGGGCAGTTTTTATTCCATTCAAGGTTATATCCGCCCCGTACCTGTCGTGTTTGGCAATATCTTCAACGAGCAGACTTAGTCTCTCCAGCTCGCCGGCCATTCTTGCATTTATGATCAACCTTTTTTTATCGACCACCATGTCATCAAAAGAGGAAGCCCTTCGCGTAAACTGTGTATAAATGCGGTTCAGTTTGTTTTCATTTTTAACATTAATAAAGATTCCATTAACAAAATTCAGGAAATCATAACCCGTTGTGCCCTCTACAGGCCAGTATTCCGGCAGCTGCTCATCCTGTTCAAGAATTTTTTCAACGACAAGATATTTTCCGTCTATTCTTTCCCTTACCCTGTGAAGATATTCTTCAGGATCATACAGTCCGTCTATATGATCAATACGAAGTCCGTCAATTTTGTTTTCCTTCACCAGCTTAAAGATCAGCGAATGGGTACGATTAAAGACTTCTTCATTCTCAATCTTCAGAGAGATGAGACTGCTGATATTGAAGAATCTCCTGTAGTTAATTTCTTCGTTAGCAACCTTCCAGAAGGCAAGCCTGAAATATTGTTCCGAAAGCAGTTTATCAAGCAGATCGAAACTTTCCGGAACTTCCTTTCTCCCGTTATAAATTTTAAGCGTTTCGTTTATGTACATTTTAACCTGATCATCTTCAGAATAAAGTTCCCAAAGCAAGTCCTTTATAAACTTAATCTGGTTATACCTTTCATCAATATTTTCGATAGTAGGCAGGAATTTTATGCTATGAAGAAGTGCCAGCAGCCTGATTATAGCCGGATAATTTCTTCCGACCTTATTCTGCAGTTTCTCAAATCTCAGGGAAAGTATATCTGAATATGAACTTACCCTTACAGGGAATCTGTTATCGTAATAATTTATACTGAACCCGTCTTCATCATATTTTAATGAGATCTCTTTTCCTTCAAGAGCTTCCTGGTAGTATTTTCCAAGGAAAGGAGCAAGCATTCGCGGTTTGTCACCGAAATGTACATAGCTCCACTCTACATCGAAGAAATTGTAAAACCTGGAATCAGGGCCGTTCTCCAGCAGATCCACCAGCATCCGGTTCTCATAATCAAATGCCATGTGATTTGGAACGATATCCTGCAGCCAGGAAATACCTTTCTCGTGAGCCTCCTCAACCAATGAATCGTAATCATCCGGCGTGCCGAGTTCGGGATTCAGCTGAGTGGGATCAACAACATCATATCCATGCCGGCTTCCTTTTGATGCCTTAAATATGGGAGAAGCGTATATATGTGTAATTCCAAGAGTCTGCAGATACGGCAGTAACTTTCGGGCTGATTCAAAGTTAAAGTCTTTATTAAACTGCAGCCTGTAGGTTGCCGTTGGTAAATTTGTCAACGCGAATGTTCACCTCCAGTTTTTTCTGTAATTCGTTGATTTGGTTAATCCAGTTTTTCTTTTTTTCATCACCTTCCCGGGCTTTATCCATGTACTTTTTATAATTTTCCATAATGAGTGAAAACAAAATATTCTGTGCTTTCCAAAGATCGAGGTCAATATCAAGCTCCTGGAGAACCTTAAGGGAATCAATAAGTTCTTCAATTATTTCAGGATCTTCGGGATTCTCTTGTAATTTCTCCATCAGGGAATTCAGCCGTCTGCTTCCGACAAATCCTAAAGTCGATTTATCGAGCTCAACTGACCAGTATCGTACCTCGTGAAGCAGGTTCTGAAGCTTATCCTGGTCGATGCTTCCGGGAACCTTAAAAACCTGCTGCAGGTCCGCGTTGATCACATATTCAACTGCAGTAGATAACGCCTTTGGCAGAGGTGTTCCGGTGCGTTTCATAGCCTGCATAGTGGCGTAATGGTTCTTGTATACATTCCGGAAAGAAATTTCAATTGAATCGAGAGTCTGATGCATTATCTTATCAAATACTTCCCTGCTCTTATCCTTGAACAGGTACCACAAATTATAGCTGTGTGTACCGAAATGTTTATCCATTAAGAGGATCATTTCCGCGATATCGAGTCTGTCGAATGCACTCTTGATTTCCTGGCACATATTATTAAACTCATTTTTGCTCTGCCATTCTCTTACCCCTCCGTAAAAATGATGATCACCGAGATAAAGCACAGCAAAACTGATCTGCTGTTCTTCAAGCGTAATTTTCGAACGCATTGTCGGGTGACCGAGTGCCAGTCTGTTCCTCCCGGCCGTTATCAGTTCATAATCATTTTTCAAAACTTCATAGCAGAAGATATCAGACTGTTCACTGTAATCCTCAAATAGAGAAGAAATTGCATAATGAGCTGTAACTCTTAATAAATCAATCACAGCTGGTTTTACGTGTTTGTGATAGACTTCCCCTCCATCTTCAATACCTTCAATATTGCTGGGTGCATTCTTCAGTCTTTTGATAAACTCTTCCTCAGGATTCTCGCCGGTCAGCTCATTAACAATCTGCATTGCCCTTGCCGCATACTGAATAACCTGTACGGTCTCTATACCCGATATCTCGTCAAAGAACCAGCCGCAGCTTGTGTACATCAGTAAGGCGTGACGCTGCATTTCAAGCAGCTTGAGCAGTATGGTTGTATCTTCTTTGCTTAGTTCCTTTATTCCGTTTTCGGCAAATACTTTTTTAATATTCGCCGGATTTCTTTTTAAGATAATTTTTATATAGGCATCTCTCAGTTTCCACACATCCTTTGTAAAACGTTTCCCCTCTCTCTCATAAATTTCAATCATTTTATCACGGAGCCAGTCAAGGGTCTCTCTCAAGGGTTTCCGCCACTGCTGATTCCATCCCGGATGCATGCCTGTATTGCAGCCGCAGTCAGATTTCCACCTCTCAACACCATGTACACAGCTCCAGGAAGTCTCATCAATTATCTGCACTTCCCATTCGGGAGGATTTTTCTCAAGGAATTCGCCGTAGATGGTTAGTTCCAGGTCCTCCCGCTCCTCTACAAGGTGAAGAAAATAAGCCAGTGCCATATCCCCGTGTTTTTGGTGATGTCCGTATGTTTCGCCGTCAGTGGCTATATGCGACATCTGTATTTCACCATCATCTCTGAATGTTCTGTCCATCCTTTCCAGAAGATTTGAACCGTCATTTAACAGATCGCCGAATGCTATCTCCTGAGAAATAGATCCATCATAAAAAAACAGGGTGATGGAATTCCCTGATGGGAGACTGCAGAGATAGCGTCTTTTCGGATCGATTGTGCCCTGCGAAACGTCGGTCCATTCTTCTTCATTTAGAGGTTTAACTGCTTTGGCCTGGCGTGGTGCAAGTATTGTAAATTTAATTCCATATTCAGCCAGAATCTCCAGAGTAAGGGTATCAACAGCTGTCTCCGAAAGCCACATACCTTCGGGGTCGCGTCCATATCTCGACTTAAAATCTTCAATTCCCCATATCACCTGCGTTCTTCTGTCCCTTTCGTTTGCCAGAGGCATTATGATGTGATTATATACCTGAGCAATTGCCGAACCATGTCCGGAATACTGTTTTCTGCTGAGTACGTCAGCTTCGAGAATCTTATGATATACATCAGGTGCATGTTCTTCCATCCACGAAAGCAGGGTAGGTCCGAAGTTAAAACTGATTTTTGAGTAATTATTTATAATGTCTATTATATTTCTGTTGCTGCCAAGTATCCTTGAAGCCGTATTGGGATTATAGCATTCGGCATTGATCCTTTCATTCCAGTCCCTGTACGGGTATGCTGAATCCTGAACCTCAATCTCCTCAAGCCAGGGATTTTCGCGAGGCGGCTGATAAAAATGACCGTGTATACAGATAAATTTGTTCATCAGCCCAGCTCCGATTCATAAAGGGAAAAATTATAGGGAGGTATGGTAATTTCGTCTACAGTGTCATCCGCCATATCGGGAGTCAGACTTCCGGGTCCGTTCCATTTCTTTTCAGATGAATCGAGTATCTTTTTCCACACGCCGGATGAAAAATTAAACCCGGCAGTTATTTCCTTTTCATTAAAACTCATTAGTGCAAACAGCCTGCTGCTGTTATTCCGTCGTTCCAATGTAACTACTTTCAGGTCATCAAATGATTCTGTACTCGTATCTCTCCTGTCGTAGTTAGTCAGAGCAGGAATGGTTTTCCTTTTTTTAATAATATCCTTATAGAAATCCAGAAGCGCTTTATGGTTGTTGGTTTTAGTTTTTGTCCAATCGAGTTTTGATCTTGTAAAAGTGGATTCTGCGTGCGGATCCGGAATGTCTCCCTCCCATTTGAATGCATCAAACTCTTCGCTTCTTCCTTTTTTAACAGCCTGGTTCAGATTTTCATCCAGGAAGCTGACGAAATAGAGAAAGGGATTATTTTCCGCATATTCCTCCCCCATAAAAAGCATAGGAAGCGAGGGAGAAAATATTAACAAGGCAGCAGCGAGTTTCAGACCCTCAAAAGGAATTAATTCCGATAGTCTTTCTCCCACTGCACGGTTGCCCACCTGGTCGTGGTTCTGAATGAAATGAACGAACTTATCAAATGAAAATTCTGAGGGTGAATTGCCATGTTTCCTCTTCCTGTAAGCCGAATATTTTCCGTCATAAACAAAATTGTTTTTTATTGCTTTTGCGAGGTCTCCGGTATTTCCAAAGTCGCTATAGTACCCGTCCGATTCCTGCGTAAGCAATGTGTGCACTGAATGATGGAAGTCGTCGCTCCACTGGGCATCGCATCCGTAACCATAATTATTACGGGGTCTTATTACTTTTTCATCATTTAAATCGCTCTCGGCAATCAGGTAATGTTTCTTGCCGCTTGTCTCCGAATATTTCTCAACTTCAGATGTCAGTTCGGCAAGAAACGGATATGCACTGAAATCATTTATCGCATGCACCGCATCCAGCCTCAGTGCGTCTATGTGGTAATTAGACAACCAGTAGATGGCATTGTAAATAAAATAATTTCTTACATGATCGGAGTATGCCTGATCGAAGTTTACCGAGTTGCCCCATAGAGATTTATATTTATCAGTGAAATAAGGACCAAACTCGTGAAGATAATTTCCTTCGGGACCCAGGTGATTATAAACTACATCAAGGATTACCGAAAATCCTTTTTTATGTGCTTCATTGACGAGCATTTTTAATCCGTCAGGACCGCCGTAGCTGTTCTGCGGTGCAAAGGGAAAAACTCCGTCATATCCCCAGTTGCGCACTCCGGGAAATTGAGCAACGGGCATTATTTCAATTGCAGTAATCCCAAGGTCTTTAAGATAATCTAGTTTTCCGGCGGCTGCTTCAAACGTACCTTCAGGGGTGAATGTCCCCGTGTGAAACTCATAGATTATATAATCTTTCAGGTGAACGGGAGTAAAATCTTCATCCTGCCATTCGAAGGAGGAATGATCCACTATCTGCGAAGGACCGTTTATCCCGTCAGGTTGGAAGCCGGAAGCCGGATCACCCCGTTTATTACCATTTAACAGGAAAAAATAATTTCTTCCCGGCTGAATATCTTCTACTGAAACCTTCCAGTAATCTTCACTATCCCTTTTCATTCGTATCTTTTTATCCTCATCACTTAAGTATAAATCAATTGCCTGGGAAAACGGGGACCAGACTATAAATTCACATTCATCCGCAGTATAAACCGCACCTATTTTTTTCATTAATCTTTCGGTGTTATGAATAAATATCCTCTTATTATATTAGTAATGGGATTGTTACTTTATACTATTAGTCACATTCATAAGTTTTATCATTATTTATAAAACTGTTGTATTCAAAAACACAAAGCAGATTATTTTGCCAGGAGGTTCGTAACTATCCTTAAACCTTCAACAGGAATTTTAAGCCAGCTTGCGTTACGTGTAATTCCTTTATCGATTTCCGTCAGCATTTTTTCCAGCATATAGACGTTTACAAGAAAATTCACCTGTTTCTCATCGGATGGAAAGAAATCACTCTCGGCCGCTGCATCAAGATAACCTCTCAGGAACCTGTTGCTCATACAGAACCACCAGCGATTTGCAAAGGTGTTGTATGCTGAGACATCCTCCGATAAAAGACTGCCGAATTTCTGAAGAGAAGTATGCGCAGCAAAATAGATCGAACCAATTATGCCTGCAATATCCCTGAACGGAGATCTCTTTAACCGCTTTGCGCTTGATGCAATTGCTGGCTGACCCTCAAAGTTTATGAAAAGAAAGTCCCTGCCTGTAAGCAAAATTCTTTTCAGATTGAGATCTCCGTGAATGCGGATCTTCTTTGCATTAAATCTCTGCTCAAGAAGGGGCTGAAGGTAATTGATTATCAACTCTTCCCTGTCGATGATCTCCTTCATGCTTTCCATCTCTTTTCCCGTATAACTTTTCATCAGGCGGAAAGTATTTCTTGTAAGAGAACGGTTCGACTGATAGATAGATCTCTGGTAAAATGAATTAAAGTTCTCCGGTTCAAAACCTTCGGTAGGAAGCGCAGAAAGCGTTGAATGAAGCTCTCCGGTTCTCTTACCCAGCAATCCCATCAGGTCCAGGTTCATGGAATCCAGTTCATCGCAGCTTGTTGTGAAATCAAAATCTTTCAGGTTTTCGCTCAGCAGGCTGATATCTTCAATACTGAAATCCTTAATAGTGTTTTTTTCAAGATGGATTCTATTTTCATAATGGTTGATTGAAGCATCAGTCATATACTTCCAGAAGTTGCCTTCATTTGGAATCTCCTTTTCAATGAAGCCGAATACAAACTGGTTACCTTCCGAAGTCTTATAATTTATAGTTCCAAGGTATCTGGGAATGTGAGAAAACGACGACTGCAGTGAAAGTGCACGGAACATTTCAATGCCGGGATGGCCGGCTTCTTCCAGTTTCCTGTAGAGACGAATTTTAATTGCCCCGCTGTAGACTAAATCAATATATTTCTGGTTTGAATCATCTGTATCTGAGATCCTGGGATCCAGATTTTCTTTCATAATTTCATTGAATTCCTGTTCCTTCTCAATAATAAGATCCCCTCTTTTTCCTTTTACTCGCTGCGAACTGAGTATAGAGGAGATAAGAGAATCTCTGAAAGATATTTCATTGATACTTTCGCAGAGCACCTTTCCCTTTTTATCCAGATATGCAATCACAGAGCTCAGGTTATCAGGATCCTTAAGCTGTTCCTTGTTTAGATAAACTGTAGAACATGGAATAATTAATCCCTGCGATGTCTCATCAACGTATGTTACTTCAAGAAGTACAAGAGACTGGTATTCCTTTCCCGGTGAGAGAGGTATTTCATCATAAACATTGATATCGTCTATTTCCCTGTCACGCGTATCTATCCATTGATTTTTTTTAATAAAGTCAGGAATGGCAACGGTATTTAATATACTCTCATCATCGTATCCGAAAAAAGAAAACTCACCTTTCAACGGTTCGAGTTCCGGCGGCTCATAAAGATCGACGCTTTGACGCGATTCATCAACCGGAACCAGCTGAAACCAGTAAAAGTCATATGCATTCATCGTCAGCATATAGTAATTATCTTTAATCGACGGGAACTTATTTCTGCTGAACAGTTCAACCGGAGTGCTTCCGCTGTATTCTGCAAGGTTAAGCTCTACCACCTGGCTGAACCTCGACAGATTCGCTACAACCAGTATTGTTTCATCTTCATATGATCTGAGAAAAGCAAGCACCTTGGAATTTGACGGGGAAAGGAATTCAATCTCTCCTCTTCCGAACGCGTGGTATTTTTTTCTCACTGCTATCGCCCGCTTCATCCATGTAAGCAGAGATGAAGGAGTTCGTTCCTGCACTTCTACGTTTATGCTTTCAAAGTGGTATTCGGGATCAATAATTACAGGCAGCAGAAGCTGCTGTGGATTCACACGTGAAAAGCCGGCGTTGCGGTCGGGACTCCACTGCATAGGTGTGCGGACGCCATTACGGTCACCCAGATAATAATTATCTCCCATCCCTATCTCATCCCCGTAATATATAATCGGCGTACCCGGAAAAGAAAAAAGGAGAATATTCAGCAGCTTAATTTTTCGCCTGTTATTCTCTACAAGCGGAGCCAGTCGGCGTCTTATACCCATGTTCAGCCTGGCGTGCCTGTCCTTTGCATAGTATCTGTACATATAGTCGCGTTCCTCATCAGTTACCATTTCGAGCGTAAGCTCATCGTGGTTGCGGAGGAACATCGCCCACTGACAGTTCGCAGGAATTGCAGGTGTCTGTTCAAGTATGTCGATTATAGGATATCTTGTTTCCATCTGCACCGCCATATACATTCTCGGCATAAGAGGAAAATGAAAGGCCATATGACATTCGTCCCCGGTTCCGAAATACGCAACGGCATCTTCAGGCCACTGGTTTGCTTCTGCAAGGAACATTTTATTCTTAAATTTTTCCTGCAGATGAGCGTTTAATTTCTTCAGGAAGTTATGAGTCTCGGGAAGATTCTCGCAGCTTGTTCCCTCTCTTTCATATAAATATGGTACAGCGTCAAGCCGCATTCCGTCAACGCCCATTTCAAACCAGAAGTCGACCGCCCTGAAAATTGCTTTATGAACCTCAGGATTATCAAAATTAAGATCGGGCTGATGAGAATAAAACCGGTGCCAGTAATAGGCTTCGGCAACTGAATCCCATGTCCAGTTTGAAGTCTCAAAATCGCTGAAGATGATCCTTGCGTCCTCATATTCCTCACCTGTTTCACTCCATACATAATAATTTCTTTCGGAACTTCCGGGAGGGCTCTTTCTCGCACGTTTAAACCATTCGTGCTGATCCGATGTATGATTCATAACAAGTTCGGTTACTACCTTTATTTTCCTCCTATGAGCTTCATCGAGAAACTCCTTAAAATCATCGAGCGTACCGTAGTCGGGATTTATATCAAAGTAATCCGAAATATCGTACCCATCGTCCTTCATCGGTGAAGGATAAAACGGGAGCACCCAGAGAATATTTATTCCAAGTGACTGGATATATCCGAGTTTTTCGGTTAATCCTTTAATATCGCCTATCCCGTCATTATTGCTGTCTTTGAATGATTTGATATGCACCTGGTACATTATTCCGTCTTTATACCAGAGAGGGTCATCATTATTTTTAATAAATGCCATAGAATGATAATCCGTTTTTAATTGGAAAAGTCTCTGCTTTGTCATCCCGAATTTAGTTCGGAATCTCTTTCTTTAAGGTGATGTAATTCATTATATATAAAATAATTACGGGATTATTCAAGTTATATAGGATACCTGGCAGGATTCATTAAGGGTTTTATCTGGTTTTCAGCTTCATAAAACGGATTTCTTTCTTTTCTATACCTTGTTCAGGAATAATTATGAGATTTAAGCGTTTTCACATCGTATTCAGAGCGTATTCAGAGCGTATTCAGAACGTTTTCAGAGCGTATTCAGATATCGTTGTAGCTATATTTACCCTAGAAATGAAATTATTTGGTAAAATTTCCCGTCTGCCCGCGCATAAAAAAACCCCGGAACGCAAATCCCGGGGTCGGTTATAAAGCAGGCTGATTAACTAAAATTATTTGATCAGTGCCATTCGTTTGGTAGAAACAAATTCTCCTGCCTGCAGCCTGTATATATAAATTCCGCTGGTCAGTTCAGCTCCGTTAAATTTTACCGAATAGGTCCCGGCAGATTTATATTCATCAACAAGCGTCTGCACCAGATTTCCAAGAAGATCATACACTGTCAGCTTTACATGAGATCCTTCAGGGAGCGAGTATTTTATTGAAGTTACAGGGTTAAATGGGTTTGGATAGTTCTGATCGAGAATATAGTCATTAGGTTTTGGTTCATAAGTAACCTCAACGGTAGATGAATAATCAGTGCCGCCGTCATAATCGACCTGTTTCAGCCTGTAATAAACTTTACCCCGGTAATTTAATTCTGAAAGATTGTCGATATAATCGTAGTTGTGAGTTTCTGAAGTTGTACCGTAACCCTGCACAAAATCAACGTTCTCCCAGTTAGAGCCGACTCTTCGCTGAACAAAGAATCCGCTGTTATTAGTCTCTGTAGCTGTCTGCCAGGAAAGTCTTACTTCCCGCTCCTCAAGCTGCGCTTTGAATGAAGTAAGCTCAACAGGAATAACTCCTCCTGAAACAGTTTTGAGGATGGTACCGTTTTCTCCGACAGCATATCCGGTAAACTCATCTGCAAATGCAATCCCAAATAAGATTACAGATGTACCGCTTGTCTGCTGTACCCAGCTGGCGCCGCCGTCAGTTGATTTTACAATAATACCATTCATACCCGCGGCATAACCTATATCCGTCTGGTTTGCCGGAAAGTTGAGAGAATACAGCGCATCATTAACAAAAGGCAAGGTATTCCAGTTTGCTCCTCCGTCAGTGGTTAGAGCGATTGCACCCTCCCCTGTCCATACCGAAGCTGCAGCAACACCATTATTCATATCGAAAAAATGAATACCGTACAGACGGCCTTCATTGCTGTTGAGATAAAAAGCTGTATAATCCCAGTTCTGACCTCCGTCAGTTGACCATCCGAACATCGGCTGAAAGATGGAGTTCTCACCGGCAACGAAAGCATTATCGGCATCAAGCATCTGCACTCCCCAGAAACCTCCTCCGAAAAATCCGGTTTGGGAGGTTGTCCAGCTTGCTCCTGCATCGGTGGAATAGATGATCGTCTGAGAGGTACCTCCTGCTATTCCATTCGATCCGTTAAAAGAAACAGACAGCAGGTTGTCGCTGACATTAGAAGTAACGCTTGACCATGTAGATCCGGCGTCTGTTGTCCTGAGAATGGTACCTGCATTGCCGGCAATTACAGCTGTGCTGTTATTGATAATGCTTATGCTGTTCATCACTTCTGAAGTTCCCGATGGTATGCTTTCCCAGCTGGTTCCGCCGTCGGTTGTCCTTAGAATAGTACCTGCATCGCCGACGACTATAACGTAGTCAGTCGTAAAAACACCAACTCCGTTCAGACTGCTTGTCGTACCGGAATTAAGCGAAAACCACCCGGTTTGTGCGCTGGAAACAGATAAACTGAATAAAATGGTTAAGAATAAAAAAGTATATCTTTTGATCATCCGGTCTCTCCTATAAAGTTTTGATTAAATGAAACTTATTAAACTTTTCTATAGTCGAACGTGATCTGGGAATCATGGTGAAATGAAGATCCCAATGTCGAATTTCTACATAATGATAATCATCAGAATTTCAAATTATTGGGATGGCAGTCTGCAAATCAAGTGATGACATAACGGGGGATGTTTCGGGGAAGGCGGCTGAGTGATTCGTAGTTCAGTTGATCGCTTAACTCGCTGAAGGATGAAACAGAGATTGACAGGTCGCCCTGACAGCCGATCAGTACTACTTCATCATTCCTTTCTATGCCGGGTACATCAGTTACATCAATGATAAGGTGATTCATATTTACAATACCTATCACGGCAACCCTGTAACCGTTTACAAGTGCCCTGCCGTGGTTGCTCATCGATCTGCTGAATCCCTGCGAGTAGCCAACCGGCACAACTCCTATTTTCATATCACGTTGTGCAAGGTATGAAGTACCGTAGCCTACAAACTCCCCTGTTGAAACCTGCTTAACACTCATTATTTTGCTCTTCCAGGAAATAATTCTTTTTAGAGGATCGATCTTCTGTTCCTGTTTATTAAGGTATGATATCAGCGTTTCCCTGCTCGGCCAGAATCCGTAATGAAGAATTCCGATCCTGACAAGGTCCATCCTGGTCTGTGGATATGTCACAGCTGCAGCACTACAGGCGGTGTGCCTGATGAGCGGATGAATTCCCTGCTCTTTAAACCATTTGTAGAAATTATTATATCTTTTTATCTGCTGATTGATCCGGTAATAGTTTGCAATGCTTTCGGCACCCGCATAATGTGTGCATATTCCTTCAACAACATAATTGCCCTTCGTATTTTTTTAAAAGAACAATTAGCCGATTGAAATCTTTTTCCTGGAATCCTGTGCGGTTGAAACCGGTCTCAAGTTCAATATGAATCCTTGCGGGAATATCAATTCTCCTGGCAGTTTTAAGTGCAAATTCCAGTCTTGCCAGATCAAAAATCCAGAATTGTATCTCCTCTCTGATGGCCCATTCAATGTCCGAATCATCAATCATTCCCATTATCATAATTTCAGAATCTTTTGTCATTGTCGAGCTTACCCTGTATGCTTCTTCTGTACTGAAGACGGAGAAATGATCTATGCCAGTCTTCTCGGCCATTGGGACGAACACCTCGATACCATGTCCGTATGCATTCCCCTTTACTACCGAAGATATTCTTACCTTCTTCCCAAATAATTTCCTGAGGAAAGAGATATTGGTATCAAGAGACGACTGACTGAGTTCTAAAACAGAAGTATGAAACATCTTATTTCCTGTCCTGCAATTTCTTCATTATTGTGTAAAACATATTTATCCCGATAGGAGTAATTTCATCGGGAAAATCGTAATCGGGATTGTGAAGCTGGGGATGGTCCTCTCCTGAACCGATCCCGAATAAAGCACCACGAAACTTTTTTGTAAAATGACCGAAATCCTCTGACCACCGGAAAGGTTCACTTATATGGTTAACTGAATAACCATTCTCTCCTGCCGCTTCCGTAATCACCTCAACGCATTCTTTTTCATTAATCGTTGCCGGGAACTCTTCAGTATAACCTATTTTTATTTTCAATTTATGATCTGAAGCAACTTCTGATGCAATCTTTTCAGCTTCGGCTATCAGCAGGTCCATATCATCATTTCTATATGCCCTGAGTGTTGCCATAAGCTCAGCATACCCGGGTGAGGTTCCGAAAGCCTTCTCCCCTACCCGGACGTGTATTATGGTGGTAAGCACAAACTCTTTGGCTCCTTTGAGTTCCCCTGCCAAAGCAGAATATCTTCTGATGATTTCAGCTACAGCAGAAGAAGGATTGATACCGTTTTCAGGTTCGGCAGCATGAGAGGTTTTGCCGGTAAGCTGAATGATCATTCCTTTTGAAGCAGAAGCAAAGCTGCCTTCCTTAATAATAACAGAACCTGCCTTATATCCCGGGAGGTTATGAAATGCAAAGACATAATCGGGATCTAGATTCGAAAATTTCTTATCGTTTAAAACCTTCGCAGCACCTTCACCGGTTTCTTCCGCGGGCTGGAATAAAAGGATGACTTTCCCCTTGAAATTTCTCGAAGAGGAGATACGCTGTGCCAGGCCCGCAAGCACAGTCATATGTCCGTCGTGCCCGCATTTATGGCCTTTGTCCTTATACTTTGATTTATATTCGAAATCATTTATTTCATCTATAGGCAGAGCATCCAGCTCCGCTCTGAATAAAACTGCCGGCCCTTTGCTTTCTCCGTTGAAAACAAAAGCAAGTCCGTTTCCGCCAATATTTTTTATAATTTCATCAGGAGAATATGTGGAAATGAATTTTTCTATCTTTGAAGCAGTACCGGCTTCCTCCCCCGCCAGTTCCGGTTCGGAATGGATGGATCGGCGGAGGTTGAGCAGTTCTTCTTTTCTATCTTTTTTCAAATGCGTTCCTGTTAATAATGTCAGTCCTGAGTACTTTTTTAGGATATCTCACATATTGATGCTGAAGCGGGTTCAGCATGAAAATGATACCGTGAGATGCAGGTACACGCTGCCCTATCGTCAGGCAAGTTCTGACACGACCGGGAATTGGTATTTGGTTCAATCGGGCTCCTCACTTAATTCCATCTCTGTTATTTCCTGCGGGGAAGTTATAAAACTTATTACCACAAAACTAACAGCGGAGAGGGAAATGCCATAGATGTTGGCATCCAGTCCCAGAGGCAGACTGATCCCGGAGGCAATCAACGAAATGGTAGTTCCGCCGCCCAGAAGCATCGACCATATAGCTGCCGTTGAATTACTGCGCTTCCAGAAAAAGGCTCCTATCACGGGGATAAATAATCCTGATACCATAAAAGCATATGAGTAGAGCATCAGCTGAAGCACGTTCTGCATATAGGAGGCGAGAAACAACGCAAGCGCTCCGATAAAAAGAGTAATAAGCTGTGAGTAGCGAAGAAACTTTTTCTGATCTGCACTGATGTTGAAGAAGCGGTCGAGAATATCAGTCATAACATTACCTGAGGCGGCCATGAGACAGCTGTCGGCAGTAGACATTATCGCTGAAAAATAAGCCGACATCATCAATCCCATTAAACCTACCGGAAGTATTGAACGAAGAAGCATCGGGAGTCCCATTTCCGAATCCATACTTCCGACGGTGGCAAATCCAAGATATTCAAACATACCATCGTTTGCAGCCACACGGGCAAAGAGTCCCAGCAGCACACCCATAAATGCCATTGCCGGCCATTCAAATAGTCCCGCAATAAACCAGGCCTTCTTAGCTTCCTTCTCACTCTTGCAAGCATAAATTCTCTGGTAGAGAGTCATTCCCACAAACCAGATCGGCACAATTGTAACAAACCAGTTAACCATTGTCTGCCAGCTCAGATTGCTCAATGAGAAGAACTCGGGAGGCAGTGCTTTGGTTATCTCCGAATAACCTCCTACTGCAAAATAGGCTACTGGTATTCCTATAAAGATTAATCCAACCATCAGAATAATCCACTGCACAGTATCGGTGTAAATTACTGCTTTAATGCCGCCCAGAAAAGTATAGATCACCACAATAGCGCCCATTATAAGAAGCGCTGTTTCAATATTAAGTGAAATAAATGATGCTGCAGCCAGTTTTGCCCCGGCCAGTATCTGAGAGCTTGTAAAACCAATGTAACCGATAGCAGAAATAAAACCTGCGATTATAGCCACTTTTCTGTTGTAAAAACTTTCAAAGATCTGCGGAAAGGTGTAGAGCTCTTTGAAGTTCTTCATACCGTTAACTTTTGGGATAAGCAGTACAGCACTCAGCCATGCACCGATAAGACCGGTAAAGAGCATCCAGGAGCCTGATATACCCATTACGAAACCGAGTCCGCCCAGACCAATAGAAAATCCTCCTCCAACATCGGTGGCCACGACAGATAGTCCGACATGAATACTCCCCATACTCCTGCCGCCAACGTAATAATCTTCAGCATCCTTGTTCTTTTTCAAAAAGAAAAAACCTATCCCCAGCATTGAGACCATATAGACAGAGAAAATAGTGATGTCTATCCAGTGCATTTACAGAATCTCCTTTGTTACATATTTTGTGTTCATCAGTCGTGCAACAGCCATATAATTCGGCTTAAAATGAATCTGTTTTCCTACTGAAAACTTTCCTTTTTTCTCTCCCGTATCATATACGGTCATGTCTGAAGTAGTACCAATAAACTTGACGCTCTCATCCTTCGGAGAAATATGAGTCGGATCCACATCTATCTCACCAAAATCTACGATAGCACGGTACGACTTTTTATTGATATCCATATTATGATCTCCCTGAAAATCATGTGCAGTAATTCCTATGCCGGCATCGGTAAGGTTACCGTCGGGAATCATTTCTTTCTCTTCCAGCTCAAGTATCTCCGCAGAAAAGTCGAATGCATTGTTTGAAAGATTCTTAAACCTTTTGCCGTCGATTATCGATACTCCGAGGAACGCAGTTTCTCCTATCCTGAAATGATTTATTCCGTCAGGAAGTCTCTTGCGCATAACAAGCGGAAGTGTGATTGAACTTCCCGCGGAAACGAGGTTAAGCTTTTTATTAAACTTTTCCTCTACGAGCATTTTATAAAGACTGAGCTGAACCATTTTATCATAAGTAGGTTCTACTCCGTACATACATCCGAGATTCGTCCCGAGCCCTTCTATCTTAATATTTTTCAATCCGAATAATTTCTCATAGAAGGAAAGTACGTTATCACGAAGTATGCCTTCTCTGAGTTCACCAAGTTCTATCATTATGATCACCCGGTGAGTTTTGCCCAGCCGTTCGGCCTCCCTGTTTAGGGCTTCAATTGTAGTATACGATGTATTAAGAGATATATCCGCATACTGCACTATCTTTTTTGCAAGAACAGGAGCCGGCGGCTTGATGTACATTGTAACAATATCAGGCTTGATTTCCTTTATTGTTTTCAGGTTGGAAATCCTTGAATCGCCAACGGAATGCACTTTCTTAATCGAATCATCGCAGATTAGTTTTTCGAGAACGGGCCTGTTGCCGCCGAGGATCTTAACAACCAGCGACCAGTCAATATTATTTTCAGCCAGGAATGAGCTCAGCTTGATAATATTTTCTTTCAAACGGTTTGTATTTACTATTAAAGTTGCCATTTTATTTCTCTTTAATGTATCGCATTTCAGCATATTTAGTTGTGAAGCCAATACGTTCATAAAGCCGCTTGGCGGGATTCTCATATTCAACATGCAGCTTTACATCGCCATCAGCCAGAGAAATTGCTTTATTAACTATTTCCCTTCCGAAACCTTTTCCCCTGAACCTGGAATCTACAGCTACATACACAAGTACATTTTCCGGAATATACCCTGACATTCCGGTATTATTCATCACCAATGCACCGATGAGTTCATCGCCGTTATACGCCGCAAGCAGAAATCCTCCGCACCCTTTCTCTTCAGAAAAGGCATAATCTATGGATTTTCCGATGGCTTCTTTTGAATCTCCGAACTTGTCAAGGTGCTTATAAAGAAAATCAATAAACTTTTCCCTTGGAAGTTCTTCATCGAATTCATTTTCATTTCTTATCTCTTTAAATCGTAACATTATTTTCTCCTGTATTTTTAAAAATAACAATCCTCACCCATCCCGCAGTTCGGAACAGATAGAAGATCAGGTTTGGTATTAGTTATGTCTGAAAGAAACGAAAAGTTTCAAAAAGGAATACCTCTTGGGGACAGAATTTATCTTTCCCGAAATAAACGTATTCCTGCGTGGGTAAGATCAGACAATCTCTGTTGGTAAATTCCGGTATCTGCTTTAAACAGACTAAGAGAGGGCACAACAAAAGTTTTTTTTAATGAAATTTGATATACAAATATAACAAAAATCACATAAATATTCAGGTTTTGTGTCAATTGTCAATTGTAACCTGGATGAAGATAGCAGTACAGCACTATAATTATTACGTTTTAATCGCAAAGATATTTTTTCTACACCGGTTACCTTTTATTGTTGACAATTACAAACTTTATTTTGAAGTTTAAATAGGTTCTTTCAAGAGGTTACCCCTGCCTCTTGATGGTAAATGAATCTGACCCGCTGAGGATCCCCCTTCGGCGGGTTTTTTATTTTAATAAAACTTTGTGTCAGGGTTTAAGGTAGATTGGATATGCTTTGAAGTCGGGGAGAATTTTTAATGCTGGGAATGGAATGTGAATGTAATCCAATAATCCCAGAAGCTTCTTTAAGAAATTCACTTTCTGGATTTAAATAATTTTACGCAGGTCGATATCCGGTGAAATTATAAAGACTCTTTATCTTGCTGCCGGGTTATCAATGATTCTCCACAGACAAACCAACTGCAATATTCAGGAAATCAGGCATAAACGAATTTATATCTGTTGGAAGCAGTTTTTCATATTCATCTGTTAACCAGAATGTCTGACCTTCATAATCATCATTGAAGAACTGATTATTTTTGTTTTATCGTCTATATGGCTGGTGGTTCCCGGATGGAAAGTAGCTCTACTTGAAATTAAAATTCTGAAGAAAAGGGATTTTTTTCTGAACGTATGGATAAAATGCTCCGATCAGTCGCTGCCATAAGTCTATCAGGTCAAATCCCCATGTCGGCGCATAATCCATCTTTGATTTCTACACCGGTATAGACAATTGTACTGAACATGCCTCCATACAACAATGAAGACTCTTCATCAAGTCCTGCCCACTCGCAAGCCAGTGCCGAATCCTTCTGCGAACAAAATTGCTCCGTATAAATGACCTATCTTATCAATATTCTGTGTATAGTGTCATAGTTATACTGTATATGGAAGTTTTCGGCAAGGGTCATGTCCACCATGCTGTTTTCCAGCGGTAGTAAATGCCTCCCAAAATTGCAAGAGAAGCACCTGAAACGATTCCAAGTCTATAATAATTTATTTTATTGCCAATCTCAGGAGCTTTGTTTGAGGCTTAATTGAATCTAATGAAGACGGATTAACCAATCTCTTTTTCAAGCTGGTAAATACCCCTGAATTCAGGTTCGGAGCAGAAATATTGATTCTATAGATCTTTAGTATATTGCTGAAGAAGAGCATTTATGCAGAAGAAGTGATAGTGCCGGAAATTTAACTACCTTGAACACTTCCTCTTATTCTATTTCTGTACCCCTAACTAAATATAAGATTCATCTTAATTTCCTGATATTTTATTTCTGGAAACCATAAGGTGAATTTGAATAATAAATTATTTAGATTATAAGTCAAGGTTTTCAATATTCTGCCAGCTGGACAAATGAATTTAGTTCTGGCTGAATTTCATCAGAAAAGCTTTGATGAACCTGTTTATGTCTCCGTCCATCACCGACTGTACATCTGATGTTTCTTCATCAGTACGGTGATCCTTTACCATATTGTAAGGATGAAAAACATAAGAACGGATCTGACTTCCCCACTCTATCTTCATCTTACTCTTTTCAACTTCATCAAGCTCAGCTTCCTGCTTTTCTTTTTCTATCTGGTATAATTTCGATTTCAGGAGCTTCATTGCATTTGTCCTGTTTTGAAGCTGAGATCTTTCGCTCTGGCAGGCCGCAACTGTACCCGTAGGAATATGAGTAATACGGACAGCTGTCTCAACCTTGTTTACATTCTGTCCTCCTTTACCTCCCGACCTGTAAGTATCAATTCTCAGATCAGCAGGATTTATTTCGATCTCAATTGTGTCATCAACTTCGGGGATCACAAATACAGAGGCGAATGAGGTATGTCTTCTTTTATTCGCATCAAACGGAGAAATCCGACAAGCCGATGGACGCCGTTTTCAGCTTTCAGATAACCGTAAGCAAATTCACCCTGGACTTCAATTGATACGCTCTTTATACCGGCACCGTCACCTTCGAGCATATCAAGGATGTTCATTTTAAAATCATTCTGTTCACCCCAGCGGAGATACATCCGCATTAGCATTTCAGCCCAGTCCTGCGCCTCAGTTCCGCCTGCACCTGAATGGATGGAAAGGATACAGTTCTTATCGTCATCCCGCCCGCTGAGCATATTCTTGAATTCTGCTTCCTCAACTGAGGATTTCACTGATTCCAGCTCGGTTTCTATATCATTTCGAAATGATTCATCCCCCTCCATTTCAGCAAGCTGGATAAATTCCTTCAGTGCAGATGCCTTTTTATCAAGTTCCTTCCACAGGTTTACCCAGTTTTCCAGAGATTTTATTTCCTGAAGGATTTTCTGTGCACCCATCTGGTCATTCCAGAAACCGGGCTGTGTGGTCTGGTTCTGCAGTTCTTTTATTTTTGAGTCTTTTGTATCGACGTCAAAGATAACCTCTTAATGTATCGATCCTTTTCCTGTATTCTTCAAGCTGTTTTAATTCTTCGTCGTACATTTATGCTCCAAAGTTCTAATTTAATTAAATATAATGATTTCTCCCTACGATTAAGATGAAGGGGTAACATTAATCATCAACCTCAAGTTCCATTCTAAGAAGAGCCGCCGCAAGGGTTTTACCCTGAGCATCATATTTCAAAGAAACTGTGCCTCCACCGCCTAATGTCTTATTTAATATGAAGTTAAGTGCTCTTATGTTAGGAAGTTCATAGCATTCAACATCTCCGTAACAAATTCCCTTAAAATGCTCTTTAACCCGTTTACAGGTAAGATGTTTCTTGATGATCTCATATCCTTTATCATCGTAGGCTATGATACCAACGTTAGCAGCATCGCCTTTATCTCCACTCCTGCCGTGGGCAATATCTAATAGTCTTATTTTCATTATTTAAGCTCCAGTATTTTAACCTGAGGTTCAACAAGTTTCTTCGGGATCAGTGCCGGCCAGTAGGCAATTACCTCACTCGGCCTGGGTCTTCCGCCCGCAAATCCCGTCACACTTGGGGGACCTGTCAGAATAAGCGGTGCAATCTCCATCCCGAATCTTTTCAGTGATTCATAATCTTTCGATCGTACCGCAACTCTCAGCATCACCTCGTTTATTTTATCTTCATCAACATCGGGAACAAGAGGACCGTGAGTTGAATTATAGCCGACATATTCTGTGCGGATCTCATCGAATTTCAATCCCAGGTTCTCTAAGCGCTTTCTGAGTATTTTATCCGCCGCTTTAGCTTTTGTTAACGCCTCGGGCCATGAATAAGTGAGAGATGCAGCCGAGGAGAATCCGTCAGAATAAGAACACGAGACCTTATAAGAATCGGTTGCTTCCTTACCCTTCACATCATACACACGAACCCTGTCGTTTCCCAGATCTTCAAGTTTTATTGAGGCAAAATCCGCTACACAATCAGGAGTAATATAGGATTTCGGATCGCCGATTTCGTAAACCAGCTGCTCTGCGACTGTTTCAAACGAAACTCTTCCACCCGTTCCCGGATGCTTGGTAATAATAACGTCTCCGTTAGGATAAGCTTCAGCAATCGGAAAACCTATTTCAGCCATATTCTCAATTGATTTCCAGTCACCCAGAAAATTTCCGCCTGATGACTGAGCACCGCATTCAAGAATATGTCCCGCTACAGTTCCTGCCGACATCAGATCATAATTATTACTATCCCATCCGAATTCATAGATCATAGGCGCAAGTGTTAAACCGGTATCCGTTGTTCTTCCTGTAATCACGATATCGGCACCGCGCTTAAGTGCCTCAACAATAGGGAAGGCCCCGAAAGTAAACATTTGCACTGACAAGCCTATCTTTGTATGGAATAATCGACTCACCTGTATCCATATTGTTCAGTTCACAGCCGGCTGAAATGATCTCATCTATATTTTCACGAATATCATCGCCAAGCACAACAGCGATATCGAGTTTCTTAATATTTAGACCCATTGCAATCTCAAGTATGGCATCGGCACAGGCAATAGGATTAACTCCCCCGCCGTTGGTAATAACCTTAATTCCCTTTTCCACACACACAGGCAGGATCCTCTTCATCAGATCGGGAAGGTCTCTCGCATACCCGAGGTTAGGATTCCTCATCTTTTGTTTCTGCAAAATAGACATCGTCACCTCTGCCAGGTAATCCATTACCAGGTAGTCAACTTTACCTTTGGTAACCTGGTCGTAGGGAGCATCAATAAGATCTCCCCAGAAACCCTGGCCTGAGGCTATTCTGATTTTATCTTTCAATTAATATCACTCCAATAATTATTATGATATAATATAACTTAATTTTTTGAATTCCTTTATGATTTACCAATAAACGGGGCAACCAGGAAGGACAGATCCTTTAAAATAAAAAGAGACAAAATTTTCAGTAAAACACGACTTAAAATTTTGCCTCTTCAAAATTCTAAATCAAATGATGAAAAACCTTCATCTGATTCAGAAATATAGAGTACGGGAATTTAAATTACAACCGCCTTGTAGCCGTAGCAGTGGAGTCCCGACTTACCTTCATCCTGTATGCGCCGGAAGATGATCCTAATGTTCTGACCGATCTCCACTTTGTTAACATCGATGTCGGCAACCTGCATCGTCATCCTGACCCCGTCGTTAACTTCAACAATGGCAACAACATATGGTGTTTCCTGCGAGAAGTTTGAAGGACCTACCCTGATTACAGTGTAAGTCACAATTTTTCCAGTATCAGATAGTCTTAATTGTCTCGAATTCTTTCGATTTACACTCGCCGCAATAATTCCGGGGCGGGAAATAAACCTTACCGCACTTTTTACAGCGCGCTGCTTCCAGCCTGTAGCGCTGCGGTATTTCGCGAAAATATCTTGGACTAATCATACTGCCTCCAATATATGAATTACACAGCTTGCACCTGAACCGCCCATATTCTGAGCCATTCCTATGTGGGCGTTCTTAACCTGACGTGCGCCGGCTTTACCCTGAAGCTGTTCATAAAGTTCAATGATTTGTGCTACACCCGTAGCGCCAACCGGGTGTCCTTTCGATTTCAGTCCGCCGCTTGTATTTATCGGGATCTTACCTGATTCAAGGGAGGTAAGTCCTTCTTCTACAGAAGATCCACCGCATCCTTTTTCAAAGAACCCCAGATCTTCGGTTACCACAATCTCGGCGATACTGAAACAGTCGTGCACCTCTGCGAAATCAATATTCTCAGGTTTAAGGTTTGCAATCTTGTAGGCTTTTTCCGCTGCCTTTACCACAGCATCCAGCGTGGTAAGACTTTTGCGGCTATGAAGCGCAATCGTATCGGAAGCCTGCGCCGATGCTTTGACTCTAACCGGAGAATCGGTAAACTTTTTAGCGATGTCCATTGAACAAAGAATTACCGCTGCTCCCCCATCGCTTACCGGAGAACAATCGAGAAGTCGAAGGGGATCGGCAACCAGTGTCGATTTAAGTACCTGATCGATTGTTATTTCGGAACGGAACTGTGCGTTGGGATTCTTTGATCCGTTACGATGGTTCTTCACGGCGACTGCCGCAAGCTGTTCTCTTTTTGTTTTATACTGGTGCATGTGTGCGTTTGCGATCATAGCATATAGTCCCGGGAAAGTAATTCCCTGGTATACTTCATACTCCTGGTCGGCCGCCGTAGCAAGGACTTCAGTAACATCGGCTCCGTCGGTCATTTTTTCTACACCTCCGGCAAGGACAATTTCACTCTGTCCCGATGCAACTTCAAGATAAGCCTGTCTGAATGCAGCACCGCCGGATGCACACGCAGATTCAACGCGTGTAGAGGGAACGGGAGCAACACCAAGATAATCAGCCATAACTGCTCCGAGATGTTCCTGACCAACAAACAAACCACCCGACATGCTGCCGACATACATTGAATCGATATGATCAACACCCGCATCTTCTATAGCTTTCACAGCAGCTTCAACGAAAATATCTTTTATCGACTTTGCCCAGAGCTCGCCGAACTTTGTCATTCCTGCACCAATTACAGCAACTTCTTTCATTTTAATCTCCTCCCTCTATTCATTCAAGATTATTTTACGACGGAATTTGGCGTACTCACCGTAGTCGAGATATATCTTATCATTATCAAGCATATCTCTCAGCTTCGGCGCTTTATTCTGAACAGCTTTAATTTTATCAGTCACCTGAAAAATAAAACCGTCGCTTCCAGCGCCCGAACCGAAAGAGACCATGAAAATCTTATCTCCGGGATCAGCCACATCAAGTACAGCGGACAAGCCTGTCGGAGAAGACCCTGAATAGGTATTTCCCATCCATGGAACTATCCAGCCGGCCTCCATCTGCTCTTTGGTGAATCCGAGTTTCTTACCAGCCATCTGGGGGAATTTCCCATTGGGCATATGGAAAACCGCGTATTTGAAGTCAGATGGTTTCATCTTTGATTTCTCAAGAAGACTTTTTCCGGCATTTACGACATGCCTGAAGTAGGCTGGTTCGCCTGTGAAACGTCCTGCGTGACGCGGATAAAACTCACCTTCTCTTCTCCAGAAATCGGGAGTATCAGAGGTGTAAGAATGAGTGAACAGAAGTTCTGCTACAACGTTTTCGGTTCCGATAATAAATGCTGAGCCGCCTGCCGATGCTGAATATTCCAGTGCATCACCCGGAGCTCCCTGCGAAGTATCGGCACCTATTGCGAGGGCATATTTTACTTCACCTGCTTTAACCAGTCCGTACGCAACGTACATCGCTTCCGTACCGGCTTTGCATGCAAATTCATAACTTGCAACGTGAACATCAGGACCAATACCAAGTGCGTCTATTAAAATTGTTCCGCTTGGTTTGACAGCGTATGGGTGCGACTCTGATCCGATATAAACCGCACCAATATCGGCAGGATCTATACCGCATCTTTGCAGAGCATACTTTGCTGCCTGAACAGAGATTGTTATAGTATCCTCATCAAGACCCGGGACGGTCTTCTCATACAATAACAAACCTCGCTTAATTGCTTCTGGATCGGCTCCCCACTCTTTCGAAATGTCTTCTACTTTAACCCTGTATCGTGGGAGATAAGAACCAAATCCGACGATTCCAATCATATTACTCTCCCTGCTTATTTGATGATGAATTAGTTAATTATGAATAACCTGTATCTATCAAATTCAGTCAGGATTATTTAAATAGGGAAATGTAAAAGATGAACTGCTAATTTTTCCCGCTAAAAATAAATCCTCCCCTACCCCTGATTATTTCACAATCAATATATCAACTTTTATTGTAACTGTAAATCTAAAAGATTATTTATTTCTTTAACCCCGAAACGATTTGTTTAGCAGCAATCTTAACATTGTCTGGAGAATCTACATTGATCCATTTAATTCTTTCGTCTCTCTTGAACCAGGTGAGCTGGCGTTTTGCAAATCTTCTGGTGTTGCGCTTGATAAGTTCTGAGGCTCTCTTAAGCGTGATTTCGCCCTCAAGGAAAGAAATTATTTCTTTATAGCCGAAAGTGTTTAATGCGTTAAGATCTTTACTGTAACCTTTAGCTAAAACTGATTTTACTTCCTCCACTAATCCTTCTTCAAGCATCTCATCAACACGGTTTTCTATGTTTTTGTAAAGTGTATCTCTGTCCCATTCCAGTCCGTACTGATGAAACTGAATCTGCACATCCCTCTTATACTCTTTCTGGAGCTGCCATATCGGTTTTCCGGTAAGATGAAGTACCTCAAGTGCTCTGATAACTCTTTTATAATTCTGCGGGAGCATTCCGGAGGCACTGACAGGATCGACTTCTTCCAGTTTCTTATAAATGTACTCATTACCATATTTTTTTCTTTCATCCATCAGCCTGGTTCTGAAGTCATCATCGGTGTCGGCTGTATTAAAAATCCCGTCTACGAGAGCTTTAATATATAATCCTGAACCTCCCGCCACAACAGGCACTTTATTATCGGAATGAAGCCGCCTGATAACGTCGAGAGCTTCAGTTTCAAAATCACTTACATTAAAATCTGCATCAGGTTTAAGAGAACTTACGAAATGATGTTTTACTTTTTTTAATTCAGATGGCGACGGTTTAGCAGTACCAATATCAAGATATTTGTAAACCTGGCGGCTGTCTGCTGATATTATTTCGGTATTAAGTTTATCGGCGAGCTCAAGGGAGAGACGGGTTTTGCCTGAACATGTTGGTCCCGTAACAACAATTACCTGTTCCATCCTTCCCTTCCGATCAGCGGAACGAACGCAAACTCGGGAATATCCGTAACATCGAAATCGTCCTCGCCGATTTTCTGAATGATCTTAAGGATCTGTGATTTCTTGTCACCTACCGGGATAACCAGCCTTCCGCCTATCGCAAGCTGTTTCTTTAAAGACACAGGCACAGAAGGCGATCCCGCAGTTACAATAATTCCATTATACGGAGCATATTCCTCCCACCCGATAGTGCCGTCTCCATACTTGGTATGCACCCTGATCCCGAGTTTATCAAAAAGCTTTTGTGTTTTGACGTATATTTCGAACTGGCGCTCGATACTGTAGACCTTCATTCCCATATTCTCCAGCAGTGCTGCCTGGTAACCCGACCCTGTTCCGATCTCGAGTACTTTATCATCAGAACTCAAATTCATTGCCTGGGTCATATAAGCGACTGTATATGGCTGCGAGATTGTCTGGCCGTAGCCTATGGGCAGTGCGATATCCTTGTAGGCATGCATTATCAGTGCATCCGGAACAAATTTATCCCTTTCAACTTCCGCAATTGAATGGAGAACCCTTTCATCGGTAATTCCCCTCTTCCTTAATTTATCTACAAGATCGTTTCTCTCTGATTCGTACATATTACCCGTAAAAGTTAAGTAACACAAAAATAAAATAATTATTTTTTAATTCTTTAAATTTGAACTTTGATTGATAAAAAGATTTAAATGATGAATATTGATATTATACTAAACTCCGCCGGCGGTGCCATTTTGATCGCAGTTATGCGTATATGCGATGTAAGCATCGGAACAATGAGGACGATCTTTGTTGTACAGGGGAAAAAATATTTCGCGGGTTTCGCAGGGTTTTTTGAGGTACTTATATGGATCTTTGCTATGCGTTTCATTATGCAGCACCTTGATCACATTCCCAACCTGTTCGGCTACGCAGCGGGATTTGCGCTTGGAAATATTATCGGAATATCAATCGAACAGAAAATAGGATTAGGCTACATTCAGCTGAATGTCATTTCCCGTCATTATACCGACGAGATTGCTGCTCAATTGAGGAAGTCGCGTTTTGGGGTTACTATTGTACCGGGTGAAGGCGGTGCCGGAGGGATTTCTATTATTGTACTTATAGCACCAAGGAAATTTCAGAAAAAAATCGTGAATCTTATAGAGTCGATAGACCCCAAATCATTCATTACTGTGAATCATTCGCTGCCTTACAGGGGTTACAGGCATGGGTCGAGGAAGTGAATAAAAAATTTCGTTTAGATAAAGTCCGGTTGTATGCGTCTGTCAGACACCATTTTGACAAATGTCTCTCGGAATTTACCCCCATAACATATCCCCTTTATTTAAAGAGCCCTCAGTAAGTGTATGAAAATAGAAAACAGTTTTCTTATTTACGAAGCCATTGAATCATAGATCTGATTTGGGTCCATCAGACTCATAATAGCTTCAGATTTTGTTTTATGTGTATTGAAAATGTTCAATGTACCTGTAACCGTCAGGATTGTATGAGCTATTGACGGGGGTTCAATTATTCTTAATTCACCACCAATATCAGCAAGTTTCTTCAGGGTAACGACCAGAACCCCGATGAATGTTGAATCAATGAAATCACAGGGACTAAGATCGATAATAATCTTTAGTTTTTTCTTTTTGATTTCGTCATCGATGAATTTTCTGAATTCATGCGCCTCTTTTACGGTAGCACGCGATATATTTACAGTAATAACTACTATATCACCACTATATTCTTTTTCGAAGTCTAACATTAATACCCTCGCTTTATTTAGTTGACTGAACTGTTATTTTTAATTTGCTGCCCTCTTCAGTCTTTTTTCCCTTATTCAATTCAGGTGCCAGTGAATATAGGCCCTGTTTTTCTATTTTCCGGCTTATAAAATGTTTCAAACTAAAACACCTTTCCAATTATATTCTCCGGGTTTGATGCAATCAATATATCTATAAATTTTGCGCATTTTATTTTTTTAAGCGATTGGTCTGAAAAGCAGGGAATCGTTATGAAGAAAGCGCAGGATAAATTAAAAATGATTAGAATAAAAAAGCCTGAAAATGTGAATTTTCAGGCTTGAAAGAGGCGCCGGTCGGATTCGAACCGACGAATAAAGGTTTTGCAGACCTTCGCCTTAGACCGCTTGGCTACAGCGCCATAGTTTCAATAACAAATATAGTTAAAGTCTCGCAAAAAAAAGAAATCCACCTTAAGTGGATTCCTGTGGAGCGGGAAACGGGACTCGAACCCGCGACATCAACCTTGGCAAGGTTGCGCTCTACCAACTGAGCTATTCCCGCTTGTTTTGTGCTTTTTTTTAAGCGTGACAAATATAAAAGGATTACCTTTATCTTGCAATAATTTTCGGGCCTTTAGTTAATTTTTTGACCCTTTTGACCGGATTTAATTTTACATAATTTATTAAATTTGATTATTATCTCTTAAATTTTCATCAAAATGGAATATCTGTTAAGTGCTTTAATAGGTTATCTGCTGGGTTCATTCCCGGCCGCTTATATTCTTTTGAAAAAAAGCAGGGGCATTAATATCACCGAAGAGGGTTCAGGAAATGTAGGGGCAATGAACTCCTTCGAGGTTTCAAATTCTAAAGCAATTGGACTGGCAGTACTGATTATCGATGCTTTAAAAGGTCTCCTTAGCGTTTATTTAATTCTTCTTCTTTTTCCCATAAACTTCATGTTCCCGGCGGTTTCCTTGTTTTTTGCGGTCTTCGCACACTGTTTTAATCCCTGGCTGGGATTTAAAGGAGGAAGAGGACTTGCAACTGCTGCCGGAGGTGCTGCTCTGCTTTTTCCATTCGCTTTAATTGTCTGGGTAGTGATATGGGCTGCGATTTATATTTTTCGCAGGGACATTTTATGGGCTAATATCTGGGCTATTGTAATGACGCTTGTTATTATACTTACCTCTTCGGATATTGCTGTAAAATATTCATTCCCGCGCGCCGGAACCAGGGGTGAGCTAATACTTTTCAGTATAGCACTGCTCATACTTATATTTGTAAGACATATTGAACCATTTAAGGAAATTATTAAAAACAAAAATTTTATCAGGAAGGTTAAACGATGACATCTTTTCAGAGAAGATTAGTAACATTTGGTTCTGTATTGGCTATTGTAGCGGCGGCTTTCTTTATTATAAGGCCGGACAAACCCTCTCCATTGTTTGTTTCAAAAGATAACAATTATTCTCTTGCAGCCTACCAGCAGAAAGATCAGCACAACGACGATATCACTAATTCAAGAAATAATATTATAACTGAAACTGTTAAGAAGGTTAGTCCCGCAGTGGTAGGCATAAACGTAACCGAGATCAGACAGTACCGCGATCCCTTCGGTTCTTTTTTCGATGACCCTTTTTTCAAACAATTTTTTAATAACAGATCATACAGCCAGAAAGTTAAAGGCCTGGGATCAGGATTCATAATTTCACCCGATGGATATATTGTAACCAACGATCACGTAGCCGGAAATGCAACAGAAATAACAGTTACGATGACAAACGGAAAACATTATAAAGCCACAGTGATTGGAAGCGATCCGGTTACGGATATATGCCTGCTTAAAGTTGATGCGTCTGATCTGCCCTATGAAGTCCTTGGTAACTCGGATGACGTAATGATCGGTGAATGGGTTATTGCGCTGGGGAATCCTTTCGGTTTATTCGAAATAAATGATAAACCAACTGTTACTGTGGGAGTTATCAGTTCAACAGGAATGAATCTTGAGCCGATAAATAACCGCTACTATGTGAATATGCTGCAGACAGATGCCGCAATCAATGGCGGAAATAGCGGAGGTCCTCTTGTAAATAGTGAGGGAGAAGTGATAGGTATGAATACTCTCATCTTTACAGGCGGAAATGGTTCTCAGGGAAGTATCGGACTTGGTTTTGCCATTCCAATAGATAAAATTAAAAGGATCATTTCCGAATTGAAGAAGAATGGAAAAATTGACCGGGATTTTGATCCGGGGATGAGAATACAAACAATTGATGAGCAGATAGCAAATTATTATAATCTCGATGAAACACGCGGGGTTATAGTTACTCAGGTATTACCCAATTCGCCTGCTAAGAAGGCTGGAATTGAAGTAGGTGATATCATTACCCAGGTTGACAACTACCGTATTAACGATGACCAGACTATAATCGGTGTGTTTCAGGAGTTCAGAAAGGGTCAGACTATAACTCTTAAGATTATCAGGGATAATAAACCAATGACCGTACAAATGAAACTGGAGAACAAAAAATGATAGAACGATATACTCTCCCTGAAATGGGGAAAATCTGGCAGGATAAATTTAAAATGGATACCTGGCTGAAAATTGAGATCCTTGCCTGTGAAGCAAGGAGTAAAATGGGAGAGATTCCTGAAAAGGACGTTGATACAATAAAAGCGAAAGCCGATTTTGATGTTAAACGCGTTCTTGAAATAGAAGAAACTACGAAGCATGATGTAATAGCATTTCTTACTAATGTGTCTGAGTATGTTGGGGCAGAATCACGCCACATACATTACGGAATGACTTCGTCCGATATTCTCGATACTACTCTTTCCTACCAGATGAAAACAGCCGGCGGGATACTGCTTGACAGGTTGAGAGATCTGAAAAGTGCATTGAAAACCAGGGCTCTGGAGCATAAAAATACTGTGTGCGTGGGAAGGTCGCATGGCATTCACGCGGAACCGACCACAATGGGCTTGAAGTTTGCTCTCTGGTATGAGGAAACAAAAAGGGATATTAAACGATTGGAAAATGCTATTGAAGATATCAGTGTGGGACAGATTTCAGGCGCTGTAGGTACTTTCGAACATCTCTCACCAAAAGTGGAGGAATATGTTTGTGAAAAAATGGGATTAAAACCAGCACCCGTTTCAACACAGGTTATACAGCGCGACAGACACGCCCAGTTTCTTACAACTTTGGCTATCATAGGAGCTACCCTTGAGAAAATATCGATAGAGATCCGTCATCTTCAGCGTACCGAGGTTCTGGAAGCGGAGGAATACTTTTCAAAAGGTCAGAAGGGGTCTTCTGCAATGCCTCACAAGAGAAACCCCATTATAAGCGAGCGGATAACAGGTCTTGCAAGGGTTCTTCGTGGAAATGCTATGGCTGCTATTGAAGATGTAGCACTGTGGCACGAGAGAGATATCTCCCATTCTTCCGTAGAACGGATAATCGTGCCCGACAGCTGCATCGCACTTGATTATATGCTCGACCTTATGGTAAAAATGATAACCCATCTGCTGGTCTACCCGGAGCATATGCTGAAGAACCTGGAAATCACAAGAGGATTGATATTTTCTCAGACAGTGATGCTTAAGCTGGTTAACAAAGGTATTTCCCGTGAGGATGCCTATAAACTGGTTCAAACCCCTGCGATGGATGTCTGGGCTGATGACTCCAAAAATCTCAAAGACGAATTGAAAAATTCAAAAGAAATAAAAAAATATCTGTCTGAAAAAGAAATAGACGATATTTTTGATTCGGGAAAAATGCTGAAGAATGTGGATTATATATTCTCCCGCAGCGTTGAAAAAGACTAGAACACCAATTATTTCTTTTTAAACATTTTATAAAGACCGTAGCCCAGCATAGAAAGACTGATAATTCCTCCAGTTGTCTGCAGTACCCGTGAATTAGCAAGTTTTTCAAGGTTCATCCCCCCGCCCCGCTGCTTCATCTGATTATCGCTGTAAATTGAATCGAAGAATTCCACTCTATCTTTAACAGATTTAAAGGCTATCACAAAATTTGATTCGTCTTTTACAGGATAGAACTTTACTGCGCAGTGATCTTCTACTCCGTCAATCTCATCGATATTTTCAAACTCCCATTTCCCTCTAAAAACGGAATAATTTACCATGCTTCTTTTTTCTCTGGAATAGAGCGGATCTTCAAATACCTTTACTTGCTTCCCTTCGCCGTCAACGATAGTTTTTTGTACAACCTCTCCGGGAGGAACACCATCTTCATCTATTAATTCTTTTAAAGGCTCGGTTTCTTCCGCTTTTTTTCTCAGTATCTCGTCGCTTTTCTTCATACCCTGCACTCCGATATACATTTTCTGACTTTAAAAAATAAAAATCCTGGTATATATATAATGAAAAGATTTTAAATTTTGAACTAGACCATATTGCTGTCTTTATTTTCAAAGATTTCTTCGATCGCTCTTTCAAGAGATTCCATTTCGATAGGTTTCATCAGGTACTTAAAGGGTTCTGTTTTTATTGCCTTGAGGTAGGTTTCGACATCTGTAAGAGCGGTAAGAAAAATGATTGGTATATCCTGTTTTTTTTTAATTAGTTCTGCTGTTTCTATTCCGCTTTTCTCGCCGTTAAGCATGATATCCATTAAAATCAAATCCGGCCGGCATTCATCAGCCTTATTTATTGCATCCTCCGAATTATCAGTTATCCCTACTACTACATACCCCTTCTCACTTAATGATCTTTTGAGGTCGATAGCTATTACCGACTGGTCCTCTACTATCAGTATTTTCCTGCTTACTCGCATAATACCTCCGTTATTATAATAATAGTTTAATTAGTCTGTTTAAATGACTCCAAACACAGAAAAAAATGATGAGTGGACGGATGGTATGACCTCTAAACAATTAAATTGGCTTAATAATCATATATTATTTAGTAGCCGTTTTTTATGATTTGTTCGGGCGGGAACTATTCTTAAATTAAGAAGTTAACAAAGAATTATCATGTCAATAAACCTATCAAAGAAAATGAAAAGACTACTTGCAGTAATTATTGTACTGGCAGCCGCCAATATTTATTTCGCTTATTCCGGAAGTAATAATGAGTACTCATTTGTTCCGGGCAATGATACTACCGGTGTTGTAGAACCGGCATCATATCAGCCGCAGGTTGATAAGCTGGTAAATGCAATTATTTCACGTTACCATTATAAAAAGGTTAACCTGAACGACTCGTTATCGGCGGTTATTTTCGATAAATATATAAATACCCTCGATTTCAGCCACAGTTATTTCCTTGCATCTGATATAGATAAATTCAGCGGGTTCCGGACTGAACTTGATGATATGATAAAGGACGGCGATATAGGTCCCGCATTCGAGATTTTCAATACATTTAAAGACAGGGTGCATGAGCGGCTGGATTATGCTGAAAAACTGCTCGATAAAGAGTTCGATTATACTAAAAATGACAGTATGGAAATTAATCGTGAGGACGAACCATTCCCCAAATCAGAAAAAGAAGCAGAGGATATCTGGTACAAAAGAGTTAAAAGCGATGCATTAAATCTCATGCTGACAGGCAAGAAATGGGATTCTATCTCTGAAACACTGAAGAAGCGTTATAATAATTATAGGAGAGCAGTAGATCAATACAACAGCGAGGATGTATTCCAGCAATTTATGAATGCTTATACTGAATCGGTCGACCCTCATACGAATTATTTTTCGCCTATTACGTCCGATAATTTCAAGATAAATATGAGCCTTTCCCTCGAAGGGATAGGGGCCCAGCTAAGAACAGAGGATGATTATACGAAGGTAGTTGAGATAATTCCCGGAGGTCCGGCATATAAAAGCGGACTCCTCCATCCTGAAGATAAAATTGTCGGTGTTGCCCAGGGTGATACCGGCGAAATGGAAGACGTTATCGGCTGGAGGATAACAGACGTTGTTCAGTTGATACGCGGGAAAAAAGGTACTGTGGTGCGACTGCTGATAATTCCGGCCGACGGTGGGCCTAATGCAACTCCCCATGAGATAAAACTGACCAGGGACAAGGTTAAACTTGAGGAACAGGCAGCCAAAGATTCTGTGCTGAACATTGACGAGCAGAAGAAAGAGTTTAAGATAGGTATAATAAATGTTCCTGCTTTTTACAGCGATTATGAAGCACAGCAGAGAGGCGATAAAGACTATAAGAGCACAACAAGGGATGTAAAGAAACTCCTTGAACAATTGAAGAAAGAGAAGGTAGATGGGGTAATTGTTGATCTCAGGAATAATGGCGGAGGTTCACTGCAGGAAGCTGTACAGATGGTAGGACTGTTCATCAAAAGCGGTCCTGTTGTACAGGTGAAAGATGCAGACGGTTCTATTGATGTCGACAGAGATCGTGATACTTCTATTGAATACGATGGTCCTCTTGCGGTGCTTGTTAACCGTTTTAGTGCTTCGGCCTCAGAAATCTTTTCTGCGGCTATTCAGGACTACGGCAGAGGGTTAATAATTGGTGAACAGACTTATGGAAAAGGAACTGTTCAGAACCTGATTGATCTTAACAGGCTGATGGCCGGTTCGGATAACAAATTCGGACAGGTAAAGCTTACTATAGCAAAATATTACAGGATCGACGGCGGAAGTACTCAGCATAAAGGCGTTGTTCCTGATATAAAATATCCTACTCCCTTTGGAAATTCTAAAGAGTACGGCGAAAGTTCGGAACCAAGCGCACTGCCATGGGACCAGATAGCACCGACTGATTATGAAAAGTACGGCGACTTATCCAATTTTATTCCTAAGCTTATAAGTATGCACAAAGAAAGAATTAAGCACGACCCCGAGTTTCAGAATTATGTGGCTTCAGTTCATGATGCAGAGGAATCTCACGATAAAAAATACGTTTCCCTGAATTATGATCAGAGAGAGAAAGAAAAAGAAGCTGAGGAAGAAAGAAAGTTTGAAGAGGAAAACAGAATCCGCAAAGAGCAGGGATTGAAGCTGATCCAGAAGGGTGAAACTCCTGCAGTAAAGACTAAGAATTATGACGCTTTGCTTGATGAGACGGGGCACATACTCGCAGACTATATTCTGCTTTCAATTGGATAATAAAAGCAAAAAGGCTGCCTTTCGGCAGCCTTTTTTATTATATATCGAATTTAATTCCCTGCGCAAGGGGAAGTGCAGATCCATAATTGATCGTATTAGTTTGTCTTCTCATATAAGCTTTCCACGCATCTGATCCGGATTCGCGTCCTCCACCGGTTTCCTTCTCACCACCGAACGCACCACCAATCTCCGCACCGGATGTACCGATATTAACATTGGCAATACCGCAGTCGGATCCTCCGGATGATAGAAATGCTTCAGCCTCTTTAAGATTGTTCGTGAAAATAGCAGATGACAAGCCCTGAACAACACCATTGTGAAGCTCAATTGCATTGTTTACATCCCCGGAATACTTAATAAGATACAGGATTGGAGCGAACGTTTCTTCCTGCACGATCTTATAATGATTTTCTGCTTCAACGAGTGCGGGTGCTACATACGTTCCCGCCTCATAGCCCTTCCCGGAAAGAACTTCACCACCGTAAATTACTTTACCGCCTTCTTTCTTAACTTCTTCCAGCGCATCAGAAAACATTTTAACTGCATCTTTATCGATGAGCGGGCCGACATGGTTATTCTGATCAAGGGGATCGCCAATCTTCAGCGACTTATAAGCTTTAAGTAATGATTGCTTTACTTTATCATAAATAGAATCGTGAATTATGAGTCTTCTTGTAGAAGTACATCTCTGTCCGCATGTACCTACGGCACCGAATACTACTGCAGGAATTGCGAGTTTGAAGTCGGCATCGGGGGTAATTATAATACCGTTATTTCCGCCGAGTTCAAGTATTGATCTGCCGAATCTTTTCTGTATAACCTCGCCGGCATGTCTTCCTACCCTGGTTGAACCTGTAACAGAAATCAGGGGAATCCTTTTATCATTTAATAACTGCTCCCCTATCGTTGAACCTCTGCCGATGATCAGAGAAAAAATTCCTTCAGGAAGATTATTTTCTTTTATAACCTTTGCAATAATATTCTGTACTGCAATAGCAGACAGACGGAACTTTGGAAGAAGGCTTCCATAGATTTACATCGCCGCATACTGCTGCAAGCATTGCATTCCAGGAATAAACTGCAACCGGGAAATTAAACGCTGAGATTGTAGCAACAATACCAAGAGGATGATACTGATCATACATCCTGTGATCGGGACGTTCCGACTGCATAGTAAATCCGTAAAGCTGACGCGACTGACCCACTGAGAAATCACATATATCAATCATTTCCTGAACTTCTCCAAGTCCCTCCTGCAGCGATTTACCCATCTCGTAAGAAACGAGAGTTCCGAGAGGCTGCTTGTATTCACGAAGTTTTAATCCAATCTGCCTTACTATTTCTCCTCTCTTCGGAGCAGGCATTTTTCTCCAGATTAAAAAAGCTTCGGAAGCTTTTTTAATAATATTTTCATAATCCTGCTCGGATGCCTGGTAAACAGAGGCTATAAATTTCCCGTTCGTGGGAGAATATATTTTAAGCTCACCCTGGTCAGTGGTATCATTCCATTGGGTACCTGTTGACGCAGCATAATTTTTATCTTTTATTCCTAATTCTTTTAGAAAATCCATAAACACTCCTTTTATGGTTTAAGTTTAATTTTATCAATTACTGACTGCAATGAAATATTTCTCATTCTATCCTCTATATCGACCTGGATGGCGGCAAACAGATCGAGAAAATAGACATTTAATTTTGAAGCATCCGGAGAAGACTTGCCGTTTGTTTTAGACACATCAAGATGAAAAGCTTTCCTGTCCTCTATTGCGCAGTAAATTTCCTGAAGATCTATTTCCGACGGCTTCTTCCTGAGCCTGAAACCGCCTGTCGTACCATAAGCACTTTCAACAATTCCGTTTTTCACCAGCATTGATAGTATTTTCCTGAGTTTTGAAGCATTGAGTCCGGTATGCAGAGATATCTCAATACTGTTTTTTGCAGATGGATAATCCTTTGCCAGAAAAGTAAGCGCTTTAACTGCTGCAGATAATTTAGTGGATGCTGACATAATTTTATTTATTTGTTACAGTAAGTGTAACAAATACCCGAATAAAAATCAATATCTTAAAAAGAAGGATTCTTCTTGACTTATTGCAGGAAGCTGGATAAATTGAAAATGACTTTTGAGATTATAATTGTGGTGGTAAATCCTAGTATCTTCCGGGGAAATATCTAAAAACAATCCGATAAGGTAGTTGCGTAAAAGTCAAAAAGGCAGTTCCGATCATCAGCTATCGTAGAGCGTAACAGAACCTAATTCACATATTCAACTAACTATTTGTAGGATTTACCTATGAAGGAACTTATACTCACCAATATTGTCCGGCTGAAGTATGTATTACTGACCCCTGCCCTTCTTATATTCTTAGGTAGTACAGCATTCGCACAGCTTTCGGGAACAAAATACATCGGCGGAACAACACCCGATTATGCAACCATTAAGGCTGCAATTCAGGATCTTAACACCCAGGGAGTAACAGCTCCCGGCGTTACATTTCTGATACGTGACGGAGTCTATACTGAAGATTCCCTCAGCATATCAACGACAACAAGCAATGCTTCTGCCCCTGTTATTTTCAAGCCTGATGCGGGGGCAACCGTAGTGATCGATGTTACTCCGCCTAATTCCACATATGATTTTGGTATTGCCATAATTGAAACCCAGTATGTAACAATTGATGGAAGCAATAACGGAACATCAACCCGGGATCTAACAATTAACTCCCTTGGTACAACCGGTGAAAAAGGTATATGGATCAGCGGAGCATCATTTTATACCACAATTAAAAACTGTAATGTTAATGCAGCAAAGGATATTGCAACACCTACTTCTTCTCATATATGCATTGACTTAAGATATACCGGGGCATTGGCTAATCCCAATAATGCTCTTATTGAAAATAATTATGTAAAATATGCATATACAGGTATCAGGGTTGAAGGGAATACCTCAACTGATTTGGTTGAATACGCAGTTATAAGAAATAATGTCGCGGATTCTGTCGCAAACTCCGGAATATATACATGGTACCATGATCATAGTATGATCTATGGAAATGATATAAACGTTCTGCGTGGATCATCTGCGACAATATACGGACTTTACCTTGGATCCTATTCGTCAAATGCAAAGGTATTTCAGAATAAAGTCCACGATATAAATCAGCTTTCCACAGGCACTAGTAATACATATGCTATTTATTGCAGCTCCAGCAGTTCAGCCGGAATAAATAATATCTATAATAATTTCGTATATAACGTGAATGTAACCTCAACCGGAACAGGTGCAGTTTATGGAATTTACCACAGTACGGGTAATACATCAATTGCTGATACTATTGCGTACAATTCCATTAATCTTACAGGAACTTCTGACGGTAACCGGCTTTCTACAGCATATTATAAAGCTTCGTCTACAGGACCAACTGTTGTATTAAATAATATTTTCCAGAACACCCGGTTGGATGGAACCACCGGTAATGCAACAGCTATAGGTATAACAACAGCAAGTGTTAGTATTGTTTCCAATAATAATGATCTGTATGTCGGAACTCCGGATGCCCAGCACCATACAGGACGCGTTGGAACAACTAATTATGATGCGCTGGCAGACTGGCAATCTGTCCTGGGTACTGATGCAAATAGTGTAGTCGAGAATGCTCCTTTTATAAGTGCGAGTGATCTGCATATACAGACTACGGTACCAACTCAACTAGAATCAGGCGGAATTCCTATCTCCGGGATACTATCTGATATAGATGGCGACATAAGAAATATTAGTACGCCGGATATCGGTGCTGATGAATTTAACGGACTGCCTCTTGATTTGACGCCTCCGTCAATTTCATATATTCCATTAACAAATACCCCTTCAATTACAGCAAGAATACTCTACGCTGATATCACTGACCCAAGCGGTGTTCCACAATCGGGCTTAGGACTTCCAGTGCTTTACTGGAGGATCAATAACGGAACATACACTACAGTGCAGGGTGTCTATGTGAGCGGCGATCAGTATTCTTTTTCTTTTGGTGATGGTGTCGTTCTTAATGATACAGTCAACTATTTTATCGTCGCGCAGGATCTTGCCGGCACTCCTAATGTTGGTGCATTCCCATCAAACGGAGCGGGAGGCTTTACGTCAGATCCTCCGGCTGCTTCCATTCCTCCTACAGATCCCAGCAGCTATATAATTGTGGACCAGCCTCTATCAGGCGATTATACTGTAGGACTTACTTTATTCAGCCGGGTTATAGGCAAAGAACTTACTCTGCAGAAAATGACCCGCACGGTTATTAAAGAAGTCCCCGTCAAAGTATCAGACAAAAATCTCAGGGGAATTAAAACTGCCGAGAGCCAGGCTGACGAAATGACGATCTGGGGCAAAGCTGGAACAAAAACTGTCAGGACGGAAGTTACAGAAGACTATTTCGCTCTGATGGATGGAAATCATGTTTACCAGGGACCAACATATCTTTACCTTACACCTGAAGAAAGCAAAACCTTCGGACTCGATAATGTAGCGGGTGTATACCCGACGGTTCTTGCCGCAGTTGAGGATCTAAACCTGCGCGGAGTTGCGGGACCTGTTAGATTCCTCCTGAATGATGCTGAATTTAATGAGGCAGCTCCCCTGATTATTGATATCTCGAGTGAGAGTTTACCTACTTCAACTAATACAATAACATTTAAACCGAATGTCGGAGTTAGCTCCAGTATTACTGTAAACAGTGCCAACCCTGTTTTTATTACTTATAACAGCTACATAACAATTGACGGCTCTAATTCTGAGGGAGGCACTTCACGTGATCTGACCCTGAAAAACACAGGAACAGGCGGATTGACCTTCTTCTCTACCGCATCAGATATAACAATAAAGAATACTATTGGATATGCGAATGTTTCAACCTCTCCCTACGGCTATATTTTTAGTAATATTGCCAACGGATATGCATTAAATAACTGGGTCTACAAAGCTAACCTCGCTATACAGTCGCAGGCTTCTTCATCAAATATTGTAATATCCGGCAACCTGCTGGGATCGGATGTAACAGCAGATCAGCTGGGAAGATATGGCATCGTGCTGATTGGAACCAATGGCTTCGAGATCAGCTTTAATACAGTATTCGGGATCATCGTTAGTACATCAGGTCCCAATTACGGCATACTACTTGGTTACAATGCTACTTCAGGCGGCGGCGCAATAAATGGTTCAGTGGAGGCTAACATTGTGCATGATATAATTAATACAAATGCCTCCGGTTACGGAGCATATGGAATAACTGTATCTACCGGCGGTCCTGCAAACGATGTAATATTTAACAATGTTATATACCACATACTTGGAACAGGCGATAATATCGGTACAACTGCCTGGATATATAACCCCTTTGGTATTGTTATCACTAACCTCTCTACCGGGTTAAGTATTTACTACAATTCCATTAACCTTTACGGTGCAGGCCCTACTTATTCAACACCGACAGGTTCAGCCGGCCTTATAGTAGATGTCAATTGTTCTGATATAAATTTCAAGGATAACGTCATTAAAAATGAAATGACCGGAACGGGGTTATACAAAGCATTTGGTATTTACCTGAGAGCGGCCGTCAGTCCTTTTAATGAAATTGATTATAATGATTACTATGTAAATTCAGTTAATCCTTCATTCACAGGATATTTCAATGGTGAAGACACAACTTTAACTCAATGGCAGGCAGCTATTGGTGCGGATGCAAATACTATTTCAGCCGCTCCTCTTTTTATGGCTGACGAGGATATGCGTCCCCAGGAGAATTCGCCGCTGCTTAATGCAGGAATCCCGATTGCCGGATTTACCGTAGATATTCTGGGTGAAGCCAGGAATGCATCTACACCTACTATTGGTGCCTATGAAAATGCTGTTATTTTGCTTCCCGCTGCCCCATCTGATCTGACTGCAATAGGAGATACCAACATAGTTGATCTCCAGTGGGTTGACAATTCCAGTAACGAACTTGGTTTTGTTATTGAAAGAAGACTTGGGGATACGACCAGCGTTAATCCATTTGAAGTTATAGATACGGTTGCGGCTGATGTTCAGGATTATATGGATATTAACGTTGATCCTCTCACAACTTATACCTACAGACTATATGCCTACAATGCAGAAGGTGTATCTCCTTATAGTAATATAGCACAAGCCACAACTCCTGTACCTGTAGAACTGACTTCGTTTACCGCCAGAGTTGGGGATAATTCAGTAAGTCTTAGCTGGTCTACTGCAACTGAAACAAATAACAGCGGATTTGAGGTTCAGAAAAAAATTGCGGATAAATGGGAGAAGGTAACTTTCATTAAAGGCAAGGGAACTACTACTGAGAAATCTGATTATTCCTATACTGACAATTTCAAATACCAGTCGGTTTCGGGAGTAGTTATTTACAGGCTGAAACAGGTTGATCTTAATGGTACATTCTCCTATTCGGATCTGTTAAATGTTACCGTTGATTTTACTCCGAAAGAATACACTCTTTATCAGAATTATCCGAATCCTTTCAACCCTTCAACAAAGATTAAATTTGCTTTACCTTTTGATAGTCGTGTGAAGATTTCTATATATAACATCCTTGGCGAGCTGGTTGATGTTATACTGGACGAAGTCAGATCCACTGGTTATCACGACATTCAGTTTAACGGCTTAAATATGTCGTCGGGGATGTATATCTATACGATCCAGGCCAGATCCGTTGACGGTAAGAGGGATTACTCATCAGTCAAAAAGATGATGCTCGTTAAATAGTGTCAACTGGCACTAAATTGAATAATTTGTCCTGACACCCCCTCATAATCCCGGTTTTTCTTAAGAAAAGCCGGGATTTTTTATGTTTATTTTGTAACGGGGCTTATTGCGTATAGGATTCATTTTGCATAATTTTAATAAGGTAATTAGTATAATTTATTATGCTCACTTATTTAACATACCGTGAAATAACAGGGTTCAACAACCTTAGAAGCTATTTTATCTCCCGCTTCGAGAACGTATTCTAATACCCCCCTGTTTTGTCATTTCTAAATAAATTCTAAGTTTACTCACTACTCTTATTACAGGAGGATTTATGAATAATTCAGATTATAAAGCTGAAGGTATGGTATTGGAAGATTTAAATAAAATAACACCGGATAAAGTTCACGAAACGATTGCAAAGAATATGCTTGCAGATGGTTTCGAACTGGTACTGGACTTGAATAAAAGTGAGGGTATGCACCTTGTAGATGAACGAACAGGAGATACCTATCTTGATCTGTTCACTTTTTTTGCCTCTTCCCCATTAGGGTTAAATCATCCCCGACTTCATTCTAAAGAAGTTATGGATGAACTTGCATTCGCATCGGTTAATAAGCCGTCTAATTCAGATATATATACGGTACTGATGGCAGAATTCGTAGATACATTTTCCCGTATAGCCAAACCTGATTATATGAAATACCTTTTCTTCATCGCCGGCGGTGCGCTTGCTGTTGAGAATGGATTGAAAGTAGCATTCGACTGGAAGGTTCAGAAGAACTTTATGAAAGGATACAAAGAGGAAAAAGGTCATCAGGTAATTCATTTCAGGCAGGCATTCCACGGTAGAAGCGGCTACACGCTTTCACTCACAAACACAGAACCGAATAAAATCAAATATTTTCCAAAGTTTAACTGGCCCAGGATAATAAATCCAAAAGTTAAATTCCCGATTGAAGATCATCTTAATGAAATTATTCAGGTTGAGAAGCAGGCTGTTGATGAGATCTATGCCGCAATAAAAAATAATCCTGATGATATAGCCGCGATCATCCTCGAACCTATCCAGGGTGAAGGCGGGGACAATTTCTTCAGGAAGGAGTTCTTTGAGAAACTCAGAGATATTGCTGACGAGAAAGATATCCTTCTTATGTTTGATGAGGTACAGACTGGGTTCGGACTTACAGGTAAGTTCTGGGCATCCGACTATTATGTAAAACCCGACATTATTTCTTTCGGAAAGAAAGCACAGGTATGCGGGATAATGGTCACAGACAGGGTCGATGAGGTTAAGGAAAACTGCTTCCACAAGTCAAGCAGGATAAATTCTACCTGGGGAGCAAACCTGACTGATATGGTGCGGTCCAAACATATTATGAGAATAATTGATGAGGAGAATCTGGTTGATAATGCAGCGGAAGTAGGCAAATACCTGCTGAAGAGCCTTCAGGATATAGCAAAAGAATATCCGTCTCTGATCAGTAATCCCCGGGGTCTTGGATTAATGTGTTCTTTCGATATGCCTGATGCAGAAACAAGAAATAAATTCCGCGAGGAATGTTACAAACAGAAATTGCTCATACTTGGATGCGGCGAAAAAGCGATCAGGTTCAGGCCTCCTCTGAATGTAAATAAAGAAGACCTTGACGAGGGCTTGAAAATTATTAAAAAAGTTCTATTTTTGCTTAGGTCAAACAACTAAAATAATTTAACTACTTGCATGATATCCCGCCGCTTGTGGCGGGATTATCATTTTAAACCGACTTTCCTTCTCTACTTTCCTCTATTATCTGAATTATTCTATATATTTCGGTTATTCTAAAAAAAGATGAGGAACATTGGAACACTCGCTTTATATCGTTAGCACTCCGATCGGCAATCTTAAGGATATAACATTACGAGCCCTGGATATCCTGAAAGAAGTTGATTTTATTGCCTGTGAAGATACCAGAATTACCGGAATTCTATTAAATCACTATGAAATCAAAAAAGAGCTGGTTTCTCTGAATGCTGCAAGCGAGTCAAAGAAAAGCGATTATGTGATTAAGAGGATACTTAGTGGAGAAAACTGTGCACTGATTTCTGATGCCGGCACTCCTGCCGTTTCTGATCCGGGTATACGATTAATCTCTTCAGCGATAAGGATGGGGGTCACCATTGTTACCGTACCTGGACCATCAGCATTGACAGCTGCCCTGACTCTGGCAGGTCTTCCAACAGATTCATTTGTATTTGAAGGTTTTATACCTCAGAAAAAAGGGAGACAAAAAAAACTCCGGCAGCTGGCCGAAGAGACCAGAACTTTAGTTCTTTATGAATCTACGTACAGAATTGAAAAACTACTCAACGAATTGAATGAATATATGCCCGGGAGATGGATAGTAGTTTGTCGTGAGATGACAAAAAAATTCGAGGAAACATGGAGAGGCTATCCGGAAGAAATTCTCTCTTCACTTAGCAGCAAAATTACTAAGGGAGAATTCGTTGTAGTTATAGCTCCCTCAGATTGGACACAGCACGCTAATTCAGTAACCCCGTCATCAGAAGAAGACTAAAAAGGGTATTCCGTTGTTATTTTGCCGCTCAAAAAATAGTGGTTCAGCTAATCTTCACCGTCATAGGTAACAAGTGATCTAACATCATAGCCCTTAAGCTTCTCACGGCCATTGAGAAAACTAAGCTCTATTATGAATGAAATCTGGGCGACTTTACCACCTAGCTTCTCAATAAGTTTTACCGCGGCACATGCTGTACCTCCGGTAGCAAGAAGATCGTCATGAAGCAGAATAGATTCACCTTGTTTTATGGAATCTTTATGCATTTCGATTGCATCAGTTCCGTATTCAAGTGAATATTCTTCTCTAACTGTTTCAGCCGGAAGCTTACCGGGTTTTCTGATAGGAACAAATCCGGCATTGAGATGCTCCGCAATCATGGCTCCCAGCATAAAACCGCGTGATTCTATACCTACAACCTTATCAACTTTTAATCCTTCGGTAAATTTAATCAGCTCATTAAAAGAGGCTTTTAACCCTTCCGGTTCTTTAAGTAAGGTGGTGATATCGCGGAACATTATTCCGGGTTTAGGGAAGTCTTTAACCGACCTTATATATTTTTTTATATCTGTATTCATAGGAGTTATTTTTTGTTTAAGAATGATGAAAGACCCTTTTTAAAATCGTCCGAGGTTCTGCTGATCGTATTTAGTTCAATACAATATTCCACTGCCTTCCCGATCGGCAGTTTTGATATATCATTGACCATTTTCTTTGTGAACTGCATACTAAAATCGGAATTTTTCAACAGCTCATTTGCCAGATCAAAGGAAAATGCTTGTACATTCTCGGTAAGGTAATTTACAAACCCAAGTTGAAAGGCTTTTTCTGCATCGATAATCTCCCCCGTAAGCAAAAGATACTTTGCTCTTCCTTCCCCTATTTTACGGACCAGAAATACCGAGACAATCGCGGGAATAAAACCGATTTTCACTTCAGAATAACCAAATTTTGCATGCTGCTGATCGGCTATAATGATATCACAAACGCTGGCAAGTCCGCACCCCCCGGCAATAGCCGCACCGTTAACAGCTGCGATTGTAGGTTTGGGGAAATTATATATTGCAAGAAACAGTTCGGCAAGCGACTTAGAATCCTGTTCATTTTCGAGAGAGGAATATTCGCCCAGGTTCTGAAGATAGGCCAGGTCAGCTCCTGCACAGAAACTCTTACCCTCACCCGTTACAATCACAATCCTGACGTTGTTATCTTCCTTTGCTTCATTGAGCCTTTCTATAAATTCTTTTACGAGATCAGGGTGAAGAGCGTTGCGCTTCTCAGGTCTGTTTAATTTGATCAATGCAATTTTATTATTGACAGTGTAACTAATCATTATTATTCCCCGTAAAATTTACGTTTAATTTTTCTGTTCAGAAACTTTTTAAACTTCGGCAGATCGAAACAATTTATCACCTCTGAGTTCGTGAGTCCTCCTTTTCTTCCGATAGTAATGCCGTATTTGATATATTCGATTTCCTTAGTTGAGTGCGCGTCAGGATTAATGGAAAAAAGACAGCCTTTTTCCCTCGCGTAATATATCCATCGCCAGTCAAGATCCAGTCTCCTTGGATTTGAATTTATTTCAATCGCAACATCATTTGCTGCGCATGCATCTATAATCTTTTTTACATCAAATTTGTACGGTTCGCGTGACAACAGGAGTCTTCCTGATGGATGACCAAGAAGATCTGTACATGGATTCTCTACCGCTTTAAGTATCCTCGCTGTCATCCCGGCTTCATCCATATTGAACCTTGAATGTATTGAAGCCACAACGAAATGAAAATTATTTAAGAAATCTTCCGAATAATCAAGATTGCCGTCTGCTAATATATCAGATTCAATTCCCTGAAGTATATATATCCCCTTCTCAGCCGACATTTTCTCCGCTTCTTCCTTCTGCTTCAGTATTCTGTCTTCAGATAAACCATTAGCATAGAAAGCTGCTTTGCTATGATCGCACACTGCTGCATACTCAAATCCTTTCTCAATAGCAGTGCCTATCATCTCATCCAGGGTATTCCTTCCATCTGAATATACAGTGTGGAAATGAAGCAGACCTTTAAATTCTTTTTCGTCCAGATCAGGTAAAACAGTTAACGATTTCTTCTTAAGCTTAAAAAACTGTTCTTCCCGCATTTCGGGAATGATATATGAGGATTTGAGCGATTTGAATATTTCCTCTTCGGTAGCCCCTTTCAATTTAGCTGGATCAGCATTAAGCTTTGTAAGGAAGGCATCTGAGCCGGTAGTAATGAACAACTTTTTATTATATTCCTCTTCCGAGTAAGTAAGATGCATATTCATAGGAACTGAGAAATATCCCTTTACAGCTGCAACATCACCTGTTATCTCATATTCAAGTTTGTTTTTTAACTTCGTTAAGAATTTTTTTCTGTCGCTGATTAACAGTACTATACTTATTGAAGATATTATCTCCATGCCCCTTCTTAATTCACCGGAGACTCCCAACTTTAAGATTTCAGAAATTTCCTTAAGTTTTGTTATGATCTCATCTGCAAAATCTTTCCCTGTATTCAACAATACAAATTTACTGTGGTACTTAAGCCTTTCAATCTCATTGAGGATCTTATTCTGTGTCGTCTCTCCGAAACCTTTGAGTAGTGCCAGCCTGTTTTCCCGGCAGGCATATTCAAGTTCACCTATACTGGATATACCCAACTCATTATATAGTAGATTTATCTTTTTAGCACCCAGTCCCTTTATGCCGAGAAGTTCTTCAATCCCTTCAGGTACCTCTTCTTTAAGCTGCTTATAAAGAGATGATTCACCCTGTTCAAAATATTCATAGATTACTGCCTGGAGTCCCTTCCCAATACCTTTAATTTTATCCAGTTCTTTCAGCTCAATAGTTTTTGCAAAATCTCCTTCAAATCTTCTTATTGAAATCGCACCGTTTTTATAAGCTCCAACCTTAAATTTATTCTCACCCTTGAAATCCATTATATCCGCTATGTTATCAAGCAAGTTGATTGTATCCTTTTTATCAGGCATATCCAAAATACTTTTTAATCATATAATTTTGCTGTCAGGTTGAAACGAAAGTAAAGATTGAAGCTGCAGGCACCTGATTAACTGTTTAACATCCCGGTTTTACTCGTACTTATACGGCAATTGTATAATCTTTTATCTGTTCAAGATACTTAAATAGTATATCCTGAACCGAGGAATAATCAGTTGCGGCCATTAAAGCCTGCCTTGCCTGCGAAGCATTGTAAAGTCCCTTCAGATACCCGCTGTAGAATTTGCGATGTTCTATAACAGCGCGTCTTTCTCCTTTTACATTTACAGCCAGCTGCAGATGTCTGAGACAAATACTGATTCTTTTCTCGGCGTCAATCTTTGTTGAGATGGATCCGTTACTCAATAATTCCTTGGCCTCGGTAAATATCCAGGGATTTCCTATGGCGCCTCTTGCTATCATTACGCCGTCAGCGCCGGTTTCATCAAACGCGCGTTTTACATCTCCTGCACTTAGAACATTGCCATTTAAGACAACTGGTATACTTACTACCTCTTTTATCCTTGGTATCCAGTCCCATTCGGCCTCTCCTTTGTGTCCCATTGCCCTGGTTCTGCAATGGACAGTTAAAGCTTTTGCACCGGCATCCTCAACTCTTTTTGCAACATCGATTATCTCAATGCTCTTATGGTCCCACCCAAGACGGGTTTTTACAGTTACAGGAAGAGATACATTTTTTACGATTTCCTTAACCATTTTCTGCATATATGGAGGATCTTTTAGCAGGGCTGAACCTGCCCCGTGTCCTACCACATTCTTCACCCAGCAGCCGGCATTTATATCAATGATATCGGGATTCTCCTTTTCGGCAAATTTTGCGGCTTCAACCATTGATTCTATATCTGCGCCGTAAATCTGGATGCCCACCGGTCTTTCCTCTTCGACTATTTCGAGTTTCTTGTGGGTCTTTTCATTTAAGCGTACCAGTCCTTCGGAGTTCACAAATTCTGTGTAAACTACATCGGCGCCCAATTCCTTGCAGATTAGTCTGAAAGAAACATCAGTTACATCCTCCATAGGGGCAAGGAGAATGGCGTTGTGAATATTTAACTTGTCGACTTTAAACATCTAAACCAGATTATTTGCTCACTTAAAGATAAAAATAATGATATTAAAAATAATCAGAAAAAGAATTGCTCAGCTCAAAGCTCTTCCCCGGTATCTGCTCTGATTGCTTTTGGCAGGTAGAAAAGTGCCAGCAATACGATGAAAAATGTGAAAAAGGCCCCTGTCAGGAAAGGGAAAGGGTATCCCAGGAATTCAAAAGCAAAGCCTCCCCATAACGGACCAAGTACACGAGCAAACGCAGAGAATGACTGGTTTATTCCTAATACTGAGCCTTGTTCTTTATCAGAGGTAACTTCCGAAATGAGACTCAACAGTGTAGGCTGCAGAAAGCCTGTACCCAGCGACATTATTACGACAATAATGGCGAGTCCGAGAAAATTCCCGCCATAAGGCAGCAAAGCAAGGCCTGCCATCATCAGAAATGATCCTATGGCAACAATTTTTGTTTCTTTCAGATATTTCGTTACTACACGGATAAGTCCGCCCTGAACAATAGCAGCAGAAATACCTACTATTCCGTACATATATCCATTCTGCAGATCGGTAAAGTGATATGCTTCATAACCGAGAAGTGCAAATGTTCCGTATATGTTTGCAACAGAAAAAGTTAAAATGAAAAACAGTGTGATAAGAAGTCCCAGGTCTTTTTTCCTGAAAACTTTTTTAACGGCAGAGACATCAAATAATTTTCTTTTTCGTACTTCGACCGCTTCACGATTAATGTTGGATTCCGGAAGCAGTGCGATGGTAACAAGGAAAGCCAGGAAAGAAAATCCGGCACTGGCAAAGCCGGTAACTTCATAACCAAATTTTGAGAGAAGGCCGCCAATTAAGGGCCCGAATACAAATCCGAGTCCGAAAGCAGCACCTATCATTCCCATTCCCTTTGAGCGGTCCTCTTTCGTAGTAACATCGGCAATATAAGCCTGTGCTACTCCAATGCTGCTTCCCCCTATACCGCCAACTATCCTGGAAATGATCAGAACAAAATAGGTATGAGTAAAAGCAAAAATCACATAGCCTAAAGCATTCAAAAGCAGACAGATAACTATTATGGGCTTCCTGCCATGTTTATCTGATAATTCACCGAAAAGGGAATTGAAAAAAAACTGCACGAAAGAGTATACGGCAATGGCTATTCCTACGGCGGTTTCGTCTACATGTAGTTCTTTTGTGGCAAAGGTAGGTAAGATGGGTATAAGAATACCAAAACCGAGAAGGTCTATAAAAACCGTTATAAAAATAAGTGTAAGTGCTGACCTGTTTTTCACTACAATTCTTCAATTACAGCATCAGCAAATTCAGCTGTGCCCACAAAATTGTTTGGATTAATATCTTTCGTTACTTTAATCCCCTTTTCAATTACTTTTGCTACTGCCTGTTCAATACGTTTTGCGGCATTTGGTTCATCGATATATTCCAGCATCATAACTGCTGCAAGGATCAATGCGGAAGGATTGGCAATTTTCTGTCCTGCGATGTCGGGCGCAGATCCATGTACTGCTTCAAAGATTGCAACATCATCACCTATATTTGCACCGGGAGCCATGCCCAGTCCTCCGACCAATCCGGAAGCGAGATCAGAAAGTATATACCCCCCCGAATGTTCGAGGATCCTTGTAGTAGCCTTTGTAATCTCTGGTCCTATTCCGTCACCGGGAATTAATGTAATCTGATGCGCCAAATCCTTTGATCCGGTTTATAAATGCCGTTAAAATGAATTTAATTGACAAATATATAAATAATTACAGAAATGATTGGCATTTTCTGTTTGAACTCACATTGTTATGGAAAATACACAGACAGATCAAAATACGATGAACTGAAAAGGGGAGATAAAATCAGAAATAATGCTTCTCAAACGGGGATTATGTGAATATTTTAAAAGTATATCCTGCGTATCGTGAAATGATTGAGCAGCAAGTTTTCGGTCTTCTCTGGTGAGAAATGAATAAAGACTGTCTGAGAATGAAGCTTCAGAAGGAACTATTATATATTCCCTGCCATGCGAGGTTGCTCCCTTGAATACCCATATTGGAAGATATTCGACGTCCCCCAGGTATACTGAATCCTGAGAAAGGTCTTTGATAAGAGTAAAGGAAAGAATCATGCCTCCGTCAGAATATCTCCATCTTTGATTTGAGATAAAATTTCCCATGGAATAAATTACAAATCCCGAATCAAGTCCGGCATCTCTGGTTTTGAAATATCTGATTGGTTGAAGGACATGAGTATGCCCCCCGATAATAATATCAGCCCCATAGTTAATTGTTTTCTCAACTACCTCTTTCTGGTAGTTATTTGGCAACCGCTGGTACTCATCACCAAAATGAAAATGCACCAGGACAATATCTGCGCCATCTCTGCGGGCAATGCTAATCTCTTTTCTGATTTTCACAGTATCAATGAGATTTATGAGGTAATCTTTTCCCTTAGGTACCGGAATACCGTTTGTTCCATAAGTATAAGCAAGAAAAGCGGTTTTAATTCCTTTGATATTGAATATCCTTATAGAATCCCTGTCTTTTTCGGACAGGAAAGTACCATTGTAATTAATATGGTTCTTAGTTAGCTGTTCAATGGTTCTCCTTATACCGGCTTCTCCCCTATCGAGTGCATGATTATTGGCAGTCGATAATAAATCAAAACCTGCATTCTTTAGAGAAGTGATAAAATCATCAGGGGTATTAAAAAAAGGATAACCGGAATATCCTGCTTTTTTGCCTGCAGTTACTGTCTCCAGATTTCCGAAAAGGAAGTCCGATTCGTTAAGATATTTTTTTATTCTGGAAAAAACGGAATTAAAATTAAAGCTGTCTGCACTAACACGGGCATAATTGAACTGCACCGAATGGCACATAATATCTCCTGCCACACTGATCGTTGCGGTAATAACAGAATCATTTTGATCGCTCCGGGGCTTAGAAGATTTTGGGATTTCGTTTTCGGAAGTAAAAAAAATGAATGATATTATGATCGGAAATAATATTAAGCGCATACTATAAAATAAAAGGCTGAACTATTATTCAATAGCCAGCCTTTAATAAATTAAACTTAACTTAATTATCCTTGTTGTTTCTCAGCTTTTCTCTGAGCTTTAACTTCCTGGACATCCTTACGAACATCCTGAGCCAACTTTCTGAGTTCACTTAATCCTTTACGAAGACGGGTACCGGCTGCAGCCTGACCTTTTTCATAGAACTTCTCAAAATCAGTATGAAGATTTTGTACCGCCTGCATTAGTTCTTCGTATTTATTCATTGAAACCTCCTAAGAAATAATTTGAAATAAGTTATTTAGAATGTTCTAGTACTATCTCAGCAATGTCTTTTACTGCCACTTCTTCTGTCTTTTCGAAATGTTTAACCCCGTCTGTCAGCATAGTCATACAGAAAGGACAGGCCGACGCAATTGTATCCGAATTTGTCTTTAAGGCTTCGGATGTTCTTTCAACATTTATCCGTCCGCCTTCCTCATCCTCCAGGAACATCCGGCCACCGCCTGCTCCACAGCAGAATCCGCGGGATTTAATTCGTTCCATTTCAACAAAATCAAGTCCGTTGATGCTCTTTAAAGTATTCCTGGGGGATTCGTAAACATCATTGTACCTCCCAAGATAACAGGAATCATGATAAGTTACCCTATTTTTTTCACTATTATTGCCTAATTCCAGCTTTCCATCAGAAATCAACTGCTCAATAAACTGAGAATGATGAATTACCTCATAATTGCCACCAAACTGCTTATATTCCCTTCCTAGTGACTGAAAACAGTGTGGACAGGCTGTCACTATCTTCTTTACTTTATAATTATTGAGAGTTTCCACATTTTCCATCATCATCATCTGAGCAAGGTATTCATTCCCTAATCGTCTCGCCGTGTCACCATTGCATTTTTCTTCGGTTCCCAGTATTCTGAAATTAACCCCGGCCTTCTGCATTATTTGTGCAAATGCACGCGAAACCTTCTTGTACCTGTCATCATATGAACCTGCACATCCAACCCAGAAAAGGATATCACATTCAGGATCTTCCGCCATGGTCTTTATATTCAAACCTTCAGCCCAGTTGGCACGATCCGCCTGGTTGAACGCCCATGGAGTAAAATTGGTTTCAAGGCTCTTAAATACTGGATTCAGATTTGAAGGAAATTGTGATTCGGTTAATACAAGGTCTCTCCTCATATCAACAATCGAATCCAGATGCTCTATCATAACAGGACATTCCTGAACGCATGCCATACAGGTTGTACATTGCCACAATTCAATATCTGAGATGTAATCATGTACAAGTGTTTTTTCAAAAACTTCTCCCTCTGTAATCCCTTTTGCCATCAATGGAGCTTTATCTTTTGTCCTTCTCCTGATATCCACAATAATTTTCCGGGGAGAAAGAGACTTCCCTACAGTAGCAGCGGGACAGGAAGCAGTACATCTTCCGCATTCAGTACAAGAATAGCCATCCAGCACCTGCTTCCAGGATAAGTATTCAAAATCAGGAACACCAAAAACTTCGGCTTCCTCATCTTCAAGGTTAAGAGGTTTTATAGTGTTTCTAATATCATCAAGGTTTGCAAAATATGTGTTGGGGATTGAAGTAAGAACATGAAGATGTTTTGAATATGGAAGAAAATTAAGGAATCCCAGGATAACGACTATATGCATCCACCAGAAAAATTCGAAATAGATGTGGGCGTTCTGTGTTCCCCCGGAGTAAAACCAGTGACTTAGAACTGAAGAAATTGGCCTTATTTCAAACGTGTTCAGTTTGAAATTGTGCATAGCGATAAGAGCAGAATTTTCACCAAGCATTGAAATGCAGACAAGCATTATAAGTACCAGTATGAAAGCTGCATCCAGTTTGCCCGACTTCTCTACCTCAAGTCTGGGAATATGAATTACGAATCTTCTGTATAATGCATAAAGACAGGCTGCAATTACAAGTATCGAGAAGAAGTCCTGTATAATTGTTATTGCTGAATAAAATGGCCCAGCAAAATGCCAGCTGAAAGGAGAATAAAAACCTTGAATGAAAGGCCTCGATTACGGCAAAAAGAAAAAGAACGAATCCCCAGAAAATAGTGAAATGAAGCAGTCCTGCTTTAGGATCTCTCAGTAATTTGGTTTGTGCAAATGCTATTGTCCAAACTCTTTTTAACCTTTCACCGGGCCTGTCAAATCTATCATCCTTTTTCCTGGTGAGGAGCATATATGTAATCAGTTTCCTGCAGCTCCAGGTAAACAGTCCCAGGGCAAAGATTAAAAAAACGATAAAAATTATATTCTTTAATTCCATATTACCAACAAATTAGAATATTAAGGATAAATTCAATTTTTGGTGCGGGTTCTGTGTATGCCTGAATATATAGATGCACCGGAGATAACTTTAATAACTGTCCATAACGAAAATATTACGGCCCCTCCTTTTATTGATTCTGACCAGTCGTGGAGATAAAACGTGTTCAGGAAGAATACTCCGGCCAGTATTATAACCAACTCTGTCAGTATCATCGCAGAAACAACTGTGATATAACTCTTACTTCTCTCGACAATATATCCTGCAGCAAATGCGGCGAGCGGAAAAGCAAGCAGGTAACCGCCTGTTGGTCCGAATAACGCAGCAGCACCGAAATATCCATCGGGAGTTGGAGCAAAAACCGGTAATCCGGCAACTCCAAGAGCCAGATAAAGCAGCTGACTGTAAGCACCTTTTTTTGCACCAAGGAAAGCTCCTGCAAGGCCAACCATTAAAGTCTGCAGAGTAAATGGTACGGGTTTGACGGGGATGCTGACTTGTGCCGCTACAGCAGTTAATAACGTAAAAGTAAAAATCCAGAATAAATCGGAAGATGTAACTCTGACTAAAAGTTTGGAACCAGCAGCAGCATTATGCTTAGACATCATAAATATCCTCAATTAAGATTTTGATTAAAAAATTGGAAATGTTTTTTCAAGGATTGATTCAAATTTTTCGTTTGTTCCTTCGAAAGGATGCTTTATATTGAATGTGTGTCCTGCAGCAGGAACTATGTATAATTCAGATAGATCTTTATCCGCAAGAGAATAAAGTTCTTTAGCCTCTTCTACAGGCACAGCCAGATCCTGTTCTCCATGAACAATTAATAACGGTTTTTTCAACTCCCTCACAGCTTTATTAATATTAAGTTTATCCTCTTTATTTTTTTCAAGGTCATCAAGCAATGAAACATTCAGCTTCATTTTCTGCTTTGTCCTTGTATTCATAACTTCAAAAAACCCTCTTTTCTTCCAGACTTCTTTTTGTCGGGCTGAATACCTGTCAAATGATGAAACTGATGACCAGACTGTAACCGCCTTTACTTCAGACTTTTGACGGGCAGTTAAAAGAGCGATTCCGCCTCCTCTGCTATGTCCGAGAAGTCCAAGCCGGTCATTTGAAGTTCCACCAAAGAATCCGCTGGAATATGCATCGATTAATTGTGAAAGTTCATTCATTTCAAGAGAAAATGTGTTTTCAGCAAATCGATCTAATTCATCGAATTCTGTCAGGCTTTCTCCAATCCCGTTATGCGAAAAATTAAAACTGAGAACAAAAAACCCTTTGGATGAAAAATAATTTCCTATATATGGACCAAATCCCCAGTCTTTAAATCCTTTGAAACCATGGACAAAAATAAGGCATGGGGAAAGGCGCAGATTCTCTACCCCGTAAGCAGTAATCCTGAGAGTGTCCTGCTTATCAGTGGTAAGTATAAAATCTTTGCTCATTGAATCAAATATGCTCATTAAAGTTAGAAAAGTCAAGAAAATGAGGCATAAATCAAACTTTTTAGAAATGTGTCATATTAAAGCTTATTTCTTTTTAATTCTCATTTAATTATTTTCTCTTAAGTAAAAGTCAGGTTTAGGAGCATAATTTGAGATTTCTGCTGGTAATCCCTTCAATTGATATAAAAAACGGCAAGACTGTCAGAGTCGTGCAGGGAATTCCCGAACTTGATTTCAAAGAATATGGCAGCGATCCTGTTGAAATGGCCAGAATCTGGCGCACGGAAAACGCCAAACTGCTTCATATAGTTGATTTTGATGGAGCGTTCGAACATTCCAAAAGGAACGTTGAGATTATTCATAAAATCTGCAATTCTGTTATCATACCGGTTGAATATACTGGCGGGATCAGAACAATTGACGATGCTGACAGAATGTTTGACCTTGGCGTAAGCCGCCTCGCGATAAATACTATGGCCTACGAAAATCCTGACGAATTCAAAAAAGTTTTTGAGAAATACGGGCCGGCAAAAATCGTCATTTCTCTTGATGTCCTTAATAATGAAATGATTGTACGCGGCAGAAAAATTAAAACGGGGATGAATTACCTTGATTATGCAAAAAAACTTGCAGATATAGGAATAGAAAGGTTTATTGTCACAGATGTAGAGCGGAATGGAACAATGTCAGGACCGAACCTTGAGCTTTCAAAAAAAATTGCAAACGCTACTAATCAGAAAGTAACAGTTTCAGGCGGAGTAAGAAATAAAGATGAGCTTATGGATATTCAGGCTTTGATTCCGTTGGGAATAGATTCTGTAATTGTCGGCAGAGCTCTCTATGAAAACCGTTTCCCCTGTCAGAAATTATGGCGGGTAGCTGAAGCGGGTTTATTTAATTAAAGGAGTGAGGATGGAAAATCAAAAAAAAACAATACATAGCAGTTTCTGGTCAAATTTTTTCAAATCACCTACAGAAAAGGTCGATTTACAGAAATCCCTGCTTTCAATCCCGATTTTCAGCAGACTCACACGCAGAGAACTTGCCATGCTGATGAATATTATTCATAACAGAATTTATGTAGCCGGAGAATATGTCTTTTATCAGGGAGATCCGGGACTCGGGTTATATATAATTCGGGACGGAGAAGTAACAATCCAGCGAAAAAAAGAGGATGAGGAAGTAGTTTCGCTCGCCTCATTTACCAAAGGAGATTTTTTCGGAGAGCTTGCTCTTATTGATGGGGAAAAACGTTCAGCTTCTGCTGTTAGCAGTGCCGATACAAGACTTGCTGTAATATTTAAACCTGATCTTGATGAGTTCATAGAAAATTACCCTAAAAGCGGTATTAAAATTCTCAGGGGTATTTCTGAAATAATTGCAACCAGGTTAAGAAAACTAAATGAGGATAACTTTAACCTGCAAAATAAATTAGAAATTAAAATGGAGACGACTTATGGAACCTGAAATTTCCAAAGTGCTTGTTCCTATTGATTTTTCTGATTATTCAAAAAGTGCATTAAAATACGCAGTGAGCTTCGTAAAACATTTCAGTGCTCAGTTGATTCTCGTTTATGTGGTGGAGCCTGTAATCTATCCTCCTGATTTCAGCATGGGACAAATCGCAATTCCCTCAGTTGATCTTGATATGGATAAAAGAGCAATTGATGAATTGAATAAACTGGCCGAGCAGGAAATACCTTCTGAGATAAAGGTTAAATCAGTAGTGAAAACAGGGAAACCTTTCATTGAAATAATAGAAACTGCCAGCGAACAGGATGTTGACCTTATAATAATAGCAACTCACGGTCATACTGGTATGGAGCATATCCTGTTTGGAAGCACGGCTGAAAAGGTTGTCCGTAAGGCACCCTGCCCTGTTTTGACTCTGCGGGAACCTATTAAAGGATTTTTATTTAAAGATGAATTGAAGAAGGAAAAACAGAAAGCCTAGATTAGTTCTTTCGGTCAATCACAAAATCTACAAGCGCCTCAAGAGCGATTTTTGATGGTGAATCAGGAAATATCTTCAAAGATTCTTTGGCTTTTTCTGAAAAATCATGGGCGGTTTTTAATGCATATTCGATACCCCCGTTATCTCTTACAAACTTAATTATCTGGCGTGTATCATCCTTACCGTCATTCTTTTTAATCATCTGCCTTATCTTATCAGCTTCACTCTTAGGAACTTTCTTCAATGAATAAATGAGCGGAAGCGTGATTTTTTTTTCTTTAATGTCCCCTCCTACGGGTTTGCCTGTAATCTTTGAGCTTCCTTCATAGTCAAGTATGTCATCTCTGATCTGGAAGGCCATACCAATTGATTCGCCGAATTTTTTCATTGCCTCATGATAGTCCCTATTTTCTGATGCGCTCATCGAACCGATCATGCAGCAGGTTTCAAGAAGTGAGGCTGTTTTATCTGATATTACCTGGAAATATGTTTCTTCATCTATATCAAGCTTGCGTGTTTTCTGGATCTGAAGAAGTTCACCTTCCGACATCCTTTTTACTGCATTCGTAATAACACCCAGAAAATCAAAATCTTTCCCATCTACAGCTATCATCAGACCACGCGAGAGGAGATAGTCCCCCATCAGAACAGCAGCTTTATTTTTAAATATTGCGTTTATAGACCAGAATCCTCTCCTTTTATCGGCATTGTCCACTACATCATCGTGAATTAGTGTTGCCGTATGAAGCAGTTCAACCAGAACTGCACCCCGATAGCTTCTCTGAGAAACCCCCCCTGATAGTTTTGCGGAAAGAAGTACCAGCAATGGACGTATTTTTTTTCCTTTTTGCCTGATTACATATTTAGCTATAAGATCCACAAGTCCGACGTTGCTTTTCATGGATTTCTTAAAGAGGCGTTCGAATTCCTCAAGTTCAGTTTTTATAGGCTGACTTATTTCACTTAAAGCTTTTTTTATCAATTTTTCTTCGCTGCTAATTTTGAAATGAAAATACTTATTTCATATAATAAAACCAATGGAACGGCCAGAACGACCTGGGAGACAGGATCCGTTCCCGGAGTTAAAAACGCTGCAAGTACCATTATAATTACTATGGCATGCTTCCGGTACTTTTTCATAAAGGCGGGAGTAAGAATGCCCAGTTTGGTAAGGAAAAATGAAATCATCGGAAGCTCAAAAACAACTCCGGCTGCGAGGATGACACTTACAATTATTGATACATATTCATCAATTGCAAATTCATTTTTGATTAGTTCTGTCCCGAATTGCCTTACGAACTTGAAAGCAAGCGGAATCATTACATAATACGCAAAAGCGATTCCTATAAAGAAACTGATGGTACTATAAAATACGATGAGTAAAATATACTTGCGTTCTTTTTTTCGCAGGGCCGGAGCAATGAACTTCCATAATTGATAAAACAAATTAGGAAGGCTGAGTATAATTCCGCCCACGAGTGCTACCTGAAAGTAAAGGAAAAGCTGTCCGAACGGTTTAAGATTCTGCAGCGCAAGCCCGTTATCCTTTGCAGGTTTTAAGAGGACATCAACGACAAGGAAATCAGCAAATATCCAGCAGATTATAGTCCCGATTACAACACCAATAATGGAGTATATCAATCTCCATCTTAGTTCTTCAAGATGGTCGATGAAGGTCATTTCGACTTCGTTTCCTTCTTCTTCAACCAGGTCGGGATTGTTGAGTTCTTTCGTTGCCACGTTTCTTATTTCAGCTTAATCCTGCATACAAAGGAAACTTTGAACACAGATTCTTTACCTCAACCCTTATCTCTTCCAGCTTTACCTCATTCTCAATATTTCTGACTGCTGAATCTATAAAACCGGCAATAAGGGACATTTCATTTTCTTTCATACCCCTCGTAGTTACAGCTGGTGTTCCAACGCGGATACCGCTTGTAACAAATGGACTCCTGGTATCAAATGGAACCATATTTTTATTAACAGTTATTCCGGCTTTTTCCAGTGCATTTTCGGCCTGCTTTCCTGTGATATTCTTGTTTGTCAGATCGATAAGCATCAAATGATTATCCGTTCCCTCTGAAATGAGGTTAAAATCATATTTGGAAAGTCCGTGTGCCAGTGCTTTAGCATTTTTAATTACCTGACCGGCATATTCTTTAAATGAATCCTGAAGAGCTTCGCCGAAAGCAACCGCCTTCGACATTATGATATGCATAAGCGGACCACCCTGGATGCCCGGCATAACTGTACTGTCGAGTATTTCTGACATCATCTTAATCCGGTCTCCCTTAGGTGTCTTTATTCCCATTGGATTTTCATAATCTTTCCCAATAAGTATGATACCTCCTCTGGGTCCACGTAATGTTTTATGAGTGGTGGATGTTACAACATCGCAATACTTAAGAGGATTATTAAGAAATCCCTTTGCAATCAAACCTGCAGGATGAGCCATATCGCACATAAAGAATGCACCGACAGAATCAGCAATTTCACGAAATTTTTTATAATCCCATTCTCTGGGATATGCACTTGCCCCGGCTACTATAATCTTTGGTTTTTCTTTTTTTGCAAGATCGGCGATAATGATCATAATCCAGCGTTTTGGTTTCCTTATTAAGCGTATATCCAACCGCCTGATATAGTTGTCCGGAGAAATTCACAGGCGATCCGTGCGTAAGATGACCGCCATGGGCCAGACTTAAACCCATAATCTTATCGCCGGGATTCAGAAAGGCCATATAAACTGCCATATTTGCCTGCGAACCACTATGGGGCTGAACATTTACATACTCGGCATCAAATAATTTCTTTAACCTTTCTCTGGCAAGATTCTCTGCCATATCTACATATTCGCATCCTCCGTAATATCTTTTTCCGGGATATCCCTCGGCGTATTTATTTGTCAGTACAGATCCGGCAGCTTCAAGAACCGCAGGACTAACGAAATTCTCCGAGGCTATAAGTTCAAGTTTCTCCTGTTGTCTTTGAGTTTCAAGTTCTAAAACTTCAAAGATCTCCTTATCTTTTTGAATATTTGAATAATTCATTTTAATTCACTGATTTTGTAATGTTGAAGATTTTTCAGTTTGAAAATATAACAAATAAAAAGAAAAGGTTCCGGGTACAAACCACGGAACCTTCTCTTAAATCGTATAATAATCAGATTTTATGGTACGGTAACACTTTTGCCTATCCAGGTATAACAGTCTCCCTTTGGAGTGATTGTCTGCCCTGATTTGTATCCCCGGAAAAAATAATCCTCCTGGGTAGGAGTTGAGTCTGAAAGTGCATTTATCCTGTCCCTTGCCTGTGTAAAGTTAGGATCTATTGAAAGGGCTCTCCTGTAGGTATCCACTGCAATCTGGTAGACCAGTTTTGCATCAAAATCGAATGTACAGTTTCTGGCAGCCTGCTCGTAAAGAAGCCCCTCATAATATACTGCCTGGGCCCATCCGTTTCCAACATCGTTCGCCTTCTGGAATTGGGTTCTTGCTGCAGCTAGCTGTCCCTTATCCTTATAAACGAGGCCAAGGTTCAAATAGTGATTTTTATTCTGAGGATCCAGCTGGATTAGTCTTTTAAAAGCATCCTCTGCTTTACTAAGCTGATCGGTTTTCTGATAGGCCTGCGCAAGTTGAGCCCAATAGTTCACAGATTCCGGAGAATTCTGTACGAGGAATTCCAATGGGACTATTGCATCTTTGTATGAGTTTGCCCTCATAGCAGCTTGTGCATATTTCCAGGCCTTTTCAGGATTTTCTTTATCCTTTTCCCAGGTAGTTTTTGCAAATTCCGCTGCTTCTTCAGGATTATCAAATAATCCTTCAAGCTGCTGTTCCCATTGGGGGTTATCAGGATATTTATTATTCAGCATTGTATATAAATCAACAGCTTTGCTTTTATAACCATTCGAATCACTTGCATTAGCAAGATACAACTCACCAAGTTTATTGTAATAATAAGGATCAAGATCAGGATTATCTTTAAATGCCTGCTCATATTCAGCGATGATAGTATCCGCCGGCATTTTTAACCAGTCCTCATCAACGAAGGCTTTCCTGACTTCATAATATCCTTTTGCATCAGGATTATATTTTTCAGCCAGATTATATAAATAATTCATCGTATCAGCTATTGCAGTTTTCTGTTCAGCAGATATATCTGACGAATCATGTAAATGCCAGAGTGCATCTTCCATTTTGTAATAAATATATTTGGAAAACTTTGAGGGGTTCATTTGCAGCACCTGCCAGCCGTAAGGTACCGCACTCTGATAATCTTTATTTTTATAATATTCTGAGAACAAACTATAAAGTTCGAGTATCTTGGTTGAATCATCAGGAACTTCTGTAACTATGCTGCTCTTCGGAAAAGCCGAAAAGACACTGAGCAGAATGAAGAGCATTGTCATTGCGGTTAACCTGGAGAATTTATCTGAATTGCTTTGTTTGGACTCTTTCATTTTTATTTTTCCTCTCGAATAAACCAAATGTCGCCGAAGCTGACGGTTAAATATGCTTTTAATATATGTTCTTTATAGAGACCGGGATCATTCGCACCTCTGAGAGCATACTGAAGACCCAGATCCAGCGTATTTGCTGTGCTTAATGGTAATGAAAAACCTCCTGAAACTGAGTATTGATTGATTCCTCTATTGTCCACTAAATACTGTGTCTGTTCAAAACTTAAACCTCCACGCCAAATTATTTGTTCCCAGAAAGAGGTTCCTGGCGATATTTGTGGAGTGTACTCAAATCCCGCACTGATTTTTGATGAATTTCTCAGGTTTCCGGATGTTTTATCGTTAAATGTATACTTTTCCCATTCCTGAAAAGCATAGTCGAAAGTTACCAAATATTTCTTATTTACCACAAAACTTAATCCGGCACTTATCCTTCCCGGAATTTTCATATTTACTATACCTGTTGTCAGCGTGTCTGTTCCTAAAGTTGTACGAGAAGTTAAAACAGTGTCAGTTCTTAAATCTGCAATGTAATTATATGATAATCCGAATCTGAAATTTGTGATCCCGTCCGTTGCAAAAGCTCCTGCAAGATCGGGAGAAAGTAATCCGATTGTCGATCCTATTCCTTTTGGGCGGTATTCATTTGTATACTGAGCATCAGCATTCGATTGATCAGGAAAAGTAATTGATGATTCATAATCAATATTTCCGAAATAATAATCCAGTGTGGCACCAATGCTTAGATCAAATGGTAATTTGTAAGATGAACCGATAAATAATTTTGATAATCCTCCCTTTCCTTTATACGTTGTCAGATAACTGCCGATCGATGATTGGGAGGAACTTTCAACATCATAACTTACATTTGAGTAGGGAATGAGTCCACCAGCTGCTCCGATACCATATCTTTCGCTTATCGGGAAGGCAATGCTGAATCCGCCGAATTCAGCTTTTGCATAATAAGCGGATACATTATCACCCGACAAAAACGAACCATGATAATTAAGGTTGAATTCTATTCTTGTTCGTTTAAGGTTATATAATGCTGCAGGATTATAAAAGCTGATAAAATTCTGTTCGGCGTCGGCAGTACCCAATTGTCCCATTCCAAGTTTTCTTGCTGATTGGGCATAGAGCATGTCTCCTATCCCAATACGGGAATACGGAGATGATGACTGTGAATATATTTCCGGAATCAGCAGCAATACCAGTACATACTGAAAGAATAATATGTTTAAAATTTAATATCATTTTTTACCTGTATAAGTAATTACCAAACGTGGTCTTAAAGATGGATCGGAGGTATCACTTCCTTTTAACGCAAATAAATCTATTCCAAGGTTCTGGCTTCCTGCGGTTATTATGAAACCATTATTGTCATGGTATCCGCTTGAAATACTCTGAATGAATTTTGCTATGTCACCCGTAAAAGTATTACCTGACCGGTTAAGCACGATCGCAGAGGAGGAATCATATGATGTCCCAACTGAATCCCTTGCAAAATAAGCGACAAGCGAATTATTAAAGTTATCACCTGTTTTTGTTGCGCTGCTGTCAACAAATATTGTGAATTGAGCCTTATTTATAATAGATCCTTTGGGAATTAAAGATAAATCATATTTAATCTTCGAATGCACCGCCAGACCTCCCTGGACAGCAATATCGCCTGAAGGCACAACCGGTAAGGATCCGGATATTGCGCTTACATCCTCAATGCTGTAAAAGTTTAAGGTATCAACAAGACTTCCAGTCTGTACAATTACATTAAGTCTTGGGATTCCTGTAAATTCTACATCGTTATAAGCCTCAAAACCTATTACTCCGGTTGAAGCAGGATCGGGTTTTAGATAAATACCTTTATTATTATGGATAGGAGTTGAGGATGCTGAGTCAAACCATGTGTTTATTGTCTGATTATCGATGTTAAAAGTTAAAAGGGTGTCGGAGTATGTTTTATTTGAGCTGATATCATTAGTGCTGTAGTCGAGGCTGGATAAACTATCGGCAGTAAATCCAAATGAAGTCCATCCGCTGTTTACAGCATGTACGGAATAATTCAACTGAGATACGTTCCCGATTTTATATACTTTTTTCAGATAGACCTTAGCGCTAAGTATATTTAATGAAGAATTATTAAAGGCGCTTTTTATCGTATCGGGAAGTACCACTGCGAACCTTATCAATGATGAGGCTTCAACATTCTGATACATTCCAATAAGGAGCCTTGGAGAATCACTAATCTTTATTGGGGTTTCATAATACGTTGAAGTCTGTTCGATTGAGTCCTGAAATGAATCAATATTGTTTATTGTTAAAAAGTCAGGGGAAAGGAGATTGCTCCCGATCGAGGTGGGAGAATCGCTGCAGGAATAAATCAATGCCACTAATAACAAGGCGGGAATTAATAGAATTTTCTTATATGTCAATTATTTCACCTGTAAAATCTTCTAAAATAAATTTGCTCGCACTGAGTATATTTTCGGCTACAAAGCTTGGAAATATATTTTGATTTTGCAATATAGAAATGCTCTCCGTACCATAACCTGTTTTTACAAGCACAGTCTTAAGACCTGCATTTATTCCGCATAGGATATCTGCAGGAGTGTCGCCGATGAAATAGGACTTATCTAGTTCAATATTTAAATCGCTGGAGGCTTGATAGATCATATAGGGAGATGGTTTCCGGCATTCAACCTCTTCCCTGCTGCTGAAGTCAGGATGATGTGGGCAGTAATAAAAAGCGTCAATCTCAACTTTATCTTCCTTCAGCAGTTCATTGATCCTGGCATTAACGGCATCTACTTCACTTTCCGAAATTAATCCTCTGGCTATTCCAGATTGGTTGGATATAACAACTAGTTTGAAATTACACCTGTTTTTTAATAGAGAGAGAGCTTTCCCCGTCCCGGGAAATAACTTAACCTTATCAGGCTCACCCAGATAACCCGGGTCCTCATTTAATGTCCCGTCTCTATCCAGAAACACGGCATATTGAGGCATCAGTTGTCGTTAGATAGTATGGTTTTATATAAATCTATATATCGCTTGGCAGATGAGTTCCAGCTGAAATCTGATTTCATTCCGTTCTTCATTATCTTCGCCCATGCCTTTTTATCCTCAAAGACTTTAAGCGCTCTTTTTATCTCCTTGATCATAGCTTTGGAATCATACTGTTTAAACACAAATCCATTCCCTTCACCTTTCTTCTCGTCATACTTCAAAACAGTATCTGCCAATCCACCCGTCTCACGTACAACAGGAACTGTACCATACATCAGACTGTACATCTGGTTAAGCCCGCATGGTTCATACCTGGACGGCATCAGAAAGATATCTGATCCGCCTTCAATGAGATGGGCAAGATCATCATTAAAGCCAAGATAGGCAGCAAACTTGTCTTTATGTTTCGAAGCCATATTCTCAAAAAATTTATGATACTTTTTGTCCCCCGTGCCGAGAAGTACCATCTGAATATTCAGCTTCATCAATTCAGAAAAGGCATCTTTAATCAGATCCATTCCTTTTGAGTCGAAGAGACGTGCTATAACGCCGATTATCGGAATATCTTCGCTGTATTCGAAACGGAATTTTGAAGCAAGTTCTTTTTTATTAACAACTTTCCCTTCTATGTTCTTTGTAGAAAATTTCTTGGGCAGGTGTTTATCTTTTTCGGGTGACCAAACCTTGGTATCAATTCCGTTTACTATACCGTAAAGATCGTTCTTTCTTTTTGCAAGAACATTTTTTAATCCCGCGCCGAGTTCTTCATCGGTTCTGATCTCGTTAGCATAAGTTTCACTTACAGTATTTATCGCATCAGCAAAAATAAGTCCGCTTTTCATAAAATTGACTTTGCCGTATATCTCAACTCCTTTTTCAGAATTCAGTTCTTCCGGAAGACCCGTTTTCTTAAAGACTGATTTGGGGAATACTCCCTGGTATGCAAGATTATGGATCGTGAATAAAGTTTTGAAGTTTTTGAACTGTTCTTCATCCTTGTAAACAGTCTTCAGATATGCAGGTATTAGTCCGCACTGCCAGTCGTTGCAATGAATTATATCTGGTATCCATCCCAGCTTACAAATCAGTTCAAATACTGATCTGCTAAGAAGGATAAATCTTTCATCGTTGTCAGGATAATCCTCCCCGGTCATAGGATCAACATACAGACTGTTGCGGCTGCCAAAGTATTCCTGGTTATCAAGAAAATAGATTTGTACACGTACTTTTTGTCCAGGCAGAAAACAAGATTTAAGTGAAAAGACTACATCTTTGTCACCAATTTTCACAGACAGATCTTTTAGCCTGACTACCTCATGAATCTTGAATTTCCTGTCATCTACTGCACCATATTTTGGTACGACTATACGGACTTCATGTCCCATTTCCGATAACATTTGCGGTAAAGCGGCCGAAACATCCGCCAAACCACCTGTTTTAACAAACGGAACCACTTCCGATGTAACGAAAAGGATTTTAAGTTTTTTTGCGGGCATTTTGTAAGTATATTTTAAATGAATACCGTAATTTACGAAATTTCCATATGTTTCTCAAAAAAAACATTAGGGAATGCTTTTGAGTTATAGGTCAAATAAATGGCTTATAAAATTAGATATTTCAGTGGATTAACTGTCTTTAACTGATTAATCACTTAACCCGGGCGGTTTTACTGGAAGAATCTTAAACTTTAATAAAAGATTGTTAAATTTATAAGCAATATTTACAATTTTACTATGATTTTTATGATGAGTTCTAAAACTACCACCCTTGCCATTCTCCTCGGAGCTGTTTTTATTGCCTTAATTTTTACTTCATGCAGTGCGTCTAGTACAGTAAGGTATGATCGTGGTAAGGAAAATAAAGAGAAAAATACTGCGGAAGAAAAAGGACAGAAAGTGAAAGAAGACTTCAATATTATACCTTTCCGGACAGTTATTGATATTAAGGATAAGGAAAAGACTGAGGGTGAGATACCTGATTTAAATCCGTGGTATAGTTTCGAACAGAAGGATACCAGTTCTGCTGAGGAAAAGACAATAGTCGGGACGACAAATGGTTTCAGGGTGCAGGTTCTGGCTACCGATAAGCTTGAAGATGCTGATTCTCTTAAGTCCGACCTTTCTCTTAAAGTAGTAAATAAGAATATTTATGTAATTTTTGATCCTCCGTTCTATAAAGTTGAAGTCGGTGACTTTGTTAGTATGAGTGAAGCAAAAGATTTGAATTTCAAGTTGAACCAGATGGGTTACACCGAATCACGGGTTATAGCTTCAACAGTAAATATTTTTGAATGATGCAGAAAGTTTTATTAAATCCTTCCCAGATAGTTACGGTCGATACTTCCGGAAAGAATTATAAGAGAGGTTCTGAACTTAACGACATTGGTTTAGTAACCGGTCATTCAATTGTTATTGAAAATGATTTAATCAAAGATATTGTCCCGACCGGCTCACTAAAAAATGCATCAGAAAAGGATATTGTTGATCTTTCGGGAAAGACTGTTCTGCCGGGACTTATAGAGTCGCATACTCATACCGCATTTGCAGGATCGCGTGCTGATGAATTCAGGATGAAGATCTCGGGAATTCATTATGAGGAAATAGCAGCAAAAGGCGGCGGTATACTTTCAACAGTGAAGGCCGTAAGGGAAACTTCCTTCGAGCAATTGATCAGCATAATTTCACCCAGAGTTCAGTATTTTATTTCTCAGGGTATAACTACTCTGGAAATTAAAAGCGGCTACGGACTTGATTTTGACAATGAAATAAAACTGCTTCATCTTATTAATTATCTTAATGAAATTTATGCCATAGATATAATTCCTACTTTCCTCGGAGCTCACACTTACCCGCCCGAATTCAAGGATAACCACACCGGGTATTTAGACCCTCTGATCAATAAAATGATTCCGCATATCGCAAAAAATAAACTGGCAGTATTCTGTGATGCTTTCTGCGAAAAGACGGCATTTACTGCTGAAGAAACAGGAAGGATCTTCGATAAAGCGAAGGAGAATGGACTTGGATTAAAGCTTCATACTGAGCAGTTTAATAATATCGGCGGACTTGATGCTGCACTGATCAGAAATGCCGTTAGTGTTGATCACCTGGAAGTGCTGAGGGAAATCGATATTGCCAAACTCGCGAAGTCTGATACTGTCGCTACTCTCCTTCCGGGAGTATCTTTTTTTCTTAACTATGGGTATGCACCCGCAAGGAAATTGATCGATTCAGGCGCAATTGTTGCCCTGGCAACAGATTATAACCCTGGATCTTCGCATATTGCCAATATGAGCTTTATTATGAGCCTGGCTTGTCTGAAAATGAAAATGACTATCGAGGAAAGTATTTCAGCAGTAACTATAAATGCAGCGAAGGCATTAAATAAAAATATTGAAACCGGCAGTATCGAGCCGGGCAAAAAAGCAGATTTCGCGGTATTTGATACAGAAGAATATTCTGATATTGTATACCAGATTGGTAAAAACATAAATTGTATGACAATCAAAAATGGAAAAATTATATATGATAGCAAGGGAGGTCAAAATTGAAAATAATTGAGTGTGTACCAAATTTTAGTGAGGGAAAAAATCAGGAAGCTTTTAAAGATATATCAGAGGGAATAAATTCGGTAAAAGGTGTAAAACTTCTTAACCTTGAACCTGATGCCGATTATAACCGTGTGGTGGTCACAATGGCCGGTGAAGACAGTGGAATAATCGACGCCGCTGTTAATGCCTGTAAAGCTGCTGCTGCTCATATTGATATGAGAACCCATAAAGGTGAACATCCAAGACTGGGCGCCATAGATGTTGTTCCTTTTGTCCCTGTTAAGAATGCCACCATGGATGACTGCGTTAAGATCGCGGAAAAATTTGGAGAGAGAATATCCAGGGAACTGGAACTGCCGGTATACCTGTATGAAAAAGCCGCACGGAAATCTGATCGTGAAAATCTCTCTTCGATACGCAAAGGCGAGTATGAAGGACTTGAGGAAAAACTTAAAGATCCTGAGTGGAAACCTGATTTTGGAAAGGCGGAATTCAATCCAAAACTCGGGGCCCTTGTTACAGGTGCCAGATTTTTTCTTATAGCTTATAATGTTAATATTAAATCTAAAGATGTCAGCTACTCAAAAGAAATTGCTGAGATTCTGCGTGAGTCGGGCAGAGCTAAACGCGACGATCAGGGAAACATTGTTAAAGAAAACGGCAAGACAGTCAGAATCCCGGGTAGACTGAAAGATTTCAAGGGCATGGGAGTATCGCTCGAAAAATATAATATTACCCAGGTATCTATTAACCTTACAAATTATGAGGTTACACCGATTCATGTTGCGTTTGAGGAAGTGAAAAAAGAAGCTAAACGACTGGGTGTTGAGGTTGATGGAAGTGAAATTGTGGGACTAGTACCCCTCGAAGCTCTCCTGATGGCAGGAAAATTTTATGCGGATGGAAAAGATATGGAAGAAAATGAATTGGTTGATTTGGCAATTGAGAAGCTCGGACTAAATACATTAAACCCATTCAATAAAAACGAAAAAATTATCGATTACATGATCGGGGATTGACAAATTTTCAGTTATCAATCCTAAATTCTAAAAAAGAGGAGAAAAATGGATATAGACGATTCAATCAGAAATTACTTAGATGATATATCCTCCAGTTCACCAACACCCGGAGGAGGAAATGTATCGGCTTTCAGTGGAGCTTTAGCAAGCAGCCTCGGCATAATGGTATGCAACCTTACGATCGGAAAGAAAAAATACGCAGATGCCGAAGAAGAAATGAAAGATATTAAGTTTGAGCTTTCTGTCGCCAAGGAAGAATTTCTTAACCTTGCCGAAAAAGATAACAAGTCATTTGATAAGGTAATGCAGTCATTTAAAATGCCGAAAGATACTGATGAGCAGAAAAAAGCAAGGAGCCAGAGTATAGAAGCAGCCACGCTTGAAGCTGCAGAGGCCCCCGCTGAAGTATTAATTAACTGCAGTAAAATTATACCCTTATTCCAGGCATTGGCTGAGAGAGGCAATCAGAATTCTGTTTCGGATGCAGGTGTTGCTGCGGCATTAATTTCAACTGCAGCAGAAGGAGCTTTTCTTAATGTGCTTATTAACTGTTCCTCTCTTTCCAACCAGACAGTAGCAGGTGAAATTCTTAAAAAGAATGAAATTATTCTTCAGGAAGTAAAACAGCAATGCTTGCAAATTAGTGAAGATATCAGAAAGAAACTGAGGCGCTAGTTTCACTGCTTTTCTATTCCGAAGTCTCTGCTGATCGTATCGGACTGTCAGTCAGAAGGAATTATTTAAAGTTATACAGTATATCCATTTGCCCCCACCTTGCTCTGAGGTTTAAAGTATCCGGGTAAAATGAAAACTCTTCGGATGGTTTGAAAGGATAAGGATTGCCTCTGTCGTATGTTTGACTGCTGTCCCTGTCGAGATAACACCACAACAAGTACTTGCCCGGAAATACCCGGTTGAATTCGAATTTACTCCCCTTTTGCAGATACTGAGCGTACTTTTTACCATTATTATCGGTACCCTGTAATATTACGTATGGATTGTCGGTAAGAGGCACATTAACTATTGTTCCGCTTGCTCCTGTAAAATCGATCTCATTTATTGTAATAAACCTGTAAGTATAAATAGTATCCACTTTATTGCCTGCGGCATCTTCGAACTTTGATAAATCAAATTTAATCAGGTATACCTCACCGCTTTTCAACCTGCCGGAAGGTTTCAATATAAGCGTTGCATTATCGGGAAAGTTAACTGAATACTTAATTTTATTGAGCGAAGTATCTGAAAGCATTATGCCTGTCATTGCCTTCACTGTGTCAAATGCATCATCGAAGTAAAACATTATTGAATCATTTACAAAATCCGTTCTCTCCCCTTCCTGGGGAACTGTACGGATAACTTTGGGACGACTCGTGTCAGGATTTTCACTTACAGTAAACTGCGTTATTTCATCATGATAAATATTCCCCTGCTTATCCTTAAGTGTGCCTGCCTTTAAATAGTAATCACGTGCAATATCAAGCGTGGTATCGATTACAAGAACAATTTGTTTACTATCTGAGATTTTATTGAACAGCATAGAGAGGATTAAACTGATTTCCCGTTGTAGAATCGATTATAGAATAGTTACTTGCAGTAACAATTGACGAATCAATTTCTTCACTAAGTTCTAAAAGAATATGAAATCTGTCTGTCATTATAGCTTTGATCATCCTGGGAGCAGTCGTATCTTCTTCAGTCAAAAAGAAATTCAGTCCGCTGAAAAGAGTATCTTCCGGGGCAAGAATAATATCTTCGAAAGGAACGCCGATCTTGTCCTGTTCAGCCTGGTATAACAAATCCCTGAATTGATCAGCTACGGCAAATACCCTGTATGTTACCGGCGGCAAGTCCCGCCAGCTTAAAAAATCCGTTATCGCCTGCCTGTGAGATGTAATCCGGCTTGGTAGTAGAAGGGTTAACTGTATCAGCGGCTAATTTATACGCAAAGAGCATTGTTCCGCTTGGTGCTTTGTCATATATCCTTCCCGAAATCACTCTTCTGTCAATTTCCGGTCCTGTTGAAAAGGTTAAAGTATACGACTCAGCCATGCGGTTTTTATTATTATAATCGACAACATCAGTACCCAGGGTTACTACATAAGTAACACTGTCTCTTAACTGTCCGGGAAAATATATCCTGACCGATTTACCGCTCCAGTCGAGTTCCAGTTCTCCGTCCACCGCCGGGGAAATGAATAAAGCATCCTTGACTGTGCGTTTATCAACGTATTCAGAAAAAGTAAATTCGATATAATCCTCATTGTAATTCGTAGCCCCGTTTTCAGGGTATGTTTCAACAATTTTCGGCGGAATTTTGTCTATCTCGCCTCCTCCCGGGGGCAGCTGGTTTGCACATCCTGACAGAAACAATCCAAGCAGGAATAAAAGTGGATATTTTATTTTCTCTGTTGTTCTCTTAACCATCTTCTGTATTTCGCTACATTCCTGAGATGTTGTGAATATGTCTGTGAAAAATTATGTCCTCCCTCTCCGTTAGCTACAAAAAAAAGATATTTTGTATCGGCGGGATACAAAACTGCAAGTATTGCTGCTCTGCCGGGATTATTTATCGGACCCGGCGGCAGTCCGGTATTAAGATAAGTATTATAAGGCGATTTAATTTTCAGATCCTTGTATAACAACCGCTTCCATCCGTTAGGCTGCAGATACTGAATTGTCGGATCTGCTTCCAGTTTCATTCCTTTCTTCAGCCGGTTCAGATACACAGAAGCTATCTGCGGCATTTCTTCAGTCTTATTCGTCTCTCCTTCAACAATAGAAGCAATAGTTAAAACTTCATGAACCGAGAATCCCATCGAATCTGCTCTCGACTTAAGCGAATCTGTCATAAACTTCTTAAAGCCGTTATAAAATATACCAATAATTTCTGAAGGAGAACTCCTTTCATATACATAATAAGAATCAGGAAAAAGGTATCCCTCCATACTTTGGGCGTTTACTCCCAGTGAATCCACAAAAGATTTATCAAAGGCTTTATCAACAAAAGCCGCCGAATCAACAAATAATTCATACTTAACTTTCGCACCTATGTACCTTATAGTTGAACCTCCGCGTATCCGCACCGTTTTTAAATAATCAGCCTTTCCGTGTAAAAACAAATCGATAAGATCAAGATAAGTAAGACCGTTAGGAATATAATATCTTCCAGCCTTTATATTTCTTTCGGCCCCATATAAGAAAGCGGCGATGGAGAAGTTGGTTGAGCTTGGGATTATACCCTGACTCTCAAGACTGTCAGAGATCATACTGAGCGTTTCTCCCTGCTTTATCTCGAACCTTTTCGGAGATTTTCCTTCATAATAATTTGGTGTGAAGAAAGTGTAGTAAAGCAGTGCAAGAACTATCAGGAAAAAAAAGAATATCAGGAAAAATTCTTTTTTAGTTAAGAGGCTTCTGTAGGAAATGCGCGAATTCCGGGGGTTTGAATTATTTCCGTTTATTTTTCCCTCTCCTTCTGGATAGCACGTGATTCGTCAATAATTCGTTCATAGATCCTGATTAACGAACGCTCTATTTCAGGATCACTGGATAACTTTTGAATATTTTCTCCAATCTCTTTTTCCCTCCGGGCATCATATGGAGCTAATCCCATTGTTTTCTTTATTGTACCGATTTCCAGTGAAAGTTTCATTCTTCTGATAAGAAGTTCTGTTATTTCTGCATCAACTTTATCCACCTCATCCCTTAAACGAAGGAGAATATTTTCTTTGTCTTCACGACTAAGTTTCTCAAGCTTTCCTGTTAGGATATGTAAATAATCTTCTGCCAATTTATTGATTATGAATTTATATGAATGAAATGCTCTTCATGCAGACCCGGGTAAGGGCTATAGCTGAGGTCGAATCTTTCTCCGGCTTCGTATACTTTCAAGCCTCTGAAAGCAATCATTGCGGCATTATCTCCGCAGAATTGCATATCGGGAATTACGATCTTTTTCTGGTACTTCTCAGCAAGACTGGTAATACTCTTCCTGAGTTCTGAATTAGCGGCAACACCTCCAACCAGGGAGATGGATTTTACCTCAAACTCTTTTAATGCTCTTTCAGTATTACGCATCAGGGCTTTTATCACCGCATTTTGAAATGATGCTGCAATATCGGGAAGATTTTCCTCCGGTACTTTAACTCCATCTCCGTAGGTTTTTTGAATATACCTCAGAACAGCAGTCTTTAATCCGCTGAACGAAAAATTGTATTTGTTTGATAGTTCAGCTACAGGAAAATCTATTTTCATTTTATTCCCGCTTGCTGCGGCTTTCTGAATTTTAGGACCGCCGGGGTATCCCATCCCCAGCATTTTCGAAACTTTATCAAAAGCCTCGCCGGCGGCATCGTCAACTGTGGTTCCCAGTTTCTTAATTTCATTAAAACTCTCCACCAGCAGAAGCAGTGTATGACCGCCCGAAACTACCAGTGCAAGGTAAGGAAATTCAGGCTGATCCTTCATAAGGAAACCGGAATAGATATGTCCTTCAATATGATTTACAGGCACGAAAGTTTTCCCTGAAGAATATGCCAGTCCCTTTGCAAAAGTTAATCCAACAAGCAAAGCTCCGATGAGGCCGGGACCTGCTGTTGCACATACCAGATCAATATCATTCAGTTCAATTTCTGCTTTGGAAAGAGCATCTTTCAACAGTGGGATTATTATCTGAAGGTGAGCCCGGCTGGAAAGTTCAGGAACAACTCCGCCGTATTTTGAATGAAAATCCTGTGAAGAAATAAGGTTTGCTTTAAGTTCATTGTTTGAAATTATGGCAACCGATGTTTCATCACAGGATGTTTCAATTCCTAATACATTCATTTCTCAAACGAAAAAATATTCTTGAATATGTGGCCTGCGATCTGCGGATTTTCTTTCAGTCTCCTGATTGAATAAGGATACCAGTCCTTTCCAAATGGAACATATATCCTGATCTTATAGCCGTCATTATTTATTTTATCTCTCAAATCCTCTCTCACACCCAACAGCATCTGAAACTCAAACTTGTCCTTTGGTATGTTCATATCCTTAATCATCTTATAAGCTCCATTTATAAGGTATTCATCGTGCGTTGCAATCCCTACATAATTACCATTTTTAAACATTAGTTCAAGTGATTTAAGATAGTTATCGCGGATTTCCTGACGATCCCTATAAGCAATTGCTGCCGGCTCAATATATATTCCTTTGCAGAGCCGATAGTTTGTCCCAAGCTTATTAAGAGTTATAACGTCGCTTGTTGTTCTTTTAAGGTAGGCCTGAATAACTATTCCAAGGTTATTGTAATCATTTTTCAGTTTCTTGAAGAGGGTAATTGTTTTGTCGGTATATGGAGAGTCCTCCATATCTATCCGAACGAAATTATTCAGACTTTTTGCTTTCTCAACAATTTCCCTGATCTGCTTATATGCAAATTCCTCATCGATACTTAATCCCATCTGTGTGGGTTTTAAAGACAGGTTTGCCATAAGTTTATGTTTCGCAATTGTATCCAGTACCTCCAGGCATTTCGTTTTTGCTTCAACAGCTTCATCCTTGTGGGTGATAGCTTCACCCAAAACATCCATTGTTGCGTAAATTCCTTTTTCATTAAGATCTGTAACACATTGAATTGCTTTTTCTATTGTATCCCCTGCAATATATTTTTTTGAAAAGAAGCCGACAACCGATTTGGGCATCAGCTGAACGGCCCTGACAATAAGGTTGTTAAGTAATGACACTTTTACATTCTCCCGGAATTATCAATATTTTTTAATAATGCGGTATGAAACTTAAATAACTTTTACCTGTTTTACTACAATTATTATTGACTCCTGTACTTAGAAATTCCTTCTGTTTGCTGTGAAAAGAGATATTAATAAGCAGTGCAGGTTATAGGATTATAGAATGGATAACAGAAGAGCAGCTTTTTGGTTTAGGTCTTCGGGACTTCCATTGTTTTCGAATATAAAATCAGCTCTTTTTTTCTTTTCTTCATCGGGAATCTGGTTGAAATCCCTTTTATCAAAATCTTCCCGGGTCATCTCAGATGACTTCCGGCTGTAACGTATTTCTTTTGCGGCAGTTATCAGAATAACATAATCAAACATTTCCTCCATTTCGGCTTCATATATCAATGCTGCCTCAGTAAATACTTTATCAGTCTTTTCCAGTTCCCTGTTCATCAGGTCATTAACTTTCTCAATAACCAGCGGGTGAAGAATAGAATTTATCTTAAGTACATTCTCAGGATTGCTGAATACTTTTTCACTGAGGTACTTTTTGTTTATCTCATTCCCTTTGAATGAATCAGGACCGAATTCAGCTATCACTTTTTTTCTCACTTCATCGTTTCCTGCAAGTATCTCTTTGGATATATCGTCGGCGTTCAGAACAGCAAATCCTCTTTTCCTTATAAATCCGGAAAAAGTTGATTTCCCGGAACCTATGCTCCCGGTGACCGCAATTCTCAATTTCCTGTTACTCAAATCTTACCGCACCTTTATTGATTGAAGTTAAGGCTTCTAAGTTAAATAAATTTACCCTTTGAATGGAATTTTCCGCAGGACGAATCAGCAAATTGCAGAATTATTGGGGTGGACAAGCAGGATATTGGTAAAATGAACGTATTCAGATCGTATTCAGAACGTTTTCAGATCGTATTCAGATCGTATTCAGATCGTTTTCAGAATGTATTTAAAAGGTACTTAAGATGAGTTACGCGGGTTTTGAAAGCTGTAAAATCTGGAAGAAATAACGGTTCAATCCGGATGCAGGAATGATTCCTTCGAAGACTTAAATTCAATGAGGAGAATTACTTGGAAGGGGGAAAATAAAAAAGGCAGCTATTAAAGCTGCCTTTTAGATCTATGATATCTTATTTTAAGAATATTAAAATTTTACCTGGCGTAACCTATTTTTCTTACTTCGCGGATAACTGTTACTTTTATCTGTCCCGGATATTCCATCTCTCCCTCTATCTTCTGGGCAATATCATGGGCAAGTTTATCTGCAACAACGTCGTCTACTTTATCCTGTTCAACTACAACTCTTATTTCCCTGCCGGCCTGTATAGCATAAGTTTTGGCAACACCCTCAAATGATTTTGCCAGCGCCTCAAGGGTTTCCAGTCTTTTTACATAGCCTTCAAGCGGTTCTCTGCGGGCACCCGGTCTTGCGCCGCTTATAGCATCGGCAGCCTGCACAAGTGCTGCGATAGGGACTTTCCATTTCAATATCTTCGTGGTGAGAACCAACCGCATTTACAACTATAGGATTTTCTTTGTATTTCTTTGTAAGATCGTAACCAAGAAGAGCGTGTGGTCCTTCCACAGATTTATCTATAGTTTTACCAATATCGTGCAGAAGTCCTGCTCTCTTCGCCAGCTGTGTATCAAGTCCCAGTTCAGCTGCCATTATACCAGTAAGATATCCAACCTCAATACTATGCTGTAGAAGATTTTGGCCATAGCTTGAACGGTACTTCATTTTTCCTACGTGTTTAATCAGTTCGGAATGCATATTATGAAGTCCAAGCTGCAGAATAGTATTCTCGCCTTCCTTGATCATTTCCTCTTCAAGTTCCTGCTTTACCTTCTCAACAACTTCCTCAATCCTTGCCGGGTGAATTCTTCCGTCGGCAATTAATTTCTCCAGTGAAACTCTCGCTACTTCTCTTCTGAACTGATCGAAAGAAGAAAGAATTACAGCTTCGGGGGTATCGTCTACAATAACATCAACGCCTGTTGCGGCTTCGAAGGAACGGATATTACGTCCTTCTTTACCTATGATCCTTCCTTTCATATCATCGTTCTGGATCTGTACTACGGAAAGTGTGGTTTCAATTGAATGATCGGCAGCAGTTCTTTGAATTGACTGCACGATAATCTTCTGAGCTTCCTTTTTGGCATCGGATTTTGCTTTTTCGATAAGTTCCCTTGTAATATGGGAAGCATCAGCTTTGGCCTGGTTAGTCATATTCTGAATAAGCATTGCTTTTGCTTCTTCAGAGGTTAAACCTGATATCTTTTCAAGTTTTAAATTCTGCTCTTTTTCAATCCTGGCAACATCTGCAAGCCGTGTCTCAACGCTCTTCTTTAAATCATGTAGCTCTTTCTCAAATTGTTTATTCTCCTTCTCTTTTTTAATTACGATATCAAATTTTTTCTCAATGTTCTCTTCCCTGGTAATTAATTGTTTCTCGAGGTGTGAAAGTTTCTGTCGTTTTTGATTTACTTCGGTATCAAACTCAACTTTCTTCTTATACCATTCGTCTTTTACCTCAAGTAGTTTTTCCCGTTTAAGGTTAGTAGATTCTTTTTCAGCGTCGGCTATTAATTGTTTCGCTCTCTCTTCAGCTGAGACCAGGCTTTTTTTGCCTATACGGGAATTAAACCACCACCCGAAGTAAAAAAATATAACAACGAGGACAATCACCATAGGAATGAGCAATAATGTGTCCATTTTTCCTCCAATGGGGTATTTTAATTAAACCGCCTGCCAGTGCACAATAATCAGAAAAACTTTAATATAGACAATGTGGGAACCTGCCAAAACGCTTTTTACTTCCTCCGGTCCGGTAAAAACCGGATTCCGCCGAAACGGAATGAGGCCTGTAATACGCGCTTTGAGTCAAACTCCCTATGTTATGAAAGTTAGTTTTTCATTTATTAAGGGACTGACAGGGCGGAAATTCTTTTAGGATGGTTCAGCCAGACTTGGATCGCTAAGGAGAAGCTTTAGTTTCTTAACTTTATCGGCAGCCTGTATCAATAGTTCTCTGTTTTTATTTTTTTCAAGAAACAGATCGTAAGCGATATTTAAACAAGCTATAATCGCTATTGTTTGAGCCGGCTGGTCGGGAAGTTCCTCTTTTGTTTCTTCCATTACTTTATTCACATAAACAGCCAGTTCTTTGGCTATTTCTTCATTCTCGACCAATAAAGAATATTCTTTATCAAATATTTTAATTTTAAGCTTCTTTTTATCTGTCATGGTTTACCATCCAACCATCAATATACTTAAGAACTCAAATGTAAATCGATCCTGTTAACCAGGTTCTGTATTTTATCCTTTAATTCCTCTCTCTCATTTCCGTCTAAGGAACCGAATAATGAATTTAAGGAATTTTCTCCGTTTTCTTCAAGTTGTTTTTCAAGCGCTTCAACTCTCTGCAGAAGCATCTTGTTCTCTTCTCTAACTCCTGAAAAAGATCTCTCCAGTTTTGAATACTCTTCCCTGAGTGATTTGTTCCTGTTCTTTAATTCAGCAACCAGGGTCTGGATTTCTGAAAGGTCGTTTAAGAGTACTTCGTGTTTTGTGAGGTCCGGCAATTAATTACCTCTTAATTTTGCATTAAACTTTTCAGTTACTGCTGATATAAGATGAAGAAATTCTTTTTCAACTTCATCATCAGTCAGGGTCCGTTCTCTGTCAAAAAACTCCAGCGTAAAAGCCATACTCTTTTTATTTTCTCCAAGAGTATCACTTTCAAACAGATCGAACAGGTTTACCGATTTCAGTAATCCGGTACTTTCTTCAAGTATAAAATCAGAGACCTGCTCGTAAGTTACTGATTTATCGAATATAAAAGCAAAATCTCTAAGAACTTTTGGGAACCTTAAAAGCTCTGAATATTTTCTGTCGGCAGCCCGAACTTCACTGAGTTTTTTAAGATCTATCTCAAAACAGTAAACGTCCTGATCAATATCGAAATATTTTAGCAGCTTTTTATCTACTAATCCGCCATACCCGATTTCAGCATTTTTAGAAGATAGGGAAAATTTTGCAGTATAGTACGGATTTCTTTCGTGATTATATGAATACTGCAAAACATTGTCAAGCGAAAATTTTGAGATAAATGACTTAATAAATCCCTTTAAGTCAAATAAATCCGCATCCATCTCTTCCGAGTACCAGGTTTTTCGGGCAGATTTTCCGGAGATGACAAATATTAGGTGTTCATTTTCATCAAAATCGCTGAATTCTGTTATCTTTTTATCAGTTTTTAATTGGAATACATTCCCAACCTCAAACATCTGAAGATCTTTTTCTCCAACATTCAGATTGGCTGCAACGGTCTGAAGCGCTCCTGTGAGAAGTGAAGTTCTCAGATAAGCCATATCCGCACTCTGCGGATTAAGTACTTTTACCGGATTGCCGGTTAGGGATGAGGTTTTTTCACTCTGAAGCGGGTTGTTGATCATCTCGTGAAAACCAAGTTCCACAGCCGCCTCTTTTACCCTGTCGGTGAAAGATGATTCATCTTTCTTCTCCCCAAGGGTGATAGAAATTTTTGCCACGGTCGGAATATTATCATAACCATGTATCCTGGCAATTTCCTCAATCAGATCTATTTCTCTTTCAATGTCAGGACGAAAAGTCGGAACGGAAACCCGAAGTTCTTCTTCTGAACTTAACGTAATGTTAATACCGAGTTTTTCCAGTATTTCAGATACTGCGTCTTTTTCTATTTTATATCCCAGGATCCTGTAAACCCTCTCAAATCTTAACCTGATCTCTTTCGGTTCGATAGATTCAGGGTAGATATCAAGTACACCGCTTAGTATTTCTCCTCCGGCGATTTGAGCTATCAATCGTGCAGCTCTTTCAGCCGCATATACAGTACCGTTCGGATCTGTCCCTCTTTCAAACCTGTATGATGCGTCTGTGCTCAGTCCTAATGCCTTCGATGTATTCCTGATGCTGGAGGGATTAAAATAGGCGCTCTCTATAAGTATGTCTTTTGTTGAAGATGTAACTTCAGAATTTTCACCACCCATTACTCCTGCTATAGCTACTGGTTTTTCACCATCGCATATCATGAGGGTGGCCGGGGGAAGTTTTCTTTCTTTCGAATCTAAAGTAGTAAAGGTAGTTTCCTTATCCGTGCTCTGAACGACGATTTTATGTCCGGCAAGATTCTCCAGATCAAAGGCATGAAGTGGCTGGCCGGTCTCATACATAACATAATTCGTAACATCAACGATATTATTTATCGGTCTCAGCCCTATATTTTTTAATCTTCTTTTAAGCCATGCAGGTGATTCTTTTATAGATACACCTTTAATGATCCTTGATGAATACCTTGGGCAGTTTATAGTGTCGATTATTTCAATGGCAGCTGTTTCTGCGGCATCCTCACCGTTATCTTCAAAATCAGCCGAAGGTTTCTTAACCTCAACGTTGAAGATTGCGGCAAGGTCTCTGGCTACCCCGATATGGGAGAGCGCATCAGGTCTGTTAGGAGTAATTGCTATTTCAAGGATGGTATCATTAAGGTGCAGGGCATCTGAAATGGGTGATCCTTCCTGTAATCCATCTTCCAGTACCATAATCCCTTCGTGGTTTTCACTTATCTGAAGTTCAGCCTCAGAACAGATCATTCCGTTCGACTCAATCCCGCGAATCTTTGCCTTTGTGATCTTGAAGTTCCCTTTCGGAACAACAGCGCCGATCTGCGCAAATACAACTTTCTGGCCTGCATCAACATTCGGAGCCCCGCATATTACCTGATAATCCTCCTTGCCGGTGCTGACAGTACATAAAGAAAGTTTATCAGCATTGGGATGCTTCTTCTTTTCTTTCACATACCCGACAACGAAGTTTTTATATATCTCGTTCTGGTCAATCACCTCTTCAACTTCAAGTCCGCTCATTGTAAGCAGATGAGCTATTTCAGTAGTGGAAATTTCGGGAAGATCGACTAATTCTTTTAACCAATTTAAAGAGAGTTTCAATTTAATTTCTCCGGATCAAAACTGTTTAAGAAATCTAATATCATTCTCAAAGAAGATTCTGATATCATCTATACCGTATTTCAGCATTGCAGTTCTTTCTATGCCCATGCCGAAAGCATATCCTGTGTATTTTTCGGGATCATAGCCTACTGCTTTGAATACATTTGGGTCAACCATTCCGCATCCGAGAACTTCAAGCCAGCCGGAATACTTACAAACACGACAGCCTTTCCCATGACAGAGGAAGCAGGTAATATCCATCTCAGCGCTGGGTTCAGTGAAAGGGAAGAAACTTGGACGGAAACGGTATTTTATATCTTCACCGTAAAACTGTTTCGCAAATGAAACCAGTGTACCCTTCAGCTCGGCAAAAGTAACGTCGGTATCAACATATATACCGTCCACCTGGTGGAACATACAGTAGCTTCGTGCACTTACAGCTTCGTTCCTGTATACGCGTCCCGGCATAATTGCTCTTACCGGGGGTTTATGCTTTTCCATAATCCTTATCTGTACAGGCGTAGTATGAGTACGAAGTACGTAACTGCTGCTGACAAAATAAGTATCCTGCATATCCCTGGCCGGGTGATCAGGCGGAAAATTTAAGGCTTCAAAATTATAGTAATCCGATTCAATTTCGGGTCCGAGAGCAACAGCAAAACCAAGTCCTTTAAAGATGTTCTTTATTTCATCCACGGTCTGGGTAAGGATATGTCTTGTACCTGTAGGCTTGAATTTTCCCGGCAGCGTGAGGTCAATCTTTCCCTTCTCAGATTCTTTTGATGATTCCAGGTCCTCTTTCAATGAATTGAATCTGCCGGTAACCTCATTCCGGAGAAGGTTCAGTTCCTTGCCAAGCAAGGGTTTTTCCTCTTTCGGAACGCTTTTTAGCTCATCAAAGAGTTTGGAGAGGAGTCCGTTGCGGCTTAAGTATTTTAACCTAATATCCTCCAGTTTTGCAGGAGAATCGGTTTGTGCAATTTCTTTATTGAATTCTTCCCTCAGGGAAGTGATTTTTTCTTTCAACATTTCATACCGGTTATTTAAAGTAATACCCTTCCATATACAAATATAGCGATATGGAAGGGTAAAAATTAGTTAACAGAAAACTTAACGAGTTCTGCAAACGCCTGCGGGTTTTCAACAGCAAGGCTTGCAAGAACTTTCCTGTTTATCTCAACACCCTTGGTATCAAGTGCGTGGATAAGGCGGGAATATGTAGTTCCGTTTTCTCTGGCAGCGGCATTTATCCTGGTTATCCAGAGACTCCTGAACGTTCTCTTTTTAAGTCTTCTATCCCTGTATGCATGAACTAGACCTTTTTCAACATGGTTCTTTGCAATAGTGTAAACTTTGCTTCTGGCACCCCAGTAACCTTTGGCCTGTTTCAGTACTTTCTTTCTTCTCAGGTGAGAAGCGACTTTGTTTTTAGATCTTGGCATTTTTGTTCACTCCTCTCTATTGAAGCATTGTTTTAACACGTTTTTCATCTGCAACGGAAACCATGGATGTATGGCGAAGATTTCTTTTCCGTTTTGTTGATTTTGAGGTAAGGATATGGCTCTTGTAAGCGTTTTTCCTTTTGTACCTCCCGGATGCGGTCTTCTTGAATGATTTAGAAGCCCCGCGGTTGCTTTTCATCTTTGGCATAGCTTTTCCTATTTGTTTTTTTTGGTTTTAGGTTTAGCTGTGGGAACAAGGATCACGCTCATGTTCCTTCCTTCCATTTTAATGGGAGATTCTACCTTGGCAAGGTCTTCAGTTTGTTCAATGAACCGGTTTAACAGTTCTTCGCCTTGTTCGGTGTATGCCATCTCCCTTCCTTTGAACATTACCACAGCTTTTACTTTGTTTCCTTCTTCAAGGAAGTTTATAGCGTGTTTTACTTTAAAATCAAAATCATGTACGTCTGTGTTGGGATGTAGTCTTATTTCTTTTAATAAAGAAACCTGCTGATTTTTTCTCTGAATCTTTTCCCTTTTCTGCTGTTCATATTTGAACTTTCCGAAATCAATTACCTTACAGACGGGAGGTTTTGCCTGCGGTGCAATTTCAACAAGATCGAGACTTCTCTCCTGCGCGATTTTCATTGCATCGCGGACTGTAAAAATACCTACCTGGGAACCATCAACGTCTATTACCCTTACTTTGGGGGCTTTGATCTCTTCGTTTACGCGTACACTATCTTTTTGAGCGATTATCTGCCTCTCTTTTTGTTATTGATTCTTTTTTAAAATTTCTTCTTTAATATTATAAATAAAATCTGACAAAGAAAAAGTTCCAATGTCACCTTTTTTGTGTTTTCTTACCGAAACATTGCCCGATTCTTTCTCTTTTTCACCGATCACAAGCATATAGGGAACCTTCTGAGTTTCCCAATCCCTTATCTTATAACCGAGTTTCTCATTCCTCTCGTCGAACTCAACACGTATATCAGCTTCCTTCAGTTTTGAAGCAATTTCCTGCCCGAACTCAAAGAAGTTCTGAGATACCGGCAGAACAGCTACCTGTACAGGAGCAAGCCATAACGGGAATTCGCCTGCATAATGCTCTATCAGCACTCCTATAAATCTTTCAAGAGAGCCGAAAGGAGCACGATGGATTACAACCGGTCTGTGTTTCTGTCCGTCGCTTCCGGTGTATTCAAGGTTGAATCTTTCCGGCATAACGTAATCAACCTGAACTGTTCCCAGCTGCCAGTCTCTTCCAAGTACATCCTTTACCATAAAGTCGATTTTAGGACCATAGAAAGCAGCCTCACCTTTCTCGATATGATATTTAAGTCCCATCTGGTCTGCCGCTTCCTGTATTTCCTTCTGGGCTCTGTCCCACATACTGATGTCGCCGCCGTATTTCTCAACATTGTCATCCCTGAAGGAAAGCTGGGTTCTGAAATCCTTGAAGCCCATCTGCTCAAATACAACCTGGATAAGTTCGATTACATTGCAGACTTCATCTTTCAGCTGATCTTCACGAACGAATATATGTGAATCGTCAACAGCAAATGAACGAACGCGGGTAATTCCGTTTAAGCTCACCCGACTGTTCGTATCTGTAAACAGTTCCGAATTCGGCGTACCTTATCGGCAGGTCCCTGTAGCTTCTTGGTTTACTTGCGTAAATCATAAAATGGTGAGGACAATTCATCGGCTTCAGCAGATACTCTTCCTTACCATCCTCAAGCTGAATCGGCGGGAACTGGCTGTCTTTATAATAGGGATAATGACCGCTGGTTTTATAAAGATTTATATTACCTATATGAGGAGTAATTACGGGATCATACCCGCGTTTACGCTGTTCGCCGCGCAGGTAATTCTCTAAAGTTTCTCTTAGAATAGCTCCTTTCGGCAGCCAGATAGGGAGTCCGCTTCCTACACTATTGGTAATCAGGAAAAGTTCCAGATCTTTGCCCAGTTTCCGGTGATCCCTCTTCTTTGCCTCTTCAAGTCTTTCAAGATAATCATCAAGCATTTTTTTCTTCGGAAACGAGATGCCGTAAATTCTCTGAAGCTGTTTGTTTTTTTCATCGCCGCGCCAGTATGAACCGGATACACTTAACAGCTTAACGTATTTTATTTTTCCTGCTGAAGGAAGATGCGGACCTGTACAAAGGTCGGTGAAATCCCCCTCGTGATAAATACTGATTGTTTCATCATTTTCATCAATATCACTCAGGATCTCAATTTTGTACTGATCTCCTTTATCAGAGAAATACTCAACAGCTTTTTGTTTGGATAATTCAACACGCTCGAAAGAATTATCTTCTTTGGCGATCTTATTCATTCTCTCTTCAATTTTACGAAGATCATCCTCGCTCAGCTTTGTATTTATATCAAAGTCGTAATAAAAACCGTTCTCAATAGCAGGACCAACACCGAATTTTGCTTCGGGATATAATGATAAAATAGCATGCGCCATTAAATGAGAAGTTGAATGCCAGTATACTTCCTTTCCCTTCTCATCATCGAAGGTAAGGAATTTAACAACCGCATCATGACTGATTGGGGCTCTGAGATCTTTCACTATACCATTCACTTCGACAGCAAGAGCATCCTGTGCAAGTCTCGGGGATATTGACTCGGCTACCTGGTACCCGGTAACGTCCTTATCGAACTCCTGAGAACGTCCGTCGGGAAATGTAATTTGTATTTTTTCCATATTGATTCTTTAATAAAAAATCGGAGAAGTACTCCGACTGATGCGGGGTTAAGATTTGACGGAATCCCGCTGATCTAAACTTTTGATTCTCTCTAATGAATTCCTGAGATCCGAAAGGTCGGGTAAAAAACCTCGTCTCATCATTTCTAATATTGTGCTTCTACGTGGGCTCTAGAGGATTCGAACCTCTGACCTTCTGCACGTCAAGCAGACGCTCTAACCAACTGAGCTAAGAGCCCTGACCATTGATTCATTGCGCTTGTACCGAGGGCCGGACTCGAACCGGCACGGGTGTAAACACCCACAGGATTTTAAGTCCTGTGCGTCTACCAATTCCGCCACCCCGGCATAAACCGCTACCCAATATTTCTTAAGAACTGCTGAAAAATTCAATTTTAGCGTGTAAATATAGATAATTGAATAGATTCTTGCAAGAAATTAACATATCCACATCGATTCCCGCTGTCTGTTACTCTACCTTTTCATTCCACTATCACATTCCTTAACTTTACAGGTCACTTTTTCATATTCACAGAGGATTTAAATGTATGCACTAGAAGTACGAAATCTTTCCAAGTCATTTGATTCGCTTAAGGCAGTTGATGATGTTTCTTTTTCTGTCCCTGAGGGATCTGTTTTTGGACTGATTGGAAGGAATGGCGCAGGCAAAACCACTACAATCCGTATGATGATGAGTATTTATCTCCCTGATGCGGGTGAGGTTGTTCTTCGTGGTTCTAAAATAGGACAGGAATTCAAGGATAAAGTCGGTTATCTTCCTGAAGAACGGGGCCTCTACAAAAAAATGAAAGTCATCGAAACTCTTCTTTTCTTTGCCGAGCTTAAAGGGAAAACCGGCAGGGATATCCAGATGAAAGCTAACGAATATCTTGACCGGTTTGAACTGACGGATAGAAAGAATTCGAAGCTGGAAGATCTTTCCAAAGGGAACCAGCAGAAAGTTCAGTTTATTACTACTGTGCTGCATGATCCGGAATTTATAATTCTTGATGAACCTTTTTCCGGATTGGATCCTATAAATACTAACCTTCTTAAAGAAATAATCCTTGAACTTAAAGCAAAAGGAAAAGTGATTATCTTCTCAACTCACCTTATGGATTTTGCTGAACGGATGTGCGATCATATAGCAATGATAGATGAGGGTAAGATCATTCTCCACGGGAACCTTGAAGAGATTAAGAAGACATTCGGCCAGAGAAATGTCACTATTTCTCACACGGGAGATATATCTTTCCTTAAGAGTTACCCTATTATTGAAAAATTTGAGAGCTTCGGTAATGTCACCAGCATCAGGGTGAAAGAGCCTCCGCAGATACAGGAAATCTTAAAGATGCTGGTCCAAAAAAATATCACAATAAAAAAGTTTGATGCCGAAGATATTTCCCTGCATCAGATCTTTGTTGAGACAGCCGGTAGAAAGTCAGCAGATAAACTCAGAATGGAGGGTGCAAATGTTTAATCGAAGAACCCTTGCAATACTTAAACGCGAGCTGAGAGAAAAATTATTCTCGAAAACATTTATAATAATGACAGTTCTGCTGCCCCTCTTTATGATAGGAATTCTGGCATTCCAGACTTTCCTGTATTCGTATGAGGGCGACAGCAATACTAATCTCATTATTGCAGCAGAATCCCCTTCGCTTACTTCCGAAATGGAAAAGGAATTCAGGGCGCTTCCTTTTGTGGAAAGCGGTTATTACAAAATACAGTTCGAAACCATTAAAAAATGGTGAGCTCGATGATTATATCAATTCAAGGAAATCTGATCTGCTTTCTGAAAAGCTTACAGGATTGATCTACATTCCCGATTCAGCAGTTACTTCTAAAAGAATAGAATATTTCTCCAAGAATCCAACAAATAAAACTTTATTTGATAAGGTTAAGACCTACTATCAATAATGTGCTTGTAACACGTTACTTTCAGGGAAAGGATATCTCCGAGAAAGATATTTCCTATGCAAGACAGAATATTGATTTTAACAATTTCAGGATCAGCAGTGATAAGGCTGTTGAAGAAGAAGGTGCCGGGACAATTATAGTTGCATTTCTCTTCACCTTCCTTCTGTACTTCAGTCTGATTTTTATAGGACAGATGATGATGCGCTCGGTTGTCGCCGAGAAAACAAACAGGATAGTTGAGATCCTGCTCTCATCTGCTAACAGCAAAGAATTAATGACAGGAAAGATCCTGGGTACAAGTATAACAGGATTAATTCAGATGATCATCTGGATACTTCCTGTAATTCTTCTTATAACAACAGCCTGGTTTACTCTGCCGGCAGATTTTGCGCTAAAGCTGAATATGGCGCAGATTGGATATTTTCTGCTGAATTATTTTATTGGACTAATAACCTTTATGGGCCTCTTCACCGCTGTAGGCGCAATCTTCGATAACGAGCAGGATACGCAATCAGGAATGTGGCCTGTTTTGATGCTTATAATGATTCCCTTCTTTATTGCGATTGCCATGCTCGAGAATTCAGAGAACAGTATTGCTAAAGTCGCATCTATGCTTCCTTTTGCCTCCATTATAGTTATGCCGGCGAGGATGGTGCTTTCCGAAATACCTGTTTGGCAGTTTATTGTTTCCTTTCTGGTCAACATCGGAACAATGCTGCTTTTGTTTCCGTTGGCAGGTAAGGTTTATAGAGTCGGAATTCTTATGAGCGGTAAGAAACCCAAATGGTCAGAAGTTGTAAAATGGCTCAGATATAAGTATTAAAACCCAGGAAAGGGATAGGGAAATTTCTCTCCCTGTCCCTACTCCTGTGAGCGCATTTATCCCCCCCTTTTTTTATTTCATCAAGACCATTTTATGTTTAAGGACAATATCGTTGGCTTTCAATTCGTAAATATACACACCGCTGCTTAAATTAGTACCATCGAAATATCTTTTATATGCTCCTGCTTCGTAATTTCCGTCAGCCAGTGTCATTACAACCTGTCCTAAAAGATTGTAAACAACAAGTTTAACTTTAGCAGCTTCAGGAAGTTCGAAACTTATTACAGTAGCCGGATTAAAGGGATTAGGATAGTTCTGACCCAGAATATATTCATCCGGTTTAATTCCTCCTCTAACTGTTACCTCATTGCTGTATTCATAACTCCCGTCATAATCGATTTGTTTCAACCGGTAGCTGAAGTCACCGTAACCTGAGATATGATCGGTATAGGAATAATTATTCGGAGAAGTTGCGGTGCCGTTACCTTCAATGAAGTCAAGAGTCTCCCAGGTTCCTTTATTAGTAATGTTCTTTCTCTCTATTTCAAAACCTTTATTGTTCTTTTCTGTAACTGTAGTCCAGTTGAGCGTAACAAAACTTCCTCTTGCTGTTGCAGTGAAGTTTGTCAGTTCAACCGGCAATGGCGGTATCTGGGTTAAAGTTGCAGTCTTTAGAACAATATTATTATCGGGATCAAATGATACAGTTAAAGGCTGACGATTAAAGTAAAAGGTGAAGATCTGGTTATTTGAATCATTCATAACCCTTACCGTAGTGTCCGCACCTGTATTAAAATGCAATTTTATTTCAATAGGCATCTTGTGGAAAGGTGTGGTGGTCTGAGTCTGCACAGCCACAAAACCAACTTCCCATTGACCGGAGCTCTGGTTTGATATCCAGTATTCATTCGCATATTTCGGGTGATCCGGTTCCATTACCCATTCATCAAAAAACCAGGTAAGATCCTGTCCATAAACTTCACTCATATCATTAACGAAGTCTGTGGTTACAGCACTATGATATTTGAGAGCCGGGTCATTTGCGTAATGATATAAGCCCTGGAAATAGAGGGAATCACCCATCACATACCTGAGCATATGATGAACGCAGGCACCTTTATCATACGTAATAGCAGTATTAAATAATTGACTTATTGGAGGCGTGTTATTTATCCAATCGGGATTATAGATAGGCCATCCCGGATTAGCGCTAAGGTAGTAGCTTGCATCCGAATTGATGTCGCTTTTGTATGCTGCATACCCGGAGGTATGTTCAAGCCAGAGTGCTTCGGAGTATGTTGCAAATCCTTCGTTAAGCCAGATATCCGCCCAGGTTGCGCATGTGATCATATCTCCAAACCATTGATGTGCGAATTCGTGAGAGATAAGGTTTTCAGACCAGCAGTTCGGACAAAGACTTGTGAGAGTCTGGTTTTCCATACCTCCCCAGTAAAACTGGTTGTTTAAAGTGGCAAACCCGTTTTTATCGAAGGGATGTTCACCAAATAATTCTGAATAAGTCGTTGTCATATCTATTATCTTCGTCTCCATATTATGGAGATTGTTCTGATTTTCACCGGTGTTCCAGTAAAATCTTATTGGAATACTGTCATTCGGGTTAGATATCTTATGCCAGTAAACAATATCCAGGTTGTAATTAACTTTACCGGTCATAACCATAAGATAAGTTGCAACATTATTAGAACTGACCCAGTGGTAATAAAGTGTATCTCCATTCATTATTGAATCTGTCAGTACTCCGTTTGAACCGAGTTTTACAGAAGAAGGCACTTTAACGGTTAGATCGGAAGTTGCTTTATCGGACGGCTTATCCCAGCAGGGAAACCATTTTCTGGCACCCTCGGGTTCACAGTCCGTAAATACAAACCCCCCGCTTACATAAAAGGCTCCGTCACTAACATTGTTGTGCCGGTAATAAATTTTAACCTCGGCAGTTTCCCCGGGATTATATGTCCTGTCAAGGTTTACAGTTAATATATTTCCGCTATGGGTAAACGAAATACCTGCCATTGATACGGAATCTACTGTTAGCGAAGAATTTACTGCATTCATTTTCAAATAATTCAGAGTTGAATCAACCTGAAATGTCATTATTTCATAGCCCGAAAAGGAATATGGGTAAGGACTTATGAAACAGCTGTAAAGATCGAGGTTAAGTTCATAATTCAATACGTTATATGAATGCTTTATGTCGGCAGTTATTTCGACAGGACTTGAGTTAATTGTTGAATTCATTTTTTTCTGGCTGCAGTATTCAGAACCCTTCATAAATGTACCCTGCGCAAACTGAATTCCTGGAAGCAAAGAAAAGATAAACAAAACAATCAGTAAATGTTTTTTCATAATAGTCTCCACAAAAAAGAATAACTGATAAATTAAACCGTCGTAAAATAAAAATGTTTTTGTTAAAAATAATCTAAAATATAAAAGTTTTTATCTGGATTTAATATAGTTAAGGGTTGCGGTCCGACGGTCTTTTATTAATAACTTTAACAATTGCTAATAACATCTTTTTCTCATACAAAGGAAAATTGAGTACCGCTTTTTCTTTCCTGTGAAAAATTTTTGCCTAAAAGTGTTTAATTATTCATCAAACTGGCTATATTTTTAGCTGGCAATAAAGTTGCTATTTATAAATATCAATTATTGTCTGGAAAATTATATGACGGGGAGAGAAAAAATGAATGAGGAGCCGCTTTTTCCTATCAGCACTGCGGCAAAAATGCTTAATATTTCAGTTCATACATTACGGTTGTATGAAAGAGAAGGCTTAATACTGCCGCATAGAAAAGAAACAGGCCACCGGCTTTATTCAAACGCTGATATTGAAAGACTTCGCTGCATAAGGGAATCCATAAATAATAAGAAAATAAGCATTGAAGGAATCAAGACTATCTATTCACTTATTCCCTGCTGGAGTATTAAAAACTGCAGCGAAGAGGAAAGAAATTCCTGCCCCGCATTTATAAATCACTCTAACCCCTGCTGGTCTTATGACCATAAGGATAACATCTGCTCTTCCGACTGCCGGGAGTGTCTGGTTTATAAAAATTTTTCTGACTGCAAAACAATTAAAGATAATATAGTCAGGCTGACTACTTAACATCAAAAGTAAGGTAAAATCTAATATATCGTTATGAAAAAAATAGTTCTTACTCTTGTTATGACCGGACTGGTACTGATCTCAGCTGTATCCATTTTACAGGATAAAAGCGAGGAACCTACCAGTTTAACTGTTCTAAAAGAGAAATACTCACATAAAGATTCATCTTCTGTGGACCATTCTCAGTTCGCTGAACTTAAGAAGAAATTCAATTCTCCACAGGAAGTTACAGAGGCATGTATCTCATGCCATAACGGGCGCGATTCTGAAGTTATGAAATCTAATCACTGGAACTGGGAAAGCGCCGAATATATTGAAGGACGCGGAATTGTATACCTGGGAAAAAAGAATGCGATAAATAATTTCTGTATCGGTATTGAGGGAAATGAGCAGAGCTGTGCAAAATGTCATGCCGGCTACGGAATGACAAGTGCTATGTTCAGCTTTACTGATCCCAGGAATATCGACTGCCTCGTCTGCCATGACCAGACGGAATCTTACGTTAAGGCAAATGAGGAGGCAGGAATGCCCGATCCCACATTAAACCTTAATAACATTGCACAGCACGTCGGTAAACCTACACGATCAAACTGCGGTGTTTGCCATTTCTACGGCGGCGGCGGTAATAATGTAAAACATGGCGATCTCGAATCGGCTATGTTCCAGCCGTCGGCTGATGTTGATGTTCATATGGCAGTTGAACGGGAAAATCTGCAGTGCGTTGATTGTCATATAACCAAGCAACATAACATTGCCGGAAAAATGTACTCTTTATCTTCCATGAACAGGAACCGGGCAACCTGCGAAGAATGTCATACATCAAGTCCTCATACAGCAGAAATACTTAATGAGCACACTATTAAGGTTGCCTGCCAGACCTGCCATATTCCGGTGTACGCAAAAGTAAATGCAACCAAGACTTTCATGGGACTGGTCAACTGCCGGTAAGCTGAAAGACGGCAAACCTTATGAAACAGATGATGCTGACGGTAACCATACTTATATGTCAATTAAAGGAAGCTTCACCTGGGGAAAGAATCTTGAACCCGAATATGTATGGTTCAACGGTACGGCAGATCATTATCTTATCGGTGATAAAATTGCGGATACCACAAAACCACTGCAGATAAATAAGTTGTTTGGATCTTATGCTGATGCTGACTCCAAGATCATTCCTGTAAAAATTCACAGGTCGAGTTCAGCCTTATGACCCTGTTCTGAAAGATCTTATACAGCCTAAACTTTTCGCCGATAAAAAAGGTGAAGGGGCCTTCTGGCAGGATTTCAACTGGAGAAGGGCTTCTGAAGTAGGTATGGAGGAAATTAAAGTCCCCTTTAGCGGTCAGATCGCTTTTATTAATACAGAAATGTACTGGCCATTAAATCATATGGTCTCTGACAAAGAGCATGCTGTTCAGTGCACTGAATGCCACACCAGGGATAACAGCAGACTTGCGTCTTTGAAAGATTTCTATATGCCTGCAAGAGATTATTCTGCTGCTATTGAAACCGGCGGAACTCTTATCATATTCCTGACGCTTATCGGAATTCTTGCTCACGGAGTGCTCAGAATTGTATCATCAAGAAATTCGAAGATGAGAGGTTAATGATGAAAACACAAATCTATATATATAAATCTTTTGAAAGATTCTGGCACTGGACTCAATCCTTTTTGATTATGTTTCTTGCCCTTACGGGATTTGAGATCCACGGAAGTATCAGCTTTTTCGGTTATCAGAATGCTGTAACATATCATAATATAGCCGCATATGCTTTTATCATATTAATAGTTTTCGCCATTTTCTGGCACTTCACTACCGGCGAATGGAGACAATACCTCCCCACCTTTAATAATCTGAAAGCTCAGATGAGTTTCTATCTTTTCGGAATATTCAAAAATGCTCCCCACCCTACTAAAAAAACTGTGCTGAGTAAATTGAATCCGCTTCAGAGACTTGTTTATCTGGGCTTAAAAATGCTGGTGATACCTGTAATGGTGATATCAGGTCTTCTCTATATGTTCTACAGGTATCCTCAGGGAAATACTGTAGAACCATTAAATATTCATTCCATTAAAGGAATAGCACTTTTACACACTGCCGGTGCATTTCTCCTCGTTGCATTTATAATTGTACACATTTACCTGATCACAACCGGAACGACATTGACATCAAACCTGAAAGCGATGATAACGGGCTACGAGGAGATAGAATCGGATGATGAAATTGCAAACCCGGAAATGAAGACAAATGAACCGGAAAAAGAATTAACCCTAAGTGAGTGAGGAAATTATGGAACCTAAAAAATATATGAACCCCTACCTTGCAGGATTTTTCCTGGGCTTACTTTTATTGGCAACAATATATATAACAGGCCGCGGACTGGGAGCCAGCGGATCAGTTAAAAGCGCGGTTGTTGCCACTATGCAGACGGTTGCTCCCCAGCATACTGCAGATGCTAAATTTTACCAGGAGTACCTGACAGAACATAACAATATGCCTTTGAAGAACTGGCTGGTTTTTGAAGTTCTAGGTGTAATCCTGGGAGCTTTTGTGTCGGGACTAATATCTAACCGGCTGAAATTCACACTTGAGCATTCTCCAAAGATTAAATCAGGAACAAGGATTGCCGGTGCGCTTATCGGTGGTCTACTCTTTGGTCTGGGCGCACAATTCGGCAGAGGATGTACAAGCGGCGCAGCATTAAGCGGTATGGCTGTGCTCTCCACCGGTGGTATACTTACCATGATGGCCATCTTCGGAGGAGCATATATGTTTGCTTATTTCTTCAGAAAGTTATGGATATAAGCAGCGCAGAGTTTGTCAACCTGAACCTGATTCAGGTTCTTATTCAAAATCTATATAAGATTCCGGAATTGATTCGGAATGACGATGAAAAAATATTGAAAGGAAATTTAAATTGGGACCATTAGTACCAGATATTATCGGCAATGAATTAAATTTTATTGTAGCTATTTTTATCGGTATAGCTTTCGGCTTTATACTGGAACAAGCTGGTTTTTCAACCTCTAAAAAACTGGTTGGATTGTTTTACGGCTATGACTTTACTGTGTTGAGGGTTTTCTTTACCGGAGGTGTTACGGCGATGATCGGGGTTATTATACTGGGTCATTTCGGACTCCTTGATCTAAGCCTTATTTATATAAACCCCACTTTCCTCTGGTCGGCCCTTGTCGGTGGGATTATTATGGGGCTGGGTTTTGTTATCGGAGGTTTCTGTCCCGGCACAAGTATTACTGCAGCGGCTATAGGAAAAATCGATGCAATGATCTTCGTTGTTGGTTCATTCATCGGAGTGCTTATTTTTGCCGAGGGGTATCCCCTGTTCGAAGGTTTCTATAAAGCTGCCCCCTGGGGTTATGTAAGGATATTTGAAACTCTGGGTATGTCGCAGGCATTGTTCGCTTTTCTTCTTACCTTTGTTGCTGTCGGCGCTTTCTGGTTCACTACCCTTATTGAGAATAAAGTGAATGGAAAGCCCAACCCGGAATTCAGTCCGGCCAGATTGTACATAGGACTTACCGGACTGGCTTTTATTATCGGCCTTTCTGCTTTTGTTATGCCCGATATCCGTGATTCATATCTCAAAGATGTTGAAAAAACAGATTATGTAAAAAGCTATAACCTCAAACAGACGACTTCTGACGAACTGGCTTTCAGATTAATGAATGATGATAATACTCTCCGGATAATTGATGTCAGGCCGCTGGAAGAATATAAAGATTTTAATCTTCCCAGATCGCAATCAATGACACTCAGGAACCTGTTTCTTAAGGATGCGAGAGCCATTCTTGCGGTTAAGCGTACTAAATATGTATTTGTTGGAGATGATGAGATCTCTTCTAAAAAAGCAGCTATAATTGCCGACAGGCTGGGATATGATAATATAACCTACCTTAAAGGCGGACTTAATGAATTTAAAGATGAAATAATAAATTATAAAGAACCTGCTGAGGTGAATACAAGATACGAAAGAGATACAAATCGCTTTCGGAAAGAAGCCAGCAAAGTTATCCCGGTATTGATTGAAAAAAATAAAGCGAAATTTGTACCTGTGAAAAAAACAAAAAGAGTTCTCGGCGGCTGCTAGAGCTTAACTTTCCCCATTAGCTTACAAACCCGGCAACGGAAATTTATTTCCGCTCTGCCGGGTTTTTTATTTTCTGAATCCATCCCGCTCTTTGTGAATCATATCTTAATAAATAATTAAAAACTTGTAGAATAGTATGACACAGCCAAAAGTAATTGTATTCTCAACGCCAACCTGCAGTTTCTGCAACGCTGCTAAAAGATATTTCCGTGAAAAAAATATTCGCTTCACAGATGTGGATGTTTCCAAAGATCCGAATGCAGCCAGAGATATGCAGAGAAGAACGGGACAGATGGGCGTTCCCGTAATTTTAATTAATAACCGCCAATCGTGGGGTTTGATAAACCACGTATTATGCAGATGTTAAACCTTAAAAACTGAGGAAAATTATGACAATAAAACCAATTGATGACCGCGTACTGCTTGAGCCTCTCCAGGCTGAAGAAAAAACTGCTTCCGGTATTATTATTCCGGATACTGCTAAAGAAAAACCAAGGATGGGTATAGTAGTAGCGGTAGGAACTGATGAAGATCTTAGGGAAAAAATTAAAGAAGGCAATAAGGTATTATTCGCCAAATACGGCGGAGATGAAGTTGAAATGAACGGCAAAGAATTTAAACTCATCCAGCGCTCAGATATACTCGCAGTCGTTGAAGACTAAAATTCAGTAAAAATAATAGTAATCGTCTCCCGGAGTCTGCTTAATTAAGTAAATTAACTTTGATAGCCATAATTTCTTTTAAGCAGACTCATTTTTATTTTTAAACATTAGATAATATAATTTCAAAAAATACCGGAGTTAACCGATGAATTATGAGATGAAAGATTTTAATAAAGATATAATTGAAAGAAGTAAGCAAATTCCCGTTATGGTGGATTTCTGGGCTGAGTGGTGCGGACCGTGTCGTATTCTTGGTCCTGTTCTTGAGAAAATGGCTGTTAAATATAATGACCGTTTTGAACTTGTTAAGGTTAATACAGATGAGAACCAGGAGATTGCATCCCGGTATGGTATAAGAGGAATACCGAACGTTAAATTATTTATTGACGGTGAGGTTGCTGACGAGTTTACGGGTGCTTTGCCGGAACATTCCGTAGAACAGTGGATTAAAAAGGTAATCCCGGGTAAAAATGCCGGTGAGATAGACAAAGCCAGAGAACTGCTTAATAAGGGAGATGAGCAGAAGGCTGCTTCACTCCTTAAAAAGCTTTCAGAAAAAGAACCCGATAATACTTCAGTAAAAGTGCTTCTGGCCAGATCTGTATTATTTAATGATTACAAAACAGCCGAACAGCTTGCGATGGAATCTGAACACGATTTAGAGAATTCCGAACTGGTTGATTCTATAAAAACTATTTCTCATTTATTCTCTTTGAACGGTATAAATGGAAGTGATGCTGCTGCGGAATATAGATCTGCAATTGAAGAACTAAAAAAGAAAAATTTCGATGCTGCCCTGGAGAAATTTATTGAGGTAATTAAAACTGACCGCACTCTTGACGATGACGGAGCAAGAAAAGCATGTATAGCTATCTTTAAGTTCCTGGGTGAAGAAAATGAGATAACTTTAAGACACAGAAGGGATTTCGGCAGCGCACTTTATATCTGATTTATTCGGACAGAGCCGCAACGATCTTTTTATACTGCTCAAGTGATTCGGGATTTGCCAGGGCATCCCTGTTCTCAACATTTTCTTTGTGAATTATCCGGGTAACGGCAAGTTCGACTTTCTTCCCGCTTATTGTCCTTGGAATATCCATCACCTGTATTACTTTTGCCGGAACATGGCGGGGAGTGGCGTTTGTCCTTACAGCATTCTTTATTTTTTCGATCAGCTTATCGTTTAGTACAGTGTCTTTCTTAAGCACTACAAATAGGATGATCCTTACATCATTTTTCCAGTTCTGCCCGATCACGAGACTGTCAGTTACTTCATTAAGAGATTCAACTATCCTGTAAATTTCAGCTGTACCGATTCGTACGCCCCCCGGGTTAAGCGTTGCATCAGACCTTCCATATACAACAATCCCTCCGTTACTGGTAATCTTTATATAATCACCATGTCTCCATACCCCTGGATAATGATCAAAATATGCCGATCTGTATTTGATGCCTTCCGGATCGTTCCAGAAATAAACAGGCATTGAGGGAAAAGGTTTTGTACAGACAAGCTCGCCCTTTTCTTCTACAACAGATTCTCCGTTTTCATTAAACGCCTCTACTTTCATAGCCAGCCCTCTGCATTGAATTTCCCCTGCATATACAGGAAGGTTTGGATTACCAAGCATGAAGCAGGAAATAATATCCGTTCCACCCGATATAGATGATAACTGGAGGTCACTTTTTACATTTTCATATACCCACTTAAAATTTTCTACTGAAAGCGGAGAACCGGTTGAAAGAATAGCCTTTAAAGAAGTTAAATCAAATTTATTTTTCGGTATGAGTCCCGATTTCTGGATCATCGTAAGGTATTTTGGACTTGTACCGAAAATTGTGATCCGGTCTTCTTCTATCTTTTTCCACAGGGTATTAATGTTGGGAGCAACCGGACTGCCGTCATAGAGATACAACCTGCTCCCACACTAAGGGAGCTTACCAGCCAGTTCCACATCATCCACCCGCAGGTGGTATAATATGTTATAATATCTTCCCTCTTCAGATTGGTATGCAGCGATAACTCCTTAAAATGCTGGAGCAGGGTTCCGCCGCCGCCATGTACTATACATTTCGGGATTCCCTGTTGTTCCCGATGAATACATAATATAAACAGGGTGATCGAAAGGCACTTGTTCAAACTTGATTTCATTTGAATTGTTCGAGAGTAACTCATTGTAATATATTATGTTATTAACTTCACCGGATAATTTATCTGAAGATAAATTCCCCTTGAAGTCATTTAATCTTTTAATTAACACAACTTTCTCGATTGAGGGTATACTTTGTCTGATAGCTTCAATCTTTTCTCTGCAATTTATCAGTTTACCGTTGTAATAATAACTCTCGATTGCGAATAGTATTTTAGGCTGGATCTGTCCGAACCTGTCCAAGACACCTTTATGACCAAAATCAGGGGAGCACGATGACCATAGTGCTCCCAAACTTGTCGCTGCAAGCATAGCTATAACCGACTCAGGAATATTATTGACAAATCCTGCAATTCTGTCTCCCTTCTTTACCCCCATTTCCCTCAAAGATGCGGCTAATGACGCTACGGTTCTGTAAAGCTCATTGTATGATAGTTTTACATTAGGCGAGTTCTCCCTTGCACTAATAATTGCAGTATGCTCATCCCTGTACCGGAGAAGGTTCTCTGCAAAGTTCATTTCAGCACCCTCAAACCATTTAGCGCCGAACATTGCAGACCCGGTTCAAAACAGATTTATATGGTTTGGAATGGATTATCCCTGATATTACCCAGATAGACTTCCAGAATTCCTCAGGATCGGAGATAGACCAGTCATATAGTTCCTGGTACGAAGAAATCTTTTTGTTCAGAAGTTCTTCAACATAACGGGTAAAAGAAGTCAGATTCGATTGTGAAACTCTTTCTTCGGATGGTATCCATAGCGGCGTTTCCAATATAATCTCCTATTTTTTTCTTCCGGCACAGAGTGCGGTTTTCCATGCAAACTGAATATCATTTAGTTCCAAGTGCACATTTTGCCGTAAGTTCAAATAAAATTTTATGGTTGCTGTATCCCTGCTTTTTCAGTTCAATTGCCGCTTTAAGCATCTTTTCAACATCCTTGTGCCTTTCGTACCTGTGGAATGCTTCGGGTGTAGGTTCGAATGACTGCAGTTCCTTTTGCTCAAATTGTGCGAGGAACTCATCTACTTCTTTTTCAGACGGAATCTTTTCAATAAGTCCGAATTTCCCCAGGTTGTTGCCTGTATAGATATCCGAATGTTTTATGAAATCGGGCAGCTGATCATATCCTACTCCAAATTTAAGAGTGGGCTTTTCAACCTCAAATACCGAATCTCCGCTGGCCCTGCAGTAAAAATTGGCCGACATTCTTGCAGCAAGATCTATAAGGTCAGGGTGTATTATACCGTCTTTGAATATATCTTCAGCGATATGGAATTTTATGACTTCGCATATTGCCATATTCGCAGAGGCACCTCCCTCTCCGAAACTCCTCATCTCCCTTAGTCTGCACTCCATCTGGAAAGGTGATTCTTTTACCCGTTTCGGTTTTACAAGATCGGAGTCAACCGGAGTAAGACCGCTTTTCTCAAATTCGTTTACCTCAGGACCATATTCAGTTGAGGCCAGGTTGATCTGTTCTACCATAGGATAGGTAACCGACTGAACCACGCATTCACCATTATCCATCAGATTATAATATGTATCTTTAAGCGTGGCATTCCTTCCCCGGCGTGAGGGTGAGAAAGCAATGATAGGCGGATTCGCACCGAACACATTAAAAAATGAGAAAGGCGTAAGGTTGGGAACTCCGTCTTTGGAAAGAGTCGATACCAGGGCTATTGGTCTTGGTCCGATTCCGCCAAGCAGAAGCTTATGCACCTCACGGACAGGAACATCTTTAGGCTCTATATGAAACATTATACTTTTTTCTTTTTTGCCAGGATGGAATAATCCGATTTTTTAGCGATCTTGTTTTCCAGTCTGCCTAATCCCTCTATTTCACAGGTAATCGTGTCTCCTTCATTGAGCCAAACCGGAGTAAATTCTTCTCCTTTTTCTTTTGCTTCCAGCGCGTGCGTACCATTCAGTTCAAGATAACATCCCGTTCCAACTGTACCTGATCCAATCACATCTCCCGGAAATAAAGTTACCCCGTAAGATGCTCTTTCTATGATCTCTGCAAAGGTCCAGTTCATATCCTTCATCGATCCCTCAGACACCTGCTTTCCGTTATGGAATGCTTTCATCTTAAGATCAAATTTCGCTCCCTGCGGAGTAGAGCTTTTATATGGCTCAAGTTCATCGGGAGTAACAAGCCAGGGTCCGATTACGGTAGCAAAATCTTTTCCTTTCATGGGACCAAGGTTTAATTTCATTTCCTCCATCTGAAGTCTGCGGGCTGAAAGATCATTCATAACCATATAGCCGGCTATATAGGAATCTGCATCTTTTACATCGATGTTTATTCCCTGCCTGTTAAGCACTATTGCGGCTTCCAGTTCGAAGTCAAGTTTTTCAAGGTGGTCCTTCTCAACCGGAACAGCACCCTCTCCAAAAATGGCATTATGGTTTGTAAAATAAAATACAGGGAACTGATCAAACTCGGGTATCATTTCAACGCCCCTGTTCCTTCTGGCTGTTGCAACGTGCTGCCGGAAAGCATATGCATCGCGGCACGAAGTAGGATGTGGAACGGGAGCCAGTAAATTGATTCCCTGGGCATCGAGATATTCTTCGATGTTTCCGAGCTTAAGTGCTTCATTCACTTTTCTGGCCAGATCCATATTCCTCTCACCTCCCCACAGAAATTCAAGCATATTATCGGGCAGGGTTACATTTATTTTACCGGCTGATTTCTTAAGATCGTAGATTTTATTATCGCGAAATAATCCTAGTTTCTCGTTATTATTCTGCAGAAAGCTGACAAATTTCATAGAATAATCTTCTAACTCCTTTTTGTGACTGATTTATTAGGCTTTATTCTCGGCTTTGCGGCCGTATTTTAATTCCATCGCGTTATACACTTCTTCAAGTACGTTTGAGTGCAAATTCTGTTTCTTCTATCGTCCCTGAATTGATCCTTATACCGTTTGGAATTCCGAATGTATTGACATGCCTGAGAATCAATCCTCTGTTAAGACACTCAGCATTAAATTCGGCAGTGAATTCTTCGTCAGGGAAAAGAATGAGAAAGAAATTTGCTGATGTCGGAACATAATCAATTCCAATCTCCTCTAATCCCTTCTTCATCATATCAAGGGATTCTGAGTTCAGATCAACGGTAGCCTTCAGGAAAGTATCATCCTGCAGAGCTGCTATTGCTGCATCCTGGGCAAGCTCATTGGGTTCGAAAGGAAGCTTAACCTTATACATTTCATTGATAAGGTATTCTTTGCCGAAAGCAAAACCTATCCTTATTCCCGCAAGTCCGTATGCTTTGGATAAAGTTCTCAATACAAGCAGGTTATCCAGATCATAAGTTAGTCCGTTCGGATAATCGGGATTAGATTCGGCGTAAACCGTATATGCTTCATCCAGTACAACCAGAACGTTTTCGGGAACCCTGCTCATAAAATCCTCAAATTCTCTGCGAGTGAACATTGTCCCTGTGGGGTTATTAGGATTGGCAAGGTAAATTATTTTTGTTTTGCTGTTTATCCCTTCGGCGATAGCATCAAGATCCAGATGATAGTTTTTAAGCGGAACCAGCTTCGATTTTCTTCCGTATTTATTAACGTTCACATACCATCCGATAAACGTTCCTTCTGAACTCAGAAGCTCGTCATCATCATCACTGAAAGCTGTAATGAGATACTGAATCAGCGAATCCGACCCGCTGCCTGTAACAATCTGACCGGGACGTTTGTTATATTTTTCAGCTATTGCACTTACCAGCTTATATGCTGACGGATTGGTATACCGATGGAGTTCGTTTACGTGTTTCTTAATCTCCTCAACTGCTTTAGGTGAGGGTCCCAGGGGATTTTCGTTTGAAGCCAGCTTAACTATTTTCTGAATCCCCTTCTCTCTCGCCAGTTCCTCTATTGGCTTGCCGGCTTTGTACGGTTTAAGTTTTTGAATATGTTCAGGAATTTTAATCATATTATTTGAAAATCTTTATTATTAAATAAAAGTTTGAGGTTCTTTCAGTTTAAAGAAAGCCTCAAACCAAATTTAACAATTTATTTTTCAAGCCAGGAATGGTGATAATCCTCCACCATTGTTTCCTTTACGTTTTTAGTTACTTTTAGGGGCGTGAAGGTATCAATCATTATGGCATATTCGTCAGTTTCTTTTTTGCCGATTGATGCTTCAGTTTTGCCGGGCTGCGGACCATGAGGTATACCCATCGGGTGAAGCGTAATTGATCCTTCTTTAACTCCTGTGCGCGACATAAAATCACCGTAAACGTAATAAAGGACTTCATCGCTGTCCACATTTGAATGATAATATGGAGCAGGAATTGACTGAGGATGAAAATCAAACAGTCGCGGTACAAAATTACAGACAACAAAATGCTCGGTGGTAAACATCAGGTGAATCGGAGGAGGAAGATGGATCTTGCCCACTTTAGGAGCATATTCCTTTATGTTAAATGCATAGGGATAAAGATAGCCGTCCCATCCCACCACATCAAAGGGGTGGTGCGGAAGATGATACTCAAATATCCTGTCGGATACCTTCAGTATTAACGGGAACTTACCCTGCTTGTCAACAGGCTCCATAAATTCCGGGGCTCTGAAATCCCTTTCATAGTAAGGAGCGTCTTCCTTCAGCTGACCGTACTCATTCCTGAAATGAGCGGGAATATCAAATGGTGTGTCCGATTCAACTACAAATAACTTCACATTATCAAAACTTTTAAAGTTCATCTGGTAAGTAGTTCCCTTCGGCACAACTATATAATCCCACGGTTCAAAAGCGATCTTTCCGTATTCTGAAAGGAACTCACCCTCGCCATGATGGACAAAAAGCAGTTCATGCTTATAGCTGTTCCTGTAGAAGATGCCTGTATCTTCAGATACCTGGGCTGTGGAAATTATACAGTGTTCATTCTTAAGGAATACATTTCTGGCGGTAAGGAAGTTTCCCTGTGTCTGTTTTGAATCCGTAAAGAAATGATAATACTGAAGAGGTGCATCTTCCCAGTTATTTGAAAAATCCTTCTCAATCTCCCTGATCGATTCGACCTGGGGAGGCATGTACAGATGATACTTATTTGAATATATCCCCGAAAAGCCTTTGGTACTGAAAAGCTCTTCACGGTATAATGATTTACCATCGGGTTTATAAAACGTAATATGTCTTTTAGGAGGGACCTTCCCTACTTTAACATAGTATGGCACTTCTTACCTCCGGTTTTATTTCTTATATATTTATTAATTAAAAAATCCTTTTTATTCTTCTCTGTCAAAGTTTCCTCTGTCCTGCTGATCTCTTTCGATAGATTCAAATAATGCCTGGAAGTTGCCCTGACCGAAACCTTCAGCTCCCTGCTTTCTCTGTATGATTTCGTAGAAAAAAGTGGGACGATCGCCTATCGGCTTCGTAAAGAGCTGCAGCAGGTATCCTTTGCCTTCCGTATCGCAGAGTATTCCGTATTTTCTTAAATCCTCTATGTCTTCTTCAATATAGCTCAATTTCTTTTCTTTAAGAATGTCATAGTAGCTCCCCGGAACGGTAAGGAATTCCACACCATTCTTTCTCATATTGTCAATCGTAGTAAGAATATTGTTAGTCGATATTGCTATATGCTGGATACCGGACCCGACATACTCGTCAATATATTCTTCAATCTGGGATTTCTTAAGTCCTTCGTAAGGCTCGTTCAAAGGATTCTTTACAGGGGCCCCTTCTTTCGACCTTACAACTTTTGAAAGAAGCGCGGAATATTGTGTGGAGATATCCCCTGCACCGAACTCAATAAAGGTCTCAAAGTTCAGGGTCTTATTCATATAATTTTCCCATAGGTTCATCTCATTTGTTCTCACGTTGCCTACAATGTGATCAACCTCCAGTAGTCCTGTTTCTTTGGCTTCCACTTCTATCTTCATCCGCGGTTCGGCAAAGCCGGGTTTGAAAATTCCTTTATATTTATCTCTGTTAATAAAGACGATCTCAGCATCATCATAAAGCTTAATTGCGGCTTCTTCAACATAACCGTTGTCATCACTTAATTTTTTAGGCGGTCTCACAGGAATGCCGCCGTTCTCTACTGCCGTATCAAATGCTTTCTTTACGTCTTTTACCTTCAGCGACCAGCGCTTTACACCGTCTCCATGCTGATGAATAAAATTTGCAACATCAAAATTAGTTGGCTTAACAAAAGAGGTAAGTACAAACTGGAGATTATTCTTTGACCATATAATAAGAAACACGGTCTCTTACCCCTGTTTCAGGTCCCAGGTAGCCTTTTAACTGAAATCCCATTGCTTTTGCATGCCAATAAGCCCACATTTTGGCAGATCCAACATAAAATTCCAAATAATCGTAACCAATAATGCCTAATTGTCCTGACATTAATCTTCTCCTGTGATTTTTTTAATGGATTATGATAGTAAAACTAATTTAATTGAAATCATTCAAAAATAAAAGAAAAGTTAACCTCGTATAATCCGATAATCTCCTATATCACAAATACTTAAGGTGAAATACCACGGGATCAGTGATACATTATCAAGAAGCATAAATTGTGAGGGACCGGTTTTGCCCGGTAATTCATAGTTTTTATCCGGATACTCGCAGACTTTAACAAGAGGACAAACAGAACACCAGGGTTTTGCCGGACGGCAGATCTCCCTGCCGAGCTTGATGAGATTTGTATGAAATGAATGGGCAATTCCTTCAGGGAAGTTCTGGTTTAGCAGAAGGAAAGTTTTGTCGGGACTCCTGGTATCAACAAGTCCCAGACGGTTCGTTGTTCTGTGAACGTGAGTATCAACGGGACAAACATTTCTGCCCATCGCAAATAGAAGCACGCAGCTTGCTGTTTTAACCCCTATGCCATTAAACTCTGTTAATTCTTCAATGACTTCATTGTTATTTTTTTCGTCCAGGTAAGTAAGTGAGATTTTTCCTGTCTCTTTCTTCAGCTGCTTCAGGAACCCCTTAATAGCATTCGATTTCTGTTTACCCAGACCAGCAACCTTAATATATTTCTCAATTTTGGATGCAGGCAGCTTTTCAACCTCACTCCAATCGCTAAAACTATCCTTCAGCTTTCGAAAAGCTCTGAATGAATTCCTGTCATTCGTATTCTGTGAAAGTATTGTGGCAATTAAAAGATCCACAGGATCAGGATTAACTTTATTCCTTTCAGGAACTCCGAATTTTTCTATAAGAAGCCTGTTAACCTGTTTTATTTTTTGAGATAAGGATTTCATACTCGTTTTTCCACACTTTCTTTAATTTCGGAAGATAATCGTATTCAGAACGTATTCAGAGCGTTTTCACATCGTATTCAGAACGTTTTCAGAGCGTATTCAGAATTTTGTATTTATCTGCCAGTTTAAAGCCTTATGATTTACTATTCTGCAATGAGGCAATCGTACTCCTGCTCAGTATAAATTTTATCGGGATTAGCTCGGCTTAATTTAATAATAACTTACAAAAAGCAGAAATTATCTTATTTTTGTTTTTTGAATTGAAAATTGCGGAGGTTTAATGTCCACTTTGATGGTCAGTATATCAGGAATACGCGGTATTGTGGGAGATGGTCTCGATCCTAATGTTATTGTTAATTTCACTTCGGCATACGCAGATTTTGTGGGCGGCGGAAAGATCGTAGTTGGACGCGACGCGAGGATAACCGGCGAAATGGTTAATTCTATTGTTACTGCAACACTGAATGCAAAAGGCATCGATGTTCTGGATATCGGCATCTGCCCTACCCCAACAGTTCAATATACTGTTAAAACATTGAATGCACAGGGTGGAATTGCTATTTCAGCCAGCCATAATCCTAATGAGTGGAATGCTTTGAAGCTTCTGAATTCAACGGGACAGTTTATGACTCCGGAAGAAAATACTGAACTCCTCAAAATTCTGAACCTTGCTCAAAATAAATTTAAGAGCTGGGATAAAATCGGAAAAACCACCTTTTATGCGGAAGGTATTAAAAAGCATATGCATGATGCCCTGGCATTAAAATATATTGATATAGAAGCTATCAGAAAAAGAAAATTCAGGGTGCTGGCTGATTGTGTTAATGGAGCCGGGGTATATGTAATTCCTGAGCTGCTCCGTGAACTGGGATGCGAGGTAATAGAGTATAATTGTGAGAAGTCAGGAATTTTCCCCAGACTTCCTGAACCAATTCCGGAAAATCTTCTTGAAACAATGAATGAGGTAAAGAAGCACAAGGCAGATCTGGGTGTCGTCGTGGACCCCGATGTTGACAGGCTGGTGCTGATAACTGATAAAGGAACACCTTTTAGTGAAGAGAATACCATAACTCAGGCTGTGAAGTTCATCCTGTCCAAAGAGAAAGGCGATGTTGTTGTTAACCTTTCAACAACCCGCGGCGTTGATGATGTTGCGGAAGGTGCAGGTTCAAATGTTTTCCGTTCACCTGTAGGTGAAGCTAATGTTGTAAAAAAAATGAAGGAGGTAAATGCTGTAATCGGCGGAGAAGGAAGCGGAGGAGTTATCTACCCTGCTCTGCATTACGGCAGGGATGCACTTGTGGGAATTGTAATAACATTGCAGCATCTGCTTGAATTTGGCGGAACGATGGACGAACTTAAGCAGTCACTCCCCTCTTACTATATTACAAAGAAAAAGATAAATACGGGAGATATGAATCCCGATTCCGTTCTTTCAGAACTTATCAAAAAATATAAGGGGGAGAAAATAAATACTGACGATGGTTTAAGAATAGATTTTGAGGATCACTGGGTACATCTCAGGAAATCAAACACAGAACCTATAATACGGGTTATTACTGAGGCAAAAGATAAAACTGCTTCTGAAAAATTAGCGGAGAAATACGTGCAGGAAATCAAGAAACTTGCTCAATAGAGCATACTTCTTTTCTGAATGTAGCTGAACAGTGCTTTGTCGAAAGGCATTGAAGTATCGATGAGATTATATTCTATGTTTGAGTTAAGACATTCCTTTTTTATTTTATCAACAAAATCCTGCATAGCCTGCTGGTAGGCCTTCTGTATCTGGTAGGGTCTTGTGGTCATCTCTTCTTCTGTTTCAAGGTCTTTAAATACGGCATCAGCACCGAATGAAAAACTCCTCTCTACGGGATCAAGCAGCTGAAAAACGATAACTTCGTTTTTCTGATATCTAAAATGTTTCAGTGCCGATAATATAGAACTAACATCATCGAACAGGTCTGATACGATGATAACTAGCCCCCTTCTTTTAATTTTTTCAGCTATGGAGTTTAAACAGGAAGCCGTATTAGTCTTACTGGATGCTTTTAAAGAGCTGAGACTTTTCAGTATTTCCTGAAGATATGTCTTTGCCGCCCTTGGTGGAAAATAGGTATTTACCTGCTCGGCATAAACTGTCAGACCTACAGCATCCTTCTGCTTGATCATGAGGTAGCTTAAAGCAGCTACAAGAGTGATACCATACTCGAGTTTGGAGATATTTTTCCCGGAACTATACTGCATCGATTTGCTTGAATCAAGAAGTATATAGCTTTTTAGGTTGGTTTCTTCTTCGTACTGTTTAATGAAAAATTTGTCAGTTTTTCCGTATACCTTCCAGTCAACATCCTTTAGACTATCCCCCTGCATATATGGCCGGTGTTCAGTGAACTCTACGCTGAAGCCATGGTAGGGACTCTTATGGAGTCCCACCATAAAACCTTCTACTACCAGTCTTGCCTTTAATTCAAGGGAATTTAATTTCGAAACAATCGATGGGTTAAGGAAATTCTTATAGTCCTGGGATGCCTTTGCCATCTATATATTTTTTTGTGTTTTCTTCTTAAGGATCTGATCAGGACTCAACCCCATATTACTTAATTCTTCTTTCGCAGATGAAGCAAGTTCGTGGTTAGGATATTTTTCGAGGAATAAGTTATAAGTGTTTGTCGCACTCTGAAAATTTTTTAGATCGTTTGCAAGAATAAATCCCGAAAGGAACAAAGCCATAGGCGCTTTCTCAGCTTGCGGATACTTATTATATACCTTGCGGAAAGTTTCCTCGGCTTTCTTATATGATTCAACATCGGATATATTTTTTACCATTTTGTTCTGGTATAAAGTAGCTATCTGGAATAATGCATCGGGTGCCTGGGCACTTTCCGGGAATTCATTTACTACAGATTCATAATTATTGATCGCTTCGGCGATCTTTTTTTGTTTAACGTTTTCCTGTGCTGTCTTCATATAATCTTCGGCAGATTTACTGCTGCATCCATTAATGAACAGTACTCCGGTAAAGAGAAAAGACAGAATTAAGTATTTCATTTTTTCACTCTTATTTAATAAAAACCGGGGTTAAATTATTAAAATAGATCAGAAGTAGCAATGGAGTAATCGGTGGTGCTTAGAGTGCGTGAATACAAAAAAAGCCGGTTAATAACCGGCTTTTTTTGAGTTAAACAGAATTTATTTGGTCAGCATCATCTTCTTTACTGCAGAGAATGATGAACCGTCAATTCCTGTTGCTTCCAGGCGGTATAAATAAACACCGCTGTTTAAATTAGAAGCATTGAAATTGATCTGATGATTTCCGGCTACCATTGAACCGTTAACCAACTGAGCAACTTGCTGTCCAAGTATATTGAACACCTTCAGAGAAACTTTTGAGTCTACTCTCAGGTTGAAATTGATCATAGTAGTTGGGTTAAATGGATTCGGGTAATTCTGTGCCAGAGAATAAGTTACAGGTTTTAATTCAACAGATACCTCATTACTAAATGAATAGGTGCCATTGAAATCGACTTGTTTGAGTCTGTAAGTATATTGTCCTGCAGACAGATTCTGATCAACAAATGAATAAGAATGAGACTGGGAAGATGTTCCGTATCCCTGGATGAATCCTATGGTAGCGAAACCGCTTCCTGAATTCCTCTGAACTTCAAATCCTTTATTATTTGTTTCAGTTGCTGTATTCCAGTTTAATGAAACAGAATTTACATTTGCTTCAGCAGTAAATGAAGTCAGTTCAACCGGAAGAGATCCCGCCGGCAGAAAATCTGTAGCATAATATCTCGGAAGAACTTCATACCCATTATTTGGAGGAGTTGCAGTTGTATACTGGCTGCCGACTCCAATAATATCCCTTGGCCAGGCAGGTTCCGGATTACCGTCAATATCAGTATCGCTATCAATATATACTTTAAGTGAATCAGAACTACCATCGCTGAGATAAATAGTACCACCCGAACCCGCAGCAGGCCAGGTTCCACTTGTTTTGGTAACATTCATAAATCCGACTAACCTATTTTCATATAATTCCGCATTGTTTAGATACTGACTGATAGTGACAACTATTGGGGCCGGAACGGGGTTACCTGTACTAACAATCTGTATATCGCTTTCATTTTCAGGCACAATCTCAGTAAGGCCATTATATTGGTCGATTACTCCCGTAACCAGTACTTCATCACCAAGATTTAATACAGGTGTAGTCGAACCATAATGGAATAAATCAATTCCACCGGTACCGTCATCAATGAAGTATGAGATACTCGATGTCTGAAAATTAGGTGAAATAACAATTCCCTGAACAGTTAATGTATCTCCAAGATGATCAGGAACAAAATCATTATCCAGATCCTCAATAGCCTGGGAAATAGGAATAACATTTCCACCGGTTGAACCTGTCATGATAAAGTGATCAACCCATACGTTATCAGAATAATTACCTGAAGGTCCGCCGTCAAATATATAATAATTAACAGCAACGTGGATCTGGTTTCCTGCAAACGCGGAAAGATCAAACCCATATCTGTGCCAGCTTCCAACCGGTCCGTCAACTTTAAAGTATGCAATTTGAGTAAAGCTGCCAAGGTTAATATCTGAAGTCGACACCATTACCTTTAAAGAATCATCATAACCTGCATCGATAGCTCCGGCCCAGAAATACAGGCTATCACCGCTGGAAACCATTGGGAGCTGTGGAGAGATAAGCCATTCATCAATTAACCCGCTTGAATTAGCATTATTAAAATTACTGAACCAAAAACTTTGACCGATCTGTGGATTTACGGTATCACCGCTTGTAAAGGTTATAATCTGTCTGAATTCCCATGCGGTTCCGCTTCCATCGTTATCAACTATAGTCCAGTCACCGGGAGGTGTAGTTGTATTAAAAGTTTCCTCCCATTTAATATCATTAACACCGTCAAAACCGGGATTAACTGAGATAGGATTATAATTCGGAGATTGTGGTAAGGCTATCATTTTGGATTGTCCGAAGATCATCGAACAACTGATCAAAATGAAAAAGACAATATAGAGTTTATTCATAATTACTCCTTGTGAATATAGATTAGAGTAAAGTTCTCCCAATAAAATGAAGAGCTGTTTATTTGTTTGATAAATTTCAGCAATAATTTTTTTAATTGCAACCTTTTCCGGATTAATAAACTATTAATTTATATAAAGCAGAACGAAATGTATGATCTCATGTGCCGACCAGCTTTTCTTTTGCCCTCTTATAAAAAAAAGCCGGGCTGTTTCCAGTCCGGCTTTGTTAACATTATCTGTTAAAATTACTTCGTTAGGATCATCTTCTTAACTGAGGTAAAGCTGCTTCCGTCTACTCCATTGGCTTCTATCTTATAAAGATATACACCGCTGTTCAGTTTTGATGCATCAAATGTTACATTATGTGCACCTGAAGTAATGTTTCCGTTCAGAAGCGTTGCTACTTCCTGTCCTAGTATATCGAATACTTTTAATGTTACTTTTGAATCTACCGACAGACTGTAGTTGATCTTTGTTGTCGGGTTAAATGGGTTTGGATAGTTCTGAGCCAATGAATATAGCTTGGGTGCAGAAATATTAACCTCAACGACATTTGAGTATTCTGAGCTACCATCAAAATCAACCTGTCTTAGTCTGTAGCTGTATGATCCATGATCTACAGTATTATCTGAATAAGTATATGAATGCTGCTGGGTTGACGTTCCATTTCCTTGTACGAAGCCGATTGTCTGGAAATCTTCGCCGCTGCTTCTCTGAACCTCGAATCCCTTGTTATTTGTCTCAGTTGCAGTTATCCAGTTGAGTACAACATTACCGTTGGATACGTTTGCTGTAAATGATGACAATTCAACTGGAACAACCTGCCAGGGAGCCCAGAGAGCACACAATTCACTGCCGGCGGTTCCAATAATTCCCAGCATTGATGATTCACCCGTAGCAGGATCGATAATTCTCCATTCACCGGTTCCGCCTGCATTATCAACATTATATGCAGCCCAGAAAAGCATTCCGGTACTCTGGTCGAAAGCCATATCCTGAGCATATGAAGCATCAAATCCAAGAGGTCCGACTACTGTAATATCTAGCATTTGTTTTGTCAATAGCGACAAAATTATCGTTGTCTATATCAATTGAATAAAAGCTGACCTGCCGGGAACATGCAAGAGTAATATAAGTAGCTGAAGGAACTGTTCCTACAGAAACACATGCACCAGTTTCAACATCTACGGTGTAAAAAGTGTACGTTTGTGGATACCATAGTATGTATTGGTGGTCGGATCCCAGGTTAAACCATTCATATTTTCAGTAACGTCGGTTGTAGCCACCTGAGCCATTGCCCCGGTAGTAACATCCATTGTATAATAGATGGCTTGCGCACCTTTCCGGGACTATTGTACATAACACCATACCATGTTCCTCCATCTCCGGGCAGTTCCTGCACAGATAAAGTCTGAGGAAGTTGTTGCTGCAAGTGATGTCATACTAGCCGGGTCGGTCTGATAGAGAGATGCAGGACCTTCAGGAAGAACACCATCAGGATCATATGCATTATATGAATAGAATGGAATCGGATCCTGTACACTTATATCACTTGAGACACAATTATTAGCAGGATTTGGAATCTGTTCCAAGATCAGTGCAGACATCACAGGTACTGTTACCAACATTTGCCGTCCAGTCCAGCAAAAGTTACCTGCATTGAAGTCAATGAAGCAAGATCAGTGACTGTCTTAGTTGACGAATAACTTCCCATTGTCATAGTCACATCGAAAGTTTCGCTAACGTCACTGTAATTAAATACAGTGGCAGTCGGGGTAAAATTACCGGATCCAACTAAAACAGGCATATCAACAGATACAGCTCCAACATCGTGAGCCAGCGGAACAACGTATGAAACTTCCAGGTACGGAGGATCTGAAATCCTGCTCCCAGCCGTCAAAGTTGATATAATAGGAAGAACTACCATCGCGATCAAAAAATCCAACTGCAAACCAGCCCTGTGTAAGTGCAGCCTGAAGATCATCCGAAGCAAAGCTTTCCATAGTATACGCGTGGTAACCAACCGGCACGTCGCCTGGTTCATTCGAGTATATATAGGCTATCCCCTCATCAGCATTATTGCTAACTTGTGTAGTGATTGTTGCCGCATCATCGCTCACCGGATTTACTGTTCCCATCGGGGTAGCATTCGAGTATGTCCAGCTGCTGTCATACAGATCCATGCAATACAATTCCTGTTATCATCGCATCTGACGGTATACTGCTGACATCAAAAACCATCCAGCCTAACTCGGGATCAACAGTACGAACTTCAAATGAGATCAGTTTTGGTTTTATATCAGTTGTACCAGTCCATAATCTACGCTCTGCGGATATACGAAACAGTCTCACCGATTATTGGTTGAACTTGGGTATTTTCTGGGGAAAGAGACGAGCCAGACCAGTTGGATCAACCTCCTGTTTGTTTTGGGCAGTTGCAGCAAAGAAAAGTCCCATCAGCAAAGAAAGAAGTCATATTTTTATCATAATCAACCTCCATAAATTTAGATATGAACAATTAGTTAATACAAACCAGTATCGATTCCGTAAATCACCTCCTTAATTAACCGAATTTAAGGCGAACCATATGCTCAAGTTATGGTATACTTCTCTAACTAATTCAATAAAAGAATTATATAGAATGGATTTTGGAGAAGCTCACGTAAATTCATCAGGTATATGAGATATTATGAATTGAGCTAAAACTACAAAACTTGAAAATTATATACAAGAAAAGTGACTTGCTTTATTAATTTTTTTTCTTCGCAGGGGGTTCTCCGGCAGAAAAAAAAAGCCGGACTGTTTCCAGTCCGGCTTTGTTAACATTATCTGTTAAAATTACTTCGTTAGGATCATTTTCTTAACTGAGGTAAAGCTGCTTCCGTCTACTCCATTGGCTTCTATCTTATAAAGATATACACCGCTGTTCAACTTTGATGCATCAAATGTTACATTATGTGCACCAGAAGTAATTGTTCCATTCAGTAGTGTTGCTACTTCCTGTCCCAGTATATCAAATACTTTCAATGTTACTTTCGAATCAACAGCCAGACTGAAGTTTATCTGTGTCGTCGGGTTAAATGGATTCGGGTAATTCTGGGTAAGTGAATATACCTTCGGCTGTACTACGCTGACTTCAACAGAATTTGAATATTCTGAGGTTCCATCAAAGTCTACTTGTTTCAGCCTGTATGTATACTGACCTTCTCTTACATTATTGTCAGCATAGGTATATGTATGTGACTGTGTTGATGTTCCGTTACCATTTACAAAGCTTAAAGTCTCGAAACCATCTCCTGAGTTTCTCTGTACTTCAAATCCCTTATTATTTGTTTCTGTGGCTGTTGTCCAGTTCAGTACAACATTGCCCGCATTCACGTTTGCGTTAAATGATGTCAATTCAACTGGAATTATGCTTCTGTCATATGGGGTAATAAACCTGCCTGATACTCCTGATACGGGCTGAGATAGAACCGCACCGGTGTTTTGATCAAGTACAAATACTCCCGATCCGTTTGTCACCATATAATTTCCGTTTCCAAGTTGATAGACTCCTCTTAATCCTGTGACAGCACTAAAATAGTTAACTTGACTGCCGTTCGAATCATATACGTATAACCCGGAAGGCGAACTGAAGCCCGCTGCGAGAATGTTGCCGTTTGATGCTTCACATATTTGCTCCGGGAAATTAATTCCTGTCACAAGGTCACCTATATAGGTTCCGCTCAAATCGTACCGCACTATATTATCAGAATTGATTGCAGAAACCAGGCAGTCTGACGTTCTGAAAATGATATCGAACGGGGAATCCATAAGAGCAGCATTAGGGGATATAAAATTTCCAAGATAATTACCTGTAGCAAGATCAAATTCCGGAACTGCATCATCGTTTGTACCACCGCCGATCGTACCTACAACGGAGGTATTACCGGGAGTAAGTCCTATTCCTCTGCAGTTATCAAGCACCGTAACATCATTACCGAATAATATTCTGATAAAAGTTCCTGTTGTATCGTATTCAACAATCTGGTCGGTGATCTGATCTGAAATAATTACTGTAGCGTTAGGAGTAAGGATAGCTTCAATTGGAGTAGAAAGATTCGGATCTCCTCCCGGGAAATAGGCTGCATTTATAAGAGAACCATCGTCTGCATTAAAAGTCATCAAAGCATCATTTGTTGATTCCATAACCATTAGGAAGTTAACGGCAAGAGTTCCGCTGGCTTCAGAAATATGATAGCCGAGATCCGGATTTTGCGTTGGTCTGTTTGCCCAGTGAATCCTCGCAGTCGAGAGATCGTATCTTGAGGAAATTTCTTCCCAGAAAGCCGTTTCACTTCCGTTATAAATATTTCTCAGATCCTTAATTATACTGTATACAACACGATTATTTTCAACTCCCTTTGCCTCGATGAAAATCCCCTCAGGGAGATATACAGTGTAAGGCAGATCCTGGCTGGCTGCAAGTTCTCTGGCAGCAGTAATGTTATGGGAATTACTTTCTGCAGAGATTGTGAGATCATTGAAACTGATGGTTGGTTTGTCCTGTGAAAATACAGATACTGAAACAAGCAGTACTAATACTGATAATAGTATACTGGTTAATTTCATTTATCCTCCATTTTTAATTGACTAAAAAATCTGAAGCTATGATCCGGTTTGTGAAAATTTACATGATTGAATATAAAAAAAGCCCGGCTTGATAACCGGGCTTCTTGGGTTAAGAAATTATTTACTTGGTCAAGAGCATTTTCTTTATTGCTGTAAAGGTACTTCCATCTGCTCCGGTAGCATCCATCCTATATAGATAGACGCCGCTTGTTAATTTTGAGGCATCAAAATTAACAAAGTGTGGTCCGGCCAGAAGATTTCCGTTTAACAAAGTTGTGATTTCCTGTCCAAGTATATCAAATACTTTTAATGTAACTTTTGAGTCTGTAGCAAGGCTGAAGTTAATCTGGGTTGTCGGGTTAAATGGGTTTGGATAGTTCTGAGCCAATGAATATACCTTGGGCGCAGAAATATTAACCTCAACGACTTTTGAGAATTCTGAGCTACCATCAAAATCAACCTGTCTCAGTCTGTAGCTGTATGATCCATGATCTACAGTATTATCTGAATAAGTATATGAATGCTGCTGTGTTGATGTTCCATTTCCTTGTACGAAACCAATTGTCTGGAAATCTCCACCGCTGCTTCTCTGAATTTCGAAACCTTTATTGTTGGTTTCGGTTGCAGTTACCCAATTCAAAACGACATTACCATTCGATACGTTAGCCGTGAATGATGACAATTCAACAGGGACTATGAAGTGGTACGAAACCTTAAGATAAGGAACATTAGTTTCATTCCAGCCATCCCAATTAATGTAATAAGTTGCGCTGTTATCTCTGGAATCCATTCCCATTGCGAACCAGCCCTGTGCAAGTGCAGCTTCAAAATCGGTATTACATGAATTTCCCATTAAATAATCATGCCAGCCGATAGCAAATGTTGAAGTTTCATTTGCATAAACGTAAGCAAGTGCTGTACCGCTGTTACTACTAATAGCAGTTTTTAAATCAGCAGCAGATGCCGTTAATGGATTTAATCCGGGAAGAGGAGTTGCACTCCAGAAAGGATAATTTGTAAAGTTAACATAGCCGTAAAACCTCATGGAATCAACTATAGCATTACCAGGTACAGAACTGATATCGAACATGAACCAGCCGTCCTCCGTGTTCTGTCCTCTGACTTCACTAACATCGGTTTTGGTTGTTCCATCTGTTGTTCCTGTCCAGTAGTCAGCACTTTGCGGATATACAGTATCGGTAGTGAAAACAAATGCAGGATTCTGCATTGTTTGGAATGACCACATTGGACTAACGGTTGTACCTGAACCATCGGTCTGATTAACCCGCCATCCATAAGAGGTGAAGTAATCCAATGTACCAACATCATATGTTGTAACAGGAGCACCTGAGTATACGGATGTCAAATTTCCAACTGGACCGAAAAATATTTCAATAGAGGTTGCACCGGTAGCATTGTCCCAGGAAAGATCTTGATTAACATCAACATCTGTAGCGCCATTAGCTGGTGCAGGATTTGAAGCCGGACCAGGCCCTGGCTGAGGACCGGAATCAGCAACTTCATAAATGAAGAATGTATCATCCAGGCCTGAATTACTTTGCATTACACCACCGATTGAGAATTTTCCAGCAACGAAATCAACCGTTGAGAATAAACCGCCGGCAATTCCATCAGTAAGCTCATCACATGCATCGTGTGATACGCCGGTTGCTGTTCCGGTAGCAATATCAAACTGATACATCACTAAACTACCAGGACAAACTCCACCACCCTGATCAAATATCCATAGGAACGGACCGCCTACACTTACATTATCGTAAGCTGCACCATATTGTCCCGCTAAGCCAGTTGTAATCGTTCCCATATTTGTACCGGTTCTGCTTACTAATGTCGGTGTTGTATCCCAGTTACCACACCAAAAAGCGTCATTATCATCATCATAAGCAATAAATCTAACAGCTACCGGACTTGTAATGGTTCCAACTAAAGTCTTTGTTGTGAAGTCCATCTGGTAAATAGTGGTTGAAGCAGCACCACCGTAGAAATATGTACCGTCAAACGCGAGATCTCTCAATCCTGATACACCTGGAATTGAGAATTCCTCTACAAGTGTTCCGGTCATATCATATTTATGGATCAGGTTTGTGGCCCATCGTGTGGTATAAAAATATGTGCCATCGAACTCTGCACCTGCATTACCGGCGGCACCCGAAGCAACATTAAGATCGAATGAAAATTCAAGATCCCACATTGCTCTGGTTCCGGTGATTTCATTATTTTTGAGATTTGGTGAAGAATCAACATTTCCGACAGATTTGGTTTGGGGAAAAATGAGAATAGCGCTGATGACGACAGCGAACATAGCAAGTAAAAAATTTCTCGTCATAATACGACCTCCTGGTTAAATATTGGATTGAATTAATTAGAGCAAATTGAACCTACATAAAAAAATGGTTGTTAAGTAATGAACCTCCTGTAAAATTAATTTTTAATAAATATATGATTAAGGATAAAATATTAAATAACAGTTTTCGGAGATATTTATTATCGGATGCTAATATTTTTATTTGGGTTCAACGTATTATTAACGATGCTTACTAATAAATGATATAGAAAAGAAAGACACCTCCCCGATCTGTATGATCGAACAGAAAAATAATATTGAATCGATCATTTCAGATCTGAGCCGAAAGCAATTTATAAAAAGTTTGAGAACTGATAGATATATCGCCTGAAATTGGACCTCGAAGAGGAAGATTATGAGGCCTTTTCATTAATAATTAAACTACAAAATCTTCTAAATAAACGCAATTATTTATTCTATTTTATTTTTTCATTTTTTGAGAGTGAGGTTTTTTCCAGGTTCTTCTTGTACTGAAGCATACGGGATAATATATCCCCGTCACTTGTACCAAGGATCTGAGCCGCCAGCAGTCCTGCATTCTTTGCCTGATTAATACCTACCGTAGCTACTGGAACTCCCCCCGGCATCTGTACAATAGAAAGCAGTGAATCAAGACCGTCCAGTGATTTCGATTTTACCGGAACACCGATAACCGGTAATGGTGAATGTGCTGCTGTCATACCGGGCAGGTGTGCTGCGCCTCCTGCACCTGCTATTATGACTTTTATTCCCTTTTCATGGGCCGTCGATCCATATTCTGCCATAAACTTAGGTGTACGGTGGGCTGACACAATTTTTATTTCATAAGGGATTCCAAATTCTTTTAAGACGGCGGCAGCCTCGTTCATTACCGGCAGATCCGAATCGCTTCCCATGATTATCCCGACTACAGGCTTTTCTTTCATTTTTCACCTAAATAATTATTTTTGGTTCAATTTTTTTAAGTCTTTTTAAAACTGCTCCGGTATCGTCTCCGAGCATAGTTATATGCCCCATCTTTCTGCCTAATCTTGACATCTCCTTACCGTATATATGCAGATGCAGATTCTCGTCTTTTAATGCTGCTCTGTAATCTTCAACTATCCCAAAACCTTCTTTTTTGCCAAGAAGATTTACCATCACTGCAGCAGGTTTAACCATCCCGGTTGCTCCCAGCGGCAGACTTAATACGGCACGCACATGATTTTCAAACTGTGAGGTTACACAAGCTTCAATTGTATAATGCCCGGAGTTATGGGGACGGGGTGCCATCTCATTAACAAGTATTTTATTATCCCTTGTAATAAATAATTCTACTCCGAATATACCATAACCTTTTACCGCTTCTACAGCGTTTATTGCAATTTCTACCGCGGTTTTTCTCAGCCCGGTGCTGATATCAGCCGGGGCGATTACAGTATGACAAATGTGATTCTTCTGAATTGTTTCAACTACAGGGTAAGCTTTTGTCTCTCTTCCGGTTCGGGCTATCATAACCGCCAGTTCTTTCCTGAAATCAATTAACTCCTCCGCCATAACCTGAGAATGACGTTCAGAAAGTTCGGCCAGTCCGTCAGTATAGCTTTTTTCATCTTTCACAAAAGCATTTCCATAACCATCATAACCCATTTTCCTTGATTTAAGTATAAACCTTTCTCCCAGCTTTCCGGAAATTGTTTTGAAAGTGCTTGAATCTTTTACCTCAAGGAATTCAGGCACCGGAATTCCGTTTCTCCTGAAGGTTTTTTTCTGTATAAATTTATCCTGTATCAGCGATATTGTTTTGGAAGATGGCAGAACTTTTTTACCCAACCGTTCTATAAATTGAAGGTCCTTATAATCGATAAACTCATTTTCCAGAGTTATTATATCACAGTCTTTCGCAAATTTCTTTACAAGTTTTTTGTCATCGACCCAGCCCGCAAAGTCATATTTTGTTAACTGACCTGCAGGAGACTGCGGTTCTTTTTCCAGAATGGCAATCTCAAATCCCAGTTTATATGCCTGGTATGCCGACATCCGTGCAAGCTGGCCTCCTCCGAGTATTCCTATTCGAATTCTTTTTTTCATTTTTTTTGATTTATTCTGTTAATCAAACTCTGCTAATTTAATAATAATTTTCCCAATCAATTCTGCTTATCTTCATCCCGTCCGATTGAAGAAGTACGCAGCCTTCGCAATCGGTTCTATAAATTTGCGTGCCGGATTCCTGTAATCTTTTTACAACTTCACCAGAAGGATGACCGAAGCGGTTTTTAATTCCGCAGCTGATAAGACTTATATCCGGAGATACCGATTTTATGAACTCTGCTGAAGATCCTGACTTGCTGCCGTGATGACTGATTTTTAGTACATCTGAGTCAAGAAAATTATTATACTTTTTCACATAATAATTCTCCCCTCTTTTATCTATATCTCCCGTAAATAAAAAAGAGGTCTTCCCGTATATTATTTTAATAATACCACTGCTGTTGTTAAGCGAATTATTTCCCGTAAAATTATGTGCGCCGTCATTCAGAATAAATATTTCAGCGTTTTCTATTCTGAGTCTCTCCCTGGTATAGTGTTCAACGGGAATATTTTTATTCTTCAGGTACTGTTCAAATCTTCTGTCTTTATCGGATAAAGTGTCCGGGGGTGTCTTAAACAGCCTTCTGATTTTATTATTTTCAACAAGTGAAATAAATCCGCCGTAATGATCAACATCAATATGAGATACAAATCCGTAATCGAATTTTTCTATCCCCAGCTTTCTCATTGCAGGCAGGATTATTCTTTCTCCGTTGTCAAAATATTGTGAAGCACTGCCTGCATCTATCAGGATAGATTTACCCCCGGGTAATTTAATAATGAAAGAATCTCCCTGTCCTACATCAAGCATAAAAACATTCAATTTGCCTTTATCTTCTGACTGGGAGTTCCCGGTTGAAGAATAGATATAAATATTCGCAATAATAAGAATTAAAAAAATTGTTGCTGTCCTGAAAGATTTAAGATGATGCATCAAAAAAATCCCTGTCATTACGAACAAATAAAAGACCAGAACATCAGCTAAGGAATAATTTACAATATCAAGAAATGAATAGGCCGAAGAGCCCGCATATTTTACCAATGTCAATAATACATCGGCAAACATATTATTTGCTCCTGCATATACCGAAGCTGTCCAGACAGATAACGGAAAGACAACAAGGGTTGTGATCCCGGTTCCAATGATAACCCCTGTAAGTGGAATTACTGCCAGATTTATCAGCACGGAGATAAGTGAGAACTTTCCGAAATAAAATAAGATAATAGGAGATGTCCCTATCTGTACACTCAATGAGAGAGCTGCGAAAAGAAAAAGATATCTTAGAAATTTGTTCCTTATCCCTGTTCTTTCCAAAAGTTTTTTGAAATACGGAAAAAAATATGCGATTGAAATGACAGAGATGAAGGATAACTGGAATCCGGCATTAAATATTTCTGACGGGTCTGCAGCTAGTAAAATTAATGCTGCAATTGCAAGAGAATTGTAGATGTTCGAGGAACGATTTAAAATAAATGCTGTTAAAAGTACAGACGCCATGATAACAGCCCGAAAAACAGAAGTAGGGATCCCTGTAAAAAACATAAAGAGAATTAAACCGGCGATCGTCAGAACTGACCTTAGGTATAAGTTAAGCCTTCCCAGAAAAATAAAAAAGATCAGGGCAATGAAACCAGTGTGCAGTCCTGATACGGCAAGTATATGCATTACACCTGAGTTAATAAAATAATTCTTTGTCTCAGAACTGATCTCGTTTCTGTCCGCGAGTATTAATCCTTTCAGAAGAGCAGCAGCCTGTGGCGTATGCATCGATGTGATTATCTTATCGACAAGCTTCCTTGAAGAAAAAATAATCGCTTTTAGGTTATTAACCTTACCGGAAATTATTGCTATGTCATTTTTTTCATAAACCGATAGAATACCGCTGATATTTTTTGAATGCAGGTAGTTGTTATAATCGAATTCTCCCGGATTACGCTGTGTCCGGCCTTTTCTGTATGTGCCGCTTATCTTTATGATATTTCCGGGTTCGAGTTGACTATATAAAGAAACTAGACTATCGTCCCTTATCCTGCATAGGAGTTTAACATTGATTCCTATTGTGCGCCGACTCTTTATAGAATCAGTTCTCAGAATAAGAGAAAAACCGTCCTTAGAGGGAAGCTCAATTTCTTCAACGGACCCGTAAGCGGTGAAGTTTTTAACTACATAAATCGAGTCAGGAATTACCTTTATATTATTACGCTGGATCTGACCTGAAGTGTAACCGGCGAGGAGCGGAAGTGACATTATCAGAATGGATGAGATCTCTGATAAAAACTTTCGGCTTTCAAATAAAAAGAAAATAAGTGAAGCTGAGAATAATAATGCAAGTATTAAAAAATCATTTTGAATTTTTACGGGAAAGAACGATTGTATAACTATTCCGGCGGCGAATAAAACCGTAACCCTTATTACCGGAAAATCCTTCATCCACAGGCCCTTAGTATGGCATCTTTAATCTGGGTCAGGTTTTTCACTTCGGCGGATATGATTTCTGCATTCCTGCCGGTAGTAATAAAAACAGAAGGGTTGAACGTATGTGTCTTGACTGACAGATCCTCAAAGTTGCCATGATCCGAGCAGATGACGATTGTAAACTCAGATTTATCTGCTTCAGTTAAAACTGTAAAAAGAAATTTATCGAGTATATTTAATGTGGTTTTAATATCGCCATCGTAGCGGCCATGTCCCAGATGATCCGTCAGGAAATATTCATACAGTGTAAAATCATTTTTCATTCCCGCTCTGATTAATCTTCTTGCCGCAGTTTCTGGTCTGATAACAGGAAGTTTATAGTTAAGTTTTTTATTCCACCTTTCATTGGTTATTTCAGCAGTTAATGCATTCCCCCTTCTTACATCAGAGGGACGGTTCAGCCTTAAACCGCTCAGCCTGGCACTTAATGATGTCACACTGAGTCTCGATTTTCCTGATCTGATATAATCAAAAAATACTTTGGGGTAGGCATTTGCAAAGAAAGCCTTTCGACCTCTGGAGAGGAATTCTTTGAATATGTTTTGTTCCTTTATTACGGGAACAAGTGTAGAATAAGGATAAGGCCCGAAGTGCTTTCCTACAAATTCAGCTGCGTTCATCCCGCAGAAAATCGATGTTTGTCCCGTTCCGCTCTGTGGAAGTCCTTCTACTCCCAGGGCGGCATCAACGGGAGTAAGATAGAAACCGTTCTTTGCCAGATACTGTTTGTCGAGGGTGGGAATGGTACCGAATAGTTTAGTGAACGTATTAAATCCGTATTTGAAGAAAGGATTAAATTCATAATCCTCTTTCCCTATCCCGACACCATCGAGAAATATCATTAATACCGGATTCACATAAACACTTTTTATTTTGAATCGATAATTATTGTAACAGGACCGTCATTGAAAATCCTTACCTCCATCATCGCCCCGAATATACCTGCTTTAACCTTTTCATTTCCCAGGTTTTGCTTCATCCTTGCGATAAATTTCTCATAAAGAGGGATAGCTTCATCAGGCTTAGCGGCATCGGTGAAACCGGGCCTGTTCCCTCTTGATGCATCACCATAGAGAGTAAACTGCGAAATAACCAGTACCTCCCCGTCAATATCTTTTACAGAGTAGTTCATTTTATCGTCTTCTGAACCATCAGGCGAAAATATTCTCAGACTACTGCATTTATCGGCCAGATAATTCACTTCTTTTTCAGTATCTCCCGTCCTTATTCCCAGCAGGATTACCAATCCTTTCCCGATATCCTGATCATAGTTTTCTTCGGGTATACTTACCCCGCCTTTTGAAACTCTCTGTGCAACTACTCTCAATTCATCTCTCCCGACACTACCCGTTCTATATTAAGGTAATCATTTTTTGTCATAATCGAAGTGTAACTATTTTCTTCGAGTATTTTTCTTACAGCTCCCGATTGCCCTTCGCCTGTCTCGAAATATAATCTGCCTCCGCGCTGCAATAATTCTTTTGCTTTCAAACTAATTTCCCTGTAATAAATTAGTCCATCCGCATTATCCGTCAAAGCATGTCGTGGTTCATAAACTTTTAACTCAGGTCGCAGTTTTTCAAATTCATTCACCGAAACGTAAGGCGGATTGGAAACAATTACATCGAATCCTTTCTCTTCGGGATAGCTTTTGCAGTATATCATTCTCAATGAATTTTACCTGGCTGTCGGTTCCATTAAGCACCGAATTCTTAGCGGCAAGTTTAAGAGCATCTTCACTTATGTCGGAAGCAGTTACGGTTGAACCGGGGAGATTCTTTGCAAGCGATATGGCAATATTTCCGCTGCCGGTACCAATATCCAGAATTTTTATTGAAGGATTATTTTTATTCCGCTCTATTATTTCTTCAACAAGAATTTCTGTTTCCTGCCTGGGTATAAGTACTGATGAATTTACAAAGAACGGTAATCCGAAAAATTCAACTGAACCAACGATATATTGTAATGGTTCAAATTCACCTCTTCTTTTAAGGAAGCTCCTGTATAAAGTAATTTCTTCTTCGCTTAGCGGCCGGTCAAAAGTAAGATAAAGATCCAGTCTTTTGCACTTGAGGATATGTGCAAGAAGCAGTTCTGCATTTATCCTCGGCGATTCGACACCTTTTTTCTCGAGGTACTCTGTTGATAGTTTTATTGATTCAAGAACGGTAAGCATATCCGAGCAATAATATTGAGTTTATACTCAAAATTTAATTATTTATGAGGAGAATAAGAAAATTTTAGTCGGACAGGAAATAGTAGATAAGGAAACCAAACCCTACCTGTACGGCCCCGAATGTGATACCTGATATCAGGTCATATTTGTGTGTCTGATCCAGGTAGTATCTATTTCCGGTGAACTGGTATTGATCGAAATTGTCATCGGCTCTTAACTTGTAGTATGCTGAAATCCCTCCAAGCGCTACGATACCACCAACAAGAATCTTAAAAATATTTTGCTCAAAGAAACTTTCACCCCTCTTTTTGCCTGTAAAGTTAAGCTTCACTTTTTCATTTGCGCTTAAATCTTTTATTGTCACAATTTTCTCCGCAAAACCTGGTTTCCTGAGGAGAACAATGCCTGTATTAATAGGAAGGAACAGAGGAGTATGACCTATAAGTGCACTGTCCTGGTATACATAAACATCCTGCGGCTCAGTATCCAGATAAACCTCAGATCTGAAATTGTAAGTTAGAACGGTATCATTGCAATTTATAATTCTGAGCGTGTCTTCAAATGACTGCGAATTCCACCGGTCGGCCTCTTCCATAACAACAAGATGATAACTCCCCTTTGTCAATTCCAGTTGTGCATTTCCATTGCCGGCCAGGCTGTCATTAATATAGATTTTGGCTGAGGGGCTATCAGTCTTGATGCGAATGCCGGCCTTACAATCCTGTGCATACACATTTAACAATGACGATATAAGTAGTGAAAATAATATCAGTCTATTCAAATTCATAAGCCTGAAGCTCTCCCCGGTCATATCCAATAAACAGTATGTTCCTGAATATTACCGGTGATAATTTATTTCTGCCGTCAACTGAATATGTTCGTGTAATTTCCCCGTTATCTTTATTTACAAAATAAAATTTTTTATTAAGATCCGGAACCACCAGAAAGTTTTCAGAAGCGTATGGAGTAGCTTTTAACACACCGCCTGTTGATGTTTTCCAGATAAGTCTGCCTGTGTTCTTCTCCAGGCAGAAAAGGTCGCCTCTAAGGTTGCCGAAATATATCTCATCATCATTTACAGAAGGAGTCATAACTATCTTTGCACCTGAATTATACTTCCATTTAACCTCCCCTGTTTTTAATTCGAAAGCGTAAAGATTTCCATTATCATTACCGGCATAACCTAAATCACCTGAAGATGCTGTCCCGCAGAAGAACGACTCCCCTGTTTTTTTCCTGTACAAAACTTTACCGTCTTCATTATTTATTCCTATCAGCTCACCGTCATCGTTGCCGAATACGATGATACCGTTATTCATTGATGGAGAGCTGTGTACTGAGGATTTTGTTGCAGTTTTCCAGATTTCTTTTCCGTGCATATCATATTTATAAACATTGCCGTCTTCAGTATTAAAAATTACTGCTTCGGGTGTGCCTATTATTTCGGTTACACAGCGTCCTTCCACTTCAACATCATACTTCATTTCTCCCATCACAAAATCATAGTACCTTAAACGGGTAATATTATCACTGGCTGAAGCATTAGCATAAATCACAGAAAGCTTATATATGTATGGTGAAGAGAATATAGAACCCTCATTTTTCAGCTGTCCCACTTTTTTCCCGGTAACAAGATTATAACAATATATGCGGCCTGATAAATCATTCACGAACACGAGCGAATCGTAAACAGCAACAGATGAATTGGTAAAACCGCCGTTTGCGCTATTTTCCCATTTTAATGAAAGTGAATCGCTGATGTTTTTATCGATATAAAATTCGCGTGCAGTATTTTTGCCGAAACCAGGATATGCATTATCATCAAGATGTGCATCTGTTTTGATTAAGGATGAGGCACATCCCGCAGAAAACAACGCAATAAAATAAAGTATGTATTTAAGATTTTTCAAAAATCCCATCCAAAGAAAAACTGGTAAAATAATCCTGGCTGAAATCGCGAAAGATTATCCTCAATCTTTTTACCGATATCATAGCGCAGAACAATTACTCCAAGCAGGTTCATCCTGAAGCCGAATCCCACGCTTCCAAGGGTCTGATCGTAAATTTCATCCCATGCACCTCCGAAGTCGGAGAACACCGCACCTCTTATACCCCAGAATCCAAGGTTCACGAACGGAAATCTGATGTTTATCTGGTCAATCAGTGGAAATCGCAGTTCAAGGGAAGATATCCACAGCTTTTCGCCTCGTATCGACCATCTTGGCCACCCTCTTAGATCCCAGCTGCCTCCCATAAAATATCTCCTGGCTTCTTTACCTTCGTTATAAAAAATTGCACCGCGGAATGCGAGAGCAGTGGTATAAGCTATCCTGAAGTATTGCCTGTAGTCGGCAATCACACTAAAATAGTTCACATTACTATACTTGACATCACTGGTATAACCAAGCAGAAGTCTTGCTCTGATACCGTCAAGGGGACCGGTGGGTCCCCAGATTGAATTGTCAGCCACATAGGAAATAGTATTGCTCAGCAGGAGAGCTTTTCTTTCTATCACTCCCTGAATTACTTCCTTGTCGCTGCTTGCAAGGGAAACATCCGTCTCGATTCTCTGGAATTTGGAAAGGGGAAAATTCAGAAGGAAGAACCCTCCGAAACTTCTTTCATAGAAGTACTCATCCGATTCACGTATATCATACCTGTTGCCGCTGAAATGGAAGACACCGAAACCGTAGTTGGTTCTCTTACTGAGATCAATTTTTTCCAGCATTACATTAAAGCTTTTAAGGAAATCACTCTGAACACTAGCCGTATTATATATGAGGAAGAAATAATTGTCGTCCCCGAAAAGATCGCTCAGTGAAAGGATAGCTCCTCCACGGGTTCCGTAAACAGGATCAGTAGTTACTTCGCTCTGAGCATAGTCGAGAGTATATTCTTTTTCGTATTTATATTTTTCTTTTTCTGCGTAAACTTTCAGTTTTGATTCAGTCCATTTCCCTTCTGTAGAGTCGAATCTCATAACCACCCTGAATGAAGAATCCGGGGGAAGGCTGTCGATCTTATCCTTGTAAAGGTTGAATGAAAAATTTTCAAATCCCGCGAATGTAATATCCGTTGTATCCAGAAACCTTGGATGGAAAGCGCTCGTTATGAAATGAGTAACTTTCCATACCGAATCGGAGAAGCTGTCATTTACAAATTTCATTCTCCAGATGTTCTGTACCTTGTCCATATCAGAAGTAAAGAGAAGCGTTTTTTTATCGGGAGAAAGTACAGGTGATGAATTGTTTGCGGGAAGATTGGTTATATAATCAATTCTGTGTGTATCAAGATCATAAGAAAACAGATTATAGTATCTTTCATATTTCCCGGCGGTTCTGTCGGAAGAGAATATTATCTGTGAATCGGTTATACCAAATACAGGATCTCTTTCATCGTAATAGTCATTGGTTAATCTGGTAAGCTGATTGGTCTCCAGGTCAAGTATAAAAAGATCACTGAATCCTTTCTGGTCAATTGCCTGGAATACCACTCTTTTCCCGTCACCAGAAAATTTGGGAGAAGTAATATTTATAAGGTTAGGATTCTGATAATTATGAATTACTTCCTCTGCGGGAATAGAATAAAAATGAATAGCGTCAGTTGCTCCTGATTTTGTAACAAAAGCAACCAGTCCGTCTTTTGAGATATCAATTGATGACTGAAAGAGGTGGAATGCCTCAAACTCTGCAGTTTTCTCCCCCCTTATAACCAATTCGGGCTCGAGATCAGATTTCTCCTTAACGTTGATCTTCATCCTGTAGAGAGAGGAATAGCCGTCCCGGTTAGCCGGGAAATACAGCCAGGTATCCCCGTTTATTTTATAGGGCACGGGAGAAAAATTGAATCCGAAATCTGTGAGCTGCTGAGCCGAATTCTGAAGGGTGCTTTATCTGCAAGCAGAGGGTAATACTTCCTTTTAAGATAGAACAGCCACTCCGAATCTATATCTTCAATAGATTTGCCCAGGGTATGCTCAAGTACTTTCGTAAAATCTGCGAACATCCAGATATTATCGATAAGCAGCATTACTTTTTCCGGACCATATTTCTCCTCCACAAAATGAAGGAAGTTCTGACCTTCTTTATACATAAGAAAAGTACCGTATATTCTGTACATATCCTCGAGATTCACAAAGTAATTGTTGATTACCGCATCGCGCATAACCATCTCTGCCTGGGCGTCTATGTCGGTCGACAGATATTCTGCGAGTCCTTCTGTAAACCAGAGCGGTGGAAATCTGTCTGTGGTAAGTCTGTGGTCTGAAAGTATATGGAGAACTTTAGTGGTCATAAAAACATGAACGAGTTCATGCCTGATGACATGTTTAAAATCATGGATTGAGCCGGTATAAGGAATTACTACCCTGCCCTTTATGAATTCAAAGAATCCTCCCACGGCATCAGGGATCAGCCCCGGAGTGGTGTTTGTCTGCTGAAAATGAAGTGAGGTATTGTAAAATATCAGAGGAATGGGACTGGTTATAAGGTTGTCAAATCTTACTTTAAGTTCATCATAGGCTTCCTCGGCATATGATGCCCCAATTTCAGCAATCTCCTCAAATTCACCATAGTAATAGATATTGAAGTGTTCGGTCCTTAGTACTTTCCAGTCAAAACTCTCGTACTGAACCTTATTTCTTCCGAAATAATATAGCTGAGCATCGGCAGTGCACGTGAGTATTAGTATTATTAAAAAAAGTAGTTTAAGGAATTTCACGGGCTTATAATTTATTGTTGAGAAATCCCTTCATTACCGACAGAATTCTGAAAGGATTTGGTTAAGATAACCTTTCTTTTAGAGTATAGATGTTATCTATCTCAGAAGGATCAAAGCCTCTGAGCACAGCGGTATAATAAGTTATCCAATCGAATAAATAAATCAAATCCATTAATCGTACCTTGAAATCCTCTTCTTCGCTCTCAATATTCATATACTCCAGTCCTTTTTTCACCGCAAGTTCTGTGGTAATTTCGAACCTCTTTTTTACCTGCGGGTGATATGATTGGTCGAGGATATTTATGAGCTTGGCGTTGAATTGATTTGAATTGAAGCTTTCCCACCCGATTATTTCATTATGATTAAGCTCGGGAATAATATTGTGAAATGAATGAAGCTTCGAATTTTCATTCAACTGGCATTTGAATCTGTATCCTGCCGCCGAGGTAATGTCAGCAGCGGAATAAATTACAGGAATAAATCCAATAAGCTGTTCTGCGCAGTTATATGCAATATTATTTTCCGCTGAGTACTCTTTGCCTTTCTGCTCCCAGAGATTCCTGATTTTAATGACAATCTCATCATGAGGAGGAATTAATCCCAGATGAACAAAGACTTTCAATAGTGAGAAAAAGCTTGAGCCAAGAGCATACCTCGGCTGGAAGCCTGGTTTCATTTTTACTATAGGGATTTCATTCTTCCCGGCCATCTCTCCGATTTTTCCGCCTGTGGTTACACAGATCATAGGACATTTCTTTTTGATCCCTTCTTCAAGAACGGAGATGGTTTCCTCGGTATTACCGGAATAGGATGATATTACGAGGAGAGTATCCTTGTCTGTAAATTCCGGCAGAGTATAATTTCTATTAACAAAAAACGGAAGCTTCAAATCGTCCTTTAGAAAATTTCCGATCAGATCTCCGCTGATTGCTGAACCGCCAAGACCCGAAATAATGATATTTCTGAATTTTCTAGTTTTAAGTTTTTCTATATCAATTTCATTTCCCCAGGCTGAATCAATCTGAGAGTAGGTTTCAACCAGGACGTTAAACTGGTTTTGTAAATCATATTTAGCAGTATATTCTGAAATATTCATTTAATTCCTATATAATGTTCCTTGTACGGGTAATTTGATTTTCCCTGAAAAACTTTTCTATCCTTTCCAGTACTTCTTCCTGTGTTACGTATGAAAGGCATTCATCCGCAAGTTTTTCAAGACTATCCATAGAACAGCTGCGGATAATTCTTTTCGCGTAAGCGATAGTAGAAGGCGACATGCTTAAAGACTCAAGTCCCAATCCAACAAGCAGCGGAATTGCCAGTGTATCGGCAGCCATTTCTCCGCAGAGACTAACACTTTTGTGCGACTTCTTAGCTTCATTTACAATATGGTGTATTGTTCTTATTACAGCAGGACTGAATTCCTGGAAAAGATCAGCCACAAGGTCATTACCCCTGTCAACAGCCATCAGATACTGGATAAGGTCGTTTGTACCGATACTCAGGAAATCAACCTCTGCCGCAAACTCTTTTGCCATTAAAGCTGCTGTAGGCACTTCTACCATTATGCCTATCTTCATATCCTTATCATAGGAAATCTTATCTTTCTTCAGTTCCTGCCGGCATTCTTCAATGAGTACTTTTGCCTGACGTATTTCCTTAATGGTGGAAACCATTGGAAGCATTACCTGGATATTCTTGTTTACACTGGCTCTAAGAATTGCTTTTATCTGTGTTCTGAAGATTCCCTGATTTTCAAGCAGCAGACGTATACCGCGCAGCCCCAGGAATGGATTGGGTTCTTTATAATCCAGCAGCCTGTATTTATCGCCGCCTATATCAAAAACTCTTATTGTGAATGTCTCCGGATATATTCTGCTTGAAAGGTTAGTATATATTCTGGCCTGTTCATCTTCTGACGGAAATTCACCGAGCTCCTCGAGTATCTGTTCTGTTCTGTAAAGTCCTATTCCCTCGGCTCCGCTTGTAACCACCATATCAATTTCACCAGTTACATCCACATTCGCCTGCAGGGTTATTTTCTTACCATCAGTTGTAACCGCAGGCTTGTCTTTTAACTCTTCAAGCTCCTTCTGAAGCTGTTTTAGCTTATCAAGTTTCTGGTTAAAAAACTCTATATGTTCTTCATTCGGATTGATAATAATATAACCGTGGAATCCATCTACTATAATTGTATCATCATCACGAATATGTTGAGTAGCATTATGAGTACCCACGACCGCAGGTATATTTAATGATCTTGAAACGATTGCGGCGTGAGAAGTTAATCCCCCATGATCGGTTATGAATCCCTGCACATTACTACGGCTCAGAAGGATTGTATCTGCGGGAGTAAGTGAGTCACTTACAACTACTACATCATGTTTAATTCTCGACTGCCATCTTTTCTTCTGAAGATTACGTACTATTCTGTTTTTAATATCTTCTATATCATGCGCACGTTCCTTCATATATGTCTCGTGTGATATCATCATAAGATCCTGGTACTTTGATATCTCATCGTCAACAATATATTCAGGTTGTTTTCTTTCTGTTTCTATCCTCTTTTGAATATTTTCTATGAGAACAGGATCATCAAGTATCATGATCTGGGCTTCAAAAATTGCGGCTCTTTCATCGCCCATCTTTTCACGTGCGATCCCAAGTATTTTATTAAGCTCTTTTCTTGATTTATTAAGCGCCTCTTCAAGATTGCGTTTAGCTTCCTCTATGTCTGTTATTTCTCCCCTGTTAACATCTATCTTTTCCTTCATGAAAAGATAGGCTTTGCCGATAACGATTCCCGGAGCGGCAGCAATTCCCGAAATCTTATTTTCCGCTTCCAGAAATATTTGTCTGAATGATTTCAAAGTTCGTCAAATCCTCTGTTAAAATAATCTACAATTTCCTTTGCAGCCTGTTCTTCATCCTCGCCGTCAAAGGATAAAGTAACTTCTGAGCCCATTTCAGCGGCGAGTGTCATTACACCTATAATGCTTTTCCCGTTGATATTCAGTCCGTTTTTAGAAATGAAGAACTCACATTTATATTTCGAAGCCATTTTAACTATTGTTGCTGCAGGCCGTGTATGCATTCCGGCCTTATTTATGATTGTTACTGTTTTTTCGATCATTATTTCATTCGTTTAATTAAACTTTCAGCCAGCCATATAAATATTTCACGATCTTCGCTGTTTTTCAATACCTTCAAAGACCGTAAAGCCCTGCCGGTGTATTTTTTTATTTCTTCCCTGGCGTCCTCAATTACCCCGAGCTTTTCATAAAGCTTTTTATATCCCGGTACTTTTCCGGGCTTTATCCCTTTAGATCTGATAAGTGCTTTCAGCAGTTCTTTATCTTTTCCTTTTGCCTTTTCGAGAGCTTTGACCAGGAGAAAAGTTTTTTTGCCTTCTACAAGATCGCCGCCAATTTTCTTCCCGAATTCAAGTTCGTCTGCTGTTATATCAAGCAGATCATCCTGAATCTGGAATGCAATACCGATGTTTCTGCCGAAAGAAGATAAAGCCCTAATAACCTCCGGAGAACCATTTCCAAGTCGCGCCCCGAGTGAGCAGCACATCTCCAGCATAGCAGCGGTTTTTTTTCGGATCATTCCGATATATTCATTCAGATCCAGGGCCTGACGCGTCTCATATTCTTTATCAAGACTTTGTCCTTCACAAACCTCTACCAGTCCTTTTGTGAAATCAGCGAATATTTCTTTTGAGCTTCCGTTACAATCTTTCAGCAAATTTTCATAAGCGACTGCAAGAAGGCTGTCACCCGCAAGTATAGCTGTATGATTATCATATTTTACATGCAGCGTAAGTCTGCCTCTCCTCTTTTCTGCATTATCCATAATATCATCATGCACAAGAGTAAAATTATGCAGCAGTTCAACAGCAGCTCCGGTATAATATGCATCGGAATATTTCCCGCCGGCTGCCTTTGCAGACAATAAGAACTAAGCATCGGTCTAAGTCGTTTTCCGCCGCTCTCTATAATATAATAAGCAGGAGAATAAAGATTTTCCGGTTTTCTGCCCGACAAAGATCGGGTTAAGATCTTCCCAATCTGTTTCTGTTCTTTCTGAAAGATCAATTTATATTTTTGATTACCGATTGTACTCAATGAAAATTTCCCCTTTCGATTAATTTATTTTTTCTTAAATCGTTTAATGATGAAGATCCCGTCAGATACATGATTTTTTTTAGTGAATCAAACCATTCTGTAACAAGTTTCTCAACTCCTTCCGTATTTTCTTTATCCAGTGTCTGAAGTATTATCCTTGCAGAAGCGACCATATCAGCGCCAAGAGCGAGTGCTTTTGCCGCATCAACAGCATTATTGATTCCGCCTGAACCAATAAGTGTAAAATCATATTTCTTTTTGAGCTTTGAAACAGTTTTGATGCAGTATGAAGTAGGTATTCCCCAATCCCAGAATTCCTTCATTTTGCCGTCTTTGTTCCTGAGTATTTCAACTCCTGCCCAGCTGGTACCGCCGGCACCTGCCGTATCAATACCCTTAACTCCACAGTCGAGCAGCTTTTTAGCCGCTCTATCCGAAATTCCGGCCCCGACTTCTTTAACGATAAACGGGACCTTCACCTTCTTCACTATCTTTTCCAGATTTTTCAGCAGTCCTTTGAATTCCGGCTCGCCTGCCTTCTGAATCAGTTCCTGAAGTGGATTGACATGTACAACCATTGCATCTGCTTCAACCAGATCAATCAGAAAATTCAGAGGATCGGGATTTTTCATCGCAGCCAGCTGTGCGGCCCCAATATTACCGAGAACTGGAATAGAAGGTGCATTTTTCCTTATTATCTTATATGTCGTGTGATACTGTTTATTCTCAAGAGCCTGACGCTGACTCCCGACGCCCAGCGGAATATTCAGGTTATGGGCTGCAACTGAAAGTCTTGCGTTAATATTCTCGGCCTCTGAAGTTCCTCCTGTCATACAAGAGATCAGAAAAGGATAATCGATTTCTTTTCCCAGAAAAGAAGTACGGAAATTAATTTTCTCTATCTCAACTTCCGTTATAGCATAGTGCAGGAAATCATAATATTCAAACCCGTTCGTTTTATTCCTGAATGCAACTTTATCCGTAAGGGACAGCTCTATATGTTCCTTTTTTCTTTTAGACGTTGAATCCGGATTATGATTCATCAAAAAATCGTTTTTATAAATTTTTAGGTGAGGCAAAATATCAAAAATTTGAGAAAAATACCTGTTAGCTCCTCCTTATACTTTCACCTAACTATCCATTTCGTTAATTTTTTATTGTATTCCGGAGATGTCAATCATATCCTGTTCATCAAATTCCAGCATAGCATTTATAAGTTTGAAGTGAGAGAATTTGTTCAAATCTTCTGCTGTGATATGGTCTGCAGCAATCTTACCGCTCACTCAGAAGCCTTTCCCGGGCAGTTCCTTTTAGAAGGGGTTCTGTAGGAGTGACCCATGTTCTTCCGTCAAAGAAAACTATATTGGAGATTGATGAGTCAGTAATCAAACCATTCTTAACGATAAGAATATCGTCACATTCTCCTTTCATTCCCAAAAGATCATTTATTGCGGTTCTGTCAGTAAACTTATGCGGATATTCAAGGTGGTTGACTTCCAGGAGCTTGATACTGTGAACTTGAGAAGGGGTATAATTATAAAATTCTGTGCTGTAGGAATCAGTGTGGTAAAGGAATCTGCATTTAACTACACCTTTTTTGTGCTCAGCCGGAATTTTTATGATATTTTCAATGATGATTTGGGGATTCTTTCCGAACAAAGTTCTATAGGACTTCTCATACCGCCGCTGGTGCCATACAAGGTTTTCCGGCACGCCATTCCGTATTCTTATTGTTTCAACCAGCGGGTACATATACCTTATTTATCATTTCCAGGTATTCATTTTCAGGATCGCTTAATGCTGTTATTCCTCCGCCGCTCCTGAATCGCAAACCTTCCGGGGTTTTTTCGATATAACGTATTAGTACGGCACTCTCCAGATTTTCCCCATCGAATATTCCAAATATTCCTGTAAACCATCCCCTGTCCTGCTGCTCCGCATTTCTTATAATCTCAACAGTTTTCTGCTTCGGGGCACCGCTGACAGAACCTGCAGGCAGCATTTTAACCAGAATGTCACCCAGGCAGTTCTTCCAATCCTCCCTAAGCCTTCCTCTTATCTCAGAGCTTACCTGCAGAAGGTCTTTCTGGTTAGTATGTATCCTGTCAATGTACCTGAACTTTGTCACAGTAGTATCAATAGCGGAGAGTGAGATGTCGTTTCTTATCAGGTCGACGATGGTGTTATGCTCATATATTTCCTTACTGCTCGCAAGCAGTATCTTCTCCGCATCAGGTATGGAAGCATCTATAGTACCTTTCATAGGGTAAGAAAATATCTCACCGTTTATGATCTTTACAAAACACTCGGGAGAGAAGACAAGAAACTCATCCTTAAAGAGGAGCTTATATGGAGCCTTTGCAGAATGAAAGAGTTCATTAAGTGACAGATCAGTTTCAATTGTTGTAGGAAAGGTCAGGTTAACCAGATATGTGTCTCCCCTTTCCAGGTGATACTTAACCTTCTCGTAAGCTTTTAGATATTCAGTCTGCGATACAGGATATTTATTAAATACAGCCGGAGCTTTCGCATTCCGGCTATCTTCAAAGTTTTTAATTTTCTTCACTTCATAATAAATACCTTCACCGGCTGCCTCATCAAGTTTACAAACGAAAAACTTCTTTAGCTCAAAATCTGCAAGGAAGAAGAAAGGGATGCCTTTGCTGCTGAATGAATTCAGTCTGTGTAACAAAATCAGGCAGATTCATTTACCACTCCCGGATTCAGAAAGCTTGTCATCATTTCCTTTCCATGCTCTGTTATAATTGACTCTGGATGAAACTGAACACCGAATAGTTGATATTTTTTATGCCGGAATGACATAATGTTATCATCCTCAGAAACGGCTGTAACCTTCAACTCACCGGGAAAACTCTGTTTATCAATAACCCAGGAATGATATAACCCTGCCTGAAATTTCTGAGGTATATCCTTAAATAAAATCGAATCCCCGGTAATATTTATTTCTTTGGGCTGGCCATGCACGACTGAAGGAAGATGAGCCAGTTCCGCACCGAAGAACCGCGCAATTGCTTCATGTCCCAAACAAATCCCCAGCATAGGAACCTCAGAATGATATTGCTTAAGAACTTCCTGAAGTTTAGGAAATTCATCCGGCAGTCCGGGTCCTGGAGACAGGATCAGTCTGTCGTATCTGTCAAGCTCACCTAATTTCCAGCCTGATCATACGGAATTACTGCCAGATTAACACCCGGGATTCTTCTGATCAGTTCCACTATATTGTAAGTGAAAGAATCAAAGTTGTCGATTAAAGCAGCTTCCATAAACTAAGATAATTATTCCTTCAGACTTTGAAGTTTTCTATCAACCGAGCGGGATAATTCAGGGGAGAACTGTTTTGCTTTTTCATAACTCTCAACGGCTTTCTGGTTATCACCTTTAGCTTCGTATGCCTCACCAAGTCCGAAATAGGCCATACCCGACTGTGGAAAAACTTCCAGGTTAAGATTAGCAACACCCAGCGCATCATCATATCTCTTATCCGCATTCAGCATTTCCACCAATTTGACAAGGGTATGCGGTGAAAAGTCATAGGTGAAACTGCCGTAGTACTGATCATGCAGCTGATGATATGTACTGATAGCCTCTGGAAGTCCTTTCTCTTTTAGTGTTGTATAGAGTACATCCTCAAGCATCAGAGGTTTCTTATTGCCGCGGTGACAGGTAACGCAGCTCACCTTCATAATATCCGTTGTGTACTCAGATAGCTGAGAAAGGTAATCCTGGTTAATACCCATAACCATTTTCAGCATTATTCTTGCCTCTTCCTTCTCGTTTTTTTTATCGGAAGCAAAATCAAGTTTGTCAGTTCCTTCCTGATCGGCATGGCAGAACCCGCAGTTCACACCAAGTGCTTCTGTGAAGGACCTCATGGTTCCCAGCAGTTTTTCCTTTGAGATAAGTTTGGGCAGCACCTGCAGATTTGTGAATTTATCCGGAATTTGAGCTTGTGATAACACAGATGACAGAAATATAATCGATGCCAGGATAGTCAATTTCTTAAACATATGAATATGCCTCCGCTTTGTATCTGAATTTATTAAAGGATTTATATTAAGTTATTCTAAAAAATAATACAGTTCCACCCATTTAGAAAATAATCGGGCTTACCTCCCTTCTGCAATGTCATCCCGACCGCGGGAGAGATCCCTAACCTCATTTTATTCGAAAAATTACCCTGCCTAAGATATTTATTAGAAGATTTATTACCTACCCGGACTTTATTCCTGATCGTCCAGTTATCCGCCTTTTATCTGCCTTTTAAAGGCCGAAGAATGGCCGAACAGAGGCCGAATACAGGCCGAACAAAATTGGAGAAAATTAGATGGGACTTTTTGTTTTGATACGGAAAAAGACTAAGTTTTTCCCGTTTAAGATAAGTTTTCTTTGAGGAACAGGCAAATGCAAAAACCCCGCTTAAGCTTCTGGCAGATCTGGAACATGAGTTTCGGATTCCTTGGCATCCAGTTCGGATTCGCACTTCAAAATGCTAATGTAAGCAGAATTTTTGAAACGCTCGGAGCTGATATCGATTCTATCCCGATCCTGTGGATTGCCGCACCGGTAACCGGGTTAATAATACAGCCGATAATAGGACATTTCAGCGATAAGACATGGACAAGGCTTGGAAGACGAAGGCCCTACTTCTTTGGCGGTGCGATCCTTGCCTCAACAGCTATCATCTTTATGCCTAACTCCCCTGTCCTCTGGGTTGCAGCCGGTATGCTCTGGATTATGGATGCATCAATAAATATTTCGATGGAGCCCTTCCGGGCATTTGTCGCCGATAATCTGCCGTCAGAACAGCGGACCATCGGCTACTCAATGCAGAGCTTTTTCATAGGGATTGGTGCTGTTGTAGCATCCGCTCTGCCTTATATGCTTACCAACTGGTTCAATATTGCCAATACAGCTCCTTCCGGTCAGATCCCAGATTCGGTTAAATTTTCCTTCTATATCGGGGGAGCGATTTTCTTCCTCGCAGTTCTCTGGACAGTATCAACATCAAAAGAATATCCGCCGGAGGAACTGAAAAAATTCGCTGAAGATGAAGCAGCGCTTCAGAAAAACAAGGTGATCAGACCTGAAGATGTTTCAGCTTCAAAATTTTTTAGGAATGGAACAATATGGTCAGCTGTCGGCTTAGTATGTTCTGCCATATTGTACTTCGTACTGAAAGAGAATGATTTTGGATTATATGTCTTGTTCCTTGGATTGGTTGCTTTTGGTATCGTCCAGTGGATTGCCGGTTTGATGACGAAATCAGGGAATGCAAATAACGGATTTGTAGTTGTTACAAATGATCTCTACAAAATGCCTGTTACCATGAAGCAGCTTGCGGTAGTTCAGTTCTTCTCATGGTTTGCGTTATTTGCGATGTGGATATATACGACTCCGGCGGTAACGCATCATATTTTCGGAGCTACCGATCCCACATCCGAATTATTTAATAAGGGAGCCGACTGGGTAGGCGTTTTGATGTCGGTTTATAATGGTTTTGCAGCTGTTATGGCATTTGTTCTTGTCTGGCTGGCAAAAAGAACCAGCAGAAAAAGCGTGCATATGATTAGTCTCGTTATAGGCGGAATTTCCTTTGCCTCATTTTATGTAATTCAGAATCCTGACCTGCTATTGATATCTGAGCTGGGAATAGGTCTCGCGTGGGCATCAATCCTTGCCATGCCGTATGCAATTCTGGCGGGTTCAATTCCTCCTGAAAAGATGGGTGTGTACATGGGAATATTCAATTTCTTTATTGTGATACCTCAGATTACTGCTGCAGCTATCCTCGGATGGTTTGTTAGGGTTCCCTTCGGCGGCGAAGCAATTTATGCACTTTACTTAGGCGGTGCCTCAATGATCTTCGCAGGGATTATGGTAATGTTCGTAAAGGATGTAGACGAGGTTAAAGCGTAATCATCCTTTAACACTGCCTAACGTTAATCCCGATACCAGCCATTTGCTGAGGACTATGAACAAAGCATTACCACGGGAATACTTACTATTAAGGCAGCTGCCGCATATAAACCCCATTCAGTGGTCAAGTTCGACTGAAATGATTTTAGTCCCAGAGGCAGTGTATACAGCGATGTATCCTGCAGGACCTGAGCCGCCACTATATATTCAGACCACGCTGTCATAAAGGAAAACAAAGCTGTAATTACTAACGCCGGAGCGGCTAAAGGAAAAATTATTTTATAAAAAGCCTGCCACCTGTTGCACCCGTCTATCCGGGCGCTTTCTTCAAGACTTAAAGGGATCGTATCATAATACCCTTTCATCTGCCATACGCAGAAAGGCAGTGCTGTTGCAGAGTAAACGATAATGATACCAAGATAGCTGTTGATCAGTCCAAGCTTTATAAGCATAATGTACATAGGAAGCAGGAGCATCGTTGCAGGGAACATCTGGGTGGTTAATAATCCCAGCATACTGAACTGCTTGCCGATAAACTGAAATCTTGAGAGAGCATAACCTGCAGTTGAAGCAAGTGCCACACCTGTTACCGTAACAACAAATGAAACAATAGTGCTGTTCCAGACCCATAGAAGGAAAGGCCGGTTTGTAAATAGTTCAACATACTGTTTAAAGGTTGCATTATCAGGGATTATCGAAAGCGATGTGGATAGGAGTCTGTCGTTCGGTCGTATTGAAATAGTAAAAACATTTATAACCGGGTATAATGCAACGACGGTAAAGATGATGAGGAATAAATAAGTTAGTATGTCTGCAAGTAATTTTTTTCTGTTCATAATTATTTTTCCAAATGAGACTCCCAAAAATTCGCTATCGTCAATTTCGAGGGAGTCCCCGACCGGGAATTCTTATATTTTGTTAGTAAATCGATTCTGTTGCCTTCGTTCTTCTTAAAAATGTCAAACCGAATGCAAGCAGAATTAAAAATATCACAACACTGAATGCTGCCGCGTATCCGTACCTGTATAAATTAAAAGCCGCCTTATAAACAAATGATACCAGTATATGCGTTTTATCAGACGGTTCACCGGCGTTGCTGACCAGCCAGACTACATTAATATTATTAAATGTCCATATTACCCCAAGTGTAATTGCCGGGATCATCACCGGACGTATCAGCGGAATTGTTATAGATTTCAATTTATGATACCACCTTGCACCGTCTATATCAGCTGCTTCATACAATTCCTTCGGGATACTCTGCAGCGCGCCAAGAGCAATTATCATCATAAAGGGAAATCCAAGCCAGATATTGGTTATGATCACTGCCATAAAAGCTTCTACAGGCGACTTCAGCCATTCAACAGGTGACATCGACAGAAACTTCACAATTATCAGGTTGATAGCACCGTATTCATAATTAAACATTCCCCGCCAGGTTAGTGCAACGATGTACTGCGGAATCGCCCAGGGAAGGATCAGAAGTGTTCTGAAGACCCCCGAGCCTGGCAGACTCCTGTTTATCAGCAAAGCAAGTGTTACACCAAGAACTACGTGAAAAACGATGTTTGTTCCTGTCCAGATAATCGTCTTCAGGAAGAACTCGTAGAACTGCGGTTCGGCAAACACCTTTGCATACTGATAAAATCCGACGATACTCCAGTCGTTTATATGAGCAAGACTCATATTGGAAACCGACAGTATGATATTATAGATGAACGGATACAGAATTACCGCGATCATAATTATCATTGCCGGCATAAGCAGGTAGTAAGCAAACTTATCGCGCTTGAAATTTCTGAAGAACGCAGTCAGACTTTTTCTTGTGAAGAACAGCAGTGCAATTACCGCAGCACCGAATATTATGAAAACAACGGTTCTTCCTACCGGGTCTACATAATCTTCTCTCAGCTCCTTTATCTTTTTAACCGCATTCTCCTGCATCTGCTTTGCCGCTTTTTGCGGAGTTATAGCTCCGCCCAGCACCGCCTGGTAGGCTGGCCGCATAGCATCCCATATTGCCCTCATCTCGGTTACAATCGGAAGAGCTATTCCGTGGTCTATCTGGTTTTTCGAGTTTATAAATATCTCATCGTTCGCGAGCTTCGGATTGGAGTAAAGTTCTGTTCTGCTCGGGAATGTTTTTACTTCAAGAGCGGTTTCGAGCTGCTTTTCGGGACTCATTAAAAACTTCAGAAGATCCTTTATCTCACCCAGCTTTTCATTACTAACGTTTTTATTTATCGAATAACCTTTCGGAGCTACCATTGGAGTAGCATATTTCCCTGTCTCGGTAATCAAAGGTAGTATCGAAATCCCATAGTTGATCCCGGCATTGCCGTAACTCGACCATGACCAGTCGCCATTAATGATCATTCCCGCTTTCCCCTCTTTGAACAGAACATCAGCAATGTCATAATCCGCTTCACCCGGGATGATCTTATACTTATCACGCAGATCAGCGATGAAATTTAGTGCATTTACCATAGCAGGAGTATTTAATGTAGGCGTATTTGTGCTGTCCAGAACCCAGCCTCCAAATCCGGTAAGGAAAGGGATGAAGAAATAAGGTTCGGTATAGTTCCAGACAAGACCATACTGATCAATCCTGCCGTCTCCGTTCAAATCCTTTGTAAGTTTTTTACCGATCTCTATAAGTTCTTTATCGGTCTTTGGAGGAACAGGAACAAGATCTTTGTTATAGACAAGGGTAAGATGATTTCCAAGCTTATCGGCAAGCTGCCACAAATGTCCTTTATAAGTTATCAGGGCTTTGTTGTTGAAATGGGAGAGATATTCCTTTGAAAAGATATTCTCGAGGGGTTTAATGATCTCCATATCTGCAAAAGGACCCACCTGGTCAGAAGGTCCGTAGATAAGATCGGGTCCCTGTCCCCCTATCGCCGCTACAATATAACCTGATCTCATCTCTTCAGTTTCTTTATAAAGCTGTATTATCTTTATCCCCGGGTGCAGCTTCATATACTCGTCGATCTGACTCTGCAGAACGTTCTTTTCCTCGGGACGCATATTATGCCATATTACTATCTGGTTCTCCGGTTCTTTATGCGCACATCCGGAGAAAAAAGCAGCAATGAGGATGAGAAAAAAGATTAGATATTTTGGTCTGATCATTAAATTACCTGAAAATAGCTGCGTTAAAATAGGTAAAGGGTAAGAATGTTTAAAGTGTAAACCCCGGGTTCTAAGAGTGAAGCAGATGTCCGGCTGCCATCATTATCTGCCGGTTCTCTCAGAATTCATCATCATTCTGTTCCGCACAACTATTTTTTTGCTGAAAATTCCCTGCTGTATAATTTTTCCGTTAATAATGTTACATTTGACATTCATTATTTGTATTTAATTGCGCATAAAAATGAGTTTTATGCCTGATTTTATTGAAGTATGGCTAAAGAAACCGAAGAGAAAAATATAACCGTTAACCGGAAGGCAAGACATGAATATGCAATCCTGCAGACCTATGAAGCAGGTATTGTTCTGGTCGGCACCGAGGTGAAAGCTCTGAGACAGGGTAAGGCGAACCTGGTAGACAGCTACGCCAATCTGAAAGACGGTGAAGTCTGGCTTTACGGCGCACATATAAGTGTTTATGAGCAGGGTAATATTAATAACCATGAACCAACAAGAACCCGGAAACTGCTGCTGAACAAGAGCGAGATCAAAAAATTAATAGGGAAAGTTAAAGAAAAAGGCTTAACATTAATTCCATTAAGATTATATTTCAGGAATGGAAAAGTAAAAGTTGAGCTGGCCCTTGCTAAAGGTAAGAAGGTTTACGATAAACGCGAGTCAATTGCCAAAAGAGATATGCAGCGCGACCAGGAAAGAAAAGTTAAGTATTAGACTAGAGTGAGGGATTTAGTTGACAGGCATACTACCAAACATTAAGCATTCGTACTATCTTACGGATGCAAAGATTCAATAATTCACGAATAAACCGAGAGATAAATTGTCTTTTCCAGCTATTAATGAACAGATGGACCTTATTAAGAGAGGTGCATTTGAAATTATTCCCGAAGATGAACTTGTAAAGAAACTCGAAAATTCTTTAAAGAAAAATATCCCGTTGAACATCAAACTGGGCTGTGATCCCAGCAGACCCGATCTTCATATAGGGCATTCAGTGGTCTTGAGGAAACTGGCACAGTTCCAGGAACTTGGTCACCAGGCTATACTTATTATTGGCGACTTCACTGGTATGATCGGAGATCCATCCGGCAGAAATGTAACCCGCCCTTCCCTCTCGCTCGAAGAAACCAGGCAGAACGGGCTGACATATTTTGAACAGGCATCTAAGATCCTGCATAAAGAACAGACAAAAATTGTTTACAACTCAGAATGGCTGGGCAAGATGAGTTTCGAGGATGTAATTCGCCTTTCTTCAAAATATACTGTTGCAAGGATGCTGGAGAGAGATGATTTTACAAAAAGGTACAAGAGCGGAGAGCCTATCAGCCTTCACGAGCTCCTTTACCCTCTTGCTCAGGCAATGGATTCGGTAGCGATTAAAAGCGATGTTGAGCTGGGTGGAACCGACCAGAAGTTTAACCTGCTTGTGGGCAGAGATATCCAGCGTGAATTCGGTGTTGAACCTCAGGTAATTCTGACAATGCCTTTGCTTGTCGGTACTGACGGAGTCGAAAAAATGAGTAAGTCATATAATAATTATATAGGCATTTCTGATACCCCCGGCGAGATGTTCGGGAAAACACTTTCGATCCCTGATGAGTTAATATATACATATTTTGAACTTGCAACAGATATTCCAAACCAGGAACTTTCGGAGATAAAAAATCAGCTGGATGGGCAGAAGGTTAACCCTCGCGATCTCAAAAGGCGGCTTGCAAAAGTTCTTATCAGGATGTATCATAATCAGGAGGCTTCAGAAGAAGCTGAAAAAGAATTTGATAAAATCTTTATTCAGAAGGAAGTTCCTGACGATATCCCGGAAATAAAATTAAATGAGAATACCGGAATAGGAATTCTGGATCTTATTGTAAAAGTGAATTTTGCTTCTTCAAAGGGAGAGGCAAGAAGGCTCGTGACCCAGGGCGGCGTATCGATCGACGGTGAAAAGATCAGCGATATAAATGCGGAAATAACCCTGGAGAAACCTAAAGTACTTAAAGTAGGAAAACGAAAATTTATTAAAATCACATCATAGCTTAGAAAGGAGATGATATATTGTATGTACCATCTAAAATTTTCTTTACCAAAGGGGTAGGCAGACACAAAGAATATCTGCAGTCATTTGAGCTTGCGCTCAGGAGTGCAGGTGTTGAAATATGTAACTTAGTAACAGTCAGTAGTATTTATCCTGTAGGCTGTAAGAAAATAAGTAAGGAAGAGGGCTTAAAAGAACTCTCCCCCGGCCAGATCACCTTTGCGGTAATGGCAAGAAACTCAACTAATGAACCGAACAGACTTATAGCAGCATCAATCGGGGCGGCGCTTCCTGCCGATCCTTCACAGTATGGCTACCTTTCTGAGCATCATCCGTTTGGAGAAACAGAAAAAGTTGCAGGTGAATATGCTGAAGATCTTGCGGCTACAATGCTTGCAACAACTCTTGGAGTTGAATTCAATCCCGATACGGATTGGAGCGAACGGGAAAATCAGTACAAAATGTCCGGCAAGATCGTAAGATCGTTTAACATAACTCAGTCTGCTGAAGGCGATAAGAACGGGTTATGGACAACGGTACTTGCGATCGGCGTTCTTTTACCATAATTGAGTGAATCAACTTGTTTAACGAATTTACTTTCTGGATAGTATTTGTAATAGTTGCACTGATAATTATCATAATTGATTTATATGCAACAGATCATAGACCTGGTAAAATAGGATTAAAAAGAAGTCTGATATGGAGCGGCGTCTGGATAAGCACCGCTCTCCTTTTTTTTGTTGCGATACATTTCTTTCTTGAAAAGGGTCCCCAGCGAAGTCTTGAATTCATAACCGGCTATCTGATCGAGTATTCTCTTTCAGTCGATAACCTGTTTGTATTCCTTCTGATATTTAAGACCATGGGAATTGCAAATGAAAACCAGCCTCACGTTCTTAAATGGGGAATACTTAGTGCAATAGTACTCAGAATCATTTTCATTCTGATCGGGGTTGGACTTATCAATCTGTTCCAGCCGATTATCTATGTATTCGGAGCTATTCTTCTCTATGGAGCATATAAGATGGCCTTCGGAGGAGAGAAGGAAATCGATTGGGAGAAACATCCGGTTATCAAGTTCATCAGAAGATTTTTCAATATTCTGCCCGATTATAAGGGGAAGAAATTTTTCACGAAAAGAAACGGGACAATATACGCAACTCCTGTTTTCCTGACTCTTGCTTCTTAATTGAATCATCAGATATTGTATTTGCTGTTGATTCCATTCCTGCTATCATTGCGATTACTCGTGATCCGTTCATAATAATAACATCAAACATATTCGCAATTCTCGGGTTACGAGCATTGTACTTCTCGCTTGCCGGAATTGTTGACCTGTTTGTTTATCTGAAATACGGAGTTGCCATTATTTTATTTTATGTCGGTGTCAAAATGATGATCTCCGATTTTTACCATATCCCTACCCCGATATCGCTTGGAGTGATCTTATCACTACTTGCCGGATCTGTCATTCTCTCACTTATTCACAAAAAAAGAATAGAAAGAAAAGACTAATCAGTTTTTCTCATTCCGTATAAATGAATAATAACTGCCATCATTAATCCTACAATCATTGGTTCAACCTCATAAACGATCCCAGTAATAAGTCCCCCCGTCCTTAAAAAATACCAGGCTGCACTTAGTGTTACTGCAGTAATCATTTCAACTATCATTATTTCGTAGCTGATCCGAAACTTAGGATAGTAGGAACTGATCACAGCTGGAATAATTGCCGGAATACACAGAGAACCAAGAGTGTACCAGATCTCGATAACTGAGGGAATTGCATAAGCAAGCAGTATTGATAAAAGACCGCTTACAACAAGACCTGCAATAGTATAGGATTTTAATTTTTGTTCATCAGCACCTTTTTTCAACCGGAATATAAAGTCTCTTCCGATGGTAGTGCCGCTTAGAAAGAGAAAACTGTTGGAGGTGGACATAATAGTGGCAAACAGACCCGCATAAAATATTCCTTTAATACCTGAAGGCAGGATCTTTTCGGCGAGAAGCGGATAAGAAAGTACAGGCTGGTCTATTCCCGGAAGACTGGCCCTTGCAAATAATCCGGTGGAAGTGGTAAGAAAATCAAATAGTGCCCAGAAACCTATTGAGATAATTATTCCTTTAACCGCCACATTCCCGTTTTTTGCAGCGTAGCAGCGCTGATGGAAACCAGGATCTGCAAATGTCCACATCGCAATAAGGAACCATACCGCAATAAATAGAGGTGATGCGCCTCCCGTAAGTTCCATGTGAGTCCCGGGCAGTGTCGAGGATAAATAATCGTATCCTCCGAAATTGATCCCGCAGAATATCAGCATAAGAATAAATCCACCGAACATCACAAAAAACTGGAATGAATCAGTAAAAACGTTTGACCTGAATCCACCCTGCAGAAGGTAGATCATTGAAAGTAGGACAGAGATAAAAAGACTGAGGATAATCCCCGTATGAAAAATCAGTGAGATAAGGCTTGCTGTCATTAAAACATAGGGTGCGGGTGATACAAGGACAAATACAAGAATGGCAGAGATCATTCCTGCTGTTTTGCCGTATGTCTCTGAGATCTTATCCGGAATTGTAAAGAGCGAGGCAGACCTGATCTTTTTGGCAAAAAAGATTGCAAACAAAAACGCAAATACATAATAAGGAAAACCCTGAGTAAACCAGCTCATTATGCCGTACCTGTAGGTAAACTCCCCTACTCCAAGTATTCCCCCATACCAGGTTGATACGTTTGTTAGTATGAAAAGAAAAAGTCCTACCTTCCGTCCCGACAACAGATAATCATCAGCCTCCCCTTTAGTTGACCTGCCCGAAATAAAACCGATAAGCAGGACAATTCCGAAGAAAAGAACAATTATGGATATGTCGAGGGAATTAAATGAGATCATGCTTTTTAAGCGTATTGAAATCCCTGATCACGAAAATAATACCGCCTGTTATTTTTAGCCTGACTTTCTCTTTAACGGCAACGTTGCTGGTACTTTCCCGCTGTCCAAATGGGAGTGGTGTTAGTTTTAAAGGATATTTCAATCCGGAAGAGGTGGTTTTTGTTTTTCCATCAAAACCATAAAGTGAAATTGTTTCATCTGGGATAGTAGTTAATTCGACCTGTCCGGTATAGGGAGTGAGAATAGATTTATCCGAAATAATCCTGACTTTTATCTTACTGAAGAACTTTATGACGATTCCCATATTGCAGAAGCTGTGGTCAAGCCTGTCCCCTATCGCACCGAGCAGTACAGCTTCTTTACATTTCTTTTTTATGGCGAACTTAAGGCACTTTTCAACATCGGTATCGTTCTGTCTTTTAATACTTATTATTTCGGATTTTTTGCGGAAGTAACTAAGTGTTTCTTCCTTAACTGAATCAAAATCTCCTATGATGTAATCGGGAATAATACCCAGCTTCTTTGCTGTGTCTGCACCGCCGTCTGCACAAATAAGCAGGTTATATCCGGAGGTCTGCAGGTAATTTATTACTTTTTTTGCGGGCGGTTTACCATTAGCGAGTATGATACAATTTTTCAAGTTGATATCCTTTTATGTTACTACTCTGAGGTTAGGTACTTTCATAAATTTTGCATGCATATCCCGAACCAGTTCTGGATGACCAGTTGCTGAGATGCTGAAACAAGTTCAGCATGACAAGGCTTAATGAGATAATTTATCTCTACAAACCAACCTGGATGCCGGCGAGGAAATTCCTTTCGGCAGCCGGAAAAAATTCAGGCCCGATTGCATTAGCCGAATATAAGTTATCCAAAACATTATTGATCTGGATAAATATTTTCGAGCTGTTTAAGGCATCAAATAAATTAAACTCATAGCTGCCGGAAAAATCTGCTGTAAAGTATGCCTCGTTCTTATTATCACTGTAGGAGACAAAATCCGGGTGCTGATTCAGAAACTGCATAATTTTATTATCATAGTTATCCGAGTAAAAGGCTCCAACATATCTTCCCGTGAGCTGCAGGAAAACTCCATAGTTAGTATAACTTATACCAAAGTTAGCAAGAAAATCGGGAAAACCACTGATCCGGTTCCCGCTGAGATCAAGAAACTCATTCTCACCAAGATACTGACGGCCATCTTCGATTGTATTTTTACTTAATGTCGCATTGCCTGCAAGCTTCAAGCCCTGCACAAGGTTTAATATTCCCGAAAACTCCACACCTGTGTGTACTGTACTTTTCACATTTCCGGTAATCGGCTGACCGAATCGGTCAACCTGACCGTTTTTAACTATCTCATTATCAAACAGCATATAGAAAAGATTCAAACTCAGATTTAGATCCTTTGTTTGATACGATGAACCAAGTTCAAAATCGTTCATGGTCTCGGGTTTTACGAGGGGTTCATCGTAGTTGTATGAACCATCGGCGTTTTGTTTGAACTGCGGGAGAGCACCGCCGCTCGATTCGGCTGCATCATAATAGTTTGTTAGTCTTGGCTCCCGCGAAACTCTTGCATAGGAAAGATAAACATTCAGATCTGACGTGAACTTTGCATTTACTCCCAGTCTTGGATTAAAAAATAAGTTGCTCACGGAGAAATCATGTCCCAGGTACTTTTCATTGTAAAGTCTGTACTTATGATAAGCAGCCTGGATTTCTCCAAGAAGATTGAACATAGGACTAACATTATATTCTTCGTGAACAAATCCGTTTATTATGTCTTTTCCACCATTGTAGTAATAGTAACGGAAGTCTTTTGTGATCCCTTCAGGAAGGTTTTCTCCGTAGTTGACAGAACCCCAGTGATCTGACTTGTGTTTCCTGATCTCTGCTCCCACAATCAGTTCACCGTTCTGATGCTTATAACTCATACGGGGAATCCAGCCGTACTGCGTATTATTAACCTGGGCACGAATGAGTACATTTCCCGGATTTTGTGTAGGGTGAAAACCATAATCGCTTGTCAGTCTTAAATAGGTAGTATCGGCCCAGGAACCGTCAAAATCAAAAAAGCCGTCGCCTGTTACAAGAAAAAGTGCCGAGTTTAAAGTAAGATTATCATCAAACCGGTATTCATTCAACAGTTCATAATGAGGTTGTGAGAAGTTTTCGATTTCAGTCGGTCTCCTTTGCAGTGCGTATGTATGACCATTCTTATCCGTCTCCCAGTAGGAGTAATTAGCTTTTCTTAGTTCCCGGTTATTTATGGCAAACTTGGGTAGACCGGTGTAAGCCAGTCCGTCTGCAATGGGTCCGCCGTAAAAATTGACCTGTGTTGTAAGCTTGTCATCATATCTGACTGCAGAAACATGATACGAGTTAAACTTTACCCACGAGCCAAGGCGGTAACCGCTGCTCAGGATCTGTGAAAGTTTCGCATATACAGAATATTTTTTATCTATCAGTCCGCTGGAGAAAGATGCGCTGTACTTTCTTGTGTTATAGCTGCCTGCAGCGGCAAAGAAATTTGTCTGGGGATCATTGGTAAATGTTGAGGTTATAATATTTATGCTCCCGCCTATCGCCGGGTAGCCTGAGGCTCCGTTACCCGCACCTCTTTGTACCTGGATAAGGTCGGTGCTTGCAAGAATATCAGGAAAATCAAGCCAGTACACATTGTGATCCTCAGGATCATTCTGTGGTATTCCATTTATTGAAACTGCTATCCTCCGCTGATCGAATCCTCTTATGCTTAGATAGTTATAACCGATTCCATTTCCGTTTTCTGAATAAAATGTTGTGGAAGGAAGTGTGCTCAGGTATTGGGGAATATCCTGCACTGTATAATTCTCCTGAATTTCCTTCCTCGTAACTTTATCGAAAGTAACAGGTGTTATGCCCTTCTTCCCAATACTCCCCTCAACAAATACTGTCTGAGACGGAATTATCTCCGGAGAAAGCTTTATAGTAAGATTTTCCAAGTCTCCATCCTTAAGGGATATCTCTTTTAAATTATAGCCAACGTAGCTCACCTTCAGAATATCATTCCTGTCGATATCCCCTGAAAGTATGAAGCTTCCGTCATCTTCTGAAGCAGTACCCAGTTTCTTATTTTCAATTAAAAGGTTGGCTGAAGGAAGGGGCTGAAGGGATTCGGCGTCAACAACCTTTCCTTTGATTACAATATTTTGTGAAAAAAGAGAAATGTTTAAAAGAAAAAAAGAATAATCAAGTATTTCATTTGTTACCTCCGCATAAAAAAATAGCCGTTTCAAGAAACGGCTAAATACTTAATTATTCCCTAAGCAGGCTATTTAGCCCGTTTCCCTACGCTGGTATTACCCAGATCAGGTTTTAGGGTATGCTCTCAGTCGCCCGGCAAGCGGGACAACACCCCTAACGGCTCAATCAAAATTTCAAAATTTAGTTTTGGATTCCTCCAACTGTCTGTACAAAATTAGTTCAACCAATTATAAAAATAAAGTAAATACTTTATTCAACCCTAAGTTTTTGACCTACAACAATCTTTGTGCTCGAAAGTTTATTCATTCTCTTCAGGTTTTCAACCGAAGTCGAATACATTCTTGCAATAGAATAAAGAGATTCGCCGCGTGTAACGGTATGTATCCCATTCCCGCTTCTGCGGGGAGTCTCGGGAACATCGTTTACATCTGCATCAGAGTAAATTTTAAGAGTTTTACCGGCAATTATCTTATTGCTTCTTAAACCATTCCATCTTCTTATACTTGAAGAAGAAACTTTGTATAGTTCGGCAATCTGACCAATGCTGTCACCGGGTTTGATCTTATAATAATTAACATTTGCAGAGTTTTTGGTTGTATTATCGCCCAGAGATTCGGCACTCTCATGTGAATATATTTTTAAAGTCTGTCCGTAATTGATCCTGTTCGAACTTAATGAGTTCCATGATCTTATCTGTGAAGAAGAAACATTGAACCGTTCAGCGATTTCGCTGATCGTATCGCCTCTTCTAACCTTATAACGGTAAAGGCTTGCACGTGAGGAAGTTGAAGTATTATCGGCTATTGCAGTACGGCTTGTATATATTTTTAATTTCTGTCCTGCATAGATCTTGTTTCCGGATATATCATTCCATTCGCGTATATCACTCACATATACTCTGTAGCGTTTAGCAATCGAATACAGGTTCTCACCTCTTCTTATACGGTGATATACATAGGTAGCAGAAGAGTTTGATGTGTTTGATTTTGTAACAGATTTTTCAACAGGTGTCTGGTTATCAAGACTAGCGTAATAGTCTTTCTTTTCCTGTGGTACATATAATACGAGCTTCTGGCCTACACTTATTGTCCTGGTGTAAGGGATATTATTCCAGTTTCTTATATCACTGACTCTTGAATTAAAAAGATCAGCGATGCCAAGGAGACTCTCACCTTTCTTAACGGTATATGTAACCGGTACTTTACCTGCAGGTATAACTGCTATAGTCGATCCGTCTTCACCTGTAATTGCACTGTCGTCACCGCTTGTACTGTTTTCTTTATCCAGAGCTGCAATTATTTCTTCTCCTGAGGTTGTATCGCTTTCCATATTGCTGTCTTTCAACAAAGCTGCATATGGTGAAACGTACCCGGTATCTTCAGTTTCGTCCGCTTCTTCTGTATTTGTATTATAAGCAAAGTCTCTGTCGGATACATTGGAAACAGGGATTTTCAGGGTCACACCGGGATAAATCCGGGATCTTACAGAAATGTTATTTGCATCAGCAAGATCATAAGTGGTAATGCCGTACCTGGCAGCTATCCTCGACAATGTTTCCCCACGTCTGATTGTATGAACCAGGTAATTTCTTTTAGCCGATTCTGGTATTGACTGAAGACTGGCCACCAAAGTTGAAGAAGTGCCTTTAGGAATTTTCAGATCATAACCGCCGGGATAACTTCTGGGAGTACTCATCTGGGTGAGTTCCGGGTTCATATCCAGAAGAGTTTCAACATCCGTACTTACACTCTGTGCTATATAGTTTAGATCTACGGCTTCATTCACCTTGCAGGTTTCGTACTCTAGTGGTTTATCAAGCTGGATATTATTAAATCCGTACTTCTCAGGATTCATTGCAATAAGGCAAACTGCTATGTACTGCGGCACATAACTTCTTGTCTCTCTGGGTAGATATCTTCTTGCCGCCCAGAAATTGTTTTCTCCGGCCCTTCTTACGGCGCGGGTGATTCTTCCCTCACCAGCATTGTAGGCAGCTAAAGCAAGATACCAATCATTTAAAGAAGTGTAGAGATCTCTCAGATGTCTTGCTGCTGCACGGGTTGATTTTTCAGGATCGCGCCTTTCATCAAAGTAGAACTCAGATTCAAGTCCGTACATTCTGCCGGTAGATTTAATGAACTGCCACAGGCCAACTGCACTTGCCCAGGAGCGGGCAACGGGATTCAATCCGCTCTCTACCATACTGAGGTAAACCAGCTGTTTTGGAATTCCTTCCTGTTCAAATATACTGGTCATCATAGGGAAATATCTGCCTGAGCGTTCAAGCCAGAGTTCCATATGCTTGCGGCCTTTTCCGGTGAAATATTCCACCCACTGCTCAACATATGAATTTACCTCAAGCGGAACGTCGGCAGGGATGACAACTGAATTTGTATCTTTTCCCTTATCCTTGACCGCAAACTGCTCGTCAGGCATATTTTTACCCATCCACTCCTCAAGAGCAGCAAAGGAGACCTCCACAGGAAGTTCCGGAAGTCCGTCAACATATTTCCTGTAATCTTCAATAATGGATTTTTCAAGTTCAAGATAGGCTTCATTTTCTTCGATTCCAGGATAGTAGCTTAGATTGTTTATGATCCTTAGAGCCGATTCGTAATTTGTGACAGTTTCTGATGTACTGTTGACATCCTGTTTTGCAAGTGCGGAAATATAATATTGTCTTGCCTGTTCCATCATTTCTGAGACGATTCCCCCTTTTACAACGCTTTCGTTTTGATCCTGGGAATTTTCATCTCTTGTTATTTCTTTATTTCCTCCGCAGGAACTAAGCAGCAAAGCAAATAAAGAAATAGCAATAAATGGTAGAATTGTCTGCTTCATGAACCACTCCGTAAATAATTTAATGAGCAATATAAGTTTAGTATCATCTTTTATCAAGTAAAAAGTTAGCTAATCGGTTTAACTTCAAATGGAATAAGCAGTTAAACCTTTAATATTTATAGGGGAATGTTCCCATGCTTCTTTTTAGGGTTTTTATCCACCTTTGTTTTCAACAATTCAAATGCCTTAACCAGCCTGATTTTAGTATCCCGCGGCAATATAATATCATCCAGGTAACCGCGTTCCGCAGCTTTGTAAGGATTAGCAAATTTTTCAATGTATTCAGCCAGTTTCTTTTCGGCTTCTGCTTCAGGATTTTCGGCCGAAGAGATTTCTTTTTTGAAGATTATTTCAACAGCACCTTTTGGACCCATCACCGCGATTTCGGCTGAAGGCCATGCGAAATTAAAATCGCCGCGTATATGCTTCGAATTCATTACATCGTATGCGCCGCCATATGCTTTTCTTGTAATAACGGTAACCTTCGGGACAGTAGCTTCGCAAAAGGCATATAAGAGTTTAGCTCCATGTCTGATGATACCGTTCCATTCTTGTTCCGTACCGGGTAAAAACCCGGGTACATCCTCCAGAACCAATAGAGGAATATTAAATGAATCGCAAAAACGCACGAAGCGCGCACCTTTAACAGAACAATTTATATCAAGAACTCCTGCAAGAACCGCAGGTTGATTTGCAACTATTCCAACTGACATTCCTCCTAATCTCGCAAAACCCACTATGATATTTTCTGCGTATGATGAATGAACCTCGAAGAAGTCACCGTCATCCACCAGTAATGTGATAACTTCCTTCATATCGTATGGTTTATTCGGATTATCAGGAATAATATTATCAAGCTCTTTAATCGGCAGGAGTTGTAAACGATCGAATTCCTTTTCCGGAGTTCTGTCCAGGTAATTAAGGGGAAGAAAACTCATCAGTTTACGAACATTAAGCAGAGTCTCAATTTCATTTTCAAAAGAAAAGTGAGCAACTCCCGATTTGGATGCATGCGTGTCTGCACCCCCAAGATCCTCAAAACTCACATCTTCATGGGTGACGGTCTTTACGACATTCGGTCCCGTAACAAACATGTAGCTCGTATTTTTTACCATAAAAACGAAATCAGTAATAGCAGGCGAATATACGGCACCTCCTGCACAGGGGCCAAGAACTACAGATATTTGGGGAACCACTCCCGATGCAAGAGTATTTAGAAGGAATATATCAGCATAACCGCCAAGACTAACAACACCTTCCTGAATTCTTGCTCCTCCTGAATCGTTTAACCCGATAACAGGGATTCCAGCTTTCATCGCGAGCTTCATCATCTTTACAATCTTCTCAGCATGGGCCTCAGAAAGAGAACCGCCGAAAACTGTAAAGTCCTGACTATATAACGCTACCGGCCTTCCGTCAATCCGCGCTGTTCCTGTAACCACACCGTCACCAGGGTAATGCTGTTTATCCAGTCCGAAATCAGTAGCCCTGTGTTTTACGAAAGTATCAACTTCTTCAAAGCTGCTCTCGTCCACAAGGAGCTCTATTCTTTCGCGCGCAGTGAGTTTTCCTTTTTTGTGCTGGCTTTCAATACGATCAGGTCCGCCGCCGAGTTTTGCCTGTTCTTTATTTTTAAGAAGGTGGTCAATTTTTTCCTGCATTTATCTCCGCTGATTTAATTTAATACAAAAAACAAGTTTACTTAACTCTTAGCAATAATTAAATGGAAAAATTTATGATTCCCGGCTGATTTTCTTTATTGAATGCATCCTCAATTTTTCTTCTGTAATCAATGAACATTGAACTCTTATAATCTGACATAAGATCTTCGGATATGCTAATGTCATTGTATATCCGGGCGGGACCTTTGCTCATCATAAGCACCCTTCCCGATAATCTTACGGCTTCAGAGACATTGGTAGTTGCAATCAAAAAATACGTATCAGTCTTTTTAGAAATTTCATAAATCAGAGTATAAATTTCCTCCCTGGCGATCTGATCCATCTTTTTGAAACAATCATCAAGTAAAAGAACAATGGGATTGAACCTCAAAGCTCTGGCCAGGCTTATTCGGAATCGAAAACCAAAGCTGCCATTATGGGGATAATGATTTTCATATCCGGATAGACCAACAAGACTGATTAAATCATTTATTTCATAATGTCTGTCATTTTTTCCACAAGTTTCGAGCCCACTCGCTAACTCTATATTTTTAATGACATTCAGCCAGGGTAAAGACACAGATTTCTCGGGAATTAAAACTATTTTACCATCTGGTTGTAAATATTTCCCGCCATTAAGAACGACCTCTCCCGAGTCAGTTTTCTCAATTCCGGCTATTAGTTTTAGAAGTGTACTCTTTCCTCCTCCGAATGACGCAAGAATTGACGTAACCTTTGGAGAATCTGCAGGAATTGTGAAGGATATATCCTCTAATACCTTATTTTTCACCCCAAAATCATCAGAAAATACTTTCGTCAAATTTCTCAACTCAAGAATATTTACTCCTTTACTCATTCAGCACTCCAGAATATGAATTTATCTCCTATAGCCCGGATAAAGGCATAACCAGCTGCAGAAATCAATGATATAACAATAGTCAGAAGGAAGAGAGCAGAGAGATCATGATATAACAAAGTTTGCCTGAGTATCGCTCCGAGTCCATAATAATTCATAATGAATTCGAAAGCCAGGATGAGTCCCCAAAAATGCAGATGGAACCGGGGCAGCTTATTGAAGACCCCCGGCAGCATTTCAAACCAGGTTATATTTTTACTAATAAAATCTTCATCTGCACCGAGCGATAAAAAAGCTACTCTATAATTTTCATTTGTATTGCTGAGATGTTCACGGGACTCAATCAGCCACCAGCATGCTGAAATTAAGAATGAAAAAAGGTATTCGGGAAAGAAAGAATGAGGAAACCAGAACACCAGGAAAATTCCGCCAAGAAGCGCAGGGACAAAGATCGCCAGGGTTGATATAAATCTCGATTTCTGATATATCAATCCTCTGCCAGCAAAAATCCATTTACGAAATAGATATAGAAATAAGTATGCAACAAGCGGCGGAAGATAAATTGCAGAAATCGTAGTGAAAAAATTAGCGATAAGGTGATAATCATCAAATAAAGCGGGAATTGTTAACAGAACTATACTAGGTTTGGGAAGAAAGCTATTTTCGGGAAGGATAAACTCGAATAAGATTATCCAGAGAATAAAAAGGGTGAATAATATGTAAAAGAAAGGTCTCTTCAGAAAACCGGTACGGCTAACCATAAATATTATATTTATTGTTATTTCAGAACTAAAAAAATAAAGAAATGTTAAGTTAAAGGAAAGGTGTGGATTTCCTGCTGTACTGTTATTTCAATATCCATTTTTTAGTGCATCTATATCACCATTTGTAATATGTTCAAGGTTTTTTGTAATCTTCTCTGCAGGCCAATCCCACCATGCAAGTGCAAGCAGGTGTTTTATTGTATGATCATCAAACCTTTTTCGGATCAGCCTGGCAGGATTACCACCAAAAATTTCGTATGGACCAATATCACTCGTTACAACAGACCTGGAAGCTATCACTGCGCCGTCTCCGATTTTTAGACCCGGCATAATAAGAGTATCATAACCTATCCAAACATCATTTCCTACTAACGTATCCCCTTTATAAGGAAGTTCTTCCGGTTTGGGTGCTGCTTTTTCCCATCCCATTCCAAAAATAAAAAAAGGATAGGTTGAAAGACCACCAAGCTGATGGTTGGCTCCGTTCATAATGAATTTTACGTCTTTGGCAATTGCACAGAACTTTCCGATGATAAGCTTGTCACCTATGAATGGGAAATGATAAAGCACGTTTTTTTCAAAATTTGTGGATCCATCCGGATCGTCGTAATAGGTATAATCTCCTACAATAATATTCGGATTATTTATAGTATTCTTTATATAACAGATTTGGGGAAAACCCTTCATCGGGTGAGTTTCTTCGGGTAAAGGTCCGAACATAACATCTCCTTAAGATTAAATTAATTATTCGGATTTAGTCTGAAACTTATATCTTTGTCAAACAGACTGATCCTGGATGAGATTTTTTAATTGAAACTCATGTCTGATCGGATGCATTACTGCATGCTCAAGCATTGCGTCTATGCAGTACTCCACTCCCCACCTGGAGGTGTAGACAGGATTGTGAAACTTTTCTTCTTCAATTTCAGCAAGTGGAGTTCTCCATTCTTCCAGAAGGTGAGATAAATACTCATCTGCTTCGAGATTTATTTCTTCAAGTCTGGGAGGATTTTTGATTTCTGGATCCGGGAGATTCAGCTTCTCACACATCCACGTCATATAACCACGTGCAGCTCTAAAAATATGAAAAAGGAGTGTATCTAATGATATGTAATCTTTATCTTCGGTTTCTGGCAGCCTGATGTTTAATGCTTTAGCTTCTTTCCAGGTCTGAACACACGACCTTAGATGCTTTTCATGTAAAATCACCAGCGACCGGGCCCCATTATATTTGTACTTTTTAAGATTTTCCAAGATCTGTTCCTTAATTATTTATAAATTTCTTAACTAAGACAGATCCCCAAACACATTCATCCTCCGCCTGATTATAAAAAGCTCTCAGATCTCAACAAAAATAAATAATTAATTTGCAATTCCGGTGACATATTATTTAGCTACCTCAATTTCATACTTCTCCAGTAATCCCATCAGGCCTTCAGCTGAAAAGCGGGCCTTTTTTATTCTGTTATTTTCAGGATTGATCGAGAAATTATATGAAGTCCGGAAATCAGCCTTAATAAGAATTGTCCGGTCAAAGAGTGCTCCCTGCAGATCACAATTATCAAAGAGAGCTTCAGTAAGATCACAGGATGTAAAGTCTGTCTCAATCAACTGACAATTTACAAATGATGTATTCTTTATCCTGGCCTTATAAAAGGTTGAATGATTAAGATTACAGTTTTCAAATCTGAAGGAGAGGGCAAAGTCATTACAGGTATCGAAACGGAGTCCGTTCAACTTACAGTCGCTGAAATTCACATTATTTAAGACAGTCTGGTTCATATTAGAAGTGCTTAAATTGCAGTATTCAAAAGTGCAGTCAATAAATTTAATGCTGTTTAAGTCTGATTTCGTAAAATCACATTGAATGAATCTGCAGTTTTCGTATTCACTCCCTTCAGGTCTCTTATTACGGAAATCCGTTTTCTCTATTGTCTTATTTTCTATATAGTTTTCTTCCATATTACTATCATTTAATTTTATGTGTCGTGGATAAACCTAAATAAGATTAAACTGAGAATACAAACATCGGATTGAAGAAATCCGAATTTTTGAAATTGTATTTATCGGTTATCATCAGAGAGTAATTTTATAGACGTGGATTGTCTGACGATTATCAAAGTTCTTCTAAGTTCTTCTTTAATGAATCAAAGTGCACAGGAGGATAATTTTTCCATATCAAAACAGCTTCACCTTTAACTTCGGAAAACCGTTTGATTTCATCCTTACCCAGTTTGCTCCCATCAGCATAATACAATTCACAATAAACACAGGAACTCCAGGGATTATTTATCCAGAATATATTGTCTCCATCAACTTCATATTTGAATACCTTTGTTCCGGCATAATGTTTTTCATCAACGGACATCTCTTTAATCCTTTGCTGTAACCACCCGGGAATATCACTTATATAGTCGGAAGTATCCTGACCAGGGCATTCTATAGATAAAAGGACTAAACAAACAAGAAATGATATTATATAAAATTTATTCATATTTTATTCTAAAGTCCTACTCATTTAGGAATGGGTTTTTAACCTTTTCTCTGCCAATGGTACTTTCCTCACCGTGTCCAGGGTAAATTACTACGTCATCCTCCAGTGACATAAGCTTACCATTGATGGAACTAATAAGTGTGTCATAATCACCTCCCCAGAGATCGGTTCTTCCTATACTGTCTTTGAAGAGGACATCACCCACAATGCAGAAATTTTCATTCGGAAAATATAAACAGAACTCACCGGGAGTATGTCCCGGAGTGAATAATAGTTTGATATCTGATTCACCCAGAGATAATTTCAGCTTCTCAGATAAAAAGTTATCCGGCGAGGGTGGTTCACTAAATTGTACATTATACAAATCTGCCTGGCTACCGGCATTCTTAAGGAGTATCAGATCATCTTCAGGGATCAGATACTCGGGATTGTATTTTTCTTTTACGAACCTGCATCCCCAGATATGATCCAGATGGCAGTGAGTATTAATTAAATATTTGGGAATAAGATCATTGTTTCTTATGAATTCGGAAAGTTCATTCTCCTCAACCTCGTCAGAACATCCCGGATCGATGACAGCACATTCCTTTGAATGATCATCCCACACAATAAATGTATTTTCATTAAAAGGATTAAATACGAACTTTTTGATTTTTACCATTATCTGAAATTTTTCTTAATTCTTGAAAATAGTTTCTTATTATAGTTATTATAGTTATCTTTGGTTTCCTCTAAAGAATCTCCCCCGAATTTTAGCAGAAAATGTTTTGCTATTACCCAGGCCAGCATTGATTCGGCAATTACCGCACATGCCGGAACAGCTACAAAGTCGCTCCTCTCCCTCCTGGATTCTATCTTCTTCATGGTTCTTAAATCAACACTCTCAACCGGACTCATCAACGTTGCAATCGGCTTCATTGCAGAACGGACTATAATCGGCATACCGTTCGAAATTCCTCCTTCAATTCCTCCCGCACGGTTAGTTTTTCGTTTTAGTCTCTCTCCTGATTTAATAATTTCGTCGTGAGATTCAGAGCCGGTGCGTTCGGCAGATTCAAATCCGGTTCCTATTGACACTGCCTTAACAGCATTTATTGACATTATCGCAGATGCTATATCTGCATCAAGTTTCAGATCATACTGCATAAAGCTTCCAAGTCCGGCAGGCACTCCTGTTGCCGCTGTAATAAAGGTACCTCCAAGAGTATCACCCTTCTTCTTAATCAGCTTAATCTTATTGATTATTCTTGTCTCGTGTTCTTTATCCAGCACCCTGACATCACTTTTATCGGCCTCAAGCGCTAAGTCCCACGCAGTGAAACTCTTCGGAATTCTGTTTTCTGTCAAATCTTCAAACATATCAGTATCCGGATATTCTCCACCAATACTTTCAACATAACTGCCGATTAAAATATCGAATTCTTCCAGCAGTCTGCGTGCTACAGACCCCGCCGCTACCCTTGCGGCTGTTTCCCTTGCACTGGATCGTTCTATAGAATTTCTTATATCGTTGTAATTGAATTTGGTGATGCCGACGAGGTCAGCATGTCCCGGTCTTGGTACAGTTACCTTCTCAACTTTTCCTTTCTCGCCTTCAGGTGACATCTGGATCTTCCAGTTTTCCCAATCCTTATTTTTTATTAATAACGAGATTGGTGAACCGATCGTTTTTTGAAATCTGATCCCTGCCAGTATTTCGGCAGAATCTGATTCAATTTTCATGCGATGTCCTCTTCCGTAACCGGCTTGTCTTCTCTTTAAATGATAATTCAAGTAACTATTTTCTATGGTCATGTTGGAAGGAATTCCGTCTACTATAACGGTAAGTGCTTTACCATGAGATTCCCCTGCCGTTAAGAAGCGTATCATTTTATATCCTGTAAAATGTTGAGGAGATAATATAAAAAAACGCCCGAATATATCGGGCGTTATAAATAAACATTTTATAGCTTATTCAGGTATTTCCAGTGCGACGAACCTTTTATTTCCCTGAGAATCAGCTACCCTCAGCATAACTGATTTTCCTTTATTATCATCTATGATACTTTTAAAATCACTTGCAGAGTCAACCTGCTTTTTATTGGCTTCCAGAATAACCAATCCCTGGAATAATCTCTGATCTTCGGCTTTACTGTATGGTTTAACTTCTGTAATAATAACACCATGATCAATACTATACTGAGTTTTTTCCTGTGCGTTTAGATTTCTGACCGTAAGTCCAAGATTATCAAAAGTAGTGGCTGAACTGCTATTATCTTCATTATCATTGTTCTCCTTATTGACTACCGGCTCATTACTCTGCTCTGTTTCTCTGGCTTTAAGGGTTACATCTCTTGTTATTTCCTTGCCGTCTCTGTAAAGAGTGAGAGTAACTGTAGTACCGGCACTCTTTCCTGCAATATAACTCTGGAGTGCGTTTGGTTCATTTACTTCCTTGCCATCGACTTTAAGAATGACATCGCCGGCTTTGATATCGGCTTTGCTTGCCGCACCGCCTTCAACCAGACCCTGAACAATAACACCTTCCGGTTTGCTCAACCCAAGTGCTTTTGCCATAGCATTGTCGACTTCTCCTATGTTTACACCTATATAGCCGCGGCTTATCTTTCCATGAGCTATAAGATCTTTTGCAACCGATTTAGCCATATTGATAGGGATCGCAAATCCATAACCGATATACGTTCCGGTTCTTCCTGCAGCTATTGCTGAGTTAACACCAATTACTGCTCCTGACAGATCAACAAGTGCACCGCCGCTGTTACCGGGATTTATAGCTGCATCTGTCTGTATGAAGTTCTCTACTCCGTAGCTGTTTTTAATTAATCCGAGCTGCCCTCTTCCAATAGCGCTGACAATTCCTGCCGTAACAGTTGATGAAAGTGAAAGCGGGTTTCCGATTGCCATTACCCACTGTCCTACTTTAAGATTATCTGAATCACCAAGGTAAGCTACCGGGAGATTTTTAGCATCAATTTTAATAACCGCAAGATCAGTGAGAGGATCTGTACCAACTACTGTTGCATCGAATGTTCTTTTATCAGACAATGCTACAGTTACTTTATTCGCGTTTTCAACTACGTGGTTATTTGTAAGTATGTAGCCGTCATCGGAAATTATAATTCCGCTTCCGGTACCTTTTTCCTCCTGAGGCATATCTTTAAATGGGAAGAAGAAAAAGTCGTTATGAGGATTTTCAGCTTCAGAAACAACTGTTATCTGAACGATGGTGGGAGTAACCTTGGCAGCAGTTTCAATAAAGGCCTTGCTGAATGAGGTAGCATCGGCATCAAGATTAACGGGCGGATTGCTGGCACCAAGATTTATATCCGCGAGTCCTGGTCTTACCAACCCGAAACCGGAAACAAGCAGCGCTCCGAAAAGGATTCCGGCAAACACTAAGGCAAATGCACCAAATAATCTTTTAGATTTCATGTTCTATTCCTCCGAATTAAAATTCAATTTTATTAGACTTAGACTGCATTGCTGCATCTGTATCAACTATCTATAATACCTCATTTGAGTAATTGAATTGATTGTAAGCCTTTGAAGTCGGGTATATGATGTTTAGCGTAACGTTCAAGAAAAACAACCGCTTTTTCCTTAACTGATTTACTTATTTTCTCTGCCTGTTTATTGTATTTTAGACACAGAAGATACTCAAAAAGTTCCATTTCCATTGTAAATGAGTATAAATTATCCCGGCTGCACTGCTCGCAAAAAATACCCAAATCAAAATTATAAGCCAAATTTTCATTCCTGAAATTTGATTTGCCGCAAGATATGCATTTTTCAAACTGCAGCTCATATCCGCTGTCAGTAAGAAAAAACAAAAAATACCTGCTAAATAGTACCAAAGGTTCTTCTTTAGATGACTCAAGCAGAGATAGGATTCTGACCGTACCGGTAAAGAGTCTGATATTAACTTCGTGTTCGGGGGTAAGCTTCTTTAAAAGCTCCAGAACTGCCAGGGAATACTGAAGTTTTTCAAAATCATCCTTAATACCAGAAAAATGCGAGATGATTGAAGCCCCTGAGACCAGTTGGATCTCTCTGGTGTCCTTTTTATATAATACAATTTCAATATGATTAAGCGGATTAACAGCCGTTCCGACCATGTTTTTAGAGTTCCTTCCCCCTTTAAGGATGCCGGATAGTCTGCCGTAGTCCTTTGTGAAGAAAGAAGCAATCATACTGGTATCGCCATAGTTGATCTTATTAAGTACTATGGCCTCAGTCTTTATTATCTCACTCATTTTATAAAGTTATAGGGAAAGCTGAATATACCTTCTTCGGTGATGATGCCTTTGATCAGGTGAGCGGGCGTGACGTCAAAAGCAGGAGTATAAGCTTCTTTTATTCCCGGAGAGAGCTCAATTCCGTTGGGACTGCTGATCTCGTTCTTATCGCGGTATTCAATTATGATCTCTTCACCGCTTGCAATTTTCCTGTCAATTGTAGTTGTAGGCGCGGCAACGTAAAAAGGAACCTCATGGTAAAAACAATTAACAGCAAGATTATATGTACCAATTTTATTTGCAGTGTCTCCGTTTAGTGCTATCCGATCGGCTCCTACTATTGCAAAATCAACCTTACCCGATCTTAAAAGCGCTGCGGATGCTGAATCATTAAGAACCGAAAAAGGAATACCGTTTTTCTCAAGCTCGAAAGCGGTTAGTCTTAATCCCTGCAGAAGCGGACGGGTTTCATCAGCATAAACGTAGCTGACAAGACCCTTTTCAAAGCCTGTCTTTATAACATTAAAGGCAGTACCGTCTCCTCCTGTTGCCAGCTTACCGGTATTGCAATGAGTAATTATGGATGATTTTTTCAGGAAAATATTTAATCCATGCTTCCCTATTTTTCTGCATTTTTCTATATCGTCGTTATGAAGTTCTTCAGCTCTGGCAAGCAGTAATTTGTAGGGATCGTCATCGGGACCAAGCTTATCAAAAGCTTCCTGCATTACCTCGAGAGCCATAAATAGATTTACGGCAGTGGGTCGGGTTCTCTCAAGTCTTTTATAAGCTGTCCTGAAAGCCTCAGATGCACGCCTGTCTATTTAATCCTTTAACAGCCAGCGCTATCCCGTATGCCGCCGTTATCCCGATTGCAGGGGCGCCTCTTACTTCAAGCCTCTCGATGGCTTCGGCTATCCTGTTATAGTCGTCAGTTTTTACGTACTCCTCCTTAAAAGGAAGTTTAGTCTGGTCGAGAAAGACCAGCATATCATCTTCAAACTTCAGAGAGAAATAATCAGTCTTGTTCATCGAACCTTGTCATATTATAAAATTCACGGTAACGGTCGTGTATTCGAAGGTAATTAAGATCCCTCAATCCGTCAACACTGAACTTCTCTACACAGAATGAGGCTAATGTGCTTCCAAATACAACAGCCGATTTTACACTCTCAACTCCGAGATCATTTGTTTTATGAAGGTACCCAATAAACCCGCCGGCAAAAGTGTCCCCCGCTCCTGTTGGATCATAGATCATCTCTAGCGGATAAGCCGGGGCAGAGAAAACAATATCCTCCATGAAGAGTAAAGCACCGTGTTCTCCTTTTTTAATAATTAGAATCTCCGGTCCCATTTCCCTTATCTTCCTGGCCGCTTTGATCAGATTAGGTTCATGAGCAAGAAGACGGGCTTCGGAATCATTTATTATCAAAACGTTTGCTCTTTTTAAAACTTCCAGAAGTTCCTCTTTCTTCCCTTCGATCCAGTAGTTCATAGTATCACAAACTACGAAATGGGGATTCACCATCTGGTTCAGTACTTTTAGCTGAAGTGAAGGATCTATGTTCCCCAGGCAAACGAACCTTGCATTCCGGAACTTCTCAGGTATAACAGGATCAAACTTTTCAAATACGTTGAGTTCGGTTAACAATGTATCACGAACATTGAGGTCGTAGTGATACTTGCCTGACCAGCGGAATGTTTTTCCTTCCATAATTTGCAGACCATCTGTATCAATGTTATGATCTTCAAGAAGTCTTATATAATTTTTCGGAAAATCATTTCCTACAACTCCAACAAGGTTAATCGGTCCGCTGAAGTAACTGGCAGCAAGTGATATATAGGTTGCTGATCCTCCGAGGGCATCATTTATTTTATCAAATGGTGTGGCAACTGTATCAAGGGCAAGTGATCCTACTACAAGTAAACTCAATTTTTCTCCTGTTTATTTGAATTAGAATGTTAAAAATAACCAATTAGGGTTTTAAAACCATAATAAATGACGGCTTTAACGCAGATTTATCTCTATATAATCCCAGAAAATCCTGTCTTTTGTATAATACCTGTTAATCAGATCGACGGAATGTCTCTGCCCTTCCCATGCCAGCAGATTTTTGGCTTCTTCAGGATTATACCAGCAGGAATCACTATGTTCTTCACAAATTGTAACCTTCTCCCCTCCTTTTACTTTTGCTGCGAATACAGGGAGCAGTGATATTACATTTGATTCATGAGAATAAAATGTATTTACGTTAGGAACCACCCACAGTTTTTCAGGGTGCAGCCCGGTTTCTTCTTTAATTTCCCTGATGGCGGCCTGGTATGCTGTTTCATCCTCCTCAATTTTACCATTAACCATTTGCCATAAACCTGGATATATTTCATTTTGTGATCTCTTCAGAAGCAGAAATTCGAGACCGTTCTGCGTCTCTCTGAAAATATGTGCTTCAATCATATCAGATATAATTTTCATTTTGATCCTTGATGATTAAAAATATGCTCTTACTTCGGCTCTGGCAGTATGAATAGCCCTGTTTTGACCCTGCAGTCTGCCATCATAACTAACAGTTGACTGCAAAAAAGTATTTATCCGGTAATCGAAATTAAGTCTCCAGTAATAATTTTTCCCAACCTGGTTTCCTTCAGTTAAGTTCAAACGGAAGGAAATTTTCTGCTGTATTCCCGGTCAATTCATCTCTCTCAAGTTCAATCCTTAATCTTCCCGTTCCGGCAAATGATAAATTAAATCTTAAGGTTTGGGCATTGATATCAATAACTGTAGGTACCGCCGGGTAGGTATCCTCATTTCGTCCAACCTTAAGTTTGAACCCGACCTCGATATTATTCTGCGGTCTGTATGAGAAATCAGATGCTGCGCTGTTGCCATTAATGTTTCTCTTTCTGTTCGACTCAACCGGGGCAAATACTGCATCCTTTGTGTTCACCAGGTCTGTCTGGTTGCTTAATTCTTTTACCATCCTGAAGGTTATCCTTAAACTTCTTTCCCTGTTATATGACCTCTCTGTTCCTCCACTGAACTGGTTCAATCCTTTTGTTTGCGCATAACGGAATCTGAAAGAAAGATCAGGATCATTTTCAAAAAGAAATATGTCCTGCTGAATATAATTAGATCCGTTTATTGTTGTCTGTTCATTCTGGAAAGCAGAGAAATCGAGTAAATATATTCTTTTGTAATCCTGCTCCCTGCTGTTTTCCTCTATCCTCCAGTATGTTTCAGTCGAAAGAGGCTTCAGAAGTTTGTAAGCTAGTGAACCATTATCGAAAATTTCACCATATTGAACTTTCCATCGCGTACTTGTTTTCAGGTTGATAACCGGGAAAAGCTGGTCAGTCGGAACAGTAACCTGCACGTAATCGGCATCATATACTGCAGGTTCAAATTCATTTTCATCGGCTACACCGTTATTATTCAGATCACCGAGATACCTGTAGTTTCCCGTTCCCTGAGGTACCCGTATGAATACTTTTTCGAGCTTCGCTGTTCTTTCTGTTGAAACTTCGTAATAAAGATCGCCGTTCAGAACCGGATTCCACAAGTTAAATTTCGACTGCGATCTGATAAGTATTGTCTGGTTATCCAGGAAGCCTCTTTTCTTGAACGGCTCTGAATACTTTTTTTCCCTGAATGTAAAGTTGAATGTTGTATTAACTTCTCTTATTCCGTTATAAGTCATTTCATAATATTGAGTGAGCGCCCTGGCCTGCTTCAGCATTATTCCGTTAAGGGGCATATAATCATCTCTTATAGAATATTTGCTCCCGATTTTTAATCCGGGAATATTTACGAGTTCCAGGAATGGAGCAACTTCATAGTACTTAAGACTTGTACCCAGGAGAGAGTCTGACGAGACGTATTCATCTTTCTTTTTCTCAGCCAGAAATTCGACACCGGGCTTGAGATACCAGAACACATAATACCCGCTCCCCTTCTGTCTTAACCAGTTTGTTTTGATATTGTTGTTCCGGGATTCTACATAGTCGAAATTATAAAGAAGACTAAAGCTATTATTATCTGTGAAGCTGAAGATATTATTGTACCTTGTCGATTTAAAATCCTCTCCGCGTTTCAAAATACCAATGGATGAGCTGGCAATCATATTATCAATAGGCAGCAGGTTCAGGTTGAACTCACGAAGCGTTTCATCAACCCTTGACTGGTCCTGTGCAACGTTATAATCACGGTTAAATTCAACCTCATTTATCCTGTCAGCAGAGGTAAACTTATCCTGTATGAACCTGTCCTTGGCCGAGAACCCGATTTTCCCGAGGCTTGATATTGCCCAGAGTTATCTTTTTAGGATCCATTTTCAGGAATATATTCCTTGCATAGCCGTAGTTGTTCTTATCATCGAGAGTTGAGAGCAGGTTCTGATCCCATAAACTCCCTGCATATTCAAGACTTATGAAGAAATCCTTCAGGGGATTAACATCGACTACAATATTTCCTACCTGTTTTCGTTCAGGAACCGGAATAAAGATTATAGGAAGGTATCCTCCCTGTCCTATGCCGGCAAATTGATAATTGCCCAGACTTATCTTTGTATAATCACCCTTGGATTCTCCCACATAGGTAAAAGAAACATTATAGATAGCTGCTGAATCACCAGGATTATAAACGTAATAACTAAACGGTTCATTATTAACAAGCGTATCCACTTTAATATATGTTCCTCTTATGATTCCGAGAGAATCCGGCTTCGCGAGACTTACGCCTGTCTTTGTGGCCTTGGATCGGTCATCTCCGGCATTTTGCAGTATTACTTTATCCGAATCTGAAATTGTCACGTCGATGGGAGCATTAGGATCATCTCCTTCTCTGAGGTACTGAACCTGAATCCCGAGTTTATCGCTCAGGAGTGATGACTTCACCCCTGCACCGAAAAAGTCCCTTGTAAACTGTCTGTCGGTATACTGGAAATCAATCGAAATTCGGCTTGCCGCAGTAATCAGCCGCTTTGGAGTAAAAGTTATCTGTGCATTGCCGTATTCAATTGTATAATCGTTTGCTTCGCCTCTTTTCATCGGGATGCCGTCAAGATATACATTTTCTGTCCCTGCAATCACAACAATATCTTTTTCATTATTGATTCCTGAAAGACGATAAGGACCCTGAACTCCGTCAACTCCGTTGAAATTATTCGTATTGAATTTTCCGCGGGAACTGGCAAGCGAAACATAGCCCGATTGTCCCTCATAGTTAAATTCACCCATCAGTCCCTGCAGCTTTCTGTCTACTACACCAAATTCTCCCTGCCTTCTAATTAACTGGTAATCACCGAATGTCCCTGTAGCATTCGGGTGCTTGATCTGAATAAATACCTTATCGAGTTCATCAAGCCTTTCTGTATTACCTTCAGGCTGGATAGGTGTATTCTCATCCGTTAGTGCAGCCACCACCTCAATATCATCTGATAGTTTTCCGGAAAGCTGGAGACGCAGACCGCTATTAAGTGTGAAGTCTTTTGTGGTACCTACGGTGAATCCTCTTACCAGAGTTCCGCTTTTTTCTATCCTGCTGCCGAATATTTCCTCTGCGGTAAACCCTCCGCCTTCTGTCTGTGAAACCCGGATCGTATCTTTTCCGCCTTCTTTAACTTTAATTACCAGGCTGCGTTTTTTATATTCCTTTTGAAGAGAAAGCTGATATGATCTGTATGAAACATAAAGTGTATCAAATATTGAATAAGCAAGTGAATCAGAGAGCTGGAATGAAGCTGTCTTGTATGATATTGAGTAATCACTCCGATTAAGAGTCCTGCCTCGCAGAACTATCCTTTCAGAAAAAGGAATAATAGAAACCCTGGAAAGAGAATACTTATTTTCCAGATTTATCGGTATTGTATCCGTAACAGTTTTTACCAGGTAATCTATCCTGTGCCCTTAATGAGATTGTCAAAAGAAAGAGTAAACCCGGTATTAATAAAAGCTTGAATCTCAAATGATGACAAGATTTGTGAACTAATAATCTAAATTTACATACTTCTTTTATCAAGTCTATATTGCTTCTAAGATTCAATTTCCCCTGTTATTTCAACGTATCATTTTGTTTTCTCCGGACCCTTTTATTTATTATTTCTATCCTTTTAATATTTAGACGCATTAGATTATTTTTGTATCAGTATTTTAGACTTTTATTGAGATAAAGAGGGAATAATGCAGATCAGCCAGATTCTTTCACTTTCTTTTGATTCCTTAAGATCCAACAGATTAAGAACCTTACTAACTGTCCTTGGTGTTGTGGTCGGAATATTTTCAATCATTGTAATTATGACGGTTATAACAATGCTTCAGGAGACAATTGAAAGCGGGGTCTCATTCCTGAATAAAAACACTTTCCAGATTCAGAAATTTCCGGCGATCCATACCGGCGGACCCGGTTCGTGGCGTAAATATCGCAACAGAAAAGATATCACGCTTGATGAATTTTACCGATTTGAGCAGATGATGAAACAGGCAAAGTACGTTGGGGCCGAACAATCTATGCATGGAAGGATAGTGAAATTTGGTAGTAAAGAGACGAATCCTAACATCTCAGTTATTGGTGTAACCATGGGTGCGTTCAGAACTAATGCGGTCACCGTTAGAGACGGAAGAGAAATTAATGAATCAGATGTTCAGCATTCTAAAGATGTTTGTGTTCTGGGAGACGATGTTACGCAAAAGCTTTTTCCTAACATAAATCCGGTAGGTCTCACGGTGAGAGTTGATGGTTATCCTCTAAAAGTAATCGGTATCCTTGAAAAGCAGCCTGAATTTTTCGGACAGTCGATGGATAATTACATTATCATGCCAATTACAGCATTCCAGTCGATGTATGGAAGACGTGCGCACAGCATAAGCATTACGGTTCAATCCTATAGTAAAGAAGATTACAATTCCGCTATGGATATAGCAACGGGATATATGAGGATAATAAGAAAAGTACCTGCAGGAGAAGATAATGACTTTGATATATTCAGTAATGAATCACTAGTGGGCCAGATAAACGATATTACAGGGGGTGTACGAATCGGAGCTATTGTGGTATCAATTATAGCCCTTCTCGCAGCCGGTGTAGGAATTATGAATATTATGCTGGTATCAGTAACTGAAAGAACCAGGGAAATAGGAATCAGGAAAGCTGTTGGGGCGCGAAAAAGCAACATCCTGCTGCAGTTTCTTATTGAAGCAGTTGTCCTCTGCATTATAGGAGGATTTATAGGCATCGCTCTTGGTATAGGTATTGGTAATTTTGCAGGAAGCTTTCTTAATGCTGAAAACGCAATTCCTGTTGACTGGGTACTCATTGGTCTGGGCCTTTGTATCTTTGTAGGGGTCGTATTCGGAACATATCCGGCATATAAGGCTTCTAATCTGGATCCGATTGAAGCGCTTCGATACGAGTAATTGGCTGCCGGACGGTCATTTTACTATTGCTTTACTGCCAGGAATAAGGATTCTTCAGTTCCTGTGTTATCCATTCTCTGCCTGTCTTTAAATATTCCGTTGTCTGAGCCGGTTCAAATGCATCTCCATTCCATTCTCTTACAGATATTGAGATGTAAGTTTTATCAGCTTCAATCAGATTAAATGCATTTGGTTCTCTCACGGGTCCGGTTTGATATTGCTGTTCCTGCCTGCACCGAAATAATCGAACTGTTATGTGAGGGGTAAAAGGGTCTGACATCACCGCTATATCCCTGGTGAAGGTGTCCCGCAAGCAGCAAATCAATGGAACACTTATCAATGATCCGCAGAGCCTTCGCAGATCTGCCGACCAGCTTAATCCCAAGGTCTCCCGGTGGAGGAATGAATGGATGATGGGTTACTATTATCTTAAATATGCTGTTGTCAATGGAGCATAATTTTTCCTTAAGAACTTCAATTTGTTCGACTGAAATTCTGCCTGACTTCCATGTAAGTGACCGGGCAGTATTTATTCCCAGTACAGCTATGGTCTCATCCCTGTAAAAAGGAGACAGGTCAGTTGTGATAATATTTTTGTAGTTAGTCAGAGCCCGTAGAAATCTTGCAAAAATATTGAATAAAGGGATATCATGATTTCCGGGAATAATTATCTTTTTACAATCCAGCTTTTTAAGAAATTCCTTCGCCTGTCGGAACTGACTTTTTCGGGCCCGCTGGGTAAGATCACCACTTACTATCAGAAGGTCGGGCCTCAGTTTCCCTGATATCTTTAAGAACAGCATCCTCAATCTTCTTTTCAACTGTCCCAAAATGCAGGTCGGATATGTGTACTATTCTTTTCAAATCAGTCCGGGTACTATTATTCTTAATGATTTTGGTTTAATAATATAATGTAAAGGTGTTTCCAGTTTATAAACTTCTCCGTCAATCGAAACCTCCAGCCTCCTTTTATTTGAATAAATTACTATCTCTTCACTATGAAGTATTTGAAAATTTTCCTCCTGATCAAGTTTACCCATGAGTGTCTTATAAATCAGTCGGAGGTAAGATATTCTTCCTTTATATTTCGGGTAATATATGCTGAGCAGGCCGTCTTTCAGACCTTCTCTTCTTCCAAGATTAAAAAGATCGAACTTGTAATCATTGTTTCCGACAAAAACAAATGGTGTTTTACATTTTACCGTACTTCCGTCTGCTTTAATGGCTACATTTATTTTCGGTATTGATTTCAGTACCGCCAGTATCGCTTTAAACATTGCAGGCCATTTGTTCCCTCCGAGTTTCATCTGTTCCTCTCTTCGTTGTACTACCTTCGGGTAAAGACCTATTGATGAATTGTTCAGGAAGATATGACCGTTCACACTTGCAGTGTCAATTTGTACAGTTTTTCCGTCAAGGATAGTCTTTAAAGCTTCTGCAGTGTTCAAAGGTATTCCGGCATCTTTGGCAAAATGATTAAGTGTTCCGGCAGGGATAATTCCCATTGTTCTGTTAAGATTAACAGCCTTTTCAGCAACCGTACTTATAGTGCCGTCACCCCCGGCGGCAATAAGTGTTTCATAATTTTTATCACTAACTTTTTCTCAGTATGTCAGGCATGTTTTTACCGGAAATCTTAAAAACATCGTACTTAAAATTCCCTTTGGCAAGGTATTCAGATATTTCCGTTAAGCGGTTACCCTGCCCTGCTTCTTCATTAATTATGATAGCTGCCTTCATTTTCTCAATTCATATATTGTTGTAAGATAAAATATATGAAGCTATTCGTGAATTAATTTGGTTATATCTTAATACACATCACAATGGTACGTCTAACCACTCTAATGTAAAAGACATCGATTAGGGAAGTTTAGATTCTTGTCGGTTGAGGTGAAATTTTTTTGGTTCGGGAATGAAAAACTTGTCTCTAAATTTGCTGATATATTCAACGGTATGACAAAATGGCAGACGTAATATTTATCCCGTGTGATACCGCCTTTTATCCGCCTTTTATCCGCCTTTAGGAGATCAGATCTATATGCTAAAATTTCGCAATTTTTAGATGTTTATAATGTCTACAGTATGACAAAATGGCAGTGTCTCACTTATGAAATTATATTCAGAAAGATTAGAGCTCAGACCATCCTATTCGTAACGTAATGCTTCTATAGGATCGAGGTTTGCTGCTTTATAGGCAGGATATGTTCCGAATACTATCCCTACAAATAAACACAACGACATACCAATAATCACCCAGTCAAATGGAATTGCAGCTTTCGCATTCAGTAAACTTCCGGCTATATTTCCTATCCCTACGCCGAGAATAATACCTATGAATCCTCCTACAATGCATAGGGTAATTGCCTCAAGCAGAAACTGAAAAAGTATATTACTCCTGCGAGCCCCTATTGCTTTTCTTATACCGATCTCTCTGGTTCTTTCCGTAACGGAAACAAGCATAATATTCATAATCCCAACGCCTGCAGCCAGAAGCGCTATAATCGATACTACAAGAGCGCCTATTCTTATACCTGCTGTAATGTCGTTCACCTGTGTAATCAATGATTCATTACTAAAAATATAGAAATTATTATCCTCTCCGGGCGGTACTTTCCTTATTGTCCTCATATAGCCTGTTGCAGCGTCGATAACATTATTATACTCCTCTTTACTGGGAGCCATAACTGTAATATTTATGCTGTTGTTATATTTTCCGTATTTCTGCTGGAACGTAGTAATAGGCATCACGATGTAGGAATCACGGGATTGACCGAACATCGATGGCTGTTTCTCGAGTACACCTATTACCTGCAGCGGCTTGCTGTCAACACGAATAACCTGTCCAACAGGATCAATATTTGTAAAAAGCTTACTAACTACTTCCTGACCGATTATACATACATCATTGGAATATGTAACATCCGACTGCCTGAAATCCCTTCCTTGTTCTACATTCCAGTTGTTTGTTCTCATCGCACCAAGTGTTACACCGGCAACGCTGATATTAGGATTAGTTTCCTTGTTTCCGAAAGTTATCTGCTTACCAAACTGCCATTGCTCGCCGCCGACATACATAGCCTGGGTCAGCATATCCTGTAGTCTGTAAAAATCTTCCAGGGTAAGATCGGGACGGTTCCTGTATTTATCTCTCCATCCGGGACCTCCGCCCATCATACTTGGAAACTTCTGAATCTGAAATGTATTTTTATTTAGCTGGGAGAATCCGCTCTCTATGCTTTTCTGGAGCATAGTAATAATAGTCATAATAACTATTATGGAAAAAATACCCACAACCACGCCAAGCACAGTAAGCATTGTACGAAGCTTATTAGTTCTAAGCGATCTGAATGCTACTGTTATTACTTCTGAAAATCTCATATCATTTATATTTTAATATTAAATATTTATCACTCATATCTCAGTGCTTCTACCGGGTCCATTTTCGCGGCAGAATAAGCAGGAGCAAGACCCGCAATAACCCCAGTCAGCAGTGAAATTAATATTGCAATAATAACGGCATCATACTGCACGGAAGTCGGTATAAACTGATTTACCATCATACTTAAAAGTATAGCCAGTAACAGTCCTATCAGTCCGCCCATTATGCATATAGTGGATGATTCCAGCAGAAATTGTCCTAGAATCGTTCGCCGCTTTGCTCCGATCGCCTTTCTCAAGCCTATCTCTTTTGTTCTTTCTTTAACGGAAACGAACATAATATTCATAATTCCTATCGCTCCCACAAAAAGCGAAAGTCCTGTAATAAAGAGACCGGCGATCTGGATAACCCCGACAACACTGTTGTAATTATCCATCAAGCCTTCCTGCTGGTTAATTGAGAAGTCATTTTCCTCGTCGTATGTAAGTCCTCTTATCTTTCTCATAATACCTTCTGCCTCAGCTTTTGTATCCTCGAGAAGAGCCGGACTTGCAGCACGCACATTAATAGTCACCGAGCCATGCATCTGGTTTGAAAAATTCTTAAAGATAGTTCCGATTGGCACGAACACCTGGTTATCGGGATTAAAACTGCCGAGCATAAAACTGCCCTGTTCAGTAAGCACTCCTACCACCTTATAATTAACCCCGCCTATTTTGATAGTTTTATCAAGAGGATCCTCACGAGGGAAAGAGGTTCTTGGCAAGTTCACTTCCGATAACGGCTACCTGTCTTGAACTTTTCGCTTCGATCTCACTGTAGAACCTGCCTTCAGAAAACGTAAAATTTGTTGTTTTAACATAATCGGCGCTTGAACCATTGATATTCACAGCATCAGTTCTTCGGTCTTCGTATTTCACAGTCTGTCTCGTATTTGTAACCGGAGCTGTAGCCAGAGGAAGCTTTGCCATATTCTTAAATTCTTCGTAATCCTCCATCGTAAGATTTCTTCTGTTCCGCATCTTCCACCAGTCTTCATTCGAGAACCATGCCCATTTATCAATATAAAGCACATCTGAACCGAGTGCGCTTATACCATTCTGGAATGAATTATCAATTCCTTTAATTGCTGTCGTCATTACCACAACCGAAGTAACCCCTATTATAATACCAAGCATAGTTAACACCGATCTTACCTTATTCGCTCTTATGGCCCTGAGGGCTATCATCATACTCTCTTTAAGCTCAAACAGAAATGTATTCATAATATCACCGTATTACTTTTAATTTTAGTTAAAGACCGGCGGCTGCTCTCGGTTTTGGAATATATCTTTTTTCAACCACATGATCATTCTCAATCAATCCATCTTTAATGCGGATTATCCTGGCAGCATGCTCTGCGATATATTCTTCGTGAGTAACCAGTATTATTGTGTTGCCTTTTTCATAAATCTCGTTGAAGAGAATCATTATTTCCTCACCGGTTTTTGAGTCAAGGTTACCGGTAGGTTCATCAGCTAATATTATCGAAGGTTTGGTGACCAAAGCTCTTGCAATCGCGACTCTCTGCCGTTGACCGCCTGACAGTTCATTCGGCTTATGATGCATCCTGTCTTTCAAACCGACATCAATGAGTGACTCTTCTGCCCTCTCGCGTCTTTCAGCATAAGGAAGACCCGCATATATCAGGGGCAGTTCAACATTATGAATTGCATCTGACCGGGAAAGCAGATTGAAAGTTTGAAAGACGAACCCGATTTCTCTGTTCCTTATCTGGGCCAGTTGGTTATCAGTCATCTCGCTGACACTATTTCCTTTGAAATCATATATACCGGAAGTCGGTGTATCGAGACAACCCAGCATATTCATTAAAGTCGACTTACCCGATCCTGAAGGTCCCATAATTGCAACATATTCATTTTTGTCAATTCTTAAAGAAACGTCTCTGAGTGCATGGACTTCTTCGCTTCCAACCTGGTAAACCTTAGCTATATGTTCGATATTGATAATGTTCATTCTCTTTAATCCATTTTTTTATTGTCTGAACCAAAGGTTTTACCTTTTTCTTCTACTCTTACATTCGAACCGTCGGCAAGTTCTCTCGAAATTGCGCGGTAACTGCCGCTGACAACCTGCTGGCCGGTATCAAGTCCTGTCGTTATCTCAATAAAGTTATCATCACTTATACCAGTTTCAACGTTAATAACCTTGGCCTTGTTGTTTTTCACAACAAATACTATTTCCTGAAGTTTCTTCTGACCGATTCCGTTCTTCTTATCTTCCTTCACGGTAACTTCACCGTCAGTTTCTTCGTCTTTTGGCATCTCCGACTGGTTTCTGGCTGTTACACTCTGTATCGGAACAGCAACAACATTGTGCCTGGTCTCTGTCTGAATATCAGCATTACACGACATTCCGGGTCTCAACTGATTGTCTGGCGAGAATAGTTTAATCTTAACATCAAAGTTCACAACCTGCTCCTGCGTTCCCAGTCCCTCGGAAATAGCGCTATTGCCTATTTCAGTTACGGTACCTTTAAAGATCCTGTCACCGAAAGCATCCACTTTTATTTGTGCAGTATCACCGATAGATACAAGTACAACATCATTTTCATCCACATCAACACTGGCTTCGATATTGCCAAGATCCGAAACGGTCATCATATCGGTACCCTGACTGAATCCGCTTCCCAGAACTCTTTCACCGAGCTCAACATTCAGTTTGGTAATAGTTCCTGTCATCGGTGAAAAAATTGTTGTTTTATTAAGCTGTTCGTCTGCTTCTTTCAGTGCAGCTTCCATCTGAGACACATTTGCCTGGGCAGCTTCATATGATGCCTGTGAAGATAAATAAGAACTCTTTGCCGTCTCTAGTTCTGAATCACTCGATAAACCTTTGGCATGAAGTTCTTTTGCTCTGTTGAAATCTGAAGTCAGCTTATCAAGTTCGGCTTTTCTCATTGCAAGAGTAGCTCTAGCACCCTGCAGGTTCGCATTTGCCCTGTCTCTGGCAGCTTTATAGGAATCAGCCTTTATTTTTATAAGAAGGTCGCCTTTCTTGACAAAATCTCCTTCTTTAACAGGAAGAGATACTATTTCTCCTGTTACTTCAGGAGTAATTACTACCTGGAACTCAGGATTGATTTTACCAGTTGCAGATACAGTCTGTGTAATGTCTCTCATCTGTACAGGTTCGGTCTGCACCTGTATTATTTCTTCCTTGCTTCCGCCTATCAACGCAATAAGTATCAAAGCAACTACCAATACACCTATCCCGCCGAAGATATAAAGTTTCTTCTTTGATTTTTTTTGTTTCCCGTTAGCCATTTGAAATTCTCCTGGTGATATATTTATTTTCAAAAAAATTTTTATTCGTACTGCTTATAATTAAGTACACCAAGGTAGTACTTAAGCTGTTCACTCAGAACCACATATGCGAATTTTGCATTAATATAATTAGTGCGTGCAGTGGTATAATTTGAGTTTGCAATCAGAACATTAAGAAGAGTGCCTGAACCAAGAGAATATTTTTCCTCCTCAATTCTCCTGTTCTCTTCAGCCGCTTTCACATTCTTTTCATTAACACTCAAACTCTTTTCTGCCGCCTGCAAATCAAGATAATTCTTCTGGATATTTCTTTTAATATTACGTTCCAGTTCTGTCAGTTCCACATCTTTATTTTCAGCATTTACTTCCGCAATTTGAACGCGGTTATCTACAGAAAATCCTGAAAAAATGGGTATGCTTAACGTCGCACTTACATTCAGACTCTTTGAATTATTTAAGTTACTCAATGCATCGGCTCTTAACTGATAACTAATACTGCCTGTTAATCGGGGAAAATAACCTGATTGAGCGATTGTAACACCGTTTTGGGCACTTACAAGACTCAACTTGCGCGCTTTTATAATCACTCCTTGTACTGAGTGCACGTGTAACCAGTTCCGATAAATCCTCGTAGCCAGGCTCTTTTTCCGCTTCAGGAGCTTCGCTTTCCGCAGGTTCTTCAAATTCATAATTGGTAAGAACATCCAGACCAAGGTAATACTGGAGATTGGTTCTTGCTGTCTCCAGATCATTTTTCGCCTGAATCAGTGCAAGTTCGGCATTTCCTGCCTGAACCTGCTGATTATAAACATCTGCAAGGGTTACTGCTCCCAGTTTATTTCTTTCTGTAATTGTCTCAAGGTTTTTCTGATTCCACTTCACATCGTCTTCTTTCACCTTCAGCAGCTGTTTTGCGTTTATTACGTCATAATAAAGGCTGATAGTCTGGAAGACTATATCCTGTTTCATTCTTTCAAGTGTAAGTCTCCAGGCTTCAAGATCATTCTGCGACTGAGATAGACCTGCAACATTTGAAAGTCCGTCAAATAAGGTTATGTCGCTGCTTGCTCCAACCGTATAGTTTCTGCTTTGTGTGGAAGACGGCGGCAGAGGAATTTCTGAACCCTGGATAACGATGCTTCCGCCTTTTTGTTCGGACTTAGACCAATACCAGTTGCCATAGGCCCCTAAAGTCGGAAGAAAATTACCGATAGCGGCCTTTACACCTGACTGGTACGATTTTAATGTATTCTCACTCTTCTGGAGAGTAGTATTTTTATTAAGCGCGGTATTGATTGCTTCATCAAGGCTTAATGTCTTTTGCGCAAATGATGCATAACTAAAAGTCAGCAGACATATTAAGCTTAGAAAAAATCTCATTAGTTTTCTCCGACAAATTGTTTAACAGAATCAGATTTTAATTGTACTTTAGACATTGAATAGGTTCATTAAGTTACTATCTAAACACTGTGAATTTCTTCAGTTGTACTGAATACCTTAAGAATTCCTTACAAAAATAGATTATATAAGGCATCATATAAAATTTTAAGTATAAACGGCTTAATAATTACAGGAGCGGTAAAAGCAAACACCCGGAATTGATGATAAACGGTAAACTCATTAAGATTTTGTTAATTTTTCCTTTAGTTTAAGCAGATAAGCGTAGGCTTCCTCATAGTTATTTCCGATCTCTCCGTCAAGTATTGCATCTTCGATTGCCTGTTTTATTTCCCCCACTCTTTTTGATGGTTTAAGATTACATACTTCCATTATTGTATCACCGCGTACCGGTGACTGAAAGGCTCTTAATTTGTCCTTTTCTTCAACCTCCCATACTTTCTTCATTACCCTTTCATAGTTTTCCAGATACCTGTCTACTTTATCCCTGTTCTTGCTTGTAATATCTGCGCGGCACAGTGTAATCAAATCTTCAAGGTCTTCCCCTGCAGCCACTATCAGCCTCCTTATCGCTGAGTCTGTTACATCATCTTTTGCCAGGGCAATAGGCCTGAGATGAAGCCTTACAAGCTTTTCAACATATTCCAGTTTAGAAAAAGGAAGTTTAAGTTTCTTAAAGATTGATTTCATCATTCTCGCACCGAGTTCTTCATGCCCGTGAAATGTCCACCCTGTTCCTTCTACGAACCTTTTTGTCGGAGGTTTAGCTATGTCATGAACCAGTGCCGCAAAACGGAGCCATACATTGTCAGTCACCTTAGAAATATTATCAACCACCTCGCAGGTATGTAGAAAAACATCCTTATGATGATAATCCTTCCTTTGTTCCACTCCACCCAGTTTCGCTGCTTCAGCGAATATTACATCAAGCACTCCGGAATTATATAATAGTTTAAGTCCCACGGAAGGTTTTGAGGATGCCATTATTTTTAGGAATTCATCAGAAATCCGTTCCTGTGAAACTATTCTGAGTCTTTCCCGCATCTCCCGGGCTGCCTCCATTACTTTATCATCAACTTTGAATTTGAGCTGTGAAGCAAAACGAAATGCGCGCATTATTCTCAAAGGATCATCGTCAAATGTAATGAGGGGGTCAGTCGGAGTGCGGATGATTTTCTTTTTAATATCATCAAGTCCATTAAACTTATCAACAAGAGTTCCAAAATCTTTTTTACTTACCGAAACGGCCAGTGTATTGATTGTAAAATCGCGGCGAAGGATATCCTCCTCGAAAGTCCCTGCAGTTACCTGCGGCTTCCGGCTTTCTTTTCGATATGACTCTCTCCTGGCTCCAACGAACTCAAGATTAAAATCACCGTACCTGAAATGTGCGGTACCAAAATTTCTGAATATATCAACCTTTTTGATTCCAAGTTTTTCTGCATAAGCCCTGGCATACGATTCACCGTCGCCGACTACCAGGAAATCTATTTCATCTCTCTCCCTTTTAAGAATTAAATCACGGACGAAGCCGCCGACAATAAAAACATCACTCCCCAGTTCTTCTGCTGTCTCCGTGGCTATTTTAATAAACGGATATCTTTTAAGCTCTGATTCAAAGTCTGCTATATTACTGATTAACTTTTTATTGCTCGTCATTAATATTCTTAGGTTCGATGATTACTGAATTTCCATTTTGCGCTTTACTCCCCATCAATATAGCAATAGGCTTCAAAGGTTCAATGTAACTGAACATAATTTTCATAGCTGCGGCAATAGGCACAGCAAGGAACATTCCTACAATACCCCATATCCAGCCCCAGAAAATAAGGGAAAAAAGGACAAAAACCGGACTTAGATCCATATGCCGGCCCAGGTAATGCGGCTCAATCAGGTTTCCAATCACATTGTGAACGAGGAAAAGTAAGACAGCAAGTGAAATCACTGTTAGTCCGAGCCCGTACTGAAGAAGAGCAATAATAATAGGTCCTATCGTAGCAATAAGTGCTCCGATATTTGGAATAAAATTAAAGACAAATGTCAGCAGTCCCCATAAAAGAGCAAAATCCACATTAAAAATAATTAAAATCAGCGTAACTATTATTCCCACAATCAGACTTAGAATTGTTTTTATTATCAAATACGATTGAAGCTGAACATTAATATTCAGAAGATTCTCTTTCACCATCTTGCTTTTTTCCGCGAATGCAACGGTTAATCTTTCTTCAAATTTTCTTTTTCCCAGCATCATAAATACCCAGAAAATAAGGGAAATAAAGAAGTCTCCCAGCATTGAAGAAATCGAATTTATCATATTCGGAATTATTCCGGCTTCAATCAGCCTCTCAAACACAGTAGATACATCGATACGCGTTATGTCTATCTTAAACCAGGAAGCAAACTCCCTCAGAGTCAGGTCAAAAGGCTTAAGTATCTGCGTCATAAAAGCTGAAATATTATTATAATACGTCTGCCATTTATCCTGAACATCTCCCACAGCTGAGATCAGGAGAAGGCCTGTAAGGTATCCAATAATTGCTACAAACAGCAGTATGAGTAAAAGGGACATCCATTTAGGAACACCTTTCCTCTTCATATAATCCATAAGAGGATGGAGCAGATAAGTAAGGAAAATAGCGATGGTAACCGGAACAAGTATTTCCTTTAGGGCCATCAGGATATAGACAAAAAGAACAAACGAAATGAAACCAAGGAAATACGCAGCAGCTTTCATGTGTTTGGTCACATTTTTTTCCTGGTCCATAAACCTCACTTAAAGTTTGTTGATGATAAAATCCTGTTTCCGTTCACATAAAGCCAGTCGGCTTTATTAAAATTTTCCCGGAGTATAAAGTTAAAATTTTTATCGTTATTATACCGCATAGAGAGGGCGGCCATTTTCCTGGCTCTGCTGAAATCAAGATGCGCAAGCAGGTAAACCGACAGTCTGTATACCGCAAAACTTTCGGGATAGTTGTCGACCATAATTGTTTTATCAAAAAGACCCAGAAACAGATTATAGTTCTCTCCAAGCGCTCCTGCGAGGTCGATTAAAACCGGGAGGCTGAAGTAATCGTATGAATCCTTATTCATCCCGGTTACTATGAGGTACTTATCTACATCGCTGCCTTCAAGATACGGAATGATAAGAGAATCCGATTGTAGAAGATTCCTGCGGAAATGTGAAAGGTAATATAAGGTACGGTTGGGATTTTGTTCAACTAATTTATTATAAAGCGAGTCTGAACATATAGTATCCTGAACCTGCGCACAAAAATCGGCCAGACGAAACTCTATGTTATAGTAATATGCGGTATTTTTGAAGCTGCCTATCTTATTTTTAAGGAAAGCTACAGCATCTGCCTTATTTCCTGTCTTGAACAGTGAATTAGCATATCCGGTTAACGCTGAATAATTATTAGTTAGTGTAAGTATCTCAGTAAAAATATCAAGCGCTGATTTATAATTCTGCTCAGTATAGTATTGCCAGGCATCCCTCAGCCTGTCGGCAACATACCTTGGACATACTTTATAAATAATCGGCTTTCTGCCAAAATAATATTCGGCTTCATTTTTATTTCCGGCATTGTATTCCTTTGATATAAAACTGAAATATTCATCACTCAGGCCGCTGATATCCCTTCCATAAATTTTTTGGAAATCGATATCAGAATAAAGTCGTTTAAACTTTTCGATGCCGTATTTATTAATAAGGTAGAGGGAGAATGATCCTGCGTATATATATGAGAGTCCTGATGTCTGTCCAAAAAAATTCAGACCCTTAAACAGGTTTTTAAGCTCTATCCTGAACCCATTGTGGTAAGCAAGAGAAGCCATATAATGAACATTGTTCAGGTCATATTCAGGAGCCCCCGCAACTGCTGCACCTTCTATTAAAGCCGGATTAAAGTTATCGGCAACATCGAATAAGCCCCATCCGAACTCACCTGCAAAGCAATGAGCAATTTCATGTCTTAAAGAACTATTATAATTTTCAGCTATAGTAAAGACTTCTCTAAGCCAGGGTTTTGCTACATCAGCGTTTTCCGAACCAAAGTACTTCTTTTTCTGTTCATCGTCTCTAAAAATAAAGGAGACATATTTCTCTTTGGGATAAGTATGATAAAAACCCGAAAGCTGTTTATAATAGTATTCATGATTAAGAGTTATAATCTTTTTTTCATCAGTGCCTATACCCGGAGAAAAATAAATATCGAAATGTTCAGTCCTCACGAGGTCACCCAGTACGCTCTTCAGTTTTTTCTGAGTTGTCGAGAACCCTAAATCAGGTGAGAGATAAAGAAACAGAGCCGCTATCAGCACAGTAATATATATAACAAGCTTTTTCGATATAACGGAACTTCTGTATAAGACATATGAGCCGATAAAAAATATAGCACCAAAGAAGAGTAAGTTAAGAGAACGGTATATCATCAGTTGAAGATTGACTTCTACTGCTTCATCATAGATAGTGCCCGGGTAATAAGCATAAACCGGATTGTAAAAATAAATCTGCGGATTATAATAAAACTCGAAAAATGTAATAGCCAGCACGCCCAGGAATATTATAATAAAAAGGAGGTACCTGAACCTTGGCGATATAATTACTGATATTACTGCCAGGGCAGCTCCAACTATAACAGACGGAAGGGTAATAAATGTATAAAAAAGGAGTCCGTCCCATACAGAACAATTTATTGTAAGAAGATCATGAGTAATCGAAACGACCATAGGAATAATCAGGAAAAGAATAAAAGGCGGGAGGTCTTTCTTCAGAAATAATTTATAATCATTCTCACTTGTAAGAACAGAAAGTGTGAAGATACCCGATAATATAGTCAACAGAAAAGCATTAAGTGCAGAAAACTCAAAGCCGAATACATTAGTCAGTGGAAATTCAAGGAGAAGAAAGTTGAAGAGTATTAAAATTATCAGATAAACCAGCAGATAATTTCGCCACCCTAAAATACTTTTTACCGATAAATGTTTAATACTCAGCTCCCTGAACTCTTTCAATATCCGCACCCAATTCTTTCAATTTCTCTTCTATCCTCTGATATCCCCGGTCAAGATGATACACACGGAGAACCTCGGTTGTCCCTTTGGCTGCCAGTCCTGCCAGCACCAGAGAAGCACTGGCTCTTAGATCGGTTGACATTACCTTTGCACCAACGAGATTATCGACCCCTTTAACAACTGCACTGTTTTCACTTACCGCAATATCCGCCCCCAGCCTTACAAGTTCAGGCACATGCTTAAACCTGTCGAGATAAATCGTATCGGTAACAGTAGCAACACCGGAAGATAATGTCATATAAGCGATCCACTGGGCCTGCATATCGGTTGGGTACCCGGGAAAAATTGAAGTAGATACATTAACGGGCTCAATTTCATGGGTAGCTTTTAAGGAAACAGAATTATCATCAGATTTAATAGTACATCCGCTGTCTTCCAGCTTTGAGATAACAGCGCTCAGGTATTTTGCCTGAATCTTCTTCAGAGTAATCGCACCCCCTGTGATAGCACCAGCGGTTAGAAGCGTACCTGCTTCAATTCTATCGGGAATGGTTTCTGCCTCAACCGGTAACAACTCGTCTACACCTTCTATTTCCAGAGTTGATGTTCCTGTTCCGTTTATCTTCGCACCCATCTTGATTAGAAACTCGGCAAGGCTGGTTATCTCAGGCTCCATTGCAGCATTGTTTATTATTGTTGTTCCTTTTGCAAGCGATGCTGCCATAAGAGTATTGCCGGTTGCACCGACAGATGAGATATCAAAATTTATTTTAGCCCCATGCAGTCGTCTGGATTTGGCAATTATATACCCCGAATCGAGTTCAATTTCTGCTCCCATTTTTTCGAGAGCTTCAAGATGCAGGTTTATGGGTCGCGGTCCCCAGGCGCATCCTCCCGGCAGCGAAACTTTTGCGTTACCATAACGCGTCAACAGAGGTCCAAGAACATATACAGAAGCGCGCATCTTTTTCACATGCTCGTAAGGGGCTTCGAAAGATGTTATATTGCCCGTATTAATCTTAAGGGTATGCTTTTCAAATGATGTCTCTGCGCCGAGAAAAGATAATAATTTCGTCATGGTGTAGACATCATTCAATTCCGGGGTATTGGTAAGAACTGACAATCCGCCTGTTAACAGGCAGGCCGGCATTAATGCCAGCGAAGCATTTTTAGCTCCGCTCACTTCAACAGTACCCTTTAATTTCCGACCTCCTTTAATTACAAATTTATCCACTTCAACCTCATAAAAAAGAAAATTTTTATAAGAAGAAATTAAGGAATAAAAAATTAAAGTTTGAAGGGAAAATGATTTTTTCAGGAAAGAATTATTGCACAGCCTGAGTTGTGAGCATTGTTCCGTTGAAACCTATTACAAAGATCTTATCAGTATTTGTGACAGCTGCGTCTGTAAGCGTTGCATAGTTGCCCGATTGAGTAAGCTTCCAGTTAGCACCGGAATCATCGGTAACAAGTATTTCTCCTCTGCTTCCTAAAATCAGACCGTCCTTATTATCTACAAAATGAATTGAATATAAACCCGACATTGTATTGGAAGGAACTTCATTCCAGCTTTCACCGCCGTCGGTTGTTCTTAATACAATACCGCCCCCGCCGGATATAAACCCGTTATTCTCATCAATAAATTTAATATCTCTAAGGTAATTATTAGTCATCTTATCCATTACCTTCCAGGATCTGCCTGAATTCGTTGTCTTAAGGATAGTGCCGTTCCAGCCTACGGCAAATCCGTTTCTGTCGTCTCTGAAGCCGATACTGTAAAGGAGTTCGCGCGTTGGTGTGTATACCGGATACCAGGTGGCGCCCCCGTTTAGTGTTTTTAATATTGTTCCATGACTCCCGGCCATAAACCCGGTTCTCTTATCACTAAGGAAACAAATATCAAAAATCGATTCTTTTATATAGATCTTAAGTATCTTCCAGTTCTTACCGCCGTCATTAGTATAAATTATGGTACCATTATCACCTGTGATAAACCCGTTATTCTCATCAAGAAAATTTACATCGAAGAAATTAACACGACTGTCATATGTACTTTTCTTCCATGTTTTTCCGCCATCTATCGTCTTAAGTATCAATCCGTTAAATCCGCAGATGTATCCTATATCAGAATTAACGAAATCAATTGAATTCAGGGTTGTTCCGGTTGAAAGCGTAACCGGAGTCCATCCTGCCCTTATAACGCCGGAGGTATTGGAAGTCATTGTAGCCTCGCCCCCGTCACCGTTATTTACAATAGGATTCTTATCCTTAAGCAGAGTTGAAATATTGCTGTAAAAATAATAGAAAAGGACAGCACCAATAATGATGATAAGACTGCTAAAAGCGAATCTTCTGAGAATATGACGAGGTATTTTTCTTTTGTTCTGGTAAACTATCGGTTCTTCAATTTCAACCGTCGTCAGATCCTCAAAAACATTATCTATATCTTCAAGAAAGTCCTCCGCTGTCACGTATCTTTTTTGAACTGGTTTCTCGAGAGCTTTTGATATTATCCTGTCAATCTCCGGTGGAATATCAGGTAGATGGGTTGATAGTCTTGCCGGCATTTTCTTAATATGGGCTTCCATTATCTCAAATTCCGTAGGATAATCGAAAGGTGTCTTTCCCGAGAGCATTTCGTAAAATGTAACGCCCAGCGAATAAAGGTCACTTTGTGTTGTAGGTGGTTTACCCCTGATCTGTTCAGGACTCATATAGAAAATAGTACCGATTTTCGTACCTGCTTTGGTAATATCCTTGGTCTCATTTATCGACTTGGATATTCCGAAATCCATTATCTTGGCAATACCTTCATTACTGATGATAATATTCGAAGGTTTGAGATCGCGGTGAATGAAGCCCTTCTGATGTGCGAATGCGACACCGCTTAATACCTGTCTCATAACATCAAGTGAAAATTTAAGGTCGAGTCGACCTTCCCTGCGAATAATATCCTCAAGGGTTTCCCCTTCGATATACTCCATAACGATCCCCAGAGTATTATCGGCGTCGGTGAACCCATAGACAGGAATTATGTTGGTATGGTTGAGCTTTGCCTGGTTACGTGCCTCACGCTTAAAGCGTTCAATGAACTGAGGGTTAGGAGGTTTGCTTGTATTGAGAATCTTGATAGCCACGTAACGTTCAAGCTTCAGGTCGATTGCTTTGTAGACAACTCCCATTCCGCCTTCGCCGATCACTTCGACTATTTTATAATTCTCAATGTTAGTCCCTACCATCATTCATCCTTTTTAATTAATACGAATGAATAATTATCCGGGGCTCCCCTGTCTTCTATTAATTTCGAAAGCTTTTCCGCGGTAAAATTTAAGTCCTCCTGGCCTATAATTTCCTCAAGCTCATCATCATTTACTACACAGGTAACGCCGTCGGAACATACAAAAAATCGAAATTCACTGCGGGTATTCAGCTTGAGTTTGCTCAGATCAGCCTCAACATCGGGCGTATCACCCAGCGCTTTCATAATAATGTTCCTGTTGGGATGGTTTTCAGCTTCTTTTAGAGTCAGATAACCTTCATCAACGAGTCGCTGAACCAGTGAGTGATCTTTAGTAATCTGCTTAATCTTCTGCTCATCGAATTTGTAAATCCGTGAATCACCAATATGTCCCCAGTAAGCAGTATTAGCATTAAGAAAAAGAACCTCGACCGTAGTCGCCATGCCCTTAAATGCAGGTGTTGAACTTGACTGACTAATTATCATTTTATTGGCAGCCAGAATAGCTTCTTTAATTCTTTCAAGATAATCATTGTTATCGGACCTTATAAAAGAGTTATAAATAGTCTCTACCGTAAGACTGGAAGCCACTTCACCGGCACGGTTTCCTCCAAGTCCGTCGCACAAAACAGTTAATAACCCTTCATCAAGTTCAAAAACACCGAAAGAATCTTCGTTCTCATACCGGCGAAGTCCGGTCTTTGAGACAGAAACGTGGGTATATTTCATGCTTTCCCCGGACGGCTGATTGTTTGGAATAAGAAATTTGAAAATAGGACTATCCAAATTTTATTATTTAAAGAATAATTCGTGCAAATCTTATCAATTTTCATACCTGTAAAAATACCCTCTGTTGATTATTAAATTCTGTTTTTTTTACAATTTTGAAGAAAAAACGGCAGTGAGGGAGTTGTTTTTACCTCACTTAGTGTATATATCCTGTTTATTCAACAATAAATTTATCAAAAATTCATCTAAAAAAAATCAATATAATTAATAAGTCTCTGACACTAAGTTTCATAACCAAACAAAGTTAAGATTTAATTTTTACAGAATTCTTAAACCTGTTTTTTTTAAGAAAAAAAAGATATAAATTTGCGCCAAATGTAAGGCGGAATAAATATTAAGGGAAATCATCATGAATTACAGGGAATCTAACCATTACAAATTCACACAGCATGAATATGAACAAATTTTAAGTCTGTTCACTAATCTTCAGAAGGAAATTTCCAATGCATCAGATATTCCTGATATGACCAGAACCAAGCTGTATGAAAAGCTTGAAGAAACGATCTTGCGGATGGAAATGACTGTTGATGAGCTTGACAAGTTCTGGTCATTCATCGCAAGAGTCGAAATTGCATACAAGGTATATGAAAACGGAAAAATTCCTGCTGCATTAAAAAATTTTGCGAAAATCATTTGGCAGGTTCAATGTCGTGAAGAAGGCCGGCCTCCCAATTCCACTCCCCCAATTCAATTGTAGTTTTTACAAATTCTAAATAATGACTAAAACGGCAGGTACTCTGCCGCTGCTATTTAATTACTCCAGTATATTAAGTACGAACAGAAATCGTAGATATTTTGGAGTTAGGGGATTCCGGGAGAAGTATTAGTGCGAGAACGGGGACTCGAACCCCGACACCTTTCGGTACTAGATCCTAAGTCTAGCGCGTCTGCCAATTCCGCCATTCTCGCAGTTTTTTAGTAAATATTGAAATTGGAGAACAAAAATAAAAGTTTTGCCCCACAAAACAAAAGTGAGGACATTGACTAAGTGTACTTTTACATTAGGATTTTATCTCGCAGTAATGAAGTTTTTATACCGTAGTAGAGACGGTTCAAAGACGGTTCAACTCATTTTTCGAAGTGATTTTGATGAATTATTATACACTGGAGTGCAGAATTTTTAATCATTTATCAGTGGTAATAAATGATATCTCAAGGGTTTTATTATATAATTTTTTATCCTGAACTTCAACAAGAAAAATTATACTTGCATAAAGGTGTTATAGTACTGCTTATGAGCGATGGGTGATCTTAATATAAAGGGAGAGCGGATTGCTCTCCCTTCCATTGGCCTTAGTATGATAGGCTCGATTATGTTGGCAATCTGGATTATCTGAGCAATACCATCTTCTTAGTGCTGGTGAAGTTGCCGGATACGATAGTATAATAATAAATGCCGCTTGCCAGGTTAGAGGCATTGAATGTAATTTCGTGACTCCCGGCCCTCTTAAATCCATTTACAAGTTCTGCCACTTTCTGTCCAAGTGTGTTGTACACGTTAAGGTGTACCATCCCGTCTTTCGGAATGCTGTAGCTAATCTGGGTTGTGGGATTAAAAGGATTCGGGTAGTTCTGACTTAGAGTGAATTCAACAGGCATATGGTCTTTCTCTTGTTCGACTGATGTAATGACCTGGTTTGCAGGACGCCAAAGTACCCCTGTTGAGTAAGTGCCGCATAATAAATTCTGTCCGCTTACATCAAATGCTTCAACTCCCGCAGTGTAACCGGTGAGAGGTAACCCGTCGCTGATCGATGTCCAGGTATCCCCGTTATCAGATGAACTGAATGCATAACCCTCGGCAGTGCCCACCAATACCGTTGATCCGTATGCTTCTGCGGTGAGCATAATTACGGAGGTTAAGCCGTTGTTCTTTAACGTCCAGTTATCTCCTCCGTCGTCCGATACATATATTCCATCATTCGAAGCCGCAAATAATAAATTCCCCACTGCGACAACCTTATGGGTTGATGAGTATCCGGATAACCCGTTGGATGATTCCGTCCAGGTTTGCCCGTCATCAGTCGACTTGAAGATGAAGCCTGAGAATAAGGTGGCGGCGAAGAGATCATTCCCGATAAAAGTGAAGTTATCTATTGCGGGATCACTAAGACTGCTGCTTATCGGCGTCCAGCTTGTTCCGTTGTCGGTCGACCTATATGCACCGTCAGAGAAGGTGGCTGCCAGAACTATATTTCCGTGTGCTCCTACCGTCCTTATATACGTATCTCTTGCTTCAGACAGAACTTTTGCCCAGGTCGTTCCGCCATCGGTAGATCTTAACAGTCCGTCGGTTGTTGTGGCAGCGAACAATGCCGAATCACTTTTTGCCAGGGTACGGATACCGTAAGCGTTTATATTAGGAAACGGCTCCCAGGTTAATCCGTTGTCGTGCGATATAAAAGCACCGCTGTCAAAAGTCCCGGCCAGTACATCAGAGCCGACATTAAGGAAAGTTCTCACACTTGTTGAATAGATTCCTGCAGTTGTACGGCTCCATGTATCGCCGTTGTCAGAAGATTTGTAAACTCCGTCTCCGCTTGCTGCATAAAGAATATCATAGAACTTCAGGAAGCTAATGATGTAAGGATTATCCAGACTCGGATCAACCGGATTCCAGGTTGCCCCCTCGTCTGTTGAAACAAATGCTCCACTTTTGGCAACTCCGACGAACATCTTATCAGTATATAAGCCCATAGCATAAACGCCTGTAGGCGAAAGGTTGTTTGTTATTGATGTCCAGTTCGCACCTTGATCTGTTGACACAAAAATGCCGTCGATGGTACCTGCAAATACCTTAGAACGGCCCAGGATACCCATTGCGTGAACAGCTCCGCCTGTTATTCCATTTCCTGCAAAGACCCAGGTATCTCCAAGATCGTCGGACCGGTATACTCCATCATCGGTTCCGGCAAACAGATAAGCACCGAGGGCTGTTACCTTGTTTATGAACGGGTCTGTCATTCCTGTATCAACCCGTACCCATGAATTTGCATTGTCAACAGATCTGTATACGCCGTTCATTGTACCGGCAAATAACACGGAATCAATTGAAGTAAGCGAGTAAACATTATCCGTAGCAATCCCGGCATCGGTTTCTGTCCATGACCCGCCGTCATCATCAGACCTGAATATTCCTTCATAAGAGCAGGTATATATTGAAAATGGTGTTGCATAGAGATCGTATATATACGTAGTCGGAAGTCCTGAGCTTACGTTTGTCCAGGTTAATCCACTGTCGGTACTTTTATAAACGCCGCCCAGTGTACCGGCAAAGATCATAGAATCGTGTTCGGCAAGACACGTTGTTACACCGCCGTCAGGTCCGACAGCTTCCTGCCATTGAGCATTTGAAACCCCGATAAAAATCAACCCCAATAAGATCGCGGTAATAGAGAAATTGAATAATTTGAACATATTATCTCCAGAGAAAAGTGAGAGAATTAAGTTGATTGTTTAGTTTATGGTTTTATACCTGGTTCTAATTCAGCAAAGAACAATATTATACCCGTATATAACGGGAGAGGTTGTTTTAAACTCTCCGAGGGTTAAACCGTTTGCCCAGAAGGTGAAAAAGACCATCCGGAGTGAGACCGCATAGCTCGGGTGATTAACGTACATTGATGTTATACTGGGTTTAAGAGAAACCCGGTCATTTAAAGCGAGCATTGTTATTGTGCTGTCGCATACACAGAGTTTCATTGTAAGGTTATCTACTATTCTGATCTCTTCGCCTATATCTTCATATTTTTCAAGCGTTGCAATGAACAAATTTTTATCTGCTTCGGTTTTAATGTCGCAATACTCATAGATACATTTGAAGTCTACATTTCTTTCCAATAATGCTTTTTCGTAATCAAGGTTTTCTTCAAGGGAAAAAGAGTAGGGACTCTTGGAAAACAATAGCAGCTCTTTTTTAGTATTTTTTTGAATCGACAGCCATCTTTCCTTTATCTGCTCTTGCTCGGTTAATATTTCGATGTAATCGAGCGGATCGGTAGTCTCAGCCTGGGCGGCTTTCAGCTCCATCAGTTCTTCCTGAAGCTGATCGGCAACAGATTTCTTTTTATCGTATTCGTTGCTTATGCTTTTCATAACAATTTCAGGACTGATGCTGCTGAAGATCTTAATACCGTTTTTATAGCTTTGACCCGCAAGGCCTTTCTTAACAAGGTTCTGTAAAATTTCATAAGTCTTGGTGCGGCTGACAGATGTTATTTTTGCGATTTCGGGGGCTGTAAATTCATTCTTCTGAAGGAGGGCAAGGTATACTTCAGCTTCGCGCCGGGGAATATCTAAAAGTTGTAGCTTATCTATCAAATCCTTCATTTTAAGCCTTTTAATGATATGTGCCCCCTATAGGTGAATGTGCCTCCATATAGGGACACACGAACTTAATAAATTGATGGAATATTGTCAAATCGGAATTATTAACCAGTTTCGTTACCCCTAAAGCGGTATTCTATACATAAACCCCAAAGCTATTTGCGATTAACTATGCAGGCTTAACAACAGGTACCTTTATCATAAAATATCCAAAGCCAATTGTAAAGAACAGATAAATCGCTGCAATAGCCCAGCCTAATGGGTTAAGAACTCCCGTAATAATCGTAAATGTTGTTACAACAAAGGCGATCAGATCGTAAACAAATAATGCAAGGATTATTGCTTTCCTTGCATCAGACTCTATTGCATTTCTGGCAAACCAGCAGAGAAAGAGGTTCCCGAATAACGAAGAACCATACTCCCTTGCTGTAAACATTCCTCCATCTCCTAAAACCGCACCAAATATTGAAATCAATGTATCCGGGATGCCAACTAACAGAATTCCGAATACAAGACAAACAAGTGCTTTGATAGTCATCAGATTCTGAAAACTCATACTCTCCTCCTATTAATAGCTGATGAATAATTAGATATTACCTTAGCAGCAGCATTTTCTTTGTACTTAATAATTTTCCGGATTGATCGCCGTCAGGTACGGCTTTTAGCTGATAAAAATAAATTCCGCTTGCCAGCCCGTGACCATCAAACTGAACTTCATAGGTTCCAGCATCTTTTTTCCCACTCATCAGTTCTGTGATCTCATTTCCCAAAACATCATATATTGTCAACGAGACAAATGATGAATAACTTATGCTGAACGATATAATTGTTGCTGGATTGAACGGATTGGGATAATTCTGATAGAGCTGAAATTCATTTGCAGCCAAAGGCAGATTTTGAATTGCCGTAATAGTCCCCTCCGGTCCTCCGGGATCAACTATGATATCATTTACTGTTAGGTCATCATCTCCCCTGCCGCCATCGATGAAATGCAGATTGACCTGGTTCGACGCAATTATTTCAGCACCGGTAGAACCATCATAGTTAAATAAGTACCAGTGCGGCATGGTTAAATCGGATGTTGATCCGTATTTGTAGTAGTTAGTAACTGAAACTTCCGGGGGGAAATAAATCATTACATCTATACTAGGACCGTTTCCCTGAAGATCAATCATAAACTTAAAGAATCCTACGGGGAAAGAGATACCGGCAGGAAGATTCCCTCCCGAGGGATCCTCAACAGAAAATACATTTAACAGCATAACCCCGTCAGGGGCAGCCAACGTTACATAAATGGAATTATCATAATTCCACAATGAAGTCACATTTGACTGAGTATAATCCGGGAAAGAATCACCATTTCCGTCATACGAATCATCATTTCCTTCTGGTCCCATTTCTTCTATATCAGCAACTCCATCATTATCACTATCGACCATCGTTTCAAACGATCCGATATCTGCTATCGCATTTCCGTCTTCATTTCCATCCTGAGGTCTTCTAATTCCTCTCTGGTCATAAAGCAGGCACGATGCATTATTACCTGACTCCAGCACAGGACTGCCGGCAAGCGGCGGGTGTGCATATACAGTGGGAGAATAACTGGTAAGACCTCCAAGTTCTGGATCTTCGCCGTATATATTTCCTGTTTCATCCCCGCTGATCGTTGCAGAGTCGGTGCTTTCAATCAGGTTGTACCCATAGGATCTGAAAATTCCATAAAGATTGCTTCCGGTTTCGGCCGTATTATTAGCCAGGATAGTGTGGCAAAGTGTTATCATCGTGTCTTCTAATGAAGAAGAAAAGTTTGCGATGCCTCCGCCTGTTTCTGACTGGTTATTGACAATGGTACAATTATGTAGCTTCAGCTGTCCATATAAATTATTATAAATTGCTCCACCGGCCAATGGATGAACGTTGCCTGAAAAAGTACAGTTTTCGAGAACAAGGGCACCGGAAACATTATAAATTGCACCGCCGCCCCAGTGGGGATTTAACTCAGTTACGGTATTGTTTATAAAAGAGGTATTTCTTAACAGACCGTTGGAATTGATTGACATTCCTGCACCACCAAGCTGGTTAACGTTATCCATTATCACTGAATTCTCTATCACTATGTATGAAGCTAATATGTACAGTCCCCCTCCTCCTGAACTTTGATACGTAACAGTATTATCCTTAATCACACAGTTGATTATGTTCAGGTAGGAAGTTGTGGCAAAGATTCCTGCACCGGGACCAAAAGTGCAGGTACCGCCGGAAATTGTCAGGCCTATGAAATTAAATATTCCGTCATATACGTCATAAATTATTATTACTCTATTGCTTCCTCCTGAAGTGATTTCAAGTAAGTCGGGTCCGGGACCGATAATAGTCAGTTCCTCTGTTAATGACAGTACATCATTATTATTGATAGTTCCTCTGACATCCGCAGCAAAAAGAATTGTATCCGCTCCTGCATTATTATTGGCATCAGTTACTGCCTGTTTCAGGGAACCGCTTCCGCTTGAATTATTATTTGTTACCAAAAAGATATCTGCTTTAACAGTAACAGCTGCAAGCAGGATAATTAATGACAATATCTTTATTGCCCTCTCCATTTTTCACCTCCGTAAAATGAATTTATATGCCTGAGTTTTATTAAATAAAAAATATCAATGCCAGCAAAAGAAGGATATACAGACTCTGAAATAAATATTTTTCGATTTTCAATGGATTCATACTTTTAATACTAAATTGAAGATGATTAACATTAATGAGACTGTAATTATTATTATCAGTGAATAAACTCCGAATGAAAGCCAACGCTCTTTTTTCTCCATCTTCCCAAAAGATTTTTTATTAGTCTCTCCCTGTGCATTTTTTGTAGAAGAAGAAGGCTTTAAAGGTCTGGTGTACTTCATATTTTCCAGACCCTCTCCCAATAAATCATAAAGATTGACAATGACGTCCCGATAAGAAGTATCTTAAATGTAAAAGTAAGGTCTATTATCCCGTTAAAATTGCGTATTTGTGACTATCTTTTGTTTTATTGTGACAAAAACTGGCATTTTCCGGGAAATAAGGGAGTCTATTTCACCCGCATTTCCGACTGAATTCGGAGGGAAGGCAATTGAAGTGTTTTTTGAAAGCCCTGGTAAACTGGGCTGGACTTTCGAATCCTACATCATAAGCAATTTGTGTGATACTGAGGTTATTTTCCACTAAAAGTCGGGCAGCTTTTTTGAGTCTTATCGCCCTTATAAATTCACCTGGCGGCTGTCCGCTTATACTAACCAATTTTCTATGAAGCTGACGTCTGCTTACAAACATTTCTTCAGCAAGTATCTCACTGTTGAAACCTTTTCTAAGCAGGTTCCTTTCGATGATGGCAGTAAGCCTTTCCATAAACTCTTTATCTACAGGATTGCCATGAAATGAGAATGTACCGATGTTTATTTCTTTCTTCAACTTCTCTCGAAGCAGTTTCCTCTGTTCAATAAGATTTCTGATACGTACTGAAAGCTCTTCAAAGTTAAAAGGCTTGGTTAAATAATCATCGGCACGGGTTTCGAGTCCTTCCATTTTATCTTTGTGAGATGCCCTGGCAGTTAGCAAAATTACCGGGATATGACTGGTTTTCCAGTCACTTTTTATCTGGTTACAAAACTCCAGACCGTCCATACCAGGCATCATAATATCGCTTAAAATCAAATCGGGATATCCATGACTCTTCTGATTTGATCCCCGATTCTGAATCTTTACATTGGATCACTTTATATTCCGGATTCAGCAGGTCGGAAATATCTTTTCTAACGTCCGGGGAATCTTCAACTATAAGTATTGAGGGTTTTTTCTCTGTGGGATTATTTTCATCTAATTTCTCAGCTTCTTCGGCTACAGTTTCATAACGTGGTTCGGCTCTTCCTCCAGGGCTGAAATCCGATACTCCCGTTTCCTTCATTTCTTCTTCCACTAAGCTGTAGTGTTGTTTCTCCTCCCCATTGGATTCCTCCACAGGTATTGTAATGATGAATTTTGTACCACCTTTATTCCTGCTTTGTACCGAAATCTCCCATTTTTGCAACATTACCAGTTCTTTGACAAGTGCAAGACCAATTCCCATCCGCCATGATTTCTTTTTGAGGTATCATCTACCTGATAAAAACGATCGAAAATTCTGGAACGGTATTCGTCCGGAATACCCAAACCGTTATCATCAACTTCTAAGATAATATAGCTTTTATCCTCTGTTTCTTTTTTAATAACATTTACACAGACTTCTCCGCCTTCAGGGGTGAATTTAATTGCGTTACTGAGCAGGTTATTGATAATTTTTTCGAGTTTGTCCCTGTCAACCATTGAAAAGATTTCATTCACCGATGGGTTGAAAAAAAGATTTATATTTTTCTGATCGGCTAAAGGAATAAAAGAATTAACGAATGTCCTCAATAAACTAACGATATCGTCCTTTTGTTTATTCACGGGAATAGTTTCTGCCTCAAGCTGTGAAAGTTCAAGCAGCTGATCTATCAGGTTCTGAAGCTTTTCGGTATTACGAAGCAGCATCCTGTAGTACGACTGAAGGTTCGTTTTAAATTTTCCTTTGATCATCTGCTCAAGCGGACCTTTGATTAACAGCAGCGGTGTACGGAACTCGTGCGAGAGATTCGCAAAAAATCTTGACTTCATATTCTCGATCTCACGAAGATGACGGGCTTCAAACTCCTGTATTTTAAGCTCCTGCTGCAGGTGTGTTCTGT
>CAVRHV010000022.1:0-66906 GCA_963721075.1 uncultured Ignavibacteria bacterium | reverse complement strand
AAGTGTCCCTGGAAGTATTGATAATCAGCTTCGGGAAAGAATTTTATGCTGCCTGCCGGTACTGCTATGCCGAAGCCGATTGTGCGGGTATCGTTGATGAGTTCGCCTGTAAGGTTCGTGATGAATCCGTCAAAGGATCTGCGTAACTCCTCATCTTTCCGACGGTATGGTAAAAATAGTAATGAAGGAATGGTTCGAATCCATCTATATCTCTGCTGATGGATGCACCGGCTTTTATATAGGAGTATGATCCGATAAGACCTGCATAACTGAAATCAAGACTAAAATCGAAAGCCCGGAAATCGCGCGGATTAAGCTGATCCCTCAAGGATAATTCCAAAAAACTTACCGGGTACCAGCGTAATCCTGTTTCAAAACCAAAGGGTAAACCATAAGCCATACTTAATGAAGGAGCAAATGGTAAATCTTTGGATATGCCTACCTTGAGATTACCGGAATTTGAAGCGCCAAGAACAATATCATCGGCGGCAACACCTATTGCGAATTTATTCGGTTCAAGTGTGCGGGCAGAGTAATAGCTGCTTGAAGCTACACAGCCTGTGAGTGAAAGCAGTAATATTATTGAAACAGAAATGAGTATTAAATGTACGAATCCCGGAGAAATTGCTTTGTGGTTGTATCTGCTCCGCCATTTGCTTTACCCGTTTGTTTTGTATTTCAAATATGAGAAGATTCGACTTCAATATCCAGTTTTAGGGGACTGCGGGGCAAAGCTTAAAGGTTAGCCGGGCAAAGTTACAGGTAGTATTCCTTGATGAAAAATATGTGGTGGAGCTCGTGGCCGGCGATGTGGTAGGCGAGGGCCCGAACTGTGTCTTTGTTTCCGTCGGCTGTGCCTCTGCGCAGAAGTGCTTCGTCGTCCAGTCCGTTGAACAGTGCGATGGTTGATTTACGTACTGCTTCGTATTCTTCAAGGATGTTCTCAAGGGGACGATCGTCTGCGTTCGATGCGGCTGCATAGTCGTCCTGTTCGAATCCCGGAAGTTCTGTTTTGTCGCCCCTGGCAAAACAAAGCGCGCGGTATGCGTAGATCCGCTCGTCGTCTATGATGTGAACAAGTATTTCTTTTATTGTCCATTTTTCGGGGGCATACCTGTGCAGAAGTTTTTCTTCGGGAAGCGACTGGATAAATTCTATTACCATTCTCATATTCTCTTCCATATTCTGAAGCACCATTCCGTCGTCGGGGAGAAGATCGATGTACATTGACGCGTATGCGGGGTATTCGCCTTCCTGCGGTTTTTGTATGGTTCTCATAGTATTCTCCTTTTTATATTACTAATATAATAAAAGGCTGAGCGTTGTGGGTGGCGGGCAGTATAAGTGGGCTAAAGCCCGGGAGTGATGTTGGATCCTGATATCCCCGACCTGAAGGACGGGGCAAAGTTTGTTGGATCCTGATATCCCCGACCTGAAGGACGGGGCAAAGTTTGTTGGATCCTGATATCCCCGACCTGAAGGTCAGGGCAAAGATTGTTGGATCCTGATATCCCCGACCTGAAGGACGGGGCAAAGTCTGAGGGCGGGACTGAAGCCCGGGAGCAGGTTTCGGATCCTTATACCCCCGACCTGAAGGTCAGGGCAAAGCTGTATGACTTTATTTCTCTCCCTCATCAGGCACAGAGATGCCACATTATCAGCATTCGTTACTCCTTTTTCTGCTTAGTGTACCAGAGGAATACAAACAATATGCTTATTACCGCGAAGGCTGAGGCTACTACTATGTAATATTCTTCGGGACTGAAAGAGGTTATTTGTATCTCGGCCCTGTTGACTCCGTTGAGGTCTGATATATATGCTTCAATGTTCGCAATCTCCTGCTGTGTTAGTGCATGGGATTTTCCGTAGTCTTCCATTTTGAGCTGGGGACTCTGTCCCTGCGGTACGGATCCGTTCTGGATGATCCTGTCGATGTTGTCGGCAAATGTCTGAGGATTTTTGCTGAACAGTTTTCTGCTGATGGGATTAAGTGCCGGTACCTGTCCGCTTAATGAACCCGGATTGGGAACTCCTCCTTTGCCGTCTGTTCCATGACACGATTCACAGTCGCGCCCGAATAATAAAGCGCCGTGCACAACGTTGCCGATCATTTCTGCCGCGGGACCGGTGGTGCTTTTGGTTTTGCCTCCCGTTTCTGATTCATTATTACCGGCATCGGCTGCATTGCTCTCTTCCGGTAATTCGCTGTTCTCATTTTTTATTGAAGCCGGTACGGATTCAGTAGCTGCTGCCTTTCGGGTACCCGTTCCTGCCGATTGGGGATGGGGAGATAAGAGGTAATCGGCCAGATCGCTTAGCTGCGTGGTATCCAGCATTGAAAACGGCGGCATAGGCGATTGGGGGTTATGACTGCGGGGATTGGTTACCTGGGCGATTATCCAGTTTTTTGAGTGTCCTTTCTGCGATTCATTGGTAAGGTCGGGACCGACTTTACCCCCGCTTCCGCTTATTGTATGGCACGACATACAGCCGTAGGTGTTATAGATATTTTGTCCTCTCAGGGCTGCAGGCGACAGTTTCTTTACTTTCACTGCCTCCGTCTTTACTTTGGAATAGGTTTCATTCTCAGATTTCTTTTCTCCGCTGGTGTAGCCCATCCACGTGAGGGTGAAGAGGAGTCCCAGAAAAAACATTCCGCCCAGCATCATAAAAGGACGCCTGGCAGGATTCCTGTTTGCTTTACGGTCGAGGAAGGGAAGAAGAATAAACAGGAGCAGAACTAATGCGGGAATGCCCACGGTACCCAGTTTTTCGAGGGAGCCCGGGAATAATTTAAGCGCCTGGTAAAGGAACAGGAAGTTCCACTCGGGCTTGGGCGCGAACGTGGTATCGAGGGGATCGGCGGGACCGGTAAACGGGGGCGGACTGAATGCTGCGAGGGTTACAAGCAGTAAGAATATCAGCACGCCGACGATAATATCTTTGGTTACCTGTTCCGGCCAGAAATCACTTATAGTTTTCCTTCTTTCTTCTTTCCAGGGACCCACACTTCCGAATTTCCTGAATGCGGCGATATGGAAAGTAATAAACACTAACGCGATGATAGGGATGATTGCCGTGTGGAGAATGAAAAACCGTGAAAGGGTTAACTGACCGATCTTACTTCCCCCGATGAGCAAGAATTTTATGCCGGTTCCGATTACCGGTGTTGTTCCGGCTATGCTTGTGCCTACTACTGTTGCCCAGTAGCCTCTTTCGTCCCACGGCAGGGCCGCTCCCGTGAAGCTCATTGTAATTGTTAACAGGAGAAGTACTACCCCGAATGTCCATGTCAGTTCGCGCGGCTGTTTATAGGCACCCCAGATGAAAACTCTTAGTATATGAAGTCCCACCAGGATCACCATAGCCGTTGCGCCCCAGTAGTGGAGACCGTGGATCAGCCATCCGTAAGGAACGAAAAGACGGAAGAAATTCAGGCTGTCGTATGCATGATCCACGGTAGGCACGTAATAGAACAGCTGCCAGATACCGGTAACCATCTGAAGCGTGAAAACGAACAACGTAGCGCTTCCCAGTGTGTAGAAGAAGCTTGAACCGCCGATGATTTCTTCATCCAGCCCAATCTGCAGAACTTTGGCAACCGGTATCCTGTCGTTTATCCATTTCCACGCTCTATGCATATAAATCCTAAATCACTTCTTTTCCGGGTATACCGGGTTTAAATCTTTCCCACAGTACATACAGGTTATTATTCTCTATTTTCTGTGGCAGGGTGTCGAGCGGTCTGGGGGCGGGACCCGATACAACGTTGCCGTCTTTTGTGAACACGCTGTGATGACAGGGACAAATAAATAAATTACGGCTGTCATCCCAGTTATATCTGCAGCCCAGGTGGGGACAGATAGGGGAAAAGACTTTAACATCGGTTTCCGATTTTCTAACAACCCAGACCTGGTGAACCTGTGTATTCCTGATAAAGGCATCTTCTTCCGTCATTATTATCGATGGTTCAACCGGCTGATTTTGGGGGATAGAATTAAGTGATGTTACTTTTGAATATGCTCTTTTTTTCTTTCTGTAAATGGTACCTGCCACGGTCTTAATCATCGGGAAGCTCAGCGAGAGAGTAATAAATCCCGCAAAGACACCGCTGATAACTTTTAGAAAGTTTCGCCGTGATAGTTGTCCGGCATTCTCTTCCAGCATATTTTTTTCCAAACCAACTCCTGCCGGTTAAAAAGCTATCCAGCTGTTAAGATAAAGTGTATTATTATCGGATGCATTTCTGCCGAAACCGTCGTAATTAGTACTTGCACCGTTGAATTTATTATAGATTACATACTGCAGGGCAAACTGCGTGTTCATCCATGGCAGGTATGTAAACTGGGCGGTAATTCCGCTGCTGTTGGGATTTCCGTTATAAAATCCGTCAGTCATACTTCTTCCATAGAGAAGCGAATCTGCGGTACCCCCGGTAATAAAATAGCCGGCGCTTACTTCATAACTTGTATTAAAGAGATAACTGAGATCGATCTTAAAGTGGTTCAGGTTTTCCGAGGAGGCGGAAGCATATCCTGCGGCATAAGCGGCATCGAGATTCCGGTTTTCGGTTATAAAGCTTGTGTGAGCAAGCAGGGATCCTGAACCGAGATTATTTTCATACTGGGCATCGAATGCAATGTCGGTGTATTTATCTGTAGTACCCGAGATACCGGTAGGATACATATCAGCCGACATACCAAACGTTCCTATCTCAGCATATTGATTACCCCACGAGTGCTGTAATGCAATCCTCCAGTAGGGCATTATTCCTTTTACTGTGTTCTCTGACGATGCATCCGCGGGGAAAGGGGGTCCCTGATGCGTAGATCCGTAAAGGCTGAACTCACCGTAAATAAGATTATTATACAGTGCATACGCTCCCAGGCCGGCAACGTTCATTCCTACTTTATCTTCATCGTAGAACAGGGTCTGCGCCCCGGGCGAGGGTGAAACGTCGGAACCGACAAAGGGGAAACTCCAGATTGGAACCGTCTGCCATACATCCTGCAGTGTAGGACTGTTATTAAGCGTTACCCCGTAGAGCAGATCGTTTCCGCCCACGGTTGTATGATCCGCAAAACGCAGGTCCGTCATATCAAGTGCGAAAACTCCCGAACCCTCCTCGTAAGATGCCTGTATAAAGGAACCGATCTTCGGAGTTATTTCTCCCGCCAGGTACAAAGCCAGTTCCTGGGGCATACTTGCGGTGCCGTTCTTCATTCCCGGTACGTCTTTCTGGGTGTAGGTGTAGGAGGCCTGGATAGCGGCCGCTACAGGAAGTACTTTTAATATTCTTAATGTGGTTTCGTCATCTTTGGATTTAGCTTCAATGGAAGCTTCAGAGACCATGGTATAGCCGTTCAGCTTAAACATTCTGCCGAAGGGGGTTAACTGGGGATATGCATAATGGCAGCTGCTGCAGGCAAGGTTTGTCTGTCGCGAAAAGCTCGGGATTGCCTGTGCTTGATCCGGAATTAAAAGAAATAAAACAATTATGAACAACAATGAAATACCTTTAATACTCATAGCTGAAATCCTTTCATATCATAAATCAGTTCAATAATCACTTTCTCGCGAGCTGACGAATGTAGTCGACTACCTGCCAGCGCTGTTTTTCTGTAAGCGTATATTTCCAGGAAACCATGGGCGGGTTACCCGTGGTAATCTTCCAGAAGAGTGCGCCGTCAGATTGTTTTTGAGCTTCCTTAGCTGTAAGATCTTTAGGTTTGGGATTCAGGGTTGCGGCCTGAATTCCGTTCCCCTTTCCTTCATTTCCATGGCAGGTGGCGCAATAAATATTAAAAAGATTTTTCCCATCCTTTGCCGCCTGTAAATTTCCGGCCAGTGGATTTTTTAATGTATCGGCATAAGCCGGGGCTTCCCATTTTTTGTTTCCCTGTTTTTGCTGCTGTGCCTTAAGTGGATTTGAGTTCGCATAAGCGATCATAAGCGCGCAGGAAAAAACGGTAATAATAGTTATATACATAACTTTCAAAGAATTTCCTTTTTTCATTATTCTCTCCAATTAAATTATCTGCTCATCATCCAGGCATGACCGGCGGCCATGTCGATCCTCACTCCTATATATTCCTCACCAAATAATTTCGGTCCCATCATTCCGCCCATCATTCCGCCTCCCATCATTCCTTTTCCGCTTGAAGGACGTTCCTCCTTTTTAACAGAATCTATGTAGTAGATCAGTGCCCAGATATCTTCAGGTTTTATGACGCCGGAATATGCCGTCATAGGGGTTCCTTCAATTCCATTATTAATTATTTTGTATTTCCATTCAGGTGTGTTGCCTCTTTTCAGCGGGATTAAAGTAAGGTCAGCGGGACGAACCGATTGTCCTTTATAATTCTGCAGCTTGCCGGCGTTTGGACCATCGCCCTTCAGGCCGCTTCCATGGCAGCTGACACAATTTATGCTGTATATTTTTTCGCCCTTCTTTATTAAGGCATTTGTCAGTTCCGGCTTCGGAGGAATTGTTATGGGCGTGCCTGTAATTTCTCCTTTAGGCGCAAATGATAAAATATATTCCGCCGCTTCATTCATCTGCTTATTACTCAGCTGCAGCTGAGGTATCATTGCTGTGGTTCTTACTCCCAGTTCAAGGGTACTGACGATATCTTCTTTTGTAGGAAGTGTTCCGTAAGGAGTGGATTTGAATTTGTACATGCCCGTGGTGAAATCTGTAGGTTTGGTCTTCATCTCATCTGCATACTGCCCCTCACCGTTTCCGTTAACGCCATGACAGGCGGAGCAGTAATTGTCATATATTTGTTTACCGGTACTCAGATTGAGGGACATTGATGCCTCGTTTAAATCTGGAACTGAGCCCTGGTTCTGAGTCTGCACAGACGGGGTTTTTTCCTGAGAGTTACATGAGGGGACTATTAAGTAAAATCCGATCAAAGCAAAAACGAGCGCTGAAACTTTTATCCTGAACATGCTTCTTTATTTAGTTTCTGCCAATATATTTTTCAGGGTAAGATAGTCAATCACTCAGGTCACACTCTGGAGGTATGCAAGCGAAGTGGTCTCAGGCATCACATATCAAAGAAAGTTTAGGCGCATAACACCGATAAACTGATCGGTTATATTCTAAGTCCATCCAGACCGCATTGCGGCTGCTTATTTTTCACCTTGCCGCTTAAAGCGAACAGGCTGTTTGTAATCACGATTCTCCGATAATAAATATTTATTAATTGTTTTGGATTAACAATAATTTTTTACCTATATTGTTTCAAATTCCCAATCAAAAAAAATTACGGAGACACAATGAAGAATCTCTACGTTGTTCTTATTGGTGCTGCTCTGTCTTTCCTCCTCGTCCGATGCGGCGATAACCCCCCAAAAGATACTCCCGCCGCCAATGCGATATATATTAATGCAGGTCTGAAGGCCCGCCCGCTTACTGATGTTAAGTTTGAAAGTACACCCGAAAGGATCGCAAGAGGAAAGTACCTTACCAACGGTGCTTCGCACTGCTTCCTCTGCCACAGTGTGAGGGACTGGAGTAAGCCGGGCGCTCCTCCTATCGAGTCGATGAAAGGCGCTGGCTCCCTGGTTGCCGAGGGAAAGGGTTTAAGGGTGGTGGCTCCTAATATCACTCCCGATAAGGAAACAGGCGCGGGAACATGGACGGATGATATGTTCGCCCGGGCAATAAGAGAAGGGGTGGGACACGACGGACGCGCTCTGTACCCGCTTATGCTTTATCAGGAATTCAAAAAATTCTCAGACGAGGATATTGCCTCGATTGTGGTCTACCTGAGAACACTGCCCCCGGTTCATAATGAGCTTCCAAAATCAATTATTCCTGATGAAGTAAAAAAGGGTATTGCTCATCTGCCGCGGCCGATTTATGATCCTGTTCCTGAACCGGATCTTTCAAACGTGCTTGAAAGAGGGAAATATCTTACTGAAGTGGGGGGCTGTATCGGGTGCCATACTTCGTGGGAGACGAAACTGAAACCGGGATTATTTGCCGGCGGTCTTCATCTTGAGGAACTGCACGATTCTGCATTCAGCGCCAATCTTACTCCGGATGAGTCGGGACTGGCTTACGACGAGAATACTTTTATTTCGGTTATAAGAACCGGTAAGGGCGGAACGCTTCATTCAATTATGCCCTGGATAGTTGTAAAAAATTATACCGATGACGACCTGCGGGCAATATACCGCTACCTGCATACCCGGAAACCTGTAAGGCATTATATTAATAATTTTTCTGAGCCGACCTACTGCGCTGAGTGCGGACAGACGCACGGACTGGGAAATATGAACACCCCGAGGGTGATAAATGCAGTGAATATAAATCCTTCTGATTATCATAACTATGAGGGAACTTTTACTTCGGACGAAGGCGACAGCATGACTGTATTCTGCGACGGCGACTCGCTTAAGTTAAGAGATGAGAACGACCAAATAACTGTGAACCTTCTTCCTGTGTCTTCTTCGGAATTCGCATCGGATCAGATGCTGTTTGATGTTAAGTTCAATATGGATAAGGAAAAGAAGGCTGCGGCGCTTTCGTTTAATGTTTTTGATGACGTGGTGTGCGCGAAGGTAAAATAGTTCAGCTGTTAAGTGCGTAATCGACGGCGGCCTTTGCGTGGAGCTGCAATGTATTGAAAACGGGAAGGTGTGTGTCTTCCTGCTTTATAACAAGCGGGATCTCTGTGCATCCGAGAACGATGCCCTGCGCGCCCTGTTTTTCAAGATCACCAATGATCTCAAGGAAGCGCTGCTTTGATTCGGGACGGAAGTTCTCTTTGAGGAGTTCGTCCATTATTACGCTGTGGATGTAGCTGCGTTCGGGTTTGCCGGGGACAAGTGAGGTGATGCCGGCTTCGCTGAGTTTCTTCGTGTAGAAATCCATTTCCATCGTGAACCTTGTGCCGAGGAGTCCTATCGTTGTAAGTTCTTTTCTTTTAATCTCCGCGGCAGCCGCATCTGCTATGTGAACTATGGGAAGCTGTATTTCTTCGGTTAATCTGTCTACATACTGGTGGAGGGTATTTGCGCAGAGCACCAGGAAATCGGCCGAAGCATCTTTTAATTTCCGGGCGGCATCAAGTACGTAGCGGTATACCTGTTCGTGGTCGTCGCGTAATTGCATTCATTTATATCGGCGTAGTTGAAGGAGTAAAGGAGAAGGCGTGCGGAGTTCTGACCTCCCAGAAGTTTGTTCGTTTCCTTGTTGATGAGGCGGTAGTAGTCGGTAGTAGATACCCAGCCCGTGCCGCCTATAAGTCCCATTGTTTTCATTGCATCCCGGTTATAAAATAATGTAAATTTAAGAAAAAGTGAATTAAAGACCGTATGGAGCGGTGCATAGGCGGCCTGCTAAGTTGACCGCGCCCCTGCCTGTGAAAATGTTGCCGCACTGCGGCGCAGGATCATTATAATTTTTGTGAGGAAGTAGAAATTAAATATTTGTAAATTAATAGAAACATCAAATTCACTACTTCCACATCCAATCCGGAGAAGTAAAATGATCAACATTTCTATGGGGAAAAGATTCAACAATGCGGCAGTCCTTTTATTACTGCCTGTTTTAATTGTTCTCTTTTCATCAGGCCTGGTTTTCTCCCAGGCGGACAAGCATCACGAAAAACAGCACGATCCTACTCTGCATCACGAAGTAATGGACGACGAGTATGTTCCCGTGTCGAGGGACGATATGGGAAGATCACCCGCCTACCGTTATACTATGAGCGGCATTACTACCGTTCAGGTGAATGTTGATGAGAATGGTCAGAACATTGCTGGCGACGCGGCTAATGAACCTTCAATAGCCGTTGATCCCAACGATCCCGATAAGATGACAATCGGATGGAGACAGTTCAACACTGTAAGCAGCAACTTCCGCCAGGCGGGACATGCGTATACGACAGACGGCGGAATGACGTGGACATTCCCGGGTGTAATTCAGCCGGGTATATTCCGCTCCGATCCTGTTCTGGATTACGACAGGGACGGCAACTTCTATTACAACAGTCTTACCGTCGATCCTGATTATTTCTGCAAGGTATTTAAGTCGAGCGACGGCGGACAGTCGTGGGACAACGGCACAGACGCGCACGGAGGCGACAAGCAGTGGATGACGATTGACAAGACCGATGGTCCGGGTTCGGGGCACATCTACGCTTTCTGGACAAGCTTCTACAGCACCTGCTATCCCGGTTTCTTCACGCGTTCAACCAACGGCGGCTCCAGCTATGAAAACTGCATTCAGATACCCGACGATCCTTCCTGGGGCACGCTGATGACGGATAGAAACGGCGACCTTTATGTAGGGGCATCGGGCACATTTGATTTTGTTGTTGCCAAATCGACCACCGCAAAGTTTGCCGGTCAGGCCGTTTCATGGAATTCGCCTGCTACTGTAGATCTCGGCGGATGGATAACCTACGGTCTTGGTCCCAATCCCGACGGTCTTGCAGGACAGACATCGATTGCGATTGACACCTCCGGAGGTCCGACTGACGGCAATGTTTACCTGTTATGTTCGGTTGAACCTTTACTCGGGTTCCGATCCGCTTGATGTGAGATTTTCACGAAGCACAGACGGCGGTGTAAGCTGGAGTCCTTCTATAAAAATTAACGACGATATCGGCACCAACGCATACCAGTGGTTCGGCACAATGTCGGTTGCCCCGAACGGGCGCATCGATGTGGTCTGGCTTGATACACGTGATAATCCCGGGAACTTACCTATCATCTTTGTACTATTCTTACTCGACCGATGCGGGCGTAACCTGGTCGGAGAACGAGAGGATGTCTGATTTCTTCGATCCTCACCTCGGCTGGCCGAACCAGCAGAAGATGGGTGATTACTACCATATGGTATCAGACGAAAACGGTGCGCGGCTTGCCTGGGCGGCTACTTTCAACGGGGAAGAGGATGTTTACTACAGCTATATTACTCCTGATATAGTTCCTGTTGAGCTTACATCATTTACGGCTGGCGCAGGGAAGGGTACTGTTAACCTTAACTGGACAACCGCTACAGAGACGAACAACAAGGGCTTTGAGATTCAGAGAAGCACCGACAGGACAGACTGGAGTGTTATAGGCTTTGCTGCAGGCAGCGGAACAACTACTGAACCTCAGGTCTATTCATATACGGACAGGTTAGCCGGAGTAACCGCTGTCTCGTTTGTATTACAGGCTGAAGCAGGTGGACTTCGACGGAAGCTATGCGTATTCGGAGATCGTATCAGCGGAGACTGCGCCGTCATCATTCGCACTTGAGCAGAATTATCCTAACCCGTTTAATCCGTCAACGAGGATAAGCTATTCTCTTCCTGATAATGAGTTTGTTACATTGAAGGTATATGATGTATTAGGAAACGAGGTTGCATCGCTGGTGAATGAGCAGAAAGCGGCAGGAAAGTACTCGGTTAGCTTCGATGCTTCTGATCTGGGAAGCGGAGTTTACTTCTATACACTGAAGGCCGGCGCACAGGTTCAGAGCCGGAAGATGATACTGGTTAAGTAAGGATTGAAGATTGAAAATTGAAGATTGAGAATTATGAACCCGACCTGCCGGAAAACTATCCGGTAAGTCGGGTTCTGGATGAAATCTGCGATTACTTCAATAAAATCATTTTCCGGGAATCAGCGTATCCGTTTACTTCCATCCTATAGAAATAAACGCCGCTGGCAAGGTTCCTTCCGTCAAAATCCACACTGTATTTCCCTCTCAGTCTGTAGCCGTTCACGAGGGTCTTTACCTCCTGTCCCAGTACATTATAAACTTTCAGACTTACATTACCTGATGAAGGCAATTCGAAGGTAATAGCGGTAGTAGGGTTAAATGGATTAGGATAAGACTGGTACAAAATAAATTTCTGAGGAGGGGTGTTCTCCTGCTGTACATCAAGCAGGGGACCATAAGCTAGTGCCGGTGCCCATCCAATATTGTTATCTTCATGTACCTCATTTGTAACCGCATTCTCCTGATCCAGTACCGCATATATTCTCACATTGTCCAGCTGCATATTCTGAGGTATCAGCCACGGAACAATTACTGTGCGGTAGCTGCGCGGAGCAATTACAGTATCAATAGTAGTCTCAGCGATCTGTGTTCCTCCCGAAGCAGGATCACCCGCGTAAAAGCGGACGGTAAAGGGGGTTGAAACTGCTTCCAGTCCATAGTTCCTGACTTTAGCGGCTATCTTTATCGAATCACCGCCATGGGGTTCCTTTGTAGAAAGCTTTATATCGCGGGAACGATAACGGTAGGTTGAATCGTTCTGCGGGAACGGGTATCCCTTTTCCTGGTCATATCTCCAGGGAAGACTGAACGCGAGATCGGTTTTACCTCCGTAATGAGTCTGCCAGAATGAGTTTCCTGTCGGCAGAGCAGGGACAGTATAATCAAGAGCAAGAGCGCCATAGGATGTCCAGTAAGCATAAGGTTTCACATAGTAAGTTCCGCTGGTACCGTACTGTGCAGCAAGGTGGCCCAGATCTCCGCGCATCTCGAGCGACTGCTGAACCTGAACTGTCTGCGTTGTAACTTCGCCGTAATTATAATGTCCGCCTGCATCAATTTCCAATCCCATATCAAATCCATAAATATCAGCTTCCAGATCGATATTCAGTCCAATTTCAGCACCGGCATCCCAGCTTGTCTCAACGCCGTTCTGCTGAAACGACTGCATCACGAGCGAAGCGAAGCTGTTTCCCGTGGCGCCGATAGGCTGCTGAGGAAAATCAACTATAACCCTTGCTGTGTCGTAGGTATCCGAAGTTCTGTAGGAAAGAATATTACCTGTTTCATGATCCGGGTGGAACTGGTTACCAAGAAGATCGTCATCCTTCAATTCTATCCAGTATGGCTGAGGCTGACCCGGAACACTAACCATAAAATAACCTATGGGGGTGGTATCCAGGCTGTCATACACGGGGTATTCATAGAGATCAATATCATAAACATTAGCATAGATCCAGTCGTCGCCGGCCGCTACCCGGCCAGTAGTAATTATATATGAATTTCCGGAGGACTCTGTATTGCTGAATTTTTCTCCGTAAGTGGCAGTGACTTTAGTTTTAAAGATTCCTGCTGCGATTGTGAGTGAAGTGCTTGCGCCCCAGTCCTCGTGTGTTCCTGTAGTTATTGTAGTATCAAAGGAAGTTGATTGAGTATAAGTAGATGTAAATCCGCAGTTCTGATCGGGATAACAGCCGCTAAGATCATAAACGGTATTGTCAATTATGTCATAATGAATGGGAGGTGTATTGAGAATAACCGTCGGCTCGACAACTCCTCTTTTAACAAAATGGACCGGGTCACCGAGTCTTACCCGGTCACCGTCAAAGTCGCCAAGGGCAATTGCATAGTTCCTGATCCCTGTTTCAGTCAGAACAGGTTCTTCATTCATTCTTCTTGCTCTGAGTGTATATGTTGTCAGCAGGCTGTCAATATTGTAAACACTAAGTTCAAAATGCTGCATACCTCCGGGCGATTGATCATAAAAACTTTTTGCAACAATAATTTCCGCTTTTTCATCACGATTCATATCTTCAGCTTCGAGGAACTCGTCGCTGTTCTGATAGTCGCCTGTAGTGCTAAAACTTTTCTGGGACATATACTGAGGAACCATCTGATCGTCAGCAGCGTAAACATAAAGCATAGGACCCGACATAAGAATTATTTCATCTCTGTAATCCTTATTCAGGTCACCGGAAGCGACATCCATAGGCTCCAGTTCGTTTACATTGAGTTCCTGCCTTGTAATCCTGCGCGTATCATCTGTGTATATGTCAGTGAGGTTATGTGTGATGTCAACAAGGTATACATAGGTATCAGGTTCTGAAGGCATATCCTGACTGAAGGAAAATGCAAATGCTATTTCCCTGGAAGCATCACCGTCAAAATTTCCCGCGGCTCCGTTAACCAATGCTTCTGAAACCGGCCAGGCAGGTTTCTGGAAGACCTCGTGGGATGCTTTCGGTACCAGATTACCATCAATATCAACAGTATATAATTTTACATACAATGACCAGTTACTTCCGCCTGTTGGTTTAACATATAATAAAGCAATATCATCAAGGCCGTCGCTGTTAAAGTCCCCGGTTACTATATCCCAGCTATCCAGACTGGTGCCGGGGGGCATTATTGTCACGTCATTGATACTTCCCTTAGCCTGCGGTACAAGGCTGTTAGGGTCGAATGAATAGATCGTAAGATGTATGGTGGTGTCGGCACCTTCATATGCCAGCACAAACTCCTCCTGCCTGTTCCCGAAGAAATTACCTGTCTTAACAGCGATCTTCTTTTTTCCGAACTGAGCCAGTCCCGGAACCGATAACCTGTTGCTGGTAGTCCAGGACATCGTATTATGGTCTATTTCAGGCACGCTTACCGTTATTGTATTATTTTCTCCCTGCCATGCTGCAACAATATTTTTGAAGCTGCCGTCGAGAAAATTACCTGCAGCGACAGACATTTTTTTACTGCCGGCGACCATCGAATCTGTCTGCAGGGGTTTTCTTAATAATGCTGAGTCAGGATTTGATTCGGTAATATTAAGATCATAGACCCTCTGCTGGCTGTATTGCGAGTTCTGGTCTGTTCCCTGGTTCCAGATCATTATAATTTCACTGGAATTGACCATGTCCTTTACCATACCAAGACGGTCTTTATAACCGTTGGTCTGTGAATTCACTGATACACTGGGAATCAGGAGTAGAGATGAGAAGAAAAAAAGAAACAAAGTAAACCTGTTCATTCGTGACCTCCGAAGTTTTTATGTATCTATCGGGCAATCATATAATACAATAATCTTAACCCGAAACTATTTATTTTTTATACCCGGTCTAAAGTGTTTAATTCTTTTCCCTTATAATCGGCGGGCAGGGTCAGAGAAGGCAGATGAATTGATCCTCTATGCGGAAGTCTTGCCGCTTCTTTGAAAGAACGGAAAGCCTCCTCGTGATTAAAGCGGTACGCAAAAGTCAGTCTCTGGTTAATATATTTCGATTGTCTGTAAACAACGATGAAGTTAAGATAAATATTGTCAGTAAGCAATAAATTAATGATCAACGGATTGTGCTTCAGGATACAGCGGCAGAAACTTCACTATCGATTTGGACGGGAGACTTTTATTTTCCGATATCCTAATCAGCAGAATACATTACTGCGGGCATAAGGTTCAATTCTTCAATATGGTTGAAACCGTTAGAGAGGTTTGGGATTGATATGGCCCGTCGGTTAAAACCGACGGCAAAGGTTAAGACGTTAGAGTAGTTTGGGATTGAATATAAAATTACCCCCGGTTAACCCTCGGGGGTAATTTAAGATCTCTCCCTTCGGTCGAGATGACAGGATCACAGTCGAGATGACAGAATCACTGTCGGGATGACAGGATCTCTGTCGGGATGAACGTCTACTTAAAAGTGTCCTGTGAATCTACAACTTTAACACTCTTTATATTCAGCTTAAAGTCCTCTGTCGCTTTATCTTCTTTAAGGATCTCATCGCCCAGTCCCGCTTTCACCTGGTTTGAATAGCTCATTGGTGACGGCGTATTATTCCTTAGACTTTCAGCCAGCGGCTCAGCTTCACTCTTATCAGTTACGATCGTTATATCCATATTATCAATCTGCATATACTTCTTGATCGCATTATTCACATCTTCAAGAGTAAGGTTAGAGAGCAGAGTACCGAGTTCTTTTATATAATCCTTCCTTCCGTACATCCGTGAATCCATCAGGTATCCTAGCTGCTCGTCGGGTGACTGGATATAAAGTTTTATATAACTCTGAAGGAAAGCTCTTGTTGCTTCGAAATCCTCCTGCGATATACCATTCTTTATCATCTTATCCATTTCGCGCAGGGCCATTCGCAGAGCGAAATGAGCGTGACCGATCTTAACGTCCTTCAGTTCGGGGTACTGCATTTTAAGCTGTTTGGCTATCTGAACAGGACGTATCCAGAGCGCGAAGTAATTTGCATGCCGCGGTACTCCCGACGGCGGAAGCATATTGCCGCCCCCGTTCTGGTACCATTCGATATATGAATAGTCGCCGTAATTCATCGAGCGCTCTTCGCGTATCATCTGGTATAATCTTCCGTACGACTTTCTATGCTCGCCGAGATATGAGTTGGCAACCATAAGAGCCGCAAAATCGTCATTGGCTCTTGTAATATCTATCGGATAGCCGGCAAATATTGCTGAACCGAAAGCACCATCCTTTGAAATTATCTCGACGTTAATGCCGTCGGGCATCTTAACATCGGGAACAGCAGGAATATCCGGTTTTGTATCGGGCAGTTTCTTCAGATCCTCTTTCAGTTTGTTGAGGAAAGCATCTGTGTAGCTTCCGGCAATCCCGATCATAAGGTTATTCTGTGTAAAGTATTTTTTATACTGCTCTTTGACATCATCGAGAGTAATTGAAGAAACAGATGCCGATTTACCTTCAACCATATGCTGGTAGCTGGTTCCCCTGAAGAGAAAATCCTCCAGGGCCTTCTTGCTGTATTCTTCGTCTGATGAGGCGCGGATAACTTGATCGACATAAGCCTGCTGGTTGGTTTTAACCCTGTCGAAATCACTCTGCGAGAATGCAGGGTTGGTAATCAGTCCAATCATTATGGGGTAGAACTGATCCGCCCAGTCCTTATGAAACTCGAAAGTAAATACGGTTACTTCCTTATCGACAGATGAATAATACCGGGCAGCCATCGGATAGATCTTACCCTGTATATCGCTGAACGACATATCGCCCGTTCCGCCCTGGGTGATAACGTTTGCCGTTGTGTACGTTAGTCCGTCCTTACCTGCAGGATCAGAGATCGAACCATTTTTGAACATAAGTTTTACAATTATTTTGGCAGCAGAGGGCTGCTTCAGTTCAACTACTTCCTGTGCCATAAGAAACCCTGTTAATAATAAAGAAATTATTATCGCTTTCATTATCTCACCCCTCCTTTCTCATCGGCTGAAATTGTGGCAATGGTTAAATCCGTGTCATTGTAATATTTATTGGCGACCATCTTTACGTCGTCCACTGTTACTTTATCGTACATGGCGTAAAGTCTGTTCAGCGATTCAGGATCGCCGGTGAGGTAGATATAATGACTGACAGAGTTAGCGATAGCATCGGGATTATCTATACTCATTGCGTAGCTGTATTTCAGGTTCGACTTTGTTTCGTCGAGCATCTTTTTATCGACGCCGTTCTTTTTAACCTCATTAATAGCTTTGGTTATCTCGTCCCTTACATACTGGAAATCGTCTTTATTTACGAATGAGGCCTGAATAGAAATAAGGTAAGGATCGCGTGAATCCATTGCCCCGCCGCCGAGAAATCTCAGCTTCTGTTCTTTTACAACAAGTTTATTGAAGAGATCTGAATTGCGAGAGAACAGGATAGTATTCAGTACGTCTATTGCCGGCATATCGATCTTCTTATCGTTAAAGGCAGGACCTTTATAGTTCATACTCATATACGATGGTATGGATCCATTCTGAAGATGAACAATTTTCTCTTCAGTCTGTTCCGGTTCAACAGGAACATCGGCAGAGTAATCGCCTCTCTTCCAGCTGCCGAAATATTTCTTTGCAAGTGTATTCACTTTTTTGGGAGTAACATCACCTACAACAACTATTGTTGAATACTCCGGTCTGTAGTAACGCTTGAAGAACTTAAGAGAATACTCATACTGGTTGGGCATATCGACAATATCTTTGAAGAAACCCATAGTTGTATGTTTATATGTATGTTTTACAAATGCCGTATCAAGCAGTGCCTCGTAAAGCTGCTGGTAGGGACTTGCGTAGTTCTTGGTATACTCACCTTTAACCGCTCCGGCTTCCGTCTTAAAGTCGTGTTCCGAATAATGGAGGTTCTCAAACCTGTCGGACTCAATAGCGAACATTGTATCCAGGTAATCAACATTCCCTGTCATATGATAAATAGTGCGGTCGAGGGAGGTATTAGCGTTTGCACTCGCACCGGTCATCTTAAGGACCTCGTTATATTTTTCGCGCGGGTATTTATCCGTCCCTCTGAACATCATATGTTCAAAGAAGTGAGCGAAGCCGGTAACGCCCGGTTCAACTTCGTTCCTGGAACCTACGCGCACGACAATATAAAATGCAGCGATGCCGGGACTATCGAACGGGATGGTTACCACGTTAAGTCCGTTATCCAGCTTATCCTGGTGTATGGGATAGGGGAGGATCCTGCTTTCCTGCTGAGCATTAAGACTCTGTGTAAGCACTGTTAATACTCCTATTAATAATAAAAGACTAAATCTATACACATTACCTTCCTTTTTTGTGGATTGATTTGGTTTGTAGGTTTAATTGGGTCGTAATTTAATCGATTTTGGATAGCGAGCCAAGACAAAAAGAAGTTTAGGGGCATAAAAATGATGAACGGTTGGGCTAAAGCCCGGATGGGGTAGTATCATTATTTAGTCCGTCGGTTAAAACCGACGGCAATATAGTAGCTTAAAACTGATGGCAAAGGGTGGAAACCGACGGTAACAGTGGGTAAAACCGATGGCAATTAAAAGATCTCTCCCTGCGCCCGGGATGACACTGTACATCCCGGTCATTTCGAAGGAGTCTTCGACTGAGAAATCCTGAGAATATTGTGACGCGGAATAAGTGCCTTCAAAATATTAAGAACCTTTAATTAATATTTCTCATCAAAATACACGAATACCTGGTGACTTGTCCCATATTTGATGCAGTCGTTATTTTGTATCATGACTGCCAGTGCTAAATTATTTAATGTTAAACCATATTTCCAAATGGTTGTAAAATAAATACTTATCAGGAGATTAACCTATGAGAATTACCGTAAGGTTTCTCCTTATCCTGGTGACAGCGGCCTTTTTGGGTAAAGGGCTCTCCCAGGAGAAAGAAGATTCACCTGCACCCGACTTCCAGGGGAAGACGATAAAAGGAAAGGAAATAAAACTCTCAGACTATAAAGGCAAAGTAGTGCTGCTCGATTTCTGGGCAAGCTGGTGCCCTCCCTGCCGCGAAGAGATGCCGCAGCTGGTTAAGTTCTACAATACACATAATAATCCCGACTTTCAGCTCATTGCCGTCAACATAGACAACAATGCGGGAAATATGGACAAGTTCCTGGATAAGCTGTTTCCCCAGCCTGAATTTCCTATAATTAAGGACGATACCCAGAAGATACCGGCGCTGTTCAATATCGAAGCGATGCCTACTACCATCTTCATTGATAAGAAAGGAAATATACGCTACAGACACGACGGGTTTAAAGACTCGTACGTAAACGACTTTAATTCAGAATTAACCCAACTATTAAAAGAGAATTAAATTGAATATAAAACTCCGTATTCTGATACTTCTGGGAGCTTCGTTTCTCCTTTACGGATGTGCGACTGTTAAGCCGTGGGAGAAGGAAGGACTTTCAGATCCCATAATGATCATCGACGAAAACCCCATCAACGCCGGTATTAAAGAACACTTCCTCGACTACAGAGAAGGTGTTGAAGGAGCGACCGGTGCAGAGAGCGGAGGGTGCGGTTGCGGCTGAAAAGGTCTTTTCCCATTCTGCTGATCTTTTTTAACTTAACTGCTCTTACCTATGCGCAGCTTTTACCTTCGAATGAAACGCAGGTAAACTTCAGCGGTTATTTTGACAGTTTTAATGTTACTGTGCTTTACCCGAGCATCGCGATAACCAAAAGAGTTTCAGAATCTACCAGTCTTACCGGAAGATACCTGGTCGATATGATAACTGCCGCCTCGATAAGAAGTCATAGTCCATCCTCAACCAACTCAACAGGAAATTCGGGAGAGCTCGGAAAAGTTGATGCCGTTACGGCCGCTTCAGGTGTTGCCGGAGGGGGAGGCGGAAACGGAGGTAACAGCGGACAGCCAGCCTTCGACGAAGTGCGCCATGAGCTCAACTTTGGTGCAGCACATACATTCGGAAACGGACTATTTACGCTGGACGGACTCTACAGCACTGAAAGCGACTACACTTCCTCTACACTTATCGGAAACTACACACAGTACTTTGCGGAAAATAATACATCGATCCAGCTTGGAGTAGTACGAAGCTGGGATAAAGTATTCCCCAAGACAAAGAACTGGAAAAAAGATAAGAACGTACTGACCATCAACGCGAACTTCTCCCAGATCCTGAGTACAAGATTTAATCTTTCAGTTCCTTTCAACTTACACGGAGAACAGCGGACTGCTGTCGGACAACTATAAGCTTGTACCTATAACGATAAACGGGACTGACAGTCTTTTCGATCCTGTTCATCCTGATCTGAGGATAAGGCGTGCAGCTGCTGTCTCACTCAAATACCGGCTGACGGATAAGTCATCTCTCCAGCTCGGCTACAGATATTACTGGGATTCGTGGGACCTGAATGCCAACACATATTCGGCTGACTATGAGAGGTATCTTGCGAAGCATGTTATTCTCGGTCTCGGCTGGCGTACAAACATTCAGACGAAAGCTTTCTTCTTCAAGCCTGTTTACCCGGCACCGGAGCAGTTTATGACAACCGATATCAAGCTTGATGCGGGCTACTCGAATGAACTTCAGATGAACCTGATCTTAACGGGAGGCGACAGGCAGGAATATCTTCCGTTCATTTCGGATGACAGAGTGCAGTATATACTGAACCTCGACTTTTACCTCAGGCACACAAATTCGCCGTACTGGTTCAATCATCTTAATAATTTATTTGCAACAGATTTTAACATCGGTATCCGTTACCGTTACTAAATGAATAAAAAGTTTTATAATTTAATTATGAGGAAATAAGAAAATGAAAAGAAGGGATTTTCTAAAGTACAGTTCTATAATACTTCCCGCATCAGCAGCGCTGGGGATGGTAAATCCTTTCGGCAGAAATACGTTTGCCGCAGTTAAAGACGCGGGTCCCTTTTCCTTATCGGTGATAACCAAAGAGCCTTCACGTACAATACATACCATAGAGCAGGCCATTAAGTATTCGGATTACGGGACGAGTGATCTTGATTTTACCGAGTACAGACTTGAGGGAAGGCATATAGGCGACATAGCTTACGTAAGAGGTCAGGAGCTGATTGACTACCACAAAGGTACCGATGAATTCTCGCAGCTGTTAAGAGACAGCGCCGGTTCTCTGTCGCTTCCTGAAACTCTTGATAATCCGGTGCTGCTGAGATTTTCTTCACGCCGGAAATCAGCACAGCCTTCAGGTATCAACATATTCAGAGGCGAGACACTTGTTAAGAAGCTTTCACTTGATCACGACATAGACGCATATCATATAGATGGTATGAAAGGTCATGTTGACATAAGCGTAAAGAACCGCTCAGTGAAGGTGGTAGCGGCTTCGTGCAAACATAAAACCTGTATGAATATGTCGACGATATCAAAACCCGGCGAGAATCTTGTCTGTGTACCGAACCAGGTTAATGTTGTAATCGCTGGTAAGAGCAGTCTTGGTGTTGACAGCATAACATTTTAGAGCAATGAAAACTTTTCTTTCAGTCTGCATACTCTTCCTTCTTCCTTTCTCCGTATCGCTAAGAGCCGGGGGCGACACTACGATGTACAGCATTTCTGTTAACAAGTACCTGATGGGTACAACCGTGGAAACAACCGCCCGCAGCAGCGATATCAACGAATGCAAAGCAGCGCTTATGGCAGCTTATGAAGAGATGAGCAGAGTTGAGAATCTGCTCAGCTGTGAAAAAGACAGCAGCGAGATTTCAGCAATAAACCGCGGGGCCGGTGTTCATCCCGTTAAGGTAAGCTATGAAACCGTGGAGATGATGAAGCGTGCAAAAGCTTACTGCAAGAAATATAACGGAGTATTTGATGTGTCCATTGGTCCCCTTTCGAATCTGTGGGGGTTCAGCAGTGACAGGGAGATTGTTCTGCCCGCAGATGCAGAAATAAAGAAACTGGATAAGCTTGTTAATTACAGGGACATTGAGATAAATGAAAATGATTCTACAGTTTACCTGAGAAAGAAAGGAATGTCTGTTGACCTTGGGGGAATCGCGAAGGGTTATGCGATAGACAGGGGATCGGCAGTACTGAAAGAACACGGTATAAATAATTTTATTCTTAATGCGGGGGGCGACCTGTTTGTATCGGGGATGAAAGATGACAGTACTGAATGGAGAGTAGGCATTAAACATCCGCGTAACACAAATGATCTTGCCGGAGCTTTCAATCTGAAGGATTATGCGGTTGCCACCAGCGGTGATTATGAAAGATTCAAAATAATAAACGGGAAAAGGTATCATCATATACTTGATCCAGCCACCGGTTATCCCGGCAGACTATCGGAGAGTTCAACCATCATTGCCCCGACAGCGGAAGAGGCCGATGCCACGGCTACGTATGTATTTTTACTGGGATGGAAGAAGGCTTTAAGCGATAAAGCGCTGGATTACCCCTGTCTTATCATTGCTTCAGACGGAAGCATACATTACAACCAGGTCTTTAAAACTAAATACAACCTCCAGGTAATCGATTAATCCTCAAACGCCGGTTAATAAGTTCAACCTCTGCGAAGCTAATATCCCGCTGCAAGGCCGCCGCCGCGTGGATCATCAGCACCGTAAATAATATTTTGTTTACTGTCGATCAGGATTCCCTCGGCAATACCGAGCACAGTGGTTTTGGGATCCTCATCAATAAAATTATAACCCATCGAGGTCAGTTCTGCACGAACATCAGGGGAGATTGCATTTTGTTCATAATAAATTGAATCAGGGATCCATTGATGATGAAACCGCGGCCTCTCGATTGCTTCTCTGATGTTCATATTAAAATCGATGCAGTTAAGAACCACCTGCAGAACAACTGTAATGATTGTTGATCCGCCGGGCGAACCTACGATCAGGTATGGATTATTATCCTTCAGAATAATCGTGGGCGTCATCGAACTCAGCATTCTTTTTTCGGGCTGGATGGAATTCGCCTCCGTTCCCAGGAGTCCGAACTGATTCTGCGTTCCCGGCTTACTGCTGAAATCATCCATTTCATTATTAAGTAGAAAGCCGGCGCCCTCAACCACAACTCCCGACCCGAATGTTGAGTTAATCGTTGTTGTTGTGCTTACTGCATTTCCGTATTTATCGTATACTGAATAGTGAGTGGTTTCTTTGCTTTCGTAGTGCTTAGTGGTATCGAGACTTTTAATTTCAGCAGAAGTTACAGCCTTATCTCCGGCGGACTCTATCCTGTTGAATATTGTTTTCGCGTAGGCTTTGGAAGTAAGCTGCTGCTGAGGCACAGGATAAAAATCGGCATCGCCAAGGTGGTAGGTCCTGTCGGCATAAACATACTTCATAGCTTCAACCAGATGATGAATATAACGGCTGCTGTTCCATCCTTCATCTTTCAGATCATAATTCTCAAGGATATTAAGAAGTTCAACCAGGGCGATCCCGCCCGAACTGGGCGGAGCCATGGAGACAACATCGTATCCTCTGTAAGTGCCGGTTACAGGTTCTCTTTCGACGGGTTCATACTTTTCCAGATCATCAGCTGTTATGAAGCCTCCCATCGACTTTATCTGCTTCACAATTAACTCGGCCGTTATCCCTTTATAAAAACCATCTCTCCCTTCGTCCCTTATGCGTTCGAGCGTGTGCGCAAGTTCGGGCTGGGTGAACAGATCTCCTTCATTATAAGTGGAAGAGCTGTCCTTTAAAAATATTTTAGCGGTGGATGGATACTTTTGAAATACTGGAATCGCGCCGTTGAAATAACGTGCATCTCTCGGATTCAGACGCCAGCCGTTTTTAGCAAGATCTATTGCCGGCTGAATAATACTTGAGAGGGGAAGCTTTCCATATTTCTTCTGCGCATAGATCAGTCCTGCAACGCTGCCCGGAACTCCCGACGATGTTGCACCCTGCTGACTAAGCTCCGGTACGAAGTTACTGTCTTTATCCAGGTACATATCACGGTATGCGGAAAGAGGAGCCTTCTCCCGGTAATCAATTGTAACATTCTTTCCATCCGCCAGGTGAATTACCATGAAGCCGCCGCCGCCGATATTTCCTGCAGAAGGATACGTTACAGCCAGGGCGAATCCCACGGCTGCTGCAGCATCTATGGCATTGCCGCCCCGTTTAAGAATATTCACTCCAACTTCTGTTGCGTAGGAGCTGACCGATACAACCATACCGTTTCTGCTGCTTACGGGTTCAGGTGCTTTGCTGCAGCCCGGTCCTGTTAGCAGGGAAATGAGAAGAAGAAATATGACAGCCGTGCTGATCTTGTATGATTTATGCATAGAATAGTTTTCCGCCTGATAAAATCAAGCAAACATAATAAGGATGCGGCTGATCATCAATATGCTTATTCAGCCTCTCCGAGGTTATGTAATGTGAGTGTAACAGACAGGTCTACAAAAGTATAACCTCTCCAGGGGTATTCACAAGAAGACAGGTATGCAAAGGTTGAATCCCTAACAGGTCAAGAAGTAGTCTGCCATTTTGTCATACTGTGAATTTTTTCAACAGCCGAAAATAGCCTCTTTTCGCAGTTTTGGGTGTGTCTCAATTTGAGTGCAGAAAGCATGTAAAAGGCAGGTAAATACCACCAGGAAAGCAGGTAAGTAAAATGTCTGCCATTTTGTCATACTTGTTGAATAATTAAACAGCTGAGAATCTCTTACAGAAAGTCCGCGTGAACATCATATCATTGAAATATTAAGATATCTGAATATCATATAAGGTGGATGGAAGAGAAGGGTCAGCGGCCAGTTTTCGGGCACACAGACCCATCTCCAATAAATAGGATTAGCGGATGAGGTTCATCTTTCCGACTGCCTGTCTGCCAGCGATCCTCAGGCGATAGATATATATACCGCTTGCGACATCGTTACCATAATCATTCTTTCCATACCATTTGGAGACGTAATTTCCCGCCGGAAGAACCTGGTTCACAATGTGCTTCACAACTTGTCCCTGTATATCATATATGATCAGCTCAGCATTTTCGTTGCTGAGATCGTAAGGAACCGTGAACTGTATGATCGTACTGGGGTTGAACGGGTTAGGATAATTTGAAACAGTCAGATAGTCTGAAAGCTCATTAGAATTATCTTCGCGTTTAACAGAAGTAAGGAGCTTACCTCCTTCCCCCATACTTCCGCCTGTTGAGTCTGCCAGATAGAGGTTAACCCAATCGGGCCTGCCTGAAGAGAACAAGTAATCTGAACTCCACTCATCGTCGGTTAACCTGAGAAATCCGGTGGTGGTATATTCTCGGTAGCTCAGAACAGGACCAATAAAAGCACACTCCTGTCCCCCGGGTATTTTAGCGATAAAGACCCCGGCATCAACAGGACCGGTTCCGGCATGCATAACCCATCCCATAATTGCACCCCCGCACGTTGATGGAGTAGTATGGATATCGGCAACAATATAATTAGCGTCTATAACTCCCTCAAAGCCATAAGCCTCATCCTGGTAGATTATTTTCGGGTACCAGCCGTCATATACTATTCCGGTATAAGTTGACATTTCAAACATCATATTTTTCAGGAAAGCAGTTTCTTCCGGGGTAAGAGGTATATCGGCTAGTTCTTTTTCGGATATTGATTGTAGTGTATCGCATGTAAACTGAAGGTTTGTAAAGTAATCAAGAATATTCTGTTTAAGATCGCCCTGCAGAAACGATATATTCTGAAAATAATTATATCCGAAACTTCCTGTATTCTTTAGTGCACCATAAAGCTCCGGGAAGGGTTCAACATAGCCGTATGGATATGAACAGATACCTATACCTGTATATGACTGTTTTGCATACAATAAATTATCGTGCCTCAGCTCTGCCCAGGAGGATAATTGTGTATTTAGCTTTTCCTGCCAGTACGCGGCAGTGGTCATAAATCTGGGCAGGGTGCTGCGGTCTTCCGGAGGATTGAGTGTTTTGATGTAACCAAGCCATCTCTTATACATAGAAGTTTCCCAGTACTCAGATGGAAACGAATCAAATAAGTATCTGAGAGCAGCGAGGTTCGTCCCATAATGGTATTCATCCAGTTCGGGAATTAGCAGCTGGGCGGCCGCATTATTACCCAAGGCAAACATAGGATCGAGGGTTGAGGGGAACAACCTGCAGACCCTGTCTCCCATATAAGTGATCCTGTCATATACAACACTTGCAGTCACATAAGAATCATCAACATATCTTTGGCCGAACATCAGGAAGGACGATGCTGGAACCAGACTGTCGCCGGCAATAGGGTTTCCCTTAAGTAGCTGTGAAAGAATTAACTGGTATGCAAACGATTGGTTCCTTAGAGTATCCTGGAATTCCTGTACTTTAAGCGTATCAAGCAGCTGGGATGCGTTGGTCAGTTGGACAGCATTCCGCAGGAAATCCATATTATCAAGTGTAACATTATCCTGTTCACCGACAAAGAACTTAATTACATCCTCAATCTCCTCATAATCAGAAAAAACATTCGCGAGCCCGAACAGTTCATAGACGAGATTTGCATCAATGATCTGTCTCTGGATATCTGCTTTAGTCTGCGGCCAGCAGTCAGGACTGGGTATAGACGGCTTAATAAGGTACAACTCAATCCTGCCAAGCCACATCATCGCACGAAAATACTGTCTGAGTTCGGGATATTCATCCGAATCATAATGTCCCCTCGGCTTGAACTGGCTATAATCGTGCGCAACGCAGTTTGATGAAAACAGCGTATCATTATAAAATGAATTAGCGTCCATTACCCGGCTGATAACGGTATCGATAATGACAGTATTCTCCGGATAATAAGGACTTATATTCTGCCCGATAAGTTTTGCGCCAACGGTGAGGTAGAGATCAACATCCTTCAGCATCTGCTGCATCTCCGGTTCAGAAGAATAATTGCTGACTATTTGGGGAAATGAATTTCTTAGTGAAGCAAGCAGCGTACTGACTTTATCGATAAGGTACCCAAGCTCGACTTCCCTGAGTATCCTGTCGTACGATACGTGGTATGCATAAAGGATCGCATCGGTAGAAACAAAAACCGGCAGGTCGTTATGATGAATATCGAGTAGTATTTCACCGAACGATTTCTGCGAGAGACGCTGGGTAACCATGAAACCATGGTTTTGTATCAGAGATTTCTCATACTCAGTAAGGTTATACTTCGCATTGATGGAATCTAAATAAAAAACATCCTGGTAATTAAGGTTCAGGTTATCTTCAAATATACCGGCCGGGTGCATATCAAGAAGATCCTGGGTCTGCATATTCTGATGGTTCTGCAGGAATTCCTGATAGAGATTTAAATCGAATCCCTGTGAGTATAAATTTCCGGTGAGTAATACAATTAATGAAAGAATAAGAGCAGGCAGTAAATGTACTTTTTTCATACGGCCCCCCGTAATCAATTTAAAATATATAAAATAATCTAACTAATAGGGCGAAGAGTAGCAACCGCTTTTAAGGCTGAAAACCAGGAATCAGTAATGTTAAACTCCGGGCGAAGCTGTGCCCGGAATCTATTTTAATAACTGAAAGTCCTGCCGCAGATTGTACCGGTAACAGTGGAGAGAGTCTGGTTAATTGTGAACGCACAGTCTCCGTCAACCGGCGTTACCCAGTCATCTTTACCAACCGTTCCGCTGTAAGTCATTTGACTGCTTGCATAAGTTAAAGCATAGTGGGTCGTGGAAAAAGTGCCGTCTGCCGTCATCGTACCATTGAATATCAGATTGTACTTTTCTTTAATACCTTTACAATTGCTGAACACGAGCACGAGGTGCAGTGTGTTTATGCCCGTGGAAGTAGAGACCTCATTATTGCCGGTTATGTGTATACTACCGCCCTGCGGTCCGTTCACAGTAATATCCCTGGTACCAACGGGTTGACCAGCTATATTCTGATTCCACACAAACCAGAAAACATCAACGATTCCGTAAGCCGTATGTTCATCCTGGCATGCCTGATCGCAAACCGGTGCGGGCGGTTCGGTGCTGGATTCATCTTTATTGCAGTAGCTGAAAAGAAAGCTGAGTATGAAAGATAAGACAAAAAGAGCCGCTGTTTTTTTCATTATTTCTCCTCTGATTAATAAGTGGTGGGGGGATTAAGCCGGATGTGTAAAGGAAATGTTTACACCCTGGGGAGACAACCATTAATATTCTGCTGTCTTTTCTGATCAACTGAATCTTTCAGTAAATGAACTCAAAATTCTTAAAATGATCATGCAAAATATACTTAAATAGATAATCTGGTCAAATCAGATATTATATAAAGACACCGGGCCATTCCTCTGCCAGTGTTAATTGCAGAAACGATGACCCGGTGCCGAATGAGGAGGTTAGTTATGAATTTCTTTACAATTATCTAAGCGGCATCGGGAGTATCCAGTTTCCTGAGATCTGAATAAAGTTCCTCGTCGGTTAATTCATGATCAACCAGTTTACCGGCGAAGAAAGCTTCATAAGCACTCATATCAAAATACCCATGACCGCAGAGATTGAAGAGTATGGTTTTCCTCGTTCCTTCTTCTTTAGCCTTAAGGGCTTCTCTTATTACCTGCGCGATTCCATGGTTTGCCTCCGGTGCCGGGATTATTCCCTCCGCCCGCGCGAACTTTACTCCTGCCTCGAAGCATTCGATCTGCTGCAGTGCAGCGGCCTCAATTATTTTATCTTTAAGGAGTTGACTAATGATAGCACCTGCTCCATGGTACCTCAAACCGCCTGCGTGAATCGGCGCGGGAACAAAAGTATGTCCAAGAGTATACATCGGAAGCAAAGGTGTTAGTCCTACCGTATCACCGAAATCATACCTGAACTCGCCTTTTGTCAGCTTTGGACAGCTTGCGGGTTCAACGGCAATGCATCTTATGTTCTTACCCTCCTGCAGGTTGTATCTGAGGAATGGAAAAGCGATGCCGGCGAAATTAGATCCTCCGCCGAAGGGAGCGATAACAATATCCGGAAAGTCTCCTGTCATCTCAAGCTGCTTCACTGCTTCCTGACCTATTACAGTCTGATGCATGAGAACATGGTTAAGCACGCTTCCGAGCGAATACTTTGCTCCTTCGGTGGTAGCGGCACGTTCGACTGCTTCAGAAATAGCAATACCAAGACTTCCGGGGGAATCCGGATTTTCGGAAAGGATCTTTTTCCCTGAATTTGTTCTATTACTTGGAGAAGAATATACCTCTGCACCGAAAGTATTCATCATTATCTTTCTGTAAGGCTTTTGGTCGTAGCTGATTCGTACCATGTAAACCTCACATCCCAGTCCGAACTGGTTACAGGCATAGCTGAGCGCGCTGCCCCACTGACCAGCTCCCGTTTCAGTTACCAGTTTCTTAACGCCTTCTTCTTTATTATAGAAAGCCTGGGCAATTGCGGTGTTCGGCTTATGGGAACCTGCGGGACTTACACCTTCGTATTTGTAATATATCCGTGCAGGCGTGTCAAGGAGTTTTTCAAGATTGAACGCCCTGAATAGGGGTGTAGGCCTGTAAGACCGATATACCTGCCTCACTTCATCGGGAATTTCAATATATCTTTCCTTTGAAACCTCCTGTTTGATCAGTTCCATAGGAAATAAGGGGGCCAGATCCTCAGGGCCTATGGGTTTCTTTGTACCGGGGTGGAGGGGCGGCAGAACGGGGTTCGGCATATCAGCCTGGATGTTATAAAAATTTTCGGGCATATCTGATTCATTAAGCAGAATCTTTTTGGGAGAACTCATTACAATACTCCTGTAATTAATGAATTAATGGAATTGTTTGGTTAAAGAAAAATTATTTACGCGTGAACGTATGTATGTGGAAATATATTAGAGGCGCCAGCGCCAGATGGGGGTGCTTGGTTGAGTGTGTGTTCTGTGTTTTAATTCTTTGTTATTCAAAGTATTCATTCTATAAATCTGATTACAATATATTTTTTAAAACTGTACTTGTCAACACCTTTACACCAACATTTTGCTTTTTATCTTTGACGTAGTGATGTCTTAAATTAATGAAATCGGTTTGGATAATAATAAGAAGGAGAAATGATTAAGCTGACTGCCTGATCTCCGGGTGCCGTCTTTTTATATAAAGATTTATTTTGACCCAATAATATGTTTATAAATTTCGTATTATATAACACGAGTTTTACATTATTTACCCCGGAGAATACTTTAATTAATGAATTTATCTGATTCTATGACCAATCCTCATGTCTGGAAGAACCTTGTTTCCAGATATCAAAAATCTCAAACACGCAAAAGCATATGGCAGTTAACAAACTCTTTCATTCCGTTTGTTTTACTATGGCTGCTGATGCTCTATTCACTTGATTACAGTTACTGGATTACCCTGCTGCTTGCATTTCCTGCTGCAGGATTTTCTATCCGGCTTTTTATTATTCAGCACGACTGCGGACATGGATCGTTCTTTAAATCAAAAAAGGCTAATGACCGATGCGGCGTTTTCTGCAGTTTCTTTACTTTTACTCCATATCATTACTGGCGCAAGAAACATGCGATTCATCATAAGGGTGCAGGGAATCTTAAGCAGCGGGGAATAGGTGATATTTATACAATGACTGTAAATGAGTATTTCAGCCTGTCCCGATGGGGTAAGCTTAAATACAGGCTATACCGGAATCCCTTTATTCTGTTGATTTTGTTTCCAACGATTTTATTTTTAATTATCTACAGGTTTCCCTGGCCAAAGTTCAAATCCGTTAAAACTTACCAGCTAAGTGTTTATATGACCAGCCTTGTGATAGGTCTTCTGATAGCCGGACTGATCTGGCTGGTAGGACTTAAAGCATTTATTTTAGTTCAGCTGCCGATATCGGTGATCAGCTCATCTACAGGCGCCTGGCTGTTTTTTGTACAGCATCAGTTTGAGGATACATACTGGGCGGATGCAGAAAACTGGGATTTTTCAAAAGCTGCCCTTTTAGGGAGCTCTTATTATAAGCTGCCGAAAGTACTTCAATGGTTTACGGGGAATATTGGTTTTCACCATATCCATCATCTTAGTCCCAGGATCCCAAACTATCTGCTGGAAAAATGCCAGAAAGAGAATCCCGGATTAGAGGACACCGCAACGGTCCTTACCCTGCGTACAAGTTTCAAGAGCGCTCTGCTGAGTCTCTGGGATGAGAAGCAGAAAAAGCTTGTCAGCTTCAGGCAGTCGAGGCGGCTGTACCTGGAGTCGGTTGGTAAATAAGGAGTTTCATCTCTCTGTATCTGGCGCGGCCGGGCGTGGTTGGAAGGAAATGAGAGAACAATTTCGTAAATTTGTGCTATAAGATTTCTTTTCCATTGCGGAAGAGGATTAAGCCAGCCTGAATCGATTGATATTCTTGCCTGAATTACTTCTCTGAAAAATAATCCGGATAAATGATACGTTTGTGATGAAAGAAAAACGCTGTCTGCCTGCAATGCGAAATGTTTTTAATGATATATGAAAGAATGAAATGTTAACATTTAGAGAAGCGGGGCTGGAAGATGCCCTGGTACGTGCTGTTGAAGATCTTGGTTTTGAGAGTACGATGCCGATCCAGGAGAAAGTAATCCCTGTCCTGTTCAACGAAAAACCCACTGACATAATTGCGCTGGCGCAGACGGGTACGGGTAAGACTGCTGCCTTTGGACTACCGTTAATACAGAAGACAAATATTTCTCACAGATACACACAGCACCTTATTCTTGCACCCACAAGGGAATTATGTCTGCAGATCGCAGATGATCTTACAGAATTCTCAAAGTACATTCCCGGACTTAAAATTGCAGCAGTTTTCGGCGGTTCGAGTATGGATAAGCAGATCCAAAAAATAAAAGACGGCGCCCAGATTATTTCTGCCACCCCGGGACGACTTCTGGATCTCTTAAAACGAAAAAAAGTCGATCTTTCGCGTGTCCGTACCGTCGTTCTTGACGAAGCGGATGAGATGCTGAGTATGGGATTTCGGGATGATCTGGAATCTATCCTTGCGGCTTCACCCGCAGAAAGGAATACACTGCTGTTCTCGGCCACAATGTCAGACGACATTAAAAAAATTGCCAACAGGTATATGATCGACCCCATTGAGATCTCGGTAGGTCGAAAGAACTCCGGTTCCGATGATGTTTCCCATGTATGCTATATGGTTCATGCGCGGGATAAATACCCTGCTCTTAAGAGAATTGCAGACTTTTATCCTGAGATCTATGGTATAATCTTCTGCAGAACTCGAAGGGAGACGCAGGAAATCGCTGATCTTTTGATGAAAGACGGCTATAATGCCGAGTCGCTGCATGGAGATCTTTCACAGGCGCAGAGAAACGTGGTTATGAATAAGTTCAGGAATAAGAAAATCACTCTGCTGGTTGCAACAGATGTTGCCGCACGCGGACTCGATGTTGATAATCTTACCCACATAATTAACTACAGTCTCCCCGATGAATCCGAACTTTATACACACAGAAGCGGGCGTACAGGACGTGCAGGAAGAAAAGGCACATCCATAGTTATATCGAACCTTAAAGAGAAAATGAGACTTGAGCTTATTGAAGATCAGATAGGTAAAGAATTTGAGCATCTGCCGGTGCCAGGCGGAAGGGAGATCTGCGAAAAGCAGCTGTTCCATCTCATCGATCGTATGGAAAAGGTTGAAGTAGATAACTCGCAGATCACTTCTTATCTTCCTTCAATCTATAAGAAACTGGAATGGCTTGACAGGGAGGAGCTGATAAAGAAATTTGTATCGCTCGAGTTCAACAGGTTCCTCGATTACTATAAGAATACTCCCGATCTCAATCCTGTTTCCGTAAAAGAAAAAATAAGTGATCCGGATCAGAACAATACCCGTTTCTTTATTAACCTGGGAGACACTCATAAACTTCAGCCCCAGACTTTACTACGGCTTATAAATGAATTTACGGGCAGCGACAAAATTGAAGTCGGCGACATAGAGATCCTGAAGAATTTCTCCTTTTTTGAAACCGATAAGAAATTTACAGATTTAATTCTCCGGGCATTCACAGGAAAGAAATTTAAAGGAAGGGAAATCGGCGTCGAGGTCGCTTCCAAAAAGAAAACCGGAAAAAGATCCTTCTCCGGATCAAAAAGAGAGAGAAACAGACCTGCAAATCAGCAGAAGAAGAGAAATAAAAGAAAACAAAAGGGATACAGGAAATAGGATTTAACTCTTTAAAATGAACAAGCCCTGTAAAATACAGGGCCTGTTCCACCATGATTGAGGGCGCAATCAGGTATTACGTTAGGGGAATAATTTTTCAGAGGTCTGATACCTGCTCTCAATCGAACCGTCAAAATTTTACTAGACTCATCTTTGTCTCTTACCCTCTTATAAAAAAAGGAGGCTTACATAAATGTAAACCTCCCCGGGGTAGGTCACTCTCTCGTTCCTACTTAAGCAGATTCATCTTGATAGTTGAACTGAAACTGCCCGCAGTCATTTTTGCGATATATATACCGCTTGAGAGGTTCTTAGCATTAAATACAACCTGGTGCTGACCTTCAGTCTGCACGCCATTCACCAGCGAAGCAACTTCTTCACCGGTAACATTGTATATTTTGATGCTTACAAATGACTGCTCCGGAAGCGAGTAGCTGATCTTTGTTGACGGATTAAAAGGATTAGGATAGTTTTGGTTCAGAGCGAACTGAGAAGGAGATGATACCTCAACATTTACAACGTCCGAATAATCCGTCGTTCCGTCAAAGTCCTTTTGTAAAAGTCTGTACGAGTAAGTGCCATCTTCCAGATTATTGTCATTAAAAGAATAAGAATGTTCTTTTGATGTGGTTCCGAAACCGGGTACAAAACCAATCTGCTGCCATGACGAATTACCTGACAACCTTTCAACCGAGAAACCCTGGTTATTGGTTTCAGTAGCTGTTGTCCAGCTTAGCACAACGGACGTACCATTTACGGAACCAGTGAATGAACTAAGTTCAACAGGAACATTACAGAGAGCATTTATACTAAATCCGGTAATAGTTTCGAACTGAATTGAAAGTACTTATCTCGGTCGAAGTACCGGCAGATGGATCAATAACACGGAAAGATCCTCCTTCGCTGAAGAATCCTGATGACCAGTAAGCGGTCCAGTATAGGTTCCCGTCTTCAGGATTATAATCCATATCCTGACTTCCGTAGGTAACATTATCAAAGCCCAGATTTGTACCTATCTGAGTTGCGGCGGCCGTCGTAAGATCCAGCGAATAGAGCACGGCTGTAGTTGTCATTAAACCTTCTGTATTTACTATATAGGCATTCCCGACGCAATCGATTGTCAGTGCTACAGGGGCGGCTGCATTTTGAATCTGTCCGATCTCTGTTAATACACCTGTGTTAATGTTCATTGTATACAGATAAGCTGCACTGGCAAAATCATCACCGCTTATAACATACCAGGTGTCTGAAGAATTATCGTATGACATCGCCTTGACATTGGTTTGTCCGGCAGCAAAGGGACCAACGGGAGCAACGCTATCAGAGGTGAGAGTAGAAAAGTTGATGTGCCACAGATAGAATCCGGTAAAGCTGAAATCTGCCATAATTGCGTACTGTTCATCAACTCCTAAATTATCTCCTGATACGGGATAATAATTGCTTCCCTGCGGAATAAAATTGAGAGAAGTGAAAGCTCCTGTTCCAAGATCAATCGTTCCGTAACTGAAAAAGGCACCGTCGAAGGCATAAGTTAAATTCTGGGCCTGACTGCTGCCTGCTGATATCAAAAGAAGGAACATTAAGAGAATAGTTAATTTTTTGTACATCGAACACTCCTGTTTATATGATTAAAATGAGATGATTTATTTTATTAACATCATTTTTTTTGTTGCGATATAACTGCCTGCCTGAAGCCTGTATACATATATGCCGCTTGCTAATTCTGAAGCATTGAAATCGATCGAATGATTTCCGGCATTCCTGATTTCATCGACAAGAACAGCTACTTTTTCACCCAGGACATTATAAACCGAAAGATTTACCATTCCGTCCCGGGGAATAGAAAATGAAATTTTTGTAACTGGATTAAAAGGATTCGGATAATTCTGTTCGAGGGAAAAATCAAATATTTTATTTATATCAATATCAATTATCTTCGAATAACTTATTGTACCGTCGAAATCGATCTGTTTTAATCTGTAAAAGTATTTCCCGCTGTTAACGGAATTATCTGTAAAGCTGTATGAAAAAGATTCAGTAGTTGTGCCATGACCCTTTATAAATGCTATGCTGCTCCAGCCGGAGGATTCAGTTTTTCTCTGGAGTTCAAAACCTTTATTATTGGTTTCCGTTGCCGTTGACCATCGAAGGCTGACGATATTATCTTTAAATTCTGCTGTGAAAGAGCTTAACTCAACAGGAACAAAATTATCAATTTTCACAACGTAGGCATTTGGTCCTCCCGACGGCGGATAAGCTGTGCCCACCATTACTGAACCATCCGCTGAAATTGAATTAACAAAAGGAAAATACCAGTCTGATATTCCTGTTATTCCCAGACTGTCTATCAGGTAATCTTTAAAAAACATGATATCATTCCATCCGGGTTTCTTAATGAAGGCCTGGTAATTTCCGACATTCAGACTAACGTAGCCTACAATAATATCATTGTCAGAAATATCCTTTGCATAAGAAGCGTAATTGATATAGTCTGTAGTAATCCATACCATTCCTGTTGAAGCCGACCATACGAATGGTGCACCTGCGGAACCCCCCACAATTTTGCTTCCATCCGAATTTAGTCCGAAACATTGACCAACAGGATAAGTTGTATCATATCCACCCATATAATGCGGCTGGGGATCCCAGTAAAAAGCTCGCCGGTCGGGGCCGTTAGCCTCGCCGTCCCACCCGGCAATTATCAAACTGCTGCCGATTACAGCCACATCATTTGCGCGGCTGCTGCCTCCGCCGGTTCTTCCGAGCAGGTGTATAGATCGTGTACTATCCCAGTAAACAGCTTCTGCTTTGTATCCCGGTACCCACTGCATGCCTACAATAACAGATCCGTCGGCAGAGATACCATCAGCATAAGTAAAAGATAAAGAATCAAGGATAGGGTAGCCCGGGTAGCCTGGTAGAGGGTTCCAGGTATTATTCTGATAAAAACCGCCTCTGAATGTAGGATGACCATATGGATCGGGGAGATTCTCATCCCTGTATGAACCGGATACAATACCATCGTTTGAGACAGCCATTGCTTCTGTATAACCGGTGCCGAGGGTTATTCTGCCTCCGGCTTCAGTCCACAGAAAACCTGGTGCCGGATAATTATTTCCGCATACATATATGCCATTATTAGAAACCTTTGCAGCGCCTCCTGATCCGAGATCTATAAACTGAGCTCCTGTCTGGGCTGTAATCAGTGAAGAGGGCATACATAATGCTATAAGTAAAATCCACTTTAAGTAATTATTCATTTTATTAATTCCGGTTTATGCTTAACTGAGAAACAACTCATTTCAATAAATTCATTTTAATTGTATGTGAAAAACTGCCTGATGTCATTCTGAGAATGTACATTCCGCTTGCCAATCCCTGACCATCTAATGTAATGTTATGAGCACCTTTCTCCATCATCTGGTTGAGAAGCGTAATTACTTTTTGTCCAATTGAATTATAGACTGTCAGGTTAACCAGCTGATCCTTAGGCAGACTGAAACTGATATTGGTAGAAGGATTAAATGGATTCGGATAATTCTGAGCAAGACTATATTGAGCCGGCATCGACACATTTGCAGTTACTTCGCCCGAGTACTCGAATGATCCATCAAAATCAATTTGTTTCAATCGGTATTTATAAATGCCGGGTGAATTCAAATTATCATTATAGTTGTAGACGGATGGTTCCGTGGTTGTCCCTTTGCCCTGTACAAATCCAAGAACTTCCCACTCACGTCCGGATGATTTTCTCTGAATCTCGAAACCGGAGTTATTTTTTTCCGTAGCTGTTGACCAGTTCAGATGAACCATATTGCCGGTTACTGCAGCGGTAAAGGCGTTCAATTCAACAGGAACAGTCGTATTAAGAGTGAGCAATACCGCGTGTGAAAAACCTGAACCCGGCGGGTAGGCTGAAATTCCAATCCGGTTGCCGTCGGCCGAAATTGTGCTGGCAAATGCAAAGTACCAGTTTGGCAGGGCAGTAATTCCAAGGCTGTCTCTAATGAAATCCTCTATATACACTATATCCGACCAGCCCGGCTTCTTGATGAATCCCTGGTATGCAAAGCTTCCCGGATCTACATATCCGACAATAATACCATTATCGGAGACTCCCAAAGCTGAACCACTCCAATATTGGGAAGAATCAGCAACAACCTGCTGCATGCCTGTAGCTTCTGTCCATATAAAAGGCCATACTGAACTTCCTACAATGACACTTCCGTCTGAATTCATTCCGTTGCATTCACCAACAAGGTAAGCGGGATCAAAACCACCCATAAAATGAGGAAGGGGATCCCAGTAAAATGCCCTTCTATCGGGTCCTTGATCTAAACCATCCCAGCCGGCGATAATTTCCCCGTTATCTGAAATTACGTTTGCGCGACTGTTAAAATTACCTGTTTGTCCAAGCAGTCCTATTCCTGTGTCAGGTATAGACCAGTAGCAAGCTTCCACGCGCCAGTTTTCATGCCATACCATACCAACAGCCTTATTGCCTTCACTATTTATTCCATAAACGTGTGTAAATGATTGAAAATCAAGAGGAGGAACGCCGGGTATTCCTTCAAAACCAGTCCATTGATTGTTCGCCCAATAGCCTGCCCGAAGCACTGGTACCCCGCCTACGGTCAAATTTGAATCCAGAAATCTTCCTACTACTATACCATTATCTGAAACGCTGTATGCTTCACCCCCCTCTGTTCCGATTTCAGTTCTACCGGTTGATTCCGACCAGACAAAAGGCGGAGACGGATAATTACTTCCGCAAAGAAACTGACCGTTCTTTGAAATACTGCCAACACCTCCCGGTCCTATATCCAGTAGTTCGGGCTGGGCTAGCAGGAGAAACGGAAAGAGTATAAAAACTGTAAATATTTTTTTCATTTTATTTTTACCTCGTTTTGCTTTGTTAAAACTTCAGGTTATTTCTATAAGTGACTTAATCTTTTGAACTTATTTGCTAGTTTCATTTTATCAAGCTGATGAGTAGAATGGGGTAAAGCAATATTGAGTGCAAATTTAACCTGCTTTTTATTGGTCTGCGTTAGGATTTTTGGGCAAATAGTTGTGATTATTGTGCAGAGAAAATAAAATCGCCGATAATCGGTTGAATCAGGGAAAATTATTCAGATGGGTTTCTTATTTGATTTTAGTAATTCACTGGGTGGAATGCCGAATTTCTCTTTGAAACTGTTTGTAAAGCTTGAAAGGTCAGAAAACCCGACTCTATAACCTATTTCAGATACATTTCCGGCCTTATTTTTAAGTAATTGTGATGCATAATCAAGTTTTGTAGAGCGGATGAGTTTTCCGGCAGATTGATTTATTAAAGCATTCAGTTTCCTGTTTAGCTGCGAAACGCTCATTCCAACCTCACCGGCGAGAATTGTGACACTGAAAGAGGGATCCTCAAGATGATCTTTTATTATTTTGAAAACTTTGTCAATAAATTCTTTGTCTATTGGTTTTGCATCTATTTCACTTGTGTTAATCGCACTTATTTCATTATATCTTTCCTTAAGCAATCTGCGTAGTTTAATCAGGTTCCCTACTCTGGCGTGGAGTTCTTTAGTGCTGAAGGGTTTAATGAGATAGTCATCCACCCCTTTTTCCAGTCCTTTAAGTTTACTTTCCTCATCAGCCTTCGCTGTCAGCATAATAATGGGTATATGGCTTGATTTATTATCTGCTTTGAGGGTTTCCGTAAGCTCAAATCCATTAACCGCAGGCATCATGACGTCTGTAATAACCAGGTCGGGAATGAATTCCAGTGCCTTTTTAATACCTTCTTCTCCGTTTTTGGCCTGAATTACCCGGTAAACACTTTCAAGGTTCTCCCTTATGAAACCGCGCATATCGTGATTATCTTCCACAATAAGTACGACTTCCTTCCCAGAATCTTCCTCCGCATCGGTTTCATTGTAATACTCTTCAGCAGAAGTAGTTTCTTCTTCAATAATGCGGGGGCTATTGTCTGCTTTTTCAGAATCAGCAAATTCCACATTAGCTTCGTTAATAAAATGATCTTTTCCTAACAGCAGCCGAATTCTGAATTCAGTTCCTTTCCCGGGAGTACTGGCAGCGGAGATAATACCTTTGTGCAGCTGCACAAGTTCTTTAACTATGGCAAGCCCGATACCGGTTCCTTCATATTCCCTTGTCTGTGAACTATCGGCCTGGTAAAAGCGGTCAAATATATGGTTAAGATCTTCTTCTTTGATACCTACTCCCGTATCCGTCACATAAACAACTACATAGTCAGCATTATCCTGCTCCTTCGTAATCGTCAGTGAAATATTTCCGTTCTCGGGCGTAAACTTTATCGCATTGGAGATGAGGTTGTTAAATACTTCCTCAGCTTTCTCTTTATCCAGGTAGATGTAAATATCATCTTTGTACCGATTGAAACTGAGCTTAATATTGTGTTTTTCTGTCAGTGACTCAAAAGCAGAGAGTATCTTCCGAAGGAAGGAATTCAATTCAGTGCGTGTAACTTTCATTCTGAATTCACCAGACTCGAGTTTGGTAAGTTCCAGCAGCCGGTTTATAAGCGCCTGGAGCTGCTTTGAATTTGACAACGCGGTTTTCAGCTTTCTGCGGGTGAATTCTTCAGGTTTTGCTCCAAGAACACTTTCAATCTGTCCCATTATCAGTGTAAGCGGAGTCCTGAATTCATGTGAAATATTAGCAAAGAAATTTGTTTTCAGTCTATCCAGTTCCAGAAGTTTTTGAGCCTGTTCTTCAAGAATATCTTTTTGTCTGCGCACCTCGTTGGTTCTTTTATTAACTATTTCCTCAAGTTCAATATTTCTTTTCTCGAGGATGCGGAATCTGAGATTCACCATCCACCAGATCCCTGAGATCAGGAGCAGTGAAAACAGAGTTATCGCCCAAACTGATCTGTACCAGGGTGACGGGATATAAAAAGTAAAAGAAGCGGGTTTACTTATCTCTCCGAGTACGTTCTTTGCCTTTACATTAAAAGTGTAAATTCCGGGTGACAGGTTGGTATATTCTTTCCGGGTTTCGGAAGTCCAGTCCGACCATTTGTCATCATATCCTTCCAGCATAAACTGGTATTTATTACTTTCTTCGTGAAAGTAGCTTGAAGAAGAATAATTCATTGCGATGGAATTTAAACCGACAGCCAGGTCAAATTCACTGCTATTAAGCAGGTCAGAAGGAAGTCCTCCGGAGTATATTGTACTATCTCCATTAAGACTGATCTTTCTGATTAATGTATAATAATCATCAGGCGGTATATGAGACTGAGCCTCATTTATATCAAATCTGTAAAGCGATGCTCCATACGCTATCCACAAAAGATTCTTATCCCTTCGATCGGGAAATAACTTATAAGGTGAGAATGCAGAAAGATGATCCATAATAATTCTTAAAAGTGGAAAAGATTCCCATCTGAACCCATTATTATCAGGAATCATGCGTACAGTCTCGGCAGTATTATTTTTACTGCCTGCAATCCATAAGCTGCCGGCGGCATCCAGCTTTAAGTCGGTAACATTGAAATCCCTGAAATGATTGTCGAACCTTGAATCAAATACAAAAGTATTTTTCTGTTGATCAAAATTCATTAAACCATTCCGGGTTCCGAATATTACCCGGTTTTTATATACTGCTAAAGGCAGATGCCTGCCTGACATTTTGTCTTCAAACCTGGATATTGTATACGACGAATTATTTCCGCTGTAATCAGGAATGATCCTTATGACGCCCTTATTATATGACGAAAGCCATAGTGTTCCATCCTGATCTTCTACAATTTGAGTAATTATCTCATTTACTCCCGGTATTCTGCCTCCGTCAGTCCACTCTCCGTTCTTCAATATCAGTTTGGCAAGGCCATCATGCAGTCCTGTATAAATTATATCAGGATGCGACCGGCTTCTGCAGAATGAATAAGCAAATCTCCAGCTTGTATTTATTTTTTCAGCGCGGCCGTTGTCTATTCTGTAAACACCATGTGTGGTAGCAGCAAGTTGATATCCGCCAAGATCAAGCAGTTCCCATGATTCAGAATTAATTCCATCGACAAGTTTGAACATAGAAGTTAAGCTGCCGTCTTTGCCATTGGAATGATAAACGCCGTTCGGCGTAGATAAGTAGAGATTACCTTTAAATTGATTTACATAAAAAATGAGTCCATCTATACCAAACCTGGAATCAATTAATGTAAGAGGCGAAGGATAAGATACCCTTGCTATTCCGTTGTTTAATCCAAGCCATAATGTTCCGTTATTATCAGGGTAAACAAACCATATAGTATTATCGCTAAGCCCGTTATTTTTATTTATTATCTGAAGAAGCCTGCCTTTATTATCCATTACGATCATTCCGCCTGTCTGCGTACCAAATGCATATGTATGGTCATTCAGTATTCCTCCCCTGAAGTAAAGTGGATTTTTCTGAATGAAATCATCGGCTTCTGTCTTAAACTTTGTAAAATTCCTGCCGTCATATAAATAAAATCCATCATTGGCAGTTCCGATCAGGATGCGCTTCTGTTCACCCTCATTTTTATCATCCGTGATATAATTAAGCATATCATATATGGTTTCTTTAGCAAACTGTCCGCTCCCGGGTACAAGAGTCAGCGAGTCGCCTTTAAGAACAAAAATCCCTGTTCCCGACTCGGGTATATAGTAATCTCCGTTTACAAAAAAAGCGGGGCTAAAAATACCCTTTGAACGCCAGATTTTGATCTCCGGCTTTGTCTTCGGGTCAGTTTGAGAAACCGGATTTTTTATCAGAAAAAGATGCGAGGCGCTTTGAAAGAATACTCCTCTTTCTGAAGCATAGACACTCCATATGTCGCCAAATCTTCTTTCATCCGGGGGCAGTAGTTTAACAAGTGAAATATATTTCATCAGACCGGCCGAATCCGGCTGAAGGTAGCCGAATTCATCTACACCGCCCACATAAATAATTCCGTTTTTATCCATTGCAAGATTTCTTGCAACCTCGTTGGTAACCGGGATGAGTCTCCACTCAACCCCGTCAAACTCAAGCACCCCGCCGGTATTGGCGAAATACATAACACCTCGTTTATCTTTTACGATCGACCAGTTCTGGGGAGTAGCATTATACTCGGAAGGCGAATAATTTCTGATTACCGGCAGACCGGCAATCTGATTATCAGCTTCAGGTAAGGATTGAGGTATTAAATCAAACCCCGATGAGGATAATAACAAGAAAAATATTGTGAACAGTCTGGTCAAATTTATCAGCCTACATTATATAACGGGATTAAAATAACAAGAATTTCCCCTTTATAGCCATACCTTAATTATTTTACTTTATTCTCACGTCTCATTTTCTTAATCAGTTCATTTCCTTTATCCCATACACGAAGATCTATGCTGCCTACTTCGTGAAGCTTGAGAGCCATTTCAAAATTATACTTAAAGGCTAAAGCACGGCAGTCGGCAGCCCGGCACAAAGCAGGGGCATGATCATGAATGCCGCATCCGTTATCCGAGATATAGATACAGTCTCCGTTAGGTTTATGTGCAAGCATCAAAGCCCCGGGGATATATGAGTGAGGTTCATTGAGATACATACCGGGATCGTCTTCTTCAAGCAGTCTTATAGCATCCCCCTGACAGCAGAGAGTACAGCCATCGCACGGCACTTCCACATATTTTTTTACTGGTTTCATATATTTATCTCCCGCTAAACTTCTGCCAGATACTCTGACCCGGCAGCAAGATCTTCTTTCCGATATCCTGCAGTTAAAAGACGGCGGATTAAATTCTGAATATGCCGGGAATAAACAGGACCCGGTATAATTTCTAAATTTTCTTTAATATCGCTGCGGTTACATCGTCCGATGGTTTTGAGGCCTTCATAAAAGAACTATACTCACCGAACAGTTTGTTTAATATAAGTTCCGGAGTCTTATCATCAGATCTCAGATAGCTGTCGATCAGCCGATTTTCTCCATATTCCTCCCCCCCGGAAAAAGATTCTGTAAGGCCATCTGTATAAACCAATATAGTATTTCCCGGTTCCATTGTATAACTGGATACCTCGTATTCTGATCCGCAGAATAAACCCACGGGGATACCGGTCGCCTTAATACGTGTGAAGTTCTTTTCTTTTACCAGGATAGGGGGATTATGTCCCGCAATGCAGAATTCAATTACACCGTTGGGACTGCCTTTTGCGAATACCATTGTAGCATAATTATTGGAAAGAATACTTTCACAAAACAGTCTGTTTGTTCTCCTTACAATTTCCTGCAGAGGGAGTCCGAATGTCAGAAAACTCCTGATGAGAGCGTGAAGCTGGGACATCATAAGAGAAGCAGAAATTCCTTTGCCCGATACATCACCGAGGATAAGAAAGAATGAATTATCCTCTGCTTCAATAAAATCGCAGAAATCGCCGCTAACAACGCCTGCAGGGTGATAACGGTAGCTGAACTGCCAGCCGTCGATATTTATATTATTTTTCGGGAGAAGTCCTCGCTGCACTTTGCCTGCAAGTTCCAGATCCTGCTCAAGAGCCTTCTGCTGATCTTGACTCAGGTGATCAAGACAGACTGTGATCATCGGATCGAATGCAAGTCTTTCCGGTTCAATAGGATCGTGGCAGACGTCGCAGATTCCGAATGATCCCTTATTAATTTTTTCAAGGGTTCTGTCGATCTGCTGAAGCAGACGGTAGATTTTTACCGGTTCAGTAAGGTTATCAGCACTGTTTTCCAGCCGCTCTCTACGTTCGGTCAGCTGTTTCCGCAGGAAGGGGAGGTTTAAGTTTTCCATTCTTTAACCTCGTATTGTAATTTCCTTGTATAATATAACTCTATTTTCAGGTTAACACAATCCACCGGGGAAAACCGGGATTCCGGCATTGCCAAATAATAAAAGTAAGACTATTTTTACAGTACCAGATAAAGGAGGAGATCATGGATGAGGGAAAAATGTTCCGTTCCGCCCTTCGTGCAATGCGGGAAGTTCTTCATATTTCGCCTGCAGATAAAGTGCTTACACTCTATGACGTACATTCGCAAAACATAGCCAATGCTTTTATAAAAGCAGCAGAATCAGAAAACTGCGAAACAGATTCATATCTGATTGATGAAGAAAAGCGTCCGCTGCAGGAAATCCCTTCTGAACTCATTGATTTGGCCCCGGGGAAAACCATAGTGCTGAACATTCTGAGAGCCTTTCCTGATGAAATAAACTTCAGGATTAAATGGCTGTTAAAGCTGGAGGAGAATAAAAATATTAAATGTGCACATATGCCCGGTATTACCGAGGAGATGCTTACAGAAGGATCTATGGATGTTGATTATTCAGTTATGCTGGAAACGGCATCTTTTCTTATAGATGCATTAAAGGGTGCTGAGCTGGTTCATATTACAACTGATATGGGAACAGATCTGACTCTTGGCATAAAAGGCAGAATATTTTCCCACGACGTGTTTATTAAACCCGGCACTAATTGCAACCTGCCGTGCGGAGAGATCTATTGCGCTCCCGAGGAAACGAAAGCGGATGGGGTGATTATTTTTGATGCCAGCATAGGAGATATAGGAATCCTCAGCTACCCGCTTAAAGCGCATCTTAAAGATGGGAGGGTTACTTCATTTGAGAGTGAAGATCCCGATCTTGTAAGCCGGATAGAAATGCTCTCTTCCGTTGATGAAGAGGCGAGGATAATCGGAGAACTGGGCATAGGCATAAACTCCGGTGCAAGGATAACCGGCAATATGCTTGAGGACGAAAAAGCACTGCACACGGCACATATTGCCTTTGGTAATAACGCTGATTTTCCCGGAGGCGGCTGGAACCACTCGGCGATACACAGGGATTACCTTTTTTACAGACCGACTATAGAGGCAATATATAAAGATGGTTCAAAACGTCTCATTATGACCAGGGGAGAATTTATCACGGAGTACGAATAAAGCATAAGAGAGATATTTACCGGATTATCCCTGTCAATTTTTTTATGTTCTGGCTGTATTATATTATGCTTCGAAAATATGACTTATATAGATTGAATGGACTCACCCGGGAATCATCTTAAATTAGCTTTCAGGGCATTAAGCCATAAAAACTTTCGGCTGTTTGTATCCGGACAAAGCCTGTCGCTGGTAGGAACCTGGATTCAGCAGGTAGCCGTAACCTGGCTTGTTTACCGGCTTACCAATTCAGCTTTTATGCTGGGAATAGTTGGTTTTTCGGGACAGCTGCCGCTATTTGTTATAGCCCCGTTTGCAGGGGTTCTGGCAGATAAATCAAACCGCCACAAACTTCTTCTTTATACTCAGTCGCTCGCTTTACTCCAGGCTCTCATTCTTTCTATCCTTGTTTTCACCGAAGCAATTCAGATCTGGCAGCTTATAGTTCTGAGTGTAATACTCGGAATAATAAACGCATTCGATATGCCGATCCGGCAGGCTTTTGTTGTGGAGATGATAGATAATAAGAAGGAAGATCTTGGCAATGCCATTGCATTCAATTCTTCGATGGTAAATGCTGCAAGACTTGTTGGTCCCTCCGTTGCCGGAATACTTATAGCTACAGTGGGGGAAGGATGGTGCTTCCTGATTAATGCGATAAGCTTCTTTGCGGTAGTTATATCGTTATTAAAAATGAAGGTTGAACCTTTAACATTGAAGCCGCGCGAATCAAAAGTTTTAAAACAGCTATCCGAAGGATTCAAATATACATTCGGATTTGCACCAATCCGTTACCTTATAATTCTGCTGAGCGTGGTAAGTCTGATGAGTACTTCAATCACGCTGCTTGCCCCGGTTATTGCAAAAGAGTACCTGGGCGGCGGTGCAGATACTTTCGGCTTTCTGATGAGTGCCTACGGGTCGGGGGCTTTGCTAGGTGCGTTTTACCTGCTTAATAAAAAGAATGTGCTGGGACTGGGAAAAATCATAGGGATGGCTGTTTCTCTTTTCGGGGTTAGTCTTATTATTTTTTCATTCTCACGTATATTTGCTGTTTCAGTTGTTATTATGGCTGCGGCGGGACTTGGAATGATGCTTCAGATCGCATCGACAAATACACTTCTTCAGACTTTATCGGAAGAGACTAAGAGAGGAAGGGTAATGAGTTTTTATTCGATGGCTTTCAGGGGTATGAGTCCTTTCGGAAGTCTTATCGCCGGAGGACTTGGAAGCAGTATCGGCGCGCCGGCGGCTATTTTAGCAAGCGGAGCGGTTTGTCTTACAAGCGCTGTGTTTTATCTTATCAAACTGCCGGTGATACGGAATATGGTCAGACCTATATACAGGAGTATGGGAATCCTTCCCCAGATTGCGGAAGGGGTGGAACAGGCAACAAATCCTACAGTTAAACCCGAACCTTAGACTTAAAATGTTGATCCTCTAAGAGGATCTCCGGTGTTGAGTACGTGATAGTTGTTACAAATGTTAAACCTCTCCGAGGTTAGTTTGAGCTGTGTGAATGGTTTATTTCTACAATAAGACCTACGAGGATCTACCGAATGATTATTTTTTCGTAGCAGACGCTGTCGGGATCGTCTTTATGTCTGCCGTATGGTTCAATTTTAGTATACCCGAACTTCTCATACAGATTCATAGCCTCCGGCTGTTTTAATCCGGTCTCAAGTACGATCCTCCGGTAATTCATTTTCGAAGCAGTATCTTCAAGCTTCTTAAGAATCAGCTTCGATAATCCTTTCCCTCTGTGTTCATTCTTTACGTACATCCTCTTTATCTCTGCGGTATTATCTCCGAAGTGCTTAAGAGCGCCGCAGGCTGCGACACTGCCTTCATCGTTTACAGCTGCGAAGAAAATCAGCATGTACTTATTTTCTTCAATAAATTCTTCTATGCTTCCTTTTCCGTATCTCAGTTCAAGGTCAGCATGGAGTGCGGCCGACATGTCGGCTATTTCTTTCGAGTCTCTGCGATATTCAGTGATTTTATAATTCATAATTAATGACCAGAACCTGAAATTCTGCTTAAGCGCGGCAGACGAATTTCAGGTTTACAAGCGTTTAACTCCTGCATATTCTTCTTTTTTCTCAAGTTTAAGGTAAACTTTGCCTCTTTCGAATAATTGTGAATTTAATGCTATGCCATTCCCTCCCGCGGTCCGCTGCTCCGGTCGAGTATCCAGCGGTATAAAAGAAGAGCAACCGCGGCCGTCAATCCGATCACCGCGAAATAATACCAGATGTAATGTGCGTGGTCGTAAGCGTGAAGCATCTGTTCGGGAGTAAGCAATTCAGGGTCAGGGGCATACGCAGTCAGAAGATATCCTGAAATCCCGAAGCCGAGTATAGAGGAAAGAAATGAATGAAGGTGGCTGAAACCAAGATAAAGACCTTCCTCACCTTTAGGTGCCTGAAACGAGAAATACTCAAGATAGCGGGGGGATATAAAGCATTCGGCCAGTCCCTGCACAACTATACCGGCTATCATCATAACCGTTATAGGATGAGCTGAAACTATTCCGAATATAGAAACGGACTGACCTGTAAGGGATTCAAGAACGGGACTTGAAGCCATCAGCAGTGCTGACAGAGGCATCAGAAACATACCTACTGTCATTGAAGATACTGCTCTTACATTCTTCATCAGGTTAGTTATAAAAACTACCGAGATCATGACCACAAAAGGATTAACATTCGCAATCCACTCGGGTGAAGCGTGCTCGCCCACGGTTCGCAGTACATATTTGGGCATAGTTGCATACAACTGATGCTGTATTATCCAGAAACCTGTAACAATAAGAATTAATATCAGAAGGCGGACGTTTGTTACTACTCTTATAAATCCTCTCCATGCTTCGCCGAATGTTTTTCCTTCGCCGTCAACATTTACATTCTTATAGAAGATGTAGACTACAACGAGTGCAAGGAGCGTCATAAAAGCTGCATAAAAATTTATCGATTCTACCCCCCAGGTAAGTCTTAATGGATAAGCAAAAGTTTTACCTAAGAAAGCACCGACATTTACCATTCCGTAAAATATAGAATAGCCCCGGGCTCTTGTTTCTTCATTTGTTGTTTTGGCGACAGTTCCTGTAATAATGGATTTTATAAATGAACCGCCGAACATCAAAACCACAAGAGCAGGAAGTACGGTAACTTTATAGGGAAGAGCTCCAAGGGTGAAGTAACCGATTGTTAGAAGGCTGAAAGCCAGAAGAATAGCGTTTCTGAATCCGATTTTATCGGCATATGCTCCTGTGAAGGGGGGAAGGAAATACAATCCTGCAGCGAATACACCTCCGATCCACCCTGCTTCGATATCATCGAAGCCCACAACCCTCGAAAGGTAGAGGGTAATAGCAATAAATACGGCATAATAAGCCGCACGTTCAAAAAGTTCTACAAGATTTGCTGTCCAGAATGCCCCGGGAAACTTCCACGATGCTTTTGTCTTCTGACTATTTTTCTCGGCCAAACTTATACCTGGTTTTTATTTTGGGAAAAAAATCTCCACAAAATTAAAAAATATCGGGAAAGTAAAAAGTTAAAACCGATCAGAATGAATATTTGCTGAGAGAACCATTACAGTAATGCAGCAGCTTAATAGCTTTTTTTATTCAGTGAATAAGCATAGGATAATTTTACATTCTGAAGTGCACTTCCGGCTTCAGTAAAGAATTCTTTTATTTTAATCAGCTGACTTTCGAGTGATTTAGAGGTGTCGATGTTTAACTCAATTTGTCTTAATTCAGCTGCACTGCCCTTTGCGGTTATACCAGAATTCTGAATCGATTCTATTGCTCTGACCGCAGCTGAAAAAGCAGGTTTGACCTGTCTGAGATAGTTGGAAGAGGAAGTATCGATTTTAACGATGGTTCTGTCAAGAGAATCAATTTTTTCATCATCCAGATAATTGGCTGAGTCTCTGTCTGCAATATAACTTAGTGCCGACTGCAGTTTTATTAATCCCTCTTCAGTATATTTTTTGGGTGAAAGATCCAGGGTGGTATCCTTTACATAAGCAACAAAGTCTTTAACTTCATTTGCGGTATCAGCAGGTGCATGGTACCTTAATTGCGAATAGGTACTGTCGCCCGGAAGAACTTTGCCTAAATTACCATTGGGCATGTATACATAGGTAAGCATGAACCATACGAATCCGGCAAGAATTACGAATCCCAATATCCATGACCAGGGAGACTTTTGTCCCTCCCGGAATTTATTATCAGACATTTAAATCCTTAGAATTATTGAGGTAAAAATCCAGATTTTATTAAAATTAAGGAATGATTACGACCACAGTAGAAGAATAATGGATTAAGGTCACAGAAAACTACACGTAAACTGAGGGATAAGCGGAAAATACCGGGATATTCCGCCAAATCGGGGGATAGGTACTTTCTTATTAAAGAGAATCGACTTTTCGATTAGAGAAACCCACTATATAAAGATTCAACACTCATTGAGCCGTAAACATAGGAATTTATATTAAAATATGATTCTGTTAATAGTTGACGGTGGAACGCTTTTTGACTCTCTTATTCAAGGAAAAGATATGCGCAAAGAAAAAGATTCACGGGGAGAGAACTTTTAATGGAAGACAATGTTGTAAAAATAAATTACCCATTCGTCGAAACCTGCCTGATAGTAACTGCGGAATTACTGAATCCTGACCCGCGACGGAGGCAGTCTGAATATGTTTGGTAATCCCGGTAAAAAACAGATTGTCTTTGTGGGACGGAGAAACGTAGGGAAGTCATCCCTGGTTAATGTTTTCCTTGGACAGAATCTCACCGTCGTCAGTGATATTCCCGGTACAACTACCGATCCCGTCAGAAATCCCGTGGAACTAGCTCCCTACGGACCTGCTCTTCTTATTGATACAGCGGGAATAGATGATTATGGCGAACTTGGCAGCAAGAGGATCAGCAAAACAATAAAAGCTATTTCGGGAGCTGATTTTGCCGTAGTTGTTATTGATGCAACAAAGACGTTATCCACTGAAGAATATGAACTTCTTAATTACCTCGATAAGATATCGGTTCCTTTTGTAATTGCAGCCAATAAAATTGAACTGGGAATAAATCCCGATCTGCTGAACGAAATAAGGCTGTTAAACGCTGTTCACTATGAAATATCCTGCAAGCTGGGGGTAGGTATTGAACCGCTTAAAAGAAAGGTTATCAGAACCCTGCCTCCTGACGATGATCTCCCGCTTATAAGCGATCTGGTTAGTCAGGGCGATGTTGTGATTCTCGTAGTTCCTGACGACCCCGGAACCCGGAAGAACAGACTGCTGCTGCCGCAGGTACAGACAATCAGAGAAGCTCTGGAGAAAGATACCATAGTGCTTATCGTTAAAGATAAACAATTGCCTTCGGCTCTTACCTCTCTGAAGTCCGGACCCGACCTGGTTATCACAGACAGCCAGGCTGCAATGAGTGTAGCGGAGAACGTTCCCGAAGGAATCAGGATGACAACCTTTTCTATTCTGATGGCCCGACATAAAGGGGATCTTAAAACTTTCATTAAGGGATTAAAAAGAATTTACGAACTGAGGGATGGTGATAGAATACTTATTGCCGAGGCATGTCATCATCACGATCAGGAAGATGATATTGGAAAGGTTACTATACCCGACTGGCTCAAACGTCGTACCGGGAAGGACCTGATTATTGACTTTGTTCAGGGCGCAGAGCTTCCCGAAAATCTTTCACAATACAGACTTATTATCCACTGCGGTGCCTGCCTGCTGTCAAGAAAGATGATGCAGATACGCCTGAATGAGGCAAGACTGATGGATGTTCCGGTAATTAATTATGGGATTATTATTTCATATATGCATGGTGCTATTCCAAGAGCTCTTCAGCCCTTTGACCAAGCAATCCGTGAATGGGAAAAACATACTCAAAAATATTATGCTCTCTAATTTGAAAACATGGAAAATAAAATATTTAAAAAATATACACCTAAAGACCAGACCTGCCTTATACCTATTTTACAGGATATTCAGGATAAATACGGCTATCTCCCGGAAAATGAATTACAGGAAACCGCTGATTTTATAGGACAGCCGCTAAGCAGAGTATACGGAGTAGCAACCTTCTACAATCAATTCAGACTAATCCCTCTGGGAGAAAACGTAATACGCGTATGCCGTGGTACCGCCTGTCATGTAAAGAATTCCGCGAACATACTCTATGCCCTGGAATCGAATTTAAACATAAAAGCAGGTGAGACCACAAGGGATAAGAAATTTACGCTCGAAGTTGTTAACTGTATCGGTGCCTGCAGTATTGCTCCTGTGATAACTATTAATAATGAATACTTCGGAAGGCTGACAGTTAAGGATCTGCCAGGACTACTGAAAAAATTCTCTTCAAAATCCGCTGCATCTAAGTCCGAAGCAATACCTGAGGGGGCACTATGAAGAGCTTCATTGAAAAGTGCTGCACAGAGTGTACTCATACACCAGCGACTCCCTGTGAATTGTTTATCAACTGCTGTCTAAAGGGTCCTCTTTGTCACTCCTCAAAAGAATGCCTTGACCGGATAAATTCCTATAATGACAGGTTATCCTTTAAAAGTCATGATCACCCTATAATATTTATAGGAAAGGGAACATGCGGACTTGCAGCAGGAGCGGCTAAAGTTGAAGAGGCTGTAATCAAAGAACTTACCAGGTTAAAACTGACCGCAGACATCATATCAACGGGGTGCATAGGCTATTGTGCGAAAGAGGTAATAGTTGATATTAAACTGCCCGGTGAAGACAGAATCTCATATTGTGAAATTACCCCCAGGCTTGTACCAAAGCTTATACAGCGGACAATTGTTGAGAAAAAGATTTTTTATGAGAACCTTTTGGGAAAATTCGGAGTATCCGCGGACGGTATTTCATCAATTAATGAAGATAGTTTTTTTAAGAAACAGGAAAAGATTGTACTGGCAAACTGCGGAATAATTGATCCGGGTTCAATTGATGCATACATAAATGCCGGAGGATTCAAAGCCCTTGATAAAGTACTAAGGTTAATGAGTCCCTCTGAGGTTATAACTGAAGTAATGAAGAGCGGTTTACGGGGAAGAGGAGGCGCGGGTTTTCTTACAGCAAAAAAATGGGAACTGGCAAGAAATAATGTATCAGACCAAAAATATCTTGTCTGTAATGCTGATGAAGGGGATCCAGGCGCTTTTATGGACAGATCAGTTCTTGAAAGCGATCCTTTCAGAATAGTTGAAGGTATGCTGACTGCCGCCTATGCTATAGGAGCTTCAACCGGATATGTGTACTGCCGCGCAGAGTATCCTCTGGCAATCGAGAGACTCGAAAACACGATTGAACAATGCAGGCAGTACGGACTGCTGGGAAAGAACATTCTAAACAGCGGATTTTCATTTGAGTTAAAGATTAAAAAAGGGGCCGGAGCATTTGTTTGTGGTGAAGAGACGGCTTTGATAGGTTCCATTGAAGGAAAAAGAGGAATGCCCAGGCCTCGTCCTCCATATCCCACAGATTCAGGACTTTGGGGCAAACCAACCGTGATAAATAATGTTGAGACCTTTGCCAATGTACCTGCCGTGATAGCCCGTGGAGCAGAATGGTTCAGTTCAACAGGAACAGGAACAAGCAAGGGCACAAAAGTATTTGCACTCAGCGGAAAGATAAAAAACACGGGACTGGTTGAAGTACCTATGGGCACTACTCTAAAAGAAATAGTCTTTGATATCGGGGGTGGTATTCCCGACGGGAAAAAATTCAAAGCCATCCAGATAGGTGGACCCTCAGGCGGCTGTCTCCCCGAAAGTGTTATAAATACACCGGTTGATTATGAATCACTAAAACAGGTTGGCGCCATGATGGGATCGGGGGGATTTGTGGTTATGGATGAAGATACCTGTATGGTAGATGTTGCCAGGTATTTCCTGACATTCATCCAGAATGAATCCTGCGGTAAGTGTGTTCCCTGCAGGGAAGGTACCAAAAGAATGCTGGAGATAATTGAACGTATCCCGGTCAGTTATAAAAATGGAGGTATTAAACAGGATCAGCTGCGCAGGTTCAAAGGGATCGTGCATCTGCAGCGGCTGGCCGATGTTATCCGCGATACTTCATTGTGCGGCCTGGGGCAATCAGCGCCGAACCCCGTGCTTTCGGGACTGCAGTACTTTAAAAATGAATATGAAGAACATCTATACGACAGGAAATGCTCCGCAGGTGTATGCAAGGAACTGCTTACGTATACTATAGATAATTCAATCTGCAACGGATGCGGAGTATGCATACGTAAGTGTGCAGTTGAAGCTATTGCCGGCGAGAAAAACAAGGCGCATTATATTATTGAAGACAAGTGTATCAAATGCGGTATGTGTTTCGAGGCATGCAGATTTAAAGCAATCAATGTTAACTGAAAAAGAATCTTAAAATTTTATGGTTTCACTGACGATAAATAATTTAACTGTAAAAGCAGAACCGGGAATGACCATTTACGAAGCAGCCTCTTCAGTTGGAGTTTCCATTCCAACCCTGTGTCATTTAAAAGGCCTTATACCTTCCGGAGCCTGCAGAATATGTTCAGTAGAGGTCGACGGTCAGAAAGGTCTTGTACCTGCCTGTTCCTACCCCGTAACAGAAGGGATGGTAGTAAACAGTGATTCCCCCAGAGTAAGGAGAGCAAGAAAAACCATCGTTGAGCTACTTGTTGAAAACCACCCGCAGGATTGCCTGATCTGTGTACGCAACAAAAATTGCGAATTACAGGATCTCGCCGAACGATACGGTCTGCGGGAACACAGGTATTCGGGTGAATCAAAATCCCATGCAATTGATATATCCAGTGCTTCAATCGAGCGCGATCCCGCAAAATGTATACTTTGCGGCAGGTGCGTTCGGGTATGTCACGAGATTCAGAAGATAGGAGCTATAGACTTTACGGGCCGTGGATTTACGAGTATAGTTACCACGCCATACAACAAGGGAATAAATATAAGCGATTGTATCTTTTGCGGTCAGTGTATCCTTGTATGTCCGACCGCCGCATTACGTGAAAAAAGTTCCCTCAAAGAGGCAACTGCTGCATTGAACAGCCGAAATAAATATCCGATAGTGCAGATCGCTCCTGCTGTAAGAGCCACCCTTGGCGAAGAATATAATTTTGCACCCGGTACGGATGTAACCGGTAAGATGATAACGGCTCTGAAGAGACTGGGATTCAAAAAAGTATTTGATACAAATTTTGCTGCCGACCTTACTATAATGGAAGAAGCAAATGAATTAATCAGCAGGATAAGAAGCGGGAAAAAACCTCTTCCGATGTTTACCAGCTGCTGTCCCGGCTGGATCAGGTTTGCGGAGATGAATTATCCTGATTTACTGGATAATATCTCCACCTGCAAATCACCTCATGAGATGGAGGGTGCCGTACTTAAGACCTATTACGCCGATAAGATGGGAATTGACCCTGCCGACATTTTTGTTGTTTCTATTATGCCATGCACTGTAAAGAAATATGAATCAGCGCGGTCCGAACTTTCAGAAGAGTTGATGCATGATGTAGACGCAGTATTAACAACAAGGGAACTGGTAAGACTTTTCAGTCTCGCGGGAATAAAATTCGCAGATCTAGCTGGAGAAAGTTTTGATAATCCATTAGGTGAATCCACAGGAGCAGCGGCAATTTTCGGAACATCAGGCGGAGTAATGGAAGCCGCATTAAGAACAGCCTGCTATCAGCTTACCGGTAATAATTGTGAAAAACCTGAATTTGAATCGGTAAGAGGCAGCAGCGGTATCAAAGAAGCTTCTGTAAACATAGGAGGTTTCACGCTTAATGCAGCTGTTGTAAACGGGATCGGAAATATAAGACCTCTGCTAGATGATGTAAGAGCGGGCAGGAGTAAATATCATTTTATCGAAGTTATGTCGTGCCCCGGAGGCTGTGTTAACGGCGGAGGTCAGCCCATTCACCAGGATCCTGAACGTATCATCGGAAGAATGAAGGCATTATACAGGCTGGACGATAATGCAGTCAGGCGAAATTCTCATGATAACTTATCGGTAAAAACTCTGTATAAAGAATATCTTGGTGAACCAAACAGCAGTAAAGCACATTCGATACTGCACACAAAATATTTTAACAGGAAGAAAGTTTAGAACAGAAGTATTATGAACAGCGGAATTGTAAGCACAATAAGTGACAGATGTAAAAGGTGTTACTCCTGCGTAAGAGAGTGTCCTGCCAAGGCAATTAAAGTTGTCAACGGGCAGGCCGCTGTTATGAGTGAAAGATGCATTGTATGCGGACATTGTGTAAAAGTCTGTTCACAGAACGCAAAAAAAATTCAGTCTGCTGTTGAAACTGTAATGAATGATCTGATCCCCCGGGGGAATGCATTTGCCATAGTTGCCCCTTCATTTGCGGCATCGTTTCCGGAAGACTACGAAAAAATCCCTTCAGCCTTAAGAAAGACAGGATTTAAGAAAGTAGTTGAAACGGCTTTCGGAGCAGACCTGATCAGCGAGTATTATTACGACGAATTCCAGAAAAACGGTAATAAAACAGTTATAAGCTCTGCCTGTCCCGCCGTTGTTAATTACATCGAAAAATATTACGGGGAACTTGTTCCAAACCTTGCCGGGGTTGTATCCCCCATGATAGCGGTCGGAAAGTATCTTAAGAATATCTATGGTGCCGATATTCCGATCGTATTTATCGGACCTTGTGTTGCGAAGAAGCAGGAAGCTGTCTCCGAGGAGGTTGCTGGAATAATTGATGCAGTACTCACCTTCACAGAGCTGAAAGAAATCTTCAGAGCCGGCGGTATTAATTTTAATGAACTGGAAGAGAGCGAATTTGATCCTCCACTGGCCTACCTGGGTAAATCATTCCCGCTTGCCGGGGGACTATTGAAAACCGCAAACATCCCGGGAGATATTCTGGCAGAGGGTATTATTGCTGTTGAAGGTAAGCCTAAACTGCTTGAACTGGTTAATGAGATTTCCAGCAGCCATATCAACGCCAGGTTTGCCGATGTTCTTTTCTGTGAAGGATGCATAAGCGGACCGGCTATAGACACCGATCTGAACTACTATTCCCGCAGGGAGAAAGTCATTAAATATATCGAAAAGAAGATCAATTCAGTAGATAAACAGGAGTGGAAAAGCAGCATTTACAATGCGAGGAATATAGATCTCAAAAGAACTTTCAGCGTAAGAAACCAGAGGAAGCCTTATCCTGCAGAAGAAAAGATAAAAGAAATATTAGCTGAAATTAATAAATATTCTGCTAGTGATGAACTAAACTGCGGAGCCTGCGGATATGCATCCTGCAGGGAATTTGCAGTTGCTATTGCCAAAGGACTTGCGGAGAAAGAGATGTGTCTGCCGCTGCTAATAGATCAGCTCGCAAAAGCCTACGACGATCTGCAGAACACCCAGGAACAGCTGCAGACTGCAGAAAAGCTCGCGTCCATCGGGCAGCTGGCCGCAGGAGTTGCACATGAAAATAAATAATCCTCTGGGCACTATAATGATCTATGCCTCGATCCTTAAGAAAGAACTTTTGCAGAAAGCAGAGAACAGTCAGCCTGCTGAAGACGCAGACCTTATTGTTGAGGAAGCAAAGCGCTGTAAAAATATTGTGGCTAACCTGCTGAATTTTGCCCGTCAGAGTAAACCGAACATAAGCCGGATAAATATTAAAAACTTCTTTAATGATATCCTGCGGACCATAAAGTTAAACCAGACATGCAAGGGAATAGACATAACCTGCGATAAGATCAGCGAAAGCCTGCTTATTGAAGGTGATATCGACCAGCTGAAACAGGTGTACCTGAATCTTATTAACAATGCGTGCGAATCGATGGAAGATAGTCTTACTAAAAAGCTTATCATCAGGGTAATTGAGGAGAAAGATTCCCTCGTTACAGAGATAGAGGATACAGGCTGCGGAATCAAGAAAGAAAACTTCGGCAAGATCTTTACTCCTTTCTTCACCACAAAGAAGATGGGGAAAGGAACAGGACTGGGACTGGCAATAACCTACGGTATCGTAAAGATGCATGGTGGACAGATTGATTTTCAGAGCGATGAATGGAAAGGAACCAGGGTTACGGTTAAGCTTCAGAGAAAACTTCTGACCGGTAACCCGGAAAATTTTGAGGTGAACTAATGAGTGTACCCGTAAGAAAAATACTGCTTGTTGACGATGATATTGACCAGCTTGAGCAGAATAAAATAATGCTGGAGGCCAGGGGTTATAAGGTTGCTGCTGCTGACAGCGCAGCGGCCGGGTGGGAATTATTTCAGAAAGAAAAACCTGATGCGGCAGTCATCGACCTCATAATGGAAGAATATGATTCAGGATTTATCCTGAGCTACCGTATTAAAAAGCATGATGCCGGGAAGAATATACCCGTCTTCGTTCTGACGTCTGCAACTTATACCACAGGATTTAAGTTCGGAGCCGGTACTGCCGAAGAAAAAGAATGGATTAAATGCGACGAAATAATAAATAAACCTGCTGCAATAGATGATCTTGTACAGAAACTGGAAGAATATTTAGCTGTGAGAGAGCATTAATGGAAGACAAAGTTATGCCGCGGATACTGCTGGTTGATGATGAAAAAGGATTAAGGACCGGTACAAAAAGGCTGCTCGAGGCAGAGGGATATACTGTTGAAACCGCTGAAAATGGTTCAGAAGGTATACGAGCCGGCAGATCTTCTGAATTTGATATTGCAATTGTGGATCTGAGAATGCCCGATTTTGACGGTATTAAAGTTATTAATGAGATCCTGGCAGTTTTTCCAAACACTGTCTGCTATATAGCCACTGCTTATGCAAGCTATGAAACTGCAATAGAAGCGACAAAAGCCGGAGCTTACGGTTATATCCTTAAACCTTTTACACCCGATGAACTTCTGAAGCGGATCCATGAAGCTTACATCAGGAGACTGCTGCTACTTGAAACAGAAAAGTGGAAGAAAGAACGGGAAGAAAGGCTGCTGGAAGTTGCTTTCGAAAAGACGAGGTTGAATACCATTATCAATTCAATAAGTGATGGTGTCTTCGTAGTAAATAAAAACGGTGAAACCGTTCTGTATAATCCTGCACTGTTCAGGTACATTAATCCCGGACTCATCGAAATCGAGAAGAACTCTCTTGATAAGATACATCCAGGTATCGCTTTACTGATAAACAATATTTTAAAATCAAATGAAGTTGAAAAGAAATCTTATTCCGAACAAATCGAGCTGAAAGAGGGGGGAGAACTGTTCATTGAGGTAGCTTCTTCAGCAGTGCGGCACCCCGACGGCTCGCTGGCCGGAGCGGTCGTGACAATAAAAAACATCACAGAGCTAAAGAAAATTGAACACCTGAAGTCACAGTTTGTCTCGATGGTTTCGCATGAACTGAAGGCTCCCCTGGCTGCTGTTTACGGTTATCTGAAACTCCTTACTGACGACAATTACCAGGTTGGAAAAGAACAGAGTACCTCCTATATGAACCGTTCGATGGTTCGTCTTGATTCTCTTCTGAAAATGGTGAATGATCTTCTGGATATCAGCAGGATGGAACTTAAAACCGTCAAAAGGGAAATAGAACCGATTTGTTTGAACGAAATTGTTAATGCTGTTCTTGAACTCTTTGAGCCGGAAGTAAAAAAGAAGAACCTTCATATAAATAAAAAGTTCGGAGAAACAGAAAATGAATTTCGGGCTGACCGTGAAGAAATGATGCGCATTTTTACTAACTTGGTAAGCAACGGTATAAAATACAACAGAGATAACGGAGACCTCACTATAGATATAAGTGAAACAGATGGCAGTATAATTGCAGAAGTAACAGATACAGGCATCGGTTTAAAGCCATATGAAAAAGAAAAGCTCTTCCATGAGTTTTACCGGGCTAAAAACGAATATACGAAGGATATAAGCGGAACAGGACTCGGATTGTCAATTGTAAAAAAAATAGTGGAATCATACGGAGGCAAAATTACAGTTATATCAGAATTTGGAAAGGGAACTACATTCAGATTCGGGTTCCCTCTTAAAGAAAACAAAAATTTGGTATTTGAAAAAGTTTCAGCGTTAAGCTAAAAATCAAAAGGACAAATAATGACAAAAATCGTAATAATAGATGATGACCCGGATATTCTGGATGTGAGTAAAATAGTTCTGACATCAAAAGGATACCACGTATACACTGCCCAGAATCCGGATGACGGCTACAAATTAATCAAAGATCAGAAACCTGATCTTATAATTCTCGATGTTATGATGAATGAACCGGACGACGGATTTTTCCTTGCTCAAAAGCTTCGGAGGGAAAAAATTGAGACGCCGGTTATCATGTATACATCAGTGTCAAAGGCACTTGGATTCGAATTCGGAAAAAGTGAAATGGTGCCTGTAGATGAATACATAGAAAAGCCTATTTCTCCCGATGAACTGATTGCAAAAGTTGAAAAACTTCTGCACGCAAAGGTGAAGGAGTAAGACTATGCTTGTATATGAAAAAAACAAATTGTCAGAGGATATCGAATCTTTTATTGAGAAATACGGATCCGACAGGTCCGCTCTGCTTCCTATCCTGCAGGCTATCCAGAGGAAATATCATTTTATTTCCGGGTTTGCCCAGCAGGAAGTAGCAAGGCTGATGAATATCCATCCGGTCGAGGTTAACAGCGTAATATCTTTTTATTCCTTTCTGCACGAGACACCGCAGGGCAGGAATATAGTAAGGCTGTGTAAAACGATCTCCTGCGATATGGCCGGCAAAGAGGAAGTTGAAAAAGCTGTTGTAAGGGAACTCGGCATTTCATTCGGAGAAACTACTAAAGATAACCGTATTACACTTGAACACACAAACTGCCTTGGTATGTGCGATGAAGGACCGGCAATGCTTGTAAACGAAAAAGTTTACACTCAGCTTGATCCTGAATCCGCAGTAAAGATACTGGCGGAAATAAAATAGGAGAATGAAATGATTACATCTGGAATTACAAAAAAACGCCAGGGACCGGTGCTGTTTTCTGAGTACAGCAGAGGGGACGGCATAAGGCAGCTTCTTTCAAAATCGCGGGAGGATATTTTATTTGAATTAAAAGCTTCCGGTTTAAAAGGAAGAGGCGGTGCAGGATTTCCCACTTCAACAAAATGGATGCTTACCGCGGCCGCTATCGCCGATAAGAAGTTTCTTGTATGCAATGCCGATGAAGGTGAACCGGGAACATTCAAAGACCGTGTTCTGCTGCTTGAATACCCTGAGCTTATTTTCGACGGAATGGTTATAGGGGGATATACGATGGGTGCTCAGACAGGTATAGTTTACCTTCGCGGAGAATATGAATATATGCTTGAATTTCTTGAAGAGTATCTTATAAAAATGAGGGAAGATAATCTTTTAGGCAATGGTATACTCGGCATAAAAGATTTCAACTTTGATATAAGTATAAGACTGGGTTCAGGAGCATATGTGTGCGGTGAGGAAACAGCTCTTATTGAATCACTTCAGGGAAACAGAGGAGAACCGCGTAACCGGCCTCCTTATCCCGTTAATACAGGTTATATGGGATATCCGACCTCAGTTAACAATGTTGAAACTCTGGCATCGGTCGCTCATATTGCAATAAAAGGCGGCGAGTGGTTCAGAACTATGGGCACCGATAAATCAACCGGGTCTAAATTATTTTCTGTTTCAGGTGACTGCGGAAAGCCGGGAGTTTATGAACTTCCCTGGGGAACATCCATTAAGCATCTGCTTAAGATTGTTGATGCTAAGGATACCAAGGCTGTCCAGGTCGGAGGCGCTTCGGGAGTATGTTTACCGAAGTCGCAGTTTGATCGTATCCTTGCATACGAAGATGCGGCAACCGGGGGATCAATAATGGTCTTCAATGAATCCCGTGATATGCTGAAGGTACTTAAGAATTTCCTCGAATTTTTTGTTGAAGAATCGTGCGGACAATGTACGCCCTGCAGAATAGGCAACGTTAAGCTGCTTGAGGGTGTTAAAATGATTGAAAAAGGAGAATTCACTTTTTCATACATCAATACATTGAAAGAACTCGGCAGGACAATGCAGATTGCGTCAAAATGCGGTCTCGGTCAGTCATCACCGAATTCTTTTATTTCAATTCTCGAAAACTTTAAGGATGAAATATTCCACACAAACGGAAAGGTGAGAAAAAATGGAAAAGCGTAATAACAGCAGGTCTCCGGAAAGCCAGAGGCCTTTTGTGGTTGAAAAATCAACGGATAAAAAGGATACGATCGGTGGAATGGTTTCAGTTGAAATAAACGAGAAAAAAATTTCAGTTCCGCTGGGTACAACTATACTTGAAGCCTGCAGAATGAACCAGGTCCACATCCCTACGTTATGTTATCATGAGGACTTATGCATTGCGGGAGTATGCCGGGTATGTGTTGTTGAGGTTGAAGGAATGAAAACTCTGCAGACATCGTGTTCTTTCCCGATAACATCACCATTAAAGATATACACATCGACACCTCAGGTTAGAAAGGCAAGACGCCATATTATAGATCTTCTGCTGAGTGAGCATTACGGCGAATGCTATACCTGTGCCAGAAATAATAACTGCGAACTGCAGGATCTTGCAAAGGAATACGGTGTTGACGGATTCACATTCGGACATATCAAAGAACCGAAATACGCTATTGACAGGTCATCTCCTTCGGTGATCAGGAATATGAATAAGTGCGTACTCTGCAAGCGCTGCATCAGAACATGCATCGACTTACAGGAAGTTGGAGTACTTGAAGCTCTGAATCGCGGACATGATACCAAGGTAGGAACTTTCCTTGATAAACCGCTTGCCGATGTAATCTGTATTTACTGCGGACAATGTATAAACAGGTGTCCCACCGGTGCATTAAAAGCAAATGACCCTTCAGATGAAATCTGGAGAGCAATTGATGATCCTGAGAAACATGTAATCATACAGACAGCACCTTCTCCACGTGCCGCTATCGGAGAGGAATTCGGTATAGAGCCGGGTCACTCATTTACCGGTGAGCTCAATACAGCTTTGAGACGGATCGGTTTCGATAAGGTATTCGATACTAACTTCACAGCCGATCTTACTATAATGGAAGAAGGCACTGAGCTGCTGAACCGGCTTAAAAAAGTTCTTGTTGATAAAGACAACACTGTAAGACTGCCGCAGTTTACTTCCTGTTCTCCCGGCTGGGTGAAATTCATTGAGCATTTTTATCCGGAATATCTTGATTATTTGTCTACCGCGAAATCACCCCAGCAGATGTTCGGGGCGCTGATAAAAACATTTTATGCCAGGGAAGCGAAGATAGATCCCGCGAATATAGTGACTGTTGCGCTTATGCCCTGTTCTGCTAAAAAGTTTGAATGCAATCGGCCGGAAATGTATGATTCAGGATTCAAGGATGTCGATTACGGACTGACGACACGTGAAATGGCACAAATGATCAAGGAAGCGGGCATTTACCTTCCCGAAATGCCGAAGGCTCAGTTCGATGACCCATTCGGTGACGCCTCGGGTGCAGGACTTATATTCGGAGCAACAGGCGGTGTAATGGAAGCTGCTCTTCGGACTGTTTATGAGCTTGTTACAGGCAGACCCGTACCATTTAAAAATCTTGATATTGCTCCTTGCCGCGGATTTGAAGGAGTTAAGCAGGCTTCGGTTTTACTGGAGAACTGTGTTGATGCATATAAATTCCTTGAAGGCGTAGAATTAAAGTTCGTTGTTGCTCATGGAACAGCGAATGCTAAAAAGGTTATGGAAATGCTCAGACGCGGGGAACTTGATGATGTCCACTTCGTTGAAATAATGGCATGCCCCGGCGGATGCCTGGGCGGAGGCGGACAGCCGATACCCACTTCTTCAGAAATAAGGCAGAAACGTGCACAGGCAATATATGAAGAAGAAGCAACGCTGGCTGTCAGAAAATCTCATGAGAATCCGCATGTTCAGTATATATACGAAAAGTTCCTGACGGAGGGTCCATGCAGCGAATTGTCCCATAAACTGCTGCACACCCATTATACCAAACGAGGCAGATTTATTTCATAAATTATTAATTTGAGGCTGCCGCGAAAGTAAATTTTGCGTCAGCCTCATTTTATATGGAGTAAAATGATATCTCTCATTCCATCGTGGGCTCATCATTATGATGAATTCTGGAAGACTCTCAGAGGCAGGAATCTCTGGTTCATTAAGCTGCGATACGCTGCTGTTGCGATGCTGCTTGTTGTGCTCTTTGCTTCCGACTTCATTATAAATATTAAGTTTTCTCCGGTTCAGCACTATGCCATTCTCCTTGTTACTTTTATCATTCTCGGCTATAACGTTGTAATGCATTATCTGAGAAGGTATGTAGTTGCTAAGCCCGACAGCTTCAATCCCATTCATCACTCACTTATCCAGATGATACTGGATATAATTGCTTTGTTTATTCTGGTTTATTTCACGGGGAGTATTGAGTCGCCTCTTTTTCTGCTCTTTGCTTTTCATATGATTATAGGCAGTCTTATCCTGCCGGGAGTAGTGGTTTACGGTATTGCGTTCTGTATAGTTGCTGTCTTTACCAGTCTCGTTCTGCTTGAATACAAAGGTGTTTTGTTTCATCATTCGGTGGCCGGATTTTTAAACTTTCCGGTTTACCAGGATTTCTCTTATATAATTTCCTTTACGGTTCTCTTCGGCTTTCTGATTTTCGTTATTGTGCTTCTTACTAACAGGATTGCAAGGCAGCTATACTTTAATGAGCAGCAGCTTGTTGAGACCATAGAAAGACTAAACAGGGCGGAGGAGGAAAAACAGAAGTACATTATCGGGGTTGTGCATGAGCTTAAATCACCGATAGCTGCTGTACAGTCGTATATTGAAATGATTTTGCAGAAGTATCTCGGACCGCTGGATGAAAAAGTGGAACAAAAACTTAACTCGGCCAGGGAAAGAGCGAATGAAGCAATAGAAATGATTAATAATATTCTCAAAATATCCCGGCTCAGATTAATGAGTGAGATATCTATGGAGAATATTGATATTAAGGAGATTCTCGGTTCAATCCTTGAAAAACTTAAGGGAGGAATTGAAGCTAAGAAAATAGATGTAAAACTGACAGACGACAGGCTGCTGAGGACGCCGGTGAAGGGAGATAAATTCCTGATTGAAATGGCAATATCTAATCTCTTATCAAATGCCGTGAAATATGTTTATCAGAAAGGGAAAATTGATATCATTATTACCGAGAGCGATACAGGAATTGATCTTGATATCTCGGACAACGGAGTGGGAATTCCGGCAAAAGATCAGGAGAATATATTTAAGGATTTCTACAGAGCCTCGAATATTAAAAATAAAGGATATGAAGGTGCGGGGCTGGGATTATCGATCGTTAAGCAGATAATTATCAGGCATGGGGGAAGGATATCCGTTGAAAGTCCCGGCAGAATTACCGATAATGAATTTCCGGGATCTACCTTTAAGGTTTTCTTACCTTTTTAGCTGTTTTTAGAGAAACTTTAATATCCTATCTTTAGGACTAACCCTAACAACTTTTGGAATTTATATGTATAAGCAGGTAGAAGATCCCGGCTTCGGTGAAAAATATTTCAATCGAACGAGGCGTATAATAAATAAGGATGGTTCATTTAACGTAAGACGGTCAGACGCGGGCTTCAATGTAAGCGATATATATCACCAGCTTATCACCATGAACTGGCCTGCTTTCCTGGCAGTACTTAGCAGTTTTTTTATCTTTGTAAATATTGTATTTGCGTTTCTGTATACACTAATTGGTGTTCACAGTCTTGAAAATCCTTCCGGCAGCGTAAATCTCCTTCTGAAATTTCTTAATGCATTCTTCTTTAGTGTTCAGACTTTTACAACTGTGGGTTACGGCGGAATTCTGCCCGACAATATTTTATCTAACCTGGTTGCATCATTTGAGGCTATGACCGGACTAATGGGATTTGCACTGGCGACGGGACTGCTGTACGGCAGGTTTTCAAAGCCATCAGCAAAAATAGTTTTCAGCGACAATGCGATTATTGCCCCGTTCAAAGGAGGACGGAGTCTTCAATTCAGAATCGCGAATAAGCGCTCTAATGTTTTAATGAATCTTGAGGCAAGAGTTATCTTAATGCTTGTTGAAAAAAAGGATGAGCAGTTCAATCATAAATACTATAACTTAAACCTCGATCTGCCTTTCGTTTCATTTTTTCCGTTAAGCTGGACTATCGTTCATCCGATTGATGACGAGAGTCCTTTTAAAGATTTTACGAAAGAGAAGCTTGAAAAAACGGATGCAGAAATATTAATTTTAATAAAAGGTTTTGACGAAAGTTTTAACCAGGATGTACATATAAGATACTCTTACAGGTTTGATGAGATAATATGGAATGCCCGGTATAAAAGGGCTTTCACTACAAATATGGAAGGTGAAACCATATTACAGCTGAACCAGATACATGATTATGAACTAATAGAAGAAACTTAAAAGATGACAACATTCCTTTTATGGCTGGTACTACTATTCTTTTGCTGGCCTCTTGCCCTGATTGCCTTGATTATTTATCCGTTTGTATGGCTGATACTTATTACCGTTCAGGCTTATAGGCATAAGTGTGGACGGAATTCTTAATCTGATTTCGGCTCTGATCAAGCTGCCGTCAAGAATACTGGCCAAACGCTAATCTTTAGGAGCCCAGGTCTGCAGAAAGGCAATAAACTTTTCAGGATTGTAGTCTTTTCCCTGTTCAAGTTTGCCTGTATCCTGCGAATGGAGCAGCCTGCCATCCTTATTCAGCACAAAGAAATGGGGATAGCCTGGAATTTTAGGATAGGCTGATAAGAAAGCTTCATTTTTATTTTCCGGACTGTAATTAACTTTCATTACTATATAATTGCTGTGCAGAAAGTTGTTTATCTCTTCGTGGCCCTCTATGAAAGAATCGATCCTGTGGCACCATATGCACCACTCACCTCCGACGTCGAGCAGAATATTCTTTCCGGTTTTCTGCGCTTCAGCTACCGCAAGCTGCAGGTCTTTTGAAGGATCTCTGCCGGGATCGAATTTTGTTACGGGCTGATAGTCAGACTGGGCGGGGATCTGAATGGAAAACAGAATCAATACAGCAAAAAGGAATACAGGAAATTTCATAACGCATTTATTATTAATGAAAGAATATAAAAATATAATTACTGAAGTAATCTGAAGCAATAATAAAAGGGGTAAGCAGAGCTGAAATCACCATAAATAATCAGAACAAATACCTTATTACGAAAAACCCGCCTATAAGCAGTAAAGTAAACGCAATTGCCAGAGAATTAAAATATTTATCTATAAATGTTTTTATCTGAGGACCGAATTTCCAGATTAGTCCCGCTACCAGAAAGAACCTTGCGCCGCGGCTTATAAACGATGCTATTACGAACATCGGGAAAAATATATTAAAGGCGCCCGCGGAAATAGTAAAGACTTTATAAGGAAGGGGGGTAAACCCGGCAGTAAAGATTATCCAGAAGTTGTATTCGTTGTAGAGGTGCTGTATCCTGTAGAAGGTTTCAGTAGTGAATCCGGGTATATTTCTGAAGAAGAAATCGGCGACGGAAGTAAACTCGCCCCCCGGGGTCCACCATATATAGTGGCCTATTGCATAACCGAATAGTCCTCCGATAAGTGATGCGGCGGTACAAATAGCGGCGTATTTGAAAGCTTTCCTTCTGGCACCAAGCACAAGGGCTATAAGCAGTGCATCAGGAGGGATAGGGAAGAACGACGACTCGGCAAAAGCCAGAACGAATAGTGC
>CAVRHV010000021.1:0-77241 GCA_963721075.1 uncultured Ignavibacteria bacterium | reverse complement strand
TATGCCACCGTAGGGTGTTTCAGCCCAGCTAAGAACCCAGTCGTATAATTTTCTTAGGTACTTCATAAATCTTTATTTTTCAGGTTCAAACATAAGGATTTTCGTGAAGTATTTAATATCATAAAGGGCAAAAAAAATTCCCCTTTTGGGGGAAAAAGGTTTACTTTGAGAATTATTGTTAATAATTTAGCACGGAATTAAAATTCCGGATTATTTAAAAAAAACGACCAAATAAACGTTCATTAATTCACAAATACCTTAGGAGAGTCAGTATGAAAAAATTGTTTTCATTAGTTGTTGTATTGGTTATGATGTGTGCTGTCACTAACCATGCGCAGGATAAATTCCATTTAGGCGTAGGTCCATTTATTGGTATACCCATGGGATCTTTTGGTGATGTTACAAGTATTGGGTTTGGAGGTTTAGCACAGGGTGAATTAGAGTTCACTCCAAAAGTAGTTGGTACAGGACAGATTGGTTATATATTATTCAGCGGAAAAAGCGTTACTGAATCTGGTTACACTTTTGATTATGGCGATTGGTCGGCAATTCCTGTACTGGCCGGTGTAAAATATTATTTCCAGCCGAATTTCTATGGTGAAGCTCAGCTTGGTTTAAATTTTGTATCTTACACCACCACAGTTCCAACTTATAACTTCTTCACCGGTACAACAACAACTACGGAAGTTAGTGCAAGTGAAACTGAATTCGGATATGGATTTGGTGTTGGTTATGAAGTTCCTGTTGGATCTAAAAATTCAATCGATTTCTTTGCTAAATTCGGAAGTATTGCTTCTGACGCTCAGTTTATAGGACTTTCAGCGTTCTATATGTTTATGTAAGAAAATCAGGTAAGTGAATTTCAGGCTGCCTCGGGGCAGCCTTTTTTATTTTAAAGTGATGTATTTTAATGTTTAAGGAGAGGCGGGCGGACTTTATATTAGACCTTATGAAAGATTCAGCTTTATACGTACATATACCTTTCTGTGATCATAAGTGTATTTACTGTGACTTTTATTCGATCATAACTTCTGATAATATCGATCCTTTTCTAAGCTCGCTCAAAAAGGAGATCGATCATTATTCCGGCATATATTCGGAGGGAAGGGAGTTCTCCTCGATTTACTTCGGCGGGGGTACGCCTTCACTGATGAGCGTTCCTTATATAGCTGAAATAATTGATTACCTGAAACAAAGGTTCACTCTCACGCCGGGTGCCGAAGTAACCCTTGAAACCAATCCCGGGACGGTGGATAAGAGTAAGCTGAAGGATTTCCGGGATGCAGGTATAAACAGGCTGAGCATCGGGATTCAGTCATTTCATAATGATGAACTGAAGTTTCTGACGAGGATTCATAACGGTGAAACCGCGGTTGAAACAATTATGAATGCAGGGGAGGCGGGATTTGATAATGTGAGTCTGGACCTGATATTTAACCTGCCGGGACAAACGAGACAGAAATGGGAAGAAAATCTTAAACAGGCACTATCGCTCCCGATAAAACACATATCTGCATACAGCCTTATTCTGGAACGGGGAACAATACTGAATAAGATGGTTCTCGATAAAAAAGTTGTACTGCAGGATGATGATTATGATGCCGACCTCTACGAGTTCACAATCGATTTTATGACGGAAAATAATTTCCTGCAGTATGAAGTTTCCAATTTCTGTCGCCCCGGGTATGAATGCAGGCACAACAATGCCTACTGGCGGTACAGGGATTACCTGAGCTTCGGGACTTCTGCACATTCGTTTATGAACGGCAAAAGGTGGTGGAACTTTTCGAGTCTGAAAAAATATATTCACGAAATAGAAACAAACGGAACTGCCGGGGCGGGTTCAGAGATCATTAACGGGAAACAGCGGGTTGATGAATACGTAATGCTTGCGCTGCGGAGTACTGGACTTGATATAAAAGAGTTTAATTCAAGATTCAGCAGCGGCATCACCCGGGAACGGAAAGAGCAGCAGGGAGCTCCGGATGACTCTTCTTTTAATCCCGCAGATTGGATAAAACAGAAAAATGATTATTTTATTCAGTTAAAGAATCAGAATCTTTTAGAAATTGATGATCATTTTATCCGTCTTACTAAAAAAGGATACGCAGTCTGCGATGAGATCCTGGGGAATCTTCTTTAGTTCCCACTTTTTTTGTCGAAAACAATCATTCCGGTCAAATGCTTAAAATAAAACTTCATTGGCAGATATTAATCGCGCTCGGACTTGGCGTAATCTATGCCGTATTTTTTACAGAGTATGTTCCATATGTAACCTGGATGGGAGAGCTTTTCCTTCGTGCATTAAAGATGATAATAGTTCCTCTCATTCTTACATCGATAGTTTCGGGGGTAACTAATATCGGCAACGCGCAGAACCTGGGCAAGCTCGGGTTTAAAACGATTTTATATTATATAACCACTAGTCTTTTTGCAATACTGGTTGGCCTCACCCTGGTAAATCTTTTCCAGCCAGGTGTAGGTGCCGATCTCGGGCTCAGAAAGGAAGTAGAGGGACTAAGTGCGGCACAGGGTGGCATTGGAAATATTCTACTCAGAATGGTACCGACAAATTTCTTCCAGGCGCTGGTTTCTGCCGATATGCTGGCAATAATTTTCTTTGCCATACTTGTCGGCTTTTTTATTACAAAAGTGTCTGACGAATATAAAAATCCTCTCGTCAACCTCTTTAACGGAGGCTTCGAAGTAATGATGAAGATTACATCATTCATTATAAAGTTTACACCCCTTGGAATATTCGGTATAGTTGCCGGTGTGGTTGCAGAACAGGCAAGCGACAGTGCAGCGCTTTTTGAGATGGTTCAGAGGCTGGGAATTTATATGCTTGCAGTACTGCTGGGACTTGCCATCCATGCAACAATAACCCTTCCGCTGATATTAAGACTTTTTGGTAAGGCAAATCCCTGGGCGCATTTCAAAGCGATGACAACGCCTCTGCTTACGGCTTTCTCAACTTCATCGTCATCTGCAACACTTCCCCTCACGCTTGATGCTGTGGAGAATAATGACGGTGTTTCAAATAAGATAACAAGCTTTGTTCTTCCCCTTGGGGCAACAGTAAATATGGATGGAACAGCTTTGTACGAATGCGTGGCTGCGATGTTCATTGCCCAGGCATATGGGGTGGATCTTTCGTTTGTACAGCAGATAGTTGTTGTATTTACAGCACTGCTTGCCTCAATCGGTGCAGCGGGAATTCCTATGGCAGGACTTGTGATGATATCGGTTATTCTTTCGGCGGTTGGTCTTCCTCTTGAAGGAGTAGGGCTTATCCTTGCCGTCGACCGTATTCTTGATATGTGCAGGACCTCCGTAAACGTCTGGAGCGATTCGTGCGGTGCGGTGATCATTGCCAAAACTGAGGGCGAAACTCTAAAAGTTTAAATAAATCGCAGGGGATAAATTTCTGAATGATTCTTTCCGGGGAGTCTGGACTTTTTGATGGAATCTTTTATATTTCATTTCCGTTGCTTAAGAACAGCGGCAAAGCGGTTAAAATCTAGCTTCCTACAACCGGCCTACATCCGGCCTCAAACAAGGGGATAACAACGGGAACATTACTTCCACTCGGCCTGTGTTCGGCCTCTGCTCGGCCATTGTTCGGCCTCAAACTACGAGATAACAACGAGGATAATACTACTCTGCCGCTATGCAGCTAAAAGGGGGGTGGGTATACCGGAATTCTGTATCCGTTGGCTGAAGCCAACGGCAAAGCTACGGGCTTATGGGATTCACCAGTTGAAGCGAACGGCAAAGCTGCGGGCTTACAGGATTCCCCGGCTAAAGCCAACGGCAAAGCTGCGGGCTTATGGGATTCACCAGTTGAAGCGAACGGCAAAGCTGCAGGTTTACAGGATTCCCGGCTAAAAGCCAACGGCAAAGCGGCTAAAGCCAACTTCAAAGCAAGTAATTAGAAACCAGATTCTTTACTTAATATCGGGATGCCAATGCAGCCTGTCGGTTCGTCAATTCCCAGCAGATTACAGATAGTGGCAGCTATATCAACAATGTAAACCGGATTATTAACTTCCTGTGCGGGTACATTCCAGCCGTAAAAAAGAAGAGGAACGTGAGTATCATACGGAAACGCGGCTCCGTGAGTCGTGCCTTCTTTACTGTGTCCCGAGAGGTAATTCGGTCTCAGGTCGAACTCTACATTACCCGAGCGTACAGGATTAAATCCATTTAAAATAAAGTTATGAGGTATCCTTGAAGCTGAGAGATCGTGCAGGTTATGGCGGCTGAACACCTTAAATATTTCGGGGAAATCATCCTGGAGGTATTCTGCAAACGCATCTTCAACATCAGCCGTCTTCAGATTTTTATTCCTTAAAACTTCCTTATTAAAATAAATCTGGTTATTTGAAAAATTCTCAATCAGTTTATCAGTTCCGAACTTCTTTTCTGCGAAAGCCTCGAGTGAATCCTTACAGTCATTATAACCAAATCCCCCTGCAGGTATATTCAGACTGTTAAGATATTCTACTGATTCTGAGACAGCATGATCAGCGGTGAGGAACAGAATATAATTTCCTTTACCAACATTTTTATCGAGTACATTCAGGAATTCAGCTAACTCTCTGTCCATCCTTATAAATGCATCCTGTATTTCAACTGAATTAGGACCATAGGAGTGCCCTATATAGTCTGTTGAAGAAAAACTGACTGCCAGGAAATCGGTATAATCGCCGCTTCCGGGTCTTTCATTCTGTATAAGGGCTTCGGCAAACTTCAGAAGCAGTTCGTTGCCGAAAGGGGTGGAACGGATGAGATCATATTTTTTATTCATAACCTTGCTGAATGAATGGGGGAAACTCGTCTTGCCTTCATTAAACACATCATCCTCCCAGGGGGCCTGGTCGGGATAACTCAAGTTGTAATCTTCCTTCGGGAGGAGAAGATCCCATTCTCCTTTGAACAGCTTACCGACATAATCCTGCTGGTTGAAGTTGATCACCCACTGAGGAAGTGAGTTTGTGTAATAAGTTGAGGTAATAAACTTTCCGTTTTTGCTGCTGTACCAATAAACCTGATTAGGGGAATGACCGCCGGGTAAAACGGCTGCGCGGTCTTTAAGTGAAATGCTGAATACTCTCGATTTGCCGTTGGTAACGATCTTTAGCTGATCTGAGATGGTGGTTGTCATCAGTCTTTTTGGTGATACGTGTCCCGCATCCCCGGTTTCGCCGATGGTTCTTACTGAATCATCTTCAACACAGTTAACGAATGATTTGCTTTTCCTGACATACCAGTCGTTGCTGATAATACCGTTATAGAAGGGAGTAGTTCCGGTATAAATGGAAGCATGTCCCGGTCCTGTATATGTTGGTACATAGTTATAATGTGCGAAGCTGAAGTTGCTTCCCTCTTTCAGCAATCTCTTAAATCCATCCTCACCGAAATACTTTTCATATTTCTGAAGGTAATCGTACCTCATCTGGTCAATTACAATACCCACCACCAGCCGGGGGCGGGGCGCCTCCTGTGCACAAGAGACTGCAATTAATAGGAACGATATTATCAGTATACTTTTAATTCTGTTCATTGTGAGTTTCTCCCATATCAACTGAATTTGCCCTCTTCCGCAAAAATATAATAACTAGCATCTAAATTTATTAAGAAAAAAACCTTAATTTATAATCTACTAAATTAATAATGTTTAAATAACCGAGCCGGGATCATATCGATGAAATATCTACTATCGCTTCTGATCGCTCTGTTTATAGCGGCAGGAATTCAGGCCCAATCCTGGAAAAAAGTCAAAATCCATATAAATAATTTGTCTGATGTGCAATATTTACAGCAGGCAGGACTGGAATTCGACCATGCTTCCATCACCAAGGACAATGGTTTAATTGTATTCCTTGATGATGAGGAATTTTCAAAACTTCAGATGACTGATTACAGTTACGACGTACTCATTGATAACTGGATGCAGTATTACAACAGTCGTACTCAGTTAACCGAACAGGAGAAGAATGACTTCATCAGGCAGAGCAAAGAAAATTACAACGTGGCAGGTTTCGGGTTCGGATCAATGGGAGGCTTTTATACGCTGGCGGAGGTTAACGCAGAGCTTGATTCGATGAGGATGCTTTATCCTAACCTTATCAGCGAAAAAGTTTCGATCGGGAATTCGGTGGAAGGCAGACCGACATATATGGTGAAAATATCCGACAATCCCGATGTTAATGAAGACGAACCGGAAGTTCTGTTTACAGCACTTCATCACGCCCGCGAACCCGAGGGAATGATGCAGATGATCTATTTTATGTATTATCTTCTCGAGAATTACAACACCGATGCTTCTGTAAAATATCTTGTTGATCACCGCGAAATATACTGCATCCCTGTTGTAAATCCCGACGGTTATGAGTACAACCACCAGATGACGCCCAACGGCGGTTATATGTGGAGAAAAAACAAACAGGACAATAATGGTAACGGCACGTTCCAGGAATCATACGACGGTATAGATCTTAACAGAAATTATGGACCCTACGCCTACTGGAATTCATCAAACGGCGGATCAAGTACATATCCCGGTGATGAAACCTACCGCGGTACCGCACCTTTCTCGGCACCTGAAACAGCAAACATAAGAGATTTCCTTGCTGCGCATAATATAAAGTGCGAACTGAATTATCATACTTACGGCAACTACCTGATATATCCTTACGGTGCGCTGAGTATGGAAACACCCGATTCGGCAATATTCAGGGAATACTCGGCCGATATGACTGCATACAACGGTTACTTTGCTGGACTTGATCTGGAGGCTGTTGGTTATTCCACAAGAGGCAACAGTGATGATTATGCTTATGACGGAGATACCGTTGCTAATCACGGTAAAATATTTGCGGTGACTCCTGAAGTCGGTTCAACCGGTTTCTGGCCTTCACAGTCGGAGATATTTCCCCTGGCCGAAGAAAACCTGATGCCCAATCTCTACTATGCCTGGGCAGCGGGAGAGTTTATCAGGCTGGATCATCCGAATTATGCCCAGCAGTATTTTAATCCCGGCGATGTAGTTGAAATGTCGCCTTCATTCAGGAACAAAGGACTTTCTGACGGAAATAATGTTGAAATAAATCTGAGTTCGCTCAGTTCGTATGCGACTATAAATAACGGGACGGCCAGCTTTACCTCTATTCCCGCTAGAAGCACGGCAGCCGTTTCTTCCCCTTTATCTTTTACAATTGACGGTTCCGCACCCGTTGAAGAGAATATTAAATTACTTGTAACGGTAAGTAAAGCAGGTGTAGTGATGTCGTACGATACGCTTAATATTATTGTTGGCGTACCGACTTACGCTTTTGTTGATTCTACAAATGATCCAGCTAATCTGTGGACGGTTACCTCTTCGCCGTCATACCCCAAATGGGAAGCTACAACTACATCCTACGTGTCTGCTCCGAATTCCTACACCGACAGTAAGACGGGAAACTACCAGAATAACGCAACCGTAACTATGACGCTGACAAATCCCCTTGATCTTTCTTCTGTTACAAATCCGCGGTTATCTTACTGGACGAAGTGGGATATAGAGACCGACTGGGATTACGGACAGGTAAAGATATCAACCAACGGAGGATCTGCGTGGACGCCTCTGGAAGGTATGTATACCAATCCCGGTACAGGCAGCTTTCAGCCTCCGGGAGAGCCGCTTTACGACGGCACGGAAACATCCTGGGTAAAAGAGGAGATACTGCTTTCCTCATTCAATCTTAATAATGTTAAGTTTCAGTTTCAGCTTAAGTCGGACGTATCCATCAATCGGGACGGCTGGTACCTGGATGATATAGGAGTTATTTATTATACACTGATTCCTGTTGAGCTCACTTCTTTTACTGTCTCAACCGATGGAGACAAAGTAACGCTTAACTGGAAAACTTCAACCGAGACAAACAACAAAGGCTTTGAACTGCAGAGAGCTTCAGGAACTGCAGCTGAAAGGACTTCACGTTTTACGACTATTGGTTTTATTCCCGGCCACGGAACGACATCCGAGCTGTCAACGTACAGATTCTCTGACAATATGCCGCTCCAGGGAAAGAGTGTCTACCGGCTGAAACAGATTGATTTCAACGGCACATTCAGGATCTACGGTCCAGTTGAAGCTGACTATAACGGCGTAAAAGATTATTCCATCTCGCAGAATTATCCGAATCCGTTTAACCCTTCAACCATGATTAAATATGAAATTCCCGAGGCAGGAAATGTTGAGATCAAAGTGTTCAACCTTCTCGGTGCCGAAGTTGCTACCCTTATTGACGAATATAAAGAAGCAGGGAGATATTCAGTCGAATTCTCAACTGAAAATCTGACTTCAGGGATCGGCTCGGGCGTATATTTCTACACAATCAGGGCCGGTTCATATGTAAAAACGATGAAGATGATTGTACTGAAATAAGGATTACCAAACCCTTCCGGATTTTGGAATCCGGGAGGGTCTCGCAGCAAAACAGGAAAATATATGAGTCCGATATTGTTAGATGTTTTGGGAGAAACCCTCCAGATAACGCTGTTTATAATGGCAATGATGATCATTGTTGATGCTGTTAATATCTGGTCGAGAGGCAAGATCGCGGTGCTGCTAAGGGGTAAACACAAATCACGTCAGTATGTGGTTGCATCATTCATCGGCACGATCCCCGGATGTCTTGGGGGGTTTACCGATGTTACCTTGTATATGCATGGGCTGATAAGTTTTGGAGCGCTTGCCGGTTCAATGATCGCTTCTTCAGGTGATGAAGCTTTTGTAATGCTGGCAATGTTTCCTGAAACTGCACTCTTATTATTCGCGATTCTTTTTGTAACAGGAATCATCGGGGGAATTGCTACTGATTACATTGCAAAGAAATTCAATATGGTAACCTGTACTGATTGTCCTGAACTTGTCGTTCACGATACGGAGCGGAACCTGAAGCACTTTCTAACAGAACACGTATACCATCATATTATCAAAAAGCATATCTGGCGGATTGCGCTGTGGACATTCGGAGCTCTGCTGGTTGTTCAGGTAGGATTTCAGTACCTGCACATTGAAGAAATCAGTACCGGATACAAGCTGTTATTACTATTCCTGGGGGCATTGATTGGTTTAATACCGGAATCCGGTCCTCACCTCATATTTGTTACGCTTTTCGCTTCCGGAGTAATTCCTTTTTCTGTTCTGCTCACCAGTTCAATGGTGCAGGACGGTCATGGCATGCTTCCGCTGCTGTCTTACTCGGTTAAGGATTCAATAAAGATAAAAGCTTTTAATTTCGTATTCGGGATTACGTTTGGTTTAATCCTGTTTGCATTCGGGTTATAGAACAATTTAATTATCACATTACAAAGGGATGGAAGTGGAGAAAAAAGCCGTACAGGATTATTATCCTGATCAGTTAAGCTATTGCTACGGGTGCGGAAGATTAAATGAACAGGGGCATCAGTTAAAAACCGTATGGGACGGAGATGAAACACTTTCCCACTTTACCCCTCAGCCTTATCATATTGCAATTCCAGGTTATGTTTACGGAGGACTTATAGCTTCACTGATAGACTGCCATGGAACAGGAACGGCCGCACTTGCCGCTTACAAAAACGAAGGCAGGGAACCGGGAACAGAACCGCCCTTTCGGTTTGTGACAGCATCGCTGCAGGTAGATTATCTTGCGCCGACACCGCTTGGTCCTGAACTGGAGATAAGAGGCAAGGTTGCAGAAATAAAAGGCAGGAAGGTTATTTCAGAAATCACTCTTTCAGCTAGCGGAAAGGTTACGGCAAAAGGAAGAGTTGTTGCAGTTCAGATGCCCGAGAATATGGTAGAGTAGAAGAGATTCTTACTTGTTATAGCACGTAGATCCAGTATACAAAAGACAGTGATGAGCTGCATCCCACCCGGACTATTTACTTCTCTAGGGTGAAATTACCCCGCTATTCATCGCTCGGATTTATTATGTACATCCAGCTTCACTCTGCCCTACCGCCTACGTCAGTATTGCAGGAATTTATTGCTCTGTGACGCCCACTGATTTTCCACATCCCGGTGCCGCGAATCAAATTATTTTCATCAGCTCCCTGATATCATCAATCATAAAATCGGGTGCAGCTGATTTCAGTTCTGTCTTTGATCTGTATCCGTACGTAACCGCACAGCTGTAAGTACCCGCATTTTTTCCGCAGTTTATATCAAGTTCCGAATCGCCGGCCATTATTGTATTACGTTCTTCAACTCTCAGTTCATTACATATAAAATGCAGTGGCTCAGGGGAAGGTTTTATCGGCAGATCTTTTCTTCTTCCTGTAACGAGAGAAAAGTACTTCCGCAAACCGAAATGATCGATGATCTTGTCGGCCTGGTCCTGTCCCTTTGTGGTAAGCAGAGAGACTTTAATTTTCTTTTGGTGCAGTTCCTTAAGTACGTCCTTTACTCCGGGGTAAATGACAGACTCATCAATAAAATCGAAATAGTAACCCTTATAGATATCAATAAATTCCTCAATATCTGTAACCGGAATATTCAGATCTTTGAAAATGTGAAGAAAATGATGACCGATTCTCTTATGAAATTCAACCTCCAGTAAAGGTTCATCAATTTTAAGATGCTGCAGTGTTTTTACTGTAGTTTTGAAAATTGTCTGATAGGAATCTATCAGCGTACCGTCAAGATCGAAACAGATATGCTTTATTTTATTCATTATAATACCACTTTAGGCATGTGGCTTGGGTTAAGTACAAGCGGGTATAAATATACTATATTCTTACAGTTACAGAACAAAAATAATAATTAATGAACCATCCTAAAATAATCTGGCAGCTGACGAAACAAACAGGAAAAGAATGGGGCAGGCACAAACCTTTGTTTGTAGGAGCCGGCATTTCGTTTTATATAATTCTGTCTCTTGGTCCAATTTTGACACTACTAGTGCTAATAATAGGATCATTTATGGGGAAAGCGAACACCATTCAGCAGATAGTGTCGCAGCTTCAGAATACGGTAGGCGAAAAACCCGCGCAGATAATACAACAGATAGTACAGAAAGCTTCGAGTTCAAGCACGAGTTTTATGACGATCCTGACCAGCATCCCGCTTCTCTTTTTCGGGTCAACAATGATTTTCTTTCAGATAAGGAATGCGCTGAACACAATCTGGGATATCGATGTTGAAAAACAGAAGGGGATTATAAACAAAATTAAAAAATACGGATTTTCCTTTATGATGCTTTCAGTTGTAGGTCTGCTTTTCCTCGCGCTTGTGCTTAAGAACCCGGTTATGCAGAATATACGGTCACACCTAAATGAAATTGTTTCCATACCCCCGATAATTATTAGTATTGCCGATTATGTAATCTCATTAATCCTTCTAACGGTTCTATTTGCTATGATATATAAGATACTTCCCGAAGCAGACATAAACTGGTCGGATGTATGGATTGGTGCATTTGTTACAGCCTTCCTCTTTTTAATAGTTCAGATACTTATTGCCGTTAATGTTAAAAATTCAAATCTGGAAACTGCTTTCGGATCAATTGGTATGTTCACAATTCTTTATTTATGGATTTTCTACTCATCGCTGATCTTCATTTTCGGAGCGGAATTCACCAAGATATACGCAAAAAAATACGGAACCTTCAGAGAGAAAAAAGAAGAAGATTAAGCAATCATACCCAGGAATGTCGGGTTATTGTTAATTTTGTAGGACTATGAGGCAGGATTATATCTTTATCCGTGAAAAATTCTAAAATATCATCTTACTGAGGTAACTAATGAATAAAATTACTGTTCTCGGCGCCGGCATGGTTGGAGGCGCTATTGCTGTTGACCTTTCAAAAGATCATGAGGTAACCCTTTGCGATATAAGCGAAGAAAGACTTAAAAAGATATCATCAGGAACAAATATAATAATCAAACAGGCTGATTTAAGCGACAAAAAACAGGTAAGTGACGCAGTAAAAAATGCTGATATAGTTGTTGGAGCTGTCCCCGGGTTTATGGGATATAAGACACTGCAGACCACAATTGAAGCAGGAAAAAACGTTGTTGATATATCATTCTTTGATGAAGATCCCTTTGGACTTGATGAGCTTGCAAAAAACAAGGGAGTAACTGCTGTTGTCGACTGCGGGGTAGCTCCCGGATTAAGCAACATTATCCTCGGATATTACAATTCGCAGATGAAGATCGATTCATTTGAATGTTATGTGGGCGGACTCCCGGTTGAGCGTAAGTGGCCTTACGAATATAAGGCACCGTTTTCGCCTCCGGATGTAATAGAAGAATATACACGTCCCGCCAGGATTAAAGAAAACGGGGAGATCGTAACGAGACCTGCCCTGTCAGACCCGGAGCTGATGGAAACAGAAGCGGGCACACTTGAGGCATTTAATACTGACGGATTAAGATCACTGCTTGTTACCATGAAGATTTCCGATATGAAAGAGAAAACTCTTCGTTATCCGGGCCACATTGAATTGATGAGAGTCTTAAGAGAAACGGGATTCTTCAGCAAAGAGGAAATTGAGATCGACGGTAAGATGGTCAAGCCGCTGGATTTATCATCCAGACTTCTCTTTCCTTTGTGGAAACTTGAGGATGGGGAGGAGGAATTCACCTATCTTAAAGTAGTTATTAAAGGCGAAGGAAAAGAAATTGAATATTCTCTCTTCGATAAATATGATAAAGTAACTAATACCTCTTCTATGGCAAGAACCACCGGGTATACCTGTGCGGCAGCAGTGAACCTGATATTAAAAGGACAATACACTAGGAAAGGTATTTCGCCCCCGGAATACTTAGGCAGAGAGGGTAATTGTTTTGATGGGGTTGTAAAATATCTTAGTGCAAGGAAACTAAAAATTAACAGAAAATAATATTAATTTTGTTTGTCTGTTAATTAATACTGTTCGTTTGCGATTAACTATCTCCGGAACATTCTTATGAAAAATGAGTCGGATCATTTTACAATTCCGCGGAACGTCCGGATCACTCTGCTTGTAATTTCTCTTTTCACGCTGATCATTCATTTATATACAAACCTGTTTGCAAGCTATGGAATATTCAGAGATGAATTTTATTACATTGCCTGCACGAATCATCTTGCGGCAGGTTATGTTGATCAGCCTCCGTTATCAATTTACATACTGTATGTCAGTCGGCTGCTGTTCGGTGACTCACTTTTCGCAATAAGACTTCTTCCTGCAATAACTGCTGCTCTGACAGTCTATTTTACCGGCTTATTAACTATAAGAATAGGGGGCGGGTTAAGTGCAGTTCTGATCGCCTGCATTACGCTTGCTTTCTCACCTATATTCCTTGCAATGAACACTATCTATTCGATGAACTCGTTCGATCATTTCTTCTGGGTTCTTTCAGCATACTTTGTCGTAAGGATAATACAGGAGGAAAAGACTTCATTGTGGATTATGCTGGGAGTAGTAATAGGACTCGGGATGCTGAATAAAATCAGTATGGCCTGGTTCGGGGCCGGTTTGATTGCAGGTATAATATTTACCCCGTTGAGAGCACAATTGAAGACGCCCCGGCCTTATATAGCGGCTGCGATCGCTCTGTTGATATTTTCTCCGTTCATAATATGGAATGTATCTAACGACTTTGCTCATCTGGAATTTATGAGGAACGCGTCGCGGTTCAAATACTCATCACTTACTCCTATTGATTTTATGAGCGGACAGTTGCTACTGGCGGGACCCTTAACCATATTTGTATGGCTGCCCGGATTGATTTTTCTTTTAGTCGGCCAAAAGGTAAAACGATACAGGATATTGGGAATTATATTTCTCACCACCTTTCTGCTGCTCGTTATCAACTGGCACAGCAAAGCGGAGTACCTCGCCGCCGCATACCCTCTCGTCTATGCAGGGGGCGGTGTTTTCTTTGAGAGAGTATTATCGGGCAAGAGTTATGAATGGTTAAAATATGGTCTTACCGGTCTTATAGTTGCTACGGGATTAATTGCTATGCCTATGGCCCTGCCTGTTCTCCCTGTAAAAACTTTTATATCATACTCTAAGTATCTTGGTATGTCCCCTCAGAACTCCGAGCATAAAGAGCTTGCTGAACTTCCCCAATTTTATGCTGATATGTTCGGGTGGGAGGAACTCGCTTCAGATGTTTCAAAGGTGTACGAATCGCTTCCCGATTCGGAGAAAGCCGGCACCGTTATTTTTGCACATAATTATGGCGAAGCAGGAGCACTTGAATATTATTCTTCCAGGTATAAGCTGACTTCCGTCATTTGTCCCCACAACTCTTACTGGTACTGGGCGCATCCCGATACAAATAAGATAAAAACTGTAATTGTCATCGGTGGAACTCTAGAAGATCACAAAAAAGCCTGCAGGGATGTAACACTTGCCGCAGTACACAAAACCAGGTACAGCATGCCCTACGAAAATAATCTTCCCATTTATATCTGCCGGGATATCTACCGATCTCTGAAGGAGATCTGGCAGCAGTCGAGGACATTTATTTAAGAGACTGTCGGTGATTCCCTTAAATAAAACATTCTGTATGCATATGAAGGGAAGGAACAAAGCGCATCAGGCGTATCCACAAATAATCTGCAAATCGTTTATATCGGTGTCCTGATCCGGTAAGGAGAGATAACAGAGAAAGAGTTTACAGGTCAACATTTTTACTATAAAACTCTCTTTCTCTGTTATTTGGGGGAAGGAATTCATAGTTTCTAATTATAACACTCAAATTTAATTGCGACATTAAGATATGCTTTAACTTTTAATTCTCCTGTGCTCTGATTACAGGATTTGTTTGTCTCTTGTCTGGAGTCACCCCGCTAATAAAAATCCCGGCCGTTTTCAAAAAGCAGCCGGGATTGAATTTAATGTTATAAAGTATCAGGTCACATTATTTCTTCGAAAGAATTTCTTCCATTTGATCCATTACATCATTCATTTTCTTCATCGTAAGTTCGAAAGGTTCGGCAGAAAGCGGATCAATTCCAGCTTTTTTGATCAGTTCAATCGGATATTCCGAACTTCCTCCCTTGAGGATATTATAGTATTTATCAACTGCCGGTTTTCCTTCCTGTAAAACCTTCTCTGCAAAAGCTGTCGAGTAAATAATTGATGTTGAGTACTGGTACACATAATAAGTATAGTTGACAAAGTGAGGTATATATTCCCATTCATATGCTACATAAGGATCAACCACACAGATGCCTTTATCATTGCCGTAATACTCTTTTACCAGGTCATAGTATATTTTACTCAGGTCTTCACCGGTAATCGGCTGCTGGTTTTCAGCCATCTCATGAACTTTAAGCTCAAATTCAGCGAAGAGGGTCTGACGGAAAATTGTAGTTCTGAGGAGATCAAGATAACTTCCGAGCAGGTACAGCTTTTCCTCATCACTCTTGGAATGAGCTACCATATAGTGATTGAGCAGATTTTCATTAAACGTTGAAGCTATCTCGGCAACGAAGGTAGGATAATCTGCCGTAGCAAATGGCTGGTTCTTGCTGGAGAAATAGCTGTGCATAGTATGACCAAGCTCATGGGCGAGAGTAGAAACCGATTCATAGTCGTTGTTCCAGTTCATAAGGATATAAGGATGAACATCGTAAGCGCTTCCAGATGAGTATGCGCCGCTTCTTTTACCTACGTTCGGCAGAAAGTCAATCCATCCGCTTCCGAAAGCCTTATTGAGGGTAGCGATATAATCTTCTCCCATAGGTGCAAGAGCTTTCTTGATTATATCTTCACCCTGCTCAACAGTGAAATCCATCTCAACTTTTTTAACAAGAGGAGTATAAAGATCATAATAATGAAGCGTGTCTACTCCAAGCATCTGCTTCTTCAGCTTAAGAAAACGCTGAAGAGTAGGGAGACTGTTATGAATCTGCTTTACCAGGTTGGTATAGACAGTGACAGGGATATTCGGCCCGTCAACAGATGCTGCGAGTGACGATTCATAATTTCTGTCTTTTGCATAAACCCAGTCGGTTTTAACTTTTCCGGCATAATTTGCGCCGATTGTATTCTCAAATTTTCCGTATTTATTGAAGAAGGCATCAAAAATCTTTGCTCTGTCTTCCCTTACACCTGTTGACCTGTATTTTGTGTAAGCTGAGTTTGTCAGAGTAACTTCTTCACCTGTTGATAGAGTAACCTTAGAATAAGGCATTTCGGCATTGTTGAAAACATTATATACATCTGAAGGTGTATCAGTGATCAGGCCGAAAGAGGCAAGTATTTTTTCCTGATCGGCCGAAAGAGTATGTGCTCTCATTCTCTGAATATCTTCAATGTACATTTTGTATTGATCGAGCTTGGGTTCTTTGGCAAAGAAGTCCTTCACTTTTGCAGGATCCATTTCCAGAATTTGAGGTCTGATCCAGGCAGTCGATTCAGAGAATTTTGTTCCCAGAGTAGATGCTTCCTGTCTCAAAGCCTGGTTAGAGGAAATAGAAAGATCTTCATCTGCAAGCAGTCCCGAGTATGTTGAAAAGCGGAAATACTCCTTCAAAGTATTGAAATAGAGATCCATTGCATTCAGGAGCGTTCCTGCATCCTGATCCAGTTTTCCTTTATAGGATTCAATTTTATCGATGTTGCTGCTTACTTCTGTTTTGGCACTCTTCCAGTCGGCGACTGATGCATAGAGGTCGGTTAAGTTCCATTTATATTTTTCCGGAATTTCCTTCCTCTCTTTGGTCTGAGGGAAAGAATTAACTACAAATAATAACGTTATAATAACAATAAGGTAAGATTTGAGCCGTGGCATATAAGCTCCCTAAATAATATGAAAAAATTAACATTATAAGTTAAATAAATTAAGTGTTTGATGGAAAACCAAATGGGATAAATGGTAAGCGGGATCTCCGTCCCCTTCCTGAGAATAATTCTAATGTATGCTTTCAAAAACCGTATGTTTTATTGAAAAAAATAATTATTATCGGAGAGCAAAAATTCCAGATACTTTTAACAGAACACTTCCCAAAGAAATTGCGGTACCGGGTATATCTACATCCGGGCGCTGATTTAATATTGATCCTGACTTAAAGAGTCTGGTTTTGAAAATAATTAATCATTTAACCCATATTAACCATATTATTAACAGGAGCTGCAGCAAATGAAAAAACTGTTTCTTCTTGTCCTTCTTCTCACTGGCTTTGGGTTCAGGACCGATCTTTTTGCCCAGAGTGAACCTGTTCTGTATTTCTGTGAACGTTATGATCCGGACAAAGGGGAAATCGGGGTAAGCGACAGGTATACCACAGGTTATCTCACCGTGATGGTAAAATGCGACCATGCATTGGGGCTCAGTAGTGTTCATATCCAGTTCAACAAGTACAATTACAGGACGGGGGAATTTGATTACTATAAGAAATTTCACTATACGGTTGAAACTGATATGAATTATATCTTCTTCGCAAAGAATGATGAAAGTGATCTTAAGTTTGAGGAACCGGGATTTTACAGGGTCTTTCTGCTGGATGATAACGACGATACAGTTGCAAGTGCATTAATTGAAATCGTCGAGAAATAAAGCATTAAGTAAAGAAATTTAAACTACGGCTGTCCCAATATGATCACCGGGACAGCTGTTTATATTTTAAATATGAATTTAATTATACCTGAATCAATAAATGTTTAGACCTATTTAGTTAAATTTAAAGGATTCGTTAAAAAAATTAAGAAAGATATGAATCCTGATTTTGATGTAGTTATTATAGGAGCGGGACCAATAGGCATTAACTGCGGTATTGAAGCAGTTAAAAGGAAATACAGCCATCTGATCATTGAGAAAGGCTGTCTCGTTAACTCACTTTTCCATTATCCTACCAATATGGTTTTTTTCTCGACTTCAGAGAGACTTGAAATAGGCGAAGTTCCATTCGTTTCTCATGGCGATAAACCTACAAGAAGGGAAGCTCTGGAATATTTCAGAAGAGTGGTGAGCAGCTGGGGACTTAATGTTAAAACTTACGAGAGGGTGACTGAAATAGATGAGGCCGACGGTGTATACAGGGTGATTACAAATAAGACAGCATATACAGCCAGGAACATCATTATAGCTACGGGATTTTACGACAAGGCTAATCTTCTGAATATACCCGGCGAAAATCTTCCCAAGGTTAAGCATTATTTTGATGAAGCACATCCTTATGCCTACCTTAAGCTGATTGTAATAGGAGGAGGTAATTCAGCTGTAGACGTTGCACTTGAAACTTACCGCCGGAGATCAGAGGTAACGATGGTTATCAGGGAGGACTCATTAAAAGAAGGGGTTAAATACTGGGTCCGGCCGGATATTGAGAACAGAATTAACGAGGGTTCAATTAAAGCTTATTTTAACTCGAAGGTGACAGAAATCAGAGAAGATGAAGCAGACATTGAAACTCCCGAAGGTATACTTACAGTTAAAAATGACTTCGTCTTTGCAATGACGGGATATCATCCCGACTTCGATTTCCTGAGGAAAGCCGGCATAGAAATATCAGCGCAGTATTGTCCTGTTTACAATGAAGAAACTTATGAAACTAACAGGGAAAGGATTTATCTTGCAGGTGTCGTCTGCGGCGGAATGGACACCAGCCGGTTCTTTATAGAGAATTCCCGTTCACACGCAGAAGCGGTTTTTAACTCAATCGATAGTAAAAGATCACAAGTCACTACGGAAAAGACGAAATAGTACACATCAGTTTGATGAGAAGAATAAATAACATTATCTTATAAAAGATATGAACAGTTAAATCAAGAGGAGAATATAATGGCAGATAAAATAAAAGAGTTACTCGGCAAGGAAGCAGAATCGCTGCTGAGTTACAAAGCTAAATTTCCCAAAGATCAGTTAAACCTGCCGGGACCTGATTTTGTAGACAGGGTGTTTGCGCAAACCGACAGAAATATAAATGTACTGAAAAATCTTCAGTGGATATTCAGCAGCGGAAGACTCTCAGGTACGGGTTACCTTTCGATTCTTCCGGTTGACCAGGGCATTGAGCATAGTGCAGGCGCATCTTTTGCTCCTAACCCCGAATATTTTGATCCCCTGAACATAGTAAAACTGGCTGTAGAAGGAGGCTGCAACGCAGTTGCTTCAACATTGGGCGTGCTGGGAATGTGTTCAAGGAAGTACGCGCATAAAATACCTTTCATTATGAAGATAAATCATAATGAGCTTTTAACATATCCTAATAATTATGATCAGATTATGTTTGCCGGAGTCGAGCAGGCTTACGATATGGGAGCAGCTGCAATAGGTGCTACTATATATTTCGGCTCCGAGGAGAGTGACAGGCAGATTATAGAGGTTAGTGAAGCTTTTCAGTACGCTCATGAACTGGGACTGGCTACAATACTGTGGTGCTACCTCCGTAATAGTGAGTTCAAAAAAGATAAGGATTATCATGTTGCTGCTGACTTAACAGGTCAGGCAAATCATCTTGGGGTAACAATTGAAGCCGATATTATCAAGCAGAAACTTCCTGAGAACAATGGAGGTTTTAACGCATTGAAATTCGGAAAAACCAGCAAAAAGGTTTATGAAGATTTAACAACTGATCATCCTATAGATCTTACCCGTTACCAGGTTATAAATAACTATATGGGAAGGGCCGGATTAATTAACAGCGGCGGAGCTTCAGGTGAGAATGACTTTGCAGAAGCAACAAAAACTGCAGTTATAAACAAGAGAGCAGGCGGAATGGGTCTGATCTCTGGAAGAAAAGCATTCCAGCGTCCTATGAAAGAAGGTATAAAGCTTCTTAATACTATCCAGGATGTTTATCTAAGTAAAGAAGTAACCGTTGCCTGATTTGATTTAGTCAGTCAGATTAAAAATGGTTATCGTCATTTCGGGTTTAGAGACCGGAGGAGAATCTTAACTGAAAAGATTTCTCCCTCCGGTCGAAATGGGCGTAATAGTCAAAAAGTGTTGCTATAATTTAAATTGGTTTAAGGTAAAAATACCATCTAAAATAACTTTTTCTTTTACTGACGGCCAATCCATTATGTGCTCTATACTTTTGTTTTAATCGACCAAAGTATCCTTCCAGTGCATTTGTGGTTTTGGATATTTCGGAATCATCCAGGTAGTTAAACATATCAGGCAGAGCATTTAATATCATACTCCTTGTCCGTAGGATATCACTAAATACTCTTCCTCTGTTTGTTGATCTTACAAGTTCAGGACCATATTTAGCTTCCCATACCCAAAAACCTTTTATAAAATTCTTCGCCTGCTCTTTCGTCTTGATATATAAAAGCTGTAATAATAAATCTCTCAGTTCTATTGCTTCTAGTCTCTTTGGCTTATGCCTTAACCAATTTAATCCTTGCCTTTGTATATGTATCACACATCTCTGGATCTTAATAGTTTCCCAGATCAACTTCAGATACTTAAGCTGCTGTATAGAGCCATCTACAGTGGCTGCCCTGGGTTTCAGTCCTTTTGACTGGAGAGACTGATATACGGTCTTAAGCTGCCTTCCTATTTCATTAATTCCGTAATCTCCGTAAAGTATACTATGATCCTTTCCGTTCATAATAACATATATACCTGTTCTATGATTTATGTATGTCCCATCCAGAATTAGGTATTTTACTTCTTCTAAATTATTAACCTTCGGTGGCTCCTGCTTTAGCCAATAGTTTATTACTCTGCTTACTGTAGAAGTACTTATCTTATTATTCTTTGCGATTTGTTTTATTGTTAATCCTTCCAGCATCCATTGCCTAAACCAGGAAAATCTTCTCTGTGAAATATTCGTATTTTGTTTCCAGATATATGTCTTTCCACATTCTAAACATTTGTATCTCTGTTTTCCTTGTCTGGTCTTACCATATAATTTAACTTCTTTACTATTACACTTAGGACAATGTTTTTTTTCATCATTCTCAATCACCATTGAGTTTAGTCCCTGTAAATTTATATAACTCAAATACTTATATAAATTTCAGCAACACTTTTTGACTATTACGCCCGAAATGACAAAGCGAAAGATTTCCCTCTCCGATTGAAATGACAAGTCTTTTTATTTAGACCATTCTATTGATTCAGAAGGAATTCAGATATCTTCCCTAATTCCTGCACATTTATATTATTAAACGACGGCATTACCATCCCAGGATACTCCCGCTGGTATTCTTTGAACCTGTCGCCATCCATATAAGAAGAAGGGTTCCTGAGATAGTTAGTTAACTGATCCTTGCTCCAGAATTGCTGAAGATTCTGTAAGGAAGGAGCCATTTTTGTTCCGGCAAGATCCTGTCCGTGACAGTTTCTGCAGCCCAGTTTGTTTATCAGTTCAACAGGACTAAGATTTTCGTTCGAAGCCATATTCTGCTGGCTAACAGCACCGCTCATAGGACCGGTATTCTTACTTGCTGGTTCATTGGTTACTCTTTGTAGAAGGAATAGCAGCATAAAAAGAACCAGGAAAGCTGCCACCCATATTTGGGGTTTTGTCATTGTTCAGTTCTGTTATTTTCGAAAAATTATTCTATTTCAAAAGACGCATTCACCACGGCGGTTATTTCTTTTTCAATAGAGCTTAAGTCGTTTATACCGTAATCAGATATCTGGTTGGATAACTTAGGCGTTATCTGAATAACTCCCATCCGGGCATCCCGCATTGATCCAAGTGATCGGCCGGTTGCCTTTGCTATTTTCTCGGCGCGTATCATTGCATCTTTTGCAGCATCCGCCTGGATATCGATCTTCAGTTCGGCAAGTTTGGTGTAGTGATATTCAGGCTGCTCCACATTAAAATTAACGCCCTTTTCAACTACAGATGGAATATCAAGGGATATCTCTTTTATTTTATTCACATCTGTCGATTGAATTTCGATTCGCTGACTGTAGTTATAAGCTCTTATTACTCCCGTCTGATAACCGTTAGCGCCGATCTCATATACTGGATAACTGTTTATGGTGTAAAACTCAATTTTATTTTCAGGAAAACCTTTAGATGCTAAATAAGAAATGAGTACCGGCTTCATCTTTGAAAGCTCCCTGTAAGCATCTTCGGCAGTCGGCGCCTGTGCACTTATTGTTCCTCTCAGAACACCAAGATCGGAGATGATATCCTTCTTCGCTGAGCCTGTAACGTTGATAGTCTGATTTGAAGTATAATTAGATTTCCATGTGGCAGCGAGAATAATAGCACAAATAATGAGTGCTGCGGAACCTATAACCGCAGGTAATAAAAGGTTGTCTTTGTTATTCATATGGAATTATTAAAAAATGTTTGAGAAAATTATTAAAAATGTAGGTCCTTAACAACTTATAAAGGCAGCCGGTTCCTGCAGGAAGGTTATTAAATAGTGATTTTTACGGATATCAGGCTGTATCAGCGGTAGTCCTGCTAAAAAAACGCTGGTGGTGTAAATGGCAGTAAATTATTATCTTCACACGGAATAAGAATCCCCGGTTACATAATAATAAAATTAAATGAACAGGCTTTCAAAAGAAAATAGTCCTTATTTACTGCAGCATGCGGGTAATCCTGTCGACTGGTTTCCGTGGGGAAGCGAGGCTTTTAAGAAAGCGGCCGATGAGGATAAGCCTGTATTCCTGTCGATAGGTTATTCAACCTGCCACTGGTGCCATGTTATGGAGAAAGAATCGTTTGAGGATGAAGATATCGCCAAACAGATGAACGATGTATTTGTGTCGATCAAGGTTGACCGCGAGGAGAGACCCGACATTGACGGAATATATATGCAGGTCTGCCAGATGCTCACAGGCAGCGGCGGCTGGCCGCTTACGATAATAATGACTCCTGATAAAAAACCTTTTTTTGCCGGAACATATTTTCCGAAGGAATCGAGATTCGGCAGACCGGGAATGAAAGAACTTATATCCGGGATTAAAAATATCTGGCTTACAAAGCGGGACGATATTAACAGATCGGCATCGGAAATTACAGAAGCTGTCAGCCGTGGGACAGATACAGATCAGGGTGAGCTGAACAAGAATATTTTTGAAAAAGCTTTTGCGGAATTCAGGGAGCGATTCGACAGCGAATACGGCGGTTTCGGGAGCGCACCTAAGTTTCCTTCTCCTCATAATCTGAGTTTTCTTTTAAGATACTATAAGAGTTTTGTTAATACGGATGCTCTGAATATGGTAGAGAAAACACTGTCTGAAATGAGGCGGGGAGGGGTGTACGATCATATAGGTTTTGGATTTCACAGGTATTCAACCGACAGGCAGTGGCTGGTGCCGCATTTTGAAAAGATGCTGTACGATCAGGCTCTGCTTACCATCGCTTATGTGGAACTGTACCAGGTTACCGGAAAAGAACTATACAAAGAGACTGCCGAAGAAATACTTGAATATGTAATGCGGGATATGACTTCTCCGGAAGGAGGTTTCTACTCGGCTGAAGATGCCGACAGCGAAGGCGAGGAAGGGAAATTTTATCTTTGGACAAACAGATGAATTCGAAAAGGTTTTGGAACACGACTCAGGAATATTAACGGAGATATTTAACCTCAGGCCTGAAGGAAATTTCTCAGATCCTTTGAATGAAAATAGTGAACCGGGCAATATCCTTCATCTTAAGAGACCATTGAATGAGCTGGCGCAGGGAGCGGGACTTTCTGAAGAAAAACTTAGGTCCAACTTGAACGCAGCGAGAGAAAAATTATTTGAAAAACGTGAGCTGAGGGTTCATCCATATAAGGATGATAAGATCCTTACCGACTGGAACGCACTGATGATCTCTGCCTTCGCCAGGGCCGCACGCGCACTCAGAAGCAGCTTATATGAAGATACAGCACTCAGAGCCGTAAAGTTTGTTTTGACAAACCTGAGAACCGAAGAAGGCAAACTCCTTCACCGGTTCCGGAACGGAGAGGCAGGTATTACAGGGAGCATCGATGATTATGCTTTTATGGTTTCTGCTTTAATAGATCTGTACGAGACTACCTTTGATGTTAGTCTGCTCAAGAAGGCGATAGAACTGAACGATCATATGATTAAGCATTTTTATGATGATAAAAACGGGGGCTTCTTTTTTACTCCCGATTATGGTGAAGAGCTTATCGCCCGTAATAAAGAAATATATGATGGGGCAATTCCATCCGGAAATTCTGCAGCGATATATAACTTGCTCAAGCTGGGAAGAATAACCGGAAATACTGAACTGGAAGAGAAAGCCAATGAGACAATACGTTTCTTTTCCGGTACAAATTAACAGAATGCCTTCAGCCTTTGCCGCTTCTCTTTCAGGTTTGTTTATGGGCTACAAGGATACATTCGAAATAGTGATAGCAGGCAGCAGGAAGGATAAGTCGACTAAAGAAATACTAGATTTTTTCGGCAGAAATTTTATACCCAATAAGGTAATTCTGCTGAAAGAGCCGGGCGAAACAGAACTGACTGGTATTGCGCCTTTTACTGAGCAAATGGTTCAGCAAGGCGATACCGCATCGGTTTATATATGCAGGAACTATGCCTGCGAAATGCCGGTATCTTCTATTGATGAAATTAAAGAAATACTGGGATGATCTACTTCTTACGCTTCGGCTTGTACATATGCGTGCTTTGACCGAAGAATGCTTCGGCTGCTTCCATTATTGTCTCTGACAAAGTAGGATGGGGATGAATAGTTAATTTCAGATCAGTTACATTAGCGCCCATCTCTATTGCAAGCACGCCTTCGGCTATAAGCTCACCAGCACCGGGACCGCAAATACCTACTCCCAATATCCTCTGCGATTCAGGATCGAGGATAAGCTTTGTAACACCGTCGCTTCTTCCAAGTGTAGTGGCTCTGCCTGATGCCGCCCACGGAAACTTAGCAACCTCATAATTGATCTTCTGCTCTTTCGCCTGGTTCTCCGTCAAACCTGCCCATGCAATTTCAGGATCGGTGAAAACAACAGCAGGTATCGCAAGAGGTTCAAATGCAACTTTTTCTCCTGCAATGGTATCTACAGCAATTCGTGCTTCGTGTGATGCTTTGTGCGCCAGCATCGGTTCACCGGCTATATCGCCGATCGCATAAATATTATCTGCCTCTGTTTTCATCTGAGGATTTACTTTAATCCAGCCTCTTTCGTTTGTTGTTACATGAGCATTTTCAAGTCCCAGACCTTTTGTAAAGGGCTTTCTTCCGATTGACATCAGGACATAATCATATTCGATTTCCTCGATTCCTTTATTCTGTCTCGATCTTAACCTTAATACTGTTCTTTAGATCTCTTCATCTTCGATCACCTTCGCATTGAGGAATATTCCGCTCGAATTCATTTCCAAGTTTCTTTGCAAGGTGTGAAACGAGATCGCGGTCGGCCCCGGGAAGAAGTCCCGGCATCATCTCAACTACAGAAACCTTTGTACCGAGAGCATGATACACTGATCCCAGTTCCAGTCCTATATAGCCTCCGCCTATTACAAGCAGTGACTTCGGTACCTCGGGGAGATCAAGTGCAGTTGTGGAATTGAGAAGACGTTTGCTGTCGATATTCAGAGCGGGAATTGTCGTGATTATCGAGCCGGTTGCTATGATAGCATTTTCGAACTGATGATTTTCCGTTGAGCCGTCATCTTTCTTTAATTTCCAGGGTAGTATTATTTATAAAACGTGCGGTCCCCCTTATGTAATTAACCTTTCTTTGTTTGGAAACCACACCAAGTCCGCCCGTTAATTGTTTCACAACTTCATTTTTCCATTCGCGCAGACGGTTTACATCGATCTTGGGCTGTCCAAACTCAATGCCCCAGTTCTTTGCTTCTTTTGCCTCATTTATAACTTTAGCCGCGTGAAGAAGAGCCTTGGAAGGGATACAGCCGCGGTAAAGACATACTCCGCCCGGATTTATTTCTTTATCGATAAGGGTAACGTCCATTCCAAGATCAGCCGCATAAAATGCAGCAGCATATCCTCCGGGTCCTGCTCCTATAACTGTTACACTTTTATTTTGTGATGTCAATATTCACCTGAAGTATTAAAATTACATTACTATTTTTTAGAATTATTTTTTAGAACTATCGGGTACAACCCAGATATTGTTTTCAATTTCCAGTTTAACGTTATCAATAAATACTGCTTTACCGGTTCCCTCCGGGTCGGAAATCGGTAACAATATCAACGTGCTGTGCCGATTCGTTATAAATCCCTTTAGATTTTAATTCTGATATCTTTTTCCGGCCTTCTTCAGAATTCTCATCATTCACATAAGCCTCGGGGTAGCTTTGTCCAATGGCTATATGTAAAGTTCCACCGACTTTTTCAACAAACAATGGATGTTTCAGTACTTTATCCATTCCGTTGTTCATCCCGAGCGCAACCTCTCCAAGCCTGTGCGAGCCTTCATCAGTCTCAATAATTTTCTTCAAGGCTTCAAATCCTTTTTCGGCTGTATATTCCTTTATAACTCCGCCTTCAAACCTCAGGTAAATTCCCTGGATATCCATTCCCCCCTGGAAGACCGGCAGATCTACGAATATTTCTCCTTCAACGGAATTTGAATCGGGACTGGTAAAAACTTCGCCGTCAGGAAAATTTCTATCCCCGGTACATTTTATAATATTCTTACCGGCAATATTTAACCTGAGTTCAAGTTCTTTTTTTGTTTTGGGATGAATAGTCTGTACTCTTATCTCCGAACTTTTATTCATCAATTGATAAATATCCTCCTCTACATCATCTAGGTAACGGGGATCAAGTGTGGATGCCTTAACTATAAAATCTGAATACTCCTTTATCGTCATCCCTTCCATATCGGCAAAACCCTGAGTGGGAAATAGAGTCAATACCCATGGTTTTGAAAGTCTGATATCCTTCACAGGAGCATCAGCTTTCATAACCTCCTGCTGAAGTTCTTCTTTTGCACCATTAAAAAGATCCGGGTTTGATACCCCGAGGACCTCAATAAACTTTGTCATCGATTTATATCTGTCGACATGCCATTGCGGGACTTTATTGATTTGTTCCTTAGTTCCGAATTTTGCTATAGATGTGCCCCATACTTTTCCGCGGTCATTGTCAGGTGCAACTATATTGATATCCGCAATTCCACCCGCGGCAAAAATTTTATCCTGCAGAACACTCATCAGAGGCCAGCAGATATTTTCACCCTTTACCATTATCACATCATCTTTTGCAACACCTCCTAAACTGTAATCCAATAGATAATCTGCCCATTTTTCAAGATCTTTTTTTGCTATGTTATTCTGCATGATATTTTCAGTATCCTTTTTAATTTAAATCACTATTTTTAGAGGCTGTTCGAGAGCCTCGCAGACCCATCTTAAGAATCTAGCGGCATCTGCTCCGTCAATTATCCTGTGATCATATGATAAAGATAACGGAAGCATGAACCGCGGTACCAGTCTGTTTTCCTTGTAAACCGGCACCATCTCACCGCGTGAAACTCCGAGAATTGCTACCTCGGGAGAGTTCACTATAGGTGTAAAAGATGTTCCGCCGATTCCGCCGAGATTGGTTATTGTTATGGATGCTCCCTGCATTTCCTCGAGAGAAATCTTCCTGTTCCTAGCTTTCTCAGCCAGCTGACCCATCTCGGCTGATATTTCCTTGAGGTTTTTCCGATCGGTATTTTTAATTACAGGTACGAGCAGTCCATTCTCAGTATCGACAGCGATTCCGATGTTAAAATACTTCTTGTAAATAATTTCCTTCTTCTCCATATCGATACTGGAGTTAAACTGCGGGAACTGCTTTATAGCTGCTGTAATAACTTTTACCAGTATAGATGTTACTGTTAACTTTCCTCCTGCTTTTTCAACCTCAGGACCAAATTGTTTTCTAAGTTTTTCAAGGTTGGTTATGTCCGCCTTATCAAACTGTGTTACATGAGGTGTAACAGCCCAGGCATAGCTGAGATGTTCTGCTGTTTTTGAGCGGATCTTGCTCATTGGTTTGCGTTCAACTTCACCGTACTTTGTAAAATCGGGAAGCTCTTCCTGTTTTACGCCTACACCTATACCGCGCGATTCAATTTCTTCGTTTATACTCTTTACGAAAGCTTTCACATCGTCCATGGAAATTCTTCCGTTAGGACCCGAACCTTTTACCTTATTGATATCTACGCCAAGTTCACGCGCAATTCTTCTTACTGAAGGTGCAGCGGGTGCAGCGTTGGTCATTATTGGCGGCTGTTCATCAATCTCACCGGGACGGAATTCCGCCCTTTTGCCGTCAGTCGCTTTTTGAGGTTCTTCTTCTTTTCTTTCGGCTTCCTTTTCCTGTATCTCAACTGCTTCAGAAGTCTCTTCTTCAACCTCTTCTTCCTGTTCTTCCTCTTCGGACACACCGCCGGTTTCAACCTTTATTATGGTCTGACCAACCTTTGCCTTATCGCCCTCTTTTACCAGTACTTCCGTAACCTTTCCGCTGACATCGGAAGGAACTTCAATGGTTGCCTTATCAGTTTCAATTTCCATTATTCCCTGGTCGCGTTCTATCGGATCACCTTTTTTTACAAGTACGCTGATTATATCGGCTGACTCAATGTTCTCACCAAGTTCAGGAAGTTTAAACTCAACTACCTTCCCGCCGCCTTCCTTTTTCTTCACTTCCTTTTGCGGCTTCTCGGCAGCGCGTGCTTTTACTTCTTTATCTTCAGCAGGTTTCTCCTTCTTTTCTGTGCCGGACTTCTCTTCTTTTCCTGTTTCTTCCGGTTTTGCTTTTTCTCCCTTACCTTTTGCGGGCTGCTGTTTCCCATCCTCAACGGTGAAGATAATCTGTCCCACCTTAACCTTATCTCCCTCCTTTACCTTAACGTCCTTTACGGTTCCTTTAAGAGTAGAAGGTACTTCAATCGTAGCCTTATCGGTTTCTATTTCTATAACGCCCTGGTCGATATCGATATCATCACCCTGCTTGATCAGCACATTGATTATATCAGCCGAATCGATATTTTCTCCCAATTCGGGTAATTTAAATTCTTTAGCCATTTGTAATTTCCTGATTAAGATATTTCATTCAGAATTAAGAAAATTTTAATTATGCGTCTACGGGATTAGGTTTTCCCGGATCAACATCGAGCTGTTTAATTGCTTTCTCCACAGCCGGCATTTTTATTTTATCTTCTTTAGCCAGCGCGTAGAGAGTAGCTACCACGATATGTTTAGCATCCACCTCGAAGAAATCTCTCAGCTCAGCCCTGCCTTCACTCCGCCCGAAACCGTCGGTGCCCAGAGACATAAGTGTTCCGGGAACCCACTTGGCAATCGAATCGGGCAGTGCTTTCACATAATCACTAGCGGCAACATAAACTCCTTTTTCATTCTTCAGCTGCTGCGTGATGTAAGGTGTTCTTGGTTTCTCTGAAGGATGGAGCATATTCCATCTTTCTACATCAAGAGCATCACGCCTCAGTTCCTTATAGCTGGTTACACTCCATACATCAGCAGCTACCTTAAAATCTTCTTCAAGGATCTCGGCGGCTTTCAGCACCTCATTCATTATAGTTCCGCTTCCAAACAATTGTGCTTTCAGCCTGGCCTGTTTTTTACCGGAAGCCTTGAACTTATACATTCCCTTTACAATGCCTTCCTTAGCGCCCTTAGGCATCGGTGGCATCGGGTAGTTTTCGTTCATAACAGTGAGATAATAGAAGACTTTCTCCTGGTCTTCGTACATCCTTTTTATTCCGTCGCGAATGATTACGGCAATTTCGTAAGCAAAAGCAGGGTCATAAGTAATAAGGTTTGGTATGGTGTAAGCAAGGAGGTGACTGTTGCCGTCCTGGTGCTGAAGACCTTCACCGTTAAGAGTGGTTCTTCCGGCTGTACCGCCTACCATAAAACCTTTTACCTGCATATCACCGGCAGCCCAAACAAGATCGCCGATACGCTGGAATCCGAACATCGAATAATAAATAAAGAAGGGGATCATATTTATTCCATGTGTTGCGTACGCGGTACCTGCGGCGATAAAAGATGACATTGAACCGGCCTCTGTAATACCTTCTTCGAGTATCTGGCCGTTCTGTGCTTCTTTATAATAGAGAAGACTTTCCTTATCAACCGGTTCGTATAACTGACCAGCATGCGAATAAATTCCGATCTGTCTGAAAAGGGCCTCCATACCGAAAGTTCTTGCTTCATCGGGAACGATAGGAACAATAAGATTTCCCATCTCTTTATCCTTAAGAAGTTTTGCGAGAATTCTTACGAAAACCATGGTTGTTGAAACTTCGCGTCCCTCTGTGCCTTTGTAGAATTCCTCAAAGATATCCTCGGGAGGTGTCTTAATAGGACGAATATTGGTGTTACGCTGAGGCAGATATCCTCCTAACTCCGCTCTTCTCTCCTGCATATATTTCATCTCGGGACTATCATCAGCAGGTCTGTAGAAGGGAGCATTAGGGATTTCTTCATCTGAAATCGGGATACCGAACCTCGATCTGAATTCCTTCATCTCTTCTTCGTTCAGTTTTTTCTGCTGGTGGGTAATGTTTTTACCTTCACCGCTTTCTCCTAGTCCATATCCTTTAATAGTTTTCGCAAGTATTACCGTCGGAGATCCTTTGTGCTCAACCGCTGCTTTGAAGGCCGCGTAAACCTTTTCGGGATCGTGACCTCCTCTTTTCATTTTCTTCAGCTGTTCATCCGATAAATTCTTAACCATATCAAGAACATCCTCATCAGCACCAAAGAAATGCTCCCTGATATACGCACCCGATTCAACAGAATATTTCTGGTACTGGCCGTCCACAACCTCACCCATTCTCTTAACCAGCTTACCTTCGGAATCTTTTTCAAGCAGAGGATCCCAGTCGCTTCCCCAGACAACCTTAATAACGTTCCAACCCGCACCGCGGAAGATAGCTTCAAGTTCCTGGATAATTTTACCGTTACCTCTGACAGGACCATCTAGTCTCTGCAGGTTGCAGTTGATTACAAAGATAAGGTTATCCAGTTTTTCACGGGCAGCAAGACTAATCGCACCGAGCGCCTCAGGTTCATCGGTTTCACCGTCGCCAAGGAATGCCCATACATGCCCTTCTCTTTTTCTCTCTATCAGGCCGCGGTCTTCCAGATAACGGTTAAAGCGTGCCTGGTAGATGGACATGATAGGTCCCAGACCCATAGAAACAGTCGGGAACTCCCAGAAATTTGGCATCAGCCACGGGTGGGGGTAGGATGATAATCCACCTGAAGGTTTTAGTTCTCTTCTGAAATTTTCAAGCTGATCAACTGTAAGTCTTCCTTCAAGAAAAGCGCGGGCATAAATACCCGGGGAAGCATGTCCCTGGAAAAATACCTGGTCGCCCTCATAATTTTCCTCTTTACCGCGGAAGAAGTGATTAAATCCCACTTCATACAGCGTTGCGGCGGAAGCATAAGTTGAAATATGTCCGCCTATTCCGCTCTCAAGTTTATTAGCCTTCACCACCATGGCCATTGCATTCCAGCGGATAAGACTCTTTATTCTCCGTTCAATTTCACGGTTTCCAGGGAAGGGAGGCTGCTGTTCACGCGGGATCGTATTGATATAGGGTGTGTTTGCTGAGAAGGGTATATCCACACCAGCTTTATGCGCTCTTATCTGGAGCTGATGAAGAAGTTCCTTAACTCTTTCCGGTCCTCCGTGTTCAAAAACATAATCCAGTGAATAAAGCCATTCCCGGTTTTCTATTTCATTTAACTCTTCTTTTTTTGTTTTTTCTTTAGCCATCTAAGAAATCCTCTTTCAGAATAATTCCTGAGAATATGACACCATCTCGGTTAAACGGCTCGCGGCCGAAAACCTTATTCTGGTAATTTTTAGTTAAAAAATCGATAATCCTAGGGGATAACTTAATTGATTATTCAAAAAATTACAATTATTAAAGATTACAGTGAAATAGGATACAGTTCGCCTGATAAATATCCTGATGACTAAAAAAGACCCGACAAATACGATTTTTTAGATGGAACCAGATTTAAATTACTGATTAATCCGGGTATGAAGCGTAATTGAAGCGGTGGTGAAGCGGAGTTGAAGCGGAGGTGGAGCGCAGGTGGAGCGCATCTGGAACGCAGATGGTACGGTCGAAAAATCCCTAATGCCTTCTTTCACCGGGGGCGTAAAAGCCTTTATTGCTATATTTATCTACTTGTTGTAAGATTGTTGATGGCCGAATGATGGCCGAGAGATGGCCGAGAGATGGCCGACAGAATTTTTGATGTAATGATGAATATTATTCTGTCTGGTTAACCTTTATCTAAATTTAACAGATATTTTTGGTATAAAATTCTAACCAATTTTTATCTTTGCCAACTCAATTAAATTTAGCAGGATAGGATGAATATATCTTCAGTAATAGCCAATGAATTAAATGTTAAAGTTCCACAAGTTGAAGCTGTTATAAAACTTTTCAGCGAAGGGGCCACAATTCCTTTCATTGCCAGGTACAGGAAAGAACACACGGGAGGACTTGATGAGGAAATCCTGCGCCAGGTTGAAGACAGGCTGAATTACCTTACACTCCTTGAAGAAAGAAGAGAGGCAATTCTTAAGAGCATCGATGAGCAGGGAAAACTTACAGATGAGCTGAGACAGAAACTGAATGCCGCCGTAAAGCTTCAGGAACTCGAAGATATTTACCTTCCTTATAAGCCAAAAAGAAAAACCAGAGGAACGATGGCAAAGGCGAAAGGACTTGAGCCTCTTGCCCTATTCATACTGCAGAACCCTCAGTTCAAAGGAAATCTCGGGGATAAGTTAAACGAATTCGTTAATGCTGAACTTGGCGTTAACAATACCGAAGAAGCACTGCAGGGCGCGAAAGATATAATTGCCGAAATGATAAGCGATACGGCTGAAGTACGCAAAGAGGTAAGAGAATACCTGCTTGCAAATTCACTGGTTAGATCTGAAAAGGCAAAAGGGAAGCAGGAGGAAAAAACTAATGAGAAGCTTAAAGAGCGGGACAGAAAAGAAATTTACCAGATCTATTATGAATTCAGCATCGATATAAAAAAAATAAAGCCTTACCAGGTGCTGGCATTAAATCGGGGTGAAAAGGAAAAAACACTGAAAGTTACACTGGGCTTTGAGCATGAAGAAGTTATCCGGATCATAAAGGATACTTTTTTTGAATACAAAGACTCGGTATTCATGGATTTACTGGAGGAGGTTACCATAGATTCCTTTACGAGATTAATTTATCCTTCAATCGAGAGGGAAATAAGGAACCAGCTAACTGAAAGTTCAGATCTTCATGCTATAGAAATATTCGCAGCTAATCTTAGGCAGCTTCTTCTTCAGCCGCCGCTGGCAGGTAAAATGATAATGGGAATTGATCCCGGATTTTATTCCGGCTCTAAAGCTGCTGTAATTGATGAGACAGGCAGGTACCTTGAGGGCACCACGATCTATCCACATCCGCCGCAGAATAAAACTGCAGAAGCTAAGAAAATCCTTACAGCGCTTGTTGAAAAATACAAAGTTGAAGTTATAGCTATCGGGAACGGTACTGCAAGCAGGGAGACGGAATTTCTTGTTGCAGAACTTATAAAAGAAAAAAATCTCAACTGTCATTATATAATAGCGAATGAAGCCGGAGCATCGGTTTATTCAGCATCTGAGACGGCCAAGAAAGAATTCCCCGACCTTGAAGCAAGCCAGCGCGGAAATATCTCTATCGCAAGACGAATTCTCGATCCGCTTTCAGAACTTGTTAAGATCGATCCCAAATCCATCGGCGTAGGCTTATATCAGCACGACGTCGATCAGAAACTGCTGTCACATAAACTGGATAACGTAGTAGAAAGCTGCGTTAACTATGTGGGAGTTGATCTGAATACCGCATCGGGTTCGCTGCTTAATTATGTGTCGGGACTAAATAAAAGAATCGCCGACAACATTATAAAATACCGCGATAAGAAAGGAAGATTTTCCAGCAGGACAGAGCTTAAAGAAGTTTCCGGGTTGGGCGATAAGATATTTGAACAGTCGGCAGGATTTCTTAAGATCCCCGGAAGTAATAATCCTTTCGATAACACTTTTATTCACCCTGAATCCTACCAGGCTGCCGAAAAGCTGTTAAAAATGTTCAACATCCCTTTAAGTAAGGTAAACGAATCGGGTGCGCTGATTGATCTTTTCGTGAAACAGAAAGGATTGAAGAAGCTTGCTGAGGAAATAGGTATAGGCGAACCTACACTTAAAGATATCATTGAAAACCTGAAGAAGCCGGGACGTGATCCGCGTGAAGAAATGCCCGGTCCGATACTGAGAAGCGACGTACTGAAAATGGAGGATCTGCAGACTGGAATGAGACTGAAAGGAACGGTAAGAAACATTGTCGACTTCGGAGCTTTTGTAGATATCGGGGTTAAGCAGGACGGCCTTCTTCATATATCTGAAATTGCTAACAAATACGTGAAGAATCCTCTAGAAGAATTAAGCGTGGGAGATATAATAAATGTGAAAGTTATAGCAGTGGATGCCGAAAGAGGCCGCATCTCACTGAGTATGAAGGATTAAGATCTGTTTCAGCACAATCTTTATTCTCTTAAGCAAAATTCATATATTCTAACACGCATTTCAGCTTATTCTAAATGAAAACTTACAATTATCTCTTAAATACTATTAAGCAGAAAGGTGCTGCTTATCTCATCCTGATCGATCCTGATCATTTTGATGAGGAGAAGCTTTCCAGGTTTGTAAGGCACTGCAGTACTGCCGGTGCGGATGGTTTTCTTGTTGGCGGGAGTCTCCTGCTTAACGGAGATATTGAAAATTGTATAAGAATAGTAAAAGAGAATACTTCTCTTCCTGCAATTATTTTTCCCGGAGATGTTAATCAGGTATATAGACCTGCGGATGCTATACTGTTTCTTTCGGTGATCAGCGGAAGAAATCCCGAACACCTTATAGGCAAACACGTTCTTGCAGCGCCGCTTGTGAAGAAGACAGGAATTGAACCAATTGCCACAGGATATATGCTTATTGAATCGGGTGCTTCTACTACAGCGCAGTATATGAGCGGAAGTCTGCCCCTGCCTAGAAATAAACCCGATATAGCTGCAGCTACTGCACTTGCAGCAGAATACCTCGGAATGAAACTTATATACCTTGAAGCAGGATCCGGAGCAGAGAATTCTGTACCCGATGAGATGATCAAAGCCGTTTCAGAAAAATGCAGTATCCCTGTAATAGCGGGAGGGGGAATCAGAACTCCTGCAGCCGCAAGAGGAAAAGTAAAAAGCGGGGCAAAGATTATAGTCACAGGAAACTTCTTCGAATCAGAGAACAACTGGGACTATATAAAAGAATTCGCGGATGCTGTTCATATAAATCTCCCGGTCATTGTATAACCATAATTTTATTTAAGAAAGAAAACATTGGATAAAAAGAAATTTATAATCGACTCCCTTAACGAGAGTTCCGATACAAAAAAAGCAATGGAAGAAAAATGTCTTAATGACATTATGAAAATCGCAGATGTACTTGCAGAGTCATTCAGAGCAGGGAACAAGCTGTTATTGTGCGGTAACGGAGGGAGTGCGGCCGACTGCCAGCATATCGCCGCGGAATTTGTAATAAGACTTAGTCACGACATTCAAAGGCCTGCGCTTCCTGCTATAGCGCTTACTACAGACTCTTCAAACCTCACAGCCGGCGGAAACGATATAGGTTTTGAGAATGTGTTTGCGCGCTCTGTTGAAGGATTGGGAAATAAAGGAGATGTTCTTCTCGCCATCTCAACCAGCGGCAATTCAGGAAATGTTATCAAAGCTGTGCACACCGCAAAGCAGAAAGGTATGAAAACTGTTTCTTTCCTGGGAGGGAGCGGCGGCAAGTTAAAATCTGAAGTCGATCTATCAGTGATCATCCCTTCCTCGAATACACAGAGAATTCAGGAAGGTCATATAACAGCGGCACACATAATCTGCGAACTGGTTGAACGAGAATTATTCGAAAAGGATCATTGAGTTTCTGTCCAGGCTACTACATCACCGCTCGAAATATTATGCCTGTCGGCAAATCCGCCTTTAACCTCGAGCACGTATTTCGCGGGCCCGCTTGATGAATATGAAATATCGGCGTAGGGAGTGGTATTTTTCGCAATATTAAGTATAGTTTTCGAGGGACTAATAAAGATCATGTCCAGTGGGATCTCGGTATTTCGCATCCAGAAACTTCTTACCTGAACATCTGGGAAAATAAAAAGCATTCCCTGGTTTTCTTCCATACTCTTCCTGTACATTAAACCCAGCTGCCTGTCGAATTCAGTTTTTGCGATCTGGATATCTATTTTAACCTGCTGTCCCGAATCTGAAGTAATTACCAGTTCTCCGTTTTTTCTGAACATATATTCCTCGTCGGGTTTTGTCCCCTCATTTCCTGTATATACAAAAATAAAATATACTGCCGCTACGGCGATTATTACAAGTGCGGCAATCTTATAGATTGCAGGTATATCTCTTTTAACCGGTTTTGGCTCAGGTTTCTTATTTTTAGTCATCAGTTTGATCCAGCTTTTATGAGAACGATCAAAGAATTATTAAGTTGTATAAAAATAAAAACGGCAATAATAAATTACTATGAGCTCAAATATAATTCATAGAGAACAAATAACGTTAAATGAAACCCAGACCAAAATGGCGGTCAGCGGATGGGGAAAAGAAATAATTGATTATTCGGTAGTTGAAAAGATAACCTATATGTCTGACGGCCTTAAAGTAAAAGGATACCTTGCCTATCCTTCGGATATCCCGGCAGGAAAGAACATCCCGCTTATTATATGGAACCGCGGCGGCTACGGCGATAAAGGTGCAATAGACAGGTTTACTGCGAGAGGAATGTTCGGACAGCTTGCGGGCTGGGGCTATGCGGTACTTGCATCGCAGTACAGGGGAAATGACGGCGGGGAAGGAAAAGACGGACTTGGAGGGGATGAAGTAAATGATATCAAAAATCTTTTCCCGATTGCCGAAGAATTGAAGTTCATTGATACTGCGAATGCCGCTGTGGAAGGATGGAGCAGGGGAGGGATGATGACGTTTATTCTGCTTAAAGAAAAATATGATTTCAAATGTGCAGTGCTGAGCGGAGCGATAAGCAATCTTAAAGAACTGGCAGACTCGGGTGTGAAGGCTAAAGAGTATTACAAGAAAAATATCGGCAAAGGAAAATTTGAATACAGAACTTAAGAAAAGATCGGCAATAACTTTTACCGATAAACTACCTGACATTCCCTACCTGCTAATGCATGGAGGTAGATGATGATATGGTGCCTGTGCAGCAGTCGATTGACCTTGCCCGAAAATTTTCAGATGAAGGGAAGAATTACAGACTGGTAATATTTGAAGGCGGCGATCACTTCCTTAAATCCCACCGAAAAGAAGTCGACCAGCTCCGAAAATCCTGGTTCGAAAAATACCTTTTGAGGTAAATAAAAAAGGCCGTCTGTTGAGACGGCCTTTTTGTTATAAGTGAGCGCAGCTACTTAATTCGCTTTACTTCAATTCTTCTGTTTTCCTGTCTTCCTTCAGGAGTAGAGTTGGTTGCAACAGGATTAGATTCGCCGTAACCTACTGCTTTGATTCTTTCGGGATCAACGCCCTCGCGAACCAGCCAGTCTCTTACAGATTGAGCTCTTCTTTCGGAGAGTTTCTGGTTTGATTTCTCACTGCCTACATTATCTGTGTAACCGGCTATCTCAACAGTGATGTCAGGATATGACTGCAGTGTCTTCAGGGTCTTCCTTAAGGTATTTTCTGATTCAGGTGTAATGTCTGCTTTACCTGTTGCGAATGTTATACCTTTCAATACCATAGGAACATTAACTTTCATCACGTCGTCCTCAGCATCGAGAGGATTGGTTCCGCGGTTAACTTCGACACCGTCATCAACGCTTCCGCCGTCAGTATCCTTAACAAGAGGATTGGTCTTGTAGGTTGTAACTTCATCATAATCCGACAATCCGTCGCCGTCAGTATCTTTGCTTAACGGGTTGGTTGAGAATGTCTTAACTTCTTCGCCGTCGTAGAGACCATCGCCGTCGGTATCAGGATTGTTAGGATCGGTCTTCCATTTAATTACTTCATCACCGTCACTAAGACCGTCGTTGTCGGTATCAGGATTCAACGGGTCTGTCTTATACTTGTTGACTTCCTCACCGTCATTCAAACCGTCTTTATCCGTATCAGGATTCAGAGGATCCGTCTTGTATTTCTTAACTTCATCAAAATCACTCAGACCATCAAGATCGGTATCTGCCAGGAGAGGTTTGGTTTTGTATACCATAACTTCCTCACCGTCTGTAAGCCCGTCACCGTCGGTATCGGGATTACGCGGACTGGTTCCGAGTTTCTCCTCTTCGCATTTCCCTAAACCGTCCATATCTCTGTCGGAGCTGCAGCTTTCACCGGTTATTGTGAGACCCAGTGAAGCATTGTAGTATGCGTCAACAATATTGCTTCCGTTATCATAATTATTCAGATCAAAACCAGTAGAGTATGCACCGCCGATTGCAAAATCGACAAGCACCATATCACTAAGAGCAAATTCAGCACCTATACCGAGCGGGAATAATCCGGTCCATCCTTCGGAATTTACATCCAAGGGTGAAGTTACGGTATTCAGTTCCGGGAACTTGTTGCTGTAGTGCATTACGCCGCCGCCAAGGTACAGGTAAGGATTCCACCCTGTAAGATCAAACGGTGCAATCCTGAATCTTAAACTGACAGGTATTATTTCTGATTTATAATACCCTTCGTAATTAAATTGAAATCCTGCATAGGAACCGTAACCTGCGTTTATGTCAAGTTCAAGAATCGGTGTCAGCTCAAAACCGACAAAACCTTCAAGCAGGTATGACATTGTGTAATTATCAAATGAAAAATCGTCGTTTTCCCCGAAGCCCACATTCGGGAATTCGTTTTGAGGTAAGAGGAGATTGTATCTTGCACCGAATTTAGTTCCCCATTCCTTAAACTGGGCATTTGTTGTGATACTTACTCCGAATAATATGAGAATTAGAAACAGGTAGATTTGTTTCATTTTTGATCCTTTAATTGTTGATAGTTTTCTTTCTAAACAAGGTTGTGGCAGTTCTGCCTTACTAATGTAATGATTTTTTCTCAAAAATAGTTCCAAAAAAATGACCTTTAATTAAGAATTCTTTGGATACAGGCTTCTAAATAATCCATTTCTTTCTTTTTACTTTGTAAAATGGTCGTTAAAAATCTATTTTTACGGGAAAATTATTGAAGACTGGAATGTATATACTTGGAATATCGGCTTTCTATCATGACAGTGCAGCGGCACTGGTTAAAGACGGAGAAGTAATTGCTGCCGCTCAGGAGGAAAGATTTACACGTAAAAAGCATGATCATAACTTTCCTTCAGGGTCTATAGGATACTGTCTGGATTATGCTGGCATAAAGAGCAGTGAACCGGACATCGTGGCCTTCTATGATAAACCTTTCCTGAAATTCGAAAGACTGCTGGAAACTTATCTTGCTTACGCACCCGTAGGAATTCAATCCTTCATAAAGGCTATGCCCTTATGGATCAAAGAGAAACTATGGATGAAGGAGATGATAAAGGATAAGCTAGGCTATGAAGGCAAAGTTATATTTCCGGAACACCACGAATCTCACGCTGCCTCAGCTTTTTTCCCTTCACCTTTTAAGGAAGCTGCAATTTTAACTATGGATGGGGTGGGCGAGTGGACAACCTCCAGTTATGGAACCGGCAAAGACAACCACGTTGAACTTATTGCCGACATAACTTTCCCTCACTCACTGGGACTTCTGTATTCCGCGTTTACATACTATACAGGCTTCAAGGTAAACTCGGGTGAGTATAAAGTAATGGGACTCGCACCATACGGCGAGCCTAAATACAAAGACCTTATCCTTAAGGAACTTATAGATGTTAAAGATGACGGCTCCTTCAGGATGAATATGGATTACTTTAATTACTGTGCGGGACTAACGATGACGAACGACAGATTCCATAAGCTGTTCGGCGGACCGCCCAGGGAACCTGAATCCAAACTTACGCAGAAGGAAATGGACCTTGCACGTTCTGTTCAGGATGTAACAGAAGAGATCGTACTCAGGATGGGAAATCACGTTCATAAAGAAACCGGTATGAAGAATATCTGTCTTGCCGGGGGTGTTGCGCTTAACTGTGTTGCTAACGGAAAACTGCTGCGCGAAGGGCCGTTTGATGGGATCTGGATCCAGCCTGCTGCGGGTGATGCAGGCGGAGCACTTGGTGCTGCGCTTCTGGGATGGTATCAGTACCTTGGAAATGAACGGATTGTTGATGAAGGCAGAGATGCACAAAAGGGTTCCTACCTGGGGCCCGAGTATAAGGATGACGATATACTGGAATTCCTTAAAGAAAATAACATACGGTATAAAAAGTTTGAAGACGGGCAACTGCCTGAAAAAGTAGCGGCAATACTTGCCGATGAAAAAGTAGTTGGATGGTTTGAAGGCAGAATGGAATTCGGACCAAGAGCTCTTGGTGCCAGATCGATACTCGGAGATGCACGCTCTTCAAAGATGCAGTCGGTCATGAACCTGAAGATAAAATTCCGTGAGAGTTTTCGTCCTTTTGCTCCTGTTGTACTGGGAGAAAAAGTTTCGGAGTACTTCGAGATCGACAGGGAATCGCCTTATATGCTGCTGGTTGCCGATGTGAAGAAGGAAAGAAGAAAAGAGATGTCGGATGAGGAGAAAAAGCTTTTCGGCATTCAGAAACTTAATATTGTAAGGTCGGATATTCCTGCTATTACACATGTTGATTACTCGGCAAGACTCCAGACAGTGCACAAGGAAACCAATCCTCTTTTTCATAAGCTGATTGAAAAGTTTGATGAGAATTACGGCAGCGCCGTACTTATAAATACCTCCTTCAATGTGAGAGGTGAGCCTATTGTCTGTTCTCCGGCTGACGCGTATAAATGTTTTATGCGGACCAATATGGATTACCTTGTAATGGGGAATTATCTGCTGGATAAAGGCGAGCAGGAGGAACTGGTGGAAGACACCGACTGGAAGAAAGAATTTGAACTGGACTAATATGAAAGAAATATTCAGCGAAATAAAAAATATTAAAGAATCACCCGCCGATCTGAGAAAGTTTGGTTTAACTATCGGGATCGTCCTTCTTGTTATTGCGGCTATTTTGCTGTGGACAGGGAAATCAACCTATCCCGTATGGGGGATCATCGGGGCGGCATTTATACTGGCCGGCCTTTTGTTTCCTGTGCTCCTTAAACCCTTCAATAAAGTATGGATGGCGCTTGCAATAGTCCTCGGCTGGATAATGACGCGTGTAATTCTGTCAATTCTTTTTTATGTTGGTCTTACCGGAGTTAGATTTATTGCGATGATTTTTAATAAAAAATTCCTGAATTTAAAGATCGATCATTCAGCGGATTCTTACTGGGAGAAAAGAGAACAGAAACCGTTCGATCCCACAACTTATGAAAGACAATTTTAAATGAGCAAATTATCCATATTATCAGAATTATGGCAGTTCCTGCGGGTAAGAAAAAAATGGTGGCTCGCCCCTATTATTATATTCCTGCTGCTCCTGGGCGGACTGATAATCCTGACGCAGGGTTCCGCACTCGCACCTTTTATCTATGCTATTTTCTGACATAAATTGTTAATTGGTTTATGGCTGAAAAAATCAAAATAGATAAGAAGAAAAAGAGAATTCCTGTCCCGAAGAAGCCGCCTAAAGTAGAAAAAGACAAAAAGGCGTACGACAGGAAAAAGGAAAAGGATAAATTGCGCAAAAATAAAAATGCGGGTAAATAATCTGAATGTTCCACACATCTGTAATTATCTCGGTTTATAACAGGTTCGATTTTCTCGAGCTGGTGCTGGCTGGACTGGAGCGCCAGACTATGTGGGATTTTGAAGTCGTTATTGCCGATGACGGTTCGAACGATGAATTTGTAAAGAGACTAAAGAAAATCACTCCCTCCCTTTCTTTTCCTTTAATACATGTCAGTCACGAAGATAAAGGCTTCAGAAAAAATAAAATACTGAACAAAGCTATTGAGGCTGCCAATTCAGATTATCTCATCTTTATGGACGGGGACTGCATTCCGCATAGCAAATTTCTTGACGAACATTCGAATTACCGGAACAAGTACGTGTGCCTTACGGGCAGGAGAGTAAACCTTTCTGAAAAGATAAGTGATAAGCTGACCCCTGAAATGGTCAGGGCAGGATGGCTTGAGAAGAACACTATGAAACTTGTAAAGGACGGACTTTTCGGAAAATCGGATTATGTTGAAAAAGGATTTTACGTTAAGAACAAAACCCTTCGCGGTATTCTTAACGACAAACCACGCGGACTCCTTGGCTGCAACTTCTCAATAAACAAGGAAGATCTTCTCAAAATAAACGGTTTTGATGAAAGATATGAAGCCCCTTCAATCGGAGAAGACTCCGATATCCAGTACCGTCTTGAGCTTGCCGGAATGAGAATCAAATCTCTTAATAATATCGCCGTTCAGTATCATCTTTATCATCCCCTCCAGGAACGCCTCCAGCAGAACCTCGACCTCTTCAATAAAGTGAAAGCCGAAGGCAAAGCATTCACACCCTACGGAATAAAGAAAACCGATCATTGATCATATTAATTAAACAAGGCCAGACCTTTGACAATCCGGGATTTAATAAGACCGAAAAAGGAATATTTGCCGATATACTTCCAGCCAAGATGATTGTGGCAGCGGCTGCAGACGGCATATGACCAGGCATGATCCTTAAACCAGGTAAATTCCATTGTGGGTTCACCGAGTACAAGGCATCCCTCTGCATCGGCAAAGGTTAAAATATCGAAGTAATACCCGGCAGGATTGGTGAACTGAAATTCACTCTGATTATTATACTCAAACCTGTCTTTATCCGATGTAATTTTTTTATGGCACACAACGCATAGCCAGTCGTCTGCCTGAAGTTCTGTTTTTACATTGGTATCCAGCTCAACTTCCGGAACAGCGGAATCCTGCTGTCTTGTATTTCCTGTATCTTCCATAAATCTTTTCCTGTTCAGCTTTAACCTGAGAGTAAAATATAAAACTTTTGTCCCTCTGTCGAGAGAAATTCTGGTTACCTGTGATTGACGAGCCTGATCCTGAAAAATTTCACAGGATCGATTAAAAACATTTGCATAATTGTCCTGACCACCTTATATTTCCAGCCATATTTTCTAAAATAACTAAATAATTAAGGTAATTAGTGGTAGACGCTTTAGATATTAAGATTCTCAATATCCTGCAGAATAAAGGGAGAACAAAGAGAAACCAGATAGCGGAAGAGGTGGGATTGTCTCTCCCTTCGGTGAGCGAGAGATTGAAGAAGCTTGAGGAGAACGGAGTAATTGAAGGATATTACACGAAGCTGGATAAGAAAGTATTCGGTTACGATATAATGGCATATATTCTTGTAGTGATGGAATCTTCCAAACATTACAAGACCCTGCTGAATAAAGTCGACCATATTCCCGAAATACTTGAATGTCATTCCGTGCTCGGGGAAGGTTCGCATCTTCTGAAAGCGATAACAAAGAATACCGAATCGCTGGAGAAACTGCTTGGCGAGATCCAGTCGTGGCCCGGGGTAACAGCTACGAAAACCACATTTGTACTTTCGACAATTAAAGAAACAACAGTTTTAGATATAAATAAATAAAAACAAAAGGAGCATTATGGCTAAACAAACAACCCCTATTGATGATGTATTGAAATACATAAAAGACAAGAAGATCTCGTTTGTAGATCTTAAGTTTATGGATTTTCCCGGACAGTGGCAGCACTTCACAGTACCTTCTTCACAGCTCGACAAAGGTTCGTTCGATGATGGTTTTGGATTTGACGGTTCATCAATACGGGGATGGAAAGCGATAAATGAATCGGATATGCTTATTATTCCCGATCCGAATACGATGTTCCTTGACCCTTTCATTGAAGCTCCGACTATAAGTCTTATCTGCGATGTTTATGAACCGGCTACCAAGGAGAAATACTCACGCTGTCCCCGCAACATAGCACAGAAAGCAACTGCATATCTGAATTCAACCGGAATAGCTGATACGGTTTATTACGGACCCGAAGCAGAATTCTTTGTTTTTGATGATGTGAAGTTTGATTCTCAGCCGAACGGAAGTTTTTATATGGTTGACTCGGTTGAAGGCAGATGGAACAGCGGGCGTGAAGAAAATCCCAATCTTGGATACAAACCCAGATATAAAGAAGGATATTTCCCGGTTCCGCCGACAGATGCTTTGATGGATCTGCGTAATGAAATGGTCTTAAACCTGATCAACTGCGGTATTGATGTTGAAGCCCAGCATCACGAAGTTGCCAGCGGGGGACAGTGCGAAATAGACCTGCGCTTCCAGCCTCTCGTTATGGCTGCTGATCAGCTTTTAATGTTTAAATATATTGTTAAGAATACGGCAAGGGTGAATAACAGGACGGTTACATATATGCCGAAACCTGTGTTCGGGGATAACGGAAGCGGTATGCATGTTCACACGAGTTTGTGGAAGAAAGGGAAACCGTTGTTTGCGGGTACCGGTTATGCGGGATTGAGTGAAACAGGCTTATATTTTATCGGCGGCCTTCTTAAACACGCTGCTTCACTGCTCGCGTTTACTAACCCAACAACAAATTCATATAAGAGACTTGTTCCGGGATTTGAAGCGCCTGTTAATCTTGCTTATTCACAGCGCAACAGAAGTGCATCGATAAGGATCCCGATGTATTCAAGCAGTCCTAAAGCTAAAAGAGTTGAGTTCCGCTGCCCCGATCCTTCATGCAATCCATACCTTGCATTCTCAGCAATGCTGATGGCAGGACTTGATGGTATAATTAACCGTATCGACCCGGGCGAACCGCTCGATAAAGATATTTACGATATGCCGCCGGAAGAACTGGCAAATGTTCCTTCAACTCCCGGAAGTCTTGGTGAAGCTCTTAGAGCATTGGCTAATGATCACGAGTATCTTAATGAAGGGTGATGTGTTTACCGAGGATGTTATAGAGACCTGGATAAAGTATAAGATGGATAAAGAAATCAGGCCGATGGCGCTGCAGCCGCATCCGTACGAGTTTGCGCTGTATTACGACGTGTAATGGGCAGAGGGCATGGCGCTAAGGGCATAGAGTGAAGTATATAGACTAAAAGGATAAGCGTTGAAGCAACAATTAAAAAATGTGGCTAAAGCCCGAGGATTTATCAGTCTAATTTATCAGTCAGTTAAAACTGACTGTAATACTGTAGCTTTATATTGCAGTTCACTTTAGTGAACTGATAAAAGGTGTAAGAGAAAGAAAGGCTTTAGCCACATTAAATGATCAGAATTCCTTCAGGATTTCCTGGGTGCGGCGGGAGCGGGGAAAGCGGCTTTTGATACCCGCTTTTGAAATGATTGCTGTTCCCAGTAAAAGATCATTATACTTTATAACATACTGACCGTAACTGCCGGTATCTTTTTTTATAGTGCCGCCTTCAAGATAAACCTTAAGTTCATCCTGATTTTCTAATTGGTAAATGCTTTTAGTAATAGAATCACCTAATACCTGTGAAGCATTTGTATGCAGAACTATCTCATTATTCCGATCTACCGTTCCTAATTTAATACCGATTCTCTCAAACAGTCCGGGATTTTCGTCCTCCCAGTCGGCTGTAATAAAAAAGATATCATTCTTCCTGAAATAATACCTGTAATTTTCAAAGATATTCATCTCTATTCCGAAAATAGAGGAAAGCTTTTCAAGTTTTTTAGCTATATCCTTCGATTTCGGACCGATGAACCTGATATCTCTTTGACGCGGAGGAACCTGTTCGGGTGGTTCTGTTTCTCCTGTTTTCCTCAGTTTAATTATAAAAAATCCTTCGGAGCCTGACTGCCATGGAAGAATGCGTTTTGCTTTTTTAAGCGTTGGATTGAGTGTGATATCATTATAAGAAATAATGCCGTCTTCAGCTTCAAACGGAAGATCGATGTCAATAACTTCAACAGGGTATTTCCTTAAAACAGTATCGAGTACCATCTCATTTTCTTCTACTGTAAGGGTACAGGTAGAATAGACGATCTCGCCGCCGGGACGGGTCATCTTCACGGCAGCAATGAGCAGCCGCAGCTGAAGCTCTCCGAGACCTTCTGCTCTTTTCTTCGACCACCAGTCGCCCACCTCTCCTTTTTTCTGAACGATCCCGAGTCCGCTGCAGGGGGCATCAACCAGCACTTTATCGAAATTATCCGCATATACTTTGCTGAGGAGTTCTCCCTTTGAGTGGACCACTCCGGTATTCACAAGGTTCATTCTTTCGATATTATAAACGAGCATCCGCAGGCGGTCATTCTGGATTTCATTTGAGATCAGTGTGCCCCGGTTATTCATCAGTTCACCTAATTCCGTTGTTTTGGAACCGGGAGCGGCGCACAGATCGAGCACGATATCATTTTCAGCCGGATCAAGAACCAGAGGGGGAAGCATTGAAGATAGACTCTGGATATAATAAAGTCCGCATATATGTTCGATGGTCTTCCCCAGCAGTCCGTTTTCATCTTCAATGATCAGCAGTGCATCGGGTACACCAGGTACGATTTCAGTACTTATATTGTAGTTTTCATTAAGTAATGTCTTCAGCATTTCAGGGGAAGACTTCAATCTGTTTACGCGGATATATTTTTTCGGTTCTGTACCCGCGAATTTATCGTAACGATCGGCAGCTTCTTTCCCGTAAAGGCTGCTGAGGTAATTATAAATATTTTCGCTCAGGTTGATCATAATCTCTTCAGGTTAAGAAGTCTGAATACTTCATTTATCACGGAGTTAACATTTTTATCCTCAGGGAAAAGCGCTCGATAGTCCTTTTCAGTCTTCTTCAATATACCATCCAGGTACTTTTCATAATTTTTCACCGTTGTTTCAATATCAGTATCGTTCACGGGAATATCTATCTCTCTGTTTTTTTTGACCGCTGCATAAACCAGGTATTTGGCCCTTGCAAAAGATACGACATGACAGAAAAGGCTGCCATCCGTAGTTAAGACCTCCCGGGAACCGAAGAATTCATTACCCATGATCAGGGTTTGAGGCGGAAGTTTGAAAGTAGTTATTTCGCAGGCAGGAAGAAAATCATCAGGAAAAATGTGAATGCCCTCATCTGAAATCTGTTTAACGGTCTTTGTTATAAATTCTTTTGAAGTCAAGATCAGGTCTGCTGCTTAAGGAAACTTTTTATCAGCTCCTCAAGCTCTTTTTTGCTGTGGTATTGTTTTACGTATAGGAGTTCCGAATCGCCGCCGGTAATCATTGCCGATACCTTTTCAACTTCCGCGTCATAAAGTGCAAGTACAGGGATCTCGCGCATATAAAGGGCATATGCTATTTCGAAACCTACTCCGAGACTCGGTCCGGATATCTCTGCGATCATTAATGAACTCTTCTCAATCCATTTAATGTCGCGCTGAAAAACCTGTTTTTCATTAAGCGGGAACGCTGCTTTAAAGTCGGGATTAAGCTCAGACAAGGCGGAATGACCATCTGCCTTCACAATATTTATAATATCGAGGTAACTCTCCTGATAGGAGGAATCTCCCTTTATAGCGCCTGCACAGTATACTATCATTTGCTTAAAAACTTGTGGTAATATTCTTCATACTGGGGAATTACAATTTTCTTATCGAACAAAGAAACCGTCCTTTCTCTTGCATTATTAGAAAATAATTTATATTTCCTGTCGTTCGTCAAAAGATCGATCGTATACTTTGCCATCCTGTCAATATCACCTATCTCTGCAATATAACCTGTTTCATTGTGTCTGACAAGCTCCGGGAGTCCTCCCACACTTGAACTGATGACCGGAAGTCCGCATGCCATAGCCTCGAGTGCTGCAAGTCCGAAGCTCTCCGACTGTGAAGGGATAAGGAAGATATCGGAGGCGTTCAGGATCTCAACCAGTCCGTCCTGCTTGCCGAGGAACCTTACATTATCGCAGATTCCCAGCTGGCGGCATAGTCTTTCACATTCAGAGCGGTCGGGCCCATCGCCTACAAGCACAAGCTTGGCCGGAATTTCCTGAAGTACCTTCGCAAAGATCTTTAGAGTATCCGGAACTCTTTTTACCTGCCTGAAATTTGACGTATGAACCAGAACCTTTTCATTATTCGGAGCGATGTGCTTGCGGAATCCGCAGCAGTCGGATGGTTTGAATATTTCGGTATCGACAAAATTCGGTATTACTTCAATATTCTTCTGAATTTCATAGTTGGTTATCGTTTTCTCCTTAAGGAACCTCGAAACTGCAGTAACTCCGTCGCTTTCTTCAATAGAGAATTTTACAAGGGGAAGAAAAGAAGGCTCAAGTCCTACCAGCGTAATATCTGTTCCGTGAAGCGTGGTTACTATTTTCAGATCAATCTTATCCTTCAGCATCTGCTTTGCAAGATAGGCGCTGCTTGCATGAGGAATGGCGTAGTGAACGTGAAGCAGGTCGAGCTGCTCGTACTGCGCGACTTCAACCATTTTGCTTGCAAGTGCAAGACTATAAAGTGGGAATTCAAACAACGGGTAGCTGCTCATCTCCACTTCGTGAAATACAACGTTTTCTACAAACTGCGTCAGCCGGAAAGGCAGAGCATAGCTTATAAAATGTACTTTATGTCCTCTTAATGCCAGTTCTTTACCAAGTTCAGTTGCGATTACCCCGCTTCCCCCGTAGGTTGGATAACAGGTTATTCCGATCTTCATGCTTTTTTCAATCTCTGTATTTGATTTGTTTACCGAATTTTAGCTCAATTTATCATATAAATATATAACAAATTTCAGGAAGATAGAATTCCATTATGAGGGGTTTGTCCCGGGACAGGCTGACAAGTGAGAGAACTAACATTGCTTTTTCCGGGAAGGGTTATATAAAATTATAGGGGAGCAGATGCTTTAAGCTTTTTCGTAAAGAAAAAAATAGGGATTTTAGCAGTATGAAATTATTATTAATAGGACAATCGGTTGAGGATCATATCCATTATAACGGCGGGTATGAGATAAAGCCGGGCGGTATTTATTATTCAGTTACGGCGATGGAGAATATTCAGGGATAATGACGACGAAATCTTTCTTTGTACCGCTTATAAGGAAGGTGACCGCGCTGTTCAGTGACGTTTACAGCAAAGTTAATGACTCATTCCTTAATTATACGGATGTTATTCCCAAAGTAAAGCTGAACATCTATGACGACAGGGAACGGGAAGAAATATATGAGAACATAACCGGCAGACTGGATATAGATACATCTGAGCTGAATAATTTTGACGGCATTCTGATAAATATGATAACAGGTTTTGATATTTCGCTTGAACAGCTTGAGGAGATAAGGAATAATTATTCGGGACTGATCTATTTTGATGTGCATACTTTCTCGCGGGGACTTAATAAAAATATGGAGCGGGAATTCAGACTGATACCGGAATTTGATAAATGGCTGAGGTACATTGATATCCTTCAGGTAAACTCAAGGGAATTGTTTACAATTACCGATTCAGATAACAAAGAAGAAATTATTAAATATATTCTTGGAACAAATGTGAGGTGCCTTCTGGAAACCCGGGGGGATAAAGGCGCTGTGTGTTACAGCATTATGAATGGAAAGATTATTGTTAAGGAAATGCGCGCGCTCAAAACAATTGTTAAGAACCAGGTGGGACTCGGTGACGTTTTTGGGGCAGTCTTTTTTTATACTTATATTAAAAACGGGTCGATTGAATCTGCATTAAAACATGCAGTGGCCGCTTCAGGATATGCGGCTTCTTATAATAATATGAATGATTTTAATAAATTGAAGAATGATGTTTTCTCACGACATAATTAAAAAAAGAATACTTGTTTTCGGAGCAAACGGTATGCTCGGACAGCGGCTGGTTGAGTTTTACAGCAGGCAGCAGGGAATACAGCTGCTCTCCTGTTCTGTAGAGGAGGAACCGGTATTCGAAGATGCAGATTACCGGCAGATAGATTTAACGAAGCGTGAGAAGGTTAAAGACCTTGTTTATGATTTTTATCCTGATGTTATAATAAATGCCGCCGCATATACGAATGTTGATCTGAGCGAGACAGAACGCGAACAGGCCTGGAAGACAAATGTTAAAGGTGTGGAATATATTGCTGAAGTATCGAGAGTAATTGATGCGCACATAATTCATATCTCAACTGATTATATTTTTAATGGAACAAAAGGACCGTATTCTGAAAAAGATAAACCCAGTCCTCTTGGTTATTATGCAAGAACTAAGCTTGCAAGTGAAAACGTTCTCAGGATAAGCGGAACTTTTTATACCATTTTAAGAACGAATGTTTTATATGGTATAGCTCATAACAGTCGTCCCGATTTTGTGCGCTGGGTGGTAAATTCAGTCAGAAGCGGGAAGCATATCCGTATTGTGACCGACCAGATAAATAATCCTACTTTTATCGATGACATGGTGCAGGCGATAAGCAAGGTAATTGAGTATAAAAAATTCGGGGTGTATAATATCGGCGGCAAAGAATTTCTGAGTCGTTATGACTTTACTATGAAAATTGCTGATTTCTTTCAGCTTGATAAAAGTCTTATTACGCCGATCACCACTGATGAGCTTAACCAGGCGGCACCGAGACCGTTGAAGTCGGGATTATTAATACTTAAGGCTCAAACCGAGCTTGGTTACAAACCTCATTCTATTATTGAGGCGCTGGCCAAAATGAAAAAAGAACTTTCCTTATGAAAAAATCTATAATACTTCTGAGTTTATTCCTGCTCCTGGCAGTAAACACCATAACTGCACAGGATAAATTTCCTGAGTGGGCGAAAGGAATTGTGTGGTACCAGATATTTCCCGAACGTTTTGCCAACGGGGATACAACAAATGATCCCGAGGCTTCAAAGGTTTTTGTAAACAGCAGATTCGTTCCGGAGGACTGGAAAGTAACTCCCTGGACGAGCAGCTGGTTCGATACGTCTTCAGTAGGGGAGAACGATTCAACCGCCTGGTTCAGACGGCATAATTTTGATAAAAGATACGGCGGTGATATACAGGGCATAATCGATCACCTCGATTATCTTAAGGCGCTAGGCATTAAGGGTATCTACCTTAATCCCATTTTTGAAGCTGTATCGATGCATAAATATGACGGTTCAACTTATCATCATATAGATGTGAATTTTGGTCCCGACCCTGACGGCGACAGAAAGATCATTGCTTCGGAGATCCCGGATGATCCCCGCACGTGGAAATGGACATTGGCGGATAAACTTTTCCTGAAGCTGGTATCGGAAGTTCATAAAAGAGATATGAAAATTATTATTGACGGGGTATTCAATCATACAGGCACTCAGTTCTGGGCTTTCCGGGATATTATAAAGAACGGGAAGGATTCAAAATATAAGGACTGGTACCAGGTAAAGTCTTTCGATGATCCTTCGACCCCTGAGAATGAGTTTGATTACCAGGGATGGTCAAATGTAAGATCTCTTCCTCAGTTCAGCAGAAATGACAGCGACCTTACGGCCGGACCGAAACAATATATCTTTCATTCCACTTCAAGATGGATGGATCCGAATAATGACGGTGATCCCTCAGACGGCATTGATGGATGGAGACTTGATGTTGCAAAGGATGTTCCTCTTGGATTCTGGAAAGACTGGGATAAGCTGGTTAAGTCGGTAAACCCCGAAGCAATAACTATTGGAGAGCTTTGGCAGCTGTCCCCCGATTTTATTTCAGGCCATGGTCCTTTCGACGCTCTTATGAATTACAATTTTGCCTTTGCCGTTAACCAGTTCTTTGTAGCTGATACAACAAAAATACCTGCCTCGCAGTTTGTGGAACAGTTGAAGGAGATAGATAAAAACTACCCTGAGAAGAACCTTTATATATTGCAGAACCTGGTTGATAGTCACGACACGGAAAGGCTTTCTTCGATGATCAAAAATCCCGACAGAAATTATGACTATGATGCGAACGGCAGGAATCCGGATTACGATCCCGGTAAACCTTCACCTGCAGATTATGAAAAGCAGAAGATGATTGCGGCTTTCCAGATGACATACCGGGGAGCACCTATGATATATTACGGAGACGAGGCCGGGATGTGGGGCGCGGACGATCCGCACGATAGAAAGCCGATGGTATGGAAAGACCTGAAATATGATGATGAAGTAATAACGCCTGCATCAGGATTTAAGACCGGATTTGGGAGATACAAAGTTGAGGTAAATGAAGATCTCCTGAGTTTCTATAAGAAGATAATCTCAATTCACAATTCGAATTCGGCACTAAGGGAAGGCGACCTGAAATTTCTTTATTCGAATGATGAAAAAGCATCATTTGCCTTCAGCAGAAAAACCGAAGATGAATTGATCATAGCTGCATTTAATACAGGGAAAGAAGCTGATGAATTTGATGTTCCGTTAAATTCTTCCAAGGCTTCATTTACTGAGCTGTTGTCGGGGGAGGAGGGAGCAGTTTCTGCGGATTCAACACAGACTGCGAAACTTCACGTTAAAATTCCTGCCGGCAAATTCCTGATCTACAAAATTTACCCCTGATTTTATCATTGGCAGCTTTTTTTTGTAAATAATGACCGATCCCGGGTTGATCCTGAGGGTAAAATACTTTATTATTTGCAATAACATCATTTATTCTTCACAATAAATGACTGTTTAATCCTTCAACAATTTCCGTTTAATAATTCAACAATTTCCCCCAAAAAAGCGAGACAACTGAACCGTCTTTAATCCGGGCCTAAAAGGAGTCTATCACCGGGATAAATACCGAAAGATCCATCTGTGTGAGAATTGACAAAAGGAAGAATATTTCTTTTTCCGATTATCCCGAATATTCTACACTTATCAAATGAACTATCCCTTTGCTCCAATATTTAGGTAATTTTCAACGTCGTCCACCAACCTTTTTGACAGGATATAGTCTAATGAAACAGATACGGATAAATAAATGACACAACAGGAAACAGAACTAATAATAAGAGCACAGAATGGAAATGTTTCGGCTTTTGAAGAGCTCATATATAACTACGACAAAAAAGTACTTGCGCTGGCAATGAAATACGTGAAAAATGAAGACGATGCAAAGGATATCTACCAGGATGTATTTATCCGGGTATATAAGGGATTGAAGAAGTTTCAGTTTAACAGTGAGTTCTCAACCTGGCTGTACAGAATTGTTGTTAATGTTTGCCTCACTCATAAAACCAGGAGCAGCAGAAGAGAATTTGTTTCTATACATCCTGATAATGAAGATGAAAATATGAGCACCGGAATTGAAATAGTAGACAGTCAGCCTGTCCCTGAGAGGGCTGTAACGAGTGCGGAGATCTCAGAACACATAAATAAGGCGCTGGAAACATTATCACCAAGACAAAAAATGATTTTTATTCTTAAACATTATGAAGGATATAAGCTGAGGGAAATTGCAGAAATGCTTAGCTGCGGGGAGGGCACAATTAAAAAATACCTGTTCGATGCAGTAAGGAAAATGAGAACGCAGCTGGCAGATCTTTATTACGCTTAACGGAGAAAGTTATGGATCACAAAAAATATAAAAACCTGATAGATGAATATTACTTCGGCGAAATAAGCAGTCGTGAAAAAATAGAGCTTGAAGAGCACCTGAAAAACTGCGATCTCTGCCGCTCGGAATTCTATTCCGCAAAGCTTCTGAAGGATTCGCTACAGCATAATGAACTTCCCGAACCCGATACGAGGCTGCTGAGTGAAGCAAGAAGTGAGCTGAGATCGAAACTGAGAATGGAGAGCCAGAGAACGGGCTTTTGGGGATATCTAAAAGGTAAGTTCGCATCCTCTTTCTTCCTTACACCGCAGCTTGCCGCCGCTGCCTTCTCGTTCCTGATAATCGGAGTGATAGCGGGATATTTCATCTTTAATACTGCGGGAACCATCCATTATTCGTATGGAAAATCCGGCTCCCGGTAATCAGAATAACCAGATAATGCTTTCGGGTGATACCCGAATAACTGACGTGAAGTTTATCAGTAAAAATGCTGAAGACGGTACAGTTGAGTTTACCTTTGATGCAATAAAACCAATGCATATAAAAGGGAAAATGAGTGATCCACGGGTGCAGAATATTTTAACCTACTCGATGCTTAATGTGGATAATCCCGGAACCAGACTGAATACTATAAACCTCATAAATTCCAGCGGTCAGCCGCATCAGCCGGATCCGGAAATAAAGAACGCCCTCTTATCTGTGGTAAAATATGACAATAACCAGGGGGTAAGACTCGAAGCTATGAAGCTGCTTAAAAAATTCAGCTTCGACGATAACGTTAAAGGTGCCATGCTTTATGTATTGCAGAATGATTCGTCTTCCGGAATGCGGATCGATGCAATGAATATGCTGGTGCAGGCAAATAAGAAGGGGAGTACCTTCAACAATGAAGACCTTTCAGTCTTCAGACAAAAAATGCAGCAGGACGATAACAATTATATTCGCTACCAGGCGAAAACAGTTCTTAAGGAGTACAAATAAAATGAAAACGTACAGAAAAAAATTATTGGTAATAATAATATTCATACTGGCGGGCATACTTACAGCCCAGGCACAGCAAAAAGAAAAAACTTTCAACCTTGGCAAAAACGGAAAACTTGAGGTGAAAATTGATTATGGTGATATCCGGCTGGATACCTGGAACCAGAACGATGTTTCTGTGAAATATGATCAGGATGAAGATTCAGATGTTCCTTCATTCAGAATGGTGCAGAACGGAAATACTCTGACTATCACTTCAGGAGATTATTCCGGTGAGGATCTTAGTATTACTGTGCCTTCGGCAATAAACCTGGATCTGAATACGAGCGGCGGCGAAATAACAATAAAAAACGATATCACCGGGAAAGTGGAATGCTCCACGGCAGGTGGTGATATTGACACAAAAAATATTAACGGTAATACGGTACTTAATACAGCCGGAGGACAAATACAGACCGGCAAAATTAATGGTGATGCTGAAATAAACAGCGGCGGCGGTGACCTTCAGATAGGAACCATTACTGGTAAAGCCGAATTGAATACCGGCGGCGGCAATGTTCAGGTTTACAGTGTAAGCAAAGATCTTAAAGTAAGGACCGGGGGCGGTAATGTGAAATCAGGCGAAGTAGGCGGAGTATTTACTGTTACAACAGGGGGAGGAAATGTTGAAGCAGCTACAGTTTCTTCTTCCGTAAGAGTAACAACAGGCGGCGGCAATGTAGCGATTGCCGGGGCTTCGGGAACAACGAAAGCTACAACAGGCGGCGGCAATCTGTCATTCAAGAACATTAAAGGCGGCATAGATTGTTATACAGGCAGCGGAGATGTATATGTTGAACTAAATCCCGACCCCAAAGTAAACAGCGAAATTAAATCGGGATCTGGCAGCGTCACTTTCTATCTTCCCTCAAATGCAAAAGCTACTGTGGTTGCAAAGGTAAGAGGATGGGATACCTGGGGAGAAGATAATGCCAGTCCTGTTACATCCGACTTTAAGCTTACAACAGAAGATAAGAGTCATAGCACCGTGAAAACAACATACGTGATAAACGGAGGCGGCAGTACAATCGAAGTACAGACAACTTCAGGCCAGATATATATTAAAAAACATAAGTAATTTTTGAATAATCCAGCAGAGCAGGTATGAAGAGAGTGATATTTTTACTTGGATGTGTATTAATTTTAATGACACGGATTCAGCTACGGAGAAAGCAAACCTGAAGAGACAATAACAGCAGTTAAAATAAATGAATCTGTAATAATTGATGGTCTGCTTGATGAACCGATTTGGAAAAGTACTGACTTCGTAACGGGCTTTACCCAGCTTGATCCCAATGAAGGTAAAGCTCCGAGTGAAAAAACAAAGGTTTATATAGTGTATGATAATGAAGCATTATACATAGGGGCAAGGATGTATGATTCTTCACCCGATTCAATTTATGCAAATCTTGTCAGACGTGATCAGGATGCCAACTCAGACCAGTTTACGGTTTTCCTTGATCCCTACAATGATAAAAGATCGGGAAATTATTTCGGCATTACGGCAGCCGGTACTCTGAAAGACGGAGTTCTTTATAACGACGAATGGGATGATTATACCTGGGACGGAGTTTGGGAGGGTAAAGTACATATCGATAAAGAGGGATGGACAGCCGAAATGAAGATTCCTTTCTCTCAGCTTAAGTTTGCATCGGGCAATATTCAAACCTGGGGAATAGACTTTAAGCGTGATATAGCCAGAAAGCATGAAAGAGACTACCTTGTATATATTCCAAAGAATGAAAGCGGTTTTGTTTCCCGCTTCGCAACTCTTGATGGTATAAAGGATGTTAGACCCGCAAATAACCTGGAAATACTTCCTTACTTGACTACCAGAGCATCTTATACGGGGCATTCCCCCAACGATCCTTTTAACGATGGATCTCAATATTCTGCGGGACTGGGAGCTGATCTAAAATACGGCATCGGGTCGAACCTGACACTTAATGCTACAATCAATCCCGACTTCGGTCAGGTTGAAATTGACCCCGCGGTTATTAACCTCAGCGATGTTGAAACATTCTTTGATGAGAAAAGACCGTTCTTTGTTGAAGGATCGAACATCTTCAATTTTGGTTATGGAGGATCGAGGAGCAACTGGAGCTTCAACTGGGGAAATCCCGACTTCTTCTACAGCAGAAGGATCGGAAGGACCCCGCAGGGAAGTGTTCCTGACGCTGATTTCACAAGCGTTCCCGACGGTACTCATATAATTGGAGCAGCGAAGCTTACGGGGAAGATCGGCCGCGATATAAATATGGGAGTAATACAGGCGGTTACTCAAAGAGAGTATGCTGACTTATCAACCGGCGGAATAAGGTCGTCCGCAGAAATAGAACCTCTGACATATTACGGAATATTTCGTGCGCAGAAAGAAATAAATGAAGGTGCCCAGGGACTTGGGTTCATTTCGACAATTACTAAACGGTTCTTTAAGGATGCCAGGCTGAAGGATGAACTGAACGGTGAAGCCTATACCGGCGGAATTGATGGATGGACATTTCTTGATGGTGACAAAGAATGGGTACTGAGCGGATGGGGAGGGATGAGCTATGTAGGCGGCACGCGGGAGCGCATCCTTGACCTGCAGCAGAACCCGCAGCATTATTTTCAGCGTCCTGATTCAAAAGTACTAAAGCTGGACAGCACTGCAGCTTCACTGGCCGGCTACGGAGGAAGACTTGCGATAAACAAGCAGAAGGGAAATATATTTCTGAATACTGCGCTGGGAGTCATCTCTCCGGGGTTTGATGTTAACGACCTGGGATTTTTATGGAGAACAAATCTGATTAATTATCACTTTGTGAGCGGGTACAATTGGCGCGAACCCACGGATTGGTTCCGTAGTCTTCAGCTGGGAGGTGCAGTTTTCAGAAGCTACAACTTTGACGGACAGATTAACTGGGAAGGCCTCTTTGCACTTGCCAATATGACCACATTAAATTACTTCGATATAAGTATGGACGGAGCTTATAATCCTCAGACAATAAATGACCGCGGTACACGCGGAGGACCTGTGATGCTTAATCTTCCCGGATACCAGTTCGACATCTTTGCGAATACTGATACGAGGAAGAACTTCATCTTTAATGTCGGGTATAATTCATATATACAGGAAGGCAACTCAAAGAACTGGGGGGTTAGTGTCGGAGTGGATTACAGGCCTGCTGCAAACGTGCTTATAAGTATTAGTCCTTCTTACAGTAAAAATCTTGATAACTCACAGTACATCGATACCTTCACTGATCCGCTGGCGGAGGCAACATACGGTAAGAGATATGTATTCGGAGAACTTGATCAGAATACACTTTCAGCAGGTATAAGACTTAACTGGACATTCACACCGAACCTGAGCCTGCAGTTCTATGCTCAGCCTTTAATTTCAACTGGCAAATATGCCAGATATAAAGAGTTAAGAGAACCCGGAACATATAGATTTAATGTTTATGGTGAAGACGGTTCAACATACAACCCCGAAACCCATATGGCCGATCCTGACGGCAGCGGACCCGCAGAGCCTGTAGATCTGGGAGAAAACGATTTCAAGTTTGTTTCTTTAAGAGGTAATGCTGTGCTGAGGTGGGAATATCTGCCTGGTTCGGTAGTGTATTTCGTATGGACGCAGACCAGGAGCGAAAGCTATTCAGATCCTGAATTCCAGTTCGGCAGGGCAATTACAAACTTAACCGATCTTCGTCCCGACAACATCTTCCTGATCAAAATGACCTACTGGCTGAATATGTAGGATAGGAAGGGCCGTTACCATCTTTTAGAAATAGGATTAGCGGCATTCCGGAAAATAAAAAAGAGACTGTCTCATTAGTCTGAAATTGTTCCCGCTATAGCGGGATTTCAGGTTCTGATTCCGATTCGAATTCGAGCATTTAGATTCCGAAATAAATCCGGAATGACAATTATGAGACAGCCTCTTCACTCACTTTATGAGAATTATTGTGCGTAACCGAGTCCAAATGGATTCAGTCCTACAGTTATCTCACCAAGGTACATTGGAACCGGATTTCTATTTGATATTTCGTATACAGTTACTTTGTCGGAAGCAGCCCCGGAATGCGTAAGGTATAGTTTCTTTGAATTTGTCGGGAATGCAATATTATGCGGAACAGGATATGGTGTGTCTGAAGATCCTATTACCTGGTTATTCTCTGTATTTATTGCAAATAATCCCTGAGATCCGCCGCCCGCAATATTGGTTGTATAAAAAACTTTACCATTCGTGATCATTCCTGCTCCGTGAGCCGCGGGAACAGAAATTGTTTCCATCAGATCCATTGTAAAGCGATTCAGCACATACACTGCATCATTGTTCTGGCACGGAACATATAATTCACGATTATTCGGTGTCAAAGATAAATGAGCATCCTTTCCTACTGCTGCTCTTCCCGTTTCCTCAAAGCTTCTCGTACTGAACTGTACCACATAGTCATTATCGCCTGATACCCCGATTACAGTAACGTAAGCATATTTACCGGCAGGACCAAGAATCACATCGTGCGGTTTTCCGCCCATTGCCACAAGGTCAGCTGGCGTTGGAACAGTAGCTATTACCTGGAGTGAATATAGATTTACTACCGAGGAAGTATTATCCACATCATTGTTTACCCATAGTTGACGCCCTTGCGGATCGGCCCACATATGGAAAACACCCTGACCTACAGGGATGGTGGTCTCGACACTGAAATCTGAAACTCTGAAAACAACAACCTGGTTATTTGCGCGATCACCTACGAAAACACGTTGTCCCTGTTTTGCAAAAACAACATACATAGGTTCCGGTGTATTAGGTCCGGCCGGAAGCTGGTAGGTTCCTGTCACCTGATCAGTGTTTGTATTTATTACTGAGATACTCCCCGAGCCTCTGTTGGCAATGACAATATTTCCTGAGTTACCTGGTGGTGTGCCGGGTTTTTCCAGCTGCTGATTAGCTGAAACCGGACTTTCAAACGGTGTTCTGCTTTCCGTACAGCCCGCCATTAAAGCGAGAATAGGAAGTGAAAACAGGAGCAGGGCAAAAAATCTTTTCATTTTGTGCCTCCTTCTTTTATTTATGACTGATAAATTATGATTACCCGGGCAAGTTAGGACTTAGATATAACCAAATTATAACAGAAGTATTGAGAATACATTGAAGAATAAGCTGGTGATGATTTACACAAAAGTTAGCGGCACCGGATACAGCCGGGAATACAGGGCAGGAAATATTTTTGCTTCATGGATAGCCCTTTACTCACTATATTTGCAGTTCAAATTTTAACCAGGTGGAATAATGAGTGAAAAACATACTTTGAGAAAAGCTTTTATCGATTATACTGCTATTACAATCGGGGCGGCACTTATGTCGATCGGCATAGGCGTTTTCCTTGTTGATGCAAAGGTGGTACCGGGAGGAGTGAGCGGACTTGCCATGGCTGTCTATTATTTATCGAACAATACAATTCCTATCGGTTTAACTATTTGGGTATTAAATATCCCGCTTTTCATATGGGGAATAATTTCCCTGGGTAAGAGTTTCGGTATCCGCACTTTTGTAGGTTTTACGCTTAGTTCATTCTTTATAGATTTTTTCAGAGGAGATATACCGGGATTCGGATATATCAGACTTCAGGATACTCAGACCATCAGGGACCTGCTTCATAATGATTTCCTTTTCCTGGTACTCGTGGGGGGCGCATTGTTAGGGATTGGTCTGGGCATAATATTCAAATTTAAAGGAACAACTGCCGGGTCGGATATAGTAGCTGCAATAATGCAGAAGAAATTCGGTGTTAAGCCGGGTATGGCAATTATGATAATTGACTTTGTTGTTATTACTATAGCAGGGTTCATAATTGAATTCAAACATCTTTCGCCTGACCGTCCTGCTTTTGCACTTACTCTTTATGCTTTCTTTCTCTTGTTCATTGCATCAAGGATTATAGATGTAATAATAGACGGATTCGATTATGCGAGAGCTGTATATGTCATCTCCGATAAATATCCGGAGGTGGCTAAAGGATTAATGGAAAAGACAAGCAGGGGAGCCACAGCAATTAAATCGAGAGGACTCTATAAAAATGTTGAGCGTGAAGTTATCTTAACTATAGTAACTTTAAAGGAGTTAGGGACTGTTACAAATGTGGTTAAAGAAATCGATCCTGATGCGTTTATGATAATCAGCAATGTGCATGAAGTAAGGGGCGAAGGATTCAGGAGAAGGATATAGAATAGTTGTTTGTGAGGATTTGAATTATATAGTTTACTCGTATATCTCATTGAGGCTGTCTCAAAAGCCTGAGTTACCCTCATGCCTGGTAAAACTTTACTTCTGGATCAGCCTCAATGTTTACCGCCTGCCTCCGACTAATTAACGTTGACTTTTAATATCTCTCCGAATCCAGGTATAGGCGGACCGAATCCTTTATTTGAAACATACAGAGCACCGTCAGGACCCATCGTCATACCAGTCGGGAAAAACAAAGTATCAACCAGCGTTTCCTGCTGACCTGATGGCTGTATGCGAACTATCTTCCCTGTACCGGGGGTGGGATCACCGGGGGCCGTTGACATTTCAAGGGCATACATCCTGGCCTGGTTATCAAACACAAGTCCTACTACTGTAGTAAGGCCCGTTTCTCTTTCCTGTATCCGTCCGCTCGGAGTAACTTTAAATATTTTAGAACTGCCGGGCATTATTGGAAATGTATTCAGGTTGCCGAAATAGAAATTTCCATGGTATGCCAGAGCAGTCGGAACAATGTGTCCTTGTGAAGCCGACACATCAATCACTCTGCTGATATTACCGCTTGTTGTTACCTTAACAATTTCACCATGATTAGGTTCAACGGCATAAAGATCGCCGCGCACATTCAGCATACTGTACCAGGTACCGTCCGGCTCAAAATCATCTTCTTCAGGATGTGCGACCGGATGAGTGTGCTGCCATTCGCTTAGATCTGCTATCAGATCCCATGTGCCGTCATTATTAACCTTAATAATTCCATTTGGAGTAATCTTCAATACCATGTGAGCATCCTGCTCCTGCGAGAATCGCATATAGTGTATTTCCAACAAAAGCCACATCCGCAACACCGCTTACCAGTGAACCCGATGCAGGGCTGGTTTGACTGGAAGGAAGTCCATCTGCAACAATTGTAATATCGCCTGCGGGACTGATCTTGGAGATACTTGCCGTATAGCCGCCAGTATAAGGTCCTATCGGTGCTATAACCGAATCACATAAACCTGCAGTTGAGTTAGTTCCTCCCAATCCGCCCTCAGCTACATAAAGGTAGCCGTCGGGACCAAATTTCAGTCCACGGGGATTATTCAACCCGGTTGCAAATACAGATACAGAAACGCTGTTCTCCTGCATAGCAGGAGCCTTTTTCTGAAGAGAATTTGTCAGATTATCAGTTTTGTCAGAACAGGAATAAAGGGTAGCAAGCACAAACAAAGCAAGAACATAAACACCTAAAAATTTAATCTTCATTTCATTACCTCATATTGTTTTATAAAAAAATGTATTCTCAGCCCACCCGCTCTCTAACAGAATTAACTCGTGTTCATTTAGAGCCTCCTTGAAAAATTTCATAACCAAATTAATTACGTACAATCGATACCGAAGAGCGAAACTGGCATATGGAAAATGAAATAAAATGTCCTGACAATGGAATATTTATCAAAGAAGCGAATAGAGAATAAACATACCTAAGTTTACCCGGGGCAGTTTTATATGTTTATCAGAGGAAGTTTATTTCTTTACCGTGAACTTAGGTTTTCCAGAGAGAAATACAAGAACAAAATACAATAGTTGGTAAAAATGTGAGGTAACGTTGCTGTGCATCACAACATAATGAGCTCGGGCCGGCTGTCTCAAAATGTCATTCCGCATTTGTTTCGGGATCAGAGACCTGAACTCTGTTCAGTTTGACAAATTACGACAAAATGAGACAGCGGGCCGGTTCATATTTTTTCTATCTCAACCAGGGTAATATCATCACTTTGTTCTGCTGAACCGACAAATGTTTTTAGATCATTATAGATTGTTTGAAGACCTGCTGATTCTTTCCTGAGACTGTTATAAATCATTTCTTCGTCGAAGAACTGTTCCTGGCTGTTTGCTGCCTCTGAAACTCCGTCGGAATAAAGGAAAAGCTTGTCACCCTCCTCAATTTTTATTTCATATTCTTTATATTCATCTTTTTGTATTCCCAGAGGGAAACCTGCTTCGTGCTTAAGCTGTGTTACAAAATTCTTTGATTTTTGAATAGGCCACATATGTCCTGCATTGGCCATCTTTATACTTTTCGTTACCGGATCTATGACAAGGTAGATCATTGTTATAAAACGGGTAGGGGGAAGGTCGCCTATCAGGTAATCGTTAACCTTGCTCAGAACTTTTGAAGGGGAATCTTCACTTGCTGCTATAACCCTGAAGATTGTTCGGGCTGATGACATAAGGAAAGCTGCAGGCAGACCTTTCCCTGAAACATCGGCAAGAACGACACCGATTTTTCCCGATGGGAGCTGAATATAATCATACCAGTCGCCTCCAACTTCGAGGCAGGGCTCACACATACCTGCTATTCTGAAATCGGGCAGTACGGGAGAGCTCTTAGGAAACAGACCTGATTGTATATACTTCGCTTCCTTAAGCTCCGACTGCATAGCCTCTTTTTCTTTTTTCTCGCGTTCAAACAGTCTTGAATTTTCTATAGCTATTGAAATGTGAGAAGCAAGTGTCCTCAGAAGTCTCAAATCGTGTTTACTGAATGCATTTACTTTCATATTCTGAGCATTAAGAATACCCACAAACTTATTATGATGATATAAAGGAATATCAAGATGCGACCTGCTGGTGAAAGCACACGGAATCTCGTCAGGGAAATCGAGAACATCCGGGATGTAAATTATTCTCTGCTCACGTACAGCTTTCCATACGATGCCTTCGTTCCTGTTTACCCTGTATCCGGGATAGAAATGATCGTCATCCCAGCCGGTAAGTGCAGCAATTTCCAGCTGATCAACATCTTCGTGGTAGAGCAATACAGCGCATCTCGTAAATCCGAGTGTGCTTGAAACATCCTGAACGATCTGTTTCAGCAACTCGCTCTTATCAAGAATTGAATTCACTTTTTTCACCACTCTCTGGAGGAGCATAAAATCTTTTGCTACCATCAGGTCATCGGGCTTCAGGTTTTGCAGTCCTAATGGCCGGCCTGCCTTGATTGCAATTCCGTTCTTCGTTTTCCCTTCATCCTTGTAGCTGATTACTTCGGTGTCCATTTTTATTCTGCCTTTTATTTTTTAGTTAAATTATATTCCGTGCAGCCAGGTAGGGTATCAGTATGTATAATATGGTATCGCGTACAACGTAATACCCTATAACTACCGCAAATATCTTCCATCCTCTTTTTTTCAGGAGGGATTTAAATCCTTCCTTCTTTACTATAACTATGCTGTCGATTATGTAATACTTATAAATTCGTATGATTATATTTTTTGAAGCGAGCTTATTTATTATTGTCATAGTTGTGTTCATCTTAACGACTCCGTTTGAATTTTCAATTTATAATTCATTACCGGATGCGGGACTGTCGCCAAAGTACTGCCGACTTTTCAATTCATCTCTTCCGTAATCTGCGGGAAGGGGAGCACTTCTCCGGAACTTCACGCCCGGGTTTCCAGACAGTCCCATAATAAATTCTCTAAGCAGCTTTATCATAACCAGATACTGCAGCTTTCTGTTTTTTACCGAAGGGCAGCATCATAGGGACTTTCTTCCTGTATTCAGCATAATCCCTTCCGTGAATCGTAACCAAATCCTTTTCCTCAAACCGGATTGCAACGAAAATGTAGGCTGTCGTCATAACTGCAAAAACCAGGTGTGCTACCGACATAACAGGAGTTGACCAGAATACACACAGCCAGCCGAGGTACAAAGGATGTCTGATCATCTTATAAGGTCCTGGTGTTACAAATCCCAGGTTAGTATACTTCTTACCAATGAGATAAAGCCAGACCTGACGTAACCCGAAGAGATCAAAATGATTTATAAGGAATGTGGTTACCAGAACCAGCAGCCATCCGAATGCATACATCCCGTACATAAAATAACCCAAAGCCGAGCCCGTGAAATTCCATATTTCGCCGCCCATAGGCTGCCACTGCCAGAACAGGAGAACCAGTGCAAGACTTGAGAAGAGAACATAAGTGGACCGCTCAAGCGGTTCAGCTATGAATTTTGTAAGCCATTTCTTGAACCCTTTCCTTGCCATTATGCTGTGCTGCAATGCGAATACGCCAAGCAGGGAAAGATTTATCAATAGTGCTTCACCGAGCGGAACAGTGACAGCAGAATCAATAGTTTTGGGTACAAGGAAGTTTCCAAGGAATCCCATCGCATATAAGAATGTTCCGAAAAAGACCAGGTAGCAGATTGTTCCGTACAGGAAAAAAAGAGTGCGTTTCATAATATCTCCTTTAATTTTTGATTAAGTTTTCTTGATGAGGACCTTCAGACAATTAAAGCCGTCATCATTCTCACCAGCAAACTTAATTTTCGGGGGAGGGGATATATTTCAGTATGGTTGCAGGCTTTATAGATCCTGTTGCACCGAAATTCTTTGATATTGGAGCTAAAACAAGGTTTTTAACCATTGTTGCATTTCTTATAAAGATCGTTGCAAAAGGAAGATTTCGCGCGCGGAACCAGGAAAAATCAGACAGGTTTATCCTGCTGGATCTGCCGGCGGTATTCACCAGGAGGAAGACCGAAAAATTCGGTAAAGCTCTTTGTAAAATATGCCTGAGAGCTGAACCCAACGGAGTATGCGATTTCCGCCATATTTCCCGAGCCCTGTTTTATAAGATTTGCCGCTCTCTGAAGACGGAAATTCCTTATAAATTCAGTGGTCGACTGATCTGTAATCGCTTTTAGTTTCCGGTGGAGCTGGGAACGGCTTAATCCCATTTCAGAGCTCAGCTTATCAACACTGAACTTCTCATTGCTCATATTCTGTTCGATTAAACCGGTTAATTTCTCAATGAATATTTTTTCGGTTGATGGTACTGTGATATCCCTGGGTTTGAAAAGCATCTCCGTCCGGCATTTCTCTTTCATCTGATCTCTCAGTTTGATCAGGTTCCTGACCCTAATCAAAAGCTCTTTCCTGTCAAATGGTTTCAGTAGATAATCGTCGGCTCCGGTTTCGAGACCTTCAAGCTTGTCATCTTTTCCTGCTTTTGCCGTGAGCATAATTATGGGGATATGACTGGTCTTAAAATTATTCCTTATTTTCCTGCACATTTCATAGCCGTCCATTACCGGCATCATTATATCGCTAATTATCAGATCAGGAATGATCTCATCCGCTATCTGCAGACCTTTTCCTCCGTTTTCAGCCTCTACCACCGTGTAAATATCCTCAAGCTGTTCCACAAGATAATTTCTGAGGTCGGTATTATCTTCAACCACCAGTATGATCCTTGAATCTGTATTTGCAGATACGATATGGTCTGTGCCGATAGCGGGCTCTTCAGAAATGATATCATATGCTTCCGCAGAATTTACAGGCTTCTCAGCGGGGTAAGGCTCATCTTCTCTGATAAACTTCGGATCATAGTGAGCCCTGCCCACGGGCATTTTGATGATGAATGTTACTTCTTTATCCTCAATGCTCATAACATTTATTTCACCATCGTGAAGTTCTATCAGCTCTTTTACCAGAGCTAATCCTATTCCGGTACCTTCATAGCCCTGACTGCTGCTTATCTCGTCCGCCTGGTAAAATCTGTTAAAAATAAACTGCAGGTTCTCCTGTTTTATCCCGATCCCTGTATTGGTAATCCTTATCTCGATATTATGAATGTGAGGGGTTACTTCAATTTCAATTCTTTCCCCTTCAGGTGAGAATTTAACAGCATTCCCAATAAGATTATAAAATACTGTTTCAAATTTATCCGGGTCAAAATAGAGCAAAACTTCCTTTTGTTCCGGTAACTCGTTTAAGGGTTTGTCGTTAAAGTATAAAAGAAGATTTTTACTCTCTGCAAGCGAGACAAATGAGGAGAGAATTCTTCTCAGGAATAAGTTAATGTTGTACCTTGAAACTTTCAGCTCAACATTCCCGGCTTCCAGTCTTGATAGCTCCAGAAGCTGATTTATCAGCTGCAGAAGACGGTATGCATTTTTCCTGATGATCCCGAAATCTTTTTTAGCAGCGTTCTCTGCTGAAGAGGAAAGTTTATCGACCAGGCCGAGGACTAAAGTAAGAGGAGTTCTGAATTCGTGAGAGATATTGGCGAAAAACTGCGATTTCATTTTATCAATTTCCTGGAGCTTTTTGGCCTCTGTATGCTTCAGTTCTAATTCATTTCTGAGTCTGACCCTTTTTAATTCAAACTGCCGCACAAACAGCAATATTGATAGCAATGCTGCAGAGTAAATAAGGTAGGCCCACCACGTCTGCCACCATGGAGGCAGAAGAATTACCCTCATCGCAATCCCATCCTCGTTCCATATGCCGCTGCTGTTTGCGGCTTTTACACGGAAAACATATTCGCCGGGATCAAGGTTTGTGAATGTTGCATATCTCTGATTGCCGGAGTATATCCAGTCCTTATTGAACCCCTCCATCTTATATGCATACTTGTTTTTTTCAGGATTGTTATAATCGAGTGCAGCGAACTCAAAGGTTATAAAATTCTGATCATATGTTAAAGTGACTTTATCAGCATATAATATGTTGGGGTTTGGTGATGGTCCATCCGCAGGCTTTACAGATTTATTAAAAATTTTGAAATCGGTAAACACAAGGTCGGAAACAGTGTTGTTTTGAAGCTCATCCGGTTTGAAAAAATTAAGTCCTTTACTGTTTCCGAAATATATGAGTCCGTTCTGCCGGTTGACCCATCCTGAATTTTGAAGAAATATGTTCGACTTTAGTCCATCCTTAACATCATAATTTCTGAATTCATTCTTGCTTGGATTGAATTCAGACAATCCCTTATCTGTGCTGATCCAGAGGCTCCCGGCAGAATTTTCTAATATGCAATTTATTATATTGCTTGGCAGCCCGTGATCGGTTGTATAATGTACAAAGGAATTGCTTTCAGGCTCCCACTTATTAAGTCCTCCTCCGAAGGTACCTATCCACAGGTTCGACCGGCGGTCAAGATAAAGACAAATGACACGATTGCTGCTTAATGAATTGATGTCGTCAGTTCTGTGTTTGAAATGATCAAATTTATGGGTATCGGGGTTATATCTGTTCAGTCCTCCTATAGAAGTTCCTGCCCAGATGTAACCGTTATTATCTTCACACACAGCAGTGATCTCATTAGACGAAAGTGTTTTGTCGTCATCAGGTTGATTTCTGAAGTTAGTAAATGAATTATCTTTTGGGTTGAATTTATCAAGTCCTCCTGATCCGGTACCTATCCATATACTTCCATCTTCGGAAACCCGGATAGAATGGATGAAATCGCTGGAGATTGAATTCTTTGAACCGGATTCATACTTAACTCTTCTGATATTACCCGACTCAGGATTTATAATATAAATACCGCTGCCGAATGTACCAGCCCAGATATTTCCGGTTTTATCCTCTGTTAAAGTCCTGATCTCAACAGGCCTCATATAATTCTCCGGACCTTCTTTGGGACCAAAATATTTAAATACGGGACTTGATGAGAGGTGACTGTTAACCCTTACTATTTCCCCTGTTGATGTACCGATCCAGAGATTAGAATTGTGGTCTTCTATTACAGCACTAACTTCAGGCTGTTTCCAGGGAAAAGTTTCCGGAAAATTTATCGTTCGGAATCTTTCAGAAAATAAATTGAACTTATTTATTCCTGATGTGGAAGTCCCGACCCAGAGCACACCGTCTTTGCCTTCGTACACCGAAGCTATATAATCATCACTGATACTGCCGGGCTTGACAGATTTCCTGAATTGGGAAGTATTTCCCGATGCGGGATTATATCTCAGCAGTCCCTCTCCCATAGTTCCCAGCCATAAGCTGCCGTCATTGGAGCCGGATATACTTCTAACGGCAGGATTCAGATCTGTAATGTGTTTAGTAAAGAATACATCAGCTTTGTCGATAGCCGCTGTCTGAAGAGAATATAGTCCTGAATAGGCACCGACCCAGAGAACATTATCTTCAAAATATAGACTGGTAACGCCATTCAGCAGGATGCTTGCTGGATTATCAGTATTGAGCTTATAATTATAGAACTTCTTTTTTTTGAGATCATAACGGTCCACTCCTCCTCGTCCCCCAATCCATATATTTTTGCTGTCATCCTCAATAATAGCGAAAACGAAATTATTGCTGATTGAGTTAGTATCTGCCGGACTGAATTTATAATTACTGAAAGTTTCGGTACGCGGATCGAACCTGCTTAAGCCATCCTTTGTAGCGATCCACAATTTCGATTCACTATCCTTTTGGATTAGCCAAACATTATTATCTACAAGGGAGTTCGGCGAGTCGGGATTATGTACATAATGAGTAAACTTCTCCTGCTTATGATCGAATCTGCTCATACCCTCGCGGGTGCCTATCCAGAAAATCCCGGTATCGGTTTCGCATATCGTATTTACAGCATAATCAGGAATACTGTTTTTATTACCCGGCTGATGGCGGAAAATCCGGAAAGTATAACCGTCATACATGTTAAGACCTTCCTGCGTCCCGAACCATAACAACCCCTTTGTATCCGGGTATATACAGAAAACCTGGTTCTGTGACAGTCCGTCATTCACATCCAGGTGTGAAAAATTTAACTCCTCATTCTGGGGAAACAGCAGGTTAAACGGGAGGAGTATAAATATCAGGCAAAGGATGACATTTCTTTTTAATAAAATCATTCTTTTTTGATATTAAAGTTAATGGTACAGGAAAAGCCGGATAGTAACCTCAAGATATGATTTCTTTTTTAATATCACAATCAGGGGGTGAGCTTTTTTAAGGGAGTGAAGGTTGGGAGGGCAATGTTAACAAAAAGAGACAGAATTAATAAAAGCGCTTATTTTACCTTAATTTTTCAGCAGCTTCTAAAGCCTCACGATATGTTTTAAAATATCCTATCCGTACCTGGAACCAGTACTGATACATTTTATCAATATATATTTCTTTAATGAAAGCATTATAACCCATTTCTTTCAATTCCTTAACCTTATCCTCTGCTTTGCTTACAGTTCTCCAGGAGGATATCTGAGCTGTATACAGATTACCGTCAGTGAAAATCATATTTTTCACCAGGTACTCTTTTTCAATATTGTATTCTGGATTCTTCTGAAAAGGCTGTACAGGGATCTCCCTCACATGCCTTTCAGCTGGTTTATCCGGCTTCGGTGTTTCAGTGCAGCCATTGGCGTTGACCTTTTCACCGGCCGGAGTATCAGGACAATCATCCAGATAGTCCGGAACACCGTCATTATCACTATCTTCCGGGCAGCCGGACTTATTAACCACAACACCGATTGGTGTACTGCTGCATTCATCCAGATAATCCGGGACACCATCAAGATCTTCATCTGTAGGACAGCCCATGAAGTCAACTGCTACTCCCGGTGGTGTATCAGGACAGGCATCGTCAGAATCAAGAACTCCGTCATCATCAGAATCAACTTCCCCGAAGAATGTAACTGAGAACCCAACCAATCCATAAAAAACTAAATCACGGTGGCTTCCCTGAACCAATCCATCCAGATTATCGCCAAAGCTGACAAATTCACCGCCGCTGATGTTTATTGTAGAAGTCTTGCTCATGAATATCTTAAATCCCACTTCATAATTATAGGCTGGTTTAGAGAGATCTTCTGAAGGAGGTTTCCCGGTTATCATTGGATTATCATTAACATCTTTAGGATTATACCACATATTTGAGATACCATAAGATATATAAGGAACAACTATATCGCTGAAGGCATATGCATAAGTTAATCTGCCTCCGAAAAAGTAAATACGGTCAGAGTAATCCACAGAGCTGCGTCTGTTATCCGAACCTTCCAGCATTCCCAGTCCGCCCAGGAGATGAATTCCCAATGAACTTTTGGATCTGATCCCAAAATAATACTCAATAACGCCGATACCCATCGGAGTTGGAACAGGAGTGATATAATCGGTTTTAGGAAAAGCAACCGCTCCATTAAAAGAAAGCAGCAGTCTGCCCTGCAGAGGAGAAATCTCATCAGTTTGAGCAAAGAGAGGATAGAGAGTCAAAAAATATTAAAGCAATTAAAAAGTATAATTTCGGCATATATACTGTAAAAGAGGTTCCTTAAAACAGATCGAAATGATAGTTTAAGAAAAATAACCATTTAACCAATCAATAAAAAATCATTAAATATGTCCGATCGGTTCTAAATAAAAAAGGCTGTCATGTGACAGCCTTTTTTATTTAGAAATGAATATTGATCTTAGAACTGGAAGTAACGAGCCCAGTTGCCCGGATCAACAAAGAGACAACTTTCATCTGGAACTGCAGCGCCATCTTCAAAGTTGAATCCCCACATTGTATCACTGCCGCCACCGCCGCATTCAACAGGCTGTTCTACTATAAATACCTGCATTCCGATCCTCTCCTGAGCAGTAATCAATACCATCTTCATACATAAGGACACCAATGACATCCCCGCAGCCCGGAACAAAACTATTGTGAGTAAGAGCCTCATTGTAAAGAGTATTCACCTGTAAAGTATCATATGCAGCAAATGGATCACTGCTGCTATCGAGCAGTTTCCATATTACAACCTGTACCGTCCTGTAAGGAGCATAAGGGAGATTGCTGACAACTTTATTATTTAATACCCAGTTAACTGCACCTATGTTTTCGGGATAATCAACATAGCAGTCAATGTTATCAGTTGAACATAAGAAATCTACCTTAACCAGTTGTCTTGGTTTAGCTCCGTTTTCTCTGTCAACACACCAGCCATTTAAAGTATATACTAAGCGTAGAGTTAGTATCAGCCTGATCATATAATCTCATATTCTCACCGTAATAATTTACACCCGGCACACTTTTAAGATAACGATATAAGCCATCTTGTAGTGTAGGACAGGTTCCTGAACCACCGGTTGAATTATAATTAACAACGCCATGTGCTGCAATATAAAAATGATCAGGTACGCTTCCGGCATTTAAATAACCAGCTAAAGTCTGCAGCAGATACATCTGTGCTCCAGGATGAGCCTGAAGTTGTTGTATTTATATCAAAATGACCTGGCTGAGGACTTCCCTGGCTGTTTGCATGAAATCCACCATTTGCAGCATCATTATTTAATGCAGTCGCAAAATCAATATGAATTTCCGAAATTGTCCCTACTCCTCCATCAAGATCATAAGAAATATGAAGATTGTCGGATCCATCAAGAGTGAATGTTGCAGAACCAACAACATTAAATTGACCGGCAACAAGATCAACTGTTACAGTTCCACCTGAACTAAGTGCGGTCGGAGTGCAAGTATATGTATAAATAGGTGGAGCTGGCTGTTTATCAAGATTAGTCATCAGGAGAAGTAATATCGGAAGAATTCTGACACCCTGCCAGAAAAAGCACAAGAAGAGCAAAGAACGAAGAAACCGTTATTAGTTTTTTCATAATGATCCCTCATATATTAGTTTTTTGTTATAGTACCTGAATGCCTTTTCTTCGTCAAGTTTGAAGCCAGAAAAAAACATTCGTTTTAGTCAAAAAAATCAACTATTGTTAACAAATAAGTCCAAAAACAAGACATTTTACCTTGGGAATACATATTAAAATGAGTCACATATATTTTTATGACGATTACGGGAAATAAACAGCAGAAGAGTAATAATTTAAGATACTTATAAATAAATCTTCCTTCAAGCTTTATGAGAGAGATTGGTAATTTTTTATTTATATTTTTTAAATACAGGAAATGAAACCCTGAATAAACTTACTAAATAAACTTTCTTTTTCCTGTGACGGATATCTCTTATGAAAAACATTAAACGGATATGGCTTCCCAGTTTTCCTTAAAAAAAATCAGACTTATATTATCCTTCGAGACTCTTCCCAAATCAACATATTTTACATCATAATTCATTCTGAGCAAGTTTAATCATTTCCCAATGAATCTTGTGGTTTCCATATAATTCTTTATGTTTCTTATTTAATCCTGTGTACTCAAAATAGATACGATCTTTATAATGCAATACTAATGAAGCAGCAATCGGTTCATCATCAACATAAACGATCGGCAAAAAAATCATATCCTGCTTTTTTAGATTTAACCATATACTATAGAAAAAATCATAAGGTGCAGGGGGAAGACCTAATATCCCTTCTTAACTTTACTTCAAGTTCATAAAATATTTTAAGATCCTCTTCAGATTCTCCTAATCTGAAATGTCAGATTATTTTCTTCTGCTTTTTTTATGAATCTTCTTATACTTCTTCTGCCGAAGGATTTATAAGTTTCTTCAAGTGTTGGCTTCAATTCTATTATGTGTACAAGGAATTCATTGGAATTTGAAAATCTGTCCAATGGTTTCATCCGATAAGAACTCTTAGATCAAATTCTGATATCGTTCCGAACTGGGAGATTATATTATCAATTACGTGCTGAAGGCTCAATATTATCCGGAAGTATATAATCGCAATAATTTGTAAAAGGGAGTGAAATTACTTTCTTTGATGATCCTTTTTGAAACAGGATAAAAGGAGCAATACCTTTAATTGTTTCATCCTTCAGTGATAAGAACATAAAATGGTTCGCCTCCGTATGCATCACACAAACTTTGCAGCCATGCCGGATGATGATAAATTCTTGCCCTTTCGTCGCTCATCTAGAAAATTCAGTTATTGAAGGTTCATTAATATTATTTGTTAACTTAAATTCCTGCACATTCCCGTCCTTTTAGCTATTATGATTTTGTATAGTTTAAATCCATTTACCTGATCTTATGGTGTTCCAGGAATTTTTTAACTTCCGGAATCTTTGCTAACAAATAACCAGCTCCCTGGTTGTTGTAAAGATCGGGACCATTATTGCCTTCCAAGACAACAAATGAATCATCAGTTAATATTATATCCCAACCCACAATTTTAATGAAAGGACTTATGATACTGCCAAGTTTTATAAAAAATTCTTTTAATTCATCCCATCGTGGAATCGATACCTCCCTTAATAAGCTCATTTGTATCTGGATGTCTTTCATGTAATGATTGGTTTTTTATTCTTCACGACTTCAAATGCTTCAGTTAATTTCCCGGTGCTTACATCTATCATCGAAAATATTCCTCCACGAGCTATATTATCTGCGGGAAATGAATTTTTTCTGCCGAACCGCATAAAACTATACGGTATAAAAGGACATAGATTTTCATCGTCATAAAATGTCGTTAGCCTTATAGTAGTTTGCTGTCTCTGGAAAAAACCTTTCTGCAAATTTGCCCTGTTCAATATATTCAGTGACCAGGTAGTGTATTTAATGATCTCACAATTTCAATAAAAATATTCTTTTGAATCGGATTTTTATTTAGTAGACAGTTCTAGATTATCGTTCACTTCAAATAATATAATCCCTTTTCCCGCCGTTCCCATTAAAGGTTTTAAAATAAGTTTTCTTTGTTGTAGCCAGATTCAATTAAATCATCAATCGAATCAATATATGGGTTCAAACTTAACCGGCTGTATTTTTCCTTTATGTACCGTGCAATAGCTTGCGGGTGTTCTGAAGTATGAATTAAAAAAGTAAGAGAAAACCAGTTTGTCCCTTACTAGCCTGCCATAAGGATAATTAATGTATGCAAGTTTAATGTTTTCAAGGTCAGATACATAATCAGAATACTTATTTTCCTTAAAATCATAAGGTATTGGATGCTCACTGCAGAATCCTTTTGAAAGGAGATAAAATTTTTTGATACTTATCTTTTTACTGCCTCGTTCCTTTCTCATGCTTCAGAAATACCATCCAGGCTGTCAGTTTAATAAATAAATTTTGTAGAACTCTGGCTAAATGAATCTGACATAAAAACCTCATTCCTCGAGAGATAATTTTTTTTCTGCTAGGGTAAAAACTTACTAATTCCTTGATGAAAAAGATATTTATTATTCATTCATTATTCAACTACTAAATTAGATAAAGAGGTCTAATATTATCGGGATGCTTTCGTATGCGGCGGTAGATGTCCAGACTATCGGGGTCATAACCATCATCCTTAACTGATGGTAAAGTATATAATGCAATTTTTGATAACTGCCCAGCCAATTTAAAGTGAATGGATAGGGATTAAACTTCAGATCGAATTCACTTCCATTTTCGGGTCTAGATACTTCTGAAGTGATCTGATAAAAACGGAAGTATTTAGTCTTTTCACTCACCGGATTATAGGCATAAAGAAGAAGGACAGCTTTAAGAGGAGAAGTGATATGGCTGCTGCTGATTTCAAGGTGAGCATTGATGAAACCATCAGAAATTTCTACATCAGAAACTCTCAGAGGTAACCCCGGAGGAGAGATTATATTTTTATTTGTAAGATGCTGTCTGTCTGAAGCATTTATATTATAGCTCATAATGGTGTGAAAAGCGTCGGAAGATCCGCTGCCCGCTATCGTCCAGATTTCAATTAGCAGAGGTATCTTTTTTATATAACTTGCCAGTTTGGATGCACAGGCCAGCCTGTCTTTTGGGGGTGCACAATTGGGATGGTCATTTTTGTCTCTATGCGGTCGGGAGGCCACAACTGTTTTATCTTTACAATCCCGGTAACAAGTATCCCCGACTCTTCCGCTGAGTCTGCCGAACAAATTATCTTTAATTACTCCCATTTAAATTCTCCTTTTAACCCATTTTATTAAAACGATGAAGAAATATAGATAAAAACGCAATACCATGCTTCCCTGTGATAAAGAATGACAAATTGGATAGAATTAGATAAAATTTGTCCAGGACCGTCGATCTTTAATCCGGGAAAAATCCCGGAGTAGGCTGGTATTATACTCGGAGAATAGACGGTTCAAAGACGGTTCATCGCGTATTTTGAGGGAAATTTGTTGAAATATTAAGCAGATTTTGTTGAAGAGTTAAACACCCATTTTTCTGCTGAAAACCAATGATTTTTGAGAAGATATTATATGGTTTTTTAATGCGAATTTCAAAATCGTACCCCGGAGAGGATTCGAACCTCCGACCTGCGGTTTAGGAAACCGACGCTCTATCCTGCTGAGCTACCGGGGCAGATAAAAGTAAAAATCAAACCTTGCAAAGATAAGAAAAACAAGTATTTCATTAAAATTTTGTCAGGAATTCTCTAAACGGGTTATATTTATCACTCATATGCATCCTCTTGACAATAATCCCAGCGTGATTCTTAACATTTTTTATATAACGTATTCTGTCTATCATTCGTCTCAAAAAATTCAGGCGATAAGATGAAAAAAGCAGTTAAGAAGATATTTGAAAGATAAAGAATATTATGATGATATACTTGGAATGGTTGTAACGCAGAATAAATTTAAAATATGGACCTTAAGGATCGTGCTCTTATTAGTTCCCATACTTGTAATATTATTTTTGGCGGATATGATTTTTTAACCCCTGAGTTTATCGAGAAGCTGATTTAACATCTCCACCTCTCCCTGATTCAGGGTGGAGAACTTTTTATTAATTTCATTCATATCTTCATCGAGTTCCTTTAAAAGGTCAAGGCCCTTTTGAGTAATACAAATGTCCATATGTCGTCTGTCAGACTCGCACGTCTTTCTGTCAACCAGCCCTTTTTCCCTTAATCTTTCAATCAGGCGCGATACGTCCGACATCTTATCTAACATCCTCTCCTTTATAAGCTTTAGGTTAACAACCTTCGGGTACTGACCTCTTAGTATTCTCAGTATATTAAACTGGGGCATAGTGATGTTATGAGGTTTAAAGGTTTCTGTATGAAGGTTTGCCAGCCAGTGAGAAGTATAGATAATATTTACGACCGCTTTGTGATAATCACTCTCAAATTTTTGTTGTACAATTTCTTCTTCAAGTTTCATATTAATTCATCGGTATTTCTATTAAAATAAATTCACTGGATTTTACAGATTTGATTGAAAACTGATCCGAATCAGAAATTCCGGCAGCATCGCGTTTGTTTAAGGTTGTATCATCCAAAATAATTGAACCTTCCAAAACAAACAAGTAGGCTCCATAACCTTTGTTTTTGAACTTGAATGTAAATTCCTCATCCTTGCTCAATTTTCCCCGGTATATCGAAGCTGTCCTGGTTTATGAAAAGACTATCTCCGTCGTTTTCACCTGATACAACTTTAACAACGCTGTTATCCTCTATATTAAATCTCTTCTGGTCATACCGCGGTTTGATGCCTCGTTCTTTCGGGAAAATCCAGAGCTGAAGAAAATTGACTTTTTCGGAGTCTGACGGGTTAAATTCTGAATGAGTAATACCCGATCCGGCAGACATTACCTGAACATCGCCCTCATTTATTACTGATCCGTTTCCCATGCTGTCGCGGTGTTCAAGCTGTCCATTAAGAACTATCGATATTATTTCCATATTATCATGCGGGTGTGTCCCGAAGCCTTCTCCCGGTTCAACAATATCATCATTGAGAACTCTCAATAGTCCGAAATTCATTCTCTCAGGATTATAGTAATGCCCGAAACTAAAACTGTGCCTGCTGTGAAGCCAGCCGTGTTCAGC
>CAVRHV010000020.1:0-86364 GCA_963721075.1 uncultured Ignavibacteria bacterium | reverse complement strand
GAATACTCGGAAGTCGTTTATACCGGGAACAACAATGATAGAAGACCTGAAAGCATATCATTTAGACAAAAGACGGGAAAAAGAAATAAGAAAAAAGTTTACGAAAATTGATGAGCTGCCTAAGATATTGATAGTAACCGAGAAACTGTTAACCGGTTATGATGCACCGATTCTGTATGCAATGTACCTGGATAAGCCTATGCGTGACCATACATTACTTCAGGCTATTGCAAGGGTAAACAGACCTTATGAAAATGAAGAAAAAGAGATGGTAAAACCCCACGGTTTTGTACTGGACTTTGTAGGTATCTTCGAGAACCTCGAAAAAGCATTAGCATTTGACAGCGATGAAATTAATGCGATTGTTAAGGATATTCAGTTATTACAGCATCTTTTTCAGGCAAAGATGGAAAAGGAGGTTCTCCCTTATCTGGAACTGATACAGAACGACTTTAATGACAAGGACACAGATAATCTGATTTCATATTTCCGTGATAAATCAAAACGGAAAGAGTTTTTCAAGCTCTTCAAAGAGGTTGAAATGCTGTATGAAATCATTTCACCGGATAAGTTTTTAAGACCCTATATTGATAACTATGGTACATTCACGGCTATATACAAAGTTGTGAGAAATGCTTATGCTAAACGGGTACAGGTGGATAGAGAATTCCAGCAGAAGACCAATGAGTTAGTACAAAGCAAAATAGCCAGTACTTATCCAACCTCTGCCGGGGATTATTTTGAAGTCGACGAAAAAGCCATTGAGTATATCAAGCAAAAAAATGGGAATGATAATGTCAAAGTTATTAAATCTGATTAAGAGCATAGAAAAAATCGCAGATGATAATTCGGAAGACTTGTTCCTGATAGGGATGAAAGAGCGTGCTGAGGCTGTTGAAGAGAATTATGAAAACCGTCAGTTGAGTACGCAGGAAGCATTAGAGGAACTCCGAAAACTATATGAAGATGATGAGAAACGGAAAAAAGAGCAGGCAGAAAAAGGTTTTGACGGATTGACATTTTTTATTTACAAAACCCTGAGTGAGAAGGCTATTAAGAATGTTGACCAGGTGACGAGGCAGATACAGCAGGAATTTGTAAGTCATCCGAACTGGAAGACCAGCGAAAAGGAACTCAGAGAATTACGTCAGGCTGTTTACTTTGCCGTACTAAGTGAAGAAGACGACATTAATAAGGCTGCTAACCTTATTGAAGAGCTTTTTAATCAGCTATTCATTGCATACAAGCTGGAGTTATGAAAAAGAAGTGGAAAGATAAGGCTGAGTTCAAAGCCTGTGTGTATGATTATGCAGACAAAATGAAAATTAAGGTGAAGTCATTAGCCTTGAGACCTATGCCCAACAAATGGGCATCTTGCTCCACCGAAGGCAACCTGAATTTTAATAAAGAACTGCTGGAGATTGACAGAGAGCTTGGAGAATACGTCATTGTCCACGAACTACTACACTTCAATGTACCCAACCACGGTAAGCTCTGGAAAAGCCTTATGAAGGCTTACCTGGGCAATTATGAGAAACTGGAAGCAAGATTAAAAACAGTTAAAAGCAAAGCTCAAGACACCTTTAGCTCTTAAAGCTTCATAAGTTAAGGATTTAGATTGTTTGTAAAAAATCAAAGAGGAATTAGTAGTTTAGATGAGCAGAAATGATGGTATAGTAAGTTTAGAAGATTTTTATTCAGATGAGGATAAAAAACTCTGTCAAAAAATTGTTGAACTTTATAGTAAACCTGCATTTAAGGAAGCTATAAATCTAATAAACAAAAGGTTAGAGAGGCTGGTATTATGTACCGATAAGGGAGATTATTATCTAAAAAATGAATTAGCAGGATTCCTAATTGATATAGGTGAAGCAGGTAGAATAAAAGAATCAGTAGTTGCTGGACTAAAAATAATTGAACAGGAAAGAGAAAACATAAGAGGTATAATAACAGAAGGAAGCATAGAATATAATTTAGGAAATGCGAAAAGTGCGTTATTTAAAATTCAAAGAGAAGAATTCGGTTTTAGATATGTTCCTCAAAATATTAAATATCTAATTGAAGCAAAGAATCACTACTGGAGAGCCTATAAATATGAAGATGAAAGTGCGAGTAAAATTAGACCAGAATTAATTGTTAATCTTGCCAATACTTTAAGCAGCTGTGGAAGAATAGTTGAATCACTTCAGTTTTATGATTTAGTGTTAAAAATTTATCCTGATTTTCCCAATGCTAATGCTTCACGTGCAAAGGAACTATTATGGTATAACCAACTATCAGGCGGATTGACTAAAAATTTAATTAATCAAGCAAAGGAAGGTTATGAAATAGCTTCCAAAACAGATTCTAAAAAGATTCCAGAATGGTTAAAAGATGTTTGGAGAAAAGAAGGGGAGAAGTGTGCAGATTTCTTAAAGAGAATAGATTTCAATGACTCGAATGTACATATCGATAAAGAAGAAACTAAAAAAGAATTTGACTCTCTAAGTTCTTACCGGAAGTTTTGCCTAAATAATCATCTTACCTTATCTGAGCATTCATTATACTGCAATTGTATTGGTGCACGTAGAGATGACATACTAATTTGTATACCCTTTCAATCTTTCGATGCCAATTTTATCCCTTTGATGGAAAAAATATTAAACAGATTGAAGTCTGAATTTTCTTTGGCAAGGATTTTATATTATTATTCTATTCTCGAAACAATAAATGAATTTACTTCTTTTGATGGTGAAGTAATGTTCACAGAACTTTATGATGCAGAATCATTAGGTACAAAACCCGAAATGCTGCGCACAAGCTTCAGATTGTGTTTTGGAATATTGGATAAAATCGCAAGTGCTATTTGTACCTTATTTGAATTATCAGATAAAAATGAGAATATATACTTTGAAAGATTTTGGAAGCCTAATACTAACAGAAGCTCTGAAAAGCAAAAAACAAGGTGGGAAAAAATTAACAATATTCAAAATATCTCACTGCTTGCTTTATATACTCAGGCGACAGACCTTAATAATAAAGATGGTGAGTGGTCATTCTTTAAGGAATGGCGGAATAACTTAGAACATAGCCAGTTAAATTTACTTTCGGTCAATGAATTAGCTGATGATAGATTTGAAATATTCAAAAGTAACCCTGATTTATTAATTGCAGATGAAGAGTATTTTCGAAGCAAAACGTTACTTATGTTACAATTTACACGTTCAGCAATATTCAATTATGTTTATTTGGTTAGAAATGAGGCAAGGAAAGTAAAACCTAAGGATGGCGATTACCTGAAACATACTATTGAGTTTAAGAACGATAAGGAGGAGAAAAGATAGTACCTCCGTACTCTTGGGAAAGTAATATGCTAAGTGTATCCCTATGGATTTATTCGGCAGCAGAAATAGGAGAACGATTATTATAACAGTAATTACTAAATACGGCCTCCATTTTCATCAGCTTTCAAAGCATAGTTATAAACCTTAGTTACTTCAGCTATTATAGGTATGAAGAAAAACTTTTTTCCTAATAAAACTAAACAATGAGCTTTAGTATCAAGCAGTTTGAATATCCATCCGTCTGGTTCATCAGCCAAGGAATGTTCATCTAATATTGGGGTCGGGAAAAAATATCCCCCTGTATCAATAGTAATTAAAAAAATATCTAATCTTTCATCAAAGTGTTCCCAAGCGTCTCTTAATGCCCGGTCTCTCAATGGAGAACTTTCAGTTAGTTCAAATTTCTCACGTAACTTTTTCGCTCGCTCCTGTCGGAGTTTAATCAATTCTTTAGGTGATTTCCTACCTAAACCGGAAGACCAAAAATATCTTGAAAGTGCCCCCGCATGCCCAATAGCTTCTTGAACAGAACTAATTAGTAATGCTGCATCACCACTATCACTCTTAAGTAAATTAAAATATCTCTCAAACGCAGCTAAAGAACGTTCAGCTGAATACAAAATTGAATGGATGTAAAAAACCTCATGATAAGGAATTATACCTGCACAAGTATTATTGACTATTGAAATCCTTCTTAATAATTCTTTTTCTTCAAGCTCCTTCATATTCATATATCCTTAAGTAATTTACTCTATAATTGCTTAGGAAAATAAAAAATTCTAAATTCGTGCTAAGACAGAGTATATTTTGTGGAAAAATTTTGAAGTTGTACGAATAGTGTACGAACAAAAAACAAAACCCTTTGTAAGTTATTGCCTCACAAAGGGTTAATGTTTTTCTTAGTAGCGGGGGCAGGACTTGAACCTACAACCTTCGGGTTATGAGCCCGACGAGCTACCAATTGCTCCACCCCGCGATATAAATTTTAGACGACAAATATAACCATAAGATGACGCCTTTCCAAATTAGCTTATCTTTCCGTGATTTATCAACATTTTTAATGAATTTCTGCTGAAACGATCGACCCGTTTTCATAAAAATCATCATTATTGGATTATTTGCCCGAATACCCTAAATTAAAGTAACCCATCAGGATATTAAAATTTAACGTTTTGTTTTATAGACTTGAGGTAGAACTGAATTGTCGGCCAATGACTTTTCAGGAAATTTATGACATCTGACTTATCAAATAACCCGGTTTTATTAGCGATAATCATCGTAATAATTCTGATCTCTGCAGCTTATAATTTTTATTTGTATTTCCGCCTTAAGAAAGAAAGCAAAGAGAAACCTGCTATCGAAGATCTGAAACATTCTGAAAAGTCTTTGAGGGAAATGGTTTATGAAAGAACTGAGGAAATAAATAAGATAAATATTATGCTGATGGATAGGGCAATTGAATTGGGCAGCATAAACCAGATTTCGGAAAAGGTTAATTCTTCACTTGATATGGATGAGGTTATAGCCGGTGCATGTGAAGAGCTGGTTAAGATCTTTCCTCTTGAAAGCGCCGGGATAGCAATGCTCAGCAGTGATAACGAGAAACTCATTTCTGTCGGATTTTTCTCTGTTTCCACCGACGGCAAAAACAGCCCTTTGAATGAGATTGTCCTCGGGGATAATAAGCCTTTCAAGGAAGTGGTTGAGTCGGGAAAGGAAATCGTGATCGATAAGTTCTCAATCAATTCTGCTCAGGGAAGCGAAATAACTGAAATAAATAATCTCCTTGTTGTACCCGTTATTGTTTTGAGAAAGGTGATCGGTGTTATCTGCCTGATACCGGAGGATACCGGTTACAGGTTCGGTAAATCTGAAATTGATCTTGCTAAAACTATCGCCGTTCAGGTGGCCGGTTCTGTTGAAAATGCCCGCCGTTTTTCGCAGAAGGAAAAAGCGCTGAATGCTGTAGAGAGTGAACTTGAGATAGGCAGACAGATCCAGTCTGATTTTTTCCCCCGCCGGATAGAGCAGGTTCAGGGATGGGAGATCCTTGCTCATTTTAAGGCCGCAAGACAGGTTTCGGGTGATTTTTATGACGTTTTTAATATCGGTGAAACCAGGCTGACTGCCCTGGTGGTGGGCGATGTCTGCGATAAGGGCGTCGGAGCGGCACTTTTCATGGTGCTGTTCAGAAGTCTGCTCCGTGCCTACAGCCTTGAGGATAAAGGGTATGATGACGTAAGTTCTTTCCTCCACCGCGTGGTGCTGAATACAAATAATTATATAGCTGAAAATCATGGCACCTCTAACATGTTTGCTGCGTTGTTCTACGGTATCCTGGACCCGGAAGGAAATACTCTGCATTATATTAATGCGGGACTCGAAGCTCCTGTTGTTCTGGATGGTTCGGGAAAAATTGTAAACAGGCTTCAGCCTACTTCCGCTGTGATCGGCATGTTTCCCGGAATTGATATTGCCGTAAGGAGTGTTCGGTTTAATCCGGGTGATACATTGTTTATCTATACCGATGGTACTACTGATGCGAAGAATACCCGCGGAGAGCTTTTCGGCGAGAAGGCGCTGCTGAATTTGTTGTCGGCACAATGGACTTCAGGCTTCAGCCTGCTTTATGATCTTAATTATTATTTGGATAAGTTTGCCGGAGAAAATCCCCAGTACGACGATATTACCCAGCTTGTGGTGAGAAGGAAAACTTCACCTGCGGAAAACAAACATGCAGTTTCAAGAACTGCTGTGCTCGATAACCTGGAGGAACTGCGCGGATTCGTGGAAAAGGCTTCTGTTTATAACGGACTTCCGAAAGACGCTGTTTTCGCTCTTAAGCTGGCTTCCGAGGAAATCTGTACTAATATTATTAAATATGCTTACGAACAAGATAAACCCGGAAAAATTAATATATCTTTTGAGGTGCACCCTGATAAAGCGGTGCTTAGAATTTATGATTTTGGAAAAAGATTTATTCCTGCGGAGGCAGCGGCCATAGATACCGGACTTGATTTAAAAGACCGGAAGATCGGGGGATTGGGAATTCAGCTGGTCAGGGAGTACATGGATGTAGTTGATTACATCGAGACCCCTGACGGCAGCAACTGTGTCATTCTCGAAAAAAAATATTAAATCTCAAATAATTCTAAAAGAAGGATGGTAGATGGATATAACGGATAGTTATACGGACAACCTTGTTATAATCAAACTTTCGGGCGATATCGACGCCCTGACCGCACCTAAAATTACCGATCACATAAGAGGACATATAACCAAAGGCAATATTAACCTTGTAACCGACCTGAAGGAGGTTGAGTATACCAGCAGTGCCGGGCTGCGGATGATGCTTGCCGCTGTGAAGGAGACCCGCAGTTTGAACGGGGACATGCGCCTTGCTAATATCCAGCCGGATGTGCTGAAGGTACTTACCCTTACCGGCTTTAATAATATCCTTAAAATATTTCCGGATGTTGAGGCCGCAGTTGAGAGTTTCGCGTAAAGCAATAATAAATTTTTATAAGGAAGAAATATTACATGGGTCCTCAGGAGAAAAGTAAAAAAGGAGTTACGCTCGTAATCGGATCAGGAGCAATTAAGTGCGCTGCTTCAATCGGTTTGTGGCAGGTTTTGACCGAAGAAAATATAAAGGTTGATATGGTGGTTGGCTGCAGCGCGGGAAGTATATACGGCGCCGGGATCGCTATGGGCATGAGTATAGATGAAATTAAAATGTGGTCGGAAAGGACATGGACAACCGAACTTATGCAGGACTATCTTGTCAATCTGAAAGCATCAAAGGACGGCAGCCTGAAATTCAATGAAAAAAGCGGGATGGTGAATGACGAGGTACTGAATACAAGAATTAGAAATATTTTCGGCGACAGAACATTCAAAGATCTTAAAATCCCTTTGATCGTTGTTGCTACTGATATGATGACCGGTGAGAAAGTTGCTATTTCAAAAGGTAAAATGTTTGATGCTATCCGGGCAAGCATTGCTCTGCCTTTAATTTTCCCTCCATGGGAAATAAATGGTAATTTGCTTGTCGATGGCGCCGCCTCTGATCCACTCCCTGTAGATACAGCAATTAAAAACGGAGCGGGTATAATTGTGGCGATGGGATTTATGATAGATTACAGAAAAAAGTTTAAGTCGCTGACTGCCGTACAGGAACAGATGACTGCCATATATATGAATAATATCTTAAAGGCATCGTACGCCTTTAACAATCTGGCCCATCATTCTGAGATCTTTGCGATCATTCCCGAATTTGATGAACCTCTGTCAATGTTTGATATCCACAAGATCCCCGGTATAATAGAAAAGGGAGCCGAAGCAGCACGTAAACAGGTTCCTCATATAAAAAGACTGCTGTCCTCTCTTTAATTCCGAATTATCCTGCTGAATAGCTGTTTAAGTTAATTTAAGGGGATTGAACCTAAATAAGTTTCATTGTTGATAAATAATCGTTATATATTGTATGGTTTTTTATCATATTAACTTAAGAGTATGTATACAGCTATTATTATTATCTTACTTGGACTGGCCTTATACCTTGCATTTACCGGTATAAAGCAGCAAAAAAAAGGGAGAACAGTATTCGGGATCATAATCGGTGCCTTTACTATCATTTTATTCTGGTCGCTTGATTTCTGGGGCGAGATGCTCTGGTTTGAAAATCTTGGATACGGCGACCGGTTCTGGGTATATATAATTGCACAGACTGTCTCGGGAGCTGTCGGAGCTCTTCTCTCTTTAGGTATTGTTTCATTGCTTACGTTTTCTATCCCGTCTGGTAAAAGTTATCTCAGGAAAGATCAGCCAGGGAGTGTCCTTTGTGGCCGGGGCTGTCTGGGGTTATTCAAACTGGGAGGTTATTCTTAAGTTCTGGTTCCAGGTTCCTATGGGTGTTTCCGAACCTGTCCTGAATAAGGATGCCGGTTTTTACATCTTTACCCTGCCGTTTCTCGATAGTCTTTATGCCCTGCTGATAATTCTCACTATCATTTCACTTATCGCAGTCTTGTTTACTTCTTTCCTGAAATTTGATGAAAAAGGAAATTTAACAGCGAATTTCTCCGGCTTCGACCGCTATATTTCTTCCAAACCTTACACTAATATCCTTATCATCGGTGCGGTATTGATCTTGGTTCTGGCGTATGATAAATATCTGAGCCGCTACGACTTAATGTTTTCTAATGTGGGTGTGGTAAGGGGACCGGGATGGACCGACGTTAACATTCTCCTTCCTGCTTATGATATTATTATCGTGCTGATGATTATCCTGGCTGCAGCTCTGCTGATTAAACCGGCGAGGAATTACCTTCAGTCTTTTTATTCTAAGCTCAGGGTCAGAAATGTCAGTTCCGAACCCATCCTTCTTTTTTCGGTTCTGATAACTCTTTTCATAATATGGTTCGTTGGCTTAACTGCAATCCCCGGAATATTCCAATGGCTGCGGGTTGAACCCAATGAGATAACTTATGAACGCCCGTATATTCAGAATAATATAAAACTTACCCGCTATGGTTTCGGCCTTCAGAATATTGAAGAAAAAGAATATCCTGCAAAGGATGTTTTTAATAAGCAGATTGTTCAGGAGAACCAGGCAACTTTTGAGAATATCAGGCTATGGGACTGGCGGGCGCTTGATGATGTCTATAAACAGTTCCAGGAAATTCGTCTTTATTATGAGTTTAAAGATGTCGATATCGACCGGTATCACTTTAATAATGAGTACAGGCAGGTCATGGTTTCTGCCAGAGAAATGGAAGCCTCAAATCTTCCTCCGCAGAGTCAGACATTCGTTAATACAAGGTTCAAGTATACGCATGGTTACGGCATTACTTTAACTACTGTAAGTGATTTTACTCCTGAAGGTCTGCCTAACCTTTTAATAAAAGATATTCCCCCGGTAAGTAAATATCCCCGACTGGAAGTTAAACAGCCGCAGATATACTACGGCGAGCTTACAGATTCCTATGTCATTGTTAACACTGATGAGCCTGAATTTGATTATCCCAGCGGAGAACAGAATGTTAATATAAAGTATCCCGGTAAAGGTGGTGTTCAGATTTCAAATATCTGGAGGAAATTCCTGTTCGGCTGGAAGTTTGACGGAACGAAGTTCTTCTTTTCGGGATATCCTAATCCGGAGAGCAGGATAATGTTTCACAGGCAGATAATGGACAGGGCAAGAACCCTCGCCCCGTTCCTTGAATATGACAAGGATCCTTATATAGTGCTCGGAAAAGACGGCAAACTTTACTGGATTATCGATGCTTATACCACAAGCAGCTATTTCCCGTACAGCGAAGTTTTTCATTCAACTGAAAAAATTGCGTATAAGGAGGGTGAAACAACAAGAACCCTTACGACGAATACGGCCCCCGAACTGAATGGTCTTAACTATATAAGAAACTCCGTTAAGGTTGTGATAAATGCTTTCAACGGTAAAACTGATTTTTATATTTTTGATGAGAGTGATCCGCTTATAAAGGTATGGAATAATATTTTTCCGGGTCTCTTTAAAAGAAATCGGAAATGCCCCCTGATCTGGTTGAACATGCGCGCTATCCCTTTGATTATATGATGGTGCAGGGACTAATGTATGCTAAATACCATATGACAGATCCTACAGTTTTTTATAACCAGGAGGATCTCTGGATAAGAGCTACTGAGAAATATTATGACCAGGTTGAGCCTGTCAATCCTTATTATATAATGTGGCAGCTTCCTAAAACGCATAAGGCGGAATTTGTTCTGATACTGCCTTTTACACCCAAGAACAGGCAGGTGTCAATAGGCTGGGTTGCCGGTATGTGCGACGGGGATAACTACGGCCGGTTCATCGCATATAAGTTTCCAAAAGATAAGAGTGTGCTTGGTCCGCAGCAGGTTGAGACAAAGATTGATCAGGACAGCTTCTTGTCGGGTCAGCTGTCGCTCTGGAACCAGCGCGGCTCTAATGTAATCCGGGGAAATGTTCTGGCGATTCCTGTGGACGAGACAATCATTTATGTCGAGCCCATTTATCTTCAGGCAGAAACTGCTGCTTATCCTGAACTGAGACTTGTTGCTGTTATGCATGACGATCAGCTGAGTTATGCGGAAACTTTTCAGGAAGCTCTGCAGGAACTATATGGAGAGACTCCTGTGAAACAGACGGCTGTAAAAGAGGAAACAACTCCCGCAAGAGTTGAAACATCAGTAGATGAAAAAATAGGCCAGGCAAATGAAGCGTTTAATAATTATCTGAAATACCAGGGACAGAAGGAATTTCAGAAAGCGGCTGACGCTCTTGAAAGACTGCAGTCTATCTTAAAAGATTTGTCCGATCGTTCAAAAAATATGCAGGAGAAGAAATAGTTTGTTATTGCTGTAAATTGCTTGAAAATCAGAAAATAACAGCTATTTTAGTGTTTTAGAAAATACAAAAGGAGAAAATTATGGATATTCGTACCGAGAAGGATCAGGATAAATCCGTTATTATTATCGATAAACATAAATTAATCGGTGTAGAGAGTGAAACTTTTCAGCAGCAGGTGCAGGGCGCACTTGATGATGGAAGTAAGGAAATATCGATTGATTTAAGCAATGTTGAATATATATCGAGCTGGGGAATAGGACTCCTTGTTCACGCATATACAAGCTGTCATAATAAGAATGTGCAGTTCAGTCTTAATAATGTCAATTCGCAGGTAATGAATGTCCTCAGTCAGCTGAAACTGACCACTTTGTTTAATATTAAATAGGATTTTGTTTCTGAGGTTATCTCAAAAGTCTGATATTGTCAGCCCGAACTTAGATTCCGAAATAAAATCAGAATGACACTTATTAGACAGCCTCGTTTAATATTTGCAGAAAACATTCACTTCCAAACCCCTGCGGGTTTACCTGTCCCTTGAGTGCCTGCCCTACTCTGTTCGATTCACCTGCCTCTGAGCCTTCTTCGTCCGGAGGCGATAAAAAATTAGCAGGAAATTAACCTATGTAAATAATTGCATTACCCCTGCAATTTTTTACTAATTTTATGATATTGTAATTCAATATTATCCGGAATTGGAATGACGAAAGAAACATTGTTGAATAAAATACGGGAAGCCGGGGTGGTAGGTGCCGGAGGCGGCGGTTTTCCGACGCACAGAAAACTTACTTCGGATGTTGAGCATATAATTGCTAACGGGGTTGAATGCGAACCGCTTCTGTATAAAGACCGTGAGGTGATGCTGAGAGAAACTGAAAGGATGATGCACGGTCTCGAACTGGCACAGGAACTTACGGGCGCGTCCCGGGTGACGATAGCAATTAAAAATAAAAATAAAGATGCTGCGGATATCATAAAACCTCTGGCTGAAAAAAAAGGGTACAATATTTTTATCACAAAAAATGTTTATCCTGCCGGCGACGAATTTATCCTTGTATATGATATAACGGGAAAAAGGATCCCGCCGAACGGTATTCCGCTGATGGTCGGATGCCTTGTCAGTAATGTTGAGACACTGGTGAATATATCTTATGCCTCTGAAGGCATACCGGTTACAGAAAAATATATTACTGTTGCCGGGGCAGTTAAAAATCCCTTAACCATAAAAGTGCCCGTGGGAACCAGCTTTATTGAATGCATCAATTTTGCCGGCGGATTTACATCTGATTCTCCTGCTGTTCTTACCGGCGGTGTGATGATGGGGGGAGTTGAAACAGATTTTTCAAAACCGGTAACCAAGACTCTCGGCGGCCTGATAATTCTTCCTTCGGATCATACTCTTGTTGTCAGGAAATCTTCACCTCAGAAGGTTTATAATAAAACAGGTCACAGCACCTGTGATCAGTGTTCATTCTGTACACAGTTATGTCCAAGATATATACTTGGCTACCCTATACAGCCTCACCTTGTAATGCGGGCGCTTCAGATGACAGGCGAGGCAAAGGAAATGCTTAATATGTGGGCTTCCGCCTGCTGTGAATGTAATGTTTGTACCTTGTTCGCCTGTCCAGAAAAGCTTGATCCTAAAAATATTTGTGTTGATAATAAAGTCAGACTCCGCGAAGAGGAAAAGGGATTTACAAAAGTTCAGCTTGAGGAAGCATTCAGGGACGTCCATCCGGCAAGGGAGGGAAGGGAGATCCCTATATCAAATCTTTACCAGAGACTCGGGTTAAAACCTTATGATCGGAAAGCCGGATATACTGAATTTAACAGCAGGATCGCACAGTTGAATATACCGCTGAAATACAATTTCGGAAATGCGGCTGTTCCTGTAGTTAAAATCGGGACGCATGTAAAATCCGGCGAAATGATTGCTTCTCCGGATGAGAATGATTCGGGCGTACCTGTTCATTCAGGCATTGAGGGAGTTGTTAAATCGATCACTCAGGAAAGTATTGTAATATCTGCAGCTAATTAACAGAGGATTTTTTTATGAAAGCAGCTATTGGTTTAATTGAATTATCGAGCATCGCTAAAGGGATTGAAGTTTCGGACGCGATGCTGAAACGTGCCGATATAGAAATTATTGTTAACAGGACAATTTGTCCCGGTAAATATATGGTATTGATCGGGGGAGATGTTGACGCAGTTAATGCCAGCATAGAAACAGGTATTGAAATAAGTTCTGATGAACTGGTAGATAATTTTATAATTCCTAATGTTCACCCCTCTATATTTCCTGCGATCAGCGGAATAAATCCGGTTACCGACCTGCAGGCACTTGGTGTAATTGAATCATTCTCTGTAGCATCTATCATTGAAGCTGCGGATGCTGCTGTTAAATCTGCATCAGTGGATCTGATTACTGTTTACCTTGCAATGGCTATTGGTGGTAAAGGATACGTTATGCTCACAGGTGATGTTGCTTCGGTGCAGACTGCTGTGGATACCGGAGCCGCTGCCATAGCTAAGAAAGGATTACTCGTTCAGAAAGTGGTAATCCCCCAGCCGCGGAAAGAAATATTGCAGTCATGGATCTGATTCGATGATGCTGAATAATTCTTATGAAAAGGTTAAAACTGATCTGGAAAGCCTGATAAACAGACTTCAAAAGAGAAAAGAAAGACTGCAGGCGCTAAGCAGGAGTTATTCAAATTACAGGCTTCTGCTCCTTCTTGCCGGGGTAATTATATTTTTTAGTCTTTTCTTTTCGGTATCGGATACTTCTGCTCTTATTTCCGCCGGTGTATTTTTATTAGCGTTTGCGGTTATGGCTCATCTTCACAACCGGCTGGATAATGGAATTAAAAAGCTTGACCTCTGGGTAAAGATTAAATCGACAAACCTTGCAAGGTTAAATCTCGATTGGAAAAATATTCCGCGTATCCACTATTCTAACGAAGACAAAGCAGAGAATGAGCCGGGCCCCGTTGAAGCTGATTTGAACCTGGCAGGGAATGAATCGCTTCATCAGCTGATAAATACGGGAACATCCGGTCACTCGGGATCTCTGTTGAGGACATGGCTTCATATAAAAGATCCTGATGTGGAAGAGATTAAAAAAAGACAGAGTCTTGTGAAAGAACTGATTCCGCTCACCAGGTTCAGAGATAAACTTGCACTTTACTCATCGCTCTCATCGAAGCGTGAGTTTAATGGAGATATGATCTTAAAGCTGTTGAATAAGAAAAGCATAATACCGGCTTCTTTTAAGCTTATCTTCGGAATAATGATCTTTCTTGCACCAATTAATATTATACTTTTCTTTTTATTCATTGATAAAACAATTCCCCCTTATTGGGTGATAACAACATTACTCTATATCATTCTATTTCATTTTAACAATAAGGAAAAAGATAAGATCCTGGATGAAGCTGAGTACATCTCCGATGAACTGGAAAAAGTCGGAAGTGTGTTTGAGTATCTTGAACGGTATCCTTATAAAAGTAATTCTGGGTTAGCTGAATTATGCAGTCCTTTCAGAACAAAAGACGAGCGGCCTTCGGTACTGATAAATAAGATCAGGAGTGCTGTTGGTTATTTAAGGATAAGAAAAGGGAATCCTTTCGTATGGAATATGGTTAGGGCGGTTTTCCCTGCGGACTTTTATTTCAGACTGAAACTGAACCGGTATAAGAACCTGGTTTCGGGAAGATACCCTAAATGGGTGGAAACCTGGTATCATCTTGAAGCCCTTTCATCACTCGCTAACTTTGCTTTCCTGAACCCTGATTACAGCTTCCCGGAAATAGTAAATAATAATAATACGCAGACGACATTCAGCGGTAAGCAAATGGGACATCCGTTACTGAAAAAGGAGAAAAAGATACATAACGATTTTACATTTACCTCCGGAAGTGAGATCGCAATTATCACGGGCTCAAATATGTCGGGCAAAAGTACTTTCATCAGAACTATCGGCGTAAACCTTTCTCTTGCTTATGCGGGCAGTGTGGTTAATGCACAGGAGCTTGACGGTTTATCGTTATTTCAGATTATTTACCTGCATAAAGGTGAGTGATTCTGTTATAGACGGGATTTCTTATTTCTATGCTGAGGTTAAAAGACTTAAAGCACTGCTGGATGAGATAGAAGAATCGGAATACCCGGTACTATTTTTAATTGATGAAATATTCAGAGGGACAAATAACATTGAAAGATTGAAGGGGAGCAGTGCGTTTATAAAAAAACTTGCGCAGACAAATGCGATCGGGGCTGTTGCTACGCACGATCTGGAACTGGTAAAATTATCGGAAGAGATTTCCAGAGTTAGAAATTATCACTTCAGAGAGGAAATAAAAGAAGGGAAGATGATTTTCGATTATAGATTAAATAACGGACCCTGTCCTACTACCAATGCATTGAAAATAATGAAACTTGAAGGTCTGCCCGTTAATTAATTTATTCCATTTTCATATCGCGTGTCATCAGATCAGTCGTCGCTTTTACCGGATCCTTATCTTCAAACAGGATCTTATATACTTCGGTGGTAATAGGAGTTTCAACGCTGTTCTTCTTCGCGAGCATTGAAGCTGACCGGCTTGTTTCAACTCCCTCAGCAATCATCTTCATTGATTTCAGGACCTGCTTAAGCGTTTTCCCGGAACCTATCTGTTCCCCCACATAACGGTTACGGCTGTGGCGGCTCATACAGGTAACAATCAAATCTCCCATTCCTGATAACCCTGCAAAGGTTTCCGGCTGTGCCCCCATCGCGATACCTAATCTTGATATTTCCGCTATGCCTCTTGTCATTATAGCCGCTTTGGTATTATCGCCGAATTTTACACCGTCAATAATTCCGGCGCCTATAGCTATGACATTCTTAAATGCACCGCCCATTTCAACACCGAGAATATCCGTAGAACCATACACTCTGAAATATGAGGTGATGAATGCAGCCTGAATAGATTTGGAAGTTTCGGCATCAACTGAAGCAGCTACAACTGCAGTGGGGATTCGTCTGGCAACTTCTTCGGCATGACTTGGTCCCGAAAGTACTCCTATCTGGTTGATATCAAGCGAAGGCACTTCATCAATAAGCATCTGCGACATTGTCATCAGGCTCTTGTTTTCAATTCCTTTCGCCACGCTGACAAGTATTGAATTTTTGAGCGAGGAAGAATCTGCATTTTTAATTACCCCGCGCAGATACTGGGAAGGGACAGCAAGAACTATCATATGCTGCTGGTGTACAGCTTCGTCAAGATCATGAGTGATTTTTATTTCGTCGGGGATGGGTATCCCGGGAAGGTAGCTTGTGTTCTCCCTGGTCTTTTCAAGTACCTTTGCATAGCTCCTTACATATTCCCAGAGAGTAACTTTATGTCCATTAAAATGAAGCAGAATGGCAAGGGTTGTGCCCCAGCCGCCGGCTCCCAGAACAGAAATTTTCATCAGACGGATTTACTTTTTTTCTTAAAGCTTACTTTACTCTCATTTCCGTTTAACAAACGGACTACATTCTTCCGGTGAGTGAAAATAACAAGCAGCGCCAGAAATATAACAAAAGGTAAAAGAGTATTATAACCGGGGATGTTTACATTAAAAATGTTCTCCCTGATTACAAGTGCGAGGGGAACTGAAATTGCTCCCAGTATGGAACCGAGTGAAACATATCGTGAAATGGTAACTACAAGTACGAATACGCCGATTGCAATTAACATATCTACGGTAACTACCATCAATAGTACACCGAGTGCTGTTGCGATACCTTTGCCTCCCTTAAAGCCGGCAAAGATTGTCCATATATGCCCGATAACAGCTGAGATACCGGCAATTATCTGAACGAGAGTAAAATCATCAAAAGGAGTGATATTCTCGAAAGGCATTGAACCGTAATGCAGTCTTGCTACAACAACAACAGCAAGTACACCTTTGAATGCATCGAGGAGTATAACAAGCAGACCATGCTTCCAGCCAAGTACACGCATTACATTCGTTCCGCCTGCATTGCCGCTGCCATGTTCTCTGATATCTATTCCCCCGACCGCTTTACTAACTATTATACTGGTTGGAATTGATCCAATCAGGTATGACAGGATGACTATTGTTGCGAGTAAATACATTCAGTTACCATTAAAAAGAGTGAAAACTAAACTAAGTATAAAAGCCTTAAGTTTCAATGAATTTTAACCATAAGGCTATTTGATTCAATTATCGAACCAGCGATTCAAATAATTTGAAATCTTCTTTGGTTGTTACTTTGAAGTTAAAATTAGACCCTTCGGTAATATTTACTTTCCTGCCTATTCGTTTAACAAGCATTGATTCGTCGGTGCCGTAAAAATTGTCGTTATATGCCTTCTTCATCGCTTTCATCAAATCACGGTATCTGAAAATTTGCGGTGTCTGAACATAGAGAACGTTTTCCCGGGAAATATATTCATTAACATATTTTTTGCCCCGGATCAGCGTATTGCTTCCACGTACACAAACGACTGAATTTCCTTTCAGTTCTGCTGTCTTAACTGCTTCTTTAAGTACTTCGGCGGAAAGAAGCGGCCGGGCAGCATCATGAACGATTATAAGATCATCCGGATCTGCAGAAACAGAGGAAAGAGCATTGTAGACAGAATCCTGTCTTTCCTTTCCTGCTTCTACAATTTGTTTAATCTTCGTTAACCCGTACTTGAGTTTAAGTTTTTCCAGCAGGGGAAAAAAACTTTTATCTGCTGATATTATGATCTCATTAATAAGTCTGCTTTTCTGAAAGGTTTCCAGGGAAAAAATGATTAATTCTTTCCCATTAACCTTTATAAACTGTTTCGGCTTTGAAAACCCGCTGCGCGATCCTTTGCCGCCGGCAGGTATTAAGACGATCTTTCTCATAATAGTAGCATTGCGTCGCCGTAGCTGAGGAATTTGTAACCGTCTTTCATAGCTTTTTTATATGCTTTCATCACAAAATCGGTTTCGGCGAAAGCACATACCAGCATAAGCAGAGTGGATTCCGGCTGGTGGAAATTGGTAATAAGTCTGTCGGTTATCTTGAAATCATAAGGCGGATAGATAAATTTATCAGTCCAGCCTCTTCCGGGTTTAACAAGTCCGTCTGCCGTTATGCTTGTTTCCAGGGCACGGCAGGTACTTGTACCAACAACAAATACATTGTGCTTTCCCGTGATCGCCTTATTGATTTTTTCGGATGACTGGGCAGTGATTTCATAATATTCCGAATCCATCTTATGCTTGGTAAGATCTTCAACTTCAACCGGTCTGAAAGTTCCCAGTCCGATATGCAGTATGACCGGTACGATTTCCACACCTTTTTTCTTTAGTTTGGTCAGAAGTTTATCGGTAAAGTGGAGACCGGCAGTAGGTGCGGCAACTGCTCCGTCTACGCGGGCATAAACTGTCTGGTAGTTTTCTTTATCTTCGGGCACCGGCTCTCTTTTAATATAGGGCGGAAGGGGAGTTAGTCCTATTTTTTCAACGGCACTGAATACATTACCGGGCTGATTAAAGCGTACGGTTCTTCCGCGGGAAGTTGTATTATCAATTACTTCGCACCAGAGCTTGTCATTAAAATAAATCTTGTTTCCTATTCTCACTTTTCTTGCAGGATCTACAATTACATCCCAGATGCATTCGTCTGCATTTAGTTCTCTGAGAAGGAAAACTTCAATCTTCGCATTAGTTTTTTCTTTCTTTCCATACAATCTTGCCTGGAATACACGGGTTTCATTTACAGCAAGGACATCACCTTTCTGCATGTAATCCGCGATATCCGTAAAGACCTTATTTTCTATTTCTTCTTCTTCTCTGTTAAGCACCATGAGTTTGGCTTTATCTCTTGGAGAAGCAGGGAACTTGGCAATTGCTGTCTTCGGCAGATTGTATTTGAAATCTGATAATTTCATTCTTCGTTACCTTTTATGAATTGATAAATGAGAGGGAGCATTGGAGCTCCCTCCTTAATATTTACTATTTTTTCTTCTTTGTCGTTGATTTCTTAGACTTTGAGCCTTTTTTTGATTTAGCAGACATCTCGTTAACTACTGCTCTTGCAGCGGCTAACCTGGCTATCGGTACACGGAACGGTGAACAGCTCACGTAGTTTAATCCTACCCTGTGGCAGAATTCAACCGAACTGGGTTCGCCGCCATGCTCTCCGCAGATTCCTACTTTGAGATCTTTTCTTGTCGATCTTCCTTTCTCGGTTCCCATCTTAACCAGCTGTCCAACACCTTTAATATCAAGAACTTCAAAAGGATCATTCGGAAGGATCTCATTCTGAACATAGAGCGGCAGGAATTTACCGGCATCGTCTCTTGAGAGTCCGAATGTTGTCTGTGTTAAATCATTGGTTCCGAAGCTGAAGAATTCAGCGCCTTTCGCAATTTCATCAGCCGTAACACATGCACGCGGCAATTCGATCATTGTTCCAACAAGGTAGTTGATCTTTTTACCGCGTTCTTTAGCTACTTCATCGGCTGCTTTTCTTACGATCTTTTCCTGCAGTTTGAATTCGTTTAAGTCGCCTACAAGAGGGATCATTATTTCAGGTTTAACCTTATAGCCCTGATCTTTTGCATCATAAGCAGCTTCAAAAATTGCTCTTGCCTGCATCTCGGTGATCTCGGGGAAAACAACACCAAGACGACAGCCTCTGAAACCGAGCATAGGATTAAATTCTGCAAGACTATGTATTTTTTCAGTTAGCTTTTCGACTGATATTCCAAGCTGATCCGCAAGTTCCTTTACCTCTTTATCTTCGTGAGGCAGGAATTCGTGCAGGGGCGGATCAAGGGTTCTGATCGTAACCGGATAACCCTTCATTTCTTTGAAGATACCGAGGAAGTCTTCTCTCTGCAGAGGAAGCAGCTCGTTAAGAGCTTTTTTTCTTTCTTCTGTAGTTTCGGAGACGATCATCTTTCTTACGCTCATAATGCGGTCGCCGCCGAAGAACATATGCTCGGTACGACAGAGACCAATGCCTTCTGCACCAAATGCAATCGCATTAGCTGCCTGATCAGGCTGGTCTGCGTTGGTTCTGATATTTAATCTTCTCAGATTGTCGGCCCATTTCATAAGACTTGCATATGTCTGGTAAACGGATGAATCTTTCGGATCGAGAGTTTTATTGAGCAGTACCTGGAGTACTTCCGATGGTCTGGTCTCAATTTTCCCCGCTATCACTTCACCTGTTGTTCCGTCTATAGATATGAAATCGCCTTCCTTCAATTCGAGATCTTTACCTTCAACGCTGATCTTACCTTCCTTGTAATTTATTCTCAGTGAACCGCAGCCGGCAACACAAACTTTTCCCATCTGCCTTGCAACGAGTGCTGCGTGTGAAGTCATACCCCCGCGTGCAGTAAGTATACCTTCGGAAGCATTCATACCTTTGATGTCTTCAGGGGAAGTTTCTATTCTGACAAGGATAACATTTTCTCCTCTTGCTGCCATTTCTTCTGCGTCCTGGGCATTAAGAGCTATTCTTCCTGAAGCAGCGCCGGGACCTGCATTCAGACCTTTTGCAATGAGCTTTCCTGCGTCAACAGCTTTGCGTTTTTCATCGAGATCAAAAATAGGACGAAGAAGCTGGTTTAACTGGTTGGGTTCTATCCTCGAAATTGCTTCCTCTTTGGAAATGAGTTTTTCTTTTACCATATCGACTGCCATCTTAATAGCGGCGAATCCGGTACGCTTACCTACGCGGCACTGAAGCATCCACAATTTTCCCTGCTGAATAGTGAATTCAATATCCATCATATCTTTATAATGCTTCTCGAGATTCTTCCTTATGTCATCCAGTTCTTTGTAGATCCTGGCGTCGTCTTCTTTAAGTTTCGCAATCGGAAGCGGAGTACGGGTACCCGCAACAACATCTTCTCCCTGTGCATTAAACAGGTATTCTCCGTAAAATACATTATCTCCGGAAGCGGGGTCGCGTGTAAAAGCAACACCTGTTCCTGAGTCTTCTCCCATATTTCCGAACACCATCGACTGTACGTTAACCGCTGTTCCCCAGTCGGCTGGTATATTATTCAGCTTTCTGTAAACGATCGCGCGGTCATTCATCCAGCTTCCGAATACTGCGCCGATAGCGCCCCAGAGCTGTTCCATCGGATCAGTCGGGAATTCATGACCAGTTTCCTTCTTGATTGCAGCCTTAAACTCCTCAACCAGTTCTTTCAGATGCTCAGTTGAGAGTTCGGTATCAAGCTTAAAACCGTTCTGTTCTTTTTTTCTGTCGAGGATAACTTCAAAAGGATCTTCGGCTTTCTTATCCTGAGGTTTTAATCCCAGTACTACATCGCCGTACATCTGAACAAATCTTCTGTAAGAGTCGTATGCGAACCTCGGATTATTTGTTTTCTTAATGATCCCTTCTACTGTCCGGTCGTTCAGACCAAGATTAAGGATGGTATCCATCATACCGGGCATTGAAGCACGCGCACCGCTTCTTACAGACACAAGCAGGGGATTATCCGGATCACCGAATTTAGCTCCCATTTCCTTTTCTACTTTCTGTAGAGCTGTTTTTACCTGTGCAGTAAGTTCTTTGGGATATTTATTATTATGATCATAAAAATAAGTACATACTTCTGTTGTAATTGTAAAACCTGCCGGAACCGGCATTCCAATGTTAACCATTTCAGCCAGATTTGCTCCTTTACCCCCGAGCAGTCCTTTCATCTCTGCTTTTCCATCGGCTTTTTTTCCGCCAAAAAAGTATACGTATTTCTGTTGTTTAGGCATTACTTTTCCTCCAATCTATTTAATCGCTTTAATTGTATATCAAAAAAAATTTATTATTTAATACCTGATAGAATAAAGTCTTTAAATTCACTTTCGTTATCCATCTTTAATTCAATCTTCAAGAAAAATATATCAATATCATCAAATTCTTTAGCGAATTTTGTGAGCTTGACAGCATCCTTCTCGGTTGTAACTACCGAATGAGAATTTGTCGAATAAAATTTCTTTCTTATTTCCTGTACCTCCTTATTTGAATAATTTTTATGGTCTCTGAAAATCATCTGATTTGACGTATCTACACTTGTCTGTTTCAGAATATTGATAAATGAAAACGGATTGGCGATTCCTGAAACAACAAGGCTTTTCTGACCTTTGAATTCCTCCAGTCCGTACCTGGTGCCATGCTTAACATCACCGAATTCAATCGCCTTATAATAAGCCGTAAATATCTTTTTACCTTCGAGGTACTTTTTATACTTCGCCGGAATTTCTTTTTCGGGAGTGAATTTCCGGTTAATAATAACCGCATCAGCTCTTTTAACTGAGCTGAAAGGTTCGCGCATCATACCCGTAGGCAGAAGATGCTGCTTAAAAAAATCATATTCGGTAAGAAATCTCTGCTCAAATATTAAGAGGTTTAGATCTCTCTTTATCCACCTGTGCTGGTAAGCGTCGTCTAATACTATAACTTTAACTCCGGTGTTTTCTATAAATAGCTCCGCACCTTTCACCCTGTTTTCCGAAACAGCAGCAGGCACTTTACATTCCATCGCCGTTATATAAATCTCATCGCCGCAGTCATTTACGGGCGCCAGTATCTTTATTCCGTCGGATACAAGCAGATATCCTCTTGTATTGCGGCCGTAACCGCGGCTTAAGACACCTGTGTTTTTACCAGCCTGTTTCAAAAGACTGGTAAGCGTAATAACCAGCGGTGTTTTTCCCGATCCGCCCACCGATATATTACCTACCGAAATAACGCCGGCATTTACAGCCTGTGTTTTAAAAACATTATTATCAAAGAACCAGTTCCTGATATTTATAACCAGAGCATAAAAGGGTATAAAAGGATATAATATCAGTTTTAATAATTTCACTATAATTCACTTTCAGAATATTTCTGCCTTAAGCTGAAGCTCATTGAGCTTTTCTTCACACTTATCAATAATCTTTGAAATTTCATCTCTGCTCATATCCGGTTCTATGAAAATAGGATCGGAGTATATCACGTTAGCCCGGGTGAAAAATTTAGGGACCTTAAAACTGTCCCAGCTTTTAAGGATCCATTTCTTTTTGTATCCGATTCCCAGAAGCACAAGCGGCAATCCGGCTTTCTTCGCTGCTACAACAGCACCTGCTTTGAGCTTAAAAGGAGGACCTTTCGGCCCATCAGGAGTTATTCCAATAGAGTATCCATTCTTTGCGAAGTCGACCATTAACCCGAGAGCAACATCGCCTCCCTCGCTGCTTGAACCTCGTAAAACTTTATATTTCCATTTCTTTAATATTTTTGCAAGCAGATCTCCGTCTTTACTTTTACTCGTCAATCCGGCAAAGTTGTTATTTCTGTTCAGAAACCAGGGCAGCAGCATCGTACCATGCCAGAACGCAAGTACATAGTTTACATTCTCTCTTTCGAATTTATCGACGGCGTCATGGTTGAGTAATTTTAATTCTCAGAGATCTGCAAAGAATATCAACAAGTTGAAAAAGAACATAATTTCCTGCGAATCGCAGTGTATCCTGTTTAGCTTTTTTAAGCTTCATTCAATAATGAGTAAATAATATCAGCTGCACTGCCGGGTGCTTCAGCCGGATTCAGCTTTGCTTTTAATAATTCCAGTTTAGATTTAATGCTGTCATACAGAGATTTATCGGTCAGAATTTTCCTGCATTCAGCATAAATAGTTTCTTTATTTACGTCTTTTTGTATTAATTCCGGTACAACCTTCTCTCCGGAAATAATATTCACCATCCCGATACTGTCTACCTGCACCAGATTTTTACCTATGATATAAGTAAGCAGACTCGTCTTGTAAACAATTACCATCGGCAGCCCGAAGATCCCTGCTTCAAGGGTTGATGTACCTGATTTTATTATACCAAGTTTTGCATATTTCATCAAATCATATGTGAAGCCTTTAACTACTCTGAAATTTCCCGAAGTTGTCATCCCGTATAGCGTATTCTCATCTATATTAGATGAACAGGCTGCAATTACCTGGAGATTGAATTCTTCAGCAAGTTTTCCGGCAGCGGCGATTGCTTCAGGGAAAATTTTTTCGACTTCATGGTCGCGGCTTCCGGGCATAACCAGGAGTATTTCCTTATCCGGAAGATCAAATTTCTTTAACAATTCCTGCCTGCTTAAAAATTTATAGTCGCTTATCCTTTGAATAAGGGGATGAGTAACAAGCTCTACATTTACATCATGGTTCTTGTATAATTCCTCTTCAAAGGGGAATACTACGATCATCTTATCAATGAACTTCTTTATTTTCTTTATTCTCCCGCCGCCCCAGGCCCATATCTGGGGAGATATGTAATAAATAACATTGGCGTCAATCTTTTTCAGTTTTTTAGCAAAATTCAGGTTAAAGCCGGGATAATCTATCAGAACGACGGATTTTATTTTTTCTTTTTTTATTACATCAAGCAGTTCTCTCTGGACCCGCCTGATAAAAGGGAGGTGCTTAACCACTTCAGCAAATCCCAGGAAAGCCATTTTTTTAATGTGGTATAAAACATTCATTCCGGCATCCCGCATCCTGTCGCCGCCCAGTCCGAATACATTTATACTGTTATCAATGCTTTTTAATTCCTCGATTAATGCCGCTCCTATATAATCTCCCGAAACTTCTCCGGCAATCATCATTATATTTTTATGTGTCAACCCGGTCATATTATAATCTTCTCAAAAACCATATCAGCAGTATTGTAATTGCAACAAGAGTAAAGGCCTGGAGACTTCTTCTTTCCGATTTAAGACCTTTTCTTATATCGTACTCCGGCTGTTCTACATTGCCTGTTCTGTATTTCGAAAATCTCGGAATAAACCGCGGTACATTTTTCTTATACTCTTCATACTCTTTACCAAAAGTCTGCTCAAGATATTTTTCCTCCTCCTGTACTATCATATGATACTGGAGTGAGAAAAAAATAAAACCGGCAATCTGCAGCCAGGGAAATAAAGCGAATGACATGATGCCGAGACCGGTATACATCAGAATATTTCCCAGGTATAAAGGATTCCGCAGATGTGCAAAGGGCCCGCTGACAATCAGGTACGTTCCGCCCACATTTCCTGTTGTCCTGGTTTCACTCCCGGCCCAGCTTACACCCCAGAGTCTTATTGATTCACCAATAATGGTAATCAGAAATCCAATGATGAGGCTCCAGATATTTGGGTATGCAAAAATCAGCATTACCACAACGAATGGAATTGGCGTATAGCTGCGGTATTTGAAAAAGTTGGAAGCTAGTGACATTAAAATTCCTTATTCCTGTATATAAATTTCACGCCGTCTGAGTTCAGCCTGGTGTCTCTTCTTAAGTCTTTTCTTCTGTCTTAGTGTTTCCATCCGGTCGATAACATCCTTAAAATCTTTGAAAGGAAAATATGTAATCCTTTCCTTTTCACAGTACTTTAACAAATCGTCTTTGGCAAAAATGAAATCACAAAAATGCACTGTATATTTATCCGAATTTCCGTCGCCTATGAAAACAGTAAATTCATCATCCGAACTGTTATTTATAATGTGGTTTCTTTTGCAGTTTGCTGAAGTTGTACATCCCGAATCATAATATGGAAAGAGCGGGGTCAGTGTGTTATCACTGTTTAACTTCAGCTTATTTGAATATACTTTCAGGTGATCCAGTTTTTCTCTTTTAAGAATTAAATCGATATAATAATCGAATCCGTCGCTCAGAATGAATAACGGATGCTTATGCTTATCACAATAATCCACGAAAGAATGAAAGGTACTGTCAATTTCTATCTGCAGAATAAATTCATCAAGTTCCTGCTTGTCTATATTTTTAACAGATTTGCAGAGTTTCAGCCAGCAGTCTTTCGCGGAAATTCTGTCACTCAGCAGATCGTCGATAATCTCTTCCACGATCAGTGTATCGCCGAATTTTGTAAATACCGCATCTCCGGTATCTTTTCTGGTTATAGTACCGTCAAAATCAACAAATACTTTAAATACTTTATCCATTCTTTACCAGTTTAGTCAAAACCATTTTTTTAACTTCAACGAAGCTGCCGCTCTCGAACTTGTAAAAATAAATACCGGGCTGCCTGTTGTTAGCCGTGAATGTCACACTATTCTCACCCGCCGGAAACCTGTTTCTGATCTCGTCGATCTTTTCGATATGATTATCAAAGAACTCGATCTTTACATTTGATTCCTCCGGCAGATAAAACTTTATAACGGTAGAATCCGAAAACGGGTTTGGATTATTCTGAGTAACGATTATATAATCAGCCGATTCAAGATAAGTAACCCTCGAAATGTCAGATGCCTGTGTATTGCCTGAATTATCGACTAAAACAACGCGATAGTAAAGGGTTCCTGATGTATCGGGATTATCATAATATTCATAATAATTAGCCGACAGACTGCTGTTCGAACTGATTACAGCGAGTTTCTGCCAGTCAGTATTGCCTGTATCAGTCTGCATACACCTCTCTATTTCATAGGCACTCTGAGGTATTTCGTTTGCCGAATACCAGGAAATCTTAATGGAGTCAGAGACTATTCCCGCATCGAACCCGATGATCTGGGAAACGAAGGTTCCTGTACTGAATATTTTCTGTACGTATATTCCGTTCCTGCTGTTTCTTTTCTCCTTGAAAACGGCAATGGCCCCTCCGCTTCCGTCCGGGAGTAAATTAAGGTAACTTTTGGGTGTATTAAAATACGAACCGATTGCCAGACCGGTACTATCCCACATTAAACGGCCGTCTGCAGTTACCCTCTGCGAATAAATATTACCTGTTACCGAAACGGCTCTGCGGTCAAGCCAGGCAATAATAGCACCGTTATGATCATCGGGAATTAATCTCTGTCCGAACTGATCACCATTCATACGGATTACAGGAAGACCCCCGGTCATCCATTGAGGTTTACCGGTTCTGTCGTATTTCTGTATGTAAATGTTCTTATCGTTATTTTTTTCATTGGTCCAGGATAAGATCAGGGAAGTCCCTGAAGTTATCATCTGGGGCATCGACTGTATACTCTCCATAATGGAACATAGTCTGCCGTTCTTACCCCAGAGTAATTTTCCTTTGTAATTTATGAGCTGATGATAAACAGCTTTGTTTTTTTTCAGAACCTGATATGCGATATAAATGTCTTTGTCAGCGTTTATCGCGGTAAAGGATATAACATTAAGATTATTATCAGTAACAGTGACCGGTTTTTTCCCCCACAATGCTTTTCCGGCTTTATCATAATGCTGTGATAATATAATTTCCCGGCTTCCGGAACTTTCAAGCCAGAAAACATAAACTCCTCCTGAATCGTCGGGCAGAACAGAAGGTGTAAGCTTGCTGTTCGGAGAGGATGAGACAGTGAGACCGGTTGAATCGAAAAGGATTCTGCCGTCAGGCGATATTTTCTGCAGCATTATATGTGTATTGAGAACCTGTCCGGGTTCCCTGGAAAGATAAGTTACAAACACTTCATTTTTCGAATCTGCGCACAGAGAATAATCGCTTATTTCTTTTTTTAGTCTGTTTATTTTTATTCCTTCCTGTTTCCAGAGACTTGTACCTCCGGAGTTGACTTTCTGAACAAAAAGATCTCCTGTTTTTGAGCTTGAGAAATCTTTCCATGCAATAACTGCCGCATTTCTGCCTGCGGCGATGGCGGCAGGATTTACCTGATCACCTATCTTTTCAGAAATTCTTTTTCCATCTGCCCTGAAACTTATATCGCCGCCCGGATCTATGTGCATAAATCTAACTTCATTCTGCAAACCTGTTACATTATCCTCCCAGAAAATGAAAGCGCCTCCATTCTGATCACTTACTGCTGAAATATTTATCGGGTCAGCCAGGTCAAATGCTGCCTGAGTATTTTCAGCCGGATTATTGGCCCACTGAGCAGATGAGGTATTTAAAAAAGCAGAGATCATGAACAGGAGAACAAACCGGAGCAATTTCATCATGCGAAGCGGCCGGGCATGAACCGGACAGGAAGAATGAAAGCTACGCACTTGCAAAATTCAGATCCTCATTGAATCTTACACTAACCAGCTTTGAAATTCCTTCCTCCTGCATTGTTACGCCGTACATAGTATCTGCTGCTTCCATAGTGCGTTTATTATGGGTAACTACTATGAACTGGGTGTCTTTGCTAAAGTCGCGTATTATCTTTGTAAACCTGTCAATATTTGCATCATCAAGAGGTGCATCAATTTCATCCAGAATACAGAAAGGACTGGGTTTTACCAGGTAAATTGCAAACAACAACGCAATTGCCGTCAGGGTTTTTTCACCTCCCGACAGCAGGTCAATTGATGTTGGGCGTTTGCCTTTAGGCTTAGCTATGATCTCTATCTTCGCCTCAAGCGGATCTGCATCCTCCTCTATCCTGAGATCAGCTTCATCTCCCGGGTTAAACAGTCCCCGGAAAATATTGATGAAGTTTTCCCTGATCTTATCAAAAGTATCCTTAAACAACTGCTGAGCTGTAATGTTTATTTCTTCAATGGTCTTTATAACATCTCTTTCGGATTCTATCAGGTCGTCTCTTTGTTTGGTTAAAAATTCGAATCTCTGCTTCTCCTCTTCAAACTCAGAATATGCGAGGAGGTTTATTGGTCCCAGGTTTTTAACCTGCTGTTTAAGTGAATGAACCTCTTCGGACCTTGACTTAAAATCGAACTCTGCAAGGTCATCAAAAGATTTCCGTTCAATTTTAACTGAATAGTTTTCCTGGATGTGTTCCTCAAGATTACCGATTTTAATTCCGAGCTCGTTTATTTTAATCTCACTTGCGTGTATGGCATCCGAAACCAGTTCGCGTTCTTTCCTGTAAAAATTCTGTTTTTCTTCCAGCTCGTTTATCTGATTCTGTATTTCACTATAGGCTGAATCAAGTTCTTCCTCTTCCCTGATCAATACCGCTTTTTCACCTTTAAGCTCATCGGTTTCATTTGTTTTTTCTTCAATGATGCTGTTCAGGGTAAGAATTTCCTCTTCGAATGCGGATATATCTGCTTCTCTTTTAACAATTGTTTTCTTTATTGTATCGATCGAATCCTTTGCGCGGTCAATAGAATTCAGCGTGTTCTTTTTTTCTCCGAGTACTCTTTCCAGTTCCAGGTTGAGGAGATTCTGATTTTTTACAAGCTCTTCGAACTCTTCCCTGGATGACCGGAAATCTGCTTCAAGATCTTCTCTGATCTGATCGGCTTTTAATTTTTCGCCTTGCAGTTTCTCAATCAGTTCCTGGAGATTGTTCTTCTCGGTATCAAGTCTGTTTGAATCAGCCGCAAGCTCCTGTATTTCTGTCCGCGCTTTTTCAATATCATCTGCAGCTTTTTGTTTTTCAAATTCGAACTGGGCAATTTGTTTTTCGACATTCGATAAGTCATTTACGATCATCCGTCCCTGTTCGGAGAGGACCTTCAGATCGATCTTTTCAATAAGTCCCTCAGTCTCAGATATCTTATCCTGAAGAGCGTATAATTCTTTTTCTTTTTGCGGAAGTTCCTGTTTGAGATTCTCCAGCAGCTTCATTCTTCCGAAAAGTGAATCATCGAGCCGCGGGGCTGACCCGGCTTCAATCAGACCATTGCCTGATATAAAATCACCCTGGAGTGTTACAAAATTAAAATCGGAATATTTTTTTGAAAGAGTAAATGCTGTGTCCAGATCTTCCACGATTGCGGTATAAAAGAGACGATTCCTGAAGAAAGATTCCCATTTATTATCCGTCTGGATCAGTTCGTAAGTCCAGTTCTTAAAGCCCTGTTCTTTAGCAAGCTGTTTTCTCTTCCGGTTAAGCGAAAAATCCCTGAGCTTATCCAGCAGACTCTTCTTTTTAATCTCTTCAGTATCTTTAACATAAAAAGCTGCCTTGCCTATCTCGTTTTCACGAAGATAGTTTATACCGTTCATAAGGTCATCTATCGATTCAACCAGAATATTATTGATATCGCCGCGAAGAGATGCTTCCACGGCAAAACGGTATTCATCCGAAGTATTCCCTATATGAGCCAGCAGGTTTTTATCTCCTTTTGCCCATTCATCATTTTCCAGCAGAGCCTTCGAGCCCTTTGAAACACCTTCCAGATTTTCGATCAGTGTTTGTATGAAATTTATTTTCTCGCTCAGAGTATTTATGTATCCCCTGCCTTCAAGCTCCTTTGTCTTAAGAGATGATAATTCCTTTTCAAGATCCTCTTTTTCTTTCTGCTTGCGGGAATAGACCTGCTCGGATTCAGCCAGTTTACGCTCGAGTTCGGTTTTCTCATCTCCCAGTTCTTCAATAAATCCTACTGTTTTGGCGATGTTTCCGGTGAGCGACTGTATCCTCTTGTTAAGTTTATTTATAGCCTCGTTTTTTGTGTCAAGCGACTTTTCCAGGTTCGAGAGTTCATTTTCCCTGCCCGTAAGTTCTTTAAACTTTTCGAGCTGTATTTCGGCCTGATCTCTTAGTTTCTCACGCTTCTCTTCAATGAGTTTCCTTAAACTCTGAACTCTGTTCTCAATACCGGCTTTCTCATTTTCTTTATTCGTGACATCATTTTCGAAATCTGCAATAAGCTTTGTACTCTCATCGATAAGTTCCCCGGCTTCCCGGAGGCGGGTGTTTAACTCCACAAGCTCTTCTTTATATCTGCCGATATTTTTTTCAAGCGATGTTTTACGTTCTTGTGAGACGGAGAGCTGATTTTCTGCTTTAAATATGGTTTCTGTCTTTAAAGTTAATTCGGCTCTTTTACTTTTAAGAACATTCTCGGCTTCTGTAAGATTGAGTTTTACCGCTTTAAGTTCATCGTTTAGTTTGGATAACTCTGATTCGAAAGAGATTTTCTTCTGCAGGTTGTTTTCTTTTGAACTTCGCGCTTCCTCTTTCTGCAATAGATATAATGCATACTCGCGCTCTGCCAGGTCAAGCTCAAGTTCTCTCAGAGATGATGAGATCCTGTTGTATTTATCAGCTCTTTTGGCCTGTCTTTCAAGCGAATTAACTTTCTTCTGGACTTCGGCAACTATATCATTTACTCTTGTAAGATCGGCCTTTACCTCATCGAGTTTTCTTAATGCAAGTCTTCTTCTGAGTTTATATTTATTTACGCCCGCCGCCTCTTCAAACATGGTGCGTCTCTCATCTGCTTTATTACTGAGGATCGTCTCAACCATTTTCAGCTCGATCACTGAGTAAGCATTTGCACCTATACCGGTATCCATAAAAAGGTTGGTTATGTCTTTGAGCCGGCAGATGTTTTTGTTCAGCAGGTATTCACTTTCACCGGAGCGGAAAATTCTTCTGGTGATTGTAACGTCTGTATATTCAGTGGGAAGAACACCCTTATTATTGTGAATTGTAAGGGAAACTTCCGCCATACCCATCGGTTTTTTCGCCGAAGTTCCGTTAAAGATGACGTTTTCCATCTTATCGCTTCTGAGTGCACCGCTGCGCTGCTCTCCGAGTACCCATCTTATAGAGTCTACTATATTGGTTTTTCCGCATCCGTTAGGCCCAACGATGGAAGTTACACCTTCGTTAAAATTTACGTTTGTTTTTTGTGCGAACGATTTAAAACCAAGTATTTCAAGTTTGGATAAATACAATCTTATGCCTGACCATTAAATTGGGAAAAAACAATTTTCATATAATCAATTACTGAATTTGTTACCTGGTAGTAAAGTATGAAACCTCCGACGATTAATATGACCAGTAATATGCTGTAAAAATATACTGTCCCGGGATTTACATCGAAGATTACATAAATACCTTTAATAAGCCTGTAGAAGGACCATAACAAAAATAAAATCAGTCCCGCATATATATATGCATTTGCTACGTCGGCGGAAAGCATTCGGTAAAGGATAATCCCTACGGGAATGAGCAGAACCATCGGAAGAAGGGACCAGATAGTGGTATAATAAATACTTGAGATATATACTTTGGTCCTTACGAAAAATGATGCTGCCTTTATTATTATTGCCAGAAGAGGTACAAATATTAAAAATATCAGGGTAAGCCAGATAAGGGAAAGCACGGGATGCCATGCAAGGTAGCTGAAAATAGAGAGCAGTTTTGGACTGCCGAAAGAAAGTATAATCCTTTCAACCAGTATACTATCTCTCAGGAAGAAAAGTATGTTGCTGATCAACAATGCCAGTATTGCTGCAATTACAAATCCCAGAATTGTTGAATGATAACCCGACATTATTCTCTGATCCCGTACATCAGCATAAAAATTATACGGCCGCAGCAGCGCGCGCGATGAATCCTCCCGGAATTTTCTTCCTGAGTTCACCAGTACTCCCATTACCAGCGCAAGAAACAATCCGAAAATAATGAATACCATAGGAGCATTATCTTTCTTGCTGCCTATAGGTATAGTTACTGCTTCGATGTTATGGAGTTTTGCATATACTACTTTGTAAGCTAATCTGTTCGTATTGCTGTTAGATGCCGCTATGCCGACATTATATATATTGTCTTTGCTGTATCCGTTTATCAGTGAAGGGTAGTCTCCTTCATAATCAAACATCGAATTAATGAAGAAACCCGCCAGGTTGTTATTAAGAGAGTAGTTTATTATTTCCTCAAAGTACTTTGCCTGCGCCTCATAAGAATATTTATTTATATATCCGTCGGTGTTGCCTGCATTGACTGTATACGTTGCTGAGCTTATAAATACCCTGCCTCCGCCGATAACCGATTTTAATGTATCGATTACGTCTGTTATATCACCCGGGGGAGTATTTAACAGCTCGATACCATAGAAATCCAGACTGTCGATGGGTTCAATATTAAGGTCAGCAAAAGAGGCATAGGATAAAATATTCCAGTTACTTTTAAGATCATTGTCAAGCCGGTTAATCAGCTGAATGTGTGCATCCAGATCCGGCAGATATCCGCTCCCCAGTCCTACAGCAGCAACCGCACTGTATTGTTTGTAACCGCGTATGAAATTTAACAGGAAGTTTTTGCTTCTCTCGATAAAATTACTGCTTTGTGCCAGTGCTTCCGGGATTGAATTAACCGGCAGTTCGATCAATGCCAGGAGCCCGTAACGTTCACATAATTTCAAAAGGTACGGATGCGGAACAACCTTGGCAAATCTCACAGCATTAAATCCGGTTTCTTTGATCAGACTAATATCTTTTTCCATTTCGGCGTAAGATTCGAGGTTTCCATATTCACCGTTAGAGGGTATATAAGTAACGCCTTTCATTTCAAAACCATCGCCGTTAAATATTAGTGAATCCTTTACGGTAGATAATGAATAAATTGCGGCTGTTCTTCGGGATTCATCAAGGAGACTATCTCCTTTCCATATTTCAAGCGAGATTATATATGAAGAAGGACTGGAAGCCGACCAGAGCACGGGCTTGCTGATTGTAAAATTATTGCTGAGGACTTTATCTTTATTCGGGACGAGATTGAATTTAGATTCAACCTGGTTTTTAAGAATACTGCCGTCAGGAGCTGTAACGTTTATTCTGTATGTCAGGTCACTATTTTCGGCAAGACTGTCTGCTGGTCTTGAAAATTCCTTGTTTTCGGCCCTGCAGTTAACCTGCATCGAAGCATTTTTAGAACCGGGGAAATATCTGTATGATATATTAATATCTCTCAAAGAGATATTCGGGATCAGGTGGATGTAAACATCCCGGATTATTCCCCCGTAATTATGCGGAAATAAAAATCTTTGCTGAACCGGGATGGTATTTTCTGAATCAAGATTGTAATAGAGTTTTACAGAAAGTACGTTCGCTTTATCCGTGTTAAGTATATCTTTCGGAAGATCAATCTGGAAAGGAAATTCTCCTCCGGGGTGCCTGTAAATAATATTCTTGTTAACAGAGATATCTGCAGAATAATTTATACCGAAGAAAACAAGTTTCATCTGGTATCTTTTAAGATCTTCTAAAGGTATTGTAAAACTCTTTTCGAAAATGAGCTCACCCTCACCATGAAAAACTGAAGGAACAGTAACAGAAACCTTCTGAGCTTTTTCATCATCGGCCGGATGAACCTTCCATGTTCCATTCAGAGGGATGATTTCCCGTTTTGGGGTGATATCAAAAAAAAGAGAATCATTGTCGGCTATCCTGTATCCGGGGAGTTCCTTAAATACAATCTGAGCCTGAGTAAATGGAAGAAAAAGGAAAAAAATAATAGATGTGAGGAAAATATATTTGGGGAATCCCATCCGAATCTGTTATCCTATTTATATATTCAATTAAACCTACAAATATACGTTAGAAACGAGGGGAAAGCAACGTAAATCTTACGGATTAAGCCCTAAAACCGAAGAATTTTTGAATTCTTAATGATTTGCTTTATAAGCACTTATGCCGATTCAATTATACCTATGAATGAATCAGCTTTCAGGCATGCTCCGCCGACCAGTGCACCATCAATATTCTGCTGGGAAAGCAGTTCCCTTGCATTATCCGGCTTAACACTTCCGCCGTACTGAATAATTAGATTTTCGGCAGTCTCCGTGTTAAAATCATCCTGAATATAATTACGGATATAATCATGCATTTCTTCAGCCTGAGCAGGAGTTGCTGTTCTGCCCGTTCCTATTGCCCAGACAGGTTCATAAGCAATAATGATCTGTTTCATTTCATCCAGTGAAATCTCGTCCAATCCGCCGGAAAGCTGCCTTTTTAATACCTCTTTTTCTTTTCCGTTTTCTCTTTCTTCCAGTGTCTCTCCTATGCAGAAAATTGGTTTTAATCCTGCTTTCAGTGCAGCTTTGATCTTTTCATTGATAAGGCCGTCAGATTCTTTGAAGATGGTTCGCCTTTCAGAATGACCGAGGATTACGTATTCACATCCGACACTCTTCAGCATTTTAGCTGAAATTTCTCCTGTATACGCACCGCTCTCCTGGAAATACATGTTCTGCGCACCAAGTTTTACCGGGGTATCTTTAATTAATGATGAGGCTTCACTAAGAGAAGTAAAAGGCGGGCAGATAATTACATCACAATTATATTTTTTCCCGCTCAGACCTGATGTAAGTTTAGAAATAAGATTCTGAGATTCCGAAAGATCATAGTGCATCTTCCAGTTGCCGGCAATAACTTTTTTGCGCATTTCATCCTCAATCGTTTTAATCGTGTCTTCAAAAGTAGTAAAGAGTATGAATTACTTCAAACGTCCATCCGGATTTGTGAGATAGCTTTTGTTTTTTAATACTTTGAATAATTATATTTTTAAGGAATGAAGCTGAAAAATATTCCCAGGCAGGTACTGATCTTAAGTCTCATCAGTTTGTTCACGGATATAGCAAGTGAGATGCTGTATCCGGTCACGCCTATTTTCCTTACTGCCGTACTCGGCTCATCCATGGCTCTGGTTGGAATTATTGAGGGGGCAGCCGAAGTTACTGCCGGTCTTCTAAAAGGTTATTTCGGAAGATTATCTGATAAATTAAAGAAACGCTCCGTATTTGTAGTACTTGGTTATTCACTCTCAGCGTTATCTAAACCTTTGCCCGGTTTATTTCCTGCACTTTCTGCTGTAATAGCATCAAGGATAAGTGACAGGGTTGGAAAAGGTGCCCGTACTGCCCCAAGGGACGCTCTGCTTGCAACATATGCCGAAGGTCAGACAGGAGCGGTTTTCGGATTTCACAGGGCAATGGACACTCTCGGTGCGGCTCTGGGTCCTGTGGGAGCATTAATTCTTCTTCATTTCTTCCCCGGAAATTATACACTTATTTTCCTCGTTGCATTTGCACCTTCTGTAATAGCAGTAACATTTACTCTTTATGTGAAGGATAACCCTGCTTCATTCAAAAAAGTTACAAAGAGAAATTATTCTGAATTCTGGAAGTCGGCACCGCATCAGTACAAAATAATTCTCTTACTGATTACTTTATTTTCTCTTGTGAACAGCAGCGATGTATTTTTGATTCTGAAGTCGAAGGATATTTCAAATTCTGCCACCCTCGCTATTTGGGGATATATATTTTATAATCTTATCTACGCTTCCGTTTCTTATCCGGTAGGGAAGTACGCGGATAAGGTGGGCAAGAAGAAAGTATATATTGCGGGATTATATGTATTTGCAGGAGTTTATCTTGGTTTTGCTCTTTACCCTGATATCTATTTTATCTGGCTGTTATTTGCATTGTACGGAATTTATGCGGCCTCTACGGAAGGGGTTGTAAAAGCATGGGTTTCGGATTTGATTCCGGATGAACAGCGGGGATCGGCAATAGGACTCTTAACGATGTGCATGAGTCTCTCAATTATGCTTGGATCATTTTTAGCAGGTTTTCTCTGGGATGAATTCGGTTCTGTTGTTCCTTTTATGCTCTCTGCCGTGGTAAGTGCACTGGTTGCAACTTTATTTATTACAATAAAGAAGAAGGATTAATAGAAAGAGGCTGTCTCTCAAGTCGACAAAAACGGTCATCCGTAAGTTCGGACTGGTAAATGAGGACTCACGAAACCGCCTCTTCTAAATTTTTTCCGCTTAAAACTCCAGCGGTTTATATTCATCAAAGAAAGTAATTCCCGCTTTCTTAACTGCCTCCTGGTACTGCTTCCAGCCGGTCTCAAAGAAATCATTCACTTTCCTTATCGTTTCCTCCAGCTTTTCATTCGCGAGCAGCATGGCTGAATCTGCAGTTTTACCGGGAGCTTCAAACGATGAATTTACATATTCATATACAGTTGACAACCGTGAACTGACATTATCAGGACTGGCTATTAATCCCTGCACCTCAGGCTCATTTATCAGTGCCATCAGGCTTTTCAGCGAATCCTTCACGGCTGTAGACTCTTTCTTAAGACTATCAGTCCAATCACCCTCTTTTTCTTTGGCCTTTTCTTCGATAAGTCTGATAGTTTTCTCCGCCGCCCGGATTCTGTCGGCGGCTTCTGTGGCTATTTTTACCTTTGATAATATTTTATCAAGGTAATCGCTTTTAGCCTGAAGTGCTTCCGATGACACATTGATTCGGGGATCAGAATTTAACAACCGTCATCGTTGAATCTGAATATTTTACCGCTTGATTACTTTTATCATATATTTTCCCGGAAGAACAGAAGGACCGCTGTACTCCTTCTCTTTTTCAGGTTTAGCAGTATCAGGCCATCTTACCCCCTTTCTGTCGTAATTCCAGTAGATCCTGTTTAATCCCGGGTTCAACTTTTTCTTCAAGCGTCCTTATTGTTTTCCCTTCGCTGTTAATTATTTCTACTTTAACACTGTCGCCGGCGGATTTCTCACTCTTCAATGTATCTTTTGCCTCATCAGTATTTTTGTCCATAGTTGTATCAGGATTGACAATAAAGGAAATCATATCTCCGTAAGGACGGTTGTCTCCTTTGAAATCGCTGGCTCCCGAGAATACTGGTCCCGGTCCTTTCCAGCGGTATTGCTCATCCGCAGATTCCGGAACCGGAAATAAATACAAATCATCGTCAATAATATTTTTCTTTGCAGCTATTTCGCGTAAAGGCTCTATGTTGTCCAAAATATATGCGGCGCGGCCGAATGTTCCGATAATCAAATCATTCTCTCTCGGCTGGATCTGCATATCCATCGTGGATACATTTGGATATCCTTCCGTCCATTTATTCCATGTTTTTGCCTTATCAAAGCTGACATACAAACCGAACTCTGTACCAAGAAATACCAGGTCGGGCTGTACAGGGTCCTGGATTACAGAAAGAGCATAGCCGAATATTGAATCCTGACTGGCAATCCTTTCCCAGTGTTTGCCAAAATCTTTTGTATAATATGCATAAGCATTCCAGTCATTTCTGCGATGATTATCCAGCACTACCCAGGCTTCTGATTCGCTATATGTCGATGCCCTTACCTGCGGGATCCAGGTGCCTTCCGGTACACCTTTCAGGTTACCTGAAACATTTACCCATGATCTGCCGCCATCCTTTGTTAACTGCAGATTCCCGTCGTCAGTGCCTGCCCATATGACGTTTTTATTTAAAGGACTCGGATCGATAGCAATTATTGTGGTAAAGTTTTCTGCATCTGTTACATCATAAGTAAGTCCCCCGCTGTTATTTTGATGCTGTTTCGATGTGTCGTTTGTAGTCAGGTCGGGAGAAATAATTGACCAGCTGTCACCTCTGTCAGTGCTTTTGAGCAGGTACTGGCTTCCGTAATAAATAGTGCTTTTATCAAATGGATCCTGCGCAATTCCTGCATTCCAGTTGAATCTTAACTTAACCGTATCCGGATCCGGAGGACGAATGTATTTTGTTTGTCCCGTGAGTACATCATACCTTACAAGATTGCCGCCCTGCGACATTGAGTAGCCGTATCTTGAATTTGCCGGATCGGGTACAACATCGAACCCGTCGCCGAAACTTACCATCTGCCAGTAAACATTTGTAATACCATTCTGGCTCAATACGCGGGAAGGTCCCTTCCAGGAACCGTTGTCCTGCATTCCTCCGTAAACATTATAGGGAGTATCCATATCGTAGTTTATGTGATAGTATTGTGCAAGAGGAAGATTCTCTACAAACCTCCATGTTTTTCCTTTATCATGAGAAATTGCCATACCACCGTCGTTACCGTCGATAAGAAAGGCCGGATCTTCGGGACTTATCCAGAAAGCATGATGATCCGGGTGTATTTTATTCCACGATATTAATATTTCAAATGTTTTTCCGCCGTCTTCGCTCACGGTAACTTCTGAATGGATATCATAAATTCTGTTCTCATTTTCCGGATCGACAGCTATCTGAGCATAGTAGAATGGCCGGTCGCCGACATCCTTATCATTTACCATTTTCCACTTAAATCCTCCGTCATCCGATCTGTATAAGGCATTCTTTTTTGCTTCGACAATAGCGTAGACAACATTTGGATAATTATTGCACAAAGCGAGTCCGATCCTTCCAAGATCACCCTTCGGCAGCCCATCCTTATCTGTTCTTTTTGTCCAGTTTTTACCTCCATCAAATGTTACATAGAGTCCCGACCCGGGTCCGCCGGATTTAAAGAACCAGGGCCACCTTCTGTACTCCCACATCGCAGCAAATAATTTATTCGGGTTTACAGGATCCATTATTAAATCTGCCGCTCCCGTTTTATTGTCTACATACAAAATTTTATCCCAGGAAACCCCGCCGTCTGTAGTTTTATAAACTCCCCGTTCAGCGGTTGAGTCCCAGGCTGAACCAATAGCAGCTGCATAAACAATATTTGAGTTAAGCGGGTCAATAATAATTTTACTAATATTTCTTGTTTTATCCAGTCCAAGGTGTTCCCATGATTTTCCGCCGTCAATACTTTTATAAATTCCGTTTCCGCTTGACTGGCTGTTTCTCGGGTTAGCTTCTCCCGTACCCACCCAGATTACATCGGGTATTCTTTGATCGACAGCGACGGCACCGATTGAAAGTACAGGCTGATCATCAAATACAGGTTCCCATTGAACTCCTGCACTTGTAGATCGCCACAATCCTCCCGAAGCTGTACCCGCATAGATTATATCAGTATTACGCATAACAACATCGAAAGCAGTAACTCTGCCGCTCATTCCGGCAGGTCCTATGCTTCGGGGTTTCAAACCTTTTAGTTTTTCCATATTGATTTTCTGCGCCGGTACCTGAATGCTGCTGCAAAGCAGAATTAAAAGGACGTAAATACAAACGTCAATTAAATTTCTTTTATTTATCATTTGAAAAGCTCCCGCCCATCTTATAATTAAGGATATGATAAAACTATTTGATGCTGTTGGAATGAAAATATAAAGAATAATTTTCAGGATAAACTAAATATTGATGGGCGGCAGGGAATTTTTTGGTAAATCTAGTTGATGTCAGGACTTTTTTTGCACCCCCACCCCGAATGCGAAATCTTGTTTTTTTTCTTACCGAACGCAGGAGGATTATAGAAAACTGTGACCCCTGATTCCATTCCGGGCTTGTTGTATGCCGCTATTGTCGAACAGTCGCAGTTGTTTATTGCTCCGGGTTCGGATTGTTTTAATCTGTTATTATTACTTTCAGTTACACTATCAACATATGTTCTTGTTTTATCCACATCATATAGAGAAACGGTAATTACTGTAAGGGTATTTTCTTTGAGTTTATTAAATGCATTTTCTGCAAAATCATGGGCAAATTTGAAAGGGTCATAATTATTGATATTAAGCTTCTTCAGATATCCTGAATTCATTTGTGAGAGATGAAGGTTTTCGGGTGAGGCAATTATGAATCTGGTATACGGTGAAAGAAGGCGGACCATTTCGGGAGTTCCGTTATTACAGGTAGACAGTACTATTAAATCGAATCTGGTTCCCGATGAGAACCCTTTAACAGCCTTTTCAAAAAGGGTTTCGTTAAAAGTAATTCCGGGATGGGTAATATTGTAGGGATTTATTGGACTGCCTTCAGGTATTTCATGTCCGTAATAAAGTAATATTTTTATTGTGCTGTCATTATCCGTCTCCGAGTATTTTTTATAGAGGTTTATTTCCGTAGTGAAAGTGGAATCATCATCATCTCTTCTATAAGATTCAGCTTGAACTTCTTTTCCATTTTTATAATAGTAGAAGCGGCTGTCGTCTTGAGGAAAGAACAGGAATTTTGAGGCCGTTCCCTGGTGAAAGATAAATACTTCAGCACTATCAAGTCCTTCGGCAGCATCGAACGCCTGGTCAAGGATTTCTTTGTCTGCATAATGTGAAGTCCCTGATGTATCGTGATATAAATAATCAGCATCTCCATGAATTATGTAGATTATGGAAAAAGTTCTCTCTTTTCCGGGAGTGTCTATAAATGCTGCAATAGTTACTGATATGATTAAGAGTAAAAAATATTTCATAATATAATGAGGTTGTCTCAAAAGTCTGATATTGTCAACGTGAACTGGTTTCAGGTTCTAATTCCGATTCGAAATCGAATAATCAGATTCCGAAATAAATTCGGAATGACACTTATGAGACAGCCTCTCGTTAATTTATAAGAGAAGGGCAACCAATATAATTATCAGAACAAGAGCTAAAACACTAATCGTGATATATTCAGCCGACTGCTCAAACTGCTGCATTGAATAATTTGCAAACTGGTTCAGACTTGCATCTTTAACCTTATCGTAACCGTTTAGTCCATTCAATTCATTTTTCTTTTCAAGAACCTTCTGCTTAAAATAATTTATTCCTTCGCGGTCATTCTGAGATAATGGCATTTGCCCTGCCGTATTAAAGGCTTTCAACAGATCATCGAAAGAGTTGTTTAATATTGCTCTTTTCTCTGCTGGATTATCAGTATGTTTTACTTTCTGGTTAACCTTGTTAAAATAATCTTTCAGTTCTTTTTGGGTGTCATTGCCGGCGAATGCTGATCCGGTAAGGAATATTGTAAGAAATGAAAATATCAATATCTTGATTTTAATCATAGGTATCTCCTTTTTATGTTATTTTTCATAAGGAGAATACAAAACTAAAAGAATGAGGACTGTGAGAACTGACAACCGCTTATTTTGTATCAAACAGCCGGCTTGGAAATAATTTCTTTGGGTATTTGGTTAGTTTGTTTTAAGTTATGCGAAATTGTTCCGCTAAAATGCGGAAAAGGTTCTGATTATAAACTCTATCAAAATAATAATTATAGGAGTTGAGCTATGAACCTTGTTGATCGTGCTAAAAACATTCTGTTGAGTCCCGGTTCCGAATGGGAAGTTATCCGCTCCGAATCTCCAACCACCGCCGAATTATTTTCCGGCTATGCTGTTATCCTTGCTGCCATTCCTGCGATTGCGGGATTTATCGGGTATTATATGATCGGAATATCTCTTGGCGCGTTTGGTTCGATCCGCCTTGAAATAGGAACCGCATTAACGTGGGCGATACTTACCTTTATTCTTTCACTTGTAAGTGTTTATGTCCTGGCCTGGATAATTGATGCACTGGCCCCTTCATTCGGATCCACAAAGGATTTTATATCCTCTCTCAAAGTAGCTGTTTATGCTTATACTGCCGCATGGGTGGCCGGAATATTTCATATCATTCCTTCTTTATCTTTCCTCGTGGGTATTGCTGGCATATACAGCCTTGTGCTTTTATATATGGGACTGAAACAGGTTAAGATGGCCCCTCCTGATAAGCTTGTCGGCTATTTTGTTGTAACGATTATCGCTGCTGTGGTCCTGTACTTCATCATCGGAGCAATAATCGGTTCCATAGTCTTCAGAGATTATTATTTAAACGGAGCTATGTAGGCTTTTATTTACTGCCCCGAACGGGGCAGTAATAAACTGAAAATTAAATGAACCATACGATGGTTATGTTGGGCTACCGGCCGATAAGTATAAAAGGACTCCAATCGAGCGGATAAGAATAAACCCCTCCTTTTATAAACTCGAGCTTCGCTTTCCTTAGTGCAGATGAATATTCTGCCCCGTCAAGGATATTTTTGTAAAACAGGCTCATAAAAACAGGAGTGGACTTCTCGGCTGTCTGCCACAAAGAAAAAATAATGTTCCGAACTCCGGCATAAAGAATGCTTCTGGCAAGTGCATAAATCCCTTCGCCTCTCACAACACTCCCGAGACTGCTTTCACAGTTACTTAATACCAGCAGGCCGGCATTTAACTTTAGATTATACACATCTCCTGCATAAAGAAGGCTGTCATTTGCAGAATCACTTTCATCTTTATTGAATACCAGTCCTGAAAGGCGGGGGTACTCGTCATTTATTATTGCTTGCGCTGCAAACTGAATGAAATTATATCTGAACATCTTATCTGACCTGAACATGCTTTCAGTAGAATTACCGTTTAAGTAAAGGTCAAAATGATAGTTGTGTTCCCTGAACAAATTAGCAATTGAGCTCACTTCATTTTCTGTTTCCGGAAGATCCAAAGAAGCGGAGGTAATACCCGCAAAAGACATTTCGGTATTGTCATCCTGATGCTCAAGGCTCTCCTTCAATAATAGTCCGGTATATTGATAGCTTATCTCATAATCATTTATAAGATATGGAAGCCTGGAAAAATCGCCGTTAAAGCGGCGCGGCTGAGGGGCGCTGAGCAGAGCTTCAAAAGGAAGATATGTAAAAATATAATCGGGAATAATATAAAGCTTCTGTTTGCCTTCCAGATATTTTTTTACAGGCTTAATCAGTTTTGAGTATAGTTCTGAAGCTGACGATAAATATTCCAGGTAATTTCGTTCCGGAAGTGATTTCCTGAAACTTCTTACAAGATCAGAAAAGCCGGAGTCGCATTTAACTGTTACAGCGTTAATTGAATTTTTAGTCAGAACGAATGTTGTTATACTGCTGTCACTTGTAAAGTATTCCAGAACAGCTGCATCGGATGGGAGGAGATTTCTTATCTCACTCGATGAGGTGAGCTCTTCCGGATATTTTAATTTACGATAGGCTGGGAAGTTCCGTGTCAGGTTAGTCATCAGGTTATCATATTTACGTTGAGTTTTAAATAACAGACTTCTGTTATCGCCTATGGCTTTGAGATTATTTGTTTCCCCGGCCTCTTTCTGTTTTGTCTGGTATAATGTCAGATCTGATCTGAGATCTTTTTCCATGATTAGCAGACTGTCAGGAATTCCTGCAAATTGTCGGATATCTGAATTATTAATTGACTCAGACAGGATCCTGGCTTTGTTGCGTTCAGAAAACCTGAATGCAGATTCAACATAGTCGGGATCATTTTTAATACTATATAGCTTTAGTGCTGCAGAAATGCCTTTCTGATTAACTTCATAAGCTCTTTTGTTAAGCATTATCCTGGATTCTTCATCGCTTGTAACTTCATCCAGTTTCTCTATCGCCCCTGATGCCAGGTTGAATGCATCCAGAGCCTTTTGAAAAGTCAGAGCCTCTCCTGTATTTTCAGCATCGTCAAGATAAGCGTTTCCTTTTCCTGTTAGTGCTGTGAGGAGTACCTCCTCTGCGGGCATTTCCTCAGAATTATCAGGATCAGAGACTGCAGGGTTGTACCCGGGCCAGACTATGTGGAGTGCCGAATCGTAATAAGCTTCCGCAGTTGGAAAGTCTTTTTTATTTCTATAAAGATCGCCCGTGAATACATAAGCCTTAGCCAGTCCTTTATTTGCAGGATCGATTTTCCTGTAGATAGAAACCGCTTTGTTAAGAAAATAAGCTGCATTACTCAAATTCCCCATTTCAATAAACACATTTCCGATACCCGCATAACCTGAAGCCACATCGCGCGATTCCTCCCCGGCATAGTCTCTGCTTATCTGCATAGCTTTATAATCATATTCAAGAGCCTTGTCATAGTTGCCCGCATAAATATATGTGTTTGCCAGATTATTATAGCTCATTGCAATGTAAGGATGACCCTCGCCCAGTTTATCTATCCATATCTTAACAGCTTTTTCATCATACTCTATCGACTTTTTGTAATTATTTTTAAGGAAATAAACCCTGGAGATGTTAGTATAGCAGTTGGCAAAATAGGGATTATCATCTGTCAGGGTACTGTCCCATATTGTAAGTGCTTTATCAAAATATTCAAGAGCCTTCTCATACTTACCGGTCTTGTAGTAAATCAGGCCCACATTGTTGTATCCTTTTCCCGTATTTACATGCTTCTCCCCAAATGTTTTTTCATTAATATCCAGCATATCTTTGTAGTATTTGTAAGCCCTGTCATAATTTCCTTTTTCATAATATATTGTACCGATACTGTTATAAAGCTCTGCCCGAAGCGAGTCCTGGTTCTTAGTTAAATTGCTAACAGCATCCAGTCCCTTATTAAGGTGACTAAAAGCCTTCAGGTAATTACCGAGATACCTGTAATTGATCCCTATGTTTTTCTGGCATTCAATAAAATTTCTCCAGTTTTTATTCTTCTCATATAAGGAAGATGCCCTTTCATAAAAGAAGTTGGAGCTGTCATACTGAACATCTCTCCAGTAATCGTCTGCTTTTTTATACAGTTTGTCTGCCTCAGTTGAGTCAGCCGGCTCCATTGAATACAGTTCGCTAAGCGGGAAAATCTGGGCAAATAATAAAATTATTAGTAGTAGTAAAATATTCTTCATTATGGATGATTGAGAAACAGGAAAACTCCATTTAGGATCACATTATATAATCTAATTTATCAATCTATCACATTCAACCAATATTTAAGGGACTTTTCAAAAGTTTTCGGTTACGGGAACTCATTCTTAAATATTTCTGTTATCTCCTGTAAGCCACTCAGAAATCGAAAAAGTTGATACAAAAGAGGATATGGATTTTGTAATCCGGGTGGTATGGAATGCCCTATTAACCTTTAATAACAGGAGAAAATATGAAACTTAAATTTATTTCATTTGCAGCAGCCGTTGTTTTTCTATTATCCGGAGCCCAATTATCTGCTCAGACAGCCAGGCTGCAGGTTATCCATAATGCCGCAGATGTGGCAGCAGATCCGGTTGATATATATCTTAATGGAACATTATTGCTTGATGATTTCGGATTCAGAGCGGCAACACCGTTTATAGATGCACCGGCAGGAGTGACTCTTAATATAGGAGTAGCACCCGGGAACAGTACATCGGTAGACGATACACTGGCAAACTTCCAGGCTACACTTGAAAACGGAGAAACATATGTAGTAATGGCAAACGGAGTCCTCGATCCGGGATCTTATGCACCGAATCCTGACGGCAGAAGCACAGCATTTACATTGTTTGTTAAACCGATGGCACGTGAGAGTGCGAACGGCAGCGGAGTAGACTTCTTTGTAGTTCACGGTTCTACTGATGCCCCTGACTGTCGATATAATAGCGCGCAATGTAGCAACACTTGTTGATAATGCTGCATATGGCGATATCACCGATTATATAAATGTGCCAGCCGCAGATTATACTATTGATATAACTCCGGGAGATGATAATAGTACTATAGTTGCCTCGTTTGATGTAAATCTTTCGGGACTTGAAGGCGGCAGTGCGGTAGTATTTGCCTCAGGTTTTCTTGATCCTTCTTCAAATCAGAATGGTGAAGCATTCGGATTATTTGCAGCTCTTAGTGACGGAACTGTAGTTCAATTCAATGCGGTACAGACAGCCAGGTTACAGGTTATCCATAATGCCGCAGAAGTGGCAGCAGATCCGGTTGATATATATCTTAATGGAACATTATTGCTTGATGATTTCGGATTCAGAGCGGCGACACCGTTTATAGATGCACCGGCAGGAGTGACTCTTAATATAGGAGTAGCACCCGGGAACAGTACATCGGTAGACGATACACTGGCAAACTTCCAGGCTACACTTGAAAACGGAGAAACATATGTAGTAATGGCAAACGGAGTCCTTGATCCGGGATCTTATGCACCGAATCCTGACGGAAGAAGCACAGCATTTACACTTGTTTGTTAAACCGATGGCACGTGAGAGTGCGAACGGCAGCGGAGTAGACTTCTTTGTGGTACACGGTTCTACAGATGCCCCTGCTGTCGATGTAATAGCGCGTAATGTAGCAACACTTGTTGATAATGCTGCATATGGTGACATTACAGATTATATAAATGTACCTGCAGGAAGCTATATACTTGATATAACTCCGGGAGACGATAACAATACAATCGTGGCCTCATTTAACGCTGATTTGTCAGGACTTGAAGGGGGCAGTGCAGTAGTATTTGCATCAGGTTTTCTTGATCCTTCTTCAAATCAGAATGGTGAAGCATTCGGATTATTTGCAGCTCTCGGTGATGGCACTGTAGTACCGCTTAGTGCAGTTACATCAAATAAAGAAGATGAAGCTTTAACTCCGGTTAAATATGGATTGCAGCAGAACTATCCCAATCCGTTTAACCCCAGTACAGTTATAAACTTCAGTGTTCCGGAGCAGCAGCTGGTACAGTTAAAGGTGTATAATGTTATAGGTCAGGAAGTCGCAACTTTAGTAAACAATGTTATGAATAGCGGTAATTATTCAGTTACATTTGATGCGGCTGATTTTTCATCAGGAGTTTATTTCTATGAACTCCGGACTGATGCCTATAAAGAAGTTAAAAAGATGATGCTCGCTAAGTAAAATACTGATAATCTGACCTCAAAAAGGACCGTTCTATACGGTCCTTTTTTTGTTTAAATATTCAACAAGTATGACAAAATGGCAGACACACTTTTTATGAGGTTTTTATACCGGGGGAGTACCGTATTTGTCTCGGAGGTGGACTCAAAATGAGACAATGCGAAAACAGCTAAAATAAGCAATATTCCGCTGTTTAATTATTCAACAGTATGACAAAATGGCAGTGCTCCATTCTGGAATCAGGCGGCTTATTTCTCACCCGGATTATTCAGCTGCACTGCTCCGAATCAAAATTTACTTCATCAACCAAATTTATAACGACTAACTCTCACCCCAGTTTACACGAACCTTCTACACATAAAAAGTCAGAATAAAAATGGATAATATTTTATAGACAGCCGGCTATAGCATTTACAATGCAGAGTTAAGAGAAGGCGGAAAATTACAGGATTGATTGAAGAATTGAATCATAGTAAGTTCTCACTACGTCGTTATAAGTTTGCGGCGTAATTCAGGAGTATCAATTCTATGGGAGGAATTATTTATGAAACTTTCGGCCCTCTTTCTCACACTTCTGTTCGTAATTTCAATTGGTAAAAACAATTTTGCACAGGGTGAAGCCGCAGTACCTTTTCTACTGCTTCAGCCTTCACCTTCATTGGCGGCAATGGGACAAACAGGAACAGCACTTCCTACAAACGATCCTTTCGGATTTATATGGAATCCCGCTCAGCTTGGCTATACCAGCCGGCATACTAATCTTTCTTTTATATTTTATCCGTCTAAAATTGACTGGATCCCGGCCTTCAATGCTGATCTCGAATTAAAAGGTATGGCTTTTAATGCGGGATATAACCTTAAAGATCTTATCGATTTTCCCTTAAGCGTAGGATTTGGATATTCAAGAAATGAATTAAATTATGGAGAATATTATTACCCACGGTTTGATACAAAGGATTATTATAATGCCTGGTCGCTTGGGATTGGTATTGATTACTGCGTTCAGTTTAATGCCGGTTTCACAGTAAAAAATATTACTTCAAACCTTGGCTATTATCTTAACGGAGAAGAGTCTTCTACTGCTGAAGCAAAAAGAACCGTTACGGATTTCGGTCTGCTTATTAGTGTGCCGGTAATGAAGCTGATAGACCCTGACTTATATATCGGTTTTGAAACCAATGATAAACTTACACCGTTCTTTAACTTTTCCGTGGGGTATTCCAAATCAAATATAGGTGATAAAATATATTATATAGATCCGGCACAGGCTGATCCTCTTCCGAGAATAGACAGACTGGGGTACGGAATCAATACCGGTATTGATCTCGTCTCAGGTGATTTCAGAATAAATACACTTACTCTCTCCTTCACCGCTGAAGCAGATGATATACTGATTACAAAAGATTCAACAGGACAGTCATCGTATCAGTCAACGCTAAGCGATCTCCGATTTTGGAAGAACATAATTAATATAGAAGGTGATGAGAAAATTGTTTCCCACACAGGATTTAAAATTGATTTGTTTGAAACGCTCTCTCTTAGTATCGGTCATTATTCCGGACGGGGATTTGCTTATGTTCCCAAAACAAATGGATATGAACTCAGAGCAAAAGGGTTATTTAAGCTGTATGCTCTGTGGGCAAAAGATCCTCTGATAGATTTCCTCAGAGATCATATTGATATAGTCTATTACAATACTACATTATTCGCAGGACACGAGTTTGAAACAAAAATGAGCGGACTTGCCTTATATCTCACTAATCTCGATAGTCTTTTTTAACAAATAAAAAACCCCGGAAGTTAATACTCCCGGGGTTAATTTTTTACATGCGATCAACTTACGGGTTAAGATCAATCACACCTATATCTGTATTATTACCTGCAGTGACATCAACATTAGTTACTACAGTATCATTATAAGCAATGTTATTTGGGTCTACATGCACATCATAAGTTCCTTCTGGCAGTGCCATCAGGCTGAAGAATCCTTCAGAATCCGGAAATGTTGTTACCGTGTCAGCTCCGGCCAGTGTCCATACCGTTGCATCAGCATCTGTAGGAATAACCTGACCTGAAACCCTGCCCGATGTAACTACAGGCATTACTCTTATCACAGGACTCATCATATACTGGCCGTTGCCGGTTACATGTATAGAAGCATCGGCATTGAAATCGAGCATCAGTTCATAAAGATTTCCGGGTTCAATGTCGAATTCGTGATTAAGCTTTACGCCTGTCTGCATTCCGCTGGGAATGGTCAGCGGGTATGATATACCATTTACCACAACATTACTTCCATCACCTAGTATCAGTCGTATCTGGGTATAATGACCTGCGGTAAGAAAAGTATCTCCCAGTACTACACTTGCACCATTTGCCAGTTGAAGAAGATCATACGTATGGGGAACGGGATTTACAACCATCCAGTTTCCTTCGGAACTGTCGGCCATATGAACCTCCACACGGCTTACAACTATATTAACTTCATCATACAGAGCTGGTGAATCTACCATCGATATTTTAAGCTGGCCCTGCCCGGTCGGAGGATTAGTTGAATTATCTTCTGAACATCCTGCATATAAAAATAGAAGAAGTACAGGAATTATATAGATTAGTTTTTTCATTATCGCACCATTCATTTTATTGATGTATTTTAATGGGTAATTATTTTAAAAATAATATTGTGCTGGGTTAATGTTCCCGCTCACGATATTTTGCAAGGCTTTTATAAAACTGATTGAATCACATAGATAAAGCAGAAAGTATACCAGAACTTTTTTTAAGTGTGTAATTATAAATTTTTTAGCAAGAATAATGTTGAATGTCACAATAACAGATAATATGATTTGTTCTGACGCAATGTTGTCTCAGGGTGAGATGTTTAAGTAATAAAATTGTTCAGGATATATGATGATAATTCATAAAGTAGTCAGGTCCGACCGTCATTTTAGGCAGGAAATATTTTATACTAATACAAAAAGGATGAAAAATTTTCATCGTTAAGAAAAAAAATCGTACATCCCAAAACACAATCTGGTATTAAGTGCAGAATTTAATTGTAGTTGCAGGTTTAGTCGCACCTGTTTTTTTAATAGTTGCTCTCGGGTATTTTCTTAAGAAGCTGGGGATGATAAATGACAACTTTGTCAAGCTCTCATCACGTATAGTTTTTTCAGTTTCTCTTCCCGCACTTATATTCACAGAAATCTCAAAAACAGACCTTAGCAGGATCTTAAACCTTGAGCTTATTGCATTTGCATATGCAGGTACATTTGTAACGTTTTTTATTGTGTGGATAATTTCTATTCCCGCCGTAAAAACTGCTACTGACAGAACTGTTTTTATCCAGGGTAGTTTCAGAGGCAATTTTGCTGTTGTGGGACTCGCGTTGATTGCGAACGTTTATGGTATAGACAATCTCGGGAAAGCATCACTTCTCCTGGCTTTTACAATCCCGATCTATAATACTCTTTCTGTTATCGCATTAACGGTACCATTGAGAAAAGAACGTCAGATGAACGTTAGCTATACAATAATTGAGATTCTCAGAAACCCTCTCGTTCTTGCAGTCGTTATTTCACTGCCTTTTTCAATCTTCAAAATTGAACTTCCGTTTATTGTTAACAGAACCATAAATTATTTAGCTGCCCTGGCGCTTCCTCTTGCACTCCTCGGGATAGGGGGTTTTATGAATTTCACAGAAATAAAAAAGGGTTTCTCTCTTTCCGTTTTTTCTACCTTACTGAAACTGGTAATTTTCCCGTCGCTTATGACCTACGGGGCATTCTTGTTCGGATTCCGGGGATACGATCTCGGTATTTTATTTATACTTTTTGCATGTCCTACCGCTATTGCCAGTTTTATTATGGCTGAAGCAATGGGATCAAACAGTAAACTGGCAGCCAATATACTTCTTATGACTACCCTGGTTTCTCTTATAACGATTACTATAGGTCTTTTTATACTTAAGGAATATAATCTCATCTGATTTCTTTTTTTGCCGGCAAACACTATATTCCTGCCAATACAACAAATCTTTTTAAGGAGAGAACTCTTTATGGAAAAAACCATAAGCGGATTAAAAATAATTATTGATAAAGACATGTGTATTGGTACTGCAAACTGCATCAGGGTAGCAGGAGAAGTTTTTGAACTCGACAATCAGAAAATTGTAACCTTCAGAGAGGATTTAAAGGAACCGGATCAGAGAACCCTGGTGGAAGCCTGTTCTGTCTGTCCTGTTAATGCATTAACTGCGATCGATGCCGGGGGGAACCAGTTAGCACCTTAAACAGATGTCTTGCGGTATTGCACACATCTAACACAGTAAATAATTGTATTTTGAACCGTAAATGAATGGAGGTTTAGAATGGATGAGAAGGTGTTAACCGGTGAACTAATAAGTTTATTGAGCAAGGAACAGGCGCATGTATCCCTCGAGCATTCGCTGGAAGGTTTAAACCCCGGGAACCGTGCAAAAAAGCCCGGGGAAGGATTGCATTCCGTGTGGGATGAACTAGAACATATAAGAATTACCCAGGAAGATATTTTGCAATATATGATAGATCCCAACTGGAAGTCTCCTTCCTGGCCCGACGAATACTGGCCGTCTGATACAAATAAAGTTTCAGATGAGCAATGGAATAAATCCGTTGAGCAGTGTATTTCCGATAGAGATGAATTGATAAAAATCATAAAAGAAAAGGGATCTGAAATTACGGACAGCATTCCTCATGCAAAAGTGCATACTTATCTAAGAGAAATGCTTATAGCAGCACAGCATAACTCTTATCATATTGCCCAGATAGCACTGATAAGGAAGATGCTGGGCAACTGGAGATAGTTTAACCGGTTTACTTAACAGTGGAACATCTTCATCCTTTTAGTTAAATTCTCCTATGTTTGAAGCAATAAAAAACCGGAAACTTAAAAAAGAACTAAGACTGCTTGATGTTTATGCCATTGCAACAGGTACAACATTAAGCAGCGGTTTTTTTCTGCTGCCAGGAATTGCGGCCGCGGTTGCGGGACCCGCAATTGTTTTAGCTTACCTGCTGGCGATAGTTCCGCTGATTCCTGCTATGTTCAGTGTAGTAGAACTGGCTACTGCTATGCCGAGAGCCGGAGGGGTATATTTCTTTTTGGACAGAACTTTAGGTCCGATGTTCGGCACAATCGGAGGTCTCGGAACCTGGTTTGCTCTTATATTAAAAGTATGCTTTGCGTTGATCGGAATGGGTGCATACATCGCTCTTTTTATACCCTCGGTTTCCATCATACCGATAGCAGCAGCTCTGGCTGTATTAATAGGAATACTTAACTTATTCAGCGTCAAAGGAAGCGGTAAACTTCAGGTGGTCCTGGTTGTAATCCTGCTGGCCATCTTAGCTCTCTTCCTTGCCGGGGGAACACCGCAGATAAATGTATCGCACTTTAAAGGATTCCTCAGTCCGGGCTTTGATGCAATTTTTTCTGCAACAGGACTGGTTTATATCAGTTACGTTGGTATAACCAAAGTTGCCAGTTTATCTGAAGAGGTTAAAGATCCTGAAAGAAACCTTCCCCTGGGTATTTTCCTTTCGATCGGTACATCAGTCCTGGTTTATGGTCTTGGCACTGCTATAATGGTGGGGGTTATCCCGATCAATGAACTTGTGGGTAATCTTACCCCCGCGGCGTCGGCTGCAGGGAAGTTTTTCGGACAAACAGGGGTGGTTATAATTTCTATAGGTGCAATTATCGCATTCATTTCGGTGGCAAATGCCGGTACACTCAGTGCGTCCCGCTACCCGTTTGCTATGAGCCGTGATCATATTATGCCGCATGTTTTTCAGCGTCTTTCCCCCCATGGGATACCTTATGTATCAATCATTTTAACCATAGCGATAATTGTTGCAATAATTATTTCATTCGATCCTACAAAGATCGCTAAGCTGGCAAGCGCATTTCAGCTTCTAATGTTTGCATTTGTTTGTCTCGGCGTAATTGTAATGCGCGAGAGCAGGATCGAATCTTACGATCCGGGATTTAAATCGCCTTTTTATCCCTGGATGCAGCTGGTCGGTATCGGCGCCGCTGTTTTTCTCATTTTCAAAATGGGATTGCTGGCGATTTCATTTTCAGCCGGATTGATAGTGCTTGCCATACTATGGTATCGTTATTTCGCTTACGGTAAAGTTCAGCGTCAGGGAGCGGTTTATCATATCTTCGAGAGACTCGGAAGATCAAGGTACACAGGACTCGACAGCGAATTAAGAGGGATACTTAAGGAGAAAGGTTTAAGAGTGACCGATCCTTTCGATGAGATTGTTACAAGGAGTTTCGTACTCGACTTAAAGGAAAAATCAGAATTCAGTGATGTAGCAAAAAAAGCTGCGGTTTTATTCTCCCAGGCAGTTTATGTTGATGAAGTGCTGCTTGCAAATAAATTTAATGAAGGAACCAAAATCGGATTAACACCTGTAACGCATGGAATAGCTCTGCCTCATTTCAGACTCGAAAATATTAATCAGGCGGAGATGGTGCTTGTCAGGGCGTTAAATGGCGTTCATATCAGGTTCAATAACCCAATAACGGGTAAGCAGGATGATGAAGCTGTGGTTAAAGCATTGTTCTTTCTTGTTAGTCCTGAAAAAGATCCTACACAGCACCTGAGAATACTTGCCCAGATTGCAGGCCGGGTTGACGATGATAATTTTGCGGAAGAATGGGAGAAAGCACGCAACGATCAGGAACTTAAAGAAGCATTGCTGCATGATGAAAGACTGCTTTTGGTTCATATCAATCGTCATGCACTTTCCTCTTTTATGATTGACAAAGCCCTTCGGGATATTCATATCCCGAAAGGCTGCCTCGTTGCTTTCCTCAGGAGAGAAGGAGAAACTATCGTTCCTGATGGAAACACAAAATTTATGGACGGCGATAACCTTACTGTTATTGGCGATCCGAAAAGTCTCGACGAACTCAGAAAACGTATCAGCGATTATAAAGCATCAAAAAAAATCTTTCCTTAATTGTGCTTAAACAGACTCATTTATTATCATAAGTCCATTTGAGTATAGTACTCTGCATCTGAGTATATGGAGATGTTTTCTATGCTGTCGGAAAAAGTAACTTGTGTTTGAAATGTTCCACCAGGTCCCGGCATTCCTAGCTGGCCGCAAATTTTTCTACCGTTAACCAATGTATATTCGGCATAATAACCTTTAACATTTTGGCTTGAAATGATCTTCGTGGTCAATAAAAGATTAGTATCATTGTTTTTTGTGATGGTTACCCAATTGACCTTTTGATTACTTTGAAGAGCATCTGGTGCAGATATCATTGCTTTATTGGTGGAATTATTACTAAATGAAAAAAACAGAACTCCGCCAATAGTCATTATCAGCAGAATATATAATGTAGTGTTCATAACTGGTTCCCTTTTTAAATTATTAATCAGACCTTTTGTTGTTCTCTATTTTTAATCAATAGGGAAGATATTGCAGGGTTTTTATGGCCTTTATTGCTGCAAAAAGGTAAGAATTACGTTGAATTTATTCGGCATTTCCACTTTTTTCCCTGTTTGTAATATATCTCACCCTATAGATACAAATTTTGAGCCATATTTTTTATACGATGATCGGGTAGGCAGATTTTTTTAGAAGCGGCGTATCTGAATATACCTGTTAAAATGTGAGTGTTAGATTACAAGCCGTTATATTTGTCTGTTATTTTGATCGGGATCGATTCATATATCCAATAGTTAGCAGATATTAGGTTAACAAAAATCAGGAAATTTTACTGCGGGAAAGAATTATGAGTAAACGGAAATTTGGAAATACGGGTTATGAAGTTTCACCGCTTGGGTTTGGCGCAGGTCATATCGGCGGTAACAGCCTGTCTGATAATGAAGCCGGTAAGCTATTGAATTACGCTCTTGATAACGGCATTAACCTTTTCGATACAGCAAGGGGATACGGACTGTCTGAAGAAAGGATAGGTAAATTCCTCTCTTACAGAAGAGATGAATTTATTCTTTCTACTAAGGTTGGGTATGATATCCCCGGATATGAAAACTGGTCATACGATATTATCCCTGCCGGAATTGAGGCTGCATTGAAAAAACTCAGGACTGACTATATCGATATTGTTCATCTTCATTCCTGCAGTAAAGATGTTTTATTAAAGGGTGAAGTGATAGATGCCCTCGAAAAAGCAAAAAGGGAGGGCAAAATAAAAGTTGCCGCTTATTCGGGAGAAAACGAAGATCTCGCGTATGCAGTGCATTGCGGAAGATTCGGAAGCATTCAAACCTCTGTTAATCCAACTGACCAGAGGGACATAGGCAACCTTATCCCCAAAGCAAAAGAAGAGGGAATGGGTGTAATTGCCAAACGCCCGATTGCTAATGCACTCTGGAAATACGATAAACGCCCGGAAGGCAGCTATGCTGAGGAATACTGGGTGAGGTGGCAAAAGATGAATCTCCATTTTGATATGAAACCTGAAGAATTATTCATAAGATTTTCAGCTTTTACACCGGGAGTGGATACTGCAATAATAGGTACATCCAGCATTGATCATTTAAAAGAGGCAATCGACGCTATTAATAAAGGTGAACTGCCGGAAGATATTTATTCCCGAATCAGAAAAGCTTTCGCTGAGAATGACGACGATTGGATTGGAAAGACTTAACGAAATTAAAATGGATAGCATAAATGAAAAGTAAATTCATCCCTTTAGTGGGTTATTCAAAGATCCAGGAAAATGAAATGATTAGAAGATCACAGGATTTTTATGATGAAGTGAAAAGGAGAAGAACCATCCGTGAATTTTCAGCAGATCCGATACCTGAAGAAATAATTAATAATTGTATTAAGTCAGCGGGAACTGCACCCAGCGGGGCCAACTTACAGCCCTGGCATTTTGTGATCGTAACCGATAAAGAGACAAAACATAAGATAAGACTTGCTGCTGAGGAGGAGGAAAAAGAGTTTTATTCAAATCGTGCCCCGGCTGAATGGCTGGAAGCTCTTGCACCGCTTGGTACTGATTCCAACAAACCCTTCCTTGAAACGGCGCCAATCCTGATAGTCATTTTTTCTAAAAGCTATGATGTAGCGGCAGACGGAACCAGGGTAAAGCAGTATTACTCTCTTGAATCAACAGGTATTGCCGCCGGAATATTAATTACTGCTCTGCATCACTGTGGTCTTGCATCACTTACTCATACCCCCAGTCCAATGAAATTTCTTAACAATATATTAAACCGGCCTCCCAATGAGAAACCATTTCTAATACTTGTGACCGGCTATCCGGCAGAGGGGGTAAAAGTTCCCGATATTACTAAGAAGGAATTTTCAGAGATAACTTCATTTATTTAGTTAGATTAAACTTTTAAACTGATCCTTTGTCTAATTATAATAAGATTCAAGCCGGAGAAGAGATGAGCAAGATATTATTAAGCATGGTTTTTGTTTCTGCACTGCTGATTACAGGATGCAGCAGTACATTAGAACTAACGAGTGAGCCTGTGCCCGGGAACATAAATATTAATGGTGATGCGGCCGACTGGGGTACCAGCCTGAAATATATTTCGGATGAGAAAGCGGCAGTTGGTATTTCTAACAATGACAATTATTTTTATTTATGCCTGACTACAAGCGATATGAGTAAAGTTATACCCATGTTCGCAGGTGGATTTACTGTCTGGCTGAAGGATGAAAGCCGCAATGACGAAATGATCGGGATAAAATATCCTCTGCATAATATACTTAATGAATCCCGTGCGATGATCAATCCGGCGGAGTTCAGAGAAAAGGGAAGGGGAATGCTGATTTCTAAAATGATCAATAACCAGGACGAGATCAGGATCTTAAATGAAGATAATTACCCTGTAACCGTGATTTCTACATCAGACAGCAGCGGACTTAAAGCAGCAGTCGGATATAACAACGATCAGTTCATTTATGAACTCAGGGTGCCGCTGAAGATTGATGATCAGAATAAATACGGGATCGACGCGAAACCCGGCGATAAGCTGCTGGTTAAACTTGAAACTGATAAACCTGACAGAGGAGATTTCGGAGGACGGGAAGGGGGAATGAGACCTCCGGGTGGTGAGATGGGAGGGGGATATCCATTTGGCGGCGGCAGAGGTATGCCTCCCGGTGGTGAAGGAAGAGGTTCCTTCGAACCATTTGATTTTTCAATTGAGGTTACTTTAAACTAGGTCCGTTTCACATCTTTTCTTAAGTGCTTCCAGCGCTCTGCCGTTTTTTCCGGCTGCGCTGGATTCTATCGATTCAATCAATTCACGGATATATACGTTTTGCTCAAACTCACCCTGTCTTAGTACTTTTATTTTTTCCTGCCTGGGCTGTTCCTCATCTACAAATAGTATAATGAACGCTTTCCTTAATAAGGCGATATCCTCAGGACTGAAATTTTTGCGTTTTAACCCTTCTGTATTTATGCTTCTTTCTCTCGAAGGATTCCCTTCAATTATTATGAAAGGAGGTACATCCCGGTTTATCCTGCTCATAAAACCTATGAAACAGTTGCGCCCTATAGTAACAAATTGGTGAACTCCAACGAGTCCGCCTATATAAGCAAAATCCTTGATAACGATATGACCCGCAAGCTGAGTTCCGTTTGCGATGATTATATTATTGCCAAGCACACAATCATGAGCAATATGCGAGTAAGCCATTATTAAATTATTATTACCAATAATAGTTTTTCCTTCATTCGCAGCCGTTCCCTGCTGAATGGTGACACATTCTCTGATTGAATTATTGTCTCCGATAATAACTTCCGAAGGTTCGCCTTTATATTTAAGATCCTGGTTGATGTTTCCTACTACTGCCCCGGGATGAATTACATTCCCGCGTCCCATTCTCAAAGGACCGTAAACTACGGCATGGTCTTTCAGAATACAGCCGTCGCCTATTTCAACTTTACCCCGGATTACAGAGTAGGCTCCTATTTCAATATTGTTGCCGAGGATTACTTCCTTATCTATGATAGCTGTAGGATGAATATTCATTATACCTGAAATTTTGTTTCTTTATAAAATAACTATTATTTGAATAAATTGGGGTAAATAAAAAAGGCATGTCAGTTTCGAACAGCCCTTAACTGAAAATTATAATATTATTCTTCTTCCGGTTTTCCTCTCAGAGAATCCCAGATCATATAAACACAAAGCAATGCGAACATAATTAATGCAAGCAGCTCTGCTGAATGCGATTCAGCCCATTCAAGATTTACCCAGTTATAACCGAGATATCTCAGGAATGCACTTATAACGCCCATCAAAGCACCGCCGGCAATAAAACCGGAAGCGATAAGTGTACCGCGTTCCCGTCTCGCAGTATTAACCTTTTCATCTTTGCTTCTTGTAGATACAAAGTGTGCGATCAGTCCGCCTACCAGCAGCGGTGTATTGAGTTCAAGAGGAATGTACATACCGAGAGCGAATGCCAGTGCAGGTACACCGATCATTGTAAGAACAAGTGCGAGGATTGCCCCGACAATGTAAAGCATCCATGGTGCAGGCTGCTGAGCCATCAAAGGCTGAATTACTGCTGCCATTGCATTTGCCTGGGGTGCAACCAGTGCGCCTTCTCCGGTAAATCCGTATGTATCATTTAGTATCATTATAACGTATCCAACCGTCAGAGCTGATACCAGAACTCCCAGGAATTTCCATCTTTCCTGTTTGTAAGGTGAAGTTCCCAGCCAGTATCCTATCTTAAGATCGGTTATGAAACCGCCGGCCATAGAAAGGGCCGTACAAACAACACCGCCGATGATAAGGGCTGCTACCATTCCCGAATCACCTTTCAAACCAACAGAAGTAAGAATGATCGAAGAAAGAATGAGGGTCATCAATGTCATACCGCTGACGGGGTTTGTACCTACAATTGCGATTGCATTGGCAGCGACTGTTGTAAACAGGAAGGCTATCAGCATTACAATAAATAAACCCGCCAGTGCCCATCCTATATTGTGAACAACTCCGAAATGGAAGAAAACAAGCAGAAGAATTGCAGTTGCTATAACGCCGAATACAATTATTTTCATCGACATATCACGATGAGTTCTTATATGTTCGTCATCTGCTTTTTTCTTCGCAAAGAGTTCCTTTATACCCATCCCGACAGCGCCTTTAATGATCTTCGAGGAGCGAATGATGCCTATAATTCCGGCCATTGCGATACCGCCGATACCTACGTGGCGGATGTAGTTCCTGAATATTTCCTCGGCGCTCATCTGGCTTACAAGCTTTGTAATATTTGAGCCGAGCGGAACAGCAAGGTCAGCTCCGATATAAGATACCAGAGGTACCAGCAGGTACCAGGATACAAATGAACCTGCGCAGATTATGGCAGCATATTTTAAACCGACAATATAACCGAGACCCATAACTGCCGCGCCGATATTCAGCCTGAATACGAGTTTGAATTTATCCGCCAGTACTTCGCCGAAACCTACCACCCTGGTAGTAAAGGTCTCAGCCCACCAGCCGAAAGTTGCTACAATGAAATCATAAGCTCCGCCGATAAGTCCTGACACAACAAGTACTACTGCCTGCTTTCCTCCTTTTTCACCGGCCACCAGAACTTCAGTGGTAGCTGTTGCTTCAGGGAAGGGGAATTTTCCATGCATTTCTGCAACGAAGTACTTCCTGAAAGGAATAAGGAAAAGAATTCCAAGTATGCCTCCGAATACCGAGGCAAGAAAGATCTGGAAGAAGTGTGCCTGCAGGTTAAGTATGTAAAGAGCAGGAATTGTGAAAATAGCCCCGGCCACAATAAGACCCGAGTTCTGACCGATCGACTGGATAATCACGTTCTGCCCGAGAGCACCTTTCTTCTTGGATGCAGCAGAGAGACCGACAGCAATAATAGCAATCGGAATTGCGGCTTCAAAAACCTGTCCTATTTTTAGTCCCAGGTATGCAGCCGCAGCAGAAAAAAGTACTGCCATCAGTAAACCGACAATGACAGAGTATGGAGTAACCTCCTTCGGTTTCTGGTTGGCTTTCATAATCGGGACGTACTCTTCTCCCGGCTTCAGCTCGGTGTATGCATTTTCCGGGAGACCTTTAACTTTTTCCATTTGTTCACTCATAAGATATTACCTTATTTAAAGTTAATTGTAATTGGTAATTCGTATTCCGTTGTTTCAGCAGCTGAAGATTTAAAGGTTACGGTGCCGTAAACCTTCGATCCTTCAGGCATATCATACGAGGGATTTGAATAATTCAGATATAATACCTCCTCAATTGAAGGGATACAATGATAATCCTCCTCTTGAACTGCCTGTAACTGAGAACCTCGGCTGAATGTTCATCTCAGTTTTTTCTTTAACCGTTACTGTCATACTGTCTGAAGCACTGGTAAATGCGGGAGCCAGTACGTAAGTCAGATTAGAATTTCCCTGAACTTCTCCAGGAGATATCGTTAAGCTGCCTGTTCTGTAGCTTAATCCATCCTTTGCCAATTGCTACACCGCTGTCACCAAGAACCTCAAATGCAAAATCAGTTACTTTATTATAATCTTCTTTGCTTAATATAAGTTCAAAAGTTTTTGAAGTCTTCACCCTCTTTGAAACTAAAGGGTATTTAAAGATTTCTTTTCCGTTAAGCTTGAATTTATGAGTCTGAACATATCCCGTCAGCTGTCCCGAAACCGAGTATGATCTATGATCGTTAAAATAATTGATCAGGGTTATTGAATTTTCTGTTCCTGTCAGCTCGTGATCATCAACTCTTTTTAAACTATGAAATTCAACTTCAAGGTTGTAAACTGAAGTTGTATCTGCAAGGAAATAGCCTTCCACCGTTACTTCATAAACACCGGGCTCAAGATTATAATAAGTGCCTTCTATGGATTTTTCATCATTAAAAGAATATAAAAGAGAAGACATCTTTAACGGGGCTCCGCTGGGCGAAGCTAAACGGAAGCGTGTCATAGTGTATTCCCCGCCCGCCTTGCTCAGTCTGATATGCATAGTTGTCTGACCTGCAGGCATATCAACAAAGTACCGGTTTACCATCCCTACCCCGACTTTTTCATTTTCCCATTCCCTCCTGTAATCATTCGTTGAATTGAATTCATACGGAATAATTACAGTAGCGAGCATATCAAACTCAGGCATTTTTGTATAGTCATCCCGTACCGCTGATATCCTTCCGCAATATAGTCCCGGTTTAGTAAGTTTTGATTTGTCCAACTGTACGTTTACTATGGTATGCTGGTTATTGCGGATATAAGTTTTCTTCTGGACCGGTTTAATCCAGTCGGCATCAGTATTTATTTTATAACTCCTGTAAAACTTAGTGACATCCTGAAAATTATCTCTCCTGATTACATAACTGAATGTTTCCTTTCCGGTAATAAAAGAACCATCTCTCAGGTACAGATTAGGAGCTTTATTATCGGGCATATTCGGTGCCAGTGAAGTAATTGTATAATGTTCATAATTCTTTACCTCACCCTGGTCGATATATTTCTTAAGCAGCTCCCATGCTTTTTCAGCATTTATATACCCATGACCCTGATCTAACCAGGTATAATTTTCCATATAGGTTGCACTTTGTCTTACGGCCTTGAACACGAGTTCAGCAGGAATTTTAGTATCGGGATATTCCTTAACAGCGGCGCTCATCAGAAGCGATACAACGCCGGTTGTATAAGGTGACGCCATACTTGTGCCCCAGAACCTGTCAGCCGGCATATAATTTGGAACTGTAGAGAAGGCTGCACCGGGAGATACGATATCCGGTTTATCAACTTCACCGCCTCTTGAAGAAAAGTAAAGAATAATGTCATGAGGCAGTCTTGCTCCGTACAGGTCCCTTCCCACATCCTGAGTTAAAACGGCGCCTGAGGAGAGTACATAATCTGCTGAAGAGGGCAGTCCCTGTGATGAAATTCCCGGGCCTTCATTTCCATTAGCAACACAGATATACAGGTAGGGATTTTTCTTCATAAGCCCATCGAGGAACTCTTCCATTTCAGCCTGTCCTTCAATCTCGGCACCTATACCAAAGCTCATATTAACGATACAGGGTTCTTTTCTTTCTTTAGATATCTTATCGGCGTACAGGTAAGCTTTCTTCATACTTTCAGTAACTGTGGCTCCGCCGGTAAACAGGTTATTGCCGATTTTAAGTCCGCTCACCTTAGCTCCCGGGGCCACGCCGTTTATATCAGATCCGTCAATCATATACCCGGCCGCAATACCTGCAACGTGAGTTCCATGAAATCCATCGTCGAAGAAAAGAGATATTCTCCTCTCATCCGGATAGACATTCAGAGCAAATGTAAGCGGGGGAAGGGAGGCCGAGGTTTTAATATGAAAATCCTGCTGCTCCTTATCATAATCTTTGATAGGCTGTTCATCAGAGAGGTCTCCGTCTCCGTTCGTATCAAAATATGTCTCCCAGTCGCCGGCTTTATCCTTAAAGGTAACCATATAGTAACTGTCATTAGTTTCGCCGTTGCCGTTAAGATCTGCGGCCCCGGAATTCGAGTTTATAAGCTGTTTTTCTTTAAGTACACCGATAAAGTAGTCAGTATCGGGAGCTTTGATCTTATCCGCTCCTTTCACTGAATAACCCATATCTTCATTAACAAAATTTCCGTCATCCTCTTCCGCTTCATAGATCGGAATATCGCCTTCGCCTGTAAAATCGCGTACATCAATTACCTTTGTTTCGCCCGTAGAGGTTTTCTCCAGTCCTGGAATACCCATATCAACGCCGGTATCAAGGATGAAAATAATCGTTCCCCTGCCGTCATATTCAGGATGAAGACTAAGGAACTTTGAAACTCCCGTTGGATTTAAGTCGAGAAATGTCTGTGCTGAATCCTGCCCGTAAACAATAGCAGAAACAAACAGAAATAACATTATTATTATTTTTTTAGAACACATAAATATCCCCGGATACTTTATTTGTTATTAAATTAAATGGAATTAAATAAATTGAGTGAAATTCGGTGGTCGGAAAATCAGATATTAACGATATGATTATTATAGCCATTAATCCAAATTTACATTTTAAGTGGCATCCTAAAATTACGTACATTTGCATACAGTGACAATCAATTATTAGTATTTTATACAAATTATTTAGTATATGAACGGAAAGCTCTCTCTGGTTTCTACACCAATTGGTAATTATGACGATATTACACTGCGGGGACTAAATACACTTCGTGAAGCCGATTTTATTATCTGCGAAGAATTTAAGGAAGCCAGAAGACTTCTTGCGCACTATAAAATTGAAAAAGAGCTTCTTTCCCTTAATGAGCATAATGAGAAGGATGTAGTTAACGATATTCTTCTGAAACTTGTGAACGGTGCGAGTGCCGCACTTATCTCCGACTGCGGTACGCCCCTGTTTTCCGATCCCGGCCATCTGCTTGTGGAAGTATGTATTTCACAGAAAATTGAGGTGGTTCCCGTTCCCGGTGCCAATTCACTATTACCGGCTCTTACAGGATCAGGACTCGATTTCGAGAAGTTCTTCTACTACGGCTGGCTTTCCCCTAAAAAAGATATTCGCCGGCAGGAATTATTTAAGCTTAAGCATATGCGCTATGTAATTGTAATTCTTGATACTCCCTACCGGCTGCGGTCCCTCCTTGCCGATGTAGTCAAAATGCTGGGTAAGAATATTCCTGTTGTTCTTGCCTTCGAACTAACAAAAAAAGGTGAACGGTTTTATCGCGGTACAGCCGAGAGGATCCTTCAGATCGCTGAGCAGAAAAACATGAAAGGTGAATTCGTCCTGCTCGTAGACAATTCAAAATAAAAATTTCTTACTGCTCCGCAGCAGCTGTCCGTCATTCGCAAAAAATAATAGCCATCCGGATGCAGATCTGATTTCCCGCTTCCAGTCAGATAACGAAAGCTTCCTTTATTCCACTTTATCCGGTTATATCCTTCTGCCCTGAGATAATCTATGATATCCGTTAAAATTCGCTTCATCCATTGCTTTAAAGCGTATTCACATCGTATTCACATCGTATTCAGAGCGTTTTCAGAACGTTTTCAGAGCGTATTCATATGCCTTTTATCCCCTGTTTTACTGCTTGTAATTCAAACCTCATCAAGCCTTCCAAAATCTTTCCAGAATTAAGTTTATTTTACAGCAATATGAAATTATTGCTTGTTGAAGATGAGAAAGAATTAGCCTCTGATATAAAATCATATATAACGGAGGAAGGATTTATTTGTGAAGCTGTACATTCCTTTGAAGAAGGACTGGAAAAGATAAATCTGCACGATTACGACTGTGCCATAATTGATATTACTCTCCCCGGAGGAAGCGGATTAAGAATAATTGAAGAGCTTAAAAAGTTATCAGCTGAAACGGGAATAATCATTATATCTGCAAAAGATTCGTTGACTGATAAATTGACGGGTCTGGAACTCGGCGCTGACGATTATATAACCAAACCTTTTCACCTGGCAGAGCTTAATGCAAGGGTAAAGTCCCTTTTAAGGCGAAGAAAATATGAAGGTGAAAATCAGATAAAGATAGAAGAATTAACGATAGTTCCTGACAAAAGAGAAGTGATCGTAAAAAATGTAACTCTGGATCTGACAAGAAAAGAATACGATCTTCTGCTCTACCTTGTGAATAATAAAGAAAGAGTTGTAACTAAAGAATCTATTGCCGAGCATATATGGGGCGACCAGGCCGATACATTCGGCAGTCTCGATTTTGTTTACTCGCAGATTAAGAACCTCAGAAAAAAAATGCTTGAAGCCGGCGGCGGCGATTATATTAAAACCTCTTACGGAATCGGATATAAATTCTCTACCAGATGAAACTTCTTAAAATCATAAACAAAAGATATGCTTTCTTTTCAGTGCTTGTATTAATTACAGGACTTATACTGATCTATTTTTTCCTTCAGTATTTCATAAACTCCGAAACTATTGAAAAGCTTCAGGACACCAAACAATATGTTATTAATAGTCTTGATGCAGGAAAAAATATCGAGTTCTATCCTCTAATAGATATTGCCGAAGTCGATGAAGTGCCGCAGCTGAATAACACTGAATCGGTTAAAGATACTGTATTATTTAATCCCGTTGAAAATGAACCGGATTCGTACAAACAGTTAAGTTTTTATCATCAGGCAAACAATAAAATCTTCAGGGTAATGATAAGGACGGACAATATTGAATCTTTTGATATAATGCTCTCCTTAGGACTCCCGCTTTTCCTGCTGGTACTTGTTGTGCTTCTTATTTCAAATATCATTGTAAACAGAATAAACTTCAGAATTTGGAAGCCTTTTTACAATAATCTAAATCTTCTGAAAAAGTTCTCTGCGGCAGATGAGGATGATCTTAAGCTAATTTCATCTGATATTGATGAATTTAAAGACCTGAACAGCTCTCTTTCCGAACTCACAAACAGAATAAGAAAAGACTACAGGGAATTAAAAGAATTTTCCGAAAATGCTTCTCACGAACTTCAGACCCCTTTAAGCATAATTAAAATTAAAATAGAGTCTTTGATGCAGGATGAAAATCTCGAAGAAACACAGCTCGGGAAAATTCAATCGGTTTATAAGATGATTAACCGTCTTTCCAGACTTAATAAATCACTCACTCTGCTTTCCAAAATCGGAAGCATTGAATATGAGAAAAAAGAAGATATCCCTTTGAAAGCATTTATATTAAAAAAAGCTGAAGAGTTTAAAGAAATAGCGGCTGAAAAAAATATTTCTGTCGCTGCAGAATTCGAACAGGACAAAAAAATAAAGATTAACTCTGATCTGCTTGAAATTCTTTTTTCAAATCTCTTTTCAAATGCAGTTAAATATAATGTTGAAAACGGTTCAATTAATATAAAGTTAACAGGGAATAAACTGATTTTCAGAAATACAGGATATCCCTTAATAAAGACCCCAGAAAAGATGTTTGAACGATTTGAGAAAGGAGAGCAGTCCGGCGAGTCATCCGGACTTGGATTGACAATAGTGAGACAAATTTGTTCGATAAATAATTATGAGATCGAATATGAAACAGAAAATGCCTTCCATATAATCTCGATCACTTTTCCGCAATAGTCATTTCAGAATTTCTACAGAATTAAGAATTATTTTCATTTTTTAATTAGCAATTAAACATGAAAAGCTTTTTAGTAATAATAATCGTTTGTTTTTTATTTCTGACTGATTCCTATCCCCAGAAGGCCGTTTCCGGCGATACACTGACTCTGCAGGAAGCTATAAACATTGCTCTTCAAAATAATCTGAATATTCAGATAGCCGATAAGGAAATAAAAAAAAGTAATTATTCTGTCAATGAATCAAACGCCGCGCTTCTGCCCTCTTTATCAGGAAAATCTCATTATTTATATGCTCCCGAATCGGGATATGATCCTGCTGTTACTAATGGCGGGGAATATGGTCTGCAGCTATCTGCCGATTACACTTTATATGATGGCGGATTAAATCATCTTGCTGTCAGCAAAGCTGATAAAAATGTAAATCTCTCGGAATTAAATCTTGACAAAGCAAAATCTGAGTTAACCTCGAATGTCCGTTCGGTATTTTATGAAATAGATCATGCTAAGAGAGGGATTGGATACCAGGCGGAAACCCTGAAAAGTCTCGAGGATTATTACAACTACCTCAAAGAGCAGCATGCCGGAGGGAATGCATCAGTGAGCGACATACTGAAAACGGAAGTTGATCTGAATAATGCAAAAATTGATTATGAGGATGAAATTCTGAACCTCAAAAAATTAAAGAATGAATTGTTCAGCTTGTTATTTATGCCGGCTGATACCAGCATCGTCATTGAAAATATTACTGAAATAGATACAACTCTTCCGCCGGAGAAATCCATAGATAATCTTATCGATGTGAAAATTGCTGAAATGGAAGCGGTTATCAGTCAGTTTGATATCAGATCGGCACAGGCTGAACGGCTGCCGGTTATTGATCTTTCGGGTGATGCGGGGGTTCTGGGAGTAAAACCCGATAACTATAAAGATGATGTAGGCTACTCAGCCAATGTTAATATTAATATTCCGATTTTTTCATGGGGTGCTGTAAATGCAAAAATTGAACAGGCTTCTGTGACGCATGAACAATCAAAACTTAGGGCGGCGCTTGTTAAACAAAACTTAAAAGTTACAAGAGATTCACTGACCTCAGAATTTATGTATGCAAAGAGGAAAATGGAAGCATATAAAAGTAATGTTAAAACGGCGGAAGATAATTTTTATTATTCAAAAGCATTGTATATGGGCGGCGACGGATCAACGCTTGAAGTGCTCGACGCATACCGGCTGCTTAATGAAGCACGGACAAACTACAATAATTCAATATTAACACTGCAGCAGGCAAAAGCTGAACTGCTTAAACTATACGGCGAATAAAATATGAAATTAAAAATTCTCTTTATTTATCTGCTTTTTATGCCGCTGTATTTCCTTTTGATCAGCGGCTGTTCGAATACCAACAGCGGAGATAATAATGCTTCACAGGATTCTGCCCAGACGGCGGTAAATGTGAAAGTGGATACAATAAAAAAAGAAACCCTCGATGTTATCGTAGATGCCTACGGAGTAACTTCCGCCCGGCAGATTTATAAGATCATATCACCTGTTACGGGGGTTATTTCTAAATTCGATTTTTATAACGGAGATAATGTTTCTAAAGGTGAAACTATTGTCTCTGTTGTGCCTAAGGAATCTTACGCGGCAATTAAAGGTGCCCGGACAATGCTGAACAATGCTGTTACCGATGAGCAGAAGAAAGAGGCTCAGAGAGTACTTCAAATGGCTGAACAAAGCTCAAACCAGGTTAAATTATCAGCCCCCTTTTCGGGAGTTCTCATAGACAGGACAAAAAATGAAAATGAAGTTGTAAACGAAGGTGAACTTATAGCCTCCGTGATAAATAAAAATTCCATCTTCTTTGTTGCACAGGTTCCGGCAGATTCGATTTACAGAATAAAAAACGGACAAAAGGTTCTTATAACTTTTCCGGTGATACACGGAAAGAAATTCGACGGCACGGTAAGAAGAATTGAGCCCCGAGTAAATATGCTGAGTCAGACTTATCCCGTACAGATAGAAATTAATAATAATATTGAACTTTTAGCGGATTCCCTTTTTGGTGAAGCCTCTATTATTACCGGTAAACATAATAATGTTTTTGTGGCTCCCTCAAAAGCTGTGATTCATAACGAAGAAAATGATACTTATTCTGTTACTCTTATAAATCCCGACAGCATTGCATACATTTTAAACGTATCAACGGGAATAACGAAAGATTCAGTAACTGAAATTTATTCGCCAAAGCTGAAAGAGGGAATGCCTGTAATAGTCGAAGGAAATTATGGCCTGCCCGATTCCACAAAAGTAAGTGTTAAATGATGAATATATTTCCTTTTATTCAGAGACATACCAGGGCCATTATTTTTGTTGTAAGTCTGTTAGTGCTTGCGGGAGTTTTTACAGTTTTAAACTTACCTGTTTCTATTTTCCCCGACATTACCTTTCCAAGAATAGTTGTACTTGCTGATAACGGCGAACAGCCGCCGGAAAAAATGATGGTGCAGGTTACAAAACCTCTTGAAGAAACAATTAATTCATTACCCGGAGTAACAGATGTCCGTTCAACAACTTCCAGAGGCTCTGCGGAAATATCTGTCAACTTCGAATGGGGAACAGACATAATCCAGTCGCAGCAGCTTCTTGAGGGAAAGATCTCTCAGGTAAGAAATCAGCTTCCCCCCTCGGCAAGTATTCAGGTTGAAAGGATGAATGCCACCTTCTTCCCTATAATTGGCTATGCATTAACATCCGATTCTGTCAGTCTCGTTCAAATGCGTGACTTTGCTTTATATACACTCCGGCCTTTAATAAGCAGAATAAACGGAGTAAAACAGGTTCGTATAGTGGGCGGAGAAGATACAAAAGAATATCTGGTCAGCGTAGATCCCGCAAAATTGCAATCCTACGGTATAAATATACAGCAGGTTTCGGATGCCATTGCCAATACAAATCTTGTCAGTTCCGTCGGTCTGATGGATGCAAATTATCATCTGTATTTAACGCTGGCAGATAATACTTACAAGTCGATGGATGACATACGCAATACAGTCGTAACATCAACCGGTGTCTCGCCGGTTTTCTTAAAAGATATCGCTTCTGTCAGTTCCTCAGTAGAAGAAAATTATATAAGAGTAACGGCAAACGGTAAACGTGCTGTGCTTATAAATATTTTAAGACAGCCGAACGGAAAGACTACTCAGATTGCTTCGGAAGTAGAAAAAATATTTGAGAATAAATCCCTGATACCGGAAGGCGTAACCGTATCAAATTTTTACAACCAGGCATTTCTTGTAAATGAATCTTTTAAAAGTGTCAGAGACAGTATCGGCGTCGGTGTTATTCTTGCAGTTATTGTTCTGCTGATTTTCCTTCGCAACTGGCGGATTACATTTGTTGCTGCGATCGTGATTCCCATTACTGTTGCAATTACGGTGCTTCTGTTAATGGCGGCAGGTGAAGATCTGAATATGATGACACTGGGCGGTATTGCGGCGGCAATCGGACTTATTATAGATGACAACATAGTTATTATAGAAAATATATTTCGTCACTTTAAAGAAGGACACGAAAAACTATCTGACGCAATCGGCGGTTCAATAAAGGAATTATTTACGGCGGTCATCGGTTCGAGCACAAGTACAATAATTATATTTCTTCCTTTCGCTTTTTTATCGGGGGTAACTGGAGCATTCTTTAAGTCACTTTCCTTAACTATGGCTCTTTCCTTAATTGTCTCTTTATTTCTCTCCCTGTTTTTCGGTCCTCTTCTGGCATCAAAATTTGTTCATCCCGGAGATTTTGAAAAAGAAAATAAAGAGAAGAAAGAAGGCTTCATCGAGCGTTATTATAAGAAAGTTCTCGGATTTTTGATCAAAAGGAAATATCTCGTTATCCCCGTCATTCTGGTCCTGGTTTTTGTCGGTTACATACTTTACTCATCAGTCGGCAGCGGTTTTATGCCTGAAATGGATGAAGGAGCTTTTATTCTTGATTATACATCACCGCCCGGAACTTCACTGACAGAAACAAACAGGATGCTGATGCATGTGGAGAAAATAATAATGAAAATTCCTGAGGTTGAATCTTACTCGAGGAGAACAGGTACTCAGCTGGGATTCTTTATAACCGAACCTAACAATGGTGATTATCTGATAAAACTGAAAAGTAACCGCAGCAGGGGAATAAATGCTATTATAGACGACCTGCGGACTAAAGTAGAAAACTCTGAACCTGCCCTGCAGATTGATTTCGGACAGGCAATGCAGGATTTAATAGGTGATCTTACAAGCGTTCCTTCTCCTGTTGAGATAAAGGTATTCGGTGAGGATAAAGCGTTAATAGAAAAAAAGGCGAAAGAAATTGCTTCCCTTATCTCAAATGTAAGAGGTGTAGTGGATGTTTTTGATGGAATTGTAATAAGCGGTCCTGCTTACATAATCCATTTCAATTTACCTGCAATCTCAAGAGCCGGCTTTACGGTTGATGGATTGAGCAATATAATCAATAATGATATTCAGGGAGATGTTACAACCGAAATTCAAAAGGGAGAACAACTTATAGGCGTAAGGGTCCGGCTGCCGGATGAGTACCGGAACAACATTGATCTTCTTAAATCAATAAGAATTATGGCTCATGACGGCAATACTTACCTGCTGGGGTCGTTAGCTGATTTCAGTATTGATCCGGGTCAGTCTGAAATAGACCGGGAAAATTTAAAGCAGATGGTTGCCGTAACTTCAAGGATTTCAGGAAGAGACCTTGGAAGCACTGTAAGTGAGATTAAGAATTTATTAAACAGGAAATTAATCTGCCGTCAGGTGTTACTCTGGAATACGGCGGAACTTTTCAAACCCAGCAGGAATCTTTCAGCGGACTGCTGAAAGTTCTGATTGCTGCTTCACTTTTAGTACTGCTCGTTCTGGTGATTGAGTTTGAAAGATTTATGGTTGCATTCTCCATTTACTTCGTTGCTATCCTCTCTCTGTTCGGTGTTGTTTTAGCTCTATGGGTAACAAATGTCAATTTTAACATATCAAGCTTTATGGGGGCAATAATGATGGTAGGAATTGTGGCCGAGAACAGCATCTTTCTCACTCATTACTTTTTCATTTTCAGTAAGAGGGGAATGGAAAGACAGGAAGCCGTAATTAATGCAAGTGTGGTCCGTTCGCGCCCAATCATTATGACTGCACTTGCGGCTATTCTCGCCCTCATGCCGCTCGCACTGGGTATTGGAGCCGGTTCCCAGATGCAGCAGCCGTTAGCATTAGCGGTTATAGGAGGTTTTACATTATCCAGCTTACTTCTGCTCTTTATTCTTCCTGTCTTGTTGTCAATTTCCAAAAAACGAGTAAATAAGTGATCTTTATCTGAGTTATATGAAGATTGACATTTATCACCCGTATCTTCCAGATTAAATACAGATTTTTTTTAGATATTACATTCGTAAATAAAACAAAAGGAGAAGAAAGATGTACAAATTAACGATAGCGGCATTTCTGCTGATCTTCAGTGTTTCGGTTCTGGCACAGCAGAAAAATGATATTAAAGTTCCCGAAAATGTAACTATGGCATTTCAGAAAGCTCATCCTAAGGCAACGGACGTTTCCTGGGATAAAGAAGGAATGAACTACGAGGCGAACTATAAAGAAAATGATAACAATTTTTCGGTAGTCATTAATAATGAAGGAAATATCCTTGAAACCGAAAGCGAAGTTGATGTGTCTGCTTTGCCTTCCGGAGTAGTCAGTTTTATAAACAATAACTATAAAGGATATACACTATCAGGTGCTGCAAAGATTGTGGATAATAAAGGCAATGTTAAATATGAAGCTGAAATAAAAAATGCCAAAGGTTCAAAGGACGTAATGTTCGATAAAGACGGCAATCCTCTGCGTAAGAAAATGGAAAGTAAAGAGGAAAATGAAAAGAAAGAGGATAAAGACTAATAAAACCGGTCATATTCGGGTTATTTAACCTTTATGATTTGTAACCTGCCTGAATGAAGGCAGGTTTTTTATTTTGTCAGAACAGCGACATTCTCAATATGGTAGGTGTGGGGGAACATATCGACGGGGCGTATTTTTAATAATTTGTAACCGGCCTCGATCAGCATCTTTATGTCCCTTACCTGAGTCGTGGGATTACAGCTTACGTACACTATTTTCGCGGGATTAAGATTTACGATATCTGCGACAGTATTCTTATGCATTCCGCTCCTTGGCGGATCTGCAATTACTACATCGGGTTTGGGCAGTTTCTTTTCATTAATAAGAGGCAGAAAGGATTTATATAAATCGGCAGTAATAAATTCCACGTTCTTAATATCATTTATCACCGCATTCTCTTCAGCATCCTTTACAGCCGATTCAACAGATTCAAACGCATAGACTTCTTTTACCTTCTCGGAAAGATAGATGGCTATCGTACCTGCACCCGAGTACAGATCGTAAACAATTTCATCTCCCTGCAGTTCAGCAAATTCAAGAGCTGTATCGTAAAGGTTCTCAGCCTGCAGCGTATTTGTCTGGAAGAATGAATTCGCACTTATCCTGAATTTATACTTTCCTATGTAATCATAGATAAACCCGTCGCCATAATAAACTTTTTCGTAATCTCCCGTTGCTACAGAGGCTTTTTTCAGGTTAATGTTGTTTATGATAGTAGTGATATCAGGAAACTTTTGTACAAGCTGCTCTGAATAAGCTTTCATCAGTTCATCGTTTTCTTCTGCAGTCACAAGGTTAACCATAAGTCCTTTTTTATCACCTGCCTGAGCCGATTTGCGGTGCGACTGCTTTATAACAAGGTTGCGGAGGTATCCTGTGTGAGTTTTTGTCGAATAGATTGAAATATTTCTGTCCTTGAAAAATTTCCTTGTGAAGTTCAGTATATCGTTGCTTAAAGGCGACTGTAAGGAAACACTCTTCGATATCCAGCACTTTATCGTATACGCCCGGCACATGCAGTCCAAGCGCAAAGTCTTTATCAAGAACCTCACCGGATTCGATTTCCTGTTTTGTCAGCCAGCGCTTATCGGCAAATGAATACTCCATTTTGTTCCGGTAATAGAATTCTTTTTCCGAAGGGATGATATCATCCATCTCGAAGCCACGTCAGTCCGCCCATTCTTTCAAAAATTTCCTGGACCTGGTCATGCTTGTAGCTGAGCTGAACGGAATAATTAAGATCCTGCTGTTTGCAGCCTCCGCATACTCCGAAATACCTGCACCTGGCTTCTATTCTGAAAGGAGAGGGAGTTAAAATTCTTTCGGTAACTGCTTCGGCATATGATTTTTTTGTTTTGGTAATTCTCGCTTCAACCTTGTCCCCGGGATATGACCCGTTTACAAAAACAACATAACCGGATTTTTTCTCATCGGAATCTTCCTTCTTAACCCTGGAAATACCCTTACCTTCAAATGCATATTTTTCAATCTGAAATTCCAGTATATCGCCGCGCTTCAATTATTTTTTCCTCATTATTAACGCCATAAATCCCATATATGCATCTCCTCCCAGCTTTAAGTATGCATTGGATTCGTGACTAATTTTCTTAAGTAATTTTTTGTGGTAGCTTTTTTCCTGCTCACTCAAATCTTTAGTCTCATTTGCCAGCAGCTTTTCACTTTCCCGGTAAAAATCCTTCAATGTAAATGAGAGATCCTTTTTGTCGATTATTTCGAACCCTCTTTCCTCATAATACTTATCGGCGCTGCTGATATTAAGGGGCAGTATATCAGATGACTGCCAGATATCCTGTACAAACTCCGGAGGGTTATCTTTGAGCATTACAATTTCACCCGCGCAGTAAATCCCGTCAGGCGTCAGAATTTTTTTGATCTCCCTGGTTATCTTATTTCTTGCCGGCACCGACACAGAAGCCTGCGCATAAACAATGTCTATTGATTCTTTCCGGAAGTCGGTGTTGTCATACTCCATCATACGAACCTCAATATTCTTTTCTCCCGAATTTTCCAGCCTGTATCTCGTGGTAATAAGCGAATCATAATCATCAACTATAATTATGATCTTTGATGGTTCCCCGAGGTTGATTTTTTGAGCAATTTCGATGGTTCCGGGTCCTATAATGACTACTTTTTTTGAATTAACTTCAGTACTGCTGAAGAAAAAACTGACCTGGTTGTTGCTGCCGGGTAGAAATATCATCTTTGATTTTCCGGGGAATTTTATGGTGATTTAATTTTTCGGGGTGCAATTTACTCAATCTTTTCCAAACCCCGAATATTATGTGATGCAAATGGCTTAACGTTGCCTTTATAAACAAGTTGGGCTATTTTTGGAAGGCGATCGGGGAAACAAAATGCATCATATTCAAATTCCCTGCAGGCACAAATTCAAATCGAGGCTTTTAATGAAAAAATTACTCTTTTTAATGGTTTTAATTCCCTTCATAGTTCATTCTCAATCAAAACACCCTTTAACAGTTGATGATCTCTGGGCAATGAAGAGAATCGGCACATATTCACTCTCTCCTGACGGCAAAACAATAGCATTTTCTGTAACAGAATATAATATGAAAGCAAACAAGGGGAATACAGATATTTATCTGGTTAATTCAGACGGCAGCGACCTGCGGCCCTTAAAAAATTCCGATAAAAATGAATCGGGACCCGTATTCTCTCCCGACGGTAAAAAAATCGCGTTCATAAGAGACGGTAAAATATGGACATGCAATTATGATGGTTCGGGTGAAGAATTAATGGGTGATATTTCTACGGGTGCTTCAGGTATAGTATGGTCTCCGGACGGTTCAAAGATTTTGTTTGCCTCTTCTGTATATCCCGAATGCGCGACTGATGCATGCAATAAGCAGAAGGCAGAGGAAAAAGAGAACAGCAAGGTAAAGGCAAGCATTTTCAAGCATCTTCTTTTCAGGCACTGGAATGAATGGAGAGGCGGGAAATTCAGTCACCTCTTTTTACTTGATACGAAAACGAAGAAGTATACTGATCTGTTCCTGCATAAGGAAAAAGATGTTCCGCCAATCGCTCTGGGGAGCGCCAATGATTATTCGTTCTCTCCCGATGGAAAAGAAATCGCAATCACTATGAATCCCGACACGATGGTTGCGATAAGCACCAATAACGAGATCTATACCATTAAGCTGAGTGATGTTACTGATAATAGCAGCAGCTCCGCTTAAAAAGATATCTGATAGTCCCGGAAACGATAACCAGCCGGTTTATTCGCCTGACGGGAAGTATATAGCTTATGTTTCTATGAGTGAAGCGGGACATGAGTCGGGCCAGCAGAATCTTATTTTATACGATCGTTCAACAGGCAGCCGAAAGATGATTACCGGTGATTTCGACAGATCAGTAGGACAGTTCACCTGGTCACCCGATTCAAAAACCATCTATTTCATAGCAGAGAATGAAATCTACAGCTCGGTTTACAAGATTGATATCTCATCTGAGAAAATTGATATGCTGCTGAAAGAGCACGATAATGCTTCTGTAACCGTTTCCCCCAACGGCAATACACTGTATTTCGAACAGCAGAGGAACAACCTGCCTACAGAAATATTCTCTATGAATACCGAAGGAAGTAACATTAAACAGCTGACTGCTCTTAATAAAGACCGCCTGGCGAACATCAAGATGATCCCGATCGAAACATTCTGGTACAAAGGAGCTCAGGGTGAAAAACAGCAGTCGATCCTTGTTAAACCTCCGTTTTTCGATTCAACAAAAACATACCCGATGATACTGCTTATTCATGGAGGTCCCGAGGGTCACTGGAGCGATGATTTTCACTACAGATGGAACACACAATTGTTTGCCTCAAAAGGTTATGTTGTAATAGCCCCGAACCCGACCGGAAGCACCGGGTACGGACAGAAACTGACCGATGCTTATCAGGGATAACTGGGGCGGCGACCCTTATAAGGATATAATGAATGCAACAGATTATGCACTTAAAAACTTCAGCTATATCGATAAGAAGAACCTCTTCGCTGCAGGAGCTTCTTACGGCGGTACTATGATCAACTGGATAGAAGGGCATACAGACAGGTTTAATGCCCTTGTTTCCCACGATGGGGTATATGATCTTAAAAGTATGTACGGAACCACGGAAGAATTGTGGTTTGTAGAATGGGAGTTGAACGGAACACCCTGGAATAATCCTGAATCCTACAAAAAGTGGTCTCCCAGTAATTATATTCAAAATGCAAAGACGCCAATGCTTATCGTCCAGGGTGCAAATGACTTCCGGGTTCCCGAAGGACAGGCATTCCAGCTCTTTACGGCTCTGCAGAGGCAGGGAGTAGAAAGTGAATTATTGTATTTTCCCGACGAATATCATTTTGTAACTAAGCCGCAAAATGCTGAACTTTGGTGGAAGACTATTTTTGACTGGTTTGAAAAACATAAAAAGGAGTAGCAATGAAAGAAACAGATTTCCAGGACGGAAATGAAATGACCGAACTTGAAGAGTTTGACGCCCTTGATTTCGGAGGAGAAAGCGAAGAAGAAACCAGTGAGAAAATGAATTATGTTGAAGAGAATCTCTGGGAAAAACTCGAACGTGTCGGAAAGAAAATTTCATTTGCAAAAGATATACTTGCGCTCGTAAGATATATGAGAGATCCGCTTGTTTCATGGCACCGCAAGGCCATCGTTGTTGCCGCTCTTATATATTTTATCAGTCCCGTTGATGCCATTCCCGATATCGCTCCGCTGGTAGGTTATTTAGATGATCTTGGAGTTATAACTGCCGTTCTGAAATTCCTGGGGCACGAGTTAATCCCTTATTACGACTCCTCCTACCGCAGCTGAGTATTAATCATATTATTTATAAGAAATTCCTGTCATTACGGCAGGAATTTTTTTTCTAAAATTCCATCTTCCCGGTTCACGGGTTAAATATTGGAAATTTTGTAACTTATGAAGCAAAACACCGGAGAAAGTATGAACTATAAAATTGTGGAGTCTGATATTTTATTCAGAGGGAAAGTGTTCGATCTGAGGGTTGATAAGATAAAATACGATAGTGGTAACGATGGGATTAGAGAAATTGCTGTGCATCCGGGCGGAGCTGTTGTAGTGCCTGTTAAGGCTGATGGTAAGTTAATAATGGTTTCACAATTTCGTTATCCTTTCGAAAAATTTATGCTGGAATTTCCCGCAGGTAAGCTGGATAACAATGAAGAACCTGAGAACTGTGCCTTCAGGGAGCTGCAGGAAGAAACAGGGTATAAGACTGATAACCTTCAGAAGCTTGGTGCCATTTCAACTACTCCCGGTTTCTGTACTGAAATACTTCATCTTTACCTTGCTCAGGATCTTACCCCCGGCGAGCATAACCGTGAGGAAGGTGAGTTTGGTATGGAAGTAAAGGAATTTACCTTCGGGGAAATTGAGGATAAAATCTACAAGGGTGAAATAATAGATTCAAAATCAATCTGTGCTTTCTATTTGGCTTCAAAGCTGCTTTTAAATAAGCAGTAACTCTGCTTATAAACTTTGAAATTCCATTCAAAATAATTTAATTTTCAGTTCAATTTAAAGTTTGAAAATGCTTAAATCACTGCACATAAAAGACTATGCTCTCATTGACAGGATTGATGTTGAGTTCGGGAAGGGACTTAATATCATTACGGGTGAAACAGGTGCAGGTAAATCGATATTAATTGATGCAATGGGACTGCTGCTCGGTGAAAGGGCTTCGACTGAAGTTGTGCGTAAGGATGCCAATAAGTCTATTGTTGAAGGGTTCTTCGATGTTGAGTCTAATAAGAAAGTAAAACGACTGCTGCAGGAAAATGATATTGAATTTTTCCCCGAGCTGATCCTTCGCAGAGAAATCTCTCTTAAAGGTGCTAACCGCTGTTTTGTTAACGACACTCCCGTTCCTTTATCCGTTATAAAAGATATAGGCGATCTGCTGGTTGATCTGCATGGACAGCATGAACATCAGTCACTCCTTCGCACCGAAACCCACATAGATTTCCTCGATGAATTTGCCGGAACGGAGCAATTGCTTGAAGAATATTCGACAGCATTCAAAGAAGTCAGGACTCTGTCATCAAAACTTAATGAGCTGAAAGCGAAAGAATCATCCCTTAAAGAGAAGAAGGATTTCTATGCTTTCCAGATGAAGGAGATTGATGCCGTTTCCCCGCAGGAAGGAGAAGAGGAGCAGATCAGCAGTGATCTGAATATCCTGGAGAATTCGGAAAAGCTGCTGGGACTAACAGGTTCTGTGTATGAAAGTCTTTTTGATTCGGAGAATTCTGTTCATGATCAGCTTACGCAGATAAAGAACCGGATCGATGAACTGCTTGATATTGACGAAAGCTTCGGCGAAATAGAAAAAGAGTTTGATTCGATCATAGCCCAGGTTCGGGATGCAGCAGAGTTTTTAAGGAAATATAATTCTAAGATCGATCTGGACCCGGAAAATCTTGAACGTCTTCGTGAGAGACTAGGCGCTCTTGCCCTCCTGAAGAAAAAATTCGGCGGTTCGGTTGAGGCGGTTCTGGCTTACAGGGAAAAAATAGGACAGGAATTCGATGCCGCTGAAAATTACAGCCACAACATTGAGTCACTCGAAAAGGAAATTACTTCTGCACGCAATATCGCCGGAAAGCTCGCTGAGAAACTTTCGCTTAAAAGAAAAGAGTCTGCTAAAAAAGTTGAGAAGGAAGTGGTAAAGGTGCTGGCAGGACTTGGAATTGCCGACTCTGTTTTCAAAGTAAAACTTGAACAGGCGCAGGCTGCGGCTTCTGATGATTTTGTGCTCATCAATGGGAAAAAAATTAAAGCAGACAGCAAAGGAATAGATGCGGTTGAGTTCTATATCTCAACTAATCCCGGCGAAGATGTGAAGCCGTTGATTAAAGTTGCATCAGGCGGAGAGATATCGAGGATCATGCTTTCTCTTAAAACTATTCTTGCGAAAAATGATAAGCTGCCTTTGCTGATCTTTGATGAAATTGATACCGGTGTGAGCGGAAGGATTGCGCAGAAAGTCGGGAATTCGCTTAAGTCACTTGCCTCGGCTCACCAGGTAATTGCTATTACTCACCTTCCGCAGATAGCAGGACAGGGCGACCTGAATTATATCGTTGAGAAAGGTGCTTCCGATAAAAGAGTGACCAGTTCAATCAGAAAGCTGAACGAAGAAGAGAAAATAAAAGAGGTTGCCAAGCTTATGAGCGGGGAAAATATTACTGAAGCCAGCCTTAAGGGTGCACGCGAGTTGATGGGGTTGAATTAATCGGTAAAAAATATCAACTTGAACTGCATATTATTCCATAAAATCGACATTTAATGTCAAAACAGACCAAAATTACGGGTATTATTTTTGTTATTATGCGTTAATTGTGCAAAAGAATATCCGTTTATTTCCGGATTTAACCATTTAAAAAAATAATCAATAAGGACGTGTAGATGAAAAAGGCACTACTTTTACTAATATTAACTTTCCTTTCTGTGAGACCCGCTTTTTCACAGATTGAGGACAGACTTGCACAACTGGGGGAGGATAATGTCTCTGATTACATCAGACCATTCGTTACTACCCTCGGTACTGCAATGAACTCAAATGGATATTATTCTGCTGATATTTCCACAATGTTATCCCTTTCTGTGAGTTTCAGAGGGATGTATATTATAATTCCTGATGATCAGAAGAATTTTACACCAACATTAAGCGAAGCCGGTTATGATGCTACAAAACAGACCGCTACTGTTTACGGTGATAAAGGCGCTGCCTATGCAGGGCCGCAGGGATATATAGTAATGCCTCCCGGCATCAACCAGTCATTTGTTCCTGTTGCATATCCTCAGATCAGTGCAAGCCTTCTGGGTACACAGGTAATATTAAGATATCTGCCTCCGACACAGATAGCTGATAACAACGATTTAAGTATCTTCGGATTCGGTGTAGCACATAGTATCAGTCAGTATATCCCTCTTTTCCCCCTGGACCTCGCTGTTCAATTCCTGTATAACAGGGTGGAAGTATCTGACATTATGAAACTGAACAACGTTGCTTTTAATGTACACGCAAGTAAGAATATCGGACCACTAATTCCATACATTGGTCTTCAATGGGAAAGATCTACACTCGATCTTAATTATACTATTAAAGGAGAGTCTCCCGGTCTGGCAACCAATACGACAATTTCCGCTTCTGTTGAGGGAGATAATAATTTCAGAGCTACAGTTGGAGCAGCATTGAAACTTGCAGTTATTGTTCTCAATGCCGATTTCAGTATAAGCGCCCAGCCTGTTGTTTCAGGCGGATTAACTTTAGCATTTTAATAAGGAGAGAAAATGAAAAAATATATAATAAGAATCAGTACATCACTTGTTTTACTGTTCCTGATGCTGACCTGGAACGGCTGTGATAAGTTCAATTCACTCCCGCTGAATATACCATTCACTATCCCGGTTCACGTAGAGGGTTCAGCTGCTACCTTGTCAGACAGCGAGTCGTACTGCCTGAGTACCGACTCCCAGACATATAATGACTATAGGGATAAAATAAACAGTCTTCATTTTGTTGAAGCTGCATACAGGACTACAAATGTGATTCCTGCCGATCTTTCCGGTAACGTAAATGTATCACTTCAGGATGGTGATGGGAACGTTCTTTTCTCATATGATATTCCCGGAGCTGCACCTGCAGATTATATGAGTCCGAATTCACCATACATTCTTCAATTGGATCAGGGACAGATTGATTTTATAAATACGTATCTGAATAGTCTGTTAAGTCAGGGTGCCTGCTTTACGGCAACCATTACAGTTAGTAACATAAGCGGTCAGGCGCCGTACACTATTGATGGCGCAGTAGATATGGTTATTGAAGCAGATACGGAACTATAATCTGATTCGATTTTTTGAGTTCAGAGGCTGTCTGAGGCAGCCTCTTTTTATTTTAAATCCGATGTTCTGCATCAATCCCGTTTTTCATCTTTATGTACCTTTCTTTATTTTAACCCTTTAAAAATTATCAGGTGTTCAATGAGATTTGAAAGAGCGGCAGGAATACTTTTACACCCAACATCTCTTCCGGGCAGGTTCGGTATCGGCGACCTGGGAAAAGAAGCATACAATTTTGTCAATTTTCTGGAATCGGCAGGACAAACGCTCTGGCAGGTTTTTCCTCTTGGTCCAACCGGTTACGGCGATTCACCCTATCAGTGCTTCTCTGCTTTTGCCGGTAATCCTAATCTTATAAGTCCCGAACTCCTTAAAGAAGAAAAGCTGCTCACCGAAAAAGAAATTTCTAATCCCCCTGCCTCCGATCCTCACAAAATCGATTTTGGCGGCATTATAAATTATAAAAAAGAAATTCTGCATAAGGCATTTGAGAGATTCAAATCAAATAATTCTTTATCTGAAAAGAAGTTCCGGGAATTCTGCGAGGAAAATAAAGAATGGCTTGAAGATTATGCTTTCTTTATGGCTGCTAAGGATTATCACGGCGGCGGATTGTGGACTGAGTGGGATAAAGGTCTGGTAAAAAGGGAAGAAAAAGCACTGAAAGAATGGAAAAAGAAACTGGATGACGGAATAAATTATCACCGCTTCGTTCAGTATGTCTTTTTTAAACAGTGGACGGATCTTAAGCGCTATGCAAACAGCAAAAAAATAAATATAATCGGCGATATGCCCATTTTTATCGCTTATGACAGCGCCGATCTCTGGGCTCATAAAGAACTTTTTTCTGTTGATGAAAAAGGAAACCTGTCATTTGTTGCAGGCGTTCCCCCCGATTATTTCAGCACCACAGGTCAGCTCTGGGGAAATCCTTTATACAAATGGGATGCAATGGAGAAGGATGATTTCCTCTGGTGGAGACTTAGAATGAAGCAGATATTTAATCTTGTTGATATGATAAGGATCGATCATTTCAGAGGATTTGATGCATACTGGGAGATCCCGGGAGGAGCTGAAACGGCTGTAAATGGCAGATGGGTAAAAGCGCCCGGTGAAAAGTTTTTCAATACCTTAAGAGAATATCTGGGTCCTCTTCCGATTATTGCCGAAGATCTGGGTGTCATTACAAAGTCTGTTGAAAAACTGAGAGATGCTTTTAATTTTCCAGGTATGAAGATACTGCAGTTTGCATTCGGTACAGGCATGGAAAGAAAGTTTCTGCCGCATAATTATAATTCCAACTGTATGGTGTACACAGGCTCGCACGATAATGATACAACAGCTGCATATTTTGAAAAAGAAAAAAACAACGATAATGATATTTATCAGCACGCTCAGCAGTATCTTGATTATTATGGTGATGATATAACGGGCGCTTTGATAAGAACTGCTTACGCTTCGGTTGCCGATCTCGTGGTTATCCCTTTGCAGGATGTATTAAGACTGGGCGGCGAGGCAAGAATGAATTTCCCCGGCAAGCCTTCCGGCAACTGGCAGTGGAGGTTTACCTGGGATCAGGTTCATCCTGAACTGGCAGGTCATTATAAATATCTGAGCGAATTGTATGAGCGTCCTCCTAAACCTGTAAATGAAACCGAAATTGAAGTAAATTAAATAAATGGTAAAAAGAAATGTTTGAATATTTGAGAAGAATTTTTAGTGTACCTCCCGATACGGCTGAAATTAAATATGAGGAGGAGAGTGCAAGGGAAGAGCCCGATGAAAAAATGAAGCTGCACGTAGCAACATGTACTCTGTTTATCGAAATGGCAAAGGCTGATGATAATTTCACCGAAGAAGAAAGAAATAAGATCATTGCCATTATGAAGTCAACTTTCAACCTGGAAGATGACTGCGTCAGCGAGCTGATGGAACTTGCCGAAAAAAGACTGAATTTAGACGACAGCATTTATGATTTTACTAAGCTGATCAATCGCAATTTCGATAACAATGGAAAGTTTGAGCTGCTTAAAAATCTATGGCGTCTGATTTATACAGATAAAAAACTTGACATGTACGAAGATCATCTTATTAAGAAAATAGGGGGACTGATAAACATGGGTCACGAGGATATTATCGGCGCAAAGATGCTTGTAAAAGAGGAAATAGGAGAGTAAAGGAAGAAAAATAACCGGGAGAGCGTTACCCGGCTATATCAAATATTTGAGTTTCTTCCTGTGCCTGCCTTGAATTTTTCCGTCTGCTCTGTATGGTATCATATGTGGCTATTCCCGTCAGAACCACCACTATCAGGATCTCTAACATATGTATTCACCTTTATTTATCTGGTTTAACGCTCCAAATCTAGATTTTTATATTGAGATACATATTAAGCAACTGTTAAATAAAAATTAAGTTATTGTTAAGTGAATGTCAGCCATTTGGCAAGTGTCATTCCGGACTTAGCTCGGAATCTCTATCGTCGGTTTCGATCCTGACACAAGTTCAGATATGACTGCAGCCGATTTTTTTGAAATGCCACTCTTATCCGCTATTTCGTCCGCTTCCTACCTTAAATACTCTCTCGGCGAAACATAATTGCGGTCTGTCCGTCATAATTAACAGAAAACCGGCATTCGCAAACTTTTTTGAGGAGAGGATTATGAAACAGAGAGTTTCTACAATTAAAAGAATTTCATTACTGCTGATTCCTGCTGCATTGTTGATAACGGCAGCGGGATGCAGTTCATCAAACCAGGGCACATCTCTGCAGTCGGATCTGAATAAAAGGGCGGATCAGACCTTCTCCTTTTATAAGGATGAAGATGGAAAGAATGTCCGCTGGGAAGTGAACTTTGATGATGGGGAGATCAGTTCCTTGTATAAGAACGGGGAGCGCATACCTGACAATGAAATCGAAAATTATAAGGAAATGATCTATCACAGACTTGATAAACTTCAGGATAAATCCCACCATATCTCAATTGATATGAGTGATTTCAATTCAGATATGGGCAGATTTAAAGAGGATATGCAGAGGCTGAAAGAAGAAATGAAAGATCAGAAGTTTGAATTTAACTTTGACAACGAAGAATTCAGGGAAGGGATGAAACAGCTCTCGAAGGAACTTTCGAAACTCAAGGATAAAAAGATCAAAATCGAATTTGATAAGGATAAATTCCGTGATGAAATGAAAAAGCTGAAAAAAGATATTGATATACACGTGGATATCAATATGGATGAACTGGATAAAAACCTGGATAAGATAGATAAGGAAATGGATAAGCACAGTAAGGAACTGAGTCATATTACCATTGATCTCTCGGGACTCGATGACGCTATGGCTCATCTTCACGAAAACCTGGCGAATGTTAAAATAAATCTTAAAGGTCTTGATGTTAAGCTTAGAAAACTGAATGAATTTATCGATAAGATAAAAGCGGAAATGGTAAAAGATAATCTGGTGAAGAATGAGGACGATGAGCTAAACCTTGATCTGAATGAGAATGGAATGAAGGTTAACGGTAAGGAAGTTCCGCAGGAATTATATGAAAAATATAAAAAGATGTATGAAGAACATTTCGATAAAAAACTTTCCGGAGACAACAGTTTCCGGATAACTAATTGATTCCCTCCATCATAAACACAAAAAAGAGCGGTATTCATTGGCAGGAATACCGCTTTTTATTTTAAAGAGGCTGCCTTACGATCAGGCAGCCTTTCAGGAAATAATTAGAAATAGAAATTAATGCCGAGACTTCCGGTCATTGTGCCGAAGAAGGAAGCGCTTGGACCTTTGACGGTTGTGCTTACGTTTCCATTGGTTGCTGTAACTTCAGGTTCACCAAAACTGATGAATCCTATCATATAATCTGCCGAAAGCGAGAAACCCTCTGCGAAGAAATATTGGGCACCGAAATCGGCCGCAATTCCGAATGAAGTGGCTGAATATTCTGTCTTGCTCGGAACATTACCGGTGGACTCGTCAGTTGTTGAGTAAGAACCGAATGATATACCTGCCCCAAGCCATACAGTTACATCCTGGAATTTTGGCTGAAGAAAATATTTTCCGAAGGCAGTAATACCAAATTGTGTTAAACTCGTTTTATCCTGCCCGCCCTGGTTGTTGTCTACCGAGGATGACTGGGAACCGAAATCGACAACTCCTCCAACTGCCCAGCCGGTGGAAATGAAATACCCATATTTGATACCGTAAAGTGACATTTGTCCCAGTCCGTTTTGATTTGAATACGACGGGACTATAGCAGCCAGCTTACCGCTAAAATTGTCAACACCCGGTGTCCACTGAAACCCTGTAAATGATGTCCCTTTTTGAAGTTCAGCGCGATATCCGGCCGGAGCTTCGGGAGCAGTTTGAGCGTATAACATCGAAGCCAGAAGAAGAATGCTGCAAATGACTGTGAATGAACGTATCATATTTCACCTACTTGTTGTTAGTTATTAGTTTGGGAATTGGGGGAATTAAAAGATAAAATTCTGGAAGCAAAATCCTTAGAATTTTTAGAATTCTTCTTTCTAAAGAACGGTCGTACTTTTGAATCCGTAAGGAACAAACAGCACCATTATTTATTGGAAAGATTTCTTGGTGGGAAAAGTAAGAAATTAAATATATAAAAACAATATAATTGTTGTATTTACTTAAAGTAAAATATGAGCTAGCTCTGTTCGGTGAGAGATCTTTTTAAGCTGAGCAGGAGTGTATCTGCTTTACTGCCTTCCTCGGGGGAAGTAAGGCTTTTATACTTAACCAGCGCATTGAATGCATCTTCATATTCTTCACTAAGTGCGTATACAAGTCCCAGATTGTAGTAAATATTTGGAAATTCCGGCTCTATTTCGGCGGCGATCTCATAATGAAGTTTCGCCAGTCTGAAATCATTCTGCTCAAAATAGAGATTAGCAAGGTTGTAGTGCGCTTCAAGATGCCTTGGTTCGTACTTAAGACACTCTGTAAAATAGTCGAATGCCTTCATGGTGTTTCCCGACTGAGTTTCCAGTATTCCCAAATTGCAGTTTGCATCAGCGGCACAATCCTCTGCTATTATCGCCTTCAGATAAGCTTCCTGCGCCCCCGGATCGCCCCTTTCATCAAGCCAGAGAGCTTCTTCAAACGGAGTGAACCTCGAAGGCAGCTGTATTATCCTGGCTTCCGCGGAAGTAAATAAATTCAGCTGTCCTTCCTTTTCAAGGTCTTTTGACTTTCTTTTCCTGGCCCGCTTGTAACCAAGTCGGGAGGGACTAACTGTATCTAATTGTATTACTTTTGCCATTATAGATAAATATTACGCCTGTTTTCTCTGTTTTGTTTGCTTCTTCGCAGGTTTCGCTGCTTTCTTTTTTCCTTTGGCTTTTTCCATCGGCATCTTCTGTTTCTTGGCCTGTTCAAGACTTTCCTTCAGCGCCTGCATCATATCTACAACAGGTTTAACTTCTTCTTCTGTGGATACTATCTCTTTACCTTCAATCTTTGCCTGTATAAGATCTTTCAATGCCGCCTGGTAGTGGTCCTCCATATTTATTTCAGATAGTTTTGTCGACATAGAATCGACAAGCGTCTTTGCAAGTTTAAGCTGTTCTTTATTCGATTTCAATCCATTTAGCATAGGTACCTCTTTTATATTTCTGATCTCATCGGGGTACCGCAGTTTATACATAACCATTCCGTTTTCCCTTGGAGAAAGCATCACAATATCTTCTCTGTCTCTGATGA
>CAVRHV010000019.1:0-333786 GCA_963721075.1 uncultured Ignavibacteria bacterium | reverse complement strand
GGCAATTTTACTCCCCAATGAATATTTGACAATCAACAAGAGCTTTTTTAAGTTATAGTCAAAACTTTTAGGACAAGAAAAAACCCTCAATTGAAACCAGAGAATAAGCCGGTGCTGATCAGGAATTTTCATCCCGGAACTACCCCCTTATTACAATCTCTTTTAACAGAAAATAATCTTGTTGTTAAAAATTCATCCGGAAACAAAATGTGTGATACCGGAGTAAAGCATATGACCGGAATATTGATAGATTTTGGTGATTTGATTTATTGAATATTTAGTTATTTTTTTAGCAGATACTAATCGAGTTTAAATATTATTATTCACAAAACCTTGGTGCAAGATGCAGAAAGGCGTATTAGATCTCTCTGACGTTACTGTCAGATTCGCAGGAGATTCAGGGGACGGAATGCAGTTAACAGGCAGCCAGTTTACAAATACTACTGCCCTTGTAGGCAACGATTTAAGTACATTACCAGATTATCCGGCTGAAATACGTGCCCCCGCCGGTACCACTTACGGCGTGAGCGGATTCCAGCTTCATTTCAGCAGCGATGATATTCATACTCCCGGTGATTCACCCGATGTGCTGGTGGCAATGAATCCTGCCGCTTTAAAGACCAATATAAAAGATCTGAAAACAGGCGGGACAATTATAGTCAACATTAATTCATTTGATCAGAGAAACTTTAAGCTCGCAGGATACGATGAAAATCCGCTCGAAGACGGTACTGTTGACGGCTACAATGTGGTGCAGGTACCGCTTAGTCAGCTTACGAAAACTGCTCTTGAAGAAAGCGGACTTTCGGCGAAGGAAATCGAAAGATGCAAAAACTTTTTTGCACTTGGAATGATGTACTGGCTTTACAGCAGACCCATTGAACCGACAATAGAATGGATCCATTCAAAGTTTAAATCAAGAAAAGACATTGCAGCAGCAAACGAGAAAGCTCTGAAGTCGGGGTATTACTTCGGCGAGAATACCGAACTGTTCACAACCCGTTACACAGTGCAGCCAGCAAAACTTATTAAGGGAAGGTACAGAAATATATCAGGCAATGAAGCGCTGGCTTTGGGTTTTGTTACCGCTTCAGTGAAATCGGGACTTCCATTATTTCTGGGTTCTTATCCGATAACGCCGGCTTCTGATATTCTTCACGAATTAAGTAAACATAAAAACTTTGGTGTGAGGACTTTTCAGGCTGAGGACGAGATAGCCGCAGTAAGCGCCGCCATAGGAGCTTCTTTCTCAGGTGCGCTTGGAATAACTACTACCAGCGGGCCCGGTGTTGCTCTTAAAACCGAGGCAATAGGACTTGCGGTAATGACTGAACTTCCACTGGTAATTATAGATATACAGCGAGGCGGGCCGAGCACTGGCCTGCCAACAAAAACTGAACAGGCCGATCTGCTTCAGGCAATGTACGGAAGGAACAGTGAGGCTCCCATAGTAGTAATTGCTCCTTCTACTCCTGCCGACTGCTTTACAATGGCACTGGAAGCTTCCAGGATCGCAGTAAAGTATATGGTGCCTGTTATGTATTTATCCGACGGCTATCTTGCAAATGGATCTGAGCCGTGGAAGATCCCTGATCCCGATATGATCCCCGAAATTGAGGTGAAGTTCAGAACAGATCCCGATAACTTCCAGCCTTACAAAAGAGATGAAAACCTTGCCAGACCCTGGGCTGTTCCGGGGACTCCAGGTCTTGAACACAGGATAGGAGGACTTGAAAAAGCCAATGTAACCGGCGACGTCAGCTACGATCCTGAAAACCACGAGTTCATGGTAAGGCTTCGTGCCCAGAAAGTTAAAAATATTGAGAATGACATTCCTGATCTTCAGATAGAAGGCGATGAAGATGCGGACCTGCTGATTGCGGGCTGGGGAAGTACGTATGGTTCCATCAGAGAAGCTGTGAACCGTGCAAGGGGAAGAGGAATGAAGGTTGCCCACGTGCATTTCCGATATCTAAATCCTTTCCCTAAAAATACGAAAGATGTTCTGAAGAGATACAAGCATATTATATGTCCCGAGATCAACCTTGGACAGCTTGCAAAATTATTAAGACAGGAATTTCTCATTGACGTTGAGCCTTTTAATAAGATCCAGGGCTTACCTTTCAAGTCATCCGAAATAGAATCGAAAATTGAATCGATCGCAGGAGGAAATAAAAATGGAAAATAAAGATATGTCGCAGGAGACAAAATATACTGCAAAAGATTTTTCTTCTTCACAGGATGTGAGATGGTGTCCCGGCTGCGGTGATTATTCTATCCTGGCCCAGATGCAGAGAATTTCACCCGACCTTAACATTAAGAAAGAAAAATTTGTATGGGTATCGGGTATAGGATGCGCGGCACGCTTTCCTTATTACATGGATACATACGGAATCCATGGAATTCACGGCAGAGCTTCGGCTATTGCGTCCGGTATAAAGATCAACAGACCCGACTTATCTGTATGGGTGGCATCAGGTGACGGCGACCTTCTGAGCATCGGCGGAAATCATTTCATACATGCCTGCAGAAGAAATATCGATATCAAGATCCTTCTTTTTAATAACAGGATTTACGGACTTACAAAAGGTCAGTATTCACCTACATCCGAAAAAGGAAAGAAAACTAAAAGCTCGCCTTACGGAAGTATTGATTATCCTTTTAACCCTCTGGGACTAGCGGTAGGTTCAGGCGCAACATTCATAGCAAGAAGTCTTGACAGAGATCCGAAACATCTGAAAGACATGCTCACCAGGGCGGGGAAGCACAAAGGTACTGCCTTCATTGAAGTATTCCAGAACTGCAATATCTTTAATGACGGAGCTTATGCACTATATACAGATAAAGAGACTAAACCGGATAACGTGTTATTCCTTGAGCACGGTAAACCGATGATCTTTGGAAAAGAAAATAATAAAGGGATCAGGCTTAACGGCCTTACACCTGAAGTTATCGATATCAATGAAGGCTCATATTCTGTTAATGATGTATGGGTACACGATGAATTCGATAAAGGCACTGCGCGAGCACATATTCTTTCGCAGCTTGCAGAGATGGAAGGAATGCCTACTCCTGTCGGTGTAATCAGACAGGAAGAAAAAGAAACTTATGAAGATGCTCTTCATGCTCAGCTGGAAGCGCTGACCGAGGCTAAAGGAAAAGGTGACTTAAAGAAATTACTATTCAGCGGGAATATGTGGGATGTAAATTAAGATTTATTGAATTAACCTATATTTTTTCTATTTTAGCTGATTAAATTTTCACGGGCTTGAGCAATCGAGCCCTTTTACATTTATTTATTATATGATCAATTTTAATCAGTTAAAAAATATTCTCCTTGAAAATAATTCATTCCTCATTACCACTCATGTGAATCCTGATGCCGACGCGATCGGATCGGAGATAGCTTTGTATAATATTCTGAAGGAGAGGGGGAAGAAGGCAAGAATTGTTAATCACAGTATTACACCTTACAATCTGCTTTTCCTCGACAAAGAGAATATCATTGAACATTATTCGCCCGAAAAACATCAGGGTATTTTTGAAGAAGCTGATGTACTTGCCGCAGTTGACTTTAACCGCTCCAACAGGATCGTCCGGATGGAATCAGGCTTCCTGCAGTCGCAGAAGATGAAAATATGCATAGATCACCACCAGGATTACGAAAATGTATTTAATTACATTTTTATAGATACAGATTACAGCGCGACGGGTCAGATTATATATGATTTTATAAAAGAGACGGGAATAGTTCAGTTAAGTTATGAAACAGCGGAACCAATATATGCTGCAATTATGACAGATACGGGTTCATTCAGGTTCGAAAGAACTACTCCTCAGATCCATAAAATCACGGCGGAGCTGCTTGAAGCCGGCGTTGTGCCCGGGGATGTTTATGATAAGATCTATGATCAGAGTAAGTTCAGCAAGATCAAGCTTCTCGGCAGGGCAGTAAATTCGATGAAATTATACGGAGAAAGGCAGGAGGTTAGTTATATGAGACTGACCAGGCAGGATTTCGAAGAAACGAAAGCTATAGAATCTGATACAGACGGATTTGTAAATGTCTCACTGTCGGTTGAAAATGTAAAGCTCGGGCTTCTCTTTCTTGAATTGAAGGAAGGATTTAAGGTAAGCTTTCGTTCAAAAGGTCTTATTCCTGTTAACAAGCTTGCTTCTGAATTCGGCGGCGGAGGTCATGTTAATGCGGCAGGACTCCGTATCAGAGAAGGTAATGTTGAAGATTATATCCCTAAGATATTAAATCGTGCACTTGATTACGTAAAACAATTTGGGTAATAATATGTTTAATCTGAATATCAAATCAGGCGGTAAGAAAATCGCTTATAGTCAGCTTGCCATCAGTCTTAAGTATATGGTTGATGAGAAAAAACTTGAGGCAAGTTTCTTAAACCTTGAAACTATTTTCAATATCAGGTTTTCCCAGCTTCAAAGAAAGAATTTTCTTGCCGAAGGAGGAAACCAGGTTCGGGTTTCAAAGAAAGATGGCAAACCTGATTCGGTAATAATATCCAAAGTAAAAGTAGATGATAAATTCTCTCCTGATTATTTCAGGAATCATCTGGCAGGATTTCTTCCCTCACTGGCTTCCGAACAGTTAAAAAGTCTGCACATTTTTATTCCAAAATACGAGATCTTCAAGAAGTATTTTTCAAGCGAACTTTACTACTACCAGACTTTTGTAGAGGGAGTAATTCTAGGCAATTATTCATTTAATAAATATAAGGTTGATAAAAAGAAACCTGTTAACCTCAATGTATTTTTCTACGCCGACAACCAGAAAAAGTTGAATCACGCCATCGCAGCGGGCACGACGGTTATGGAAGGTGTGAACTTTACCAAAGAACTGCAGAATGAACCCGGATCGGTACTTATCCCCAACGAACTGGCAAAGAGAGTTAATAAAACTTTAACAGAAGCCGGTGTTAAAGTGACCGTATTTAATGAAAAAGAGATCAGGAAAAGAAAGATGGGAGGCCTTCTGGCGGTTGGTATGGGTAGTGCTAATCCTCCGCGGTTTATTATTATGGAATACAAAGGAGGCAGTAAAAATAAGAAAGTAAAGAATGTTGCCCTTGTTGGTAAAGGAGTTACTTTTGATTCTGGCGGAATTTCTATTAAACCGGCGAGCAATATGGGAGAAATGAAAGCTGATATGTCGGGTGCAGCGGTAGTTGCAGGTACTGTACTGGCAGCAGCTAAAGCGAAGCTGCCCATTAATATAACAGGTATAATCCCATCAGCGGAAAACATGCCTTCAGGATCTTCTATGCGTCCCGGTGATGTTGTAGTCACTTCATCAGGCAAAAGCATTGAGGTCGATAATACAGATGCAGAAGGTAGAATGATCCTCTCAGATGCACTCCATTATGCATCTAACCTTAAACCCGATGTAATCATTGATCTGGCAACCTTAACCGGGGCATGTGTTGTAGCATTGGGAGAATTTGTGGCCGGATTATTTACAAAGGATGATAAACTGGCAGATGAACTTTATCAGAAAGGCTAGATACGTATGACCGGCTCTGGAGAATGCCGATGTGGGACGATTACAATGAACTTATAGTGAGTGATGTTGCGGACGTAAAAAACGTTGGCGGCAGATGGGGAGGCGCCATTACTGCAGCTAAATTCCTTGAGAAATTTGTTGACCCCAAAATTTCATGGGCGCACCTTGATATAGCGGGACCTGCAATGGCCAATAATTTTAACAATTATACACGAAAGTATATGACAGGTTTTGGTGTAAGACTTTTATTTGCTTACCTGTCCAATCCGACAGATAAAAAAAGTTAAATAAATCCACAGGAATTAAATACTCAGGAGAGAGGAACCGGTTAATTCCGGGAGATGATTTTACCGTCTTTCATTTCATAAACTCTGTCCGCCAGACTCACGAGTCCCGGATTATGCGTTACTATTACGAAGGTCTTTCCCATCTTATCCCTGAGATCTATCAGTATTTTATGCACTGCCTCGCTGTTTTCAGAATCGAGGTTACCGGTGGGTTCATCAGCCAGAATAATATCAGGATCATTTGCCAGAGCACGGGCTACAGCGACACGCTGCTGTTCACCCCCCGATAATTCAGCGGGTTTATGATTCATCCGCTCCTTCATCCCCACAGCCTCAAGCAAACCCAGTGCTTTCTCCGATGCCTCGGCAAAGGATTTACCGGTAATCATCTGAGGGATTGACACATTCTCCAGTGCTGTAAACTCAGGGAGCAGATGGTGAAACTGGAAAACAAACCCGACATTTTTATTTCTGAACCTGGCCAGTTTATCATCCGATAAATCGAACAAATTCTGATCATTAAAAAAGACTTCTCCCGAATCAGGCCGGTCGAGTCCGCCCATAATATGGAGCAGGGTACTTTTACCGGCTCCGGATGCTCCCACAATAACTGAGATCTTATTGCTTTCAATCTCAATATCAACAGATCTTAAGACTTCCAGTTTGACCTTCTTAGTATTCTGGTAGCTTTTAATGATATTTTGGGTACGTAAAATCACATTAACCTTATAATATTATTTTAGTGAAGTCTATAATCTATTTTATTATATATAAATATACTTTATCAATTAAACTATATTATTCCCACTTTATTGCTTCAATTGTATTTATTTTAGCCGCTCTTTTTGCAGGAAACAGGGAAGCAAGGAACGTGAGCAGCAATGAGGCACCGCTTACAAAGAAAAAGTCGCTGAGCCTCAATTGCAGCGGCAGAGAATCTATTTTATATTGAGTCGGATCAAGAGGATAAATATTAAACTGAAGCTGCAGGAAACAAATAAAATATCCCAGGAGCAATCCGGCCAGGGTACCAAGGATCCCGATCAGAATTCCTTCATACATAAAGATTTTAAGTATTGATCCGGGCTGTGCTCCCATTGAATTCAGGACACCGATATCCCGCTTTTTTTCGATAACCGACATCGATAATGAACCCAGAATATTGAATGAAGCCACCGCAATTATGAGGCAGAGTATAATATAAGCTGTCCATCTTTCTATCTGCATTACAGAATAAAGGTCGCGGTGAAAATCATACCAGGTTTGGATATTATAGTCCTTTGGTGACAACTGTTTTTCGAGCTCCGCTTTTACCCCGAAAGATTCGTCAATATCGTTCAGTCTTATATCATACCCCTGTATATGGTTTTTATACCCGAGAAGATTCTGCGCAAATTTCAGGGATGTAAATATATATGAATCATCATATTCATTATTCGTAGTGCTGTAAATCCCCGAGAGAATGAATCGTTCAGTTTCCGGGGAGGAGAACTGGGTTACAGCTTTTTGGATGCCTGCAGGAGAAAGAAGCGTCAGCGTATCGCCTATAAGAGTCTGAAGTCTATCAGCAAGATGAAGACCGAGGACCATCTCAGGATAATTTCCCTTTTTACCTAGTGAATATTTTCCATACAGCATACTTTCTTCTATATCATAGATACTCTCTCCGGAACTAACGTCAATTCCCTTAAGGTTTACAATCTGGAATAATCCCGCCCTGTAAACAAGGACTTTACCGCTGACGTAAGGTGAATATTTAACGACATCAGGGTTTTTATTTAATACCGAATCCAGAGTTGCTGCAGCCTGCGTATTATCGGGATTCAGGATCTCAACCCTCACATGAGGATCGAAATTTATTAGGAAAGATGTAACAAGACTTCCGAATCCGTTGAACACAGAGAGAACGACAATCAAAGCTGCTACTCCAATAGTAATTCCGCCGATCGAAAGAAATGATATAATAGTTATAAAATTAACTTTATGTTTGGAGACCAGGTAACGCCGCGCTATAAAATTTTCAAACTTCATTATCCGAACCTCAGACTGTTAACCGGCTGAATGCGGGAGGCAACAAATCCGGGTATTAAAGATGCAGTAATACATAAAAGCAAGGTCAGCACGGATACTCCGGCAAAGGTATACCATTTCAACAATATCGGAACGGTAGAAACAAAATAAACAGAGGAGGGGAGAGATATGATATTAAATTCAAGCTGAATTCCCATAAGCAGGAGAGCAAGTATATTCCCAAGGATTATACCTATTATAGCCAGGAATATTCCCTGGTATATAAAAACTGAAGTTATTTGTCTGCTCGTTGCACCGAGTGACTTAAGCATGCCAACATCGCGTGTCTTCTCCAGTACAATCATCAGTAATGTTCCGATAATATTAAAAACCGCTACGATAATTATCAATCCCAGTACAATCGGAATAGGTTTTTTCTGCAGATCTATCCATGTAAAAATATTCCTGTGAGTCTGATAAATAGAAGCAACTTTATGGGGGTAGTGCAGATGTTCAGAAAGATATCTGGTAAGGCTGTCTATCTTCGAGATATTATTCAACTTGATATCATAACCATTGACATTATTTCCAAGCGAGAACAAGTTTTGTGCAGCCTTCAGGTTTACATATGCAAACAGATCATCATACTCCGCCATTCCACTCTCGAATATACCGGTAATAGTGAATTGTTCAATATTTGGCAGGGTACCCGGTTCGGGTATTTTATCGTTCTTCAGCGCGAAAACAGTAACTTTATCGCCGAGTCCAACCAGCAGCTTATCAGCCAGTTTTTTACCTATTACTATCGAGGATGAATCAGTGAGATTAAAATTTCCTGCAACAATGCTGTTTCTGATCCTGAGAGCTTTATTTCCGGGGGTAATACCTTTTATGTTAACTCCGTCTTTCACCTTTTTACTGCTGATAATAGCCAGTTTGGATATAAAAGGATTTACCTCCTGACCATAAGGTGCAATCATTTCTTTTATACGCGGAAGCATTTCCTGGTAGTCAGGTACGGTAGATCTGTAAGAAGAGATTGTAATATGCGAATCGAAATCGATGATCTTATTGGTGAGAGTATTAGCGAAACCGGTCAGAATACTTAATGCTATAATAAGCGTTGCAACACCGAGCGCTATCCCGGTAATTGAGATCGAGGAAATAAATGTTATGAATTTAGAACCTTTTTTAGAAAGGATAAATTTTTTCGATACAAAAAAGGGGAATGACATCAAACAAATTCCGATATTACTTTTACAATTTAATCAAGATTGGGAATAGTTGAAAATTATGCAGTATACGAAGCAGGAAAAGGGGATTGCCATAGCTGCCTTACAGGCGGTTAAATCGTTAAATTGTCAAATGTCTGGCCGAGCGGATTGAGCAATCTAAAAAATATCAGGCAAATACATTGTTTTTTTAGAAGATATAAAATATATTTGATACTCTTTTTTAAAGAAATTAGTTCAATTTTGTTCTTTACCATCCCGATTTTCATCGGGATTCAATTTGATAAGCAATTCGGGGCGTAGCGTAGCCCGGTTCATCGCGCCTGCTTTGGGAGCAGGAGGTCGCAGGTTCGAATCCTGCCGCCCCGACCATTTGCAATTATAAATGTATAATCATAATTGAATAATTGATAATTCTTAAATTGTTCATTGTAAATTTTTAATTGTTAATTGGTTTGATCCGCGCCCGTAGCTCAATGGATAGAGCATCAGCCTTCTAAGCTGAGGGTTAGTGGTTCGAGTCCACTCGGGCGTACCAGATGGTGAGCGTAGCTCAGTTGGTTAGAGCACCAGGTTGTGGCCCTGGGGGTCGTGGGTTCAATTCCCATCGCTCACCCGAACAGTTCTTAGTTATGATAATGTGATTTACAAGGCCCCATCGTCTAGTGGTTAGGACATCGCCCTTTCACGGCGGTAACAGGGGTTCAAATCCCCTTGGGGTCACTAAAGCTCCGGCAAAACACCGGAGCTTTTACTTTTTAAATGCAACGGCATTATGTAGTAAAGGAACTGTCGCCAGAGCGGCCAGGTTTGTGATAGCGGATATTAGCTGCGAATGTGGTGGTGCTAAGTACCTTCAAATGAAAAGGCACTGTGCGGCAAAGGAGATATCGGCCCTGCACACCCGCGAATATTTCGACGTGCTGCGTATGGATAGTAGGCTGTAGATACGCAAAACTAGTAATGTATTGCCGCGATGGGGCAGAGAAAGCTGCCGATACATGGACGCCAGTGATTCGTACCTACGATTTTATACCTATCATCAGGTCGGCTCCATAAGAAGTATTTTTTCTCTCAACCTGACTTATTCCCGCAGCCACAAACCATTCCCGCATTTCATCTTCAGTATAAGTATCACCCCGTTCAGTTCCGACAAGCATATTAATGGCAAAAAATGCTCCATAGGCGGGTTTTGTTCTATCGCTGCTCATAATAAAGTCGCTGATTATAATTCTGCCATTTTTGTTTAGGGCATCAGAGCATTTCTTAATCAGAAATTTATTTTCTTCATAGCTGTTAATATGAACAATGGCTGATAACAGAATTAAGTCGTACCCGCTTCCGAAACTATCCTCAAGATAATTTCCCTCAATAAACGAAAATTTTTCATCCAGTCCTTCTTCGTGCACATACCTTTTTGTAAGCGGCACAACATGGGGTAAATCGAATACCACTGCTTCAGCAGCAGGATTACTTTTAACTATTTCCATCGAAAAAGCTGCTGATCCGCCGCCGACATCGAGCATCTTTTTAACCCCATCGAGGTTAATCATCATTGCAAGTATTTTTCCCTGTTTAACGCCCCGGTGGTGCATAGCGCCGATAAATGCTTCCACCCATTCAGTCTTTTCACTCTTGTTCTGGTCACCTCTATACGCACTGCCTTTAATAACCGACTTTGTAAGACAACTCCAGGTATTCCACAGGTGATTTGTATGATATAGATTGCCCATGAAATCAGGTTTTCCTTCAACCAGGTATTTTGAAGCAAGATCACTGTTATAGAACTTACCTTTTACTTTTTTAAGCAGCCCCATTCCGCAAAGAGCATTCATCAGCCTGTCCGCTGCGCGGGGATCGGCTTTGATCTGCTCGGCAATATCGGCGGAACTCATCATATGATGATCGAGGATCGTAAAAAGCCGGAGTTCAAAAGATGTTAATAAAATACGGCTGGCACGGAAAGCATTTGCAGCATTTACAATGCCTTCCAAAGAAGTGATTTCTTCCATCATTTTTCCTTTCCTAAAAGACACACCTGAAAAATAAGGTAAAAAAAACAGTACTACTATTCTAAAAGCATATGAAAACGCTCTGAATACGATGTGAAAACGCTCTGAATACGCTCTGAATACGATGTGAATACGATCAAATCACAGGTCATATGAGTCTACAAGGAGGAACCCGGGCAAAATTAAACTAACCAGAAGGATGTTATGTCTAATCATCGTTAGAATACATTTTTGAGAAAAATAAATGAAAAAGAAAATTTTAATTCCCTCATCACTCGTAGTTGATTGCCGTGATTGTGATCTATTTCGTGTTTTTCAGCAGCAGCAACGCCGGTACACAGAAATTTACGTTTACCCAGATAACAAAAGGTGATCTGAGTACCACCATAACAAGTACAGGTACTCTTCAGGCTGTTACAACGGTTGATGTAGGTACTCAGGTTTCAGGTAAAATCGATAAAATCCTTGTGGATTTTAATTCAAATGTGCGAAAGGGACAGCTGCTGGCGATCCTTGATACGACGAATTTAGCCCTCCAGGTAAGTAATGCCATGAACGGACTTGAAAAGGCACAGGCACAATATGACCTGGCCAAAGCCCAGTTTGAAAGAGATCAGTCGCTTTATGACAAAAAGTTTCTTTCAGAACTGGATTATGTAACTTCAAAATCCAACTTCGAGACCGCCAAAGCTAATCTTGCTTCAGCACGGACTTCTCTCGGACAGGCAAGAACGAACCTTAGCTACGCCTATATATATTCTCCGATAAAGGGAAAAATAATTAACCGCAATGTTGAAGAAGGGCAAACTGTTGCAGCCAGCCTTTCCGCTCCTACGCTTTTTACCATTGCGGAAGATCTTTCCAAAATGCAGATTCTTGCAGACGTAGATGAAAGCGATATAGGACAGATTAAAGTAGGTCAGGAGGCCAAATTTAATGTTCAGGCTTATCCTGATAAAGAATTTTCGGGTAAGGTGGTACAGATCAGACTGGGTTCCATAGTCGTTTCCAATGTTGTTAACTATGTAGTTGTTGTAAATGCCGATAATAATGAAGGACTTCTGCTGCCGGGAATGACCGCAACAATTGATTTTTATGTTGAACAGAGAAATAATGTGCTGATGATCCCGAATGCAGCATTAAGGTTCCAGCCGACAGAAGAAATGAGGGCAGATTACATCGCAGCAATACAAAAGAAAAGGAAAAGTCTTCCCGATAGTCTGAAGAGAGAAGCCGGGTATTCCGGAGGAACACAAGGAGCTTTCAGCGGAACCGGCAGCAGAAGTACAGGCAGCGGTTCGCGGGGCACGTTCTGGTATGTTGATAGCAATGGAAAACCGGAAATGGGGTTTGCTGTACTTGGATTAAGTGATGGTAAGAATACTGAGATCGTGAAAAGCAGAAGTGCTAAAGAAGGTCTGCAGGTAATTACCGGGTTCGAAACCCAGGAAGAAGCGCAGACGAACAACTCTAATTTCTTAAGTCCCAACAGAAATATGCCTCGTGGAATCAGGAGAGGATTTTAATGGAAGCATCTGAAAAAAAGAGCATTATAAGAATAAAAGGACTGACGAAGACTTATACTGTTGGGGAAGTGGAGGTTCATGCGCTGAAATCAGTTGATCTTAATATTGTTGAAGGTGAATTTGTGGCGATAATGGGTTCATCAGGATCAGGTAAATCAACTTTAATGAATCTTATCGGATGTCTTGACAGTCCAACTGCAGGAGAATATTTCCTTGATGGTGTAAACACCGGAACCCTCTTAAAGAATGATTATGCAAGGATACGAAATCAGAAAATCGGATTTGTATTCCAGGGATTTAATCTGCTTCCGAGGACATCTGCTCTTGAAAATGTTGAACTGCCCCTGATGTACGACCGTTATGAACGTATTAAGGATCCTGCGAAGAAAGCACTGGAAGTACTTCAGCGGGTTGGACTGGGAGACAGAATTCACCACGTTCCGAATCAGTTATCCGGAGGACAGCAGCAGAGAGTTGCAATAGCTCGTGCATTGGTGAATGAGCCGACTCTTATCCTGGCCGATGAACCGACAGGAAATCTGGACAGCAGGATGTCGGTTGAAGTATTTGCTCTCTTTCAGCAGCTTAACGATGAAGGAATAACAATTGTTCTGGTGACACATGAAAGAGATTTTGCAAGGTTTGCAAAAAGGATCGTTGAGTTAAAGGATGGAAGAATAATCCGCGACACAATGATAAAAGATCGTCTTATCGGCGCTGAAGAGTTAAAGAAAGCCGAAGAACTTATCCCGGACGAAAATTAAGGTTTGAAATGCATATAAAAAATCTTTTAAAAGTAGCTGTTAAAAGCATATTAAAATCGAGAATGAGGAGTCTTCTCACAGCTCTCGGTATCATTATCGGTGTGGCGGCTGTTGTTGTAATGGTTGCACTCGGAGACGGAGCGCAGGTACAGGTAGAGCAGCAGATCTCATCGCTCGGTTCAAATCTGATTATAATTTTTCCCGGTTCTATGTCGTCCGGTGGAATACATATGGGCGCCGGAAGTATAAACCGCTTTACAATGGAAGACGTTAAAAAAATACAGGATGAAGCTACACTGATCAAAGCCGTAACTCCGGTAGTTCGAACGGGAGGACAGGTGATAGGCGGAACAGGAAACTGGAGTACACAAATCCAGGGTGTTGCCCCAAACTTTCTGGAAATAAGAGACTGGCCTTTAGCCTCGGGAGATTTTTTTACAGATAAAGATATGATCTCAAGAGCTAAAGTGGCCGTATTGGGGCAGACCGTAGCCAAACAATTATTTCCTAATGAAGATCCCATCGGACAGCAGATCAGGGTACGGAACGTTCCATTCAGAGTTATCGGAGTTCTTACTGCCAAAGGACAAAGCGCAATGGGATCGGACCAGGATGATATAATTTTTGCTCCTGCAACCACTGTGCTTGACAGACTTGTCGGCGGCATTTATATAAACTACATACAGGCCAGCGCGATATCAACTGATCAGATTGATGCCGCACAGCAGCAGCTGACCAGCATCATGAGAGAAGCACATCATCTTAATCCGGGCGAAGATGATGATTTTACGGTTAGGAACCAGGCTGAAATTACACAGGCGGCAACCGAAACTTCAAAGATTCTGACGATCCTTCTGGCCTCTGTAGCCGGAGTGTCTCTTGTAGTAGGAGGCATTGGAATTATGAATATCATGCTCGTTTCAGTAACAGAACGCACCCGTGAAATAGGGATCCGCCTGTCAGTTGGGGCCAGAACATCAGATATTCTGATCCAGTTCCTGACAGAAGCAATAGTACTTAGCTTTGCAGGCGGACTGATAGGAATTCTGCTTTCGCTTGGGGTTGTCTTTATACTTAATGTATATACAGGTATGATGGCGGTTATCAGCCCTTCTATTGTAGCCATTGCTGTCAGTTTTTCGGCGGTAATAGGAGTATTCTTTGGATTCTATCCAGCAAGAAAAGCCGCCAATCTGAATCCAATTGACGCCCTGCGTTATGAATAAACATTAAATTAAACGAATAAGAAAATGAAAAAAATATTTATAATCCTCCTGGCAATATTCACCTCGTTTGCTTTCGACAATATCTCAGCACAGGAAAAACTATCACTAAATGAAGCGATTACAAAAGCACTCAACAGCAACACGAATGTTGTTAAGAGTTCAAACTCAATCGCTTCGTATCAGTCAAATGTAAAAAGCGCATACGGCAACCTGCTCCCGAATCTTAGTCTGCAGGGAGGTTTTAACTGGCAAAGGGTGACTGATAACGGAGGAAGTAAACAGATTGACTACTTTGGAAATTTACAGACCATTGGTGCCTCACAGGTGGATTCACGCAGCTGGTCTGTTTCAGCCGGGGGAAATGTTACCCTGTTTGACGGGCTCTCTAATATCGCCGGTATAAGTCAGAGCAAAAATAATCTTTACGCGGCAAGATCGTCTCTTGAGAAATTAAAACAGGATATAGTACTGCAGATCGTAAATTTATATACGCAGATAATAAGCAATCAAAAGCTTCTTAATTTCCAGGAAGAGGATCTTAAGTACAACAAAGGACTTCTTGACAGAGTAAAGCAGATGTTTGATTTGAAAATGGTGTCAATCAGTGATGTATACTCGCAGCAGGCTCAGACGGCAAATTCACAGGTTGCTTATCTGCAGGCAAAGAACAATCTTGAAAAATCAAAAGTTAATCTTCTGACATTTCTTTCAATAGATCCTTCAAAAGAATTTCAGTATGATTCAACTGCTTCTGCCGTCAGTGATACATCTCTGATGAACCGGAATGCTGAAGATCTGTATGGCTATGCGTTAAATAACAGGCAGGACTATAAAAGTATGACCTACCAGCAGGAAAGCGGTCAGAATCAGTTGACGATCGCAAAAAGCGGCTACTTCCCGAGGCTGTCAGCTAACTATGGTTTTTCCTCCAGTGCTGTTCAGCCGTCAGATTTATTTAATCGAAAAGTCTATAGTCTGGGACTTTCTTTAAACATCCCTGTATTCTCCAACTGGAATACAGAGAATGCAGTTCAGGCAGCCGAAGTTCAGGTCGAAAATGATAACGAGGATTTGAAGGCGCTTGAATTAAATATAAGGAGTGAAGTTAAAACGGCAGAACTGGATCTTCAGACGGCGAAAGAACAACTAACGGCTTCAGATGCTGCCCTGAATGCATCGCGCGAAAGCTGGAAAATTAAGAAAGAAACTTATAGTCTCGGTTCTGCCACTTTTCTTGATCTTCAGCAGGCATACAATAATTATCTGCAGGCCGAATACAATAAAATTAATAATGAGTATAAATATATTATAGCCCAATATGGTCTATTGAACGCAGTCGGAAAATACTAACCCTTCTTCATAACAAAAGTAAACCCCTGCATCACCGACAAATGCGGGGGTTTAATTGTGCCCTCAACAAAACTCATGAGTACCCGGAATTAATGTAAATGAATTTATTCCATTTCACATCCGTATAGTTACTGATTTTTACAACTTTGTATAGAAAATATGGTAGTTTCTACAAAGGGTGCAAAGTTGACCGACAAAATGTGAAAGATTTAGAAAAATATTTCTGCAGGAGCATTTAATCGTTGAAAAACATACATAATTCAATTTTTTATCTGAAAAAGTATGGTACGCGTTTTGTCTTAATAAAGTATCAAATTTTGAAGGAATTAAAATGTTCAGGGAAAAAATTAAACTTATTGCAGATTATATACTCATTTCATTTTTAATGCTGACTTTTCTTAACTGTGGAGATAAAGGTGTGGCTACACCGCCTCCAACAGGAGTTAAAATAATGGTTAAGTCATCTATTGATACTTCACTTGTAAATGGTGCAAACGTTGTTCTGTACAATGCAAATAGCGGCGAAGCACTTATGCGTGCAGAATCAGGTTCGGACGGCATTGCAGAATTTACAAATCTGACTGAAGGCAGTTACTACGTAAGAATTGCAGCACAGGGTTATAAAGAATTGCCTATCGGAAATGTTAGTCCCGTTCCGTTTCCAATTTTAAAATATGAAGTTTCTCAGCAGACATTTTACATGGATACATTGCAGGGCACATTTGGGACAATCGAGGGTTATGTTGATCCTGCACAGGCCGGATTCCTGGTTGTTGCCTCATCTGCCGTAAATGGTGATCTGCACTCATACTCGGGTCCCGACGGATACTTTGCAATATTTAACGTTCCCTTTGATGCTTACTCGGTTTATGCGGTGAAATCGGGATTTAATGCTTCAGATACTGCTTTAGTGAACCTGACATCAGGTGCTCCTGATGCAAATGTTCAACTTGCTATGAGTCAGACTTCAGGTTCTACGCTGACAGGCATGGTTACCTTTCTTGCTGTGGAAAACGGTATAGTTGATGTTTCTCTTCTCGATAAAAATGCACTTTCCGTTGTGAGCGGATTAACGACCACTATTAATACAGACAGAAATTACACCTTGAATAATATACCTAACGGAGAATACACTGCCTGGGCCTCTTACAAGAATGATGGTTATGTAATGGATCCGGACTGGATATTTAAAAATCCAGGTGCACTTGATGTATCCATTTCTTCTCAAAGCGCTTTACAACTTGACTTCAGTGTTACAGGTGCAATCAGCATAGTTTCTCCTACCAATCCTGATGACGAGATCATTCCTGCACTGGCTGATTCAATAGACCCATTATTTGTCTGGAACCCTTATCCGCAGGCTAAAGAGTACATTATTGAAGTTAAGGATATGAATGGAAACATTGTTTGGGGAGGTTTTGATGAGAACGGAATCATTCGCCATGCACAAATTCCGCGGACGTATTCCAGTATACGGTTCAACTTTGACGGTTCGGCGTTTGCTGAACTTCAATCGGGACAGGTTTATCAATGGAAAATCTATGCCGATGATGATATTCTTCCTAATGTCCAGACACTTCTTTCAAGCAGCGAGGACCTTAAAGGACTCTTTATAACACCATAATTTAAGATATTTGAAAAAGGGAAGCAGGGAAATGTAAGAACCGGCAGAAAGCACTGCCGGTTTTTTTATTCAGTCCACAAATAAAATAGTTGCTATTTGCAAAATGAATTTCTATTATGATCCATCCAACTGCTGTATTCTATTTTCTTCCTTAAAGGATAGGTAATTATTAATTAATTTAACGCCGGAGGTATCAAATGGCTCTGTTCATGGATATTCATAAAGGTGTGGATGGTTTAACTGCTGAAGCAGTAGCTAAGGCTCATAAAAAAGATCTTGAGAAGCAGGGGGAGTATGGTGTGAAGTATCTTAAATACTGGTATAATGAGAAGGACGGAACCGTATTTTGTCTTTCTGAAGCTCCTGATAAAGAATCAGCATACAGAGTGCATAAAGAAGCTCACGGGTTGGTTCCCGATGAGATTATCGAAGTAAAAGAAGGAATTTAATTTATCTGAGCTGCGGAATTACTTTGATTGTTCTCTTCGATAAGGAGATATTTTCAATATTTTATTAATGGCTTCGATGATATCCTGAGTTGTGAACGGTATAGGCTGGAATAGACACCGGTTCTGGAGGCGGTTATTACTGTAGGATTCGCGCGGAGCCGTTGTGAAAAAAATAATGGGTATATTAAACTCATCGCAGATCCGCTCTGCCTCATCAATTATATTTTGTTTCTTATCTAGTTTTATATCCATTAGAACCAGATCGGGGTTTAACTTATCTATTTTACTCAGGGTTTCTTTATCGTAAGCGGCGGACTGGCAATTGTATCCTAGTTCTTTACAGATCATTTTTAGATCGAGTGCTATTAAAGTATTGTTTTCAACAATAAGTATGAGTTTTTGATCCATATACTAATAATATAAGTTTGTAAAGTTTATCAGCATTATAATGATATCCGGGGTAACGTTAAAGTGCAAAATAATAAAATTGTGTGTATAAAACGGCTATCCAGTCATTCAGCTTAATTTAGTGAACTCTTTATCCCCGGGAAATTTGCAACAAAAAAATCCATTTCCTTCCTGCCTTATTTAAATAAATCACTTTGGGCTAAAAGGGAGGCATCCTGTTTCTTCCTGGCATCCGGCAAAGTATGTGCACGAAAGTTTGTTCTGAAAAATGAATGTTTTATCGTATAAATTGATGCTAAACACAATATAATTCCGGAATTGCTGTTAATATTAAATAAGGGTGAGGAACAGCCTTATGCTTTTCCGTTAATACGATAATTTACTTAGAATTAAAGGAGAAAATAGTATGTCGGAATTTCACGAACCACCTGAAGATCTGACTCCGCAAACACGGGATTTTAGAAGAGCATTGAACTCTTTAGAAGAGGAGATACAGGCGATTGACTGGTACCAGCAGCGGATTGATTCAACACAGGATGAACAGCTTAAACGAATTATTGAGCATAATAAACTTGAAGAGATGGAACATGCAATGATGGCGCTGGAATGGCTTCGCAGGAACATGCCCGGATGGGATGAAAAAATGCGGCAGTATTTATTTAAAGAAAAAGATATTGTAGATCTTGAAGAAGATGAAGTCCCCGCTGAACAGGAAGATCTGGGGATTGGAAAAATAAAATAGAGGAGAAATAAATGGATATTCTAAGAAAATCACTGGCTCCCATAACCGCTGAGGCCTGGGAGGAAATTAATAAGCAGGCAAAAAAAGTATTTAATTCAGTGCTTTCAGCCCGAAAGTTTGTAGACATAGATGGGCCCAAAGGGTGGGACTTTGAAGCAGTTTCACTGGGAAGACTGGATGTTGTGCCCGAAAAGAAGGGCACCATAAGATATGGCATCAACAAAGTCCTTCCACTTATAGAAACCCGTGCAGATTTTGAACTTGACATATGGGAACTGGATAATGCGGCACGAGGTGCAGAAGATCTTGATCTTGATTCAATGGAAGATGCCGCAAAAAAAATTGCTGAGTTCGAGGAAAATGTGATCTATAAGGGACTTGGCAAGTCGGGAGTGAAAGGACTAAAAGAATCCAGTGGTCATAAAGCACATAAATACCCGGAAAAAGTGGAGGATCTTCCGAAAACAATAACGGAAATGATAAGCCAGTTTGTGAAATCTTCCGTAGAAGGTCCCTATTCACTAATATTAAGTACGGAAAAATGGGAAGCATTGTCGAGTTATATCAGCGGCTATCCCTTAAAAAAGGTCATCAAAAGTTTACTGGAAGGAAACATAATTCTGAATCCTTCATCTAAAGATTCCTTCCTGGTATCGGAAAGAGGAGGCGACTTCAGGCTGACGCTGGGCCAGGATTTATCAATCGGTTATCAATCTCACAATACTAAGAACGTGCAGCTTTATTTTACTGAGTCGTTTACGTTCCAGGTTATTGATCCCGCTGCAGTAATGATCTTTAGTTAATAATGACATCTTAATTATTTCTGCCTGTTACCTGCATTTTGGTAGAACATTCGGTTTGTCGATGGAAAAATGAGAATAGATATCCTCAAGCAGCGAAATAATTCAGATGATATTTGATATTTTTATTATAATGCCTTACTTTCTATCAGAGATGACATCAAGCTGACTATCAGCAGGTTAGATAGTCAGCATATATTTCTGAGCCTGTACTCGCCATATTTATAATAAAAACAGGAGTAAAAAATGAAGAGGTTTTTATTCTCTCTTTCTATTCTTTTTTGTGCTTCACTGCTGCTGGGATCATGTAGCAAAGAATCTGATAAGAATGTAGTTAATGTAACAGCAAAGGATTATTCCTTCCACTCAAAGGACACCATTCCTTCCGGCTGGACCACTTTTCGCTTTAATAATGAAGGACACGCACACCATTTCTTCTTTCTAACCCAACTTCCTGAAAATGCAAGCTTTCATGATTACATTAATGAGGTCGCGCCGCCGTTTGGCGTTGTCTGGGATTCCTTAAAGAACGGGATGGATAAGGCACAGGCAGGCGCCCTCCTGGGAAGTTTACTTCCGGAATGGTATGCTAATGCTAAAACTATGGGCGGTGCAGGAATAATTGCACCGGGCAAGAGTGAGGAAACTACATTAAGACTTACTCCCGGAAATTACGTTATGGAGTGCTATGTAAAAACAGAAGACGGCAGGTTCCACAGTGAATTAGGTATGATCAAACCGATTTTTGTAACCGATGAAAACTCAGGTATGAAGGAACCAACGGATGCTAATTATGATATTACACTCTCAAATAATAATATTGAAACAGAAGGGAATATGTCTCAGGGTACGAATACTGTCGCAGTTCACTTTAAGGAGCATCCACAATATGGACTTGGAAATGATATCCATGTAGTTAGACTATTAGAAAATACAAACCTGGACTCTGTGATAAACTGGATGGACTGGATGAATATAAATGGGCTGCGTACACCTTCTCCAGCTGTTTTTTACGGCGGAACCCAGGAAATGCCGGTTGGATCTACTACATATTTTACCGTTGATCTTGATCCCGGCAGATATGCTTTTATTTCAGAAACGGCACGCGACCGAAATATGGTTAAGGAATTTACTGTTCAATAATCCTAACTTAATTGTAAACCTGGCTATATGAAACTAATCATTTTTGCAGTCCTGTTCCAGACAGCTCTTTATTCGCAAACCATAGGCACAAGACAATTTCTTACAGGTGACTGGTGGGGCTGCAGAGATTCATTGAGAAATTCGGGAATTTCTTTAGGTTTCAATTATACCGCCGACGTATTTACTAATTTGAAGGGGGGATTGAAGCACTCAACTACTTATCTCGATAACTTTGATCTAACGCTTACACTTAATTTGGAGAAATTACTGGGAGTAGGTAGAACTGCTATTTTCATATACGGTCTTGGAAATGACGGAGGCAATCCAGACAATGATATCGGCGATGTGCAGGGTGTAAGCAGTATTACTGCGCCCAACAGCTGGAAACTTTATGAAGCCTGGATCCAGACTAATTTGCTTAACAATCGTTTATCTATCCTGGCGGGATTATATGACCTCAATTCAGAGTTTGAATCTCTTCGGTCTTCAAACCTGTTTATAAACGCCTCTCATGGAATTGGTATCGCTTTCGCACAAACCGGAGAAAATGGACCTTCAATCTTTCCCTGGACTTCTGCCGGTATCAGAGCTAAAGCAAGATTAACCGAAAACATATATCTTCAGGCAGTAGCACTGGACGGTGCTGCCGGTGATCCCAATGATCCATACAGAACTCATATAATTTTCAACCATGGTGATGGGTTATTAATAACTTTTGAAACTGGAATAGATAATACCTCCAATCAGGGTGATGAAATATCTGCCGGCAACCGCAGGATCGGGAGATTTGCTTCGCCTGAATTTAACAGCAAATATGCATTGGGTTTCTGGAAATATACATCTGAATTTGAACATATAAATTCACAGGTAAAAAGCCGCAATAATATCGGGGCCTACTTCATCGGTGAACAAAATATTTGCAAACAAAAAGACGGAAAAGGAAATTTAACTGCTTTTGTAAGACTTGAAACCGCTAATCAGGAAATAAACAGATTCTCATATTATGCCGGATGCGGTCTGGTCTATACCTCTCCATTACACAGCAGACCAAAAGACCAGGCTGGGATTGCCTTTGCAGCAGCAATTAATGGTAAAGATTATAAGCATTTTCTGCAGGAGAATGGTACGAATGTTACGGAAGGCGAATATAACATTGAGATGACTTATAATGCACAGATTTTCCCGTGGTTTTATCTTCAGCCGGATATTCAGTACATAGTCTTTCCCAATACGAATCCCGACATTCCCAATTCATTGGCAATTGCAATCACAGCAGGGGTAAAACTCTGATCTGCATATGGGTGATTCCATCCTGAATTCTTTTTATGTTTGTGAACAAAACTTTAATTTATTTGGGGAGAGATATGAAAACTATTCTCTTAATTTTTATCGGCAGCCGGAAAAAATCAGCTGTAAAAGTTCAGCAGATACTAACCGCCTGGGGGTGTAATATAAAGACCAGGCTGGGAATTCATGATGGTGTGCTTGAAAACTGTACAGATCAGGGTCTCCTTATCCTTGAACTGGCAGGCAAGGCAGAGGATAACAAAGAGATTGCAAGGAAAGTTGCTTTGATTCCCGGGGTCAGCTCACAGCTGGTTGAATTAAAACTGCCGGATGATGCAAAGTGATATGTTATCATAACTAAACATTAGGAAATCAATACGCGGCATTTCTGAAATATTTACCTGTACTCCTGAATATTGCAGGTAAATCTTGATTCAATAATGTTCCCCTCATAAAAATATGCTTATATCAGTATTATACGCAGCTAAAAAGATGGTATTGGTTTTGAAAGCACACATGCGGAAAACAGAAAAATTATCAGCGCCGTATGAAAAAAAACAAATATATCGAAATCAGGTATATGTATAATTTGAAAAAACCTGTAACAACTTCTAATAACTGGTTCTTATTTAAGTACTTAATAGTAGCTGCTTAAACTATTTTATTGGCCTGAAATAGAACCGGATCTTTTTTATTCTTCTCAAAAAATCTGCTTTAGATTCTTCAAATTTGCAAAAATGTTCGAATTGGGGATTTTTATATTCATTTTTGTATATTATTTATCAGATACATACAATTCCGGAATCCGGATCACTACTAATCCCGCAAAATCAAAGCATTCTACAGAAATTGTTCTCCTGCTAAAGGGAATGCTGTATCTATTTGGTTTATCAAAATAAGAAGGAAATCCTATGAAAGCAGCAGTTTATTATAAATACGGTTCCCCGGATGTTCTTAGATTGGAGGAAATTGAAAAACCGGTCCCGGGTACAAACGAAGTTTTAATCAGGAATTATGCTACAACTGTAACGGCGGTGGACTCTATCTTCAGGAAAGGCGAAGCTTTTTTTGCCAGGATGGCAACCGGAATAATGAAACCTAAAAATAGAATTCTGGGGAGTGAATTCGCGGGTGAAGTTGAGACCATCGGGAAAAATGTAAAAAAGTTTAAGCCAGGCGACAAAGTGTTTGGCGACAGCAGTACCAAGAGCAGTACTCATGCAGAATACTTAATTCTGAAGGAGGACGATCCTGTAGAAATATTACCTGAACCTATCCCGTTTGAAGAAGCAGCCTCGGTACCTTACGGGACTTTGACTGCGCTTCCTTTTTTAAGAGATCATGGGAAAATTAAGAAAGGGGATAAAATACTGATCATAGGTGCATCAGGATCGGTAGGTATATATGCCCTCCAGTTTGCTAAAATATTTGAAGCAGATGTTACAGCTGTCTGCAGCACGGATAATGTTGACCTGGTGAGGTCATTGGGTGCTGATGAAGTAATAGACTACCGGAAAGAGGACTTCACAAAAAACGGTAAATCATACGATATTATCTTTGATACTGTAGGGAAAAGCAGTTTCAGAAAATGTAAGAATTCTCTTAGTAAGGGTGGAATATTTCTAACTACTGTTGTCGGACTGCCGATTCTTTTTAATATGATACTGACTTCCAGATCTGAGAAAAAAGCTGTTATTGCTTTTACAGGACTTAGAAAAAACAGAGAGAAAAGTGAAGACCTTACCCTTATTAAAGAACTCCTTCAAAGTGGGCAGATAAAATCAGTGATAGATAAAACGTATAGACTGGATCAGATTAAAGAAGCTCACGGGTATGTAGATAGCGGACATAAAAAAGGAAATGTAGTAATTTCTATAGTTACTAATAATTGATAAAAGAAACCGAGAAATATTTCATTTAGTATTATGGGTACGTATCCTATTGATCATAAAAGGATTCAATAATGAAAGCAGTTGTTTACGAGAATTACGGATCCCCGGAAGTACTTAAAATCGCAGAAGTTGAAAAACCAGTAATTACGGATAAAGAAGTTTTGGTTAAAGTTTATGCTTCAGCAGTAACGGTCGGAGATATAAGAGTTCGGAAGGCTGACCCTTTCTTAGCAAGAGCTTTTAATGGGCTTCTCAAACCCAAAAAGAAAATATTAGGTATGAACTTTTCCGGAAAAGTTGAGGAATGCGGACAAAAAGTTAAACAGTTCCATACCGGGGATTTTGTTTTCGGATCAACCGAATTTGAATTTGGTACCTATGCAGAATATCTGAAAATCGGGGAAGACGGAGTAATCACAAGGATGGCGGCTGATATGTCCTTTGAAGAAGCTGCTGTTATTCCTTTCGGGACTCTAACTTCGCTGCATTTTTTAAGAAAAGGAAAAGTAGAAAAAGGAAAAAAGGTTTTAATATATGGGGCTTCAGGCAGTCTTGGAACGGCGGGTGTTCAACTGGCCCGCTACTTTGAGACTGAAATCACCGCGGTCTGCGGGACAAAGAATCTTGAACTGGTTAAACTTCTTGGTGCTGATCATGTAGTGGACTATAAAAAAGAGAATTTTACCGATAGGAATGAGAAATATGATATCATATACGACGCGGTAGGAAAAAGTCCATTTTCAGACTGTATTAACTCTCTGGCTGATGAAGGTTATTATTTAAGATCTGTACATATGGGAGTCCTCCCAATCCTTCGCGGCATCTGGACAAAAATAACCTCTCATAAAAATATTATAGCTGGAATATCTGTGGAACGCCAGGAAGATCTGGAGTTTCTTAAAGGGTTATATGAAGAGGGTAAATTTAAACCGGTACTTGACAGGGTTTATTCTATTGACCAGGCAGTTGAAGCCCACAGATATGTAGAAACGGGACATAAAAAAGGGAATGTAGCTCTGTTGTTTCATCAAAGAGAGAATACATAATTAATCTTAAAGTACTTTTTATAAATACTTAGAATAGTGATTACTTTACTTTTTCTGCTGCTTCATTTTATATTATAAAAAACATAATTCGAAAAGTCTGCGAATCCTGAAAGATTTTTCTTCTTAACAAATATTTGAACCTCCCTTAAAACTTTCATAATTTAGAAATTAACAGCAGGTGGAGAAACTCCTAACATTCCGGCCAATACCCCTGTCAATTTCAAAGTATCATTGAGGAGGAGATGATATGCAAATATTATTATTTGGAGGAACAGGCAGAACGGGGAAATTAATATTAGAGAAAGCTCTGGATGACGGACATTATGTCACCACAATTGCAAGAGATCCCTCAAAGCTAGACGGTTCGAGAGCAAGGATAATTAAAGGAACTCCTTACGATCCGGAAAATGTAAAACAAGCAGCGTGCGATTGTGATGTGGTGATAAGTACTCTTAATGTTTCGAGAGTTTCAGATAGTCCCTGGTCAAGGCTAAGGTCACCAAAAGATATGATCTCGCAAAGTATCCGGAACGCTCTTAACATTATGCCCGAACATGGCATAAAGAGAATTATCGCCATGAGTACTATAGGAGCCGGAGATTCCTGGAATAAAATGCCTTTCATATTCAAACTTGTTATTTCTTCCAGCAGTCTCAGGCATGCATTTAATGATCATACACGTCAGGAGGAGCTCCTGGCAGCGTCCGGCGCAAATTGGACAATTGTTCGGTTCCCTGTATTAACTGATGAAAACGGCGAAAAAGAAGTCAGGATAAAACTCAATAACGATACAAAACTCAACAAAACAATAAATCGGGAATCTGCGGCCAGGTTTATTCTAAATATTATCAACGACGAAAGGTACTTCAAAGAGATAGCTGCCATTTCGAACTAAAAATTGTATAGCAAAGAATGATAGCGTTAAAAACTTCCTTGTAATCAATGAAGAACAACAAAGGCTTCCATAGCAAGAAATTAAGTATGGGCAGGAGAACTGTAATCGCTTCAGCCTCAGTCACAAGCGAGAAAAATACGATACATGCTTTTACGGAAATTGATGTGTCGGGACCCCGCAGATTGTTAGCAGACTATTTTAATGCAACTAAACAAAAACTTTCCTTTACTGCTTATATAGCAGCCTGTCTGGCTCAGGCTGTTAGGGAGAATCCCTATGTTAATTCTTTTCTTAAGGGGAACAAACAAATCTTCCTGGATGAGATAAACATCAGTGTGCTGGTTGAAAAAGAGATCGCAGGAGAAAACATTCCCGAACCTGTTACAATAAAAAATGCTGAAACTAAATCAGTCAGTCAGATAAGTCAGGAAATAAAAGCTGCAAAGGATTCCCGGAACGATAAAATAGGGGAGATGACGGGAATCAGCTGGATCCGGTTTATTCCTAAGATCCTGCTTAAGCTTTTCGTCAGGATTGCAGATCAAAATATATCTATGGCTAAAACATATGGAAAGATAGGAGTTACAGCTATTGGTATGTACAGCAAAGAGGGTATATGGTTTATACCGCATGGCAGCGGAACAGTCCTTATAACTGTCGGCAGCATCAGTGATAAAGTGGTAGAGGATAATGGTAAATTTGTAAACAAAGAACATCTCTCACTGACAGCATCTTTTGATCATGATATTATCGATGGAGCTCCTGCAACACGTTTCCTCAACAGGTTAATCGAAATAATTAAAGAAGGAAACATTATTACCTCACTTCCGGGGCAGGTTAAATAACTCCAACTTTTTCTGTATTTAGATTTATTAATTAAGTATTTTATTATTAGAGTTCAGATCCAACACAAATTTCAAAATCTATTTAAGGGATAAATATTTATGCCGCAGTATATCATTGTATACCTGGGTGGTAACCAGCCTTCAAGCAAGGAAGAAGGACAAAGACATTTTGCTAAATACAAAGAATGGTTAGCTTCATTGGGTGATTCTGCTGTCAGTCCTGCCAACCCGTTCAGATATACCCATACTATAACCCCTGAAGGGAAGGTGCTGGATAGAAGCGGTACAGCTATGTCGGGATATACTATCCTAAAGGCTGATTCAATAGAAGATGCAATAAATACAGCAAAAGCATGTCCTTTTCTTGAAATAGGTGGTTCACTCGAAGTTTCAGAAATAGTTCAGATGTAATAACCTGCCATTTAGAAAAGAGAGAGGCTGTCTCAAAGTAAAGAAATGACTTTAATTTAAGACAGCCATAAGAATTACTTCATCAGGATCATCTTCTTCGAATCAACATAACTACCGGATTTCAAAACGTAGAAATAAACACCGCTTGATAAAGCAGATGCATCAAAATGAACTTCATGATTTCCGGCAGGAATCACTTGGTTAAGCAAGGTTCCGACCTCTTCACCAAGAGAATTAAATATCTTCAGTGAAGTAAATGTGTTTTCTTTAGGTATAGAGAAGTTGATTGTTGTAGTTGGATTGAACGGGTTAGGGAAATTCTGATCGAGTTTAAACTCTGTTACACTAGCCAAAGCATTTGAAGCAACTTTGGGATGAGTTTTAGGTATTACCTCGAACGGACGCATCATTTCGTGATCCTCGTGGGAGAGAATATGGCAATGCCATACATACCGTCCCAGTAGATCAAAACGTGCGATTACCCTTGTTACTTCTCCAGGTAACATTACAGCTGTATCTTTCCAACCCTTCTCATTTTCGGCCGGCTCTCTGGGATTTCCTGAAAGTACAACATCTGATATTTGACCGCCGTGTATTGGTGCCCCACTGTGTGATAACTGGTCTTTTGTAGCGGAATTATAACTTTCAATTTTTTCACGGTTAATTATTTGGAAAGCGACCAAATGTAAGTGAATCGGGTGTGCATCTCCAGTCGAATTATATACTTCCCAAACCTCATTAGTCTTATACTCGGGATTTTCAGTAATTTCATCACTCCAGGTTAATGAACCATCTGCTAATGTTCCTAACATTGGCATTAGTCTTCCATATTCGTCAGTTCCCTCAAACAAAGCCAATTGTCTTGTTGGTCCCTCCTGTACTAAAGGCATGATATTTTGTCTCAGCCTACTGTTTTCTTTTACTCTGGCATCTGGTATTGAATTATTAAACGGCTTACTGACATCAAACATCATTATCTGACCTGTTGTATTTTCGTCAGCTGCATCGAAATCGTCACCCGGCTCACCGCCACCGTAAGGTTCATCGGGACCAAAGTTTCTCAGATATAGATGATCGCCTTCTTCAAAGTCGGAAAAATCAACGACGAGATCCATCCTCTCGCCAGGAGCTATAAGCAACTGATTCAGAGCCACAGGCCGGGCAAGTAACCCATCATCCGTTCCAATTTGCAGGAAGCTGTGCCCTGTTCCCTCGTCATAATCTTCATCATCTGAATCTCTCAACTCCAAAAGATAAAAACGTGAGTCAGAGCCATTCAGTAGGCGAAAACGATATTTACGGGGCTCAACATCTAACTTCGGCCATGCCATACCATTAACGAGGATATAATCACCGAAGAATTCAGCAAGGGCCGTTGCTCCACCACCCGGGAAATCTGATTCTGGTAAGGTGGCACCTTCCCCATTAATAAAATCATCATAAGGATCCCAGATACTATTTTGGGGATCATCAGGATAGGCAGGCCAAAATAGCTGCCCGTTCTCATAAAAATCCCTGTCCTGAATAACGATCTCAATCTCGTAATCTCCACCTGGTAATACATTCTGTCGTATCAATTTTTCCTCGTTATCATCCCTCAATAAATAGAATCCTGCGAGTCCTGCGTATACATTTAATCTTGTTATTCCTAATGCATGATCATGGTACCAAAGTGTTGCTGATTCCTGAGTGTTATCATACTGATATCTCTGTTTCATCCAATAAGCACCATGCTCACCTAACTCTCCACCGTCTTGAGTAAACCATGCTTCTGGTAATCCATCGCTTGCAGATTCTGTATGCCCCCCATGGAGGTGAGCAACTGTAGGAACGTTACCCGCATCATACCAGTCTCTGACCCATTGTATGGTATCAGACCTTGTGGGTAATAAGGGTGGTTCTGGATGTGCCATATGCAAGCTGGCATCAACCGGCAGAAACTGCCCGGGAAGGTCATCGCTGCGCCATTCTATAAAAACTTTTTTGTTTTTCTTGGCAACTATTGTAGGACTTGGATAATGTGTCGGCAATCCCGGAAACTGGTATCCCCATACAGTTGTCATGAGAGGAGTATTAGTATAAGGATCTTTCAATCCTAGAAATTGTGTAGTCTCTTTCATTTGAACCACAATGTCCTCTCCACCAGAAGTTAGATCAACCCTCAGTCCAGCATCCTTTACTACTGGCATTGGATTAACAAATTTTGTTTGTGTTGAGGGGTCAAGTAATTGAGAAAAAAGAGTATTACTGCCGAAAATCAAAAACAGCAATACTGTTAAAAAATTAATTTGTTTCATTTTGCACATGTTCCCTCCATAAAATAAAAATTTGACCTGGTTTATAAACTGTGAAAGGGGAAGATGAACTAAGGCGGGATATCATCGTAAATTGGGTACGGTCCTACACCTGTAATCATTCCTGAGGATGATATTTTAACCGTTATTGCAAATTCGGCAGGAGCATAAAACGCTGTATAAAAAAAGCAGATAACTGTTCCCTCGTTTCTGTTTTTTATAGATGAATTATGTCCGAAATGTCCTCAGGAAAATTTAGAAGTGAGGTGCTCCGCTGTTAAAAAGATAATAATCAAATGATTGTATAGTAGCAAATAAATATATGCCATATTTGAATAATTGTTAAAAAGAAATGAATATATTTTAGCAAATATTTAAGATCGTGCGAAATAGTGTTTAAATATTCAGCAATTATGTAAAATTTACTTAAGCTGATAATAGACTGTTCACAAGATATTGATTGATTCGAAAACAAATGGCAAGGAGGGTCTGATAAAAATATGATCACGGTTAATTGATATTTGCTGCAAATGAGTTAATTTTAACAGCGATATTATTTGAAACTTTACCGGCACAATGCGAAATAATAAAAACCATTCTCCCGAAGTAAATCTTAATTTAAATGTCCGCGGTATCCCTCAATCAGCAACTCTCGCAATAAACGAAGAAAGCAACAACCTCAAAACAAACGGCAGAAGGATCTATAAGCTAGGGTTGGGGCAATCACCATTCCCGGTTCCCCAATCTGTAGTAGATGCATTGAAAGCCAATGCATTCCAGAAAGATTATCTTCCGGTGAAAGGGTTGTACACTTTAAGGGAAGCCGTAGCACAGTATTACTGCAGAAAACAGAATATCTGTCACAACGCCGAAGATGTTCTGATTGGTCCCGGTTCAAAAGAACTGATGTTTCTCCTGCAGTTTGTCTATTACGGCGATCTTGTAATTCCCACACCCAGCTGGGTTTCATATGCTCCACAGGCACAGATAATAGGGAGACACGTAAGATGGATCCCAACCCAGGGGGAAAACGGGTGGAAGCTGATGCCGGATGAACTTCAGGCTGTGTGCAAAGATGACCCCCTTCGCCCGAGAATTGTAATTTTGAATTACCCGGCAAATCCGAGCGGAGTTTCATATACAAAAGACGAACTTAAAGAGATTGCAAGGGTCGCTGAGAAGCACAGGATAATATTATTATCAGATGAAATTTATGGAGAACTTCATTTTAAGGGAAAGCATACCTCAATCGCCAAGTACTATCCTGAAGGAACAATCATCAGCGGAGGATTGAGTAAATGGTGCGGAGCAGGGGGGTGGAGACTCGGGACATTTACATTTCCGCCTTCACTGAAATGGCTTCTTGATGCAATGGCAGCAGTTGCGAGTGAGACTTTTACGGCTACCAGTGCCCCGATCCAATACGCTGCAGTCAGAGCTTTCCAGGGCGGATTGAAGATTGAAAGATATTTGTGGAACAGCAGATGGATACTTGAGAAACTATGCACCCGTATTATTTCAAAACTCCGGGATGCGGGACTTGAAGTGGCCCAACCCGACGGAGCTTTTTACCTTTTTCCTGATTTCTCACCGTATAAAGAAAGACTTGAATCGGAAGGTATAAGATCAAGCAAAGCTCTGTGCGAAAAGATCCTCAAAGATACAGGAGTAGCAATGCTGCCCGGTTCTGCTTTCGGACGCCCGCCGGAAGAATTGACTGCAAGGATAGCTTATGTAGATTTTGATGGCACCAGCGCCATAGCTGCAATTGAACAATTGAAATCCGGGAAGGATATTAACGGGGAATTCCTTGATACCTACTGCGGAAGTACCTTAGAAGCAATCGATCTGTTTGTGAATGGCTGGGGACCAAAAAATGATGAATTACCTTATAGTATCTCTCGGCGCAGCTCTGGGTGGAGGTCTTCGCTACTGGGTGAGCAATATAACCTACAAATTTCTGCCTGCTACTTTTCCTTACGGCACTCTTGCAGTAAATGTAATCGGCAGTTTTATCCTGGGAGTTATCATCTTTATGTTTGATGATAAGGAGCTTATAACTCCCGGTCTAAGACTATTCCTTGCGGTGGGATTCTGCGGAGGTTTTACAACATTCTCTACCTTTTCTCTTGAGACAATTAATCTGCTCAAAGATTCCCAGATCATTCCGGGTCTCTTGAATATTCTATTGAACCTATCTCTTTGTCTCGCAGGTATTACACTGGCTTACTTTATTTCAAAAGTCTGGAGTTAAAAATGCATATCAACGGTGATGCGAAACTGCTCAGAATTTTTGTTGGTGAAAGTGATAAATCAGGAAGCAGCCCTGTCTATGAAAAGATTGTGCTTGAAGCCAGAAAAGCCGGACTGGCCGGAGCCACAGTTTTTAAGGGAATAATGGGATTCGGTGGGAGCAGCAGGATCCATACCGCAAAAATACTTCGTCTCTCGGAGGATATGCCATTAATAATCGAGATTGTTGATGAAGTGACTAAAATAGAACAATTTCTGCCGGTGCTGGATAACATTTTCGAAGAGGCAGGCAGCGGGGGACTTATCACAATTGAAAAAGCCGAAATAATAAAATATACTGCGAATAAAAAATAACGGGTCAGTCACTTGAAATATATTCACAATTTTTAGGTATTTCGGGTTTGACAAGAAGAACTTCTTCCCTTAACAAAATAACTTTCCCTGGCTCCATACCCTTTTTCTTTGTAACATATTTTTTGAAAGTATAAGATACAGGGGCAAGTCCGCTTGTCTTCGCTTTACTATGGTATGCGGCTATTGCCGCAGCATTCTTCAGAATGTTCTTTGGAACAGGTTCTTTAGTATTTGTAACCTTTAAAACAACATGAGAGCCGGGAACACTCCTTGCGTGAAACCAGTAATCATTCTGTTTAGCAAATTTCATTGTCAGCAGATCATTATTCGTACTGTCTTTTCCTACGAAGACATCGTACCTGCCGTCAATGATATAATGCTTGAATTTTGATTTAATGTCGTCAGTCAACTCTTTTTTTTCACCCGATTTAATTTTAAGCTCCTTCATTATTTTGTTTAATTCTTCCAGGGATTCACTGGTTATGGAATCTTTCTTTTATCTGCTGCAGACGGCTGTAATTTTCGGAAATATCCTCAAAAAGCTCTTTTGATTTTTTGTATGCGGTCTTTTCATTTCCCGCCTTGTTGAAATAGTATTCTGCATTTTTCTGCGGTGATAATTTGGGATCAAGTTTAACTTTTATTTTTTTGTTATCTTCATAGATATCTTCAATATCTGCAGAACTGCTCTTGGGCGGAATCTTATTCAGGTTTATAAGCAGCAGGTTCCCGATTTTATTGTACTCCTCTTCACGGCTTCCACGGTCAATTCTTCCCTTCAGATCATTCAATTTGGATGATAATTTAGATAATTCTCTTTCAATGTGCTTTTCAGTTGTTTTTCTTTTAGAAGAAAAAGCTTCCAGATAATATTTTCTTCCGAGAAAGTAATTGAGCGCCTCTGTAATACTCATCAAACTTTTTTATTTCCCCGGCCGGAAAGATGTGGAAAGTATCAACTGCCAGATGAACATCACCGGTTTTAGGGGACAAAAACACAGCAGGATTATTATTCAGTAATTCTCCGGTGATTTCTGCAAGATAATCAGACCTGCTATGACCTGCATTTTCCTCAAAACGGTATTTAGCCTCAGTAATTATCTCCTTCCCAAGGAAAGGGTATTTTTTTCTGTAATCTTCAAATTCACGATCCGGCCCGCTGAAATCAATTTTCTTTTGTCCGCTTAAAAACGAATGAGTTTTTATCTCTTCACGGAATTCCTCGAGGTAGGAATCATTTTCACTTTTGAATGAGATAATATTTCCATCCGGTTCCTGGACGAATACATTGGTGTATTTGCCTCTGATTGCGAAATAAAAATTTATCTTATCACCCGAAATTCTTAACAACCTGTCGTGATCGGAAATTTCAAATCCGTTTATTACTATCGGCAGGTATTCTGAAAAGAAATCGATACTATTTTTCTTTGCTCTGTGCAGATCATCTTTTAAAGTAATGTAAGGATCCCCCGGATTAACAGATATCTCAATAAATTTTTCCATTCCATTCACACACTTTAGAACAAGTTTATCCTTTTCCTGAGAATATATTTCTGATATTACAGAATTCTTCAGGACGGAGTTCAATTCAAGAACGATTCGATTTAGTATGAAATAATTTTTATACATATTAAGTAAAAATAATCCCCCGCATCCATAATAGGAAACGGGGGATCATTAAAAGAACATATATAATGATTTTAGGTTACGCCGTGCATCATCTTAAGGAGCAGCTTATATATCAGGAATAAGATGAGAGATGCAGTTGCTGCCATGATGACGAATATTAAGAAGAAATCAGCCAGGTTATTTATCGCGAAACCGAACAAGTATGTTGTTTGACCTGCTTCAGGATACAATGTACTGAGCTTACCGGCAAGAAGATTGGCCGCGGCATTTGCAAGGAACCAGACACCCATCAGTAAGGATGAAAACTTCAACGGAGACAGTTTAGTTACCATCGACAGTCCGATAGGGGAGAGGCTGAGCTCACCGAATGTATGCAGCGTATATGCTCCGACCAGCCAGAGGGGACTTACTTTTACACCGGTGTCAGCTAGTCTGGCACCTATCACCAGCAGAACAAAACCAAGTGCAAGCAGCATCAGACCTATTGCCATTTTAAGAGGAGACGAGGGTTCTTTTCCTCTGTCTCCCAGTTTAGTCCATATACCAGCAAAAATAGGTGCGAAGATCATTATAGCCAGTGGATTGATAGACTGGAAGAAACTTGCCGGTATTACAAAGTCATTCAGCCAGGTGATCACCCTGTTTGTCTGTTCCTCCGCAAAGAATGTTAAGGACACACCTGCCTGTTCAAACGCAGACCAGAAAAAAATCACAAAGAAAGAAAGTATGTAAATTACCGCTATTCTCTGCTTTTCGACTTTGGTTAAAGATTTATCAATGATTATGAGAGTGGGAACAGCGATCATTGAAGAATAAATAAATGCACTGATCACATCGGCATTAAATCCGAATAAAATTATAAAGAAGAGTGCAAGGAACAAGCCGATTGCGAACATGATCTGCCCTGTTGTAAAATCGGGAGCTTCTGCATTTTTCTCTTCTTTTGTTTTCTTCGCGGGCGGAAGTCCTATCTGTTCACCTTCAGGAGTTACAAGGAATTTATTCTTTCCCCAGTAGAAAGTGATTAATCCTATCATCATTCCAACGCCGGCTGATAAAAATCCCCATTTAAAGTCGGCTGGGTTTCCTGTATCTCCTAATCCTCCTGCAACTATCGGTGAGAATAATGCTCCAAGGTTGATGCCCATATAAAAGATTGTGAATGCTGAATCTCTCAACCTGATCGAACTTGCGGGATAAAGCTGACCTACCATTGTAGAGATATTCGGTTTGAAGAAGCCGTTTCCTATTATCAGCAATGTTAAACCCAGTACGAAAACGATCTGCTGAAGATTAAATGTAAGAGCTGAATAGGTTATATTAGGATCAACCGGCGGATGATATAAAAATCCGCTGAAAGAGAGTGCGAACTGACCAAGCGCCATTATTATTCCACCCCAGATTATGGATTTTCTGTTTCCCCAGTACTTATCGGCGACGTATCCTCCTAAAAGCGGAGTCAGGTAAACAAGACCGGTATAATATCCATAAATAGAAGAAGTGAAGGCTTTGTCGTACATCAGCGCGTTTATCATATAGAGAGAAAGAATAGCTCTCATTCCATAGTAGCTGAATCTTTCCCACATCTCGGTAAAGAAAAGTACGTACAAACCTTTGGGGTGCTGTTTAAACATTAGTACCTCATAAGATTATTTGAATAAAAAAGCAGAATACGTTTGATGGTAAGGATTTATACCACAAATAACAGATTTTCTGTCCATTCTTAATAACGGCCAAATATATAGTAATATTATTTTTATTCATAGCTAAAAAGCCGGTTTATTCCTGCTATTTAAGTATATGTTTATAGTTTGTTTAAAATAGACTCATTTAATATATTTCGAATAATGAAAAAAATTCTCCAAAAACCTGTCGTTAGAAAAATCCTCTGGATTCTGTTTGCTCTTTTTGCTGTAGTACTGCTTATGGATAATGTCATCCTTCCATGGTATGTTAGTTCTCCAATCGAAAAGGTTCCTGATGTTGTAGGTAAGACAGAGGTTAATGCTGTGAAATTACTTGAGATCGCAGGACCTTGACCCCATAATAGGTGATACTACCTTTGATGAGAAGTTCCCGGAAGGTTCAATTATCTTCCAGAGACCCAGAGCGGGAGAAACAGTTAAAGAGGGCAGGAGGGTGTATCTGTTTGTGAGCGGAGGAGAACCCGTGGTTAATGTTCCGCAGCTCACAGGTAAATCAGTAAGAGATGCTAAATTTTCCCTTGAGAGATTAGGATTGAAGCTTGGCGATGTTGATCAGGAACCATCCGGATATCCAAAGGATATGATTTACGACCAGCAATATGCTGAAGGTACGCCGATCAAAAAAGGAGAAAGTGTGAATGTAACTGTAAGCCTTGGCCAGGTGCAGACAGGCAGTATCGAAGTGCCTGATCTTATCGGGAAATCTCTTACAGAGGCAGAAAAAATCCTTGCCGATAGTTCACTGAAGGTAGGAAAGATAAACTATCAGCCTTCTTTCTCCCTGCTGCCGAATACTATTCTTGATCAGTACCCTAGTAAAGGAAATAAAGTTAATCCCGGAGATAAAATAGACCTTTTTGTAACCAAGACAGCAAATGAAAATGAGATTAAGGAGGAATAGATGGCACTGATTGCTCCTTCAATTTTATCGGCAGATATGGCCCGACTCGAACAGCAGATAAGGCTGGTGGAAATGGGCGGAGCCGATTGGATTCACTGCGATATAATGGACGGTCATTTTGTTCCTAACATAACCTTTGGTCCTGTTTTGGTAAAGGCGGTAAGGAAGGTTACGAAGCTTCCTGTTGATGTTCATCTAATGATTGAGACTCCCGATAAATTCCTTGAAGATTTTAAAAAAGCCGGTGCTGACCACCTGCTGGTTCACCAGGAGGGAGTGATTCATTTAAACAGGACGGTTAATAAGATTAAAGAGTTGGGGATGAAAGCGGGGGTAGTAATTAATCCTGCAACACCAGTACATACACTCAGAGATATTGCCGAGTATATTGATATACTTCTGATTATGTCGGTTAACCCGGGTTTCGGAGGACAATCATTTATTCCAAACTCGATTCGAAAAATCAAAGAAGCCGTTGAATTAAGGAAAGAATTTAATGCAGATTTCAGAATAGAGATAGACGGCGGTATCGACAGGGAGACTATTGTGCCTGCTTTTGAAGCAGGAGTAGATGTATTTGTATCGGGTTCTTCCATTTTCAAAACTGACAATCCCACTGCAGCCTGTACCGAGCTTAAAAACCTTGTACAGTAAATCTATCAGGCATTTTTTATTTTAAATCATATCAATGTTTTTGCAAAGACTTGAAAGAGAGATTATATTTAGTACTAATATTAAGACAAATTCTCTTTTGAGTATCATCCATCAAATAAGTTCCTTATGCGTTCGGATAATCATTTGAACACGACTAAGCAGAAAAATAAATCTACTGGCGGGTCATATAACCTTGCAGGGAGGGAATTTTCATTAGATAACATTTATGTGATGGGGATACTAAACGTTACTCCCGATTCATTTTCAGACGGAGGCCGGTTTTTTGAGCGATCCGAGGCGATCAATCATGGAACCGGGATGCTTGACCAGGGTGCTGATATTATTGATCTGGGCGGCGAATCGACTAGACCCGGATCTGAGGGCATTTCTGCATTTGAAGAAATGAACCGTGTCATTCCCGTGCTTGAAGGAATACTTGAAAAGAGACCCGGGGCCGTTATTTCTGTAGATACTACGAAGAGTAAGGTTGCGGCGGAAGCCTTAAAAAGAGGTGCCGCAATAATTAATGATATAAGCGGCGGAACTTTTGATCCGGAAGTAATTAATGTTGTTAAAGAATATGAAGCAGCATTGATCCTGATGCATATAAAGGGGACGCCAAAGAACATGCAGTTAAATACGCATTACGAAAACCTTATTGAAGATATCTATGCGTTTCTTATGAAGCAGGCCGGGGAGGCTGAAAAGCATGGAATCAAAAAAATAATAATTGATCCCGGAATAGGATTTGGAAAGTCGTTTGATCATAATTTGACAATAATTAAAGAATTGAGCAGGTTTAAAGCCTCAGGATATCCTGTAATGATCGGGGTTTCAAGAAAGGGATTTATAAAAAGTATCGTCGGTGATCTGACAGAAGACAGGGATGTAGCAACTGCTGTTTTAAATGCCCTGGCAATAAAAAACGGAGCAACGTTTATTCGTACTCATAATGTGCTTTACGGTCTGCAGGTGAGCAGGCTATTAAATAAACTTTAAAAGCTTAATGTTTGAACTTTTTAAAATAGGTTTCCTTACTGTCTCCTTTGCGGATCTGATCGATATAGCTATCGTTTCCTTTATCATCTACAAACTATATACTCTGCTCAGAGGTACTATTGCTGCCCAGATATTTATGGGACTAATGATAGTGCTTTTGCTTTCATTCGCTTCACAGGCCGCTAATTTCAGAGCCTTAAGCTGGCTGCTGAAACTTATTACCGATATCTGGGTGATTGCGTTTCTGATTTTGTTTCAGCCTGAAATCAGAAGACTGCTGGTTATTGTAGCCAGAAATCCTTTCTTCAGGATGTTCGTTAAAGAAGAATCTCCTGAAGCCGCAGCAATAATCGCCGATGCTGCGTTTGAATTATCCCAGCATCAGCATGGTGCGCTCATTGTAATTATTAAATCTACCGGAATAAGGGGCTATGCTGAGACGGGCGAACTTCTTAATGCAAAACTAAGCAGTTCTCTGCTCCGATCAATCTTTTTTCCCAGGTCGCCGCTGCACGATGGGGCTGTAATAGTTAATAACAACGGCATTGAAGCTGCGCGATGTACGCTTCCCTTATCAACCACAACACAGGTAAACGGAGAATCACTTGGAATGAGACACAGGGCGGGACTGGGAATAACAGAGCAGGCCGATGTGCTGAGCGTAATTGTTTCAGAAGAGACCGGCGGCATTTCACTGGCTGAAGACGGTCAGCTTACCAGGGGATTGTCGAAAGAAGCTTTAAGAAAACGCCTTGTAAAAGCATTTAAATCTCCGGCTACAAAAGGATGGAGAGGAATCTTTGAACATTATATGAGGAAGACCTGAGAAAACTTCATTTACTTCTGAACTACACATAAAAATGCACTGTCCATTTCGAAAAGGTCTTATATGAGTAAAAGAAAGTGGGAGATAGATAACCTGGATGATAACCTTGAATTCATTAAAGCCGCCGACATTATCCTTTCTAAACGCCTTGATCAGGTAATTGAAGATATAAATAACTATTTAATTTCGGAATCGGTTGAAAGTCTGCATCGTGTTAGAATATCTCTACGAAGATTTCGGTACTCTATGGAGTTATTTATATCAAGTTTTGATAGCAAAAAATTTATGATATTATACAAAAAAGTAACTAAACTTCAGGATCTTTCAGGCAGGGTCAGGGATTTTGATGTGATGGAAGAGAATATGAATTCTCTGGTGAAAAAAGAAAAAATAAAAATTCCGAAGAAGGAAATTAAAAAGGTTGATGCCATACGGAATGAAATCCTGATTAAATTAAAACTGGATTTAACTAAGTTTAGGCGCAGCAAGGCGGTAAAAGACTTTGAAGAACTTCTTCACTAAATATGGAAAAATAAAGGAGGGACAAAATGAAATTAAAATATTTTTCTCATTCCGGATTTCAGATAACCACAGATTCAGGGATAAGGATCCTCATTGATCCTTTTCTTGATGATAATCCAACATCCCCGGTTAAATCGAAAGATGTTGAAGCTGATTACATAATTCTTTCTCATGCACATAATGACCATCTGGGTGATGCGATGAAGATAGCCAAAAAGGGAAAGGTGACTTTCATCTGTGTAAATGAATTAGGAATTTATCTTACCTCGAAGGGATTTCAAACTCATAATATGCATATCGGCGGAGGATATAACTTTGAATTCGGAAGGGTTAAGTTTACTATTGCGCATCACGGATCAATGACTCCTGATGGTCATTATGCCGGCGAGCCGGCAGGTATCATTCTTCAGGCTGACGGAAAGACTATATATCATACAGGTGACACAGGATTGTTCCTTGATATGAAGCTTATTGCTGAAATGAATGGCCCAATTGATTATATGATGCTGCCTATAGGGGATAATTTCACAATGAATATTACGGATGCCATAAGAGCTGCAGAGCTCGTAAGACCCAAAATGGCAATACCAATACATTACAATACTTTTGATGTTATTAAAGCAGACCCGCAGGAATTCAAAAGTAAGGTTGAAGCTGTAGGAATAAATTCGAGAGTAATGGATTACGGAGAAGAAATTAAGCTTTAGGTATATTTGGAAAAAATACGATGTAAAGCTATTTTAGGCGAAACTATTAATAAAATTACGCTTCATCGTACTGTAATTATTGAATGTCAAAAGTAATAGCTATAGCTAACCAGAAGGGCGGTGTGGGAAAAACCACCACGGCCATCAACCTTTCCTCCCTCCTGGCAGCGGCCGAAAAACGTACGCTTCTTATTGATATAGATCCCCAGGCTAATTCCTCTTCCGGCTTGAGTATTAATAATCAATCGCCCTCAGTTTATGAAGTTCTTATTGGTACGCGTCCGGTTGAAGAAGTGATTATTAATACTTATATGCCGTTTCTTGATCTGCTGCCTTCAAATATCAACCTTGTAGGTGCTGAGATTGAAATGGTTGATATGGAGGATCGAGAAAGACTTCTGAGAGCTGCTTTGCAGAAAATTGACGGTAATTATGATTTTGTTCTTATTGATTGTCCGCCTTCACTGGGTTTGCTGACCCTGAATGCACTTACGTCGGCTAATTCTGTCCTAATTCCTGTTCAATGTGAGTATTTTGCACTTGAAGGACTCGGGCAGCTGCTTAACACAATAAATATTGTTAAAAAACATTTTAACAAAGACTTGACTATTGAGGGAGTGTTGCTTACTATGTTCGATACCCGGCTCAGGCTCTCCCACCAGGTTGCTGAGGAAGTAAGGAAGTATTTTGGCGATAAAGTTTTTGAGACTATCATACACAGAAATGTTAGAATCTCGGAAGCCCCCAGCTACGGCAAACCGGTTATTCTGTATGATGCAATTTCGTCCGGAGCTAAAAATTATATGGCTCTGGCCGCTGAGGTAATAAAGAGAAACACTGACGGAAATATAACTTTATAAAATATGAGCAAATTAAAACCAGGATTAGGCAGAGGACTTGATGCGCTGATAAGACCTCAAAATCTTCCTCCGGAGAACGAAGAGGCACCGGATTATTCTAATGTTAAAAAAGATGACGGAAAGGAAAATGACATCCTGGCCAAAATACCCGTAGATGTTATTAGTTCCAACCCCTATCAGCCCAGAATGAATTTTGAACCCGAAGCGCTTGATGAACTCAAAAAGTCTATTCTTTCCAACGGACTGATTCAGCCTATTACTGTCAGAAGAATGACAGGAGGTACATATCAGCTGATTTCGGGAGAAAGAAGACTAAAGGCGTGTATTGATATCGGCTACCGGGATATTCCTGCGTACATTATACAGGTCGATAATGAAGAAACAATGCTTGCTATGGCATTGATCGAAAATATTCAGCGGGAGAAACTGAATCCTATCGAAATTGGACTGGCGTACAAACGACTAATGGAAGAATGCGATCTTACTCAGGAGGAAATTGCTGACAGGGTAGGGAAGGACCGCACGACAATTGCAAATACGATACGTCTGCTGAGACTCCCGGGTGAAATTCAGGATGCTCTGGTGAAAGAGGACATTACCTCAGGACACGCGCGTGCCCTTATAAATCTTCCAACAGAGTCTCTGCAGCTGGAAATGCTTGCAAAAATAAAAGATGGAAATTTATCTGTAAGAAAAGTAGAACAACTGGTTAAGAAATATCTGACAGGGGCCAGCGGGACAGGAAAAGTCAAACGCGTTACCCATCCTGTGCCACGTTCCGCAAATTTAAACGAAGTTGAAGACCGTTTAAGAAAACTATTTGCTACCAAGGTTATCTGCAGGCAAAAACAGGATGGTTCAGGTGAAATTACAATTGAATTTTATTCCAATGATGAACTTGAAAGATTGTTTGAACTGTTTGATGCCATCGATAAGTCATATAATTAAGATTTTTGCTCTCCTTGCTATCATATCTATCAGCTGCTATTCGCAGCAGATCTCTGTAAATGACACTACCACACAGGAAGAGGATTCAGTTTATATTATGACTAAATCCCCCTGGGGTGCTGTACTTCGCAGTGCTATAATACCGGGCTGGGGCCAGTTTTATAATGAGTCATATTTAAAAATCCCCATAATATGGGGTCTTGGCATCTGGTTCGGCTACGAATGGCAGCAGAACAATGATCTTTACGTTCAATACAGAAATGAATTCTTCCGTACTAATAACACAAAAATGATAAAGCTTATGGACTTTTTATCGTGACCAGAGGGATCTGTTTACGATATACATGGTGATAGTCTACATTGCAAACCTGGTGGATGCATATGTGGATGCAAATCTCTTTGATTTCGATGTTTCGGAAAATCCTTATACAAAAACACCTATGTTGAATATGAGGGTTAATTTTTAATATGAAAAATGTCGTCATTTGCCCAAATTGCGGCTCCGAAAATCCATTTTATAAATATACCTGTGTCAGCTGTAAGGGTTACCTGAGAGAAAGGATCTTTAATCTCGATCTGTGGCAGCTAACAGGGATGCTGATTGAGAGTCCCGTAAAAGCTTTCAACCGGATAATACAGTCAGAACATAAAAATTTTGTTCTTTTGATAGCAGTGTTATTTTCGGTAAAGGCTTTTGTCGATTCGAGGTTTATATCAATTCTATTAACGGGTGAAAATGGCTTAAGACTAAGCTTGCTGCCGACTCTATTAATAGCTGCTGCTGCGGGCTATATTGTAATCTGGATATACACTTTTATTCTGTTCATGGTGAATAAATTATCGGGATTAAAGTCGCGTCTGAGAGATAATAATGCTGTTTTGGTTTATTCACTCATTCCTTACACTTTCGGGCTTGTAATATTATTCCCTATTGAGCTGATTACTTTCGGACAGTACTTGTTTGCAGATAATCCATCGCCTTTTATGTTGAAACCGACTATAGCCTTTACGCTTCTGGCCTTTGAAGGTCTGCTTATCTTATGGGGTATGTTTTTATCCATAACAGGAATATATTCTTTATCCCGCAGCATACCATATGCCCTGATATCGGGAATCATTTTCAATTTTTTTCTGTTCGGCTTCATGTATTTAATATCTATCATTTTATTTGTCTGAATTCCTATGATAAAAACAATCGAACAACGGGAAAAAGAACTTTTCCTTCATACCTATAACCGGCTGCCAATAAATATTTCGCATGGCAGCGGTGTTCATCTCTTTGATACAGAAGGCAACAGGTATCTTGATTTTTTTTCGGGCCTTGCTGTAAATGCACTGGGATATGCCCACCCATGGAATTGTTAGCGCAGTTGCATCACAGATACAGCACTTTGCTCACCTTTCGAATAACTATATTACCCCTGTTCAGCTGGAGTTTACGGAACTGCTGCTGAAATACTCAGGTATGGCAAAAGCATTTTTAACCAACAGCGGGACGGAGTCGGTGGAGGGAGCAATCAAACTCCTTCGGAAAATATTATGGTCCCGATAAAAAAATATTTTCCCTTACCGGATCATTTCACGGCAGGACATACGGGGCCGTTACATTGACCGGAAAAGATAAATACACAAAAGGATTTGAACCTCTTCTGCCGGGGATTGATCATATAAGATTTAATGAAGTTAATGATCTGGAAAACAAGATCGGAAATGATACAGCCGCTGTTTTTGTTGAATTTATACAAGGAGAAGGGGGTATAAATGTAGTTTCAGAAGAATTTGCTGAAAAGCTGCTGAAACTTCGCGATAAATATGGATTTGCTATTGTAGCAGACGAGATACAGACAGGGGTCGGCAGAACAGGAAAGCCGTTTGCCTGTGATCATTATTCTGTTGAACCGGATATTATAGTTAGCGCAAAAGCGATTGGCGGTGGTCTTCCTCTGGGTGCTATCCTTGTTTCAGAAAAATTCGAAGATGTGTTTACACCCGGTATACATGGAACAACTTTCGGCGGAAATCCTGTTTGCTGCGCAGCCGGAAAAGTAGTGCTTAAGGAGGTATTCGAAAATGGTCTGATGGCAAGGGTAGAGGAACTCGGATACTATCTTACTGAACAACTTGAGGAAATTAAACGTATGTTCCCTGATGATATTAAGGAGATAAGGGGAAAAGGTTTTATGCAGGGAATTGAGCTGAACTATCCGGGTAATAATATTGTAACCAGGATGAGAGAAAGGAAGGTATTGACTAATTGTACTAATGTTAATGTGCTGCGGCTTCTGCCGCCTCTCATTGCGGAAAGAAACGATATAGACTTTTTCCTTTATAATTTACACGAGGTTTTGAAGAATAAATAATGCGAACTGATGTATTAATAATAGGAAGCGGTATTGCCGGGTTATTTGCTGCTTTACAAATATCCGAGTTTGCAGATGTTGTAATTGCGACTAAAAAGAACAAGTCGGAATCAAACACTAACTATGCGCAGGGGGGAATAGCCAGTGTGATGGATGCTCACGATAGTTTTGAAAAACATATTGAGGATACACTGATTGCCGGCGCAGGTCTCTGCGACAGAAAAGCCGTGGAGATAACCGTTACTGAAGGTCCCGACCGTATATACGACCTGGTTGAGATTGGTACACGTTTTACAAAAAAGCATGGGAAGTTTGATCTTGCTAAAGAGGGGGGCCATTCAATGGCAAGGATTCTTCACGCAAAGGATCTGACCGGAGCTGAAATCGAAAGGGCTCTTATTGATGCTGTGAATGAAAAAGACAATATCCGTATAATGGAAAACGCAGTAGCTATCGATTTAATTACAGAACATAATGTTCTCAAGCTGAAAAATAAAACCCTGGCTAACCGCAACTGCTGGGGGGCTTATATACTCGATTGTGAAACAAATAAAGTTTTCCGTGTTACTTCCAAAGCTACCGTAATTGCTACGGGCGGATTAGGACAGGTATACCTGCATACTACTAATCCTGTCATAGCCACAGGCGATGGTTTTGCCATGGCTTACAGAGCCGGAGCTAAAATGGCAAATATGGAGTTTGTACAGTTTCACCCCACTTCTTTATACCGACAGGAGTTAGGAAACGAGCCGGGTAAGCCTTCATTCCTTATTTCAGAAGCTGTACGTGGCTTCGGGGCAAAACTGAGGCTTAACTCAGGTGAAACTTTTATGGAAAACTATGACCAAAGGAAAGAACTTGCTCCCAGGGATATTGTTGCAAGAGCCATAGACAATGAATTGAAAAAAGCCGGTGCTGACTTCGTTTATCTGGATATAACGCACAAAAATAGTGACGAGGTAATTGATCATTTCCCGCATATTTACCAAACCTGTCTTGATTACGGTATCGATATTACCAAAGATTTGATTCCTGTGGTCCCGGCGGCTCATTACGCCTGCGGCGGAATTGCTGTGGATGAGTATTCAAGAACATCATTAAACGGACTTTATGCCTGCGGAGAAGTATCAATGACCGGACTGCATGGTGCAAACCGTCTTGCCAGTAATTCACTTCTGGAGGCAGTTGTTTTTGCTTACCGGGCAGCAAATAATTTAAAAGAATTCATAGGCGGAATATAATACCCCGATTCCCGAGGTGCCTGACTGGGACGATTCCGGGACTCTTTCGTCTGATGAGAAGATCTTAATTACTCACTCCCTCAGGGAAGTGAAGGAAATAATGTGGAATTATGTGGGGATAGTCCGTTCGGATCTCAGACTTGAAATGGCGAAGAAAAGAATCCATACTCTATTTGAAGAAACAGAAGATCTTTATAAGAAGACAAAAGTTTTTGAGGAAATACTTGAGTTACGAAATGTGGAAACGTGCTCCCATATCATAATCAAATCTGCAGCAATGAGAAAAGAAAGCAGGGGATTACATTATACTCTGAATTATCCTGAGCCTGATAATTCAAAAACGCCGGTCAATACGTATATCCAGAATAAACATATCTAAGTTAAATTTAGATATTTGATCAATGCGCCATATCTTACTCCCTTAGTACTAACAATAACTTTATCTATATTTAATAATTCCATTATAATAAGTAATATACACGTTCCACTTAATATTAAATCTTGTCTATCTCTGAGAATGATAGGATGTTTATTCAATAGATCCGTTGGTGAATATCCTGCTAAATATCTTTTTAGTGCTGATATGTCTTCGTAAGACAAAACAGACGCCTCAACTCTGTTTTCATTATAATCTGAAATTCCGACATGAAGGCATGCAAGAGCTACAGGTGTCCCGGCAAGCGCAACCACATTTCCAGGAGTATACCCGTATTCCGGGAGCACACCGAGTACTGATCTGATATAATGTTCTGCTGCCGAGAGTTCTGTGTTTTCAGGTTTGTGACCGCTAAAATATTTTTCTGAAAGAGAAACAACACCTGTATCAAAACTTCTCCTGTAATCAATCTCAGTGTTATGACCATAGATTACTTCTGTACTTCCTCCTCCTATATCAATTACGAGACGGTGCTTTTGTTTCGTCCCATACTCTATAGTTCCCAGGAAAGCCAGCTCTGCCTCCTCATTGCCTGATAAGATTTTGACTTCTGTATTAAACTGATCTTCAATTTTCTTTTTTAAGTCACCGCTGTTTGCTGCCTTCCTGAAAGCACTTGTGGCAGATATTATAATTCTGCTGCAATTGCTGGTTTTAATTAACGAGTTATATTCAGTTAATATATTCATGAGCCGGACCTGAGAAGCCTCGGTTATCTTTCCACCCGGTAAGAGTCCGGCAGATATCCTCGGAATTCTCTGGAGATCTTTTATCGGAATTATTTCTCCATTGCTGATTTCAGCCAGAAGCATCAGCACTGTATTTGATCCTATATCAATTGAAGCTACAGTCATAATTCAATTATTTTTAGTATTTTTAATTCCTATAATTTCAAATATTGATGAAAAAAATAAGTAATATTTCAGCTTCTTTTCTTATTGTTGCATCTCTGGCCTGTATTTTATGGTTAGGAAGTTACTTTACCAGACTGCTCATATCTTATCAGCTGTTTGATAAGACGATAAGTTATCGCAAAGACTATCTTAATGACCAGAATCTAAGTGCAGTATTGACATCAATAAATCCGGCTGTAATGACCACTTTTGTACTATTTGTTGTATTCCTGATTTTTTATTTTTTATTTCTATTCACATCTAAATTAAATTTACGAAAAAACGGCTGGCTTTTTATTATTACTGTGCTTGTAATGATTACGGCTCCTTTTGAAATTTATCTGATGACCATAGATTACCATATTTTTACTTTGGTTGATCAGAGAACATTCAGTAATGGAGAAGTCCTGAATTTAATGATTAAGAGATTGACTGTACTAAGCAGCTTTTCTCTGATTGAACTGTTATGCTACGGTGCGATAATATTTCTGGCAATCTTTAAACCACTGACCCGGGAAGAATTAAAATGAAACTCAAGGAAAAAGAATTCGAAGAAATAATTCAGGATCTTAAAGCACTTGCACAGCAGCTGGGAGCCGAAGTAAGATTTGAAAAGGGTGACTTTAAAGGAGGATACTGCCTTCTAAAAGAAAGCAAAGTTATTGTAATTAATAAGATGATGAATCTCCAGAGAAAAGTAATGATTCTTTCTGCGGCACTCAAAGAGCTTGGTGTGGACCAGATTTATCTTAATCCCAGAATGAGAGAAATTATAGATGAAATGGCAGAAATGAAATGAAAATAGCCGTTATAAATGGTCCAAACCTGAACCTCCTCGGTAAAAGAGATAAAACTCAATACGGTAGTTTCAGTCTTGAAGAGATGAAAGCAATGCTTGGTTCTGAATTTACTGATATTGAATTTGATTTTTATCAGAGCAACACTGAAGGGAGTATAATAAATAAATTACAATCGCTTTCAGGTTTTGACGGACTGATAATAAATCCCGGGGGATATGCACATACATCAGTTGCAATCAGAGACGCTCTTGCTGAACTGAATATACCTAAAATCGAAGTCCACCTTTCAAATCTTGCTGCTAGAGAAGAATTCAGGCAGAATCTGCTAACTGCTTCAGTCTGCGATGGTTATATAAGTGGTTTTAAAGAAAAAAGTTACTATGCAGCCGTATATCTGTTAAAAAACAAATTTGAAGATAAAGGAGGCGAATCTTGATCCGCGCAGTAATATTCGATCTGGACAATACACTAGTAGATTTTATGAAGATGAAGAGAAGGGCAATAGAAGAAGCTATTCCCGCAATGATAGATGCCGGACTGGAATTATCCGTTGAAGAATCGAATAAAGTTATTGATGAGATATATAAGGAGCAGGGAATTGAATACCAGCAGGTTTTCGATGCATTTCTTCAGAGAGTACTTAAGAAAGTAGACTATAAGATACTTTCTGCAGGTATTGTAGCTTACCGGCGGGCCAGAGAAGCTGCATTAATTCCTTATCCACATGTTTATTCTACATTAAATAAACTACTGAAATTAGGTATAAAGATGGGGATTCTTTCGGATGCTCCCGTGAAAGAAGCCTGGCTAAGGCTGGCATATCTAAATTTTCATCATATAGTGGATGCTGTTGTCACTTTTGAAGATACTGGCCAGAGAAAACCGCATTCTGCTCCTTTTTTGGCAATATTAGAGAAATTAAATGTAAAACCTGAAGAAGCCATCATGGTAGGTGACTGGGCAGAAAGAGATATTATCGGGGCAGCGAATGTTGGAATGAAAACCGCTTTTGCCAGGTATGGAGATACCTTTGATACCAAGTCGCATAACGCTGATTATGAGTTGAATGATGTTAATGAACTCATCGATATCGTTATAAATGAGAATAAATTATAGGTTTTCCCTAAAGTTAATAATTATTTAATCGCTCTGATATTGCGATTTTCAATCCGATTATTTATTTTTCTTTAAACTGAGGAAGTAAATAATATGAAAAACCTTGCTATTAAAAAGTTATACTACTCAATCAGCGAAGTAAGCAAGATAACAGAGATAGAGCAATATGTTCTCCGTTACTGGGAGACTGAGTTCGAACAGTTGAAACCTCAGAAAAACAGGGCCGGAAACAGGATTTACACAAATAAAGACATACAGCTGATTCTTCACATTAAGACTTTACTCAGAGAAAAAAAGTACACGATAGAAGGAGCTAAGAAAATACTTGAAGATTATTCACCTGAACAGGGAGTTATAATTTCAGAACCTGAAACAGAGTCGAAACAGGAAGTTTCGGCAGAACCGAAGAAAGAAAAGCTGTCATTGAAAAAAGACCTTGAAGAAATCAAAAGTATTTTAGAATTTGTGTTAGAGAAATTATAAAATATCGGAACGTGGCGCAGCCCGGTAGCGTACCTGAATGGGGTTCAGGTGGTCGCGGGTTCAAATCCCGCCGTTCCGACTAACAAATACCTACACCGTTCGGCCTGTCTTCGGCCTATATTCGGCCTATGCCCGGCCTCCAACTACGGCACAACTCCGGTACTATTACTACTCAAAAATAGAATAGATGATCAGGAACTTTAATTCATGTAAATGGTGCATACTCCGGAGTACTTCAAATAGTACCTTTTTTATTTTTCAATATCACTCTATTTTTCTTATAAAAGATTGAATAATTGCTTAAATTTGCACTTCCTTTTAAATAAATAGGTAATGAGCTTGATGAAGATACAATCGGATAAGCCGAAATGTTTTTGCGGGGTAGTAGGCATTTACGGAACTGAGAATGCAGCTTTAAATACATATTACGGACTGCACGCACTGCAGCACAGGGGGCAGGAAGCCTGCGGTGTTGTAACTCAGTCGGTTAATGAGAAAGGACATTCTGTATTCAATATCCACAAAGGTGAAGGATTAGTTTCAGAAGTATTTGCCGACCCGAAAGTTTTTAAAAGTCTCCCCGGGATGAAAGCTATTGGTCATAACAGGTATTCTACAACCGGGTCTTCAAATTCCATAAAAAATATACAGCCTTTTGTAGTGAATTACAGGCTGGGCAACCTCGCTGTTGCTCATAACGGCAACCTTACAAATGCAAAGAAATTAAGGGAAGAACTGGTTAACGAAGGAGCCATATTTCAGACAACAAGCGACACTGAGGTTATACTTCACCTGATAGCAAGAAGCAAGCTCAATGACCAGGTAGAACAGGTAAGGGAAGCGTTACAGCGCCTTGAGGGTGCGTATTGTCTAACTATTCTGACTGATGATAAGGTCATTGCAGCCAGGGATCCTTACGGTTTCAGACCACTATCGGTAGCCAAGCTGAACAATGCTTTTGTGGTTGCATCGGAAACATGTGCATTTGATCTTTTGTCTGCCGAGTTCAGACGTGAAGTTGAACCGGGAGAATTGATTGTGATTGACGAAGAAGTTTATGAGAGCAATAAAATAAAATCCTATCGGATAAAAAGCGAACGCTATCCGCAGAAACACTGCATTTTCGAATACATTTACTTCTCAAGACCTGACAGCTTCATCTTTGGACATAACGTGGATAAGATGAGACGAAGACTGGGGAAGATCCTTGCCAAAAAATATCCTGTTGTTGATAAGGATGGTGAAAAAGTGATTGTTATAAGTGTGCCGGATAGTTCCAATACAACCGCGCTGGGTTACCAGAGTCAGCTAGAAAAACAGGGAATTAACTCGAAACTTGAAATCGGATTAATCAGAAGTCATTACATCGGAAGGACATTTATTCAGCCGGGACAGGAGCGGCGTGAACTCGGGGTACGATTCAAATTTAATACAGTCAAAGGTGTGCTTGAAGGGCGTACCGTGGTAATGGTGGATGATTCTATTGTTCGCGGAACAACTTCAAAACAGCTCGTAAACCTGATTAAAGAAGCCAATCCCAAGGCTATACACATTAGAATATCTTCATCGCCAATCAAATATCCATGTTTTTATGGAATGGATTTCCCAAGTAAGGAAGAACTTATTGCAAACCAGATGAACGGCGATATAGAAGAGATCCGGAAATACCTTGGGGTAGATAGTCTTGAATATATGACTATCGATGAAATGCTGGAAGCAGTATCTGAAGCGGATTCCGAAAATTTTTGTACAGCCTGCTTCTCAGGTGAATATCCGACACTGGTTGATAAAAACTTTAAAAAGGAGATATATGAATTATAAAACGGGGCTGACATTAATCCTGTCCTTTTTACTTAGTTCGCTTCTGTTTCCTCAATCAACTTATTTTATAAAATATAAAAACTCCGTTTCCAAACAGGAAATAGAAAGTAAGATTCAAACAAAACAATACCTTCCATCAGGCAAGTCCTTCAGTTTTTCAAATCTCTCTCCAAAAGTCAATTATCTGGCAAAAGGAATGGCCAGGCAGGATGAAGTACTAGGCCGCATCATAAAAATATCATTTGATAAAAAGGTTGATGAATCTTCATTCCTTGCTCTTCAGAATGAAGATCCCTCAATCGAATATATTCAGCCCTCCAATATTTATAAGATGGAAATGACCCCGAATGACAGTCTCATTGAAAATCAATGGGGACTTCAAAAGATTATGGCTTTTGATGCCTGGGACATTACTGAAGGTTCAGATTCGGTTCTGCTCGCAATTATAGATACAGGGATAGACTATCTTCATCCTGATCTACGCAACAAAATAAAACTTAATCCCGGTGAGATGGGAACGGATGCAAACGGACATGATAAAAGGTCTAACGGAATTGATGATGACAACAACGGATTTATAGATGATTATCAGGGATGGGATTTTACAGACCGCGTCGGCTTTCCCTTTGATTCCTCCGGGGGCGACTATCTGACCTGGGATAATAATCCGATGGATGAATACGGACATGGTACTTTTATAGCTGGCATTGCTGCAGCAGAAACGAATAACTTAACCGGGATTGCCGGAACCGCTCCCAACATAAAGATATTAAACCTGAGAGCATTCGATCCCGGCGGATACGGAGAAGAGGATGATGTGGCTGCGGCGATTTTGTATGCGGTTCAGATGGGTGCAAAAGTAATAAACATGAGTTTTGGTGATAATTCCTTCTCGTATGTATTAAGGGATGTTATTCAATACGCATATTCAAGAAATATAGTGCTGGTCGGTTCGGCAGGAAACTCAGGTTCTAATGAGCCTCATTATCCATCAGGATATTCTGAAGTTATCTGTGTTGGCAACTCAACACAGGAAGATTATCGTTCCTCTAATTCTAACTATGGTTCTACACTTGATCTGATGGCTCCGGGAACCCAGATTTTTACAACGGCAATGGATAATGGTTACGCTTATGTTTCAGGGACATCAGCGTCTTCTCCCTTTGTTTCAGGCGCGGCAGCTTTGATCCTTTCCCGGAATTCATTCACTAATGAGGAAGTAAAGCAGATATTAAAAAGTTCTTCGGATGATATTGGAACTCCCGGCTGGGATATTTATACCGGTGCAGGCCGGCTTAACCTATATAATGCTTTGAATGTTGGGGCGCCGTCTATAATTAAATTTGACAATCCGAAACAAGATTATTCAACCTATCAGGATTCGATTCAGATAACCGCAACCATATTGTCTCCTTATTTTGTTAACTATCAGCTTGATTACGGCTATGGATTGAATCCGGATGAATGGATTTCGCTTATCTCTGACGGCAGAAACCAGTTCGTAAATAAACACATCTACACTTTAAATATATCTCAGCTGCCCGATTCAGTGTACGGTTTAAGAATTCTGGTGAATCTGACTAATGGAAGAACACTGGAGGAGAGGGTCAATTTCAATATAATAAGAACCGCTCCGGAAGCTACACTGGTTACACTTGGACCGGCGCTATATGGTGAAAAAGCAACAGTTCTCGCCTCTGTATATACAAACCAGCCCTGCATAACCAAAATGTTTTACCGAAAATATGGGTCGACCGGGAACTTCGATTTTGTAACACTTGATGGTTTCAATACAAATAACCAGTTTGTAAAAAACGTTCATTACGGTTTTATTCCGAAACAGCTTGTTGAGCAGAACTCGGTTTATGAAGTTTATATGCAGGCTGAGAATCTGGTTGGAAAAAGGACAACCGTGCTTGATCCTACGGGCCAGGATTCGATCTTCGTAATTCCGGTTGAGTACAATGCAGATATGGCCGCAGAATATGTTCAGCCTTTCAGTCTGCCCAAAGGAAGTATTTATGAGGACCCGGTTAATTTTGTTACGAATGATTATAACGAAGTTTTAGCCCGCCAGTTTTATACATCAGAAGATGTATTCTACACACTTTATAAGCTGAATAATAGTGATACTTTTTCAGCTGTTGATTCAGTAAGGAACAAACTTCCGCGAGATGTGGGAGATTTCAACAACAACGGAAAAACTGATCTGCTGAGTTCTAACATCGGTACCGGTTATATCGATGAGCAGTCAGCTGCCGGTACATTTACACTTCAGAATAAATTCACCGATTCTTCAGATACTTTCTGGCCGGCACTTTCAGATGATCTTGACGGGGACGGAAAACCCGAGGTGATAGCCTTTAATCAGGATACTGATACATCATTGTCGGTATGGGACTTTGATAATAACTTCACGCACACGGGGACGAAAGTTCTTAGTAATTTTACTCCGGAACGATTCAACAGCAATCTACTTGGCCTTCCTCATTCTGTTGTTACAGATCTTGATAACGACGGACGTAAAGAATTCTGGGTGATTGACGAGGATGGGGATATTTTCAGTTACGAATCAGACGGTAGTGGAGGCTATACACCTTTCCTTCAGGATTCTACATTCTTTATGTCCTCCGCGGAGTTTTTGACTGCCGGGGATTTTGACGGCGACGGGCAGGAAGAAATTGCAGTATTACTTCATTCTCTTACAGCGTATGATATTGCCCCGTTCTATATACTTAACATCTATAAATACACAGGGAATTCACTGCAGAGTATCTATCAGGAAGGATTTGTTGATGCCTCAACTGAATTCAGCGGGGGAGGGACGTTCCGCAATATAGATAACAGCATACGCTTTGCCGATATTGATAATGATGGTGTTGACGAACTTATTCTGTTTGTATTTCCATATTCTTATATTTTCAAAGATGATTTCGGTGACATTAAAATAATCTCGTACAAAGAGAATATTAACTCTAATTCAATTTTTGTGGGCGACCTCAATAGAAATAATGTCCCGGAAGTGGCTTTTCCTACGGAAACAGGAATAAAATTCATCGAGTTTGCAGTATCTAACAAAGCCGGCACCCCGTATAATCTTTCCGGTTACAGCATTGATTCAACTTCTGTTCAACTTTCCTGGAGCGGATCAGGGCAGTTTTATTATATATACAGGGGATTATCGGCTGACTCACTCATTCTTATCGACTCATCGGGGACGACTGACTACATTGATGATCAGGTCGCTTCTCAGAAAGAATATTATTACTCTGTGCAGGGATATGACGTTACAAAACCGGAACATCTTTCAAATTTAAGTCCGGCAGTTCTTGTTTATATTCATGCACCCGGCAGAGTGGTTTCGGTTATAAGCAGAACACGCAAAAATATTCAGGTAACATTTTCAGAAAGAGTGAACAATACGATTGAGAACCTGGAATCGTTCCTTGTCTCGGGAATCGGTTATCCAAACTCTGTATCTCCGGCTAATCAATACTCATATCTGCTTTCCTACAGCAGCGATCTGCCTGTGGGAGCAAATACTTTAATAACCAGTCGCCTGAAGGATTTTTATGGTTCCCCGATACCACCTGATACTACAGTATTCATTATTGACTCAGTAAATGTACCCGAAGAATTCTTTGTCAGTTCATTTGAGATCCTTGATCCTTACAGAATCAAGATAGTCTTCAACAAAGAAGTAAATACAACTTTGGCAGTGAATTCCGAAAATTACAACTTCGATCCGGCAAATAAAGTAACAAGCGTTGATGTGGATGCGTCAAACCCGAAAGTCATATATCTTAATTTGAAAGGGAATAAGCCGGTTGGCTCAATAGGGAAGGAGTACAGATTAAGGATCCTGAATCTTACATCTACGGACGGTGTTGTGATTAACTCCGGTGCCGGCAGCTATCTGGTATTAACCGGGTATGCAAAGGATCTGTCGGATGTATACGTATATCCGAACCCGGCAAAAGTTTCTAGCAGGGAAAATGACTTTTGCTAACCTTCCCAGGAGGGCAAAGATTATTATATGGAACCTGAACGGGATGCGGATTAACGAACTGGATGAAACTGACGGCAACGGTGGAGTTGACTTTGATATGAAGGATGAATCGGGCAAAGAACTTGGCAGCGGTATTTACATATACAGAATTGTAAGACTGGACGATTCAAATAATGAAGTTGAGGAAAAGATTGGTAAATTTGCCGTCATAAGATGAGATATACTATAGAAGAAATATCGACACCCTCGAACATGCTCTCAATGTTACGACTGGTAATGGCTGTACCTCTCTGGTATTTATTTGATTACCTCGGAGACCCGGGGATGAGGGTAGTCATCTTTTCAGTATGCGTAATTGCGGCCCTTACTGATATACTTGACGGTTATCTTGCTAGAAAATATGACCAGGTTACTGAATTCGGTAAAATAATTGATCCTCTGGCAGATAAGGTTGCAGTAGCTGCTATCATAATCAAATTATTTGTAATAGGCGAGATCCCACCGTATTATTTTATCATGATTATTGCCCGGGATGTTTTAATATTTCTGGGAGGTATATTAGTTGCCCAAAAAATAGGAAGAGTTCTTCCTTCTAATGTACTTGGAAAGATCACTGTTATCGTCATCGGGATTGTGATTTTACTGATCGCCCTCGGTATTCCGAAGGATTCCATGATATATTTAATTCCTTACGGTCTAAGTATAATTTTGATATTTGTATCGTTCATCGGTTACGTGATACGTGCGATGGAATTCTTAAAGCGAAAAAAATATGAATCTGTTTGAAAATATAAATTTCTCAAAGTTAAAGAACGGACTCTCAAAAACCCGGACCAAAATAGTTAATACTATAAATGAAACCGTAACGCGAAAAGCCGTACTTGACGATAAAACACTTGACGAGATTGAGGAAATACTTATTACTTCAGATATCGGCTTCGATACTTCGGAAAAGATCATTGAAAGTGCCAGGGAGAGACTTCACGGGGAGAAAGACCGCAGTAAAATAAATATTCTCGAAACCGTTAAAAAAGAATTAATTCAGGTTCTCAACACAGATAACCAGACTAACGGAAACGAACTGGAAAAATATAAACCGTATGTTATATTAATCGTTGGTGTAAACGGAGCAGGGAAGACGACTACAATCGGGAAACTTGCCTATAACTTAAAGAAAGCCGGTCTCCGTGTAATTGTGGGAGCAGCAGACACGTTCAGGGCCGCAGCTAACGAACAGCTTGACATATGGGCGGCTAGAGCCGGTGTAGAGATAGTACAGAAAGGCAAAGGTGCCGATCCTTCATCGGTAGCGTTTGACACGATTCAGAGAGCTGTAAAAGAGAAATACGACGTGGTTCTGATAGATACAGCCGGAAGACTCCATAACAAAGCTAATCTGATGGAGGAATTGAATAAAATCAGGCGTGTTGCAGGTAAGGTAGTCGATTATGCTCCCAATGAAACACTTCTGGTATTGGATGGTACAACAGGACAGAATGCACTAATTCAGGCGGAGGAATTCTCCAAAGTCACCGATATTACAGGACTTGTGATCACAAAACTGGACGGCACTGCCAAAGGCGGAGTTGTATTCCAGATTTGCGCAAAACAAAAAATTCCTGTAAAATATATAGGTGTCGGCGAAGCAATTGATGATCTACAGACATTTGATCCCGGTTTGTTTGTATCAGCAATATTTGAGAATTAAATACCAGGTTTAGCCCCATGTTTATGAAAAAGCCCAATCACAGAATTTTTGATTATACACCCAGGTTTTATGATCCAGAAACAGACCCGGTTGAGCGCAAAAAGCGTCAGCTTGGATTCAGGAGCCAGAGAAAACACATCTCCAGGAAGAAAAGTCCCATGCTCTGGATTCTCCTGATAATGGCCATCATTTTTATCTTAATAAAGCTGGGTAAATTCTTCTAGATCTGCGATTGTTGAAAGAAATAAACTTCCTAATAAAATTCAGATATACAAACCGCATTTGTCAAATCAGACTATAAGAAATTTTCAGAGTAATGTTTTAATCTATAAGAGTATTTTTTTTAAGATAAGTTATTACTTATATAGTGCATTACTGAGGGGAGTGTTTGACTAATAAGCTTATTATAGAGGCTAAAATCAAAGAAATGCTAGTTTACATAATATATATTATCGGACAAACAGATTGTAGATTAATGATGGTCAAAAAACTCTTTCAGCTTTTCGTCCTTCCCGAATACAATAAGACGATCTGAATTTGTTAATTTATAATTTGGATCAGGAGTTACAATTTCAGACTGGCTGTGAGTATCAAAAGCATCCTTTAAATGTTTTATCATAAGAACTTCTATCCCATAAGAGTTTCTTAATTTCAACTCTACTAAACTCTTTCCTAAAAATGCTTCGGGTAAATTAACTTCCATTATAGAATAATCTGCTGCGACTTTAATTGGTCTAATCCGGTCAATTGTTTTCAATTCTTTAGCCAAACCGGAAGCCAGATCCTCTCTTAAGGATTCACGATTATATACGGAAATTACTTTCTGCCGTGTAATTGCTCCAAGTACCTTGGATGGATTAGCTGAATCAACCACCGGGAACTGATCAACGTTTAATTTTCCAAATAAATTCAATATATAATCCAGATCATCACTCGTGTGCACAATAGTTATTTCGGGATTAGCCACATCCCGTGCCACCAGCACATTTTTAACAATTTCATATTCTGTGATAATGGGTCTCATTTCATTTTCCGTAATAATCCCGCAAAGTTTACCCTCGGAATCAATCATATAAAATGAACTGTTTGGACTTTCCACTAGTTGAACTATGAGTTCCGGCAAAGGTGTATTTTCATTTACCAGGTCAATCCGTTGCAGATCAACATCACTAACATTAATTGACCTTAATAAGTTTGCCATTCGTCCCTCAGAGATCCTGAATCCTTCAGCTTCCAGATGCTGTGCCTGGACCGAGCCTTTTAACGCAATCTGGACAAACATCGAGCTAATGATTACAGCGAGCATAAGCGGAAGTATGAAAGTATAATCCTGCGTCATTTCAAATATGATCAGAATGGCAGAAATAGGAATTGTATTAGCACCCCCAAGTACTGCACCCATTCCAACAAGCACAAATTTACTAGTGTCTAAATTTAATCCCCATACTGAATTGAAGAAAACAGCAAAAAGATATCCAAAACATGCTCCCATAAATAATGAAGGAGCAAATAACCCTCCAAAGCCGCCGGAATTTAATATTAACGGAACAAGTATAAATTTTAATATAAATATAACGAGAACTATCTGCCATGCTAAAGAACTTTTTAACATTTCATTTATTGCTTCATAACCAATCCCGAAAATTTCTTTAAAGAAATAACCGCTTATTCCTACCAGTAAACCTACAGCTACCATTCCTAACCATTGCGGAAACCATTTACTATAAATCTTGTTCCTGAACAATATATAGAGCCAGTTTGAATAGCGGATGAACAGAAAAGAAATAATTCCTGCAAAGAACCCGAGCACGGCATATAAATAAAGGTAGGAATAATTAACTGTCTGGATCTGAAAATGAAAAACAGAAACATTACCTAGAAAAATTCTTGATACTGCACTGGCTGAAACCGTAGCCAGAATAAGAGAGGCAAAAGTCGGAGCGTGATAATCATTTAAGAGGATGAGTTCAAACGCAAAGAAAATCCCCCCCAGAGGTGCATTAAAAATTGCAGCTATAGCCGCACCCGCACCTGCCGCCGTAAATATTCTTATACGTTCTTCCGAGATTCTTAACAGGCTGCTTAGTTTACTTGCAATTCCGCCTCCCAGCTGCGCAGCAGGACCTTCAGGACCAACTGTACCGCCTGTTCCCATACATATTATCGGAGCTATAAAATGAAATACGGTCGTGCGGAAAGAGATAAATCCCCCTCTCAGCGCGACTGCCTTTATAACATCAGGAATACCCTTGTGCTTTGCGATATCAGGTGCAGCCAGAATCATAAATGCCTGAATAAGCATACCCACAGCGGGTATCAGGATTATAACTGCTGCACCTACTATGAAAGGCTCAGAACCAGGACGATCAAAGAATATTCTGTTCAGCCAATCGATTGAATTATGAAAAAGTATTGCAGCTAAACCAACTACAATTCCTATTATAACAGAAATGAAACTAAATGTAGTATATTCCCCCCCAATAAATCTGGAAAATTTTTTCTGAAACTTTCTCTTGGATTGTTGGGACTTAACTATTAATCTTAAAAAAAACTGCTTATTTTTTTTTATCATTTACGGGATCAGAATATATTATTTATAGGTAAAAAAACCTTCGCCTGATTTTCTTCCTAATTTTTTTGCTGCAACCATCTTCTTGAGAAGCGGACATGGTCTGTATTTCGGATCATTAAATCCATCATACAATACTTCCATAATAGCCAGGCAAACGTCTAAACCTATAAAGTCAGCCAGCGTTAAAGGTCCCATAGGATGATTCATTCCTAGCTTCATAACAGTATCTATATCCTCTGCGGAAGCCACACCTTCCATTAAAGCAAACACTGCTTCATTTATCATAGGCATCAGAATACGATTTGAAATGAAACCAGGATAATCAAATACCTCAACAGGAACTTTATCCAGTTTTTCTGATAACGATTTTATGGTCTGGAAAGTCTCGTCACTTGTTGAATATCCCCGTATAATTTCAACAAGCTTCATCATAGGAACAGGATTCATAAAATGCATTCCGATGAATTTATCAGCACGAGTTGCGGCTGACAGTTCGGTAATTGAAATAGATGAAGTATTTGAAGCAAATATAGAATCTTTCTTAACTATAGACTCTAAAGTATTGAATACATTAAGTTTAGCCTCTTTATTCTCATATATTGCTTCAATAACAAGATCTGAATCAGGTGGGTGTATTTTCTACCCCAATTACTTTATTCATGTTGGATAGCGCTGCAGTTTTATCCTGTTCCGTTATAACTTCTTTTTTTACCTGTCTGTCTAGGTTTTTAGTTATGGTTGCAACTGCTTTATCAACAAGTTCACTGCTCATTTCAACCAGGTTTACCTTGAATCCTTTAAGAGCAAAAACATGGGTAATGCCATTGCCCATTGTTCCGCCTCCGACAACCGATACTTTTTTAATATCCATTTTAACCTTCCGTTTATATGTTTTTAACTATTAAAGCGGAAGCCTCTCCCCCACCAATACAAAGAGAAGCCAATCCATATTTTGATTTACGCTTTTTCATTTCGTGAATAAGTGTTACCAGAATTCTGGCACCGCTGGCGCCGATAGGATGTCCTATTGCGATTGCCCCGCCGTTGACATTTATTTTCGAATTATCCAATCCGAGAATTTTATTAACCGCAAGAGAAACAACCGCAAAAGCCTCATTTATTTCAAAAAGGTCAATATCATCTTTTGTCAGGTTTGCTTTTTTCAGGACCTTAGCAATTGCATCTGCCGGAGCAGTTGTAAATTCTATAGGAGCTTTAGCGGCAGAGCTCTGAGCTACAATCTCTACCAAAGGCACCAATCCGAGTTCTTTTGCTTTTTCCTCACTCATTACCAGGAGTGCGGCTGCGCCATCATTAATGCTTGATGCATTAGCAGCTGTTACCACACCATCCTTCTCAAAAACAGGTTTCAGGTTAGCAATCTTATCAAATATTACTCGTCCGGGCTCTTCATCTTCCTCAACGAAAGACTCGCCTTTTTTTGTTTTCACACCAACTTTAATTATCTCATCCTTAAATTTCCCGGCCTTTATAGCATCAAGTGCTTTTTTATATGAATTTGTTGCGAATTCATCAAGTTCTTCCCTGTTGAAAGAAAAATCTCTTGCACAGGATTCAGCGCAGCTGCCCATATGAATATCGTTATAAACATCCCAGAGGCCGTCCTTAATCATTGAATCAACAATCTCACCATTTCCAAGTCTATAGCCGGAACGCGCTTTAGGAAGAAGATAAGGAGAATTTGTCATACTCTCCTGTCCGCCGGCTATAATTATGTCCGCATCACCGAGCGCGATAGCCTGCTGTGCGAGCATTACAGACTTAAGACCGCTGCCGCACATTTTATTTATTGTCATACATTCGGTCTTTTCAGGCAATCCAGCAAAAATCGCTGCCTGTCGTCCTGGAGCCTGGCCCTGTCCAGCGGTTAAAACATTACCCATTATTACTTCATCTATAAGGTTCCCGTCGATTTTTGAATCTTCTATGATCCCCTTAATTGCGATACTTCCCAGCTGGGCAGCAGTGAAGGACGATAAACTACCATTAAAAGAGCCAACAGGGGTTCTTTTAGCTGCTGTTATAACTACTTTTCGCATACTCTCCTCATTTGATTTTATTTTCAATGTGAATAATAAAAATAATCAAAATTAGCTAAATAATCAGGGATAATACTTAGAGGAATGTCCCGGCACTTTAGTTTGCAGATAAATCAGGGCGGGGATTTGCTGATGAGAGTGAAAGCAGTCTTTTACCCGGACTATTTCCGGGTTAATTGAGATAACTCAGTTATTATGTATAGCGTAAGTGTGCTGAGGTTGATATTGTTCTTTAATAACGAAGCAGATTTATCAAGTTTGAATACTATTTCATTTAATTCTACATCAGAAAAATTCAGGTTAAATTTCTTAAAGGTTTCCTGATAATCATCAAAAAAATAATTAGTAAGTCCGGTTCTGAACTTCTGAAGGTCATTCAGCCAAGAGATAATCATGAGTATAAGAATCTTAAATGACTCACTCCCCTGCTCATTTAGAACTGAATTAAACTCATCAAGTGCCGAATGGAATCTTTTTCCAAAAGAATATCTGAGAACAAGTATAGTTTTTTCTTTTAATAAGGCAAGGTCATGCTGAAGAAGGTTAACAGCTTCAGTTACCGATCCATTTGAGAAGAGCGCCGCAGAGCGGGCTGATTCCTTATCGACATTAAAGTATTCCTCAAGGATTTTCTCCACATCATTTAATTTGAGAGGCTGAAAATTTATAATCCAGCATCTTGATCGAATAGTTTCCCTGAGCTGCTCCGGAAAAGGTGTGGAAAGTATAAAAATAATTCCTTCAGGTGGTTCTTCAAGATTTTTCAACAGAGCATTCTGTGCTTCCTCATTCATCATATGAGCTGAGGAAACAAGCACAAAACGGAATTTAAGATCACTGTAATCCATAGAAAGAAACTTACGGATATCTCTAATACTGCTGATTTTAATCTGGTTAGCCTTAGGAATCTTAATATTATGGTACGGGTTTCTTATCTTTGTCCCCAGTTCCGCTTTGATTAAATCGTTATCTTCCTGGCTTAATTTTTCCATAGGGCCGCTTGTCTCAGTCTCATTCCGACCTCTTGGAAGAGGAAATATATATTTTATATAAGGTTCATTCAGATTCCTGATAAGCTGATTAATGTGTTCCCCTTTATCCGGAAGCGTATAATTTGCATTTATAGCCTGTGCAAACCTGATTGCTGTAAATTCTTTGCCGATACCGTCATTACCCTTAAAGAGAAAAGCGTGCGGGATCTTTTCAGATGAGATCAAAGAATTTAATAAAGTTTTAACCGATTCCTGTCCATAAATACCATTCCAGTTGTCATCCTTCATAGGCATAAAAAAAAGCGCGGTGAAGCGCTTAATAATCATCTTCGTTATAAAAGAAATCTTCGTCGGAGGGATAGTCGGGCCAGATATCTTCAATCGTCTCATAAGGTTCGTCTGAATCTTCAAGCTCGTGAAGATTCTCAACCACTTCATATGGAGCCCCGATCCTTTCAGCATATTCTATTAATTCATCTTTTGTAGCAGGCCAGGGTGCATCATCAAGATACGCTGCCAGCTCTACTGTCCATATCATATAATAATCTCCGCTAAATTAGTCTTTACCAGCAACGGCAAAGAAATTGATATCATCAAAGAAAAAATCTTCGGGGTTCAGTTTAATACCATTATGCTCAACCTCATAATGGAGATGTGGTCCTGTGGAAAGTCCGGAAGTACCCGATTTAGCTATTTCAGATCCTCTGTTAACCTTCTGCCCTTCTTTAACCTCAGTTTTAGATAAATGGCCGTAAATAGTCTTATATCCGAAACCATGATTAATCTCAATGCAGAGTCCGTATCCGCCCTTTCTTCCCACAAATTCGACTCTTCCATCCCCGGAAGCATGAACAGGAGTTCCAATATTAGTAACAATATCGATACCCTCGTGCATTCTCCTGATATTTAATATAGGATGCATTCTCATGCCGAATCCTGCGCCTATTATTCCTGTACAGGGTTTTATTGCGGGCAAACACTCAAATAATTTCTCATTCTGTTTGATTTTATTTGAAATTTCGTTGAATTGTGCCTTTTCAAACGCAACTTTTCTGCTTACTTCGTCAACGTACGACAGAGCTTCTTTGAGGTCGTCAGCTACATTTCCACTTATAAAATCTATATCGTTGTCAAAATAACCGCCACCAACGCCGACCTGCTTTTCCTCTTCGGAAACAGGCGGTAAATTTGCAGCAATCCTGAGTGTATTATTCTCATTTACAAGACTATCCAGCTCAGAATCGAGCTTTTTGTACAATTTTGAGGTTTCCAACACTTTATCATGCAGTATTTTATTTTCCTCTTTCAGAGTGGATAGAGTTTTCCCTGAGCCGGTAATTTCAGAAATAAAATTCAACGACCCATAAACTGTAGCAGTAAGTATTAAAATAGCACCACAGAAGTATAATAAGTACTTTTTTCTTAAAATTTTTAACTTCAACGAATTGAAGTTTTGAACTGGAGAAGTAGTATAGTTTCTTCATAATAGGTTGCGGAATCTAAAAAAATAAGCCAACTTTGTCAAGTGAAAGAAACAGCTAAATTATTCGAAATCGTGCTCAAAATAGTCTATTCCGCGATGATCCTCGTCAATTTCACCATTTAATATTTTATTGAGTCTTTTCTGGAAAACTTTGGCCGCATCATGTCCATAATGTTTTAACAGATAATGTAAAGCAATTACTTCCGATATTACAGTAATATTCTTACCTGGAATTATCGGCAGCTTCACATAAGGTATATCGCTGTCCAGAATTTTAACGAAACTCTCATCAAGTCCCGTTCTAGTATATTCTGCCTTTTCGTCCCAAATTTCAAGTTCAACGATCACTTCCAGCCTTTTTTGATAGCGAATTGCCCGAATTCCGAACATTCGCTCAATATCAAGTATCCCAAGCCCCCTAATTTCCATAAAGTGTTTTGAAACATTTGTTCCAGCGCCCATAAGTATGCCCTCACCCTTTTTTGTGAGAATTATAACGTCATCACCCACGAGGCGGTGACCTCTTTCTATCAGATCAAGGGCAACTTCACTCTTCCCAATCCCTGATTTTCCAACAAACAATATGCCGACACCGTAAACATCCACAAAAGAGCCGTGCATTGATACGCGGTGGCTGAATTGGTCGTCAAGAAAGTCGCCAATCAGGTAGATTAATTTTGTTGTAGGCTGTATAGAGACAAAAACCGGTATGTGATGCTTATTTGCTAAATCCAGAAGCAATTGCGAGGGATGATTATTATCTGTAAGAATGATACAAGGAATATCGAAGGTAAAAAGTCTCTCAAGTGATTCCGTTTTCTTTTTATCAGTCAGCTGGGCAAGGTATTGGATTTCAGTATTACCGAATACCTGTACCCGGGTGTATGAAAAAAGATCCACAAAACCTGCTAAAGCAAGTCCGGGTCTGTGCAGGTTCTGATCATATATCTTCCTGCTGAACCCGGACTTATCCGAAAACAATTTTAATTTAAACAGCTCTTTGCAGTTTTTATACAGAAATTCGACCGTAATAAATTCTTTTCGTGAAATTGATTTCTGATCAATCTTTATCATCTTACTCTTACAGTTTTCCTGGTCTTAATTTTCTTGAGCTGCCTGGTAACTTTTTCTGAGGCCGCACTAACTGATTTCTTAAAATCGTCACTGTCTTCTCTTGCCGTGATAATATGACCCGGGATAGACAGATTTATTTCTGCTGTTTTAATACTCTCTTTACTATTCACATAACTGAGAATAACTTCAGCACTAAGAATATCTTCACTATACTTATTTAAAGAGGAAAGTTCGTCTCTAATAAAATCTTTCAGAGTTTCGTGAGCTTTAAATCTGCGGGCTGTTATAGAGATGTTCATTTCTTCCTCCAAATTTATTTAAGATTTAGGGTGTGATTTTTTATATGTACTTTTCAATCGTTCAATACTGACATGCGTATAAATCTGTGTTGTGGAAAGATTCTCATGGCCGAGGATTTCCTTAACAGCACTCAGATCAGCTCCGTTATCCAGCATATGCGTTGCGGCACTGTGTCGGAGGATATGCGGACTTTTCTTTTTGACGTCAGAAACGATTGAAAGATATCGATGTATTATACCGTATACAAAACGGGGATGTATTCTCCTCCCTGTTTTAGTTATTATTAACGGCTCCTTTCCTTTAATGCTGCCCCGTATTTCGAGGTAGTCTTTAATCACTGGTATTGACTTACTTCCAACAGGAACAATTCTGTTCTTGTTCCCTTTACCAAAAACCTTTAACGTTTTTTCTGAGAGATCTACATCTTCGCGATTTAATCCGCAGAGTTCAGATACTCTGATTGCACATCCATATAGTAGTTCGATGATAACCTTTACAAGTTCAGGATGTTCAGCATTAATATCAGCTTCCGCGTATGCAGAAAGTATAACCTCAGGCGATAAGATTTCAGGGAGTTCCCTGTTCGACTTAGGATTTCTTACTAATACTGCCGGATTAATCTTTAAATATTCATGTTGAAATGCATATTTAAAAAGTGATCTTATAGCAGCGAGTTTTCTCGAAATAGATTTTTTATTAAGCTCCCTTTCATTTAAAACAGCGAGATAGGATTTGATGAACCGGGTGTTAATACTTTCAATATCGGGGTTGCTGCGCTCAATGCAGTATAAAGTAAAATCCTTCAGGTCGATTCCATAGGATTTAACCGTATTATCGGAATAGCGTTTTAGATTTTGCAGATCGCTAAGAAATTTTTTGGAAACCTCGCGAATTTCCATTTAATCCTTTTCTATCTCTTCCAGTACTACCTCTTCGCCGCACTGCGGACACTTGAGATAATTTCCTTTTTTTACTGTGTATCTTTTTTCCATGTAAGCCGAATCTTTATTGGGACATTCCTGAGGCACAGGTTTATACCAGCTTACAAAATCACAATCAGGATACCTTGAACAGCCGTAAAACAGTCTCCCTTTCCTGGATTTTCTTTCCACAATATCACCTTCTTTACATTTAGGACAGCTTACGCCCAGGGTGATATTCTTAACAAAATCACATTCAGGATATCTTTCACAGCCGATAAACCTTCCGAACCTACCTTCCCTGTAAACAGTACGTGCACCACACTTTTCACATTTTTCTCCGGTATATTCCGGTTCCTGATGCTGAGCGGCTATTTCTTTCAGAGATTTAATATTCTTACAATCCGGGTAATTACTGCATGCCAGAAATTTACCAAATCTTCCAACCTTTATCACCATCTCGTGTCCACATTCGTCACAATAAATCTTATCTACCTTATCTTCAACAGACTTAAGTGCTTTAGAAAATGGTTTGTAGAAATCATTGAGGACATTTTCATACTGGTTATCGCCCTGTGCGATCTGGTCCAGTTCTCCTTCCATTTCGGCAGTGAAATCTTCATTAATGATATTGGGGAAGTTCTTTACGAGTATATCATTTACTGTCTTACCCAAAGAAGTAGGCATCAGTTTTCTTTCTTCCTGGTTGACATACTTCCTGTCCTGTATCTGTACTCACTATAAGAGAATAAGTACTCGGGCGGCCAATACCTTTACTTTCCAGTTCTTTAATAAGAGAACTTTCCGTAAAACGCGCAGGCGGCCTTGTAAAATGCTGTGTTTTATAAAGTTCATCCAGTCCGAGTAAATCATTCTTCTCCAGACCCAGAGGAATCTTTTCATTCCTGTATTCTTCCTTTTCCTCGGCACCGTCTTTCTTCTCCATCATCTCTTCATAAACTTTCTGGTATCCGCTAAACTTTACGGCATTCCCAAAAGCTTTGAATAAAAATTCATCTGCAGATATCTCAATTACGGTAGTTTCAAAAATTGCAGGTTTCATTTGTGAAGCAATAAAACGATTCCATATAAGTTCATATACCTGAAACGATTTCTTATCAAGACTCCCTTTAACTTCTTCAGGCGGAAATTCAAGTGAGGTTGGTCTTATTGCTTCATGCGCATCCTGAACGTTCTCCTTTTTGTTGCCGAAGACATTAGCAGAATCCGGGACATACTCTTTCCCATATATATCTTTTATATAATCACGTACCGCAGGCAATACCTCATCACTTATCCTTGTTGAATCTGTACGCATATAAGTTATAAGGCCCTGTGTTCCGGCTTTGCCTAAATCAACTCCTTCATATAGCTTCTGAGCTATCATCATCGTCTGTTTCGGTCTCATTCTTAATCTACGAGAGGCTTCCTGCTGCAGTGTACTTGTAATAAAAGGAGCCGGAGCATTACGCTTTGTATTTCTCTTCGTAATGTTCGTTATCTTAAATTCTTTTTTCGCGGATATCCTGTTGAAATAATCCCCCGCTGATTCCTCATTACCCAGGGCAATATATTCACTTAAAAATTCGTCCCACTCTTTTTTATTCATTTCAGGTTTGGGAGGAACTTTGATATCCTTACCTTCTATGCTGAAAAGCTTGGCTTTAAAGGTTTCATTCTTATCCGTTTTGAAGATTGCCCAGATCGACCAGTATTCGGTGGTTATAAATTTATCAATCTCTGCTTCTCTGTCACAGATAAGTTTTAATGCAACTGACTGAACCCTTCCCGCCGACAACGAACTGCTGCCGGAAAGTTCGATAATTGCTTTCCAGAGAAAAGGGCTTATCTGATAACCGATAATACGATCCATCACACGTCTGGCTCTTTGCGAACTGACAAGATTCTCATCGATAGCACGTGGAGCCTTCATAGCTTTTTGTACACCGGTCTTTGTGATCTCATTGAAAAGGACCCTGAAAACTTTAGAATCACCGCTTCCATTCAGTATATCCGCAATATCCTGTGCAATTGCCTCACCCTCACGGTCAGGGTCAGTAGCTATATAAATATTCCTGCTTTTGGATGCAAGCGATTTTATTTTTTTTACAGTATCGCCTTTACCTCTGATTGTAACGAACTGGGGTTTATAACCATTTTCCAGCTCTACACCTAGTTTTGTCTTTGGAAGATTGCGTATATGTCCTACAGTAGCTTCAACGTGATAATCTTTGCCCAAATATTTATTAATAGTTTTTGCCTTGGCGGGTGACTCAACCAGCACTAAATTCTTACTCATAACTTACCAGTATTTCCTCAATTAATTGTATCGGATGAATATAACAATAATCTGCTTCCCGGAAGTGTAAGAGTATTTACTTCAAGAAACAAAGATATAATAATTACATTTATCGATTCAGTATTTATTAATTCACGGGGGAATAACTTAAGTTCTTCAATGATAATTTCCAAATCAAGATTATTCAGCAATCCTATATTATTAAGATGAAGAAGATAATTAAAATTATCTGCACCTATCAGAGATTTCTCTTCTTCAGAAAATATTCTCTTTCCTCTGGTGACTAATTCTTCGTGTTCTGCTTCCTCACCCATGTCTCTTATTTTCTTTTCATAAATCCAGCTGAAAGCAGTAGCAAGAATATTTTTATTATACCTTTTGCTTATTTTTATTTCACCTATAGCCTGATCCAAAGAACGGGTTTTATCCAGATTCTCAAATATATCTGCCAATAAATTTACAATTTCCGTTAACATTTTTACCTGATTTATCTTATTAAGAACATATACTTATTTAACAGTCTATTTTCCATTCTTTTCATCACAACCCGCTTATTTTTGCTTTTATCATCATATCCAAGGAGATGAAGAACACCATGTATTACTAATCTCATCAATTCTTGTTCCAAAGATGCATTGTATTTTTTTGCATTTCTGGACGCATCCTGCAGCGAAATATACATTTCCGAGTCTAATGACTGCTTATTTTTACTGTAATCGAAGGTAATAATATCTGTAAAGTAATAATGATGCAGAAATTTTTTGTTGATATTGAGAAGATCTTCTGATGTGACAAAATTGATAAGCAAAGATTCAATTTCGAACCCGAACTCTTTTTTTAACACGGAAATCAATCTGTGAAAAAAAAATTTGTCAATACCTTTCTGTACAGAATTTATTGTAAGGTTTCTTACCAATTTCAGCTTTCAACTAAATAGTAATAGTTAAACCTTCTTTTGCTGCAATACAATTTACGGATGATCCAAGCTCTTTTATACACGACCTGGTGTCATTAAGAATCTCATCTATTTTCACGTCAGTAAACTCCGGGTTATAATGAAAGAAAATAAAATTCTTGACTTCAGCCAGCATTGCAAAATAAGCCAGTGCCTGGCTGCTTGAGTGTCCCCAACCGGGTCTGACCTTGACTAATTCATCAAACATCATGTCGTGTATAAGATAATCACAACCCGAACAAAATTCTATCAGTTCCTTATTTTTTTCTTTTATTTTTTCTGTAAGATTTGATTTGTTTTCTCCTTCCACGTCAAGTTCATTATCTGTCATGTAAACAATACTCTTTCCATCTTCTTTAAGCTTGAAAGTAAGTGTTGGTGACGGATGATATACACTCAATGTATCGATGGAAATATCGTTTAAGTTAAAAGACTCGTTTGGAGTGAGGTGTTCGTATCTAATATCGGCAGCCACTTCATCAATATTTATCGGGAAGTAATCTTTCTCCATCTGGCTGCTTAAAAGATTTTGAATGCTTTTTTCACTTCCCGGAATTCCATAAAATGTAACTTTCCTTCCAGCCTGGTATATGGGAGTGAAAAATGGAATTCCCTGAATATGATCCCAGTGGTAATGGCTCAGCAAAATATTGAACGGCTGATCAATATTATTTTCAATAATATAATTCCCAAGTTCCCTGATACCCGTACCTGCATCAAGTATTATTATTTCACCACCGGATGTACGAATTTCAACACATGGAGTGTTGCCTCCATATTTGAGGGTATTATTTCCAGGGACAGGAATACTTCCTCTTGTCCCCCAGAACTTAATAAACATATATGTTACTCAGCCTTTTTTAATGATTCAATCGTTATTTCTGTATATTTACGGTATCTCTCTGCCGATTCTGCTATATCCTTCTATTTCCTTATCCGTCAGATCTCTGATTATTTTTGCAGGAACACCTGCAGCCAGTTTTCCGGAAGGAACCTGAAATCCGGGAGTAACCACTGCACCTGCCGCAACCATTGAATTTTCTTCAACGAGGGCACCGTCAAGGATAACAGCACCCATGCCGATTAAGCATAAATCCTTTAATGTACAACCGTGCAGAGTAACCGAATGACCAATAGTTACTTTGCTTCCAATATTTAAAGGGAAACGTCCATTTGTAACATGCAGCATAGAACAATCCTGTATGTTGCTCATTTTCCCAATCGAAATATAGTGAACGTCCCCACGTATAACTGTGTTATACCAAACACTTGAATTCTCTATCAATTTTAACATTTCCGATTACCTTGACTCCTGACGCTAAAAATACACTTTCGTGAATCTCTGGGATAATAATCCAGGTATGGAAATAGTTTATTTTCGGGTATTATTCTATGTATTTTGGGGGGTTCCATCCTTCTCTCTTCCACGATTTAAGTTCAAGTGTGATATTTCCAATTATCACTTTCATCTTTGCGAGTACCGGTACAGCAGCCTCATCTGCAGTAAACCATCCTTCAAAATATCCGGTAAGCCCAAATACGCTTATGAAATCCGTTTCTCCGTCCAGTCTTACACACGCAATATCATAATCTACCGCATCGATTGATATGCCCTCTGTCTTGTTATAAAAATTAAGTTTAGTATAGACTTTATCTTCAGTTACAAAACATGGAACATTTTCACTTTTTTTCTGTCCGGTATTCATCCTTGCATAATAGAAAATTGAGAGACCGTCCTGGTAGTTTGTGTCGACAGTTGTAGTTGAATCAGTCCATACCTGCGGAGGGTTTACTTTCCCTTTTTTTACATGTATGAGGTTTTTTTTGTAATTAAAATTATATTCTGTATAAGCAGTATATTCATCTCCAATAATAAGAGCTTTGAAATAATCAGAATATAATTTCTGATCTACAAAGCTTTGATATATCTGGTGAAGGTCAACAAAAGGAATGCCTGAATAAGAATCGATGTATGCATAAGTAATATAAAAAGTTTTTCCATTAACAGTTTTCTTATCCTTAACCTTGATCCGTACTTCCCCCAGATTCATCACCGAATATTTTACTACATAAGTTAGTTCTTCACCAACCTGAATTTTTTTATCTGAATAAAAACCGGATTTTATGACCTGATTCTCCGGCCTTTGAGCCAGAATGACAGCAGGCAGCAGAAGAAAAAGAAAAATCCTTACTTTCATTTTAAGTTTGCCAGATCTTTTGCCTCGTCAAATAAAGTTACGGCTTTCAGCAGCTGGTTATCAGAGTGAAGAAGGACGGAGTACCACCCTTCATTTTTCCAGAAATTTCTTGCAATCTGAGCTTTAATCCTGTTAAGGATATAGGCCCGATCCTTCCGAAACTCACCGGAGTTATACTTTACATCTTTTGATTCAGCAAATTTCTCAAAATTTTTAATGTCCTGTTCCGAAAGATTGAAATGATCTAAAAATCCATTAAGGTCCTGACCGTATTTAGTCTGAATATTTTTTCCGTAGGTTTCAAGATAATTTAGTGTGAATTGATAGAATACATTGTTCTTCAGCAATTCTGTTGTGTACTCAGTAAAGTCTTCTGATTTAACAATATAATCAGGAGTAATACCTCCGCCTCCATAAACTATTCTTCCTGAATTGGTTTTATAAACCGGCCGGCTTGTGTCTTTTTCCGCTGAATGATACAAATTATCTCCCTCTTTTTCATTACCGTCACCAGCTTCAGAATAATATTCCTCCTTATCCTTAAGATCTTTATAATCCCTCTGGATAAGTCTGCCTGAGGGAGTGTAATAACGTGAAATAGTCAGTCTCAGAGCTGAATTATCGGGAAGTTCAAACTGCCTTTGTACCAATCCTTTACCAAATGTTGTCTCACCGACGATAAGTCCCCTGTCCCAGTCCTGTACTGCTCCGGAAACAATTTCACTGGCGGAAGCACTGCCATTATTCACCAGAATTATAAGAGGTGTCTTTTCGAAGTCTGAGGCATTCAGAAGCAAAATATTCTTCATCGAATTCACTTCTTCTTCCTTTAGTATATACAATTTTCTTCTTACCGGAAATAAACAGATCAGCTATTTTTACGGCCTGACTCAGGTATCCCCCGGGGTTTCCTCTCAGGTCCAGTATCAGCTGCTGCATACCTTTTTTCTCAAGGTCATTAAGCGCATCTTTTAATTCATCGTACGTGGTTTCCGAAAATCTTGAAATACTCACATATCCGGTTTTATCATTAAACATAAGATGAGCATCTACAGAATAAAGAGGAATTTTATCCCTTGTAATTTCATATTCAATTGTCATATCAGATCCGGGACGATAAATGGTTACATTAACGGTGGTTCCTGCATCTCCCCGTAACTTTTTCATTACCTCATCGTTTGATAAACCGATAGCATCATTGCCGCTGATTTTAATTATACGGTCGCCGGGTAAAATTCCCAGCGCCTCACTTGGACCCCCGGTAATCGGCGATACCACTGTAATAGTATCATTAACCACCTGGAATTCAATTCCTATTCCCTCAAAGTCACCCCGGAACGATTCTTCAATACCTTTCACCTGATCTGCCGGTATATAAACCGAATGGGGATCGAGTTTATCAAGCATTCCGTTAATTGCAGCTTCAACAAGCTTTGGGGTATCAACCTGTTCGACATAATATTTTTCAGTATAAGTAAGAACATCATTGAACTTAATAATGCTGTCTCTGAGATTATCATCAGAAAATATCTTTTCGATCTGTGTCCCGAGAACGATCCCTAAAGTCAAAATAATGACCAGGTATGAGATTTTGAATCTGCCGGGGTTCATTAATTCTCCATTAAATTTTTATACTTAGAGAGAAAATAATATCAAACATTTCGTTGTTAATTGTCTGCAGTGTTTCATTTATATAATTCAGATTGAGCGTGATAAAATATTGATTCACCGGCTCGTAAATCATAGCCAGAGAATAATATCTGGAATATTCCTTGTACCCCTCCAGGAATGTAACATGCTCTGAGTCGAATGTGCGGTGTCCAAGATTAATATCCCCGCCGACATTCTGCAACACAGAACCATCTGCTGAAAGCGGATTTGCACCATGAATTTTATAATTGAAAAGCAGCGACAACTCAAATCTGCTGTTAAACCTATAATTTATTTCTGATAAAAACAATTCACTGTTAGGTTCGGTAAACGAACTTAGATTATATCCATAGCTTGTATAATTGTTTCTTATGAGTCGATGTGTATAGACATAAGGATCAATTTTAGTATACTGAAATTTTAGACCAAGCGGCAGAAATTTGTAGAACAGTTCAGAATTTACTCCTGCATCAATGATGGTCTGATTGCCCCACCAGCCGGTTCCAAGCTTTCCGAAAGTGATATCGTCTATCAGGAGAGACGCATAGAATTTTAATCCGGCAATACTTTTATTATTGATATCAAAAAAGAGCATTGCATTATCACGATCACGGTTAGAATGTTCGACCGACTTATAAAAACTGAAAGGATTAAGGTAGCTGAGATCCAGAGGCCGCTCTCCATAAATGACAACCTCACCTGCTCCCAGGTTCAGATGTTTTGAGATATCAAATCCAATTCTATGATAGGCCATATATTTACTGTCAATCACATGTACCCCCCCGGTCACCGAATCCTGAGCATAGGATCCTCTGCCGAGCAGTTGTCCATGGAAAAATGAATAGCTGAAAAATTTATATTTAATATTCATTCCCAGGTAATCGAAAACAGGGGCCTGGTTTCCCAGAATTATCTTATCCTGACCATACCCTATTTTCATCCTGTCCCTTCCATACTTGAATCGTATCAATTTAAAATCGGCAGTAATATATCCTTCTGTTTCATCAAAAAATGTTTCAGAAGGATTTTCGTTAAGCTTATAGTTATATCGCAAATCCGATTTGAGATAAGAAGCTTCCCTATCACCAAATACATTTCCATCAGTTCCTTTTATGTACAATCCGAATTTATCAAGTATAGTTCCTCTTATTTCTCCTCCTATTATTCCCAGGAAGGCTGAAGGTCTTTTATTATTATGAATATCATTTTTTTTCAGTAGATCCCCTTCTCCCATGAGGTTTATAAAAAGGTTTATTTTTTCAGGATTGTTGTAGAAATAAAAATATTTCTGCTTTTGCGATAAAAAGTCATAATTTTCACCACCTATTAATCCTTCTGATTCATCGAGTGTTCCAAAAAGTTCATATTCAAATTCAATTTTAAGATCATCCAGGAATTCTTTGTCGGCCTGATCCAGTATTGACTCAGAAAGCATCACTCTTTTTAAATACTCTGCAACTTCGCTCCGTGTCTTTGGGATCTCAAAAGAATTATAATCAGGAATTATCCTGAGGGTTTCCATCCGTTCAAGGAAACCATACACACGATTGTCCGAAGGAACATATTCTGTCTGAGAAAATGCAACAGCCGAGAAGAAGATCAGCAAAACAATTATTAAATTCAGGCGCATTATCTAACCTGCTCCCAGATTTTAGAAATAGATTTATTTTTAAACCAAACAGATATCCCGTTTTTTATCCACATCCATGTTACCGAAAAATATCCTCTTTTCCGGAATCTTCTCGGGGATTCGTAAACCCGGATCCTGTTCGTGAATAATATTTCACCTTCACTTCTTATTCTCCTGTATAAATCGAAATCTTCTCCTGCAGCAAAGTTTTCGTTATATCCGCCAAGTTTATCGAAAATTTCTTTTCTTATAATATGGCACTCTCCCCTTCCCATACCTACTCCGGCATTGTTCAGGAACTGGAAATAATGATTATAACAGTAGTGAAATATTTTATCAAGAGCACCAGCCTGTTCGGGATAAATTGAGACATAACCCGTAATTGCAAGATAATTTTGTCCCTGAAAATTAGAATCGATAAAACGGAAGAAGTTCAGAGGTTCCTCTATGCGGACATCGCCATTAAAGAAAACAAGTATATCACCGGATGCCAAAGCTGCTCCTTTATTTCTGCCTTCGGCTATTGTCTGAAGTTTTTCTCCCAAATGAACTGTTACGATATCTGCATAGTCAAGTGAAATTTCAACTGTTTTATCTTTGCTTCCGCCGTCGGATACAATTATTTCAGGATTATAGATCTCTCTCAACTGAGAACCGGTTAACTGCTTTAAAAGATCAGGCAGGAGCTTTTCTTCATTTAACGTTGGAATTATAATGCTGTATTTCAACCAATTTTCCTGATAACTTCAACAAAGCAGTAACTAGCTTTTAACTTCCGGCTTCATCTGAGGGAAGAATATTACATCTCTTATTGAAGACTGATCAGTTAATAGCATAACCAATCTGTCTATTCCTATTCCAAGACCTGCTGTCGGGGGCATTCCATACTCCAATGCACGTATAAAATCTTCATCAATTCTATGCGCTTCCTCATCACCTTCTTCCATCATCTTCTTCTGACCTTCAAAACGATTCCTCTGATCTATCGGGTCATTTAATTCTGAGAAGGCATTCGATATCTCACGTCCCGCAACGTATCCTTCAAATCTTTCAACCAAACCGGGACGACTTCTGTGAACCTTGGCCAGGGGTGATAATTCAACCGGATAATCGATAACGAAGGTCGGCTGAATTAATTCGGGCTGAACAGCCGAACTGAATATTTCATCTATTAGTTTGGCTTTACCTTCAACAGCTTTAATATCAACACCAAGTTTTTTTGCTTCAGTTTTTAACTCATCAACGGAAGCAGAAAGAATGTCGACGCCTGTTTTTTCTTTAATTGAATCCACCATCGATACCCTTTCCCATCTGCCCGAAAAATCTATTTTATTTCCTTCATAAGTAAAATCGTATCTTCCAAAGACTTCATTACATATGAACTGAATCATTTTTTCTACAAAATCCATCATCCAGTTGTAATCTTTATAAGGTACGTACAGCTCCATCATTGTGAATTCGGGATTATGAGTTCTATCCATTCCTTCATTTCTAAAGTCCTTCGAGATCTCATAAACGCCGTTAAATCCTCCGACTATCAACCTTTTCAGATATAATTCGTCAGCAATCCTTAAGTAAAACGGAACATCCAGGGTATTGTGGTGAGTGGTAAAAGGTCTTGCAGCTGCCCCTCCATATAATGGCTGAAGTACGGGGGTTTCAACTTCCAGGAAGCCGCTGGAATCGAGAAATTTCCTTAAAGCACTTATTATACGGCTCCTTTTGACAAAAACATCCTTTATATGAGGATTAACAACAAGATCAACATAACGCTGACGATAACGTAATTCCTTATCAGCAAACTGATCGTGAATTACTTTGTTTCCCTGTTCATCTGTGGTTTCTTTTGCAATCGGCAGAGGTCTTAATGTTTTGGAAAGTACTTTAAGAGCTTTGGTATGTATCGAAATTTCACCTGTTTTGGTTTTAAAGACATAACCCTGAACACCTACAATATCACCAATATCGAGGAGTTTAAAAATATCATAGTCATCTCCTATGTCATCTTTTTTCAGATATATCTGAATTCTTCCGGTATGATCCTGGATATGCGCAAAAGAAGCTTTACCCATTCTACGGATAGCCATAATTCTTCCCGCAATGCTGACATCTTTCTGCTCATCTTCCTTATAACTTTCTTTTATGGATTGTGAATCCGAATCTACATCAAAGGAATAAGCAAACGGTTCTACTCCTTTGGACTTAAGCTGTTCAAGTTCCTCATAACGTCTTTGTATTAATACATTTAAATCCTGCTGGTTGTTTTCCACTATTCCTCCTGAACCAATATTATTTAATAAAATTTTTATTTTCTTCTGAAATTAGCAAGCCTGATACAAACAAGGTCCTGCAGGTTATCAACCAATTTATAGGGGACAAGGAAATTATTCGCAATTATTGAAAAAGCAACAGGCTCATTGTCGCCGGTAAATGCATATCCGGAAAGACTTCTAACTGCATCCAGGTAGCCGGTTTTGGCTCTTACCTTATTAGCGGCTTTTGTATTCTTCATTCTCTTACCAAGGGTTCCATCAACCCCTGCAATTGGTAAAGAATTAAAAAATGGAATAAAATACCTGCTTTTATACATGTAACTCAGAAGAGTAACAAACTGTTTTGGGGTTACAAGATTAAGTCTTGAAAGTCCACTTCCATCCGCAATAATCATATTGTCAGGATTTATTCCCATATCCTGAATCACGTCATGCATAGCCTCTACACCATTATCTATGCTTCCAAAATCCTTTTCTTCAAACCCAATGGTTTTGATAAGCTGTTCAGCAAAAAAATTCTCACTATTCTTATTGATAACCTTAATGATTTCCTTAAAGGGCGGAGAATACCAGGTAAACATTTTTTTAATCAGGTTAAGTGAAATAGGTCCTGCTGCGGCATCTATATCTATCGGATATCCTTTCACCCGGATACCTTTTTCTCCAAGTACTTTTTTAAGTACGATCATGGCATACTGGGTCGGGTTATTCACGGTAACAAATGTCTGTACCGAGTCTCCCTGGTGTAGGGTACCGAATACATCCACCAGATTAGTTCCTCTTTCTCTGTATACGTCTATATTACTGGCTGAATCTCCATCCACTACCTGAATGTTGTTGTTAATAACAATATAATTAACATCAGGAATCATCGTTATTACTGCTCTATTTGAGTCGGTTGTAATATTTATATTAACAACATTATCATTAAATGAGATGGCACTGGAAGGCGCTTCGAACCAGTAGCTTTCAAGATCCCAGGGCCAACCTTTGCCAAAAGGTTTGTTATCAAAATCATCATCATAACCGACAATGTTGCCGGTTATCTCATCTATTCCCATAGCCGCAAGAGAATCAGCCCAGTCTTCATAAACCTTAAACATGTTGTTGTTATAAAATCTTCCTGATATCGTAGGATCACCCTGTCCCTCAATTACAAGATCGCCGTCCAGAACCGATCCGTCAATATTTCCGTTCATATAAATGTTCGTTGAAAACCTATACTCTGGACCAAGGAGGAATAATCCTGCTGCGGTAGTAAAAAGTTTCAGGTCAGAAGCGGGGACAAAGAGCTTGTTCTCATTCCTTTTATAGAAATATTCACCTGTTTCCAGTGACTGAATTACAACACCCCATTGTGCATTGCTAAAATTCGGGTCATTGAATAAATCATCCATATCCCGCCAGAATTCAGGTATTGTTGAAAAAGAATACTTCGGAATGGTATCCTGGTGTATCTCCTGGGTGTAAGTCAGGGAGCCGAGTATAAAAACCAGTGCGGCGAGTATAATAAATCTAATTGCCATATTTCTCTGTTACTGATCTAATTTCTGCATCTGTTAATTTCCGGTATTTACCGTTATTTATATCTGCCTTGATACCAGCAAAGCTGATACGGTCCAATGCCAAAACCTTATATCCTAACGTTCCAAACATATTTTTCACAAAATGATTCCTTCCCTCTACAGCGGTCACCCTGACATTGGAAAAGTTGTTCCTGTTAACAGCACTAATCCTGATAAATTTTCCTTTTGAACCTTTAAGAAAGATGCCTTTAAGAAGTTTTTCCCTGTCATCAGCCTGTAAAGGTCTGTCCAGTTTAACTTCATATTCCCTTGGTACTTTATTACCAGGATGGGTAAGCAGCTGAGAAAAATCACCGTCATTTGTCAGAATAAGTACACCGGTTGTATCGTAATCCAGCCGGCCTACCGGATATATCCTCTCATTTGTTTTGATCAGGTCTACAACTGTTTTCCTGTTTTTTTCATCACTGGTTGTAGTAACAACACCTGCCGGCTTATTAAGGAGGTAATATAAATGTTTTCTGACCGCTATCTTTTCTCCGTCAAGCAAGATTTCATCTTTACCGGGTTCAACTTTATACGCGAGATCGGTAACTGTTCTGGCATTAACCGTTATCCTTCCCTGTAATATTAATTCTTCAGCCTTGCGCCTTGAAGTAATTCCGGTTCCGGCAATAAATTTATTCAGTCTCATCATTTTCCGACTCATTTTTCTGCAATTCATTTTCAGCTGATTCTTCCAGCATATTCATCATAATTTTTCTTTTCTGTTCAATGAAATCCTCATCCTGCATTATTTCATCGATCTCTCTGGGTTTAGGCAGGTCAGTAATTTTATTGAGTGCAAAATATTTTAGAAATTCATCAGTTGTTACATAAAGCAGGGGTCTGCCGATACTCTCAGCACGGCCCATGATTGTAATCAATTTTTTTTCGAGTAAAGTATTCAGGATGTAATCGGAATTTACTCCCCTGATTGTTTCCAGTTCGGGTTTAGTTATGGGCTGCTTATATGCAATAATGGCAAGAGTTTCAAGCGCTGCCTGACTGAGACGGCGTTTACTTTTTTCAGATGACATAAACCCGATATACTTTGCGTATTCTTTTGAACTTGCAAACAAAAAACCGTTAGCAATTGACACAATCCTGAAAGCCAGATTAACGGATTCATATTTATTATTCAGATCAGCAACACAATTTTCTACATCGCTCTGTGTAATCTGAATTTCATCGCCGTCAATACCCTTAATTGCACGGATTATTTCTCCTGCACTTAGTGGTTCGTCGGAAGAGAATATCAGCGCCTCAATTACAGAGTTATAAATTTGTTCCATATCAGATCTTTACCAATACAAAGTCATTGAATTCGGTTGATTCTTTAATCCCAATAGTACCTGATTTAGTCATTTCCAGAAGTGCAATAAAAGTTACCACAACTCTTATCTTATCTTTCATGCCTTCTACCAGCGATAGAAAATGCAGTTCTCCGGATTCTGCAAGCTTATCCAAAATATACTGAATCTGCTGATCTATAGTAACATTAACCTTAACTACATTATGAACAGGTACCTCTTTCAGCCCATCTATAACTTTTTTAAATGCTCTGGTCAGGTCGTAAATTGTAATATTCTTTAACAGGATATCATATTCAGGTGGAGCTTCTTTTTCATCAGCTGAGTAATTACCGCGGAAGTTCAATTTTCTCTGTTCCGATTCGAGCAAAGATAGTTCTTCGGCCATTTCTTTATAACGTTTATATTCAAGAAGAGCCTGAACCAGCTCGGCCCGAGGGTCAATTTCCTCCCCTTTTTCATCAATCTCACGAGGCAGCAGCATTCTAACCTTAATATGCATTAAAGTAGATGCCATCAGAATAAAGTCGCCGGCAACCTCCAGGTCGAGACTTCTTATCAGATTGACATAATCAAGGAACTCTTTAGTGATTCTGGAAATAGGAATATCGTAGATATTCAATTCATCTCTTCTTAATAAAAAAGAGAAGTAAATCGAGCGGACCTTCAAAATGATCGAGTTTAATCTTATACAAGCTCTAACCCAGTTTCATTTTTTCGTGTACTTCCTGCATAGTCTGATGCGCAATTTCTTTACCCCGTGCCTCGCCATCTTTAAGAATATCTATTACCTCATCAGGATGATTTTCGAAGTATTTTCTCTTTTCCCTGACAGGTTCAAAAAACTCCGATATTTTAGATGCACAATTCATTTTACAATCAAAACAGCCCAGAGCTCCGGAACGGCATCCGGCTTCAATTTCGGGTACTTCATCAGGATTGAACTTTTTATGATAGGCAAAGACAAGACATATTTCGGGATTTCCGGGATCTCCCTTTCTGATTTTCTGGGGGTCTGTTACGGCTTTTCTCATTTTTGCTTTTATAGTGTCAGGATCATCTGAGAGTAGGATACTATTCCCAAGTGATTTACTCATCTTGGCATTACCATCGATTCCGGGCAGTCTTGCAAATTTTGTTAGTAAAGGTTCCGGTTCAGGGAATACCTCTCCATACTGGTTATTAAATTTTCTGGCAATTTCCCTGGAGATTTCGACATGCGGAACCTGGTCCTCACCTACCGGGACAAAATTTCCTTTGTAAAGAAGAATATCTGCAGCCTGAAGAACCGGGTATCCCAGATGCCCGAATATTACAGTATCGATTTTCAAGTCACGTGCCTGTTCCTTTACAGTAGGATTTCTTTCGAGCCGGTTAACAGTAATAAGCATACTGAAAATCAGATTTAATTCGGTATGTTCTTTTATGCGGGACTGTCTGAAGATTGGGCTTTTAACCGGATCAAGTCCTGAGGCAAGCCAGTCTATCAGCATTTCGATTGAATTCTCGTAAATATTTGTGGTATCTAGGTTTGTGGTCAAGACGTGATAATCTGCTATAAGATGAAAGTTCTGGTACTCATCCTGCAGTTTAACCCAATTTTCCAATGCTCCCACATAGTGTCCTATATGAAGCCTTCCGGTTGGGCGCATTCCGCTAAGTATTCGTTTTTTCTGCATTATTTAAGGATATTTTTTGGAATTATGCCGCTAAAAATAACAATATTGACGGAAATAAACCTATTATTTATTATGGCATCAGGAGAGATAGAGATAGGGCTTCCAATTTTCGTCAAGTTTCCCCACCACATGTTTTATGAACATAATATGGCTTGGTTTGAATGGTTTTCCTGCCAGACTCATATTGGCTTCCTCAGGTGTACGGTCGCCTTTCTTATTGTTGCAAATGGTACAGGCACAGACAAGATTTTCCCAGGAGTCTGTACCGCCCCTTGCTCTTGGAATTACATGATCAATAGTTAAAGGCAGATCCCCACGTCCACAATAAGAACATTTATAAGAGTCTCTTCTCAAAATATTTTTTCTTGTGAGCACAACCTTTTTATATGGTACATTAATATAGCGGCTGAGCCGTATAACGCTGGGCCAGGGGAATAATTGTGTTACAGAGTGCAGAGATTTGCGTTTGTCATCAAGCACCAGTTCGGCTTTTCCCATATAAATGAGAATGATGGCTTTTTTAATATTACAAATGGTGACCGGTTCATAACTTTGATTTAATATAAGAACCTTTGCATTAAGCTTCCCGTTTGTATGCTTACCGGATTCGAAGACATCCTCCTAGTTATTTTTTCTATCCTGTACGGCAAAGTATATCCGGAATATTAGTCTTATTAACAAAAGAAGGATACTAAAACCAAGGACATAGTAATACCATTCTACAGGGATTGTTTTTGTGAGCATCAGAATCAATAATATAAATACTATTCCGATGGCTGTATAACTAAATATTTCAAACTTTTTTCTTCTCAATTGTACCCGGCCTGAAAATAACAAAATAATTACCGTGTAAAATTATATTTACCCTGATAATAATTCAATTCATAAAGGAGATATTTTTTTGAGGGGTCTTATCAGAGGTTTTTATAAATAATTGCCACACAGGCAACATAATCCCTGGAATGGCTCATAGAAATCTTCAAACTTTCTTTTTCTTTAAGGAATTGGTTGAGTTCACCATGGAGGGTTACCACCGGGAGTCCGTTTGGTTCATTGGATATTTCAATGCTCTGCCAGGTAAGATTTTCATGCCAGCCCGAGGCAAGAGCTTTATATACAGCTTCCTTTGCGGCAAACCGCGCGGCGAGATGCTGATATTTATTGCTTTTACTTAAACAATATTCGAGTTCCCTGCTAGTAAAAACCTTTTTCAAAAAGTGATCACCATAATCGTCGACACTTTGTTTAATCCTGTCTATTTCTATTATATCAATTCCAACACCTAATATCATATGGTCATTTCCTGAAAAATTTAAAATATATCGATATTTGCATCAACGTTGATTCCTTCACCTTTTAATTGTTCAGTAAGAATCTTTGTAAGTTCTTTAACATCTTTAAGCGTTCCGGCAAGGTCATTATATAAGTTCTCGTCATACAATAATTTTCCCAGATTATTCTTTCGTGCGGTTGTCTCGTCGGCAAGATTGTTAAGTTTTGACAGAAGCGAATCAGACCGTTGGATAACCGTATTAAGACCGGAGATAGAACTTTGAATTGATTCTTTATTATTGTGAATAAGTTCCTTCGCATCCTGAGTAAGTTCCACGGTGTTCGAGGCAATCTGACTAAGATTCTCTCCATTGCGGTCTATCAGTGTATTCAGCTTATGGGTTAAATCTTTAAGATTTGCTATCGATGACTTAATATTTTCATTAAGCTGCTGATCGGTAAGATAATTATTCAGAGAAGTAAGTGTAACTCTCACATCTTTTATCGTTCCGTTAAGATCTTCCTGCATGCTGCCAAGCATTGACATAACCCTGGGTATGTCAGCGTTGAACTGACCCTGCTGCACTTTACCATAGTCTATTTCTTCAGGTGAATTACCAGGGGAAATATTTATTTTTTTACCTCCCATTAAATCGAGCATTGATATACTAAATTCCGCATCTTTTTTAAGATCGACATCCGAGTCGAGCTTAACATTAACGATAACATCCTCAGATTCAATCTTGAAATCTTCTACACTGCCCTTTCGAACACCATTAACAGTTACAGGGTCTCCCAGTTCCAGTCCTGCAACCGTTGGAAATTTTATTTCCAGATATTTATCGTTAGCGGAGAAAGAAAAATTCTTTGCCCAGCCGAGCACCCATAAGAAAAGCAGCGTGCCCGCAATTACCATAATTCCAACTTTAATTTCTGTTTTGCTCTGGTCTTTCATTTTTTATTAATTTCAGATTATTGGAAATTACTTGAAGTTCACTATCAGAAATAATACTGTCGGCAGCGGCAGCCTTCACCATTTTAACTATTTTATCTATAGCCGTATCTGCCGGTATATTCTGAAGTTTCATAGTTTCGAGAAAGGATTGTAAGGAATCCTTCAACTCAGTTTTCTCAGGCGTATCTTTAACATAATTGAAATCCTCATCCCAGTCATTCATAAAAGCTTCAGTGAATATTTTTTTCCCGCTGCTAAATATCCAATCCGATTTATGCTGTATAATATAAGCAATAGCTGCAACTATAATTGTAAGAACTATTATCGATTTTAAAAAACAGCCAGATTTCATTACAGCTATTCTGAGGATTCTTTTTCAATTAGGACTTTCATTATCCTTTTCTTCAGGACTTCTTTTACTGTAAACTTATGGTTTTCCAGTTCAAATGAGTAACCTTCTTTTGGAATATGTCCCGCATAATTCAGTACAAGTCCGGCAACTGTTTCATAGTCCTCATTTTCCGGTTTAATATTTGTATTCAACAATTCATTAAGATCATCGATGGACAATTTACCCAGGACCATAAAGCTGCGCGAATCAATTTTGTTCACAGGATTCTCTTCTTTATCGTACTCATCCCTTATCTCACCTATAATCTCTTCAATTATATCCTCAAGGGTAATGAGTCCTGCAGTTCCGCCATACTCATCCACCACAATAGATATATGCATTTTCTTTTCCTGAAGCTCCTGCATAAGAGTACTTATCAGCTTTGTTCTTGGAATAAACAAGGCCTTTCTTGCAATCTTCTCGAGTGAAAACTGCTTCCGCAGAGCCTCATTTTGAATATAGGGTAAAAGATCCTTGGCATAAACAATACCGATGATATCATCGAGTCCGTTCCTATAAAGGGGCAGCCTGCTGTGTCCCGAACTTGATATGATCTGCAATAATTCATTAAAGTCCGTATCCGATGACACGGCTACCATATCAACTCTGGGTGTCATCACCTCATGCACAGCAACAGTACGAAAACTTACTATACTGCTGATTAATCCGTGTTCCTCTTCTATAATCGTTCCCCTCTCATGACTTAAATTAGCCAGTTCAGCCAGTTCCTCAGGCAGAATTGCTGATTTCGCTTTATCGAAATGCATGCGGGAGACTGATGATTTTATTATTTCTGTCAAAGTTTCCGCAACCGGATAAAGGAGTACATTTATCCAGTAGAGAGGGATGCATACGATACGTGAGAATGTAAGAGGATTTTTGTTGGCCCATACTTTCGGAGTCAATTCACCGAACAGTACAATCAATATAGTCAACAAAACTATTTGTACAGTTAAAGCAAGATCTCTGGGATAATTAAACTGAAGTGCAGCCTCAAGGGTCAGCATCACGGCTAAAATAGAAGCCGCCACATTCACAACCGTATTACCTATAAGAATCGTTACAAGTAATCTTCTGGGATGTTCGAGCAAAAGCAGGAGGTATCTCCCCGTAAGAGGGCTGCCTGACAGGTTGTTTTTTAACTTCCTTCTGTCTATAGAAAAAAGAGCGACTTCAGAACCTGAAAAAAAAGCCGATAGTATAAATAATATTAAAAGAAAAACGAGCTTAATTTGCCAGCCAACGTCCAAAAATTAATTCATTCCTGCAATGTTATACAATCTAATTAAAACGGCAGATCACTATTATCATCTGTCTCAACTGAAGGTTCCGAAAGAGAAGAATTGTCACTGCCACTAAATGAGCTGTCACCCGCTCCATCAAGAGGTATCAGTTTTTCGGAAATAATATCAGTAAAATATCTTTTAATGCCTTCTTTATCTGTATAATCTCTTTTAGAAATCCTTCCCTCAACGTAGAATTTCTTTCCTTTTTTCAGATTGTCCTTAAAATAATCCGAAAGATTAAAGCATGTAACATTATGCCATGTCGTTTCATCTACCCAATTGCCGTCTTTTCCTTTATATCTGTAATTAGTAGCAAGGGTAAAACTTGTTACTGACACATTATTTGTAGTAAATCTTGTCTCACAATCTTTTCCCAAATGACCAATAAGCATTACTTTGTTTAGTGAAAACGCCATTAAATCTAACTCCCGTTTTTTGTTTATTACAACTTCGAATTTAACAATTGTTTTTAAATAATACCATTTTACGAAAATTACAGCACTTAATGTAGTACATTAAGAGACAGGTCATTGCCCTGTCTCTTAAATGTTAAATTTACGGTATGATACTTTGTGACAACCTCTTTAAGTCACTTATAAATGGTTAGGATCCATGCGTCTCTGAACTTGTCTTTCTTCCAGAGATTATTCCGCACGTCCTCTGCCTCCTGTCTTGATGTATAATAATGAGAAAGCTGGACAACATACAGGTTATTCTGCCTGCTGAATGAGGTTTTAACATCGAAAGGCAGAAGCTGTTTACTTTCCTGAGCAAATCTCTGTGCCCGATCCTTTGTTGTAAATGCACCGATCTGAACAACGTAATATGTCATACCCATATCAGGATATTCAAGAGCGGGAATTTCTTCCGCAGAAGTATCGGGTACAGAATCGAAGACATAAACACTGTCTTTACCCGTGTCAGTGGTCTGTGTCTCCTGAAATGCAGCGCAGCCAGCAAGGTAGAAAGAATATGCAAGTACAATTAATACTAAAAACTTATTCATAAATCCCTCACATTATCTTTATCATTAAATACATCAGAATAAAACATTTTCATAAGCAGCAGGATCGAGATATGTTCCTTTTTCGAACAGATTAAAATATCCCGCTTTTGCAAAAGACAAACTTCCCGGAATAGTGTTTACATCCACCATGGGATAATTAGCGTTAAACTTACTATTAATAGCTTTTAAAAATTCATTTGCTACAACAGCATAGCCGCGTGATGTTGGATGAACGCCATCCAGACTAAACAATCCTCCGGTAATAAACAGAGTCGAAAATTTTACTCCATATAGATCTAAGCCTCCTGAGGCATCAGATGCTCTCACCATTTTCAAAAGTTTATTGATGTCAGCCAGAGCAAACTGCGAAGAATGTCTGGTAACGGCAGCGGATATTGATGCATTAAAATTAGCAGTAGCCTGCTCTGCAGTCTGGATTTCATCTGTATCAAGCACCAGGGCATCAGGTATTGGATTTTTTGGGCTCAAACCAAAAGCCTGCGTTGTGTCCAGTATGCCAAGGGCGATCAGAGGAGTGATATCAACATTATGATCCTTATAGAATTTGCCTGAAGGAGTACCAAAGTAAGTCAGGTAGGATTGTGATATCAGAGTAAACAACATGGAATAATCGGTCAACTGTGAGATGGACGCCTGAGTTCCGTTGTACTGACCATGTTTCTGATAATAAAAACCCTGCACAGGAGTACCCTGCAGGGACTGTACGAACATAGGACCCACAGTAGTAAAGAATGGTATCGTAGTTACGTCCGGGATATTTCCCACAACTACTTTTGCACCGGAAGCAGCGAGAGCATCTGTCACCTGTCTGTAGATATAACCGAAGGTATTTGCGTCCGTAGGCGAAGATGGACTAAACCCACCGCTGGTCGCAAAACCAAGCACATCATTATTACCGAGCCATAATGTTACCATTGTCGGATTAAGCGATAATGCCTGCTGCAGCTGACTTCCCTGTCCTCTAAGTACAATATCGATAAACGGGCTGTGAGAATATGAATTTGCTGTAGAAGACTGGGTGATATCTGCAAGCACTACACCGGGTATTCCCAGATTATTATATGCTTTTGCATAACCCGGATTAGTCAATGTTCCCTGCTCCTGAACCTGTGTAGTAACGAAGGGTGAGAGTGAAACAACCTTTATCTGACCGCCTATGCCCGGATCCGAGATTAAGGGCTGGACGAAATCAGTACCCGTCTGCTGAGCAATCAGGTTTCCGAAAGAATACATCTGCGAGCTTTCATACAAAGCGCTTGATTGATATCCTGCAGTAAGGCTGTTACCGATTGTAACAAAACTTGAAAAGTCTGCCTTTCCGCTTGCTTCCTGCGGACCTGTTAAATCAGTTCTTTCTCTACAGCCGAAGAACATCACCAGGGGCAGGAGGATGATAAGCAGTATTTTATAATAATTTTTCATTTTATATCCTTCTCTTATTAAAATCCATATGATAAACTAAGGGCTGCAATATTAGCACTGGAATTATATGTGCCGTTAAAGTATTCGGTAGAATTATCAACGGTAAGCTGACTTGCAAAAATATGAAGATAAGAAGCACTTACTGCAAAATTATCAACTACTTTCACATTAAAACCAAGACTTAAACCGAACCTGTTGGCATCCGGCAGCGACGGATTCAGGTATTCAGGCTTAACAGGGTTTTTATCGAAATAGATACCGGCCAGAACATCAAATTGTCTGCTTAGTGCTATCTGGCTGCCCAGTCTTACTATATAAGAATCATCGTAGAGTCTGGGACTTGCAAGATCAGGATAATTCGGATTAGCAAAATCAACCGCAAGTGTATCGTAACTTGACCAGCCGACATACTGGAAATCCGCGCTGAATTTAAGTTCAGGCAGGACATCGTAAGCCACACCGAATGCAAGATTAAACGGAGTAGTGAGTTCGGCGGTGATATCACCGTTCGGCAGCTGACTTGCCAGCTGAGGCTGACTTGTTGTTGATGTTGCGGTTCCTTTAAAATCATACTTTATCTGGCTGTGGAAAGAAACACCGAAGGAAAGTGTTTCAATTGGTTTATACATTAAACCCAGATTATATCCAAACGCAGCGTTATCGTCCCCTTTAAGCTGAACGAAAGCATCTCCCTCAAATGGAGCCTGCGGATTTTTTCTTGTTATTTCAACATTTGCAAAACTATAAACAAATGCTGCACTGATAGATAAACCGTCTGTTATCTGGTAAGCCAGAACAGGAGAAACAGTGAATACCATTAAGTCAGTTTTTATCGCCTGGTATCTTCCAACCCAGTCATCTTCCCATTTTGTGCCGAGTCCAAAAGGAACTGTGAATCCCAATCCCACCGTAAAATCATTATTGATTTTGTAAGAACCGAAAAAGTGAGGGGGAAGAAAAATCTGGTCATCTGTTTTATATTCTGTGATCTGGGGAATAATTCCACGAAAAGATGATGCTGGTGAAATCATCGTTCCACCGAGAACAAAATTAAAACCGGATAATTGTGTCAGACCGGCGCCATTCCAGTAAACGGCAGTAGGATCATCAGCAACGGCAGTAAATGCCCCGCCCATACCCATTGCTCTGGCTCCATGCTCGTTTAACTGGAACCCTCCTGCGAACGCCTGGTTGTAACACAGGAAGATAATGAAAAGAAAGCTGCATATTGTTTTCAAGGTTCCACCTATTATTAGTTAGTGTTTTATGGTAAGCCTACATATTATTCAATTGTGAAAAGTACTGCTCCCTTGTCCACTGGTGTGTTCTCCGTGACTTTAACTTCTTTAATCGATCCGGAAAAGGGCGATTTGATATCATTTTCCATTTTCATCGCCTCTAAGATAATTATAGAATCTCCCTTTTGCACACTTTCCCCAACATTTTTTTTAACCTTTAGTATCATTCCGGGCATTGGAGCTTTTACCTCCATTTTATGTTTAAAATCAGATGACTGTTCAATCAGACTGGATGCCCTTTCCTGAAGTCCGGTCCTTACAACAACATCTATTACTTTCCCATTTATGAATACAGAATACTGATCTGCGTCTCTTCTCCTGGCAGAAATCTCATATACCCGGTTATCCAGTCGCAGGACAAAATCATTCTTACTTATTTCAACTACTTCGTAATGTAATTTTTTATCACCCAGCGTGACCTCAGAATTTTCACTAAGTACTACGCTTTTCTTTTTATCGCCTAATGTAACTATAAACTCATTCATTTATCTGATTTATCCAGTTATTGCCATTTGATATTTTTGTTCCGCTGCCATTATTGGAAGTGCTGTTCCTGTTCTTCAGCCAGGCTATAAAAATTGACACTGCCTCTGATATTTCTGCATTATGTTCTGTTGAAAATCTGAATTCCTTCTCCAGAAAATTTATATCAAAATCACCACTGATGAACTTAGGGTGACTGAAAATCTCTTTCAGAAATGATATATTCGATATAACCCCGAATATTTTATACTCACTCAGAGCTCTTTTCATCCTCTCAATAGCACTGTTCCTGTCTTTGGCCCAGCATACAAGCTTCGCAACAAGCGGATCGTAGTAAATTGAAATTTCCGATCCTCTTCCAAATCCTTCATCTACCCTGACCCCGGGACCGGAAGGTGAAAGATACTCATCGAGCCGACCGGTTGAAGGCAGGAAATTATTATCCGGATCTTCGGCATAAATTCTGCTTTCCATAGCGTGTCCGTTTATTCTAAGATCCTCCTGCCTGAATGACAGCGGATTTCCTTCAGCGATCGATATCTGTTCTTTTACAAGGTCTATTCCGCTGATAAGCTCTGTTACCGGATGTTCAACCTGAAGCCTTGTATTCATTTCAAGGAAATAGAATGATTTATTCCTGTCCATAAGAAATTCAACAGTACCTGCATTATAATAATTGCATGCTTTTGCTGCATTTACAGCGGCCGCGGTAATCTTTTCGCGTGTTTCCGGATCAACGAAGGACGAAGGTGCCTCTTCTATTATTTTCTGGTGCCTTCTCTGGATTGAGCATTCTCTTTCAAAAAGATGGGCATAATTTCCATGTTTATCTGCTATTACCTGGACTTCAATATGTTTAGGATTCTCAATAAATTTTTCAATATAGATTGAGTCATCACCGAAAGCTTTTAATGCTTCCCGCCGGGTTGATTCAAATGCAGATTGAAATTCTTCAGGTGAATTTATCCTCCTCATACCTTTACCTCCGCCGCCTGCAGAAGCTTTAAGAAGGACGGGGAAAGTTATTTCCCCGGCAATTTTAATTCCCTCTTCAACAGAAGTAATTGGCTTTGTTGTTCCGGGCACTATAGGCACATTGTTCTTCTGCATTCTCTGCCTGGCCGCAGTTTTGCTTCCCATCAACCCTACAGAAGCTGATGAAGGACCTATAAATATTATTCCCGAATCCTCCACCATTTTGATGAAGTCTGCATTTTCCGAGAAGAACCCATAACCGGGATGAATTGCATCAGCACCTGCCGACAAAGCTGTATCAATTATCTTTTGTTTATTCAGATAAGATTCTGACGATTGTGAAGGACCGATATAATAAGATTCATCCGCCAATCGTGTATGAAGAGAAGTTTTATCAGCATCCGAATATACTGCCGCCGATGCTATACCCAATTCCTTACAGGCTCTTATTATCCTTACCGCGATTTCCCCCCTGTTGGCAATCAGGATTTTCTTAATCAAAATAGTACCTATTTAAATTCTGCAATTGTAATACCATCACCCCCGCTTTCAATCGGAGCGAAGTGGAATGAATTTATCTTATCATAATTTTTTAAAAGACGCTGAACCATTTCCTTCAAAGCACCTGTTCCTTTTCCATGCAGTATTTCCACGTGGTCGAGACCCGAAGAATAAGCCCCATCCAGGAATTTAATCACCTCAAACTCTGCCTGATCGGCTCTTTCACCACGAATATCAATTCTAACCTGCTGTCCGGAGGTATCAAACGAGTAAGCACTATAATTACTTTCTTCTTTCTTTTCCTTTTTTGCAGGAATAAGTTCGTCTGTATTTATTTTCATTTTTAAATTACCGCTGAGAATTGTAGCCTTCTTTTTATTCTGAGAAATATCCAGAATCTTTCCGGTTGTGTGAGTATTCCGAACAGCCACAAAATCTCCGGGTATAAAATCAAATTTTTCTTCTTTTTTATCAACTGTTTCTGTAAATAATTCTTTATTTCTTTCTTTCAGCTCTTTAACGATCTGCTGGGAAGATTTTATTATATCTTTCCTTGCATTCGATTCCTTAAGTGATTTAATCACCTCTTCTATTTTCTTGTTCACACCTTTTAAATAATTATCAGCTTCAGCTTTGGCGTGTTTCAGGATTTCCTTTTTTTCGCTGTTTAACTGATCGATATTTTTTTTATACAGATTTGAAAGACCGGTAAGTCTTGTATTTTCGATTTCTGAATTCTTAAGCTTATCCTCGAGTTCACGGGATTTCGTCTCTATGTCAACAAGGAATTTTTCTATGTTATGTTTTCCTGAATCGAGATTCTCTCTCGCTATCTTAAGAAAATTCTTCATCAAAGCCGATTCTTTTAGCAATTTCGAAAGCATAGCTTGATCCGGGAATTCCCTGTTTAAATGCATATGTAGGTCTGAGGTTTCTCGTATCAAATTCCATTGCAGCGTTCTGAAATCCCTGTACATCATTGGCGAAGAGCTTAAGGCTGCCATGATGAGTCGATGCCAGCACAACCGAACCTTTTTCCTTGAGTAATAGCATTACCGCCGAAGCCAGGGCAGAACCTTCAGAAGGATCGGTACCGGTACCTATTTCATCCAGAAGAATTAACGATCTGGCTGTGGCTTTATTCAGAATATCTTTAATATTTGAAAGATGCGAGCTAAAAGTAGACAGATCATCCTCAATCGACTGCTCATCCCCAATATCAACTAGTATATTATCGAAGAAATGGAAATTTGAATCCGGGTCAGCCGGAATATGGATACCCGACATTACCATCAATGATAATATACCGATCGTTTTAAGGACAACAGTCTTGCCGCCGGCGTTCGGGCCGGTAATTATAATTACCTTCTGATCATCTACGGAAAGATCCAGCGGGACAGTACCTTCTCTGCCAAGTCTCTTCAGCAGAATCGGATGTCTTCCCCGGGATATAGTAAAAGGTTTGTCATTATCTATTTCCGGGAAAGAACCAATTACCTCAATTGAAAATCTGGCCCTTGCAAATATAGAATCAATTTCCGCGATCGTATCCAGAGCGGTTTTCAGGCCGTGGCTCTCTTTACCGATCAGTTTGGTAATTTCTTTAAGCAGACGCTCTATTTCTCTTTTTTCCGCAAATGACAGGGAGATAATGTCATTATTAAGTTCAAGCGTTTCTTCCGGTTCTATATAAACTGTCTGTCCGGTTGAGGATTCAGAATGGATAAAACCTTTAATATGGCGTTTATGTTCAACTTTAACAGGAATAACAATTCTGCCGTCTCTAAGGGTCAGGTAATCTTCACGTACGATATCATTTTCAGCAAGGGATTTAACAAGGCGGTTAACCGATTTTACAAGTTCGTCACGTTTACTGTTTATTTCCCTCTTTATTTCTGCAAGCTTCGGACTTGCATTATCTTTAACTTCACCGTTTTCATTAACTATTTTTGAGATGTGATGCTCAAAAACTTTATCAACGAATAATACGGCAGATAATTTATGCAGTTCAGGAGCAATATCAGAATGGTTCTTAAGGAACTGGAAAAGACTTCGTGATATTTCTGCTAATCTAAGTATCTCAAGAATTTTTTTACTATCAAGCATTGATCCTTCAATCCGGCTCTGTGATAAAGCGGTATCGAGATCAGGTATATACTCAAATGGCGGTGCATTCCTTGAGATCAGAATTTCTTTTGCCTCGTTTACATAATAACCCTCTATCTTTATTAAGTTAATATTGGCGAGAGGCCCAAGTTCAGAAACCTTTAATTTTCCCTTTTCGGTTACCGAATATTTCGCAACAAACTGAAGTATTTTCTGAAATTCCAGTTTATCGGAAACCTGATGGTCAATCATTTAAAGTATCTTTTTCATTTATATATTCTTTAATTTTCTTCCTGGCATCCGGCGTATAGCTGCTGATCAGATCTATCGTTCCCGGAATTATTCCATATACAGGGGTGTAAACCAACGAATCTTTTTTGGCTTTTTCCGACGGAACGCTGAACACATTTAATATATAAAGTGCAGCACTCAAAAAAAACAGTATCTGAATCATCCCGACTATACCCCCGATAACCTGATTAAGCAGGTTATTAACCTTATCAAAAGGATGAATAACTCTTTTGAGAATTGCAAAGATTACCATGGTCCCCACAAAAATTACTGCCCCGGCTATAAGTTCAGAAAGATAGTATTCGATCCCTAATACCGCTTCCATATAAATGCCAAACCCCGAAGCAAAATTTATTGCAAGGACTACAGCAAGAATAAAACCGGTAAAGCCAATAAGTTTTCTTACGAATCCATCTTTATAACCAAGAATGAATCCGAAAAGTACAATTATTATAATTACTGCATCAACAAGGTTCAATTACTTACCCAGGTACTCTTCGACAACTAAGCGGACTTCTTTTCCATCAGCTTTTCCTTTCAGCTCCTTCATAGCCGCAGGCATAAGTTTGGAAAAATCCTCCTGAGAGACTGCATTTATCTCCTTTGCTATCCGGGTGACCTCATTTTTTATCTCTTCTTTTGAAAGCTGTTTTGGAAGATACTCCCGGAGAATTTCCAGTTCCTTCTCCTCTTTTACTGCAAGGTCTTCCCTTCCGGCATTTCTGAATTGCTCAATTGAATCTTTACGTTTTTTAGCTGCGCCGGTAAGGAGTTTGATTTCTTCCTCGGTATTAAATTCTTTACCGCTTCCGCTCTTTTCAAATTCAAGTATAAGCGCTCTTATAGAACGGATAGTCTCGGTTCTCAATTTATCACCGGACTTCATAGCTGCCTTAAGGTCCTGGTTAATTTTCTCGGTTAAGTTCATTGCCACCTCTTAAATTAAAAAAAGGCAGGTAGTTATAAAAACCAGCCTGCCTCAAACCTAATCATTATAATCAGGAAATTCAGATCTTGATATTTGCCGAATAGTTTATCCTCAGGCAGTACGCCTTTCGGAGTTCCTGCTGGATATCGGTTACGAGACCCATATCCGTACCTTTATCAATCCTCAGAGAAACAATAACATTCGGTAATTCCTGTCTTTTTGCGTACATTATCGGTTCAACTTCACTTAGCTTAACAATACTGTCATTTATCTGAATCCTTCCGCTCTTTCCAACCCATATATATGAGATAAGTCGTTTATTTTCAATTTTCTCAATTGCTTTCGCTTCAGGTAATTTGAAATCTACCAGTACGTCTACTTCTCTAAGCGTTGTTGTAACCATAAAGAAAAGCAGGAGCATAAACACAATATCCGGCATCGATGCGGTAGGTATTTCCTGTTTTGTGTTGGCTCTTCTTTTTTCAAATTTCATTATTCAAACCTTAACTTTTTATTTTTTTACTGATTCAGGTTCTGCAAGCGATATAATAATAGGGATCTTATCTTTAACAACATCCTGCTGTTCAGGAATAAGATCACTAAATTTTTTACCGTAGTGCTGATTGGAATATTCATCTCTGACTTCAAAATAAGCCTGCTTAACCTGATCCAAAGCCTGGATATAGGTATTGTAACTAGTCTTTCTGTCGGTTTTTACCGAAACAATGAGCTTTTTATTAGAAGGAAGATCAATCTTGGAGATTATTCTCGGCTTCAAATTATTCTTTATCTGATAAATAGGAACCGGATTCCCATCCACCAGCACATCACCATTCTCGTTTATCAGAATGGCCGCCATCCTGCTTTTGTCAACCTTAACATTCTCAGGATTTTCAACATATTCTGGTAAGGTCAGACCGATGCCCGTATCCACATCTATAACTGTTGCAACAAGAAAGAAAAGCAGCAGCAGGAACGCGATGTCAGCCATCGAACTTGTGGGTATAGTGGCTTCCGCCATTTTTCGTTTTTTTAACATTGCTGATTACTTTTTATAATTATTTATTACAATACTTCTAAAAACAGATGATAGTTCCTTAAACTTTACCTTTTGCCTTAAGATCATATAAAGCATCGATAAGTTCAACGGAGCTTTCTTCCATATCTCCAACGAGCCTGTCAATCCTGGAAATAAAGTAATTGTAAAAAACCTGCAGGATCATAGCAACCACGAGACCAAAAAGCGTTGTTAAAAGAGCAACCGAAATACCTTCCGCAACAATGGCAGGTGAAATCTGGGCTGCTTCTTTAATAGCGTCAAAAGCCTGAATCATACCCTGTACAGTTCCGGTAAATCCAAGCATAGGTGCAATTGTAATAAAAGTAGAAATCCAGATCATTCCTCTTTCAAGGAAGCTCATTTCGATACCGCCGTAAGCAATAATTGCTTTTTCAGCAGCTTCGAGACCTTCGTCTGCTCTGAGCAGTCCGGCATGGAAAACAGAAGCAACAGGACCTCTCGTGTTTCCACAGACTTCTTTCGCCCTTTCAACACCACCTTCATCAAGTGCTCTTCTTACTTTTACAATAAAATCTTTAGTATTTACTTTGGCTCTTGAGAGGGTCCAGAATCTTTCAAATGAAAATGCTAGTCCAAGTACAAGACATACAAGGATCGGCCACATAAAGCCGCCGCCGGCTTCAAATTTTTCTGTTAACCAGTTTAACGCACTCTGATTTTGATTAGCCTGCGCAATCACATTAATCATTGCCGAGATAATCCCAATAAAGTCCATATAAAGTAACCTCCTAATAAATTAAAAAATGATCTTTTGAGGAGAGATAGGCTCCAATAAATTTCTTAAAAAGACCTCGTTACAATAACTATTTCGAAAAACAAAGTCAATAAATATTTAGGTAGTAAATTTAACTAAAATTCCTGATTAAAGCCTAGAAACGTACATTAAATCTTGATGTAAGCCGTAATATATTTCCGGATACAAAGTTAAAATTCTCAAAAAGGCTGTGCGCAAAACTGCCGATTTCCTCCGGTTTTATCCATTCGGTATAGTCTGAATCCTTCATCCAGTCCCTGTTTGCAGGTGTATCAATGATATAAGGGGCAATTGCATTTGCACTAAGATTTATGGCTTTTCCCTCAAGCGAGAGCGTTTTGACCAGATGTATTAATGCACTTTTTGATATTCCGTAAGCACCTTTTTGTGCTTCTGCATTTACACCTGTTTCCGCAGCAGTGAAACATATTGAGCCTCCGGCTGACTTTTCTACGAGCTTCGAGAAATATTTCGCCAGGTAAAAATTTGCCTTAAGGTTCATATCCATCATCCTGGTCCATTCATCCTCTTCTGTATCCATAATGTTTTTTCCTCCGGCAAATCCCCCGACAGTGCTATAAAGGAAAAACAACTTCTGTCCGGATGGCTGGATGTTACTAAATGCCTCTGCCACATTTTTTTCAACTGCAAGATCTTTAATATTAATTTTCACCGTTCCGTCCCCGGCATTCTTTTCTTCAATATTGAAATCAAAGAGATAAATATTATCGTAATTATTCTTTATCATTGCTGCAGTCACGCCCTTCCCCAGGGCTCCATTCGCCCCAAAGATCAAAACTTCTCTTTTCACTTTTCATCCTCCTGCTTTTTCATAATAAACTTTGCAGTCACCGGGAAATGATCGCTGTAACCTCCCAGATACCTGTTCCCTCCGTATGTAGGAAACGGGGATCCGGCATATCTTCCTTTCTGCTCTACAATAAAATCCGGTTTATAGATTGTAAATGATCCGCATATATATTGAATTTTTTCACCGATCAAAATATCATTAGACACTATTATCTGGTCGAGCATGTTCCAGTCGTTTCTGTACTTATAAGTACCGAGACCTTCGTTATAGGCCTGATAGGCAAGATTATATAATTCATCGGGAGTAATTTCCTTATAATTTCCCGGCAAGGTATCACACAACACGGGCTGGGCTTTTAAGACATTAAGAATAGAATTGTTCGTTGGTTCATCATTAAAATCACCCATAATCAGTATGCACGATTTGGGGTTATGCAACAATATCTTATCTGTATTTTTCTTCAAAACTTCCGCTGCGGTAATTCTATTGATTTGAGATTCAGTCTCCCCTCCTCTTCTGCTGGGCCAGTGGTTTACAAATACATACAGTGTATCGTTATTATTGTCAAGAAGTGTAACACCCAGAATAAGTCTTGTTGGATATCCATCAGGAAGATGAATGGTGTCGCCCGTCACAGAAAGCAGATGAAACAGGTTATTTCTATATATCAGACCGTTATCGATTCCGCGGCTGTCTGGAGATTCAAGGTATGCAGTTGAATAATTCATACCAGGAAGAAATTTGCTTATCATACTATCAAGAAGCGCCTGGTGTTCAACCTCCACAACACCGAGTATATCCGGTCCCCTGTTTGAATTCATCGAACGAATTACTCTTGAAAGATTGTAGAGTTTTTTTTCAAGTTTCTGATTATCCCAGTGTTTAATGCTGTCAGGAAGAAATTCCTCGTCATTTTTTAGACTATCATGAACAGTGTCAAATAAATTTTCCAGGTTCCATGAAGCAGCAAACAGAGTATCCTGAACGTATCCCTGCGGATAAATATTTAAAGAAATGAAAATTACTGTAAGAAGGATTAAGAAAGTTTTCATAGTACTTTAGAGGATAATGAAGTTTATAATTCGAGCCTTGTGGTTACACCATGAAGCTTATTATACTGTAATTTATAAAATGCAACAAAGTTTGGCGCAAGTTTCTTAAGTGTTGCAAATAATTTTAGCCAGATCTTGTTCGTAACAATATCTTCAGAGCCGTAAAATATTACTTTTTCGGTTATACTGTTTGCCTTTAACAGATGAGGAATATCGACAAATTCCATATAACCTGTTTCTATGATAATACCCGACAGCCCATGAGCAAGGTTATCAACCTTTCGAAACGATGTACCATAGGGGGAATCTGTAGTCTGGATGGAAACGAGTACGTTCTTTTCGTAAATAATATTTCCCCGTATAATACAATGGACTATATAGGGAGGAACATTATTAAGATCTTTTGTGAAAAACAGTGCTGTACCGTTGATATTATTGCCTAGCCGGTAAATCTGCTCGTAGCTTTCCTTAAATACATCGAAAGGAAGAGGTCTGAATGAACGGTACATTGCTTTGTGTCCCGAAGACCATAACTGAATAACAAAGAAAGGAATAAGAGCAACAACGATTGACCAGTATCCGCCATGAGGTAATTTATTCATTACCGCGACCAGGAAAAGAAGATCAACCACAAATACAAGTGCGGCAATTCCCATCTTGACCTTTTTACTTTCAATCTTAAATATCCAGATCATGAACATCGCACTAATCGTCATTGTTGCAGTTACTGCCAATCCATAAGCCGCTGCCAGGTTGTCTGATTTCCGGAAGAAAAAGATCATAAACAAAACGGCCAAAAGCAGAACCCAATTAACAACGCCGATATAAATCTGCGATTTAAGGTGTGTTGAGGTATATTTCACCTTCATAAGAGGGAAAATCCTTGTGGTGATACCCTGATAAACCAGACTCATAACGGCACTGATCATTGCCTGTGAAGCTATAATTGTAGCCAGCAAAGTTAGAATAAGAAACGGGACGTAAAATATATCCGAGATTGATCTAATCATACCAAAAAGTACAAAGCTGGTGTCCTGTGACGACAGAAGATAGGCTCCCTGGCCAAAATAATTAATGACAAGTGCAAAGAACACAAAATACCAGGCGTGTCGGATTGGCTGGCTGCCGAGATGTCCCATGTCAGCATAAAGCGCCTCACCTCCCGTAGCACACAAGATCACTTCACTTAGGACGAAAAAGCCGGTCCATCCATTATGAAGCATAAACTCAACTGCATAATGAGGACTGACAGCTGCGAGTACGCCCGGCATCTGAACCAGTGAGTAAATTCCAGAAAGAAGTAATGCCGAAAACCATATTATCATAATAGGTCCGAATGATGATGAGACTTTGTCGGTACCTTTTGACTGGAAAGCGAAAAGAAGAACTGTAATAATACAAGTAATAATAATAATGGTACTTATACTTATATGACCTATTGAAGGAATAAGCTGTAATCCTTCCACAGCTGAAAGAATACTTATTGCCGGGGTAATGGCACCATCACCCATTAAAAGAGACACACCCACAAAACCCAGGAATGAAGCGAACGCAGCTCTTCTTCCGGTCTTCACATTTTTGGCAAGGATCTCTTTAAGCACAATGATCCCGCCTTCACCTTTGATACTAAGGCTCATGGCGAGCCAGGCATATTCAACTGTTACAAGGATAATCAGCGACCAGAAGATGAGTGAAAGTGCACCCATCAGGTTGCGGTAAGTTGGCTGAGTAAGGGTAAAAATAACTGTTAGTGTATATATAGGGCTGGTACCGATATCGCCGAATACCAATCCCATTGCTTTAACAATGTCTTTGAAAGAAGAGAATTTAAAGTTGCTCTTAGCCATCAATATCGCAGGTGGTTCGAAAATCTGAATATAAGAATAATTTAATTCCCGTAAAGTTATGCAGGATAATATTAATTGTACAAATAATCGCACGAAAGATAATACTTGATGGGACAAATTAAAATTATGCTAATTCGCTGTAATCAAAGCAGTTTGTTAAACGGGCAGCCTGAGTTTTAAAGCTTAATCCGGATCAGTTTTTTTACCATCTAACAAGTATCTGAATACGTTCTGAAAACGTTCTGAATACGATCTGAATACGATGTGAAAACGCTCTGAATACGATCAAATCACTAGTTTAATTAACTCCTGATATCAATTTGATCATATTTTAACGACAAAATTATTTTTACAGTTTATCAACACCTCTTATAGAGGAAGATTCAGAAGATGACCCTTTTATTGAATTTGAAGTAAGCACACTTATTTTTATTTTTGTTCAAAGCAGAGAAATTCTCCCTTAGCGGCACCTCAGAATTTAACCGATGAGAAAATATGAGTAAAAAATTCGTAATAATTGATGCTATGGCCTTAGCATACAAAGCCTATTTTGTGTTTATCAACCGTCCTCTGGTTTCTACCAAGGGAGAACCCACATCTGCCGTATTCGGCTTTCTTAACCAGCTTTTAAAGATACTGGAAGACACGAAACCGGATTATCTTGCCGTGGCATTCGACTCAAAGGAAAAAACCTTTCGTCATGAGAGATACGAAGGCTATAAAGCATCGAGGGCAGAGATGCCTGAGGATATGGTCCCTCAAATAGGGAGAATCAAAGAAATCATAGCTGCGATGAATATCCCCCTTTATATTATGCCCGGGTACGAGGCAGATGATATAATCGGTACGGCTGTATGCAAAGCAGAAGAAAAAGGACTGGAATCATTTGTTATTACACCCGACAAAGATTTCAACCAGATCATAACAGACAAAGTTAAAATTGTCCGCCCCGGCAAATCAACAGAAGAAATAGTGTTCTACGATGTCAAAAAAGTTAAAGATGAATTCGGGTTCGAACCAAGACAGATGATTGACTACCTTGCGCTAATAGGTGATAAATCGGATGACATACCCGGAATAGCAGGCATTGGTCCTAAAACTGCGATACCTCTCATTCAGGAATACGGATCGGTTGAAGGGATATATGCACGCATCGACGAAGTTGACAAACCGGCGCTTAAGAAAAAGCTTATTGAGGGAGAAGCAAATGCTTTTCTATCCAAGGAACTTGCAACGATACACTGCGAGGTACCGCTTGAATTTGATTTCGATCAGGCAAAATTGACAGAACCTGATTTTGAAAAACTAAGAGAGATATTTCTTCAGGTTGAATTCAAGAATCTTTACAGTCGTTTTTTAAACTTCTACGAAAAAAACGGAAGCGGTAAAGGTGAAGAAATAGATGCTATTGTGCCGGATGCTGAAACATTCGATGAAAAAAAGATAAGTTATACACTAATTACCACGGCTGCAGAGGCTAAAAAACTAGCCTCCAAGTTAGGCAAGACAGAGTTGTTTGTATTCGATACCGAAACCGATAGTCTTGACCACTTCCTGCTGAAGCTTGCAGGTGTATCATTCTCAACCAGGGAAAATGAGGCCTATTATGTAGCTCTAAATCCATTTGAAAATGAAAAAGAAATTCCTGAAGCAGTAAAAGACAGGCTTCCTCTCAGTGATTTTATTAAAATATTTAAACCTTTATTTGAGAATAAAAAAATTAAAAAGGTCTGCCAGAACGGTAAGTTTGATATTTCTGTTCTAAGGAGCCGCGGCATTGAAGTAGAAAACTTTTATTTCGACACAATGCTGGCAAGCTACGTTCTGGATCCCGATCAGAAACACGGTATGGATGAACTTTCTGTAAAGTACCTGAATTATAAACCTATTCCCCTCTCTGATCTGATCGGAGCAAAGAAAGATCCTTCCAAAATATTTGAAGCGGATCTGAACGCCGTTTCAAATTATTCCTGCGAAGATTCAGATGTGACCTTCAGGCTTTATAGGAAACTTGAACAGGAACTCAGCAAAGAAAAACTGAATAAAATCGCGTTCGATGTTGAATTCCCGCTTGTACCTGTACTTGAAGATATGGAAAGAGAAGGTATAAGGATCGATACCGAGGCTCTTATAGCCTTCAGCAAAGATCTTCAGATACTTATGGATAATTATACGCAAAATATTTACAGGTGCTGCGGAGAAGAATTCAATATAAATTCACCCCAGCAGCTGCAGGTGATATTATTTGACAAACTTAAACTCAAAACCGGAAAGAAAACAAAAACAGGCTTTTCAACTGATGCAAGGTCGCTGGAAAATCTTCGCGGCGAGCATGAAATTATTGAATTGATTCTCGACTTCAGACAGGTAGCTAAGCTCAAATCAACTTACGCCGATTCCCTTCCGGCCTTGATCCATCCGAAAACAGGAAGAATACATACATCTTTCAACCAGACTGTTGCATCGACGGGACGATTATCGAGTAATGATCCAAACCTTCAGAATATTCCCATCAGGACAGAAATGGGAAAAGAAATCAGGAAAGCTTTTGTACCGAGGGATAAGAACTACCTGATACTTAGTGCAGATTACAGTCAGATTGAACTTCGCATACTTGCAAGTATAACCGGCGATGAAGGATTAACGAAGGCTTTTAAAAGCGGAGAAGATATTCACAGGAGTACTGCCGCACTGGTATTTATGGTTGATCCGGAAGATGTTACGCCTGAGATGAGAAGAAGGGCAAAGGAAGTGAATTTCGGAGTGCTTTATGGTATAGGACCTTTCGGTTTGAAAACAAGGTTAGGTATTACCCAGGCGCATGCAAAGGAAATCATAGAAACTTACTTCAACACATTTAAACGTGTTAAGCACTTTATGGATGAGTCAGTACTGAAAGCCCGTGAAAAAGGTTACGCAGAAACTCTTTACGGAAGAAGAAGATTCCTCCGGAATATTAATAGCAGCAACAGGGTTGTACGCCAGTTTGAAGAGCGCGTTGCTATAAATATGCCTATACAGGGGACGGCGGCCGATATGATAAAGCTGGCAATGATCAACATATATAACGAACTAAATAAAATGAAAGCCCGTTCAAAGATGGTACTGCAGGTTCACGATGAACTGCTCTTTGATGTTCACAAAGATGAGGTTGATGAAATAAGGGAGATGGTAAAAGAAAAAATGGAAAATGCTATGCCTATGAATGTTCCGATAACAGTTGAAACAGGTACCGGCAAGAACTGGCTGGATGCCCACTAAAATACTTTTTTTATTTAATGCAGATCGATAAAAATAAAATAAAGAAAATCCTTTGTATTAAGCCCCGCGGCATCGGGGATATTATACTCTCAACAATCATTCTGGAGAACCTGGCAGCTCATTTCCCTCACGCGGAAATAGATTACCTGACTGAAAAATTCGCAAAAGCATCCGTTGAGAATAATCCTTTCGTCAGGAAAGTTCTTACAATGAACGAAACAGAGTTTCCTCTGCTGGTTGCACTGCGCCTTAAAAAAGAAAAATATGATATGATCCTTGATCTGTGGTCAAACCCGAGATCTGCACAGATCACTTTTTTATCGATGGTGAAATATCGTGTAGGCTTTGCCTACCGCGGAAGAAAATATGCCTATAATATTCTGGCTACAGGTGAAAGAGGTGATCATCATTCTGCTGAACACAATCTTGAACTGCTCAAGCCGCTGGATATTAAAATAAATACGCGTAACGTGCACTTTAATGTTTCTGAGGAAGATGATGAATACGGCAGGAAATTTATTAAGAAATACTGCAGGACTGATTCCCTCGTAGTAGGAATTATACCGGCCGGAGGCTGGCCTTCAAAAAGATGTGACGCATCCAAATGGGTTGAAATATGTTCCATCATTAACAAAAAATACAAGGTCAACTTCCTGATCTTATGGGGTCCCGGCGATGAGTATGATGCTGATTATATCAAAAACCATTTTCCTGACAGAACGGTACTGGCTCCTAAAACTTCCCTCAGACAGATGTCGGGACTTATAAAAAACTGCGGCTTTATCCTTGCTAATGATTCAGGCCCGATGCACATGGCAGCCGCCCTTGGTATTCCCACGCTTGGAATATTCGGACCTACTGATCCGGCCAAACACGGACCTTATTCACCTAATTCGGGTTATGTATTAAAAGATGATTTGTTCTGTATAATCTGCAATTATCTTGAATGTCCCTACAACCATGAATGCATGCTTCAGCTTTCAAATCAGAAAGTGCTGGAAGCATTCGAAAGACTAGCAGGCAGCTTATTGGAAAAGAAAAACTAACTGATCGATTTCAGAAATTCGTCCATCTTTCCGGCAAGCACTTTAATTGAATGATTTTTCTTCACATCCTCATATGCATTTGTCCCGAGATCTCTTCTAATCGCCGGATCATCGCTCAAATGATTAATTATTCTTACCAGTTCATCTGTATCATTCAGACCGAATAAAAATCCATTCTCACCGTTTGTTATAAATTCATCGTTGCCCGGAATATCAGAAGCTATAAGAGGAACCGAAGCAATTCCCGCCTCAAGCAGAGCCAATGAAAACCCCTCTGATCTTGATGTCAGAAGAAATATATCCATGGCTTTATAATACTTCCATATATCATCAACGTATCCGGGCATTATTATCTTGTCTCTTCCTATGCCGAAGGATGCCGCATAATTTATTACCTCATTCTGCTGCTCCTCAGGTATGCCTATGATAAGCAGTACAAACTTATCATCCAGCCGGGAGAATGCCTTAAAAAGAATATCGAAATCCTTTCCGTTCTTTATGAAACCAGGTGGATAAGCCAAGGACTATCTTATCAGCAAGAGAGTATTTTTCCTTAATCTCCGTGCCCTGGATTTCATTTATATTTTCAGGAAACTCTATTCCGTTGTGAATTACTTTAACTTTTTTCTTTTTAATCCCTGATTTGATAAGACTTTCTGCCACTCCCCCGCTGCAGGCAATCTGATAATCAAAATATGTGTTATAAATGAGCGGGCCTATGATCGGGGCACTTTTGGTAATATTCTGCCGGTAGGCAATATTCTTAAACTTAGTTTTGAACTCCTTTTTAAGTTTTAATCCCAGCTTTCTGTCAAGTGAATGATATGAAATTACTGCAAAGGGATTTAACTCTGTAAAATAACCTTTGAACTCTTTATAAATCTTCTTAAAGTCTTCTTTCGTATCCAGCGAGATGACCTCGATTTTCCGTTCCTTCGCCCTCCTTTCGGTTAATGACCCAGTTGAGGCAAAAAGCCTTAGATCGTATCCCTTTTTAATTAATTGCTCTGAACTGAGAATTGCAATTTTCGCACTTCCTGCATAACCATCCCCGAAGCTAACCTGGAATAACATATCTAAAAATACTCCTTCAAATGCACCTAATGTTTTTTTATATTTGACCGATAAATTTAACTTATAAATATAATTATTATTTACAATTAGTCAGGCTATTCTTGTCATTAAAAGAAGTTCCTTCCTGTAAAAGGTTCACCGGTTATAAACCCTGCTATCCCGACCACAACTGCTGGGAAGACGGGTGTAAGGATAATCTTCCGATCGGGAAGAAAATATTGATCATTAATTTCGATGCAATGGGCGATATACTAATGACAACTGCCCAGCTTCCATCGATTAAACGGAAATTTCCTGAATCTACCATCTACTGGATTACGCTGAAAATTGCTGCTCCCCTGCTGATGAATAATCCTTATCTTGACAAGGTTTTTGTTTATGATGCTGAATCCATTTCTGTTTTGAATGAAATGGAATTTGATTATGTGATGAATGTAGATAAATCCCAGCGTTCCTGTGCACTTCTGAACTCAGTTAAGGCTGAAAATAAACTCGGGTTCGGCTTAAATAAAGACGGGAAAATAATCCCTGTAAACAAAGGCGCTTATTATAATTATAATCTTGGTATGGATGATCATCTGAAATTTAAGGTAAATAAGCGGACAGGACAGGATTACCTTGCAGAAACCTTTGATCTTGATTATAAAAGAGATGAATACGTCTTTAGTTTCAGCGATGAAGAAAAAACATTTATAGCTGATTACAAAAAAAGCGCAGGCATTCACGATAGAGATTTTGTAATAGGATTTAACACAGGTTGTTCGGAACTATACCCGAACAAGAAAATGACAATCGAACAGCACATTTACCTGATTGAGAATCTGCTTGAGAAGAAAATTGGAAAGATTGTGCTCCTGGGCGGTCCCGAGGATACTGAGAGAAATAACATCATTTATTCTCACTTTGAGGGAAGAATTATAAACACTCCCACTACTCTTGGAGTAAGAAAAGGAGCCTGTTTTGAGGAACTGGCGGATGTAATAATTACGGGTGATTCTTTCGGAATGCACCTGGGGATAGCCCTGAAGAAATATATCATAGTTTGGTTCGGGGTGAGCTGCTGGACGGAAATTGATCTTTATGACAGAGGTAACAAACTATACCAGGAAGACCTTTTCTGCTCACCGTGCTGGAAAAAAGTTTGTCCTTACAACCTGGAATGCATTCAGATGATCGATCTCGACAGGATTATTAAAGAGACGGAAGAATATTACCGAACTGTCTTTAACAAGAAAGAAATCTCAGGCTGAAATGGATAAATTTAATCCTTTTTCTCTCGCTGCAGAGAAAAAAAGGCCGCTCATCCTTGACGGAGCAATGGGAAGTGAACTCCAGCAGGCCGGGGTTCCTATCCACAAAAGAGCATGGATGACCCTGGCAAATACAGATTATCCTGACAAAGTGCTGAAGATTCACAGGGAGTATATAGAAGCTGGAGCAGATATTATTACCACGAATACTTTCCGCACCAATCCGACAGCCTTATCCGAATTCAGTGAGAACAAACAAAAAGAACTTCTTAAAGCAGCCCTGGAATTAGCTAAAGAAGCAAAAGGAAATAAGCACATTTATATCGCAGGTTCAAATGCGCCGGCAGAAGACTGCTATCAAAAAGATCGTCGTATAACCCGGAAAGAACTTAAATTCAATCATCATAAACATATTAGTTTACTTATTGATAACGGAGCTGACTTTATCTTAAATGAAACTCAAAGCCATTTTGATGAAATCAGAATAATATGTGAATACTGTTCAAAGAATGGCCTCCCTTACATAGTGAGTATTTACCTCGATGAGAACCTCAGGCTTCTCTCAGGAGAATCCCCTGCTGAAGCTATTGGATTCATCTGTGAGCACGAACCATTGGCGATAGGACTTAATTGCATTTCACCCGCACAATTCAATGCTGTAAAAAAAGACTTTGACTATAACTGGGGTTATTATCTTAACTGCGGTTCGGGAAATCCTGAAGATGCTGTAATTAAATGCGGATTTTCTGCCATAGATTACCTTTCCCTGGTGAAGGAAACAATTAAATATTCACCTTCTTTTATCGGAGCCTGCTGCGGTTCAGGACCCGAACATATTATGAAAATCAGAGAATACCTGGATGGCAAAAACTGAAGTACTGGCGCCCGCAAAAATTAATATCGGTTTGTACGTCACAGAAAAGCGACAGGACGGATATCATAACATTGAAACTATATTCTTTCCGGTCAATATTTTTGATTGCATCTTAATTGAAGATTCGAACAAGTTCAGTTTTACATCAAATGACAAAACACTTCCCTCTGATTCCACAAATCTGGTTGTTTATGCTAAAAATCTTCTGGAAGAATATTCCGGCGAAAAACTTAATGTAAAAATCCACCTTGATAAAATGATACCGGTTGGAGCAGGATTGGGAGGCGGCAGTTCAGATGCCGCGGCTGTTTTAACTACTTTGAATGAATTTGCCGGATTGAATTTATCCGGTAACGAAATCTTCGATCTTGCACTCAGACTGGGGAGCGATGTTCCTTTCTTTCTTAATCCTCGTCCCTCCTTCGCAAGCGGACGCGGTGAAATTCTCTCTCCTATACTTCTTCACTCAGAATTGCCTATAGTTATTACGAATCCAGGAATACACATATCAACAAAATGGGCATATAGCAAAATAACTCCGGCCCAAGCCGATTTTGACCTTACAAAATTAGAATCCCTCGATTTATATCATTTAAAACTTTACTATGATAAGATAAAAAATGTATTTGAGACCGCTGTTTTTGAATCTTACCCTCCGGTAAAAGATTTACGTAATCTGCATTATAAACTGGGTGCAGTGTTTTCACTTATGAGCGGAAGCGGTTCGACGGTTTTCGGTATCTATCCTAATAATGAGAGTGCGTCAGCGGCGGCTGGCATAATGGAGGAACAGGGTTATCTGACATTCATTCACGATGAGGGGAATTCTGCATAAATAATTTCAAGTTATTACGTCATGAAACTGCAGACTCAGCAATTTCTACGAACTTTCGGGAGGCATTGATCCTGAGATTGATTCCTATTGGTACTGTTATATTATCCTTCAAATGACCATGTCTGAAATTATAAACTACAGGCTTTTTCAGCTGCGAAAAATAATCTGTAATAACTTCACCAAGAGTTAAAGTTTTTTTATTCGGATCGAGTTCATGACAGTCACGGAAAGACCCTATTACCACGCCTTTTAATCCCTTAAACATCCCCGATAATCTCATCTGGTTAAACATTCTGTCTATTTTATAAGGAACCTCTCCCATCTCTTCGATCAATAGAATTTTATCTTTAAGATCAGGGAAATATTCCGTCCCGACGAGACCGGATATAACAGAAAGATTTCCCCCTACAATCCTCCCATTTGCAGTCCCCGAATTCAGACTCAAAATATGTTCATCATCCGGATTTTCAATCTTTCCAAACTTCTTTGAAGAAGAAAGCAGCCTCCAGAACATTTCCTCGGTAAAAGAACTCACTTCGTCATAAAAATCTACACCAACCATCGGTCCGGCAAAGGTTATAAGTCCTGTCTTGTAAAACATAGCAAGATGCAGAGCAGAAATATCACTGTAGCCAGCAAAAATTTTAGGATTATTCCTTATAAGCTTATAGTCTAATTTATCAACCAGCCTTGCAGCACCATACCCTCCCCTGAGACAGAAAATCGCTTTAACTTTTTTATTTGAAAACATAGAATGCAGGTCATCGAGTCTTTCCTGGTCAGTGCCCGCCAGGTAACCGTTATATTTACCAACATTCTTCCCTACTACAACGTCGTATCCCATCTTTTCAAGATAATGAACACCCTTCTCAAGACGCGACGGATCATTAACGGAAGAAGCCGGAGAAATTATTCCGATTAAATCCCCTTTTTGAAGTTTCCTGGGTTTTATGGCTTTCATATTGTTCTATTGTTTTGGGAGTATCGAGGGCTGAATTTAAGAATAGTATTGCTCTCAATCAAATCTTAATATGATTTAAGTTGTTATATTTCAGTCTCTTAGGGTAAAAAAAGGATTAAAATCCTCAAAATATGAGGTTCGGCACCCGGGTTTGAGTTTAATGATATTATAAAATATATTATTATCTAAATTGTTTATTATCTACCACTTAGAGGAAATTTTAATAATAATTTAACACAGCGGACGCGATTATTTAATATTTTTAATATTTAATCGAAAGAGATTTTATGAACAATAGAAAAATTCTATTCATCTGCGGTTCACTTAATCAAACCACTATGATGCATAAAATTTCCTCCCATTTCCCATCTGAAGATTGTTATTTTACTCCTTACTACTCCCTCGGCTTCCTAAAACAAGCCGGTAAAACCGGGATACTGGACTTCTGCATACTCGGCGGACAATTTAAACAAAGAACATTCAATTACCTTGAAAAACATAACCTGAAGGTCGATTACGAGGGATCTGCAAATGATTATGATCTGGTTTATACCTGTTCAGATCTGATCATTCCCGAAAATATCAGAGATAAAAAGGTTATCCTTGTGCAGGAAGGCATGACTGATCCTGAGAACCTTCTTTACTATATGGTTAAATATCTGAAGCTTCCAAGGTGGATGGCCAGCACATCTGTTACCGGACTTTCAAAAGCATATGATAAATTTTGTGTAGCCTCGGAAGGCTACAAAGAATTATTCATTAAAAAAGGAGTTGATCCTGATAAAATTGAGGTTACCGGCATACCCAATTTTGATAATTGCAGGACATTCCTTGATAATAACTTTCCCCATAAAGGATATATACTTGTTGCAACCTCAGATACAAGAGAAACCTATAAATACGAAAACAGAAAAAAGTTTATCGAGAAAGCCAGAAGAATAGCGGACGGGAAACAAATGATATTTAAACTGCACCCGAATGAAAATGTAGAACGGGCAACTGCGGAAATAAACAAATATGCCCCTGGCTCTATTGTTTATTCTTCAGGTAATACTTCTCATATGATTGCTAACTGCGATACACTTGTAACAAGATACTCAAGCGTAGTTTATGTTGGCCTGGCATTGGGGAAGAATGTATTTTCGGAATTCAATCTTGATGAACTAAAGAAACTAGTCCCTATTCAGAATAATGGAACATCTTCAAGGGCTATAGCTGAAACAGGGATGAGTCTTATGAACACAGCTCAATCGGTTGAACTAAATCCCCGGATCAGTAGGAGGAGAATAAAGCGTAAAATGCTGCTGAGATTCCGTTCAAAATTACTAAATGCCGAAAAGTGATATAATAATTAATCTTAATAATCTCATAAAATAATATCACATTATGAAAATCATTACAGTAGTTCAGGCAAGAATGGGATCGTCACGGCTTCCTAAGAAGGTTATGATGCCTCTTGCAGGGAAACCTCTCATTATCAGGATGCTTGAACGAGTTAGTAATGCAAATCTTTCCGGAATTATTGTAGCTGCTATTACAAAAGAGCATTATGACGATGAACTCGCTGATTTCCTTATAAAGCATGGATTCAACATCTACCGCGGAAGCACAAATGATCTGCTGGAAAGACATATAAACGCTGCCCTGGAATTTGGCGGGGATACTGTTGTTAAAATACCTTCAGATTGTCCTCTTATCGACCCGGAAATAATAGATAAAGTGATAGGATATTATACCGCTGACAAAAACAGGTTTGATTATGTAAGCAATCTGCACCCTGCAACCTACCCCGACGGTAACGACGTGGAAATTATGGGTCTCGACGTACTGCAGAAATGCAGTAAAGAGGCCTCAAAAGATTTCGAACGGGAGCATACCACTCCTTATATATGGGAAAACCCGGAAATGTTCAGGATCGGTAATGTTGAATGGGAGACAGGATTTGATTACTCAATGAGTCACAGATGGACAATTGACTATATGGAAGATTATTTATTCATTAAAGAAATTTATGATGCGCTTTATGATAAAAATCCCGGATTCGGAATCGACGACATCCTAAAATATGAAAACGATCATCCTGAGATAAAATCACTAAATGAAAAATATAACGGGGTAAACTGGTATCGTGATCACCTTAATGATCTGAAAACAATAAGTCCTGAGCAAACGAAAGTGATCTGAAAGATGGATAAAAAGAATAAAAAAGAACTTGAAGAAACCGCATTCAAAGTGCGTGAACATATAATCAGAATGGCTACCGACGGCGGATGTTTTATAGGAGCTTCCCTCTCGTGTACGGATCTTCTGCTATACCTTTATACGCACTTCCTTAATATCAGTAAAGAAAACCTCAAAAACCCGAACCGGGATTATCTATTCCTTTCGAAGGGACATGATGTTCCTGCTTTATACGGAATTTTTGCCGAACTCGGATTTATTGAGAAAGACAGATTAAAGAACCATCTGAAGACCAATGATTTCATATACTGGCACCCCAATACAAAGATGCCGGGAATCGAATATCATTCGGGTTCTCTGGGACACCTGTTATCGGTTTCTATGGGTGTGGCAAAAGACCTTAAAATTAAAGGGAAGAAAAATAAAGTGGTTGTTGTTCTCGGAGACGGAGAATTAAATGAGGGCTCGGTTTGGGAAGGGCTGCTTGTTGCTTCTGCTCATAAACTAAATAACCTGATTGCTGTAGTGGACAGGAACCAGTTCCAGGCCAATATAAGGACTGAAGAACTGATTCCAATTGAACCTCTGGAAAAGAAATTTGAAGCATTCGGCTGGACTCCACGAAGATGTGACGGTCATAATTTTGAAGACCTCGAAAAAACATTCTCCCGCATACCATTTAATGAAAAAACGCCCTCCGTGGTGATAGCAGAAACTGTAAGAGGAAAAGGACTCCCAAGCATTGAATCGAGGGCAGACAGGTGGTTCTGCAACTTCACTCATGAAGAAATTGAACAGCTTCTTCAGGAACTCTATACCAAAGAAAAAACAGAATTGAAATCAGAAACATTAATAGTCAGATAACAAATGAATTACGAAGAACTCCTTCTGCAGCTTGTAAAAGACGATGAGCGTATAATAGTAATGACAGCCGAAAATCGCGCGGCTATAAGGAACTTACCTGATATAGTTAAGGATCGGTTTATTGATGTAGGTATAGCTGAGCAGACAATGATAGGAATGGCGGCAGGACTCGCATTGAGAGGAAATATTCCTGTTGTACATGCTCTGGCAACATTTCTTACCATGCGTGCGTTTGAATTTATAAGAACAGATATCGGTATCGGGAATCTGCCGGTTAAGCTTGTGGGTGCTGTTCCAGGCTTCCTGAGTGACGGAAATGGTCCGACTCATCAGGCAATTGAGGACATATCTTTAATGCGCGGAATACCGCCTGTGAATATCTTTTGTCCTTCTGACGAAGAAGACATGCTAATCGGCTTAAAGGAGGTTATCCTCCACCCTTCTCCTTTTTATATAAGATATAATAACCTGAAAGCTTCGGTTGAACACAATAAAGATTTCAAAATTGGTAAGGCCGAAATTATTAGTGAAGGCAGAGATATAGTTATTCTTACTTACGGAACGCTGCTAAGACAGGCTATTGAAGCTGCCGACATCCTTCGATCGGAAGGAAGGACTGCAGGCGTAGTAAATATGAGGACCCTGAAACCAATCGATGAGGATCTGTTAAGAAAAACCTGTCTTAACGATGTACTTATAGTTACCCTGGAAGATCATTTCCTAACAGGTGGACTATATTCAATTTTATCTGAGTTTCTGGTAAAAGAAAAAACACAATGCAATGTACTGCCCATTGCTCTGGAAAATAAATGGTTCAAACCTGCTCTTCTTCCTGATGTACTGGAGTATGAAGGATTTACACCCGAACAGATTGCCGGCAGAATAAACAGAGAGCTTATTCGTCTCTCTAAAAGAGCAGAATATTCAGTTTAATAATGAAGGAATTATAATGCCAAATAAAGTTGCTTTTAACAAAGATTATCCTGAAATAAAAAAGTCAGATGAATATTACCGTAAGGCTCTGGAACTTATTCCATCGGTTACTCAGACCCTGGCAAAAGGTCCCTCCCAGAACATCAAAGGGGTTGCTCCGAAATATCTCGAAAGAGGCAAAGGCTCCCATGTATGGGATGTTGACGGTAATGAGTATATCGACTTTCTAATGGGAATAGGTCCCCTTTCCCTGGGTTATTCGTATGATAAGGTTGACAATGCGATAAAAGCCCAGCTTGAGAAAGGGATAACATTTTCCCTTATGCATCCGCTTGAAGTTGAAGTAGCTGAGCTCATCAGCAAGACAGTGCCAAATGCAGAATCTATACGTTACAGTAAAACCGGCGCTGACGTTACTTCTGCGGCAATCCGTGTTGCACGCGCTTATACAGGCAGGGACAAAGTTCTGTGCTGCGGTTACCATGGCTGGCATGACTGGTATATTTCTGTTACAGACAGAAATAAAGGGATTCCGGATATAATCCAGGATATGACTTACACATTCAATTATAATGACATTGATTCAGTTGTTGATTCCATCGATTCAGAAACAGCCTGCGTCATACTTGAACCTTTCGTATTCCAGGCTCCCGAGAACGATTTCCTTAAAAAATTAAGAAATGTATGCACTGAAAACGGAACCATTTTAATATTTGATGAGATGTGGACAGGTTTCAGGATAGCACTGGGAGGTGCACAGGAATATTTCGGCGTGGATGCTGATCTGGCGTGCTTCAGTAAGGCTGTAGCCAACGGGATGCCGATATCTATGCTTACAGGCAAAAGAGAAATTATGAAAGTTCTGGATAAAGAAGTTTTCTTTTATACTACCTTCGGCGGCGAAGCTCTATCGCTTGCTGCAGCCAAGGCTACTATTGAAGAATTAAAAGATAAAAACGTGCCTGCTTACCTTGTTAAGCAAGGCAGAAAACTTCGCGAAGGATATAATAAAATTGCTTCCGACCTTGGGATGGAATATACCAAATGTTCCGGTTACGATTGCCGGACTATCATCTCATTTGATTCATCTGCCGGCAATCCGCTGGAAATGAAATCCCTCGTCCAGCAGGAAATGATTAAACGAGGCATACTATGGGGCGGATTCCATAATATGAGTTATTCTCATAGCGATGAAGATGTAAATTATACACTAAAGGTGTATGAAGAAGTCCTGCCTATTCTAAAAAAAGCCGTGGAAGAGAAAAACGTTGCCGGTTACCTCAAAGGTGAACCGGTTGAACCAGTCTTCAGGAAAACAAGTAACTTCAACACAAAACCAAAGAAGAAAGAAGCTAAGGTTTGATGGAATCACCTTCACTTTTCTCCCTTAATGGTAAAATTGCGGTCGTAACGGGAGCTGTGGGACTTTTAGGGAAACAGCACTGTCTTGCATTATCTGAGGCCGGTGCTTCTGTAGTGGTATGCGATCTCGATGACAAGGCTTGCAATGATTTCGCTTTTAGCCTTGAGGGCGACAGCATGGGGGCCGGGACAGATATCACCTCCCCCGCTTCGCTAAAGGAATTAAAAGACAGGATACTTAATAAGTACAAGAAAATTGATATCCTTGTAAACAATGCGGCAATAAATGATATGTTTGAGAATCCGTCTGCTGCGGCCGAACTTTCGAAATTTGAGAACTATCCTCTCGAACTCTGGGAAAAATCTTTAAAAGTTAATATGACAGGAACTTTTCTCTGTTCTCAGGTGCTCGGAACACAAATGGCTGAGCAGGGTTCAGGCAGTATTATAAATATTGCATCTACCTACGGTATAACAGCACCTGATCAATCTCTTTATAAAAAGGATGATGGTTCACAATCATTTTATAAATCTCCTGCCTACCCGGCAACCAAGGGTGCAGTTATTTCTTTCACACGGTTCCTTGCGGCCTACTGGGGCGAAAAAGGAGTACGGGTAAATTCTCTCTCTCCCGGCGGAGTAGAGAATAACCAGGAGGATTATTTTATTAAAAATTATTCTAAAAAGACTCCCCTGGGAAGAATGGCCGCCCCATCCGATTATAAAGGGGCCATCGTTTTCCTGGCCAGTGAAGCATCCGCTTATATGACGGGAGCAAATTTAATAGTTGATGGAGGATGGACAGCTTGGTAACAGATAAAAAACTAAGAGAAGATAACCAGCATCTGGCTGAAAGAGCAAAAAAAATCAAGCTTGTCTTAACCGACAACGATGGTGTACTTACTGATACCGGAGTATATTATTCAGACGACGGTGAAGTTATGAAACGATTTTCTATCAGGGATGGTATGGGCGTTGAAAGACTCAGGAACGTCCTGGGTATTGAAACCGGCATAATCACCGGTGAGTTGTCGGGTTCTGTTCTAAAAAGAGCCGAAAAACTGAATATAATTTACCTATATCGTGGTGTTAAGGATAAGAAAGTTCTTCTTAATGAAATCTTGGCTGGCTTAAAACTGGAAAAAGAAAATATAGCATTTATTGGTGACGACGTTAACGATATTGAATTAATTAATGAGGTAGGTTTATCAGCATCGCCGTCAGACGGAACTGTTTTCGTAAAAGAAATTGTTCATTATATATGTCATAACAAAGGAGGGAACGGAGCGTTCAGAGAGTTTGCGGAACTGATCATTTCACTGAACACGGAAGATTAATTTCACCATTAACTGAGGGCACAGGATGAATTCATTTAATTTCAGGAAGATCGGAGACAAAATTATCGGAGACGGAGCTCCGGTATTTGTGATCGCGGAAATCGGAATTAACCATAACGGATCCGTAGAGATAGCAAAAAAAATGATTGACGGCGCAGTTAAGGCCGGCTGTGATGCAGTAAAGTTTCAGAAGCGCACTCCTGAAATTTGTGTACCTAAAGATCAATGGAATATTGAGCGGGATACTCCCTGGGGCAGAATGACATACATTGAATACAGGCATAAAGTTGAGTTCAGCAAAGAACAATTTGAAGAGATAGATAGTTACTGCAGAGAACAAGATATAATCTGGTTCGCATCCTGCTGGGATGAGGAGGCGGTAGAGTTCATTGAGGAATTTGATCCTCCGGTTTATAAGTTCGCTTCTGCTTCGCTGACTGATGATGATCTGCTTCTCAGGCACAAAGATCTGAACAAACCTCTGATTATGTCTACCGGTATGTCAACGATTCAGGAAATAAAAAATGCCGTTAATATCTTCGGAACGGAAAACCTGCTCATTGCTCATTCAACATCATCCTACCCCTGTAAAAATGAGGAACTGAATCTTAGAATGATACCGACTTTGAAAAATATGTATCGGGGTGTACCTGTAGGTTATTCAGGACACGAAGTCGGTCTTGCCCCAACCTGGGCTGCGGTGGCTTTGGGAGCATGTTTTATTGAACGTCATATAACACTCGACCGCGCAATGTGGGGGACAGATCAGGCGGCATCAGTAGAAATAGTGGGACTTGAAAGACTGATCTCAAGCATCCGGGATATTGAACTTGCACTGGGCGACGGTGTAAAAAAAGTGTATGACAGTGAAATTAAAAGTCTTAAAAAGTTACGCAGAGCAAAAACCAGTCTGCAGAATTGAAATTTACGGATAAGATTCTATTAATAAGATATGCAGGTTTTTAAGTACATATACAATTCCGTAATAACTTATATTACAAATCTCTCTTCTGCCGAAGCAGTGTCAATGATAATTATTGCGGCTTCAGCGCTTTTGTTCATTATTCTGGAAAGAATATTTCCATACAACAAAGGACAGAAAGTTCTGCGGGAGGGATTCTTTGATGATCTTGCCTTATATACCATAGCTCAAAGCTACATCCTTGGTATCCTGATTTTTAATTACATTATTTATTACATAGACAATACAACGGGTATCTCCAGGCTTGAGCTTTTTGCTGACGTTCCAATCTGGATCCAGCTGGTCTTCTTTACTGTAACACATGATATTTACATTTACTGGATGCACAGATGGCAGCACAAAAATAAATGGCTCTGGCGGATTCACGAAGCACACCACTCTCCCCGGAAAGTTGACTGGCTTTCCGGTTCACGTTCGCATGCTTTCGAAATATTAATCAACCAGACGGTGGAATTTCTTCCTATAGTATTATTAGGTTCACCGCCTGAGGTCATCGCATATAAGGGAGTTATAAGCGCACTTTGGGGGATGTATATTCATTCGAATCTTAACGTACACACAGGCAGACTGCAGAGATTTATTAATGGTCCCGAAATGCATCGCTGGCATCATACGTTGGGAAAAGGAAGGAACAGGAACTTTGCTACGAAACTTGCAATATGGGACTGGATATTCGGCACCGCATACTTGCCTGTTGATGAAAAAGCAGAAAAGTACGGATTAATGTCGAAATTCCCTGCACATTATATTAGTCAGTTTGTTTATGCATTCCGACCATTTGGAAAGAGGAAACGTAATTCACCCCAGGAAAGATCATCACAGAGAACCAGCCAGACCTCGGGTCAAACAATAAATTAAAATTTGTTATGTGCTGATATTTCCGTAACAAGCCTGCTAATTACTTGATCATTGTAAGCAGCATCTTTGTTTTCTGCTGAGCGGTCAATGCGTGAGGAATATTTGGAGGAAGTATAATCATCTCTCCTTCATTTACAGTATGCGGTTCTCCACCGATCTTAATCTCCATTTCTCCTTCGACGATATTTACGACTGCTTCAAAAGGTGAAGTATGTTCTGTTAAGGATTGTCCTTTATCAAACGCGAATAAGGTAATGTTTCCGTTAGGTTTCTTCATTATTTGCCGGCTGACTATTGATCCATCCTGATAGTTCACAGCATCCCGTAGAAGTAGTTTGTCTGTTTTTTCTGTCATAGTGTTCCTTTTATATCAAATATCGGTAATTATTTATGACAGAAAATTACACTTCGCAGGCAGAGATTACCATGACATAAGTCAATTTTCAATAATTTAGATGGCTACAAGTCGAGCTGCCCTCTTAGAACCCGGTTCATAAGTTGGTTGAATGATTGGTATTATTATATTCCTCTTTGAAACTTCTACCGTTCTTTGACGTCAATATGGACAGGATCTGATATTTTTACAGAACCGTTAACATCAGTTGCGGAAACAGTAATAGTATGCTGTCCTATTGGCACATTGAACCAGACCCAGTTAAAAGGTTCCCGGGTGGAATATCCAAGGGAAATGCCATCACCAAAGAATTCGACTTTAATTACTTTGCCGTCGGGATCGGAAGATTTTGTATCAATGATAATATTAGAACCCTCATTGATCCAGTCATTCTCAGAAGGGTGTAAAATTTCAATATGAGGATTAGAACTTCTGGTTCCATTTATTGGCAGAATGTTGGGCATATTTCCTCTATATATAATATCGACCAGCGTTCCTGCAGAGTCATCACCGGTTATTTCCCAGCACATCAGTCCTCTTAAATTGTAAGCTTTAACGTAATAAGATTTCAGGGCTATTGATTTCTCATTATCGAATGTCCGGAATATTTTCTCATCAGGACTGTAGAGATAAGGCGCCATCGAATAAGTATCCCAGTTAAGGTAGGTATCATAATCCGGCAGCTTTTTTAGGTCTGAAAATGAAATAATCCCTTCTGAAGAATCATTTGAGATTTTACCGGCGGACATTCCTTGTCCCAGGTTCAGAGAATCAACTCCTCCCCACCCTCTCGCATAAAATGCAACGGCCGGAACAAGTTTTGATGAACTAATTCTGTAGACATCGTTCAGGAGCCTTAAAGTTTTATCGAAAGAATTTCTCTCTCTGCCGAATGCCGTATCTTTTGGTGACGATAAAAGTCCTGCCATATGTCCAGTATGATCATTCCATTCTCCTGTGTAGTCGTAAGTCATTACATTGTACCAATCCAGGTATTGCTGGTCATTATATAGATTAAAATAATTCAGAGACTTCTCTGTTGCCGGTATAGCCGCCGTTAGCAGGAAGCCGGGACGAATTGAGTCAAGTCTGTATCTAAAAAGTGCAAGGAGCATTGACAGATTATCATTATCCGCCGGATTATGATGAGTACTATCCTTCCCGCCGTTAACAGGATATTCCCAGTCAATATCAAACCCGTCAAATATTCCCGATGCAGTTTTATCACCGCCTGCCCCGTTTAGTTCCGGAAGATCGCCTATTATGAACCTTCTGATACATTCATTCACAAAAAACGTTCTGGTTTCAGCCGTCTTTGCTGCATCTGAAAAATATCTGGATCCTTCCCATCCTCCTATAGAAAGAAGTATCTTTAATTCAGGATGTCTCCGTTTCAGCTTCCTCAACTGATTCAGTTGTCCTCTGAGAGGGCTTACCGAGTCATCAGCAATCCCGTCGATGCTCATCTTCTGTGAATATATCTGCTGATATGCAAGGTAAGGGTCAGAAAATTCCGGGATAATCCTGCCGGCTGAATCGGGATGAGGAATAATAAAAGCATAGTTCAAAACGGTAATCTTGTCAGCTGAACCGGTCGTCTCAATATTCTTTACGCAATAGGGATCATTTCCCTTTGCCTGCCATTCAGGATAAAATGCAACGATTTCTTTTTTCTGAGCATTGACAGGTAAAATCAACATCATTGAAGCCAGAAATATGAAAATAAATCTCATCTACGATAAAGCTATGAATTAATAAATAATATTCTTGAAAATATATCGAATTTTAACATAAAGGGTATAATTCCAAATTCATTTTTCAATCAGGATATAATTCTCAAACAGCTTGAGCAGATTATATGTACAGTATTTCTGGAAATATTTATTTATTTTCTCAGTTAGTGACAGGTGATTTCACTTAAAAATAATTTATTTAATTTCGGTTATTATGCTTAAGAACTTATATGAAAGGAATTTGTTATGTCTATACGTCCGGTTAAAAAGATATTAAAAGCTCAGCCCACAGTTGAAGGTGCAGGTGTAAATTTAAGACGTGCAATTGGATTCGGAGATCCTGCTGAAGTTGATCCCTTCCTCCTTCTGGATGACTTTCGTAATGAAAAACCGGAGGATTATCTTGCAGGTTTTCCCTGGCATCCTCACAGAGGAATCGAAACCATTACTTACGTTCTTGCAGGCAGTGTTGAACACGGAGATAGTATGGGAAACAAGGGAGTAATCTCTTCGGGTGATATACAGTGGATGACTGCCGGAAGCGGAATTATTCACCAGGAAATGCCGAAAGGTGATGACATCGGCAGAATGCACGGATTTCAGTTATGGGCTAATCTGCCCAAGGCTCTCAAGATGACAGATCCCCGCTACCAGGAAATAAAAAGTCCTGATATACCTGAGATTACCGATGATGATGGAACAAAGGTTCGGCTTGTCTGCGGAAGTTTCTGGGGAAAGCGCGGACCTGTTGAAGGGATCGCAGCTGATCCGGTATATATAGATGTTTCAGTCCCTGCAGGAAAAAGAAAAACATTACCAATAGATACAAGGAACAACGCCTTTGCTTATGTTTTTGATGGGACAGGAAAATTCTGTAATGCATCCGGACCACTGGCAGTTCCTACAGAGAGTGTCGGCTGGCTGGATACCCACCCCCCTGTTGAAGCCGATAACAGATCGCTAATACTTTTCGATAACGGAGATGAAGTTACAGTAGAGAGCCGGTGAAAAAGGAATTCGCTTCCTGCTTATATCCGGAAGACCTTTGAAGGAGCCTGTAGCCTGGTACGGACCTATTGTGATGAATACCCAGGGAGAACTGAAGAAAGCATTTGAAGAATTGCAGGACGGGACTTTTCTAAAGAAACACTGATTGCATTAAGAAGATCTAGGCGAGAATAATCCTGTAGACTATTAATTATTTTATCAGAACCATTTTCTTACTTGAAATAAAATCATTTACGTGCATTCTGTAAATATATATTCCACTTGCAAATGGTGACCCGTTAAATTCAACTTCGTATCTGCCGGCTGCCTGAAATTTATTGAGAATAGTCTTTACTTTCTGACCAAGGATATCATAGATATCTATCGTAATTACTCCATCCTGAGGTATTTCATACCTTATCCTGGTAACGGGATTAAAAGGATTCGGATAGTTATGGTAAAGCTGATAATTTACGACAGGATTAGTCGGCGGCGGTGCCTGGTAAGTTAGAGAAGAAAAATTACTTTTATATTCCTTTAAACCTACACTAACATTATTTCTAGCGACTGTTACTGAATTTATAGGGTCAGTTCCTCTTCCCACCACATAAGCAGCAATTATTTCCTGCGGTTTATCTTTTTCAAGTGTAAAAGGCCCGGTACTTATCATATTCCTGATATCCCCCGAGAATTTAATAAACCATCCAATATCTGTGACCGGATCGCCCGAAGCCCAAAACGCAGGATTTATTTCATCGCAATTTTCTCCGCCCCTGATTACCATGTATGGAAAAGTACAGGGATCCGGATATTGTCCCACAGCTGTTTTTCCTGTTAGATAATTTCTTGCCATAATTTCATTATCCGGATCATTTACAACAGGAGCACCACCTATAAAAAATACATGAGCCGCGGGACCAAGATTAGTCCATCCTGGAATCTCCTGTTGTCCATACATTTCACTTTTATTTACATATGCAGTATCCATTGGATTATCAGTATTTACAACAGGTCCCTGTAACAAGGACATAAAAAATGACGGCGGATCCGGACCATAGAGTTCGTCTGTGTTGTCATTATATACAAATCCGGAATTCAGCAAAGTATCACAACCAATCAGATCATCAGAAACGTCACCGAGGTCCGGGTCGGCCCAGAGTCCAAAATAGACTGAATCCATGATTTCTGTAACTGTCCCGGTATTAAGAATAGAGTATCTGATAAAAATTATATTTTCCAGCTTAGGCAAATCTGAAGCAAAAACAGTTTGTTTTACTTCTATACCCTGGGGATATACATTATTCCATCTTCTCATTTGATTCGGCTGTCCGTCATTATAAACGCACCAGGCAATTTCATCTCCAATGAGCATAGGCATATCCTCATTTTGGTCCCAGGTTCCATTCCAGTTCTTATCAACAGGATTATAAATACCATCTCCATCACCGTCATAAAACTCTGCTCCCAGGCTTACAGCATTTTTCCACTGCTGCCACGAATAACTAAACGGAGAGTCTTCCTTTTTGATTACATAAACTTTGTTCAGTGGATTATATCGGTCACTTCCCACCTTACCAGGCAGATAATCTTCAAAGAGCACAGATGAAGCAACACCATTAGCCCACATCGTTCCACCAGAATAACCTGACAAGAAAAATCCTCCTGAAAATAAAAAACTGCTCTCCTCAAACTGATTAAATGACTGATATTCAACATTTAACAAGGTATCAAAAACAATTTGCTGTTGGTCATTATCAGAGGCAGTCATTTTTGCGTTAATAGTATAGAAAGGAGCAGGGTATGTATAAGCAATTACACCTTTGTTATTTAATGGAAGAGTGATTTTATTAGCATCCATAATTGCTATGTCAGATGGGGGTATTTGCTGAAGGTTTATTACATTTCCGAATATATAATCTGATGCTTCATCATCGTTATGTTTACCATCATCATACAAAATAAATTGATCTCCTTGTTCTATAACAAGAGAAGCATTGCTAACGGATTGATCATCAATTATTTTGCATTTCAAAGTGAAGGTTTTATGTTTAGCACTATCAGAAAATGTTTGATAGTTAACAATATAAGGGGGTTTGAATAATTCAACCGTTTCCCCCAGAACTGCATAAGATATCTGAGGTATATTTGTGAATCTCGTGGTGGAGAAAGTTATCAACGGCTTATCATTGAGCAAGGCAGCGTTTACATATTCATCTTTCCCTACATAACTTGTAAATCTTTCCGGAATTCCCCAGTTCGTACCATTGTCAGAACTATTCACAAAGTAAATATCATTAAAGGAGGCAAGAGCATTTGCGGTGTCAGAAACTTCGAATATAACAGAAATATTCTTTTCGGAAATTTTCACCGGTCTTGGCCTTGTTTCAATATTTCCAGTGTTAATAATTTTTCTTTGAGAACTCCACATCTCTCCCCCATTAAAACTGGTCTTTTGAAAAATTCCATAATTATTGGGGCCATGTAATTCATATATTGAGGCAATAGTATCGGCATTCAGAGAAACAAAAGTTAGGTCTTTAATATTATCTGTCCCGGAATAAAAGATATATGCAGAATCAGACCATGTTGCCCCATCATCAAGACTTTCCCTGTAATAAGCGGTATTTGAATTCTTACCGCTAAAACTCAGTATTATCCTTCCATTTATTAACTCACTTAAAATCAGATTAGATATCGAAAATCGCGGGTTAGGAAACCTTCCGCCTTCTACATACACAAATTCCGACCAGTTATAACCATCGTCGTCGGAAAAAGTTATTGCCATTTTCCGTATTTCCCAGTCGGTATAGGCAATAATTATTCTCCCATTTAAAGTTTTTAATGCTGTCAGTGAAAAGAGATCATAATCAGGTGTATTTTTTACTTCAGCAATAAAACTTTTTTCCCGCCAGGTTGTTCCACCGTCTGTGCTTCTTGATGAATATAAAGTATCGTTTATGTCAGCATTATTCATCAGGCCGCTGCTAATAAAAAAAATCAAAATATCATTATCCGATATTACGACGGGTGATGATTCGTGATATATCAGGTCAGCGTTCTGAACTGACAGCCTGCTGATATCATTGATTTGTGAAAATGTAGACCCTATTAACAGTGCAACAATGAAAATAACGTATTTTATTTTCAAATGATCCCCATAATTTTTATGCTAATATAACATTTTAATATAATTTATTCAAAAATAGTGTTCAAAGAGTGATGCATATAGATCATTTATTTTATAATGCATTACAATGGATAATTTTTATATTTTAGGCAATGAGAAGCTTCTAAAGTTATTTCACCGGACCGATATTATTTATTAAGTTTATTTTTAATAATATCTGGTTTAGGGATTTGTAATCTAAATTGTTGTGCTATTTTTTATCATATTTGAACTTCTATGGGAAAAAATAAAAGAGGACAGAAAAAAAAGACCCCCCAGGCAATAAAAGAAATCGATCAACCCGGATTTATTAAACATCCGTTTATTATAATTTTTATATTGACTGCGATTGTATATGTTCAGGCGATAAGTTTTGATTTTGTCTACCTGGATGACGATCTGATCATACTGGATAATCATGATAAGATCTCATCACTTTCGGATATAGGTGATGCATTTACTTCGGAATACGGCTTCAGCCAGGGTACTCCTTACTACCGGCCCGTTGTAAATATAAGTTTTATTATTGATTCACAGTTCTCCGGAAAAAGTCCCGTCTTCTATCATATATCGAATATAATATTTCATTTTCTGGCAGCAAGTTTTCTGTTTGTGCTGCTTCTGGAACTGGGGATTAAAAGACAGATATCGCTGTTACTTGCACTTCTCTTTGCAGTACATCCGCTGCTGACAAATGCAGTGGACTGGATCGTCGGCAGGAATGATATGTTAGCGGGGTTATTCACCATTCTGTCTTTTCTTTATTTAGTCCGATTCCTTAATAAGGAGAAGGTAAAGTATCTGTATTTACATATTCTGTTTTTCTCGATAGCTATTTTCACAAAAGAAGTATCCCTTTTCCTGCCTGCTATTGCCCTTATATATCTGTTCCTTTTCAGGAGAGAAAAGCTTAAACCGCGCTATCTTCTCAGATTAATTTTATTGTGGTTTCTTCCTGTTATTGTTTTTTTAAGCCTAAGGTATATTTTTATTCCGCCCGCAGAAAACGTTACTTACGGACTGCCTGCACTACTTGCGAACATCCATATCATCCCGGAAATAATCTATAAAACATTTATCCCGGTTGATATTTCTGTGCTACCGACCTTTTCTTTAGTGAAGACAATAATAGGTTTAGCTTTTTTATTAATTATTATTGTTCTCCCGTTTGTAATTAAAAAAATAAACAGGAAGAAATACTTCTTCGGTTTATTGTGGTTCCTAACGTTTATTTTACCCGGTCTGCTTATACTTTACGCAGACCAGGAAGCTAAATTTGAATATCTGGATTCACGTGTTTACCTTCCGATAATCGGAATATTGTTAATAATCGGAGAAGTATTAACTGCAGCTGATTTCAGGCTTACTAATAAAAGACATCTGAGTTTCGGTCTTGTTATTCTGCTGATTCTTTCAATCCTGACTTTCAATCAAAGCAAAAAATATAAAGATGCCATTACTTTTGCCGAGAGTGCTGTGGCAAGTAATCCCGAAAAACCTTTTTTCTATCATAAGCTGGCAGATTATTATTTCACGACGAGAGATTTCCCGGAGGCAATTAAATACATGAAGATTGCCATTAAAAAGGATCCGTACAACATGGAATATTATAAAAATCTAACTCTGGCTTATGCTAATCTTCAGGAATACGATAATGCAATACAAACAATAAAGGATGCTTTGAAACTGAAACCGAATGATCCCGAATTGATAAAGGGTTTGTTTTTCTTAAATTACAGAAAAGGTGATTATACTGAAGCACTGAAATATGCAGACGTATATATATCTCTAGGCGGAAAGATCGGTAAAAAACTTTACGATGACTTAAAAAGCAAGCAAAAATAAGTCTAAAATAATAAAGCCTCAAAACAGTTTGTTTTAAGGCTTTCTTTGTGGGCCCGGATGGGCTTGAACCACCGACCCTCTGATTATGAGTCAGATGCTCTAACCAACTGAGCTACGGGCCCGAAATTTTAGATCGTAAAAATAATACTAATCGTATTTTTTTGCAATGATTTAAGGAAATATTTAATGATCTCTCCCTTCACTCCACAAATTGCGACAATCTGGCCGGGATGACACGAATGGATTTATTACTGGCCGTAGTATTTATATACGTACTGGATTACACCTACCCTGTCATTGTCTTCATTATACTTTTCTTCTTCGAGTACATTCCCCTTCTGATCATATTTGTACTCGTAACGGTAAAGCATCCTGTCATTTTCATTATACGTAGTGACTGACTTTTTCCTCCCGTCATCGTTGTATCCATATTCTACTTTGTATTCAAGTTTACCGCTTTTGTCATACCAGTCTTCCTCAACAAGACTTTGATTCTCATCATACTTATAGATATAGTACTTCTCAATATTACCATTTAGATCATACCTGACGGACTTTATCTTATTACCGTATTTATTGTATTCATATGTATATTTTTTATCGGCTTTCTGCTCAGGGGTATACCTGATTGTCTGAATGCGGTAATCCTTTTTGTCATAATCGTACTTGTAGATATTATCTACTTTGCTGTTCTTTCCGTAAATGATTGTTTCGGTTAAAAGACCGTCGGGACCATAGTTTAATGTGGCCTGTTTTTCCCCATTTATAAGCTTCCCGTCCTGATCATAATCAAAACTGATCTTATCGATGCTTTTAATGCTTTGACGGTCTATACGGTCTCTTTCGACTTCTTCATTAGGTTTAAGGATTGGCTTTTTTTCTTCTGTTACCTTCTCCTCCCTTTTTCGGGTAGTTTCTTCTGATGAGGAACAGCCATACCAGTAAAATATGTTAAGTAAGAAAAGAATAAATATCAATAACTTATTGTATTTCATAGTCATTTCATCAGTTCATTATAGTATTATCGATTACCGGCAAATGTAATTAAAATGAAATTAATACGGTGTTACGAAGCCGCTGTCGGGCTTAACTATAGTGGAATCGATCAAAACACCTGTAGAATCATATGTTTTCCAGAGACTGTCTCTTTGTCCGGCAACAAAGTAACCGGTCTGTCTCAGCGTACCATCAGGATAGTACCATGTCCATTTGCCGTCAGCTTTATCGTCCTTAAATAATCCGAAGGACTCAACCTGGCCATTGTCATAAAAATACTTCCATTCCCCTTCATTACGGTTGTTTTTAATTCCGCCAGACATCAAGAGTTTTCCGTTGGGGTAATATGATCTGAAATTTCCTTCTTTTTTACCGTTAACTACATCAAATTCGATTTTCATACTATCCATTTCACCTTTCCAGGTACCATTGAAGGGCTCTTTAGTTCCTGGTTTGTAGATAATAGTATCAATTTTGATGTTCATCTGATTCTTTTGGGGAGTTTCACTGCAGGATGGAAGAATGAACATCAGGCACATTAATGCCGATGCGAAAATTAATTTATTTAGCACTCCGATTCCGATCTGTTATTGATTCTTGAGTTTTTTATATACAGTCAGCAGTTTCTTTTTCGTTTCTGCCAGGTCCTGGGAAATCACTTTTACTTCCCCGAGCACCGGCATGAAGTTGGTATCGCCGTTCCAGCGCGGTACTATGTGAAAATGTATGTGTTCATGAATTCCCGCCCCTGCAACTCTGCCCAGATTTAACCCCATATTGAACCCTTCAGGGTGAAGAATCTCCTTCAATGCTTCATAGGCTATCCGCATTTTATGCATTATTTCAAGATTTTCATCATCTGTTAGAGAAATGAACTCTGATGTATGGCGGTAAGGTACTACCATCAAGTGACCGTTATTATAAGGATAGAGGTTCAGAACCGTGAATGTAAGAAGGCCTTTGTCTACAACAAGATTTGAAAGGTCTTCTGGATTCTCATTAACCATTCCGCAGAATACACATTCTTCCTTTTCGACTTCCTTCTTATTCTTAAAAGAGTCGATATATTGTGAGCGCCAGGGTGACCAGAGTTTTTCCATTGTTCCTTAATAAGATTTCTCCCTTTGGTCGAAATGACAAAAGGAATGTACCAGATTTCTTACCCGACTTGAATGACTAATAAGGAAATTACTCAAGTCGGGATCGAAATGTCAGAAATATATTAATTTCCTTCTTCTCTAGATTTGTTATATTCATCTATAATTTTTTGCTCAACCTCTTTGGGCATCTCCTCATAATATGCAAACTTACGAGTATGCACTCCTCTTCCCGAAGTTAAGCTGCGGAGCTGTGAACTATATTTGTACAACTCTGCAAGCGGAATATTCGCTTTGATTTTCTGGAAATGTCCGTCTGAATCCATTCCCAGAATTTTACCTCTGCGGCTTGAGATATCTCCCATTACATCACCCATAAATTCTTCGGGCACTGTAACTTCGATTTCATAAATAGGCTCTAGCAATACCGGTTTTGCTTCGTGGAATCCTTTTCTGAATCCCTGCGATGCCGCAAGCTTAAAGGACATTTCATCTGAGTCAACTGTGTGATAAGTTCCGTCAAACAAGGTAACTTTAACATCTACAACCTGGTTGCCGGATATAACTCCTTTATCCATAGCTTCCTGTATTCCTTTTTCCACAGCAGGAATGAACCTTCCGGGAACGACACCTCCCACAATTGCATTAACAAACTCGAATCCTTTTCCTCTCGGAAGAGGTTCCAGCTTGAAGTGAACGTGACCGTACTGCCCTCTGCCGCCCGACTGTTTTTTGTGCTTATATTCTACATCATTCACAGTACCTTTTATGGTTTCCCTGTAAGGAACCCTCGGTTCAACAAGATCGACTTCAACACCGTAGCGTTCTTTCAGACGTTTTACAGCAAGAGATAACTGAAGTTCTCCCTGACCTGAGATAATAGTCTGTGAAATTTCAGGATCAAATTTTACACTGAATGACGGATCTTCTTCATGCAGCGTGTGCAATCCCGAAGCAATTTTATCCTCATCCCCTTTAGCTTTAGGCACAATCGCACCTCTTATTACCGCTGAAGGGAATTCTATTTGTTTCATTACGACAGGAAATGCTTTTGAACTCAAGGTGTTATTAGTATGCGTGTCTTTGAGTTTTACAACAGCACCGAGGTCACCTGCTTTAAGCTGAGAGACGTCTTTGCGGTTATGTCCGTTAAGTATTGAAAGCTGACTGAGTCTTTCCGATTTTCCGTTTGTTTCGTTCAGAAGATCGAGACCCGCACTAACGGTTCCTGAATAAACCTTAAACAATGAAAGCTCGCCTACATGCTGTTCAGAGATTGTTTTGAAGACAAACATTACAGGTTCACCGGAAGGATCAGGAAGTACTTTCTCGGTTTTTTCTGTTCCTTTAACAGAAGCTTCCTCACCACCGCGGTCTACAGGAGAGGGACAATAAGCTGCAATGAAATCAAGAAAATTATTGACGCCGACACCTTTAGAAGAAGACATTGCAAAAACAGGAGTAAGACTTCTTTTAAGTAGCGCCTGCTTAATACCTGTCTGGAGATCTGCATCCTGAAGAGTGCCCTCCTCAAAGTATTTATTCATGAGTTCTTCAGTTGTTTCAGCAACTTTCTCAATAAATTCGGTTCTGTAAGATTCCGCCTCATCTTTCAAATCGGCAGGTATGTCCTCTTCAGTAACTTTCCTGCTGCCAGGTTCGCCATAGCGGAAAACTTTCATTTTTATAATATCAAGTACACTATCGAAGTTGACGCCTTCTGCAACAGGAATGGTGACCGCTATAGCCCCGTTCGTCAATCTGTCCTTTGCCTGCGCAAGTGTGTCTTTGAAGGTACTGTGTTCATTATCTACTTTATTTATAATTATGGATGAGGGAAGATTAAATTCATCAACAAATTTCCCGGTAGTTTCAGATCCTACTTCTACTCCTTCAGCTGATTTAATAACCATCACAGCTGTGTCAGAAACCCGCATGGCACTTTTAACATCTCCCAGAAAATCGGAATATCCCGGCGTATCAAGGATGTTTATTTTTGTGCCGTTCCATTCGCAGTGCATGAGACTTGTAGATATTGATATCTGCTTTTCTATTTCATTCGGCGTGTAATCGGATATTGTATTTCCCTCAGAAATACTCCCGATTCTATTAATTTCATTAGTTGTGAACAAGATAATTTCAGATAGACTGGTTTTACCGCTGCCCTGGTGGCCGATAAACGTAATATTCCGAATTGCTTCAGTTCCGTACTCTTTCAAGGGATTTCCTCCTAAGATTCAAGGTGAGAAGGTTTATGTTATTATTATCATTTTGTGAAGGTTTTCCAAAAGGTAGAGACTCCGTTAGAAACTGCAGAGAGATTTTTAAGAAGCCCGTTTATCGGCTTCTCCAATCCCCCCCGGAATTGTTCTTCTAATTCCAGAATCTTTTCAACCCTGTCGACAACCTTTCCTATAGTTACTTTTACAGTACCTACCTGGTCCTTTGCTTCGGAAGCCAGGTAGTTAATTTTATCACTTAACTCTGTCGCAGTATTAATTAATGGTTTTACCTGCTCAGACAAATCCCTGATCTCAGATTCGATATCCTTGATAGAATTTGTGATCTTGTTTATGTAAAAGATCAATGCCAGGCAAAGGATTGAAGCCGAACATAAAAGGATTATATAAAAGACGCTGACTGTATCCATTCAGTTTTAATCAGCTTTTTTTAGTTTCTTTATACGCATCTACTCCTGCCTTTACCGCTGTTTTAACTTTATTAGTTTCCTGGTCAATCGTTTCCCTTCCTTTTGCAACATATCCTTCGGCTTTCGAGCGTGCGTCGTTAAATATTTTCTCTGCGTCTTTTAAAAGTTCCTCGGATTTCACTTTAGCATCGCTAATAAGTTTTTCCGATTTCTTCTTCCCGTCATTAATGAGATCTTTGGCTTTGTCTCTGGCATCCGCATAATATTTCTCTACATCATCATAATATTCATCTGATTTAGTACGTATGTCATTCCTAAGTTCTCGTCCCGATTTGGGAGCATATAGTAAGGCAACAATAGCACCGATTGCACCACCTGCTAAGAAACCTATCAACAAACCTTTACTTGAATTATCCTGGGACATATATAACTCCTTTTTTTATATATATTTGAGTCACCAAAAATATAACATGCACCTGTCTGAAAATCAAGAAAACTGAATTGATTTGAAACATAAACAATGTAAAAGAACAGATAAAACACACTGCGAAATAATCTAATTTGCCTGGTTTGAGATCGATTCCAGAGTAATTTTGCCGAATCTTCTCTGATAAAGTGTTACACTTATTACTCCAACCAGAACAGCAAACCAGAGTGTAACAATCCGTACAATAAATGTGGATGCTACAGCAATCTCTTTGGGGGATCCTTTTTCGATAAGGAGGAATGTGAGAGATCCTTCCGTAACTCCCAATCCCCCGGGCAGCATTGTTACTGCACCTACAATTGTTGCGAAACCGTAACTGAACGTTGCCCATAAAAGACTAACATCCAATCCAAAATTAATCAGAATTATGTAATATCCCAAACATTCAAAAAACCATGACCCCAGACTTAAAATACTCATCTTTACCAGCGGTCCGGGTCTTAGCAGCTGGTATGAACTTTCATATGCATTATGTATGCTTTCCAGGTGTTTTTTAAGAAAAGTACTCTTTTCGAGCAGTTTTAACAAAGGCAGAGCAATACCTTTATTGCTTATAATTATTACCAGCAAGAAAAAGAATACTGAAACGCCTATAACTATACCTCTTCCATAATTATATACATATGCCCCTATTAAAGCCAGAAAAAGAAGAGAAATGAAATCCGTTATCCTCTCGGCAAAAATAATGGGAAATGTTCGGCTGACGGGTGTTTGATTAAGTTCTTTAACAAGATACGATTTAAGCAGTTCTCCCATCTTGCCGGGGGTAACGCTCATTACAAGACCCGACATAAAAATCGATAAAGAATCGAGTTTTGCAACTTTAACCTTAATAACCGACAGGTAATAATCCCATTTGAAAAATCTGAACAAATAATTAAGAAGCGAAAGAAGAAGAAGAAGCGGGAAAAGCAGCCAATTGAATTTTTCAAAAGCTGTTTATAACCTGATCAAAATCAGCATAAATGGTAAATGCCAGGTATAGTAATCCTGCAGCCGCCAGGGATATCAATATTTTTTTTCTAAGTTTCTGCAGCATTAAATCACTTTTAGAAGGTTTGAGTAAAGTTTCGATACAGGTAATCCCACTACATTGTAGTAATCGCCGTTTATTTTTTTCACAAATACCGCTCCGAAATCATCCTGGATGCCGTAAGCGCCGGCTTTATCCATCGGACTACCGGTTTTAACGTAATCATCAATTTCCTGTCTGGTTATTTTTCTGAAGGTTACCAGTGTTTTCTCATAGTCTATGATCGTCCGGTCTGTTCGTGAATTATAGAGTGCGAAGCCTGTATATACAATATGGGTTTTTCCGCTGAGCCTGCCGAGCATTCTCTTTGCATCGTCTTCACTCTCGGGTTTTGCCAGAATTTCATCTGAAAGCACAACAGTAGTATCGGCAGTTATGATTATACCTTCATTAATTATCTTTTTTGCCGATTCCAGTTTTTCTTCAGCAAGTCTTTTCACCATCCTTAAAGGCGGTTCTTTTCCTTTCCTGCTTTCATCAATATCAACCGTTATAACTTTAAAGTTAAGGTTCATCTGCTTCAGCAGTTTCTTCCTTCTCGGTGATTTTGAAGCCAGATAAATGATCGGATGGTTATTGATCATAATAATTTTCTACTTTTGTTCCAGGATAATAGAGCGAGAGGATCTCTTCGAAATTTCTGCCTTCTTTCGATTGTTCAAGCGCGCCCCACTGGCAAAGTCCTACACCATGTCCGTAACCTTTTCCGTTGATGGTTATGGTGGCCCCGTTTTTCTTTATACTGAAATTATTACTTTCAAGTATCGAATTGCCGGATGCTGTTTTTATTACGTAGCGTATATTGTTTCCGTATATTTTCACAGGTTTGTTTTTTCCATTGCTTGCTGAAAAATCAACTTCCAGTTCATTAATTCTTCCTGAATCAAACTTACTGTTTATGCTGAAGCCTGCAACAGAATAATCAGAATTATCAAGATAACCGGCTGCAACGAATCTCTGAACAAAAGTATTTTCGGGAAAGTTTTCAGTCCATGTAAATTTTGGGGATACGGAACAATATGGTTCATCGCCGTCCTTTACGGTAACAAGGTACGGAAGGTCCATATTTGGGAAAACATTTTTCGCATCTTCGGTATAGCCTCCGCAGGTTGAATGATAGAAAGTTACGGCTGGTTTGTCATTGTATGTAAGAATAAGTCCTCTTGTTTCATCAACCACCTTATTTACTATATCTTTCTCTATGCCGCTGCCGCCGTAAACCTGATCGCGGGTATCGGCAAAGACATCAAAACTTTTTTTGTTTTCACGGAGCTTTGAAAAAGTATATGTTCGGGCACATATTGTGAACGCCTTAAGAGCCTCAAAATATTCATTACCTTTTCCGGTCGGCATTTCCTTAGGAATGACGCCCTTAAGATATTCTTCAACTGAGAGCTGGTTTACTATATTTACTGCAGATCCATCGGGTATAAGCTCTAAAGACCCCCGGTATGAACCGCCTTTATATGAAACTGACTGTTCCGGCGATTCCGGAACGAGCCTCATATTTTTCCCTTTGAAGAGTTTACCTTCAATCTCTACTTCAACCTCATCTCCCGCGCTGCTCACGGAAAGATGGTTCCCTGAATTAACCAGGGCGATGTACGAATCGCCGTTCTTCAGATAAACCGGAGAATCGTTGATAAATTTATAGGGACCTTGTTCCTCGTTAAGAAGTACACGGACACGACTGATATCCGTAATATCTGAATTGCCTTCCCTGTCATATGCTTCTTTAGATCCTGAGCATCCTGCAAGGATGAATATCATTAGGATGAATAGTACACCAGATGAAACTTTTATCATAAAGAAATTCATGAAAACTTTTTTTTATACGAAGGACTAAGATAAAGGAATGAGGGTTAAAAATTAAATGAAAAACGGAGGGAACTGTTTTTAACGAAACATAGCTTTGATGCTGCCCCAAGTTCTCTTAACACCGGAAATATTCGGTGATACAGAAGCCTCTGAGGAGTAAGCGTAAGAGCCGTCGCGATCAATTATTTTCAGCCGGTAAACGAATATTGGATTGGTCATCTTATATGCTGCCTGATCGGTATACGAGTAAACCGAGTTATTGCCAGTTGGATTTATACTAACCAGATCGATGAATTGAGTGTCGGGTGTCTTTCTTTGAACTACAAAGTTGGTCAGGTTCGTTTCGGTCGTAGTTTTCCACTCAAGTTTTACATTTTCTCCCTCCGTCTGTGCATGGAAATAGTCAAGATATGCACCGGCCATAGCAGTGGCAACTATTATGAAAAGTGTGAAAATAAGAGTAAGTCTGTTTTTCATAGCCAAAATATATTTTATGCCCCAGAGAATGTCAACACCCGTGCCGTAAAAATATTGTTAAATTCTTTGTATTTAGAGCGTTTTTGAAAATATAATCTTAAATATTCCCATTATCAGCAAGACTGATCTCTCAAACCCTGGATAAGTCTAACAAAAATAATTCGCGTCATCCGTCAAATACTTCTTTTCTGCCATTCCCCTTTTTCATACTTTCTATAGATGACTGCAGTATAAATAAGGATGTAGACCGGAAGTGCCGTCCATGCCCAGATTAGACCTCCCTCAAAAACTACTCCCATAAGATAAGCCAGCGGAACAAAAATGAAGAGGTTTGTAATGACTTCGGCCTTCATCACAAAAAATGTTTTACCTGCAGCCTGGAGTCCGTTTGCAAGCACAACACCGACTGCATAAAAAATCTGTGCAAATCCCGCTACCCTTAATGCCGGTTTTGCAACTTCAATAATGGACTGGTTATTGGTAATAATCAGCAATACATACTGAGGTATGGAAATAAAAATAATACCGAGAAAGACGGTATAATATGTTGCTATTTTTGCGGTTTCGAAACCATAGATCTTTGCGAGCTGAAATTTCCCTGAACCAAGGTTGTTGCCGACAAGCGTCTGAACAGCGATCCCGAAACCAAAACATGGAAGGAACGACATAAACATTGTACTGATTATAGCCTGTGAAGCTGCCTGCTGCTGGGTACCGATCAATCCGGTTATTACAACGAACAACAAAAAACCAACAAGGATAAAAACATTCTGGAAGGAAACCGGCAGTGAGATTTTATAGATCTTTTTTATAAGGTCGAAGCTGATACGAAAGTTCTGGAATGGATGGAATTTGTGTCTGTATACAGGCAGCATCAGAATAGATGTATAAAATACAAAATCAAACGTCGTAGCAAGGGTCGAGGCCAATCCCGCACCTCCAAGGCCCATCCTCGGCATACCCAGATTACCGTATATGAAGACGTAATTAAGGAAAATATTTAGCAGATTAGTAATCACCCCGGAGAACATAAATATTTTTGTTTTACTGATACCGAAATAAAATCCCCTGTACGAAACACTTATAAGGAAAAAGGGAATTCCAAGGAAGCGGTAGAAAATGTACTCGCCCGCATAATGTCCAACTATTTTATCAGCCGCGAAAAAATCGGCTATCTGGTATGCGGCAAGAACACCTATCGCCGCAACGATGACACCGATAATAAAACCTATTATAAGGGAATTTGTGAGAGATAGACTGCAGCCGTCAAAATCATTTTCTCCGTATTTCCTGGCAACAATTACGTGGGTTCCGGTTGCAAGACTTGAAAAAAAACTGATAAGCGCCCAGGTCGCCAGTACTCCAATACCCATAGCAGCCAGAGCGTAGGTAGCTTCGTCGAGACGACCCACCATGGCTGAGTCAGTAAGTGAAACAACCATTTGAGTTGATAATCCCGCAATGGCAGGAAGCGCAAGTTTTAGAATAGATTTATAATAACTATTCACAGGAAGAATTTTCATCGGAAGCAAAGATATGAAAAATGGGGGAATTGGGAAAAGTGGAGCTAACCGGGATCGAACCGGCGACCTTCTCGTTGCGAACGAGACGCTCTCCCAGCTGAGCTATAGCCCCAATATTTGCTAAAGACATCTGCAATTTAGTCTAAGTTCAGAATCACTTCAAGTAGATGAGAGTATATTCCTGAATTTAGCGGATTAAGAAATTACCGTTCTCAGAGAATTAAAATTTGAATCCGCCTGTAAACCTGGCAACGCCACGCAGAAATTTATGTCCGAAATCTACGTGTCCGCAGAACATCATAGGGCAGCCGCCGGGAATAACAGTTATATTATTCTCTTTGCAGATCTGAACAGCTTTGGATGATATACTTGATGCCGGCTTGTCGGCGCCTTTATGTCCCATCATATTGTGCATCCAGACATACTTTATTCCCGCTTCCACGCAGTCATTTACAACCTTTTCGCATACCGAAGGATTCGTTACTATAACTACACCATCCGGTTTCGGTTGAATAGACTTAACATCGGGATAGCATTTATCTCCCTCGCAGCTGTCGGTATTCGGATTAACAGGATAAACATTGTAGCCTGTTTCTTTAAACCTTTTATAGATGATGTTCCCCGTCGCATTGCCTTTTCTGCTTACTCCCGCTACAGCAATATTTTTTTGTGACAGGAATTCTTCTGCAAGCTGATCAATTTTACTCATTTGTTCTCCCCGGTTCTTTTTAAATTGAAATTCAAATATCATTATAATCCGTTATACGTTCAACTGCCAGACGGATAGCAGCAGCAATAAATTCGAGCAACTAGTTCATGACCAGTCGGGAGTGAAGACAATCATTTGATTTATTAAGCGGGGTTAGTAGCTTCCTAAAAACAAAAAACTTGTATCACTGTGAGATGCCGTCTTATTCTTTTAAGTCATTTGCCCGGAAAGAGTTAAGATTTTAGTGCAAAAACAACTGGTACATTCATTGTTGCGAAAAACACGAGGGTTTTTAATAATTAGTGTCATTTATGGAACAATTCAACCGAGAATTCAGGGACGACGTATTAATAATTCACGTTAGCCTTGAGAAAACCACATTGCAGGACGCACTGGAGTTTCAGGAATATCTTGAATCGGATATTATCCTGGAATATGAAAAAATTGTTATCGACCTTGCGGGCTGCGACGTGGTTGATGCTACATTTCTTGGAGTTCTTGTGATTGCATCAAAAAAGATTTCTGAATACGGAGGTAAGATGAAACTCGTTCTCCCCCCGCAGGTTTTTATATACAGCGGGGTGAAAAGGATCTTTCATACTTATCTTTCCAGCAGCGATGCGGTTACGAGCTTTAACTTTCGCAGGAATTTACCGGGTTCAAGCAAGGCATATTAGTTTATTTATTTGAGCAGCAAAAATTTTCTGGTTTTTGTGAAACTGCCTGCCTTCAGCCTGTAAAAATAAATTCCGCTTGAAAGTCCTGCCCCGCTGAATTCAGCGGTATAATTCCCTATGCCCTTTTCTTCATTTACAAGTACGGCAACTTCCCTTCCCAGAAGATCATATACCTTAAGAGTTACAAATCCACTTTTCCCTATCGTATATTTAATCTTAGTTGAAGGATTAAACGGGTTCGGATAGTTTTGTTCCAGGGAATAGTTTATTGTTGACGGTGAGATGTCATCGATACCGGTTATTAGTTCGTCTATGTCTCTATAATAAATCCCGTTATCTGCTGCTACGTAAATATAGTTCCCTTTTTTCATAAATGAATTTATAGTTCCGAATTGAATCCCATCCTCAACAGGCTGCCAGGTCAGACCCCTGTCTTTTGAAAGAAGCATTCCCAGATCCCATGTACCTGCAAGAATAGAGCCTTTTAGATCGGCTAAGGCCGTAACAGTTATCATAAACGGGAGTCCGTTATTCAATGGTGTCCAGCTTGTGCCGTTATCTGTAGTAAGAAATATTCCTCCATATTCTCCCGCGAAAACCGAATCCCCGCTGACCAAAAGCGAAATGATACCATTTTGACTTAAACTGTCATTTACATTCCAGGTAACACCATTATCGGAAGAATAATATAATCCGCCATATGTGCCGGTATATAAAGATTCATCATTTGAAGCAAAGGTCAGAGGCATATCATTCATCCCGTCATCAATTTCCTCCCAGCTCAATCCCTGATCAGTAGATTTAAATGTCCCATACTCACTTGCCAAAAAGAAAACACCTTCTCTCTCAAAAAAGACAGGAGAATCAATACTTTGCTGCGGGAGACCATCAGTAACCCTTGACCAGCTGGCTCCGAAATCAGATGACCTGAATACCTGCAAATTCACACCCGTCAGTAATATATTGTCGGCGGCAAAGATTTCGGTTTCGTAGCCATTAGTTAAACCGTTGTTAATACTTTTCCATGAGAGACCGTTATCTGTTGATTTAAATACACCGCTGTAAAATGTTCCTGCACAGATAGTGTCTCCGACATTTACAATAGATTCTACCATCATTTTATCAGGCATCCCATCATTAGCTGAGGCCCAGGTATCCCCATTATCAGTTGACCTGAACACTCCTCCGGTAAAGCTTCCGGCGTATAGGTTCACCCCATCGGAATACAGTGAAAAAGTCCAGCTGCTCATCATTCCGTTATTTACCGGATACCAGCTGTTACCAAGATCTGTTGAAGCATGGACTCCTCCTGCAAGCTCACTCCCCGCATAAATCATGTTGTTGTGATCCAGTAGAGAAAGTATATGTAATTCCTGAAGTCCATTATTAACCTGCTGCCACGAATTGCCATTATCAGTTGACCGGAAGATCCCATCTCCCAGTGTCGACGCAATAATATTATTCTGAACTGTGAGGAAAGCAGTTATATCCGCATTTGTTATGCCGCTGCTGTAATGCTGCCAGGTTGAACCATGATCCTCTGATCTGTAAACTCCGTTTTCCACGGTTCCTGCAAAAATAAAACTATCTTTAGCCGCAAGTGATCTTATCGTAAAACCTTCAATTCCAATACTCGAATTTTCCCAGCTTAAACCGTTATCAGTTGATGAGTAAACTCCATCTCCGGTTCCGGCATAAACTATGTCTCCCATAACGATGATACACCTTACAGAGGATGAATCCAGTCCCCGCTGAGTCCAGTTACTCCCGTAATCAGAGGAGTAAAAAACTCCCCAGATTCCACCTGCAAACAGATTACTGCCATCCAAGGCAAGAGAATAAATATATGCACTATTCAGTCCGTTGTTCCTTTCTGTCCATGTCGTCCCGTCATCGGTGGAAAGGAATACACCGTGAGTGCTTACGGCGGCAAAGATATGTTGTTCATCCCCTGCAAATGAATAGACTGAACCCGTATATGGTCCGTTGGCTGCGATCCACTGTGCTTCGATAAGGCTGCTGCCGAGAGTAGTAAATACGACAATTAGAAGAATTAACTTTTTCATAATGAATCTCTCCCTATTACAGAACATTATGACCCATTCGGGTAATTACCCTTAACTATATATGAATAATATAGTAATAATTTAAGTTAACAGCACGAAAATTTAACTCTGCAAAAAACGTCAAGAAGTTACATTATGATCCGACACTCTGCGTTTACTCTTTTGGTGAAAATAAAGCTGCTACTGCTCCCGCCGGATCCTGGATGACGCAGTATCTTCCATACTTTCCCATATCCCTGGGACCCGCAATTACTTTTCCGCCATTCTTTTTGCAGAGCTCTGCCGATTGATCGACATCTTCAACCGCAAAATAGATAAGCCACTGAGGCGGCAGGTCGGCATTAACTCCCCGTGAATGACAAATTCCGGCTACTGTACGGCCTGTATCGGGACTATTCATGCTAAAGTCATTATACTCCCCCATTGAGACCGGTTCAGACTTCCAGCCTATCACGCTGCCGTAAAAGTTTTTCACTTTTTCGGCATTAGGAACAGTCAGGTCCGTCCAGATTATCGATCCTGTTTCCAGTTTTTCTTCGTCTTTCATTTCACCTGTTTAGTTAGTTTAATTTATCTTCTAATATAACTCTTCCGCGATACTTTTTCCTCCTCTTTTAATCCCGTATCTGTACTTTTAACTTTTTACATTTTACTTTATATTTGTCGTTAGAATTCGGGGCTATAGCTCAGCTGGGAGAGCGCTTGAATGGCATTCAAGAGGTCAGGAGTTCGATCCTCCTTAGCTCCACAAGGACGAAATAGAGGGTTTCTTTCATTTACAGGCAGAAGTACCACCCCGAGCGGGTTAGTACTCCTACCTGATTTAATAAATCAGATTAACGATAATTTTTTTGAATTAAGATTTAACTTAAACTTAATGACCGAATGGCGGACCGGCCGCATTATCAATGGACCAAACTTCACCTGACAGAGTCACTATATAAGCAGTATTACCTATGAAATCGAGTGAGGTGGGCTGATTAAGCTCATTGACGACTTCGGTAAATGTGCCATCCGGATTAACTCTTACAAGCGAACCCGTATTTGGCAGAGCCGGGTCACCGGGATTGCCTCCGCCGAATATTCCCTGCGACAGAGCAAAGAGTGTCTGCCCGCGGCCATACTCTACATCAACTAATAACCGGGCGCCTGTGGCGACCTCAGTTATTGGCGATGAATCCGAATTAAATGATATCACCTTCCCATTTTCCGGTAGATGCGGAACGGGACCGGCTTCTGCCATATATACTGTATTGCCGCGAACTTCTAATCCTGTCGGGACAATGTCATCGAACGCTTTATATATGGTGATATTTCCGTTGAGCGTAACGTAAAGTACCCGGTTAAGATGTCCGTCGGTTACCAGAAATCCATCCTGATACTTTTCAATTGAATACAAAACCCCGGTAACGACAAAGAAATCGAATCCTGATGGAGGATGAGCTACATTATAGCTGCCAAGATCCGCTATAATGGTGTAGCTGTCAGGACCGTCTATACGATAAATACCGTTTACATTACCAGTGGGGAAGAGATTTGGGTCATCAACCAGTGTAACAAGTGCATACGCCGTGCTGCCAATAAAAGTAACATCAATTATCCCGCCGATTCCAATGACTGAAGGCGGAAGTCCGCTGGCAAAGGTAGTAACCTCTCCGGTATTAGGATCCACACGAGATATACGGCCGGCAGCACCTTCAGTTACATAAAGTGCCCCGCCCGGGCCGATTGTACTGCCGGAAGCTCCCTCAAGTCCTGAGACCAGCAGTTGAGGTGTACCAGGGACACCGGTATGGTATAAACTCCCTGCACCGGAACTTTGATCAGATACGGGATTATCCCGAAATTCATCTGAACTGCACCCTCCTATCAATGCCGCTGCAATAATGGTAATGAACAATAACAAAGTTCTGTTTTTCATATTAACCTCCGATTTTTAGGTGATGAATTGAATTATATTTAGATATGAGACCGCGAAATCTTATTTCAAAATGCTGCTGGAAAGATTTCAAAGCTTTGCCGGTTAAGTACCCGAACTATCTTGTTTCTTGAATTTTAAGGCATCCGGATAGTATTCTCTACCACTCTCGTAGCGAATTATGATAATTTGGTCCCAGATTCGAAATTCTCGTCCGATTTGATTTGAGAATTTTTAAGCTTAGTATCTTGATTTTTAGAAAATCTGATTTTAATTTTGTACAAACTCGTTCATAAAGGTTTACCCCTGCCTTGTGATGGTAAAGAGTTTACCCTCCTGCAATCCCCTGTAGGAGGGTTTTTTATTTTAAATTGATTTGTGTTGATTTTTCGTATAGATTGAAATCATCAATTAAGGTTTTTAAGAGTTAATACCATATAATGAAGCAATTATTTTCCCTTCTCATAATATCAGCGTTTTTTGTTATAGTGTCTTATACCGGATGCAAAGATCAGATTACCGGCAGCGACCTTGATAAAAGAGTAATACCAGATTCGAATGTCAGCTATTCGCAGGATATCCAGCCGGTGTTTAATCTTAAATGTGCAAATGCAGGATGTCATAACGATGCTGATCGTGCAGGCGGTATTAGTCTGACCACATGTACCAATACCACGGCTGATCCTTCAATTGTTTTTCCGGGAGAGCCTGATAACAGCAGACTTATCTGGGCTATTGAAGGTATAGGGAATTTCCCGATGCCCCCTGTGGGTTACCCGCCGCTGACTTCAAACCAGATAAGGGGTGTAAGAACCTGGATTAAAGAAGGCGCTCAGTGTAATTGAAATTGAATTTATTTTGTGTTTAGAAAATCAACAAGTATGACAAAATGTCATACTTCTTTTTCATCTCGTTTTAATGCCGTAGTTATCTGCCTTTTATCTGCCTTTTAAACTCAAAATGAGACAGTCGATATTATGCGAAAAACTTCATTTTTCGGCCGTTGAAATTTTCACTAGTGTGACAAAATGGCAGACCTTCGAAGCGGTAGGAAATCTCTCTGCCCGGGGTCAGTATCTTATTTCAGCCATCCCTGGGCTCTGTACCAGTCAACCGTTTTTTTAATCCCCTGCTCTGCGGAAATATTCTGCCGGTATCCTATCTGATCAACGGCTTTCTGAGTTGAGCATATCCAAGCGTGCCGGGTTATATCTTTTGCCTTCTCAATATTTAAGGTTGCCGGTTTGCTGCTGAACATAGCGAAGAACTGTGCGATCGATGCAATAAAGTAAACCGCAGTATGAGGCACCTTAATATGCAGGGGCTTTTTGTTCATTATTTTTTTTGTAATGTCGCCCACTTCCTCCCAGGTGTAAAACTTTTCTGAGCTTATGAAGTAAGTCTGTCCCGCGGCAGCATCGCTTTCCGCAGCAAGGATGAATCCATCTACCAGGTCATCTGCATGAATAAGACTGATTAACTTGCGGTCGAAACCTATTGTTGTGAACAATCCTTTTGCAAAGGTCTGGAAGAAAATAAAAATCTCGGTATCCCTTTCTCCATATACAGCGGGGGCACGACAGATTGTTATTGGCAGCCGGTCCATATATTCTTTAACCAGGTTTTCCTGGGCAAGCTTGCTCCTGCCGTAGGTTGTTATCGGATGCGGTTCATCTGATTCTACAACGGGTTTTTCATCGTAAGAGGGCCCTGCCGCGGTCTGACTGCTGACAACAAGAAATCTTTTTATCGTATCCTTGAACTCCAGTGCTGTCTCGAGCAGTGAACGGGTGGTATCAACGTTCCCCTTAAAATAGCCTTCAGGTTTTTTTGATTTAACTACTCCTGCAACGTGATAGATATATTCAGCTCCGTCAAAAGCTTTACGCAGACCTTCTTTGTCGAACAAGCCGCAGTCATATATTTCCAGGTCTTTCCCGCGCAGCCATTTTATGTCGCTCGTCTTTCTTGTTATGCACCTTACGCGGTAACCTTTCGCAATTAAATGATCCGCAAGATGGCTTCCTACAAAGCCATTTGCACCGGTAACTACTGCTATGGGAGGATTTTTCATACTAAAGTTTATTTGTTTTTATTTCTATTAAATTTTACATTGAACCGCCAAAATTTAAGAAATTATTATTTGATTCTTAAATTCATTCAAGTATCAGGTATTTCCAGGAGGTTTTTTGGATCTATTTAAAAAATGTTACGAGTTCACCAGGGCTGACGAGGTTAAGGCTTCTGGTTTATATCCTTATTTCAGACCAATAGAAGAAAATGAAGGTCCCGTAGTACAAATAGAGGGACGAAAAGTAATTATGGCAGGTTCGAACAATTATCTCGGATTAACTGCCCACCCGAAAGTAAAAGAAGCAGCTATTAAAGCCGTTGAGAAATATGGTACAGGATGTTCCGGTTCAAGATATCTTACAGGAACTCTTGATCTGCACATAGAACTTGAAGAGCGTCTTGCCAAATTTTTCGACAAGGAAGCTGTACTTCTTTTCAGCACCGGTTACCAGACTGGTCAGGGAATAATACCAACCCTGGTTCAGCGCGGTGAATACGTAGTAACTGACAAAGATAACCATGCCTGCCTTGTTGCGGGGACTTTAATGGCAAAAGGCGCAACGGCGGACTTCGTAAGATATAAACATAATGATATGGATGACCTTGAGCGGGTAGTAAAAAAACTTCCTCCTGAGGCCGGAAAACTTATAGTAAGTGACGGTGTATTTCTCAACCGGGGGCGAGATTGTTGATCTGCCAAGATTGAATAAAATTGCGCAGGATAACGGATGCAGAATACTTATAGACGATGCTCATTCGGTTGGAGTTATTGGAAAAGGCGGAAGAGGTACAGCCAGCGAATTCGGCCTTGAGAGTGATATCGATATGACTATGGGAACTTTCAGTAAAACATTTGCTTCCCTCGGCGGATTTGTTACCGGTGAAGCAAAGGTAATAAATTATATTAAGCATCACTCCCCTGCTCTTATATTTAGTGCTTCTCCTACACCGGCCTCGGTTGCAGCAGCTCTTGCAGCGCTTGATATTCTTGAGGCGGAACCAGAGCGGGTTGATAAGCTGATAAGCAATGCAGCCAAGATGAGAAACGGTCTGAAGGATATGGGCTTTAATGTTCTTGACGGCAGAACAGCCATTGTACCTGTTATTGTGGGCGACGATCAGCTGGCTTTCCAGATGTGGAAATTGCTTTATGATGCAGGCGTATTTGTAAACGTATTTATTTCACCCGGTGTTCCTCCCGGAAGACAGATGATGAGGACCAGCTATATGGCCACACACGAGGAAGAACATCTGGATAAAATTCTTGAAATTTTCCAGGACACCGGAAAAAAACTCGGTTTAATTAGTTGATCCTGTTAAATTCATCTTTCCTGAATCAGATTATTCATAAGCATACCCCGAAAAGGTATGCTTTCATTTTTTAAATAATACGGTGGTTGATATGAGTGAAATTAAAATCATCAAGGTTGAGAGTCAGGCAGATTTAATGAGATTCATTAAATTTCCCTGGAAGATATACAAAGGCGACAGCAACTGGGTTCCCCCTCTCCTAATGGACCGGAAGAAACTGCTCGATAAAAAGAAGAATCCTTTTTACCAGCATGCAGAAGCCGATTTCTGGCTGGCTGAAAAAGGCGGCGAACTGGTTGGAAGGATTGGAGCAATCAAGAATGACCTGCATAATAAATATCATAATGATAAGGTCGGGTTCTTCGGATTCTTCGAGTGTATAAATGACCAGGATGTGGCTAATAAGCTCTTCGACACCGCAAAGCAATGGCTGAAGGAACACGGGTTGAATGAAATGAGGGGACCTGCAAATCCCTCCAGTAATGATGAATACGGAATGCTGATCGAAGGATTTGATGATGAGCCGAGACTGCTTATGACCTACAACCCCAAATACTACCTCGACCTTTGTGAAAATTACGGATTGAAGAAAGCAAAAGATCTCTATGCGTATAAACTTGAGACCGAGAAGGTATTAAGCTCTGATAAGCTGAAAAGAGTTGCTGAGCTGGCCCGGAAACGCTCGGGGATGGAGATTAAACAGCTTAATATGAAAGAGTTTAACAAAGAACTGGACAAGGTTAAGGACGTTTATAATAAAGCCTGGGCACCCAACTGGGGATTTGTTCCGATGACGAATGAAGAAATTGATGCTATGGCAAAAGATCTGAAACCTCTTGTTGAGCCTTCGCTTGTATTGTTCGGTGAGATAAATGGTAAAACCATGGCATTTGCACTTGTAATGCTCGATTATAACCAGATATTTAAGTCGATGAACGGCAGACTGTTCCCCTTCGGTTTCCTGAAACTCTTTACTCATAAGAAAAAAATAACCTGGAGCAGAATTATTACGCTCGGCATCGTCCCTGAATATCAGAAACGCGGACTGGATGCATCTTTTTATTATGAAATAGTTACCCGCGCCGACAAAATCGGTATAAACCTCGGTGAGGCCAGCTGGGTACTTGAAGATAACGAAATGATGAACCGCGGTGCTCAGGTAATGAACGGCGAACTGTACAAAAAGTATCGGATTTATTCGATGCCGGTATAATTCAAAATGCAGCGGATAATGGCGTGAGGTAATATGAGAAGATTTGTTTTAAGGTTCCGAAGAAATTACAGAATGTCCGGTTACATTTTACTGCTGAGCGTTCTTTTGCTTTCATCTTTTTCACGGGCACAGTATACCCCGGATGACAGAGACCTTGCAGCTACCACTTTCACACGCAATTTCGATAAAGTTACAGAAAAAGAATACCTTACTTCTAAGGACGATAGAAAAGTTATCGCGGGTCTGCTGAGTGTAAGCCTATCTGAAGATACCAATTTTGTACCTATGATAATCAAACTCCCGGTAGACAAATTTGCCAGGGAAATATGTTTTGCGTTGGGACAATCAGGACCTTCTGCCGCTTCTGCTGATTTTCTTACCAGTCTTTTTTACAGCGATAGTACCGATCCCTTAACCCGATACTTTTCACTTATTGCTTTGGGCAAAACGGCCGATTCATCTTTTGCCTACCGCCTCATAAGTGAATATAATTCGGCTGAAAGCAAAACAGAGTTTAATGGTATCTCCATGGCACTCTTTTATTTTTCCTCAGATGGGAAGATCTCTGCGGATATAATAAGACCGGTTCTCGAAAATGAGTTGTACTCATCATCGTCACGACAGTTTGAAGCAGCATTCTGTCTTTACAGGATCGGGCCGAAAGAGAGCGAGAAAGAACTGATTGTTAAAACTCTGGAAAGGATCCTGGAGAAAAAAGAAAGAGGTGAGGTAACCCTCAAGCCGGTCCCCTATCTGCTGGGCTGTCTCCGCAAGCTTCATTATTTCCCTGATGATTTTCAGTTATTAAAAGATTTGAAGCCGTTAAATGACTTTCAGTCGGAAGTTGAAGCTGTTAAAGTATCTGTGTATTATAATTTTAAAACCCGGGAAGAACTCGACTTCTTTCTCGATTACCTTCGAGACAACAATAAAAATATATCCCGGGAAGCTGCGGCGGCCCTGAAGGATATTAAGCTGTCAGGTGAATTGCAGGAATATCTTTACCTGAAAATGAGTGAAATGCTGCACCAGGATACTGATTTGGAAAAGTATACCCAGGGTGAATTGTTCATCAGTTACCTTAGTCTTTTCCCTCAGGACTTCAACGAGGTATTTGTTAAATTCTTTAATGACAATATTTCGGCAGAATACCGTTATAAAGTTTGCGGATTATATCCTGCATCGGAACAGGCACTAACTATTTTAACCGAAAATTACAGCAGTGCATCCCTTAACGATAAGCTTACGATACTTGAATCAATATTAAACTTTGATCAGAATAATCCTGATGCCTCAGCCACCCTGTTCTCCGCTCTTAATTCGGATCAGCCTCCGATTATATCCATAACTGCAGACGGAGTTGATTCAGGTTTTGTAAGCCCTAACAAGAATAAACTTACGAAAATTATCAGTAAGCAGACTGAAAACCATCTCAATGATCCTGATTACATTGAGGCCTTAATGTCGCTTGAAAATCTTGCCGGGAGAATTTCCGATACATTAAAAAATAATGTCATTGATCTGCTTTCAGGCTCAGAGCTTTATTCAGTTAAAAAATTTGCGGCAGGATTAAAAGGTGTATCTGCAAATTCAATTTCAAAAGATATCGATGATTTTGACAATTACTGGAACAATGCTTTTAAGTACAGACAGGCTGAGATAGTTACAGAGAAAGGATCTTTTACTATTTCATTTCTTCCGGGGTATGCACCTGTTACCACTGGCAGCTTCTGCTATCTGGCAGAGAAAGACTTTTTTAAAGGTATACCTTTTCATCGGGTTGTACCCGGATTTGTTATACAGGGAGGAGATCCGACGGGCACAGGATGGGGCGGACCCGGATATGAAATCGTTTCAGAATTTTCTCCTTTTGAATATAATAAAGGCATGGTCGGAATGGCCAGTGCGGGTAAAGATACTGAAGGATCTCAGTGGTTTGTAACTACAGGAAGTTATCCTCACCTTAACGGAAGGTATACGATTTTCGGTGAAGTATTAAAAGGAATGGATACTGTTGAGAAAATTACACAGGGAACAATAATTGAACACGTGAATCTTATACGATAAGCATTATTCTCTTAACAGAAACCCCCTCTTTGATTGCTGCCGGCTTCCCATTTATGTCTGCTGAATTCTCTGACTAACCGTTTGACAGGGCCTCATCATATTTAGCCAGGTGAGCCGGATCTATCTTTTTAAGTTTCTCAAAAATTGTTTTATCTGGATATGACTTTAACCGGTCGATTATTTCACCGTTCTTCGCATCAAAAAACACCTTAACAAATACTCCGTTAAGATCCATTTTCTTTTTCATCTCCCAGAGAGCATCAACAAGCTTTACCATGTATTTCTGCCCAATCGCTTTGTCCTTCTCATAGTAATCAAGACCGTAATAATACTCATAAATAGCTTCTCTGAACGGCCTGTATCTCTCATTCAACAGATCCTCAACGAGACCTCTGCGGCTGTATGACGAACTGTTCCTTTCCCATCCAGATTTGTAGTTGCTGTTGGCGCCCAGATTAACTATGTCAAACGCTTTCGTGAAATAAGGAGTACCGCCGAGTTCATCCCAGCTGTCGGCATCAAATCCAAGGATTATGTAAGCATAGTAATTAAGCAGACCAGTTACAGGTTCAAAAGCCGACTGGCGGCTGTACAGAGGCTGTCCTTTTACATATTCAAAAGTCCAGGTATTATCGTTTATACTTAGCATAAGGGATTTTCTGTCTGACTTAAGGATTTCCCGCTGACTTGTAACAACTATCTGGGCCTGGTAATGGCTCTCATCTGCAGCAGATGTTACGAAAATACTAAGGGCACAATTAATCTTCGGATACTCCCAGTTCTGATCAGTGAACCGGGTCTGGTTCATATAAGTCTCAATAGAGGAAGCGAAATCATTCAGCAGGTCTCTGCTCTCCTGAGGAATACTTTCAGTATTTACAGTAACGTCGCAATTCAATTCCTGGGAAAAAAGAAGGGATGTGAAGCTAAACAGCAAAACCAGTATTTTTTTCATTAGGACCCGTTTTTTTCTTAAATAAATGTTAATTTAATATATAAAATTCGAAAATATCAAACAATAAAAGTTGATTAACCGGGGACATCAAGGGAGATGCCGAGACTTTTACTGATCTTTTTAATTATAGTTCCTTTTGTACCATACATTTACCCCCAATATAATCCCGGGGCGAAACAGGTTTCAATTGCAAATTCCGACGCTGGTCAGGCAAACGATGTATTCTCATTGTTCAATAATCCGGCGGGACTGTCGCAGATGAACTGGCGGGAGATAGGGATTTATTACTCACCTGCTCCGTTTGGTTTCTCTGAACTGGCAAACGGGTTTATTGCCTACAACGAACCATTTTCTTTCGGATCTGTCGCTGCCGGAGCAATGACATACGGATTTCAACTCTACAGGGAAAGTCGTGTAACAGCGGGATTTTCATATAATTACCAGAATCGCTTCTTCGCCGGTGCATCATTCAATTATAATTCGGTTTCAATAAAGAATTACGGCACTGCCGGATGCTTTTATATTGATTTAGGCGGACTGCTTTACCTCACTGATTACCTTCGATGGGGCTTCAGCGTTCACAATATAAATCATGCGACTTATGTGAATTATGAAGATCAGGTGCCGGTGATATTTAACTCAGGTGCAAGTTACGATATAACCGATGAGTTTACCCTTAATGCTGCAATTGAAAAGGATATCCGCTATAACGCAAGCTTAATGATCGGAATTGACTATGATCTGATTAAATATTTCTCATTAAGAACGGGATTTTCCAATGAACCATCAAGGTTTACTGCAGGAATAGGCATACACTACCGGTTCCTTAATCTTGATTATGCGGTCTTCACACATAGTGATCTCGGACTAACACATCAGGCAGGTTTGATTATCTGCTTCAACTCCGAAGACTCACGTAAAAAGATGATAAGAGAATATCTCGGGATAAAATAAAGGGATGATTAAAAAGCTTATTCTGATTCTTGTGCTTTTCTATTTTAACTGTCCTGCTCAAAGTGATTCGGTGCTGATCAACGTAAATAATGCGATTGAAGATCTTCTTGAAGAACAGGAGGAGGAAACCGATAACACAGAACTTTATGAGGTAATAGCGTTTTATGTTGAACATCCCATCAATATTAACGAAGCTTCGGCAAAGGATCTCATTAAACTCCCCTACCTTGACCCCTCAGCTGCTGAACTGATAATTTCGCACAGAGATAAGTATGGGTCCTTCTTTTCAACAAACGAGCTTTACTCAGTCAAAGAACTTCCTGCAGATTTGGTGGAAAAGATCCTTCCGTTTTTAGCTGTTCATTTATCTGAACCGGCAGATAAGGAATTCAAAGAAGAGACCAACACTTCCGTGGTCGATATCCGAAGCAGATTGATTACCGATCTTCAGGAAAGGAAAGGTTTCAGGGATAAGAATTTCAAAGGTTCGCCCATAAAAATGTACAACCGGTTCAATTATAATTATAAAAGGTCTGTGCGTGCGGGTTTATTAACGGAAAAAGATGCCGGGGAAAGTTCATATGATGATTTTCTTTCGGGGTACCTCAACCTTACTGATATTTACGGTTTTGGAAATATAATATTCGGAGATTATCAAATCCGCTTCGGACAGGGCTTGGCACTATGGAATGCTTACGGAATCTCGAAAGGTTCTGATGCAGTCTTTTCAAGTAAAAAATCTTCAGGTGCTATTAAACCGTCTACAAGTGCATCCGAGAATAACTTCTTTCGGGGAGCAGCATTCCGGTATAACTGGGAGCACGCTAACCTGACCGGATTCTATTCGAACAGCCGACTTGACGCTGCCGTCGATTCTACAGGAAAAATAACATCTCTTTCTGTAGATGGATTGCACAGAACTGATAATGAATATATGAAACGGCATTCTGTACAGGAAAAAGCCTGGGGTATGCTGCTGGAATATTCCTTTTCTCAAGTTCTGAATGCTGGTCTGCTTTATTATAATACCGCGCTGGATCATTCTTTTATGTATTCAAATATTTATGATATAAAAGAGGCTAACTTCAATTATTATTCAGGATACTTTGATCTACTTTTTAATAATTCTAATATATATGGGGAGTTAGCGTTAAATGGTAATTCAGGACCAGCATACTTAACCGGGTTAATTTTAACACCTTCTCCCAAATTCTGTTACTCATTGCTTATCAGAAACTATCCGGTAGAATTCAATTCACTGCATGGCAGTCGTTTTGGTGAAAGATCGGGAGCACGGAGCGGTGAGTTCGGCATTTATAACGGATTCCGATGGAGGACCTCAATCGGTACATTTAATCTCTACTTTGATCAGTTTAAATTTCCATATGCTTCTTATACGAATCCTCTTCCTTCCGACGGTAATGAATTTATGATTCGTTATACTACGAAAGTGTTAAAGAATTGTGAGGCGGGACTTAAATACCGACTAGGGAATAAGGAGAGAGCATTTCTTCTTGACGGTGAAGAAATAATGGCAAAAAGACACAAACAATCCTTTCGTCTTGAGTATTCATATTCAGTAAATTCCCGGCTTAGATTAAAGACCAGGTTTGAATACATATCTGTACTTGTCAAAGATTATTTTTCCAGGGAAGAGGGATTTCTCTTTTATGAAGATATCAGACTTATACCACTGGAAGGATTATTACTTTACGGAAGGATTATTTTCTTCCGAACAGATTCATTCAACTCAGCTATTTACGAATATGAGAATGATCTGGCCGGAATATTAAGCAGCCGGAGTTTATACTGTGAAGGTGCACGGTACTACATTGCTATCCGGTACAGAATATATAATAAAATATCGTCTCTCTGAAATATTCAGAAACTCTGAAGCCCAAAGAAAAATCATTAGGATCAGGATATCAGCAGATCGAAGGAAGTATAGATAACAGGGTTGGACTGCAGGCAGATATCAACTTTTAGTTTCACGATAGCTGTTCACAAAATACATATCGATTTCGCCCTTCCCTTTTACATTAAGTCGGCCCCTGTAACTGCAATCAAATTTATCCTTGATCAGCTTATACGTTTCACCGGAAATATTCACTTTCTGAGGTTCACACCCGCTCGTCATTCGGCTGGCAATGTTAACAGTATCTCCCCAGACATCAAAAGTAAACTTCCTCATACCTACAATCCCGGCTACAACGGGACCTGTATGAATTCCCGCTTTCATCTCAAGCTTAATTTCTTTATTTCTGTTACGATTGATCAGGTAATCCCTCATCTCAATAGCAGCAAGAAGGATATTCTCCGCGTGATTATTCATCTTCTGAGGAACACCCGCAGCGATCATATAGGAATCACCGATAGTTTTCAGTTTTTCGAGTTTATATTTCTGCACAATCCAATCGAAGTTGTCAAATACTTCATTCAATTCTTCAAGCAGACGATTAGGCTCCACTTTTGATGTAATCAGATCAAATTCAAAAAATTCCGTAAAGAGAATAGATACCTCATCATAAAATCTGGGATTTACCGTACCGTTTGTTTTGATCTCCTGAACTATTTCTTCCGGCAGGATATTTTTAAGTAAGCTATCGGTTCTTTTCTTCTCTTCTTCAAGCTGTTTTGTTTTTATCTGCAGTTCTTTTTCCACCTTGTACTTATATAAAGCCATTTCAACAGCGGAATGAAGAGATTTATCATCATAAGGCTTCAGTATATAGCCGTATGAGTTTGCGGTTTTTGCTTTTTCCAGAGTAGCTGTATCAGTAAGAGCAGTCAAAAAGACAACAGGGACAGAATACTTTTCAAATATAATTGAAGCTGCTTCGATCCCGGTCATATCTCCTTCAAGCATTATATCCATCATTATTATATCGGGCCGCGACTGCCCGACAAGGTTAAGAACTTCTTTACCCGAAGCCGCGATACCGCATACGCTATACCCCAGCCTGCGCAGGGTATTCGAGATATCCAGAGCTATGATCTTTTCATCCTCTGCAATAAGGATATTAGTTGTTTCAGACATGATTCAGGAATAAACCTTAGCCTTACTTACGAAGTAAGAATTTAATTGATTGACACCCGTATTGACGATATCGCTTTCAATAAATGAATAATCACTACTCAAAAGCTGCTTTACCGGTAAAGATACATTGATTTTACCGGGATCAACCATTTCTTTCCAGATTCTTGGCAATTGTTACACATTTTCCCCAGACATCGTAAGTATATTTCAGCTTTCCAACAATTCCCGCGATTACTTCTCCCGAATGTATACCCACACGCATATTCCATTTATTAGCTGAATATTTATTCCTGTTTGACAGATAATCGAGCATATCAAAGGCACACTTCACAGCTTTTTCTGCATGATCTCCCGATTCTCTGGGAAGACCGCTTGCTATCATATATGAATCGCCGATCGTCTTTAATTTCTCCAGCTGATATTTCTCAATGATCATATCAAAATTCATAAATACTTCATTTAGTTCGGTAACCAGCTCACCCGGATTCATCTTCCCGGCGATAGAGGTAAAGTTCTCAAAATCTGTAAAAATAATTGTTACGTTTGTATACAATTTGGGAGTTACTTTTCCATTTCTCTTAAACTCGTCAACTATCTCAGAAGGTAAAATATCGCAAAGAAGTTTTTCCGATTTAATTCTTTCATCCTCCAGTTCTCTGGTTCTCTCCCTGAGCCTTCTGCCAATCTCAAACTTATATAGCCCCATTTCAATGGATGTTCTCAGCATATCCTCATCGAAAGGTTTAACGAGATATCCCGACGGTTCTGTAAACTTAGCCTCCTGAAGCGTTCTGTCATCGGCAAGAGCCGTCAGATAAATTATCGGCACTTCCCTGCTTTTATTAAGTTCCTTTGAAACATCTATCCCTGAAAGTTCTCCTTCGAGGTTTATGTCCATTAATATCAGATCGGGCTTAAAAAGCGGATATTCTTCGAGCAGCTGCTCACCGGACCTTACCGATTTCACAACCTCATACCCAAGCTTTTTCAGAGTCTTCTCAATATCTTTTGCAATGATATTCTCGTCTTCAGCTATCAGAATTCTGGGGATATGATCCATTTACTTCGATTAGGAATGTGTAATAAATTTTCAATAAATCTAATTAAAATTCTTAAAAGTGACAATGTATTATGATATCTAAACAGGAGCATTTAGTCAAATAATCTTTGTCCGATCCTTGTATTAAAGTTGTTAATTCTTATCTTTCAAATAATAATGTTCTTTTTTATCTTTACGGGTTAGATAATTAGCTCAGGGATCTTAAACAAACTTTCATATATTAATGCAAAATTTGATTACTGGTGATATACTTTCTCACTACACTGAACTGGTAAATACCGCCCTCGCAAATCCACAGGAATTACCTACAAAGATATGCGAATATCTGGTTTCACAAATTGAATACCAGGCGGCTATTTTCTTCAGTCTTGATGAACAAAATAATTTTATTGTGAAGGGCAAATACGGAACAGTAAAAGATAACTTTGCAAAGGATGCCACCTTTCAATGCAATGCCTGCCGTGCGGTAAACAGCAGCGACGTTCCTGTGGTCTTCAACAACATCGCCGAATGTGAAATTCAGGCTTCTGAAAATGTAATCTACGAAGGATGCCTTTTCCTTAATATGAAAGAAAAAGGAAAAGTGCTGATTAAAGCTGCCAAGCAGACACCCTTTTCCAGGACCGATAAGGATACGATAGAAAGTCTCGGCAAGGCTTTCAGGGAACTTTTAATACTCTGGAAAGATCGTGCGGGTGAGGATAGCTTAAGTGTCAGCCAGGTGGTGACCGATATTGCCCATGAGCTCAGAACCCCGACTAACAGCATACTGGGATTTGCATCTCTTCTTAATGAGGACAATTTATCTGCTTCACAGGCCGAGTACGTTTCCACCTTAAAAGAGAATGCTTTTAATCTTCTAACGCTTATAAATGATTTAATTGATCTGGCCAGGGTTGAACAGAATCTGGTGAAGAAAAATGTTAACAGCGTTTCAGTTTCCGAATTTCTTAACGATATCATAAAACCGTTCACGCAAAAAGTAGCCAGTGATAAAATCGAATTTATGGTGAAAGTTGAGAGCAACGTTCCTTCAAAGGTTAAAATAGACACTCAGAAAGTACGGTACATTCTTGTAAATATTATAACACAATCGCTCAGAATGACCGAAAGCGGAAAGATAAATATTTCTGTAAGTTCTGCTGAAGGAAATAAACTAGATATCCGGGTGTCGGATACCAGTTCGGGGATACCATCCGATAAACTTAAAAATTTATTCAAGCCGTTTACTGCCGAATCCCTTGAAAGTTCGCGGTTTGGAAATGTTTCAGGACTCGGTTTATCAATTGCAAAGAGGTATTCTGAAATTCTTGGCGGAAATTTAAGCGCATCCAGCAGCATGGGTAAAGGAACCAATTACAGTCTGGAGCTGCCTATTGACAGCCAGCAGTCTGTTCAGATTCCGGCTATAGAAAAGCAGATCAGTTCGCTTCCCAAACCGGGCACAAATAACCGTGTTCTGGTGGTTGAAGATGATTATGCAACCTCAAAGCTTTTAAGCAACTATCTGACTAAGTGGGGATATAAACCGGTAATAGTAAATTCAGCGGAACAGACCCTGAAAATTATAGAGAAAGAAAGTTTCCTATCCATATTAATGGATATTGAACTTCCGGATTCCAATGGTTTTGAATTATTAAAGACTGTCAGAGAACATAAATTAACAAAAAACACTCCCGTTATAGTCTGCTCGGTTGAACCTGAACAGCAGAAAGCATTCCTGATGGGGGCTGTGGAATATTTTGTTAAACCAATCAACTATAAGTTCCTTGTTGAAGTTCTGCAGAGTTATAAGCTCAAACGTGATTCGAATATTTTAATTGTTGATGATGATGTTCCTACACTTAACCTGCTTAAAGAAGCCGTTGAACAGTTAGGCTTTAACGCAATAGCAGAGGCACATTCAGCCCGTGTACCCAGTATGATCAACAACCTTGATCTTGACCTCGCGATTATCGATCTGGATATGCCTGAAGTTAACGGGTATGAATTGATCAAGCAGATTAAGTCGACGCCTAAGTTCAATAAACTCCCTATTATTATTTATACCGGAAAAGAAAACTATCAGGATGAACTTCAGAAGATTGACGGTATGTTCGAGGAACTGCTTCACAAGAGCAGTGTGAATATCGAAGAACTGTCTGACACAATTTCTTCAATGATTAACAGGTATGAAGAACCTGCGAAACCTGAAGAAATTATGAACGAAAAAGATACCGTGAAAATTCTTCTGGTTGAAGATTATAAACACTCTCAGATAATAGTTACCAGACTTCTGAAGAAAAACAGCTTTGAATCCATTGTGGTGGTGGAAAACGGTGCCGAAGCCCTTGAACAGGTTAAAAAGCAGAAGTTCCATCTTATACTGATGGATATGCAGATGCCTGTTATGAATGGGTTCGAAGCGACTGAAAAGATCAGGCAGCTTCCGGAATATAAGGATACCCCTATTATTGCACTCACTGCTTTTGCTATGAAAGGCGACAGGGAAAAATGCCTCGAAGCAGGTGCCACAGATTATATTCCTAAACCGATTGACAGCCAGGAGTTTATCGAAAAAGTTAAACATTACACGGAAGCAAAGGTTCAGGTACAATAAACATTGCTGCTTAATACAGATCACATCATCAGACTTCCTTTTGCATTTATTTATTTGGTTTAACCGGAAAAAGAAATTATATGATTAGTGAAAATATGAGGGTAAGATTTGCCCCTAGTCCTACAGGATATTTACATATCGGCGGGTTAAGGACTGCTTTATATAATTACCTGCTGGCAAGACACAACGGTGGAACATTTGTACTTCGGATCGAAGATACCGACAGAAACCGTTATGTGGAAGGTGCGGTGGAGAACCTTATAGAGACATTGAAATGGTCGGGACTCGACTATGATGAAGGTCCTGATAAAGGCGGCGACTATGGTCCTTATATGCAGTCGCAGCGTCTAAATATTTACAAAGAACACACAGACCGTTTAATTTCTGAAAAGAAAGCATACTACTGCTTCTGCACCCAGGAACGTCTCGTGGAGGTACGCGAGAAGTTTCAGAAAGAAGGTCTCCAGCCGATGTACGATAAACACTGCCTCAATTTATCTGAAAGTGAAGTTAATCAGAAACTTGCTGAGGGTATGCCCCATGTCGTCAGATTAAATGTGGAGCACGGAAAAGAAATCTTCCTGAAGGATGAGATCCGCGGAGATGTAACTTTCAACAGCAGCATTGTTGATGATCAGGTACTGATCAAGAGCGACGGCTACCCGACTTACCATCTCGCTAATGTAGTTGATGACCATCTGATGAAAATTACGCATGTGATTCGCGGAGAAGAATGGCTGCCTTCAACTCCAAAGCATATTATTCTCTATGATTACTTCGGATGGGAGAAACCTGCATTTGCGCACCTTCCTCTCCTGCTTAATCCGGATAAATCGAAATTAAGTAAAAGACAGGGTGACGTTGCCGTAGAGGACTACAGGAGCAAAGGATATCTCAAAGAGGCCCTTGTCAATTTTGTGGCTTTACTGGGCTGGAACTTCGCTGATGACAAAGAATTTTACCAGATGGATGAGTTGATTGAAAAGTTTTCGCTTGAAGGAGTAAATAAGGCTGGTGCGGTCTTCAATCTTGAAAAACTTAACTGGCTAAATGCAGAGCATCTCAGGAGCAAGCAGCTGCCGGAGCTAACTGCACTTTTGAGGGAAGAACTTAAAGAGACAAAATATAGTGGCGGTGAATACTCCGATGAATTTCTTGGATTAGTTATCGAAGCTATGAAAGAGAGAGTCTCATTCATAAAAGAAATACCGGAGAAAGGATTTTACTTATTCGAAGATCCTTCTGAGTATGATGATGCCACAGTGAAAAAAAGGTGGAAGGCCGATTCGGCGGAACATCTGAAGGTATTGGCTGCAGAATTTTCAAAACTGAATAATCCTGGTAAAGAAGATTATGAAAACACATTAAGGCAGACTGCCGAAAAACTTGGGATCGGAACGGGTAAGTTAATTCACCCGGTACGTCTCGCAGTCTCGGGCGTGGGCGGCGGTCCCGGTGTGTTCGACATCCTGAATATCATCGGTAAAGAAAAAACAATAAGCCGGCTTAATAAAGCAATAGAGAAGCTGGGTTAAACGAAAAAACATTGAAAGAATTTTATGGCTGAAGATACAAATATCCCCTCTCCTTCAAATTTTATTAAAGAGATTATAAACGACCACCTTGAAAATAGGCGGTATAACCGGGTACATACAAGGTTTCCCCCGGAACCGAATGGTTATCTGCATATAGGACACGCAAAATCGATATGCCTGAATTTCGGATTAGCAAAAGAGTACGGAGGTCTCTGCAATCTGCGATTTGACGATACGAACCCTACTAAAGAAGATGTTGAGTACGTTGATTCTATAAAAGAAGATATAAAATGGCTTGGCTTCGACTGGCAGGACAGGCTCTATTTTGCAAGCGACTATTTCGATACGCTTTATGAGTACGCAGTAAAACTAATCAAAAAAGGCAAAGCCTATGTTGATAGTTCTTCTCCGGAGGAGATAAAAGATTCACGTGGTACACCGACTCAGGCGGGAAAAGAGAGTCCTTACCGCAATCGTTCCGTTGAGGAAAATCTTGATCTTTTCGAAAAAATGAAGAACGGCGGGTTTGATGAAGGAACACAGGTTTTAAGGGCTAAAATAGATATGTCGTCCCCTAATATGCTGCTTCGTGATCCCATCATGTACAGAATAAGAAAAGTATCGCATCATCGTACCGGCGATAAATGGTGCATTTACCCGATGTACGACTGGGCGCATGGTCAGTCAGATTCAATCGAGAAGATCACTCACTCTATCTGCACACTCGAATTCGAAGTTCATCGTCCCTTATATGACTGGTTTGTCAGAGAACTTGAGATCTTCGCACCTCAGCAGATTGAATTCGCAAGGCTCAACCTCAGCTATACTATAATGAGCAAAAGAAAACTCCTCTCTCTTGTAACCGAAAAGTATGTAAGCGGCTGGGATGATCCGAGGATGCCTACCTTATCTGCATTCAGAAGGCGCGGATATACGCCTGAATCTATACGATATTTTTCTGAAAGAGTAGGCGTGGCCAAAAGGGATAATACCATCGATGTTGCACTGCTTGAACATAGTCTTCGTGAAGACCTGAATAAAAGAGCAAAACGTGTAATGGCCGTACTTAAACCTCTGAAGGTAACCCTGATTAACTACCCGGAAGGAAAAACAGAAGAACTTGAAGCAGTAAATAATCCTGAAGACGAAGCAATGGGAACCAGAAAGATCCCCTTCTCAGGAGAAATATACATTGAGCAGGATGACTTTATGGAGGATCCGCCCAGAAAATTCTTCAGGCTCTCACCAGGTAATGAAGTGAGACTTAGATATGCTTATATTATTAAATGCGAAGAAGTGGTTAAAGATGAAAATGGAAACGTAATTGAGTTGAAGTGCAGCTATGATCCCGAAACCAAAAGCGGTTCTTCTAGTCAGAGAAAAGTAAAAGGTACAATCCACTGGGTGTCATCCGATACCGCAATAAATGCAGAAGTGAGATTATACGACAGATTGTTTTCAGTTGAAGACCCCGAAGCCGATCCCGAGAAAGATTTCAAAGAATTTATAAATCCTGATTCTCTTCAGGTGATAAACGAGGCAAAACTTGAGCCGGGATTGAAAGAAGCGAAACCCGGCGACCGGTTTCAGTTTGAAAGACTCGGGTATTTCTGTGCCGACTCAAAGGATTCCAAACCGGGAAACCTGGTTTTCAACAGAACCGTTACATTACGCGATACCTGGGCGAAGATTGAAAAACGAAATCAGAAATAAGTTATCGCTGCCTTTATGAGGATGCTCCCTGAGCTCGTATTACTTGAAAATAAGTATAAATACCCTCATATTTGAGCCTCTTTTTGTAAGAATTTTGCCGAAGTGGCGGAATTGGTAGACGCGCTGGACTCAAAATCCAGTGGGGCTTACACCTCGTGCCGGTTCGAGTCCGGCCTTCGGTACTAATCAGTGAAATCAAGAATATATAAGGGGTTGTCATAAAAGTCTGATATTGTCAGCCTGAACTGGTTTCAGGTTCTGATTCCGATCCGAAATCGGGTAATTAGATTCCGAAATGAATTCGGAATGACATTTTAAGACGGCCGCTTATTTTCCCCTCTCTCAAAAGATCTTTTTTCTCCTAAAAACGAATATATCTCCTTTGTTTTATATTTGATTTCAGAATGATTATAATTAAATTTTATCGCAATTAAACTGCGAGTTGTACTATGCGTTTTTCTTTGACTAAAATATTGCTTATCCTGTTAATTGCTATTGCAGCAGCACTCCTTGTTAATTACCTTCAGCCGGAAGGACTTCCGTTATTCAACAAAGATGCAGCGCTCCGCGCCGATCAAAAATTAGATAATCAGCCTCCGCAGCAGCAAATGGCGGAATCCCAGCCGGAAAGTTCAAAAACAGATTTCAACAAGGCGGCCGTTGAGAAAAATCGCGTACAGATTGATGAGGATATCCTTCCCCAGTATCAATATAAAACTGACTCTGATACATCTATAAGCGATACTAATAAAGTCCCCACAGACGTTAATGATGAGAAGGATGACGGCCTGGTCCTATCCAATTTAACAAAAGATGTTTTTAACCAGCCGCGACTCATTTCTCTCTCGCAGGCATACGAGTTATACAAAGATAAAATATTATTCGTCGATGCACGGGAGCCCGAAGAATATGAAGACGGACATATAGCGGGGGCTGTAAATCTTCCGCTTTTCAGACTTAATGAATTCAGCGGCAGGATTGCCGCTATGAGTAAGTCTCAACCTCTTGTAACATATTGTGAAGGTTCTGACTGCGATATGAGTATAAGACTGGGGAATGAACTATTTTCTAAAGGATTCAAAAAAGTCTTTGTCTTCTTCGGAGGGTGGGAAGAATGGAAACAGGCAGATTACCCTGTTATTACATCAAGCACAAATATTCAGCTGAATTAGATGACTGCTTTTCTGTCTAACAAATATTTGTTGTTTGCTGTAAGACTCATCCTGGGAGCCCTTTTTATATATTCAGCGGTAACCAAAATAACCGACCTTGATTATTTTGCTAAATCCCTTTATAACTACAGACTGCTTCCTGAAAGCTCCCTGAACTTTTTCGCATTAGTAATACCCTGGCTGGAATTAATAATCGGGATTATGCTTATTGCCGGAATTTATGTGAGAGAAAGCGCACTTATCGGTACGGTTTTGATGATTGTCTTTATCGGAGCGGTTGGTATTGCTCTCGGCAGAGGACTTGATATCGAGTGCGGCTGTTTTGGAACCAGAGACGGCAGCAGGGTTGGAATTCTGAAGATAGTTGAAGATCTCTTTATTCTGCTTGGATTTATCTGGCTGTCGGTTTTCGGATCTGATTTTCTTGCTCTTACAAGATCAAAAAATAATGATGTAGAAAATAACAAATTGCCTTATTGAGCATTTCTTTCTATCGAATCCATTGTATCCCTCAGTACTCCTAGTGAACGCTGGCTCAGCAAATCTATCTTGATCAGACCAAGATCTTCTACCGAATACATATCCGGCTGCGTAATAATCAGTCCCAATCCTTTGTTCTTTGCATACTCCAGAGCTGTGTAATTTGTTATGGGACCGGGGGTAATCAGTATACCGCTGGGATGGATACTCAGATGTCTCGGGAATCCCGCAAGTCTTTCTGCGATGGCAACAATTGATTTCCAGGGTTCGATCTTAAAATTAAGTGATCTTGCCTCAGGAAATTTTTCCGGAAGATCTGAGAGGTTACTTGCATCTGTCCATGGGATAAATTTACTGTATTTTGATATTTCCGTGTTTGTTAATCCATAAGCTTTTGCAACCTCCCTGAAAGCGGATCTTGCTCTGAAGGTTACAGTTGTAGATATCATAGCGACATTTTCGTAGCCATATTTATCGAAGATATATTTTACAATCTCATCCCTCTCCTTCCACGAAAAATCTATATCGATATCCGGAGGACTGCTTCTTCCTTTGTTCAGAAATCTCTCAAAATAAAGGTTGTATTTAACAGGGTCTACTTCAGTTATTCCAAGACAGTAAGATACAATACTGTTGGCAGCCGATCCCCTTCCGATAGTTATCATTCCCCTCTTCTTCGCTTCCATCAGCACATCCCAGACCACAAGAAAATAATCTGTAAAGTTCATTTCCTTTATCACCTGCAGTTCCATTTTCAGTCTGTCAACCGCAGCATCAATCACCGGATTATATCTGAGATGTAACCCCTCAAAGCATTTCTCCCACAGCATGGTGTAAGAATCCTTTCCCGGCGGGACCTGGAATTTTGGGAAATTTATACTCATTCAAACGGAGGTCGACATTACAATTCTCTGCAATATATTCTGTATTTGAAACTGCTTCCGGGATCTTACTATAGATACTACGTATTTCATTCATATCTTTAAAGTACGCTTCACGGTCGGCCAGTTCGTTGTCAGTTACATTATCTGTATTCTTATTGAGCCCGATAGAAGTCACAACTCTATGCAGTTCGAAATCATCCTTATTCAGAAAAAATACAGGACTGGAAGCGGCCATTTTAATTCCGTTCTTCTGGGCGTAAGCATAGAGTCTGCGTGCATTATTTTTATTATCCGAAGTAATAATGAGCTCAGCAAATACATTATCCCTCCTGCCTGCTTTTTCAAGCAGTTCAATTGACGGCGTAAGTAAAAATAAATTATCATTAGGCCGGCTTACCAGGGAAAAGAGATCAAAGTCATCGTTCAGCTTTCGCGAGGTAATGATCTTACAGATATCCGAGTATCCCTGGTTATTCCTTGCAAGAAGCACGGCATAGACAGATCCATTATCGGGCTGATCAATTACGCATCCGAGGATAGGCTTAATCCCCTGCTCCTTCGCTTTCTTTGCAAATGGGATCAGTCCGTACATTCCATTTGTATCAGTCAGTGCAAGAGAACCAAGCTGATATTCCTTTGCTTTATCAACCAGTTCCCCGATACGTGAGGTACCTTTAAGCAAAGTATAGTTTGAATGTACGTGCAGAGGTGTCATTTATAATCGTCTTTTTCTGAAATTTAAGTCAATGAGAGGAAAAAATGAATGGAGAATTACCCGGCTATGATCTGTTCAATGCTTTCATTCCGATATCGCGGCGGAAATACATATCCTGAAATTTGATCCTGTTTAATGCGCCGTAAGCAAGCGTTCTGGCTTTCTGAAGATCATTTTCCTCAAGCACGGCAGTTACTCCAAGCACACGTCCCCCTGCAGTTAAGATCTTTCCATCCTGTTCCGAAGTACCGGCATGAAAAATAATAATCTGGTCTGACTCATAATCCTTCAATCCCGAGATCTCATATCCCTTAGGATAACTGTCAGGGTATCCTCCCGATACAGCCACAACACACACGGCAGTTCCGTCCGAGAAAGTCACAGCATTTTTATCCAGTTTCCCGGATGCGGCTGAATAGAGCAGTTTAAGAAAGTCGCCTTTAATCAAAGGAAGCACGGCCTGGGTTTCGGGGTCACCGAACCTGCAGTTAAACTCAATCACCTTTGGTCCCGCGGAAGTTATCATCAATCCCGCATAGAGACAGCCTGAGAACTTTCTGCCTTCTTTTTTAAGACCATCAAGCACCGGTCTTATTATTTCGCGGCTTACCCTTCCGATCATTTCCTCATCGATCACAGGAGCAGGCGAATAAGCTCCCATCCCGCCTGTATTTTTCCCGGTATCCTTTTCGCCGATCCTCTTATGATCCTGGGAAGACGGCAGCAGAATAAAATCGTCGCCGTCAGTTACGGCAAGAATTGACGCTTCCTCACCCTCAAGAAATTCCTCAATAATGATCTTGTTTCCCGCTTCTCCGAAAATACTGTCTACTAATATTTCTTTAAGCGCATTATCCGCTTCTGTTTTATTACTGCAGACAATAACTCCTTTTCCTGCGGCAAGACCGTCAGCCTTCAGTACAACGGGATAAGCTGCTTTATTCAGATAATCGGAGGCATCGCTGAAATGTTCTTTATCAAATTCGATATATCCGGCAGTAGGCACCGAATACTTTACCATGAGATGCTTGGCGAAAGATTTATGGCCTTCAATTTCCGCAGCATTTTTGTCGGGACCGAATACCTTTATGTCCTTACTTCGCAGAAAATCCGCAAGGCCTTCAACAAGGGGCTGTTCAGGACCAATAACGACCAGGTCAATACTTTTGGAAAAGCAGAAATCGGCAATACTCTGATGTCCCTTTTCAATGATTACATTTTCTCCCACCCGGGCAGTCCCGGGATTTCCCGGACTAATAAAGAGCTTACCCGCAGAAGCGCTTCGGGAAATCCTCCATGCTATTGCGTGTTCCCTTCCGCCGGATCCCAGTACAAGTACATTCATTATTATATTTCTGCCTTTATTAAAAACTGAAACTGCTTTGTTAACTGTTCGGTAAGGTAATCTCTCCTGTGTTTTTCTATAAACTCCTCATTGGGCACAGGAAGTTTATTCTCCACATAGAGTTCGTAAATATTTTTAATTGTATTCTTAATCGCATCCACGTCATCAGGAGGAGTAATAAACGACGCGCCATACTCTTCCATAGCAGTTTTAGCCGCTCCCTCAGGCACACAGGCAAGGATAGGTTTGCGGGTACCCAGGTATTCAAACACCTTCCCGGTCGACACCGTATCGGCATTCTTACCGCGGCCGATCATGACCCACAGAACATCGCTTGAGATAATTTTGGTTAAGGCATCCTTATGATCGAGATAACCGTATTCCTTTACAAAATCCTGAAGATCAAGTTTCCGGATCAGCTTTCTGTTTTCATTCCGCAGAAATCCTATAAAATGGAGTTCAATATTAGCGGCGATATCAGGTCTCTCGAGGGCTAATTTCTTAAATGCGTGAAGGAAATACTTCGGTGTAATGAACTCGTAGAACAATCCGGAAAATGTCAGTCTCATTTTCCTGTTACTCTTTTTCTCCGGCACAAGGTTCTCAAAATCTTTAGGATCGTAGCCCTGAGGGATGATAAATACATCCTCAAAAGTTATAAACCTGTAGCGGTCCATGATCCTTTCCTTCATTCTCCTGTTTATCACAATTATCCTGTCAGCAGCCTTCAATGCCGCGTATTCCATTGACTTATGGAGATAACTATGAAGAGGGGTCGGATAAAACCCGAAATGATTCCCGTACCACAGATCCCTGTAATCAACTATGAGGGGCAGACTGAATTCTTTTTTAAGCTTAACAGCCAGATTAAACGAGGAAAACGGCGGACCGGTAACGTATATAACATCAAATTCCTCTTCCGTAAGCAGCTTACGGGCAGTTGACCAATGCTTTTGAACTCCACCCTGTCTTATTGTCGGGAACAAATACAAAAGCGCTCATTCTGCTTAATAATTTCCTTAACCATTCAGGCGGTATCTTAACGGTGCCTTTTTTTCGCAGTCTGGAATTTATATCCTTTCCCTCGGTCCTTACTATTCTTATACCTGCGGCTTCGGCCTCGTTCAGAAGAGAATTATCGTGAGCATAGTAAGCAGTATTACCCGTTGTAAGAACGGTAGGTTCCCAGTTATACTGTTTCATGTAGCTTGTAAACTTAAGTGTACGCTGAACTCCGCTCAGCCCCATTGGAGGGTAATAATATGATATTACCAGAACTTTGAACATAGGACTCCCTTATAAATAACACCTCCAAAAATAAAAATAAATCTGAACAATATGCTTAAGAATGATAATTTGGTGCTTCCTTGGTAATAATAACGTCGTGGGGATGACTCTCTTTCAATCCTGCCAGCGTTATTTTTACAAATTTCGTTTTAGTCTTTAACTGTTTAATATTTTTAACTCCGCAATAACCCATTGCGGCCCTTAGTCCCCCATTAAACTGAAGCACTGTTTCAGCCAGCGAACCTTTATAAGGAACCCTGCCTTCAACACCCTCAGGAACAAGCTTAGCAATATCATCTTCCGTGTCCTGGAAATAACGATCCCTGCTCCCTCTTCTCATAGCCGCAAGAGAACCCATACCGCGGTAATGCTTAAAGCTTCGTCCTTCAAAAAGGATAGTTTCACCGGGAGATTCCTCCACACCGGCAAACAAGCCGCCTATCATCACGGAATCTGCTCCTGCCGCAAGGGCTTTCGGGACATCCCCGGTTTGCTTAATTCCTCCGTCTGCAATCAGGGGAACACCTTTAGGTCTTGTAGCCCTGAAAACATCCTGTATAGCGGTAATCTGAGGAATACCTACACCGGCCACCACACGGGTAGTACAGATTGAACCGGGACCAATACCCACTTTTACCGCATCAACCTTACAATCCAAAAGATCAAGTGCAGCCTCATAAGTACCTATATTACCGGCAATTAACTGAGCATATTTGAATTTCTTTCTTGCTTCTTTTATCAGCTTCAGAACACCTGTGGAATGACCATGAGCCGTATCGATAACAATCGCGTCGGCACCGGCATTCAGCAGAGACTCTATTCTTTCAATTGTATCGGGAGTTGTTCCGACTGCCGCACCCACACGAAGTCTTCCGTGCTCATCCTTACAGGCATCAGGATGCTTCTTTTTCTTCTGAATATCCTTGAACGTTATAAGTCCTTTTAATATTCCCTCCTTATTAACCACCGGAAGCTTCTCAATCTTATACTTCTGAAGCAGCTTCTCGGCTGTCTCAAGCGTTGTCCCGACGGGTGCGGTAATGAGGTTTTCCTTAGTCATAAGATCCTTAACAATAGCCTTACGGTTCGGTTCGAACCTGAGGTCGCGGTTTGTTAAGATCCCGACCAGAATACCGCCGTCACTAACAATAGGTATTCCCGAAATTCTGTATTTCTTCATTATCTCCAGGGCATCGCCTATAGTCTTATCAGGCCGAAGGGTCACAGGATTCTGTATCATCCCGCTTTCCGATCTTTTAACCTTGTCAACCTCCGTACTCTGATCTTCAATTGACATATTCTTATGGAGAATACCGATACCTCCCTGACGGGCAAGGGCTATAGCCAGGGACGATTCTGTAACAGTATCCATTGCCGCAGAAACTATAGGAATGTTCAATTCGATATCAGGAGTTAAAACGGTTCTCAGGTCCACCTCTCTCGGAAGGACGGAAGATTTCCCCGGGATCAGAAGGACATCATCAAAAGTTAAACCTTCCTTAATTAATATTTCATTCTGCTTCATAAATTATTCCTGTTGTTATTTAATCATAAGCCGGGAAACCGGTTATATCCTCACCGACGATCAGGGTATGCATTTCGTGCGTTCCCTCGTAAGTCTTTACCGACTCAAGGTTAGCCGCGTGCCGCATTACCGGATATTCGTCGAGGATCCCGTTCGCACCGAATATTTCTCTGGAGATACGTGCAATCTCCAATGCTTTCTCACAATTATTTCGTTTTGCAAGAGAAACCTGGGTATGCTTCATGGTTCCATTATCCTTCATTCTGCCGAGCTGAAGATTCAGCAGCTGAGCCTTAGTAATCTCCGTAAGCATGAATACAAGCTTCTCCTGGGTCATCTGATAAGCTGCAATCGGCTTGCTGAACTGCACTCTTGTTTTAGCGTAATTCAACGCGGCATCATAGCAGGCCATCATAGAGCCGACCACTCCCCAGGCGATACCATATCTGGCCTGGTTAAGGCACATGAGAGCGTTCTTTAATCCCGAAGTTCCCGGAAGAAGATTCTTTTCCGGCACAAAAACATTATCAAATATAAGCTCTGAAGTAACCGAAGCCCTAAGCGAGTGTTTACCCTTCATTTCCGGAGCGGTAAAACCATCAAAAGATTTCTCAACAAGGAAGCCTCTTACCACACCGTCAAGTTTAGCCCATACAACCGCCACGTCGGCTATAGTTCCGTTTGTTATCCACATCTTCGCGCCGTTCAGTACTAACCTCCGTCTGTTTTTTCGGCCTTGGTAACCATTCCGCCGGGGTTAGAACCGTAATCGGGCTCTGTAAGTCCGAAGCATCCTATCTTTTCACCTTTTGCAAGCAGCGGAAGCCAGTAATCCTTCTGCTCCTCGCTTCCGAAAGTAAAAATAGGATACATAACGAGGGCGCTCTGAACAGAAACAAAACTTCTGAGGCCGCTGTCACCTCTCTCAAGTTCCTGCATAACAAGTCCGTACGCAACATTATTCATCTCAGCGCAGCCATACTTCTGCGGAAGATTAGAACCGAAAAGTCCGAGTTCCCCCATCACGGGTATGAGCTTCATGGGGAATTCAGATCTTCTGTTAAAATCCTCAATTATCGGGATGACCTCACCAGAAACAAACTCACGAACAGTGTCTCTTATCATAATCTCTTCTTCTGATAAAAGAGATTCCATATTATAGTAATCCACACCTGCAAATCCTGCCATTAGTCCCTCAGTTACAAATTTTAATTTAATCATTAAAATTAAGCGATATAGGCAACACAAGCAAACCCCGGCACGAATCCCGTACCCTGAAGCAATCCCCGGTATACTGCTCGTGCGGTAAAAGGAAGATCGGGCACATACTATCTTAGTTCAAAAAAAAACCCGGATGAGGGATCCGGGTTTTTATAGAAATTTTACTTCAGGATTAATTTTATTTTGGTATTATTTATCACCACCCTTCATATTAAAAAAAGACTGATTTATTTTAATAAAACCATTTTTCTTACTTTGATAAATGTATTTAGTCCATCACCTTCAGCCGTCAGACGGTAGATGTATAATCCAGAGCTTACTCTGCTGCCATTATCATTCAAACCATCCCAGTTTATGGTATAAGTTCCCCTCATAACGTTTCCTGCAAATAATGTTCTTACCTCTTCACCAATCATATTATATATTTTCAATGTAGCATAGCATGATACCGGGATCTGGAATTTTATGTCCGTTGCAGGATTAAAAGGATTCGGGTAATTCTGATATAGTAAAAATTCAAGCGGCAGTGAAGGATCATCACCATTAATTATTTCCATCTCTATATTGTCGAGACGATGTCTGTTTGCGTCTACAAGGATAATTTTCCCCGGAATCACATTTTCCGGATTTGAAATATGAAATGGCATATCCGCTAAAAAATGTTCTCCCTGTTCTATCGTACCGGCTCCTAGTCGATCATATATAACAGCTCTAAAAGCAGAATCGACCTTTACGAAATATCCCTGACCCAATTCTGTATTAATCTTAAGAGCTTCTGTAACATTATTTACATTATAAAACTCTACCTGTGCTCCGCGTATTCCGGATTTACTATCAACATATAAAGTTATTCCTTCATCTGTGATGTAAGCCTTCAGTTTGGCATCAAAATCACCTGCAATCTTGGGCAGAGTACCTGAAACTTTCCTGATAGGTTTATTGTCGGGATAAAATCCGGTCAGAACAATATTCTGAATTAAGGATAAATCCTGAACATTTACTATTCCATCAGGTTCCGGCTCATTTGCACCCTGTATCCACGGCGAAATATCAGCTCTCTTAAAAAATTCACCAGTAAGTGAATCTTTTCCTATAATATGATCCACTACCATAATGAGATCGAGTATATCAATATATCCGTCGCCATTTACATCACCACGCGATGACACCCGATTAACAGCTTTAATAGTCATTATGCTGTCAACTGAAGTAATATCCACAGGATAGCCGCTATTTGTGGTAGCGGAAGCATTAGATATTATCAGTGAAGATTTCAGGGTATCATTCAGGGCAGGAAGATTAGCAATCTTATATTCAATTGAAAAAAGATTATTATAATCTTCTAAGGGATCGAATCCCCCATTCTGCTCAAGATTGTAAAGCAGAACATACACTGAATCTACTGATGCACCATTAGCTGTAATAGGTCCTCTAAAAAGATTGTAATCCAGCACCCAGTTTTCATCTGAGGCATCCAGACCTTTTTTAATATTCCTGAATGTCAGTATTGTATTGTCATCGGCAGACTTATTAACAGCTAATCTGAATTGAATCGCATGAACTTTTTCACCAAGCGGGTCTAATCCTTTTAACTGAACCACTGTTGTATACACATCATCTTCCAGTTGATAGACGGTGTCTTCCTGGAATATAAGCCCACTCTCCCCCGAACCTTTGCCGGTAACAGGAATAGTATGCGGTGATGCCGGATCATTTGAGGTGAAGATAATACTGCCTGAATAATTTTCAGCCGAAGTCGGTGAAAATGTCACTGTGAATACCTGATTTTCTCCTGCAGGAATATTGGCAGACGTCGGCGATGCAGTGAATCCCGAATCCGAAATTATAGCTTCAGTAATCTGAAGTTCGTTTACCAGTCCTAAGTTATTCACAGTAATTGACATACTTTTACTATCATCAACACCTACCAAACCGAAATTAAGGGATACCGGAGATACGTTGAAAGCTGGGCCATCATCAGACCCTCTTCCCGACAAGCTGTAGGTTACCGGCGATCCCTGAGCATTATGTGTAATTGTAAGAGAGGATGTTAGTGACCCGGTTTCAGTCGGACTAAATGTAATATCCAATATCTGACTGTTTCCCGGGCTTATGGATATTGGTAAAACTGCCGGTGAAAAAGTAAATTCTTCATTAGCAGATATTATACTGCTTATAACGAGATCCTCGTTACCTGTATTACTTATTTCTGCCTGGAGCGCCCTGGAATTTCCAACTCCGACGGATCCAAAGTCAAGCTCAGCAGGGTTAACAGAAAATATCGGCGGCATTAAGATCTTTTTGATTTCAAGATTATCGATCATCAAATCGTTATTAGTGTTAGAAACTGTTGATTCACCATAAAATCCCAATTGAATCATTCCTGAATAACCCGATAAATCCAATACTACATGTTCTCCGAGGGAACTAATTTCATCATAAACGTACTGCGATCCGCTGTTATTCCATTCTCTTAGAATATCTGATGAAGACCATGTAACGCCTGAATCTGAAGATATAATTACAGCAAACCTGTCATCGATTCCTCCCTGCTCCGGAGGATCCGAGGTCCCTGATGCATTTAGCGAAACATCAAATTCCAGTTGATAATCAACATCATTTCCCAGATCCGCCAGTGTTGTGGTCAGCCAGTGATTTATGTTTGTACCGGATATATTTAGTTTTGCTGCTTTCCCGGACGAAGATGCAGAATTACGCCAGTCAGCCTGTTCCCATCCCGTATTAGTAGAGTTAATTGAAATCGGATCTAGTAACAATCCTGTATATCTTATGTAATACAATGGCGGGAACGACCCCTCAAAATCTTCCAGATAAGGATAAACTGTAACTGGCGGATCCTCCATTACAGTAAATGACCATATTGGAACACCTGATGCATCACCGCTATCATTATAAGGTATAATCATCCAGTAGTATGTTGTATTATATAATAGAGGTGAAGACGGCGTATATGTTGTTACAAGCTGTAAATCTGTGTTATCTTCGATATTTGTGGGTGGTGTGATGCCATTCCCGTCCGTTCCAAAATAAAGTCTGTAGCCGGTAGGGACTGCCCCGCTTCCAGCTTCCCAGTTAAGTCCGCTGTTTATATCAACATCTACGGCACCATCAGGTGGAGAAACAGGGAGTGCACCGGCTGGAGGAGGATCTGCACTATAGACCCTGATATTATCAATGATCCAAAACATTGCGTCATCACCAGTCCATCTGAAACGGACCTTAGAATCAACCACCCCCGATGCTTCAGATGTTATATTAATGATTTCGTGCTTCGGGTTAAGCGTAGTTTGGGATGAATTTAAGACTGTTATCCAGGTACTCCCGTCCCAGACCTCAATAAATATTTCTGAAATAGCTGCATGGTTGAAATAATGGTCCATTTCAAGTATCACATCTGTGCCGGCTGCTGCATTAAACACCGGAGACTCAAGAGCGACATTTTCAGATTGACCATTATTTGAGTACTCATAGCTGTTAAATACTGCTACAGGTACAGATAAAGGTGGATATATGTTCGGTATCCCGTAGGGAGATCCAAAATGCCAAAGGTCTACTCCCTGTTCTCCGGTGATGATATTCTGAGTCCAGCCCTGAGGCGGGGTAACACCATCTGCTGATGAAAAGTCTTCATCGATGTAAACCGCAGCTGCTGAAGCTGGAAATATATCCTGATCGGTCCGTACTAATGTACCGTTTATTTTCTGGGCTTTGTCCCTCTGAGCAAATCCGGTATTTGGAATAAGCAGAAGAGACAAGAGGATAGTGATCTGAATAAACTTATGCAAGTTTACCTTCAAGGTTCCTCCTGAATATGAGTGTTTGTTATTGGAAAGATCCTGAAGCAATCCATTAAAGCGTTTTGCCTCAAGACTGAGTGATATAAATGCGGTTGATTCGTCATCATTTAAGGGCTTTATTATAAGCCAATTAAATAAGGTTGATTATAATTGCATTAGTTTAATTTCGAAATATCGGCCCCTCAACGCCCTGCTATTTTCTCATTGATGTCCACCCGGGTTCTATCTATAAACCAAAGGCTCTGACATATTATAGAAAATATATCCAGAGGAAACATTTCAGGGCCTTCTTTAAATATTTATAATATTATAGCTGGAGATTATAAACTTTTTGTATGTACAAACTGACGGATTAACGTATTATACGATTACGTATTTTATCAAGGAAATCTCAGAATTCAAAATTTGATTAACTCCCATTAAGATTTATTTTTCCCACATAGTATCATCTTTTGATAAATCTTTTACTAAATCTCCCTTAATATTTTAAATCTTTATCTAAAGATTCTTAATTATAATTTTACTAATATTTATCTTTATTGTCAAATATTAGCTGCATTAACTCTTTTTCTTGTCAATATATGTTTAGTAATACAACTGCAAATTGCATTGAGACCTGGTGAAAACTTACGCTAAATATTTGTATGTAATAGTTAAGTTTTAAGGGAGGCTCGTTGCTGTAAATCACTTCATAATATTTTTCGTTGGTTATATTTGGGACAGCTACGATGTAAAAGTTAATTGGTGAGTGATAATTGCTGCCTCCGTCTTAATGGCGGAGGCTTTTTTATTGTTCCCCGTTTTTGTTTTTTGTTCTGTTTTTATATTTTTGGTCATATCTTTTTATACCACTCCCTTTGATGGAACCCGATATTTTGTCCCGGAATAGCGGGTTTTTTTATTTGTTGCCTTTAACAAGTATTTATAGTACGTTGTATCCAACGGATAATTTTATGTTTCCTCTTTTCGACCATAGGAAATTTGTTTTTTATCTCAGCCTGGGTATTGCTGCCGTCCTGATATCTTCGCAGATCACTTCAACTTTTAACCCCTACGGAATTATACTTAGTTATCTCGGTGCGGTCATATTTGTGGCTGCCTTTAGTCATAAATGGGTGAAGGCCGGCTCTTATCATGATCCTGACGGCTGTTTCAACCGGGGTGATCATGGTGAGTATGTGCTTAAATAATTGCCTCGGTGAGTATTATGAGGATACTTTCCTGGATGACGTGAGGGACTTTTCTGTTCTTCCTTTCTGTCTTTCTGTGCCCGTTCGGGATTGTAATAGGACTTGTAGGCTCTTTCCTTTATGCGGATAAACCCCGGAAGAAGTAAGTCTTAACTTCTGTCCCCCTTCAACAGACCTTCGTGGAAATGAACCATCCCTCGTTGTCATGGAATTGTAAAAATTTGTAATGCTTCACGGTGTAATCTTCGTTTTGGTGTGGCCTGCTTCAATTACCCCCCGGTCTGCAGCCTCTGTTTATGCCTGCCATCATAGTTGTACAATTATGGGTGAATATTTTAGAAGTGTAAATTGTTGTTAATTATTAAGAAAGCAGGTGTGAAAAAATGAAAGGATTTATGAGTATTTATCAGGCAATGGTTTTAGCACTTTTATTGGCACTGGTTTTTCCTTATACGCAGAGTACAGCTGCACAGGGTAAAGACAATAAGCTGCTTGACAAGGTTACAGAGGTGGTTTCAAGCAGATATTATGCCGATAATGTGAATGTGTCATTAAAGGATGACGGCTGGATCACGCTGACCGGCCAGGTAAAATTGCTGTATGATAAGGACAGGATTTTTGAGATAGCCGCGCATGTTCCCGGCGTTAAAAGAATTACGAATGATATTGATGTAACAGCCTCTACTACTCCCGGAAATACTGATGCCAGCGATTCTGCCGGATGATGAGATCGCACAAAATATCGGCTATTCGTATAAACTGAGTGCACTGATTGAACAGCCGCAGGACATAAAGGTTACGGTAGATAATCACCTGGCTATACTTTCCGGCACTGTCGACTTTTTAAGAGAAAAGATGGTTGCGGAAACTTTAGCTTCACAGGTGCTTGGCGTAGATGCCATTCAGAATGATATTAAGGTAGTTCCGATAAATAATGCATTCTCTGATGCCGATATTAAAACAGCGCTTGAATCGGTTCTCCGTGATGAATTTCCTCTTGTAGACGGTAAGGATATAAATATTGTAGTGGATAATGGATTTGTAACGATAACGGGTACTGTCTCAAGTCTCTGGGAAAAGGACAGCATAGAGAATGAATTTTCAACTATCGGCGGAGTTAACGGCGTTTTTAACAAGCTTGAAGTGAAACCTGAAATGAACAGTTAGTGAAGCTGCTGCTGAATCGGCACACCTGAGAAGTGATGACTTGCGGGGTGCTGTTGAGAGACTTAACTAAAAAACCCCTGCCAATTTCATTTGACAGGGGTTCTGCTAAAAAAATATCTGCGGCTTATTTTAGCAATATCATCTTCTTTGTCTGAACTAAATTTCCTGCCCTCATTTGATAGAAATAAACTCCGCTTGTAAGATTGGCTGCATTAAAGCTGATATCATAACTTCCGGTTTCAACCATACCATTTACTAACTCGATAACTTCACTGCCTAACAAATCAAATACTTTTAAACTAACCTTAGTTCTTTCCGGAACAGAGTAAGTTATTTCTGATCCTTATAATAAATTAATAAGGGCACAAATATGGCACATTCAATTATGCCATAATTGTTAACTCATTTGATTATAAGGAATTACAAGGAAAGAGCGGAGAGGGCGGGATTCGAACCCGCGATACCAGTTTCCCAGTATGACGGTTTAGCAAACCGTTGGTTTCAGCCACTCACCCACCTCTCCGGAGCTGAAATATTCACAAATTTTAGGTTTCAAAGATAATATTTTAATCAATAATTAAAAATTAAATTATTTGAGGGTAAAGCTGCGTTAAGGCTGAATGTCGGGGGGAAACTATTTAGACGGGATCCCCGATCTGAAGATCAGGGCAAAACATTACCCGGGATCAGCAAGTGTGAAATATCTCAACATTCTCTATCTTCCGAATCAATAATTTTGTGCGTCAACAAACCGAGGTCACCATGAAAAAACTTTCACGAAAGAACTTCCTGAAAAACATTTTCTTCTCGGGTACTTTGCTTCTGGGAGGAAGTACACTGCTTGCAGCCTGCGGGGGAGGTGAAAAAAAACCTGCAGGAAATGAGAACGCGGGAGAACAGTCAAATGCGAACGATCCCTGCAATGATGTAAGCAATCTTTCAGATGCCGATCTTGCAACAAGGAAACAATATAATTACAGAGGACAAACGCCGAAAGATGATGAATTCTGCAGTAATTGTCTTCACTGGAGACCGCCTACAGGAAGCGGCCCATGCGGTACATGCGAGCTTGTTAAGGGTCCTATTAACCCGAACGGCTACTGCGACCAATGGATGAAAAAACCTGTAACGGTCGGCTGATCATTCGACTCTGAATTCAATCTTCGGGTTGTACCTGTATTTTATAACAATCGGATCGCCTCCGGAACTTTGGCCTTCGGAGACGTACTTAATTACGAGCAGTTTCTTATCAGGATCGAATAAATATCCTGCTTCTCTCTGCTTCTCGTAATCTTTCTGCGGGAACGGCTTCAGCTGCTTTCCGTTGACCGTTATATTATTAACCGGTTCCGTTCTGTATATCTCCAGCGTGAAGGTAATGATCTGCGGGACATACTCCCCTTCTTTCTTCTCCAGTTTTATATCAAGTGCTTTATCATTTTTAACGGAAATGTCTGTTACAAGGTAATCACCATCCTGGTACTTCAGGGTGTTCCCGTCATCCTGGTACAGCTGATAGTCGGATTCTGTTCCGGGAAAAATTTTAAGCCTCAGAAAATTAACGTCATATCCGTGCTGAGATGTGTATTCCTGTTTTTCACGCATCGGAATAATTCCGCCTTCTTTTATAAAGAGAGGAATTCTGTCGATGGGGGCATCGACGAGTATCCACTGTCCCCCTTCGTACACTTTATTGTCCCACCAGCCGAGCCACTTACCTTCAGGCAGGTAAAGTTTCTTCGAGTTCTCATATTCTGAAACCACAGGAGCGACGAGCAGATTATCCCCCACCATAAACTGATACTGTGCATCGTTCGAATAACACTGGTCATCGTCCTGGTAATTCAGGAACATAGATCTTATGATCGGCACGCCTGTTTTATGTGCATTATAAAACTCGGTGTAGAAGAAAGGCAGCATTTCATAACGGAGCTCAATAACCTTCTTTACCCAGCGTTCTACATCTTCGCCGAACGCCCACGGTTCCTGGTCGGGTGTATTTATTATTGTATGGCCTCTGTAAAAAGGAGTAAACGCGCCAAGCTCCATCCAGCGGGTATAGAGCCTCTGCGAAGGAGATCCGAAAAATCCCCCCACATCGCTTCCGCAGAAGGCAACACCGCTCAGACTTAAGCCCTGCACCATCGTACAGGCAAGCTTAAGGTGCGTTTCGGTTGCGGCGTTATCGCCTGTCCATACGGCTGCGTACCGTTGTATGCCTGAAAATCCCGGCGCGTGTTAAGATAAAAGGACGCCGGCCGGGAAGATTATTTTTAATTCCTTCAAATGTCGCTTTCGCCATCTCAAGAGCATAGACATTGTGTATCTTTTTATAAGTGGCGCCAAACCCGTTATCGTTAAACTGAAGTATATCCGGTATCGCCTGTCCCCACGCAGAAGGTTCATTCATATCGTTCCATATACCCGCAACACCCTGCTTCATAAGCTCTGCATTCTTCTTACCCCACCATTCACGGGTTTCCTTCTTTGTGAAATCGGGGAAATACGCCCATCCCGGCCACACTTCACCCTGGTAAACAACGCCGTCGGGATACTTTGCGAAGAGATCCTGTTCTAATCCTTCTTTAGCGACGGCATAATCATTCGTATCGGCCTTAACGCCGGGATCGACAATAGTTATTACCTTAAACCCTTTCATCCTCAGCTCATTCATCATCCTGAAGGGGTTCGGGAACCTTTTATCGTCCCATGTGAATACCCGGTAGCCGTTCATATAGTGGATATCGAGATAGATGACGTCGCAGGGAATTTTCTTATCGCGGAATGTCTGTGCAAGAGTTTTTACAGTGGACTCAGGGTAATAGCTCCACTTGCTCTGCTGGTAGCCGAGTGCCCACATAGGAGGCATTTCCATTCTGCCGGTGAGCATAGTGTAAAGCGAGATCACTTTCTTAATTTCAGGACCATTGATAAAGTAGTAATCAAGCTCTCCTTTTTCAGCACCGAACCAGTAGAACCGGTTGTTGCTTGCGCCCATATTAAAATAGGAGCGGTACGTGTTATCGAAAAATATTCCGTAAGCTTTATGGTTCAGGATACCTATGAAGAAAGGGATCGACTGGTAGAGAGGGTCCTGCTTCTCGGTATAATCGGGTGTATCGGAGTTCCACATTGTCCACTGTTCGCCGTTTTTCCTGAGGTTTCCCGTTTTTTCTCCCAGTCCGTAAAACATTTCATCTTTATTCAATGATTTAAAGCAGCGGACCTCATCGGCATCATAATGCTACTCCGAAACTTTTTTCATCCTCATTCAGAAGGTTCATATCTTTATCATAAATACTCACTCTGCAGGGTGTCTTTGAAACTCTTACGATGAGTTTACCGGTAGAGACCTCGTAATAATCAGGCTGTTCATTATATGAGAAGGCCCCGGATGAATTATCTACTACGGCATAGGAAGGCGCTTTTGAGAATTCATTTTTATTAGTAAACCGGAAGCGGATAATATCATCATTAACCACATACAGGTTGAATAACGCATTGGTGAGTTTAAATTCTACTCCGCTTTCATTTTTACTAGCCGAAACGACATCCCCGGCAAACTGAAAATCGGCGTATGTATTTTTTAATAATGCTGCCATAAAGACGATTAATAATAATTTTCTGAACATTTTTCTTCCGTCAAGATAATTTGGAAGTATTTATTTTGAAAAATAACTAAAATGCCAGAGAAATTGCATATTTTTTATTAACTTGGTTTGGTTATATGGAGATGATCTGCGCCTTTTTTTACTGTTGAATAACCCGCCAATCACTGTTTAATATTTCATCAAAAAACCTCAAAAATGCGAGATGAACCGTCTTTGAACCGTCTCTAATACGTGTTAAATCCGTCCCAACTTCGGGACACACTCCGGCCTTGTCCCCTTTCTTACGATTGATCCACTTAATATGTGAGGTTCAGCTTCTCGGGAAAGATGACCCATCAATGTTTCCGAATTAAGGAAAATGATCTGGTTATGTGGTTTTTTGAGCCGTATCAAACGAACAGGTAAATTTTTACATCCCGTTAAATTAATAGTGCTTCTTTAAATATTTTTATCTATTATCTGATTAGCTTCCCGTCATTAAAAAATCGCGAAAGGACTATCTTATGAGGACAGTTAGAGAAATTTTATCAGGCAAAGGTTATGATGTATATTCTGTATCACCGGACGACACAATATTTAATGCTTTGAAACTTATGGCGGAGAAAAAAATCGGTGCAGTACTGGTGATGGAAAAAGGAGAGGTTGTTGGTATAATGTCGGAAAGAGACTATGCCAGGAAAGTAGTTCTTGAGGGGAAATCTTCCAGAGATTCTGCGGTAAGGGATATAATGTCGGAAAAGGTAATTTATGTTGATACAGACAGACAGGTTGAAGAATGCATGGCGCTGATGATAGAGAAGCGGATCCGACATCTCCCTGTATTTGAAGAAAACAAATTAAGCGGGAATAATCTCCATCGGAGATGTAGTAAAAGCTGTAATAGACGAGAAAGAATTCGTAATAAGCCAGCTCGTTCATTACATAAAAAGCACTCCCGAGATCACAGAGGATTCACGTAAGACTGAAACGGTTTAGCACTTCGGAGATACTTACTTATGTCTCTGGTATGTGCCCATTAGTTCGCCGCGGGCTATAATATGCCCTTCCATCTTCTTTAATACTTCTCTTTTTGTTGCGCCCGAATCCAGGTGCACGGCGGTATTAAGGCCGTAAATTCTGAAGTAATAATGATGAGTGCCGGAAGGCGGACAAGGACCTCCGTAACCAATCCTGCCGAAGTCGTTTGTTCCCATCAGAACTTCTTCCCTGACATTTTTTGTTGGTGTAGAGTTTTCCATCAGTGAACTTACACCGGAGGGTATATTATAAACCACCCAGTGAGTAAAGTTTCCGCTGGAAGCATCGGGATCTTCAACAATAAGTACATATGTCTTAACTCCCTCAACTTTACATTCCCAGCTCAACTGCGGAGAAACATTTGCCCCATCGCAAGTAAACTTTGAGGGGATGCTTTCTCCTTCACCGAACGAACGCGACTGAATTTCTATTTCCATATTTATGACCCCCTTTTCCTGTTGAGGAAAAGTTTTTATTGTTGAAAACAAAGTGATTATTAAAGAAACACTTATAGTTACATATCCAAAGAATTTCTGCATACTCAAAATTATGTCAAATTTTTATCAACTTAAACTGGCAACAAGTGTTTTGATAAGAGTGAGTATGCCTGCCGGTGCAACCCCGAACCATACCAGTAAAATCGTTAATATTCCCAGCGCAAATCCGCTTCCGAGCGTGAATCCGGGGAATCTTCGTTCTTCTGATGATTCGGATTTCGTGTACATCGATACAATAATTCTAAGGTAATAATAAAGTCCTATTACACTGTTTATAACAAGACTTATCACAAGCAGCCACATACCGGTATTTACGCCGGAGAGCAGGATATAATATTTCCCGATAAATCCGGCCGTGAGAGGAATGCCTGCGAGTGAGAAAAGCATTGCGGTAAAAATAGCAGCGGTAACCGGTTTGGTCTGGTACAAGCCCCTGTAGTCCCCGATATCTTCAGCCTCTCTATCTTTTGTTGATAATATCGTAACTACTCCGAAGGCTCCGAGTGTTGTAATGAAATACGCTACAAGGTAGAACGATGCCGCGTTTACGCCCATCTCCCCTGCCGCAAGGAATGCAACAAGCAGGTAGCCGAGATGAGCAATTGACGAGTACGCGAGTATCCTCTTAACATTCTGCTGCCGCAGTGCCAGCAGGTTCCCGGTAAACATCGAAGCGATTGAGATTACTATAAAGATAGTTACAAGAGGATAAAAGCTGTACAGATTCATCTGGTAGAAGAGTCTTAACAGAAATGCGAATACGGCGCCTTTGGAAACCGTAGCGATAAAAGCAGTTACTGGTGCCGGGGCTCCCTGGTAGACGTCCGGAGTCCACAGATGGAAAGGAACGATAGCAAGCTTAAATCCTATTCCTATTATCATCAATGCAAAACCGAAAAGTGCGAAGGGCGATGTTTCTATTCCCGATATCAATGACTTAACGATATCAGGAAAGAACATAGAACCGGTATCGGAGTAAACGAGAGCCATTCCGTAAAGCAGAAATGCCGAAGAGGCTGCGGCAAGGATCAGATACTTAATGCCGGCCTCAATTGGTTCCTCTTTGAACTTCGGGTAAGCAATTAATACGTACAGTGACACACTTAGTAATTCAAGTCCCAGGAAAAAGGAAATAAAATGATCGCTGGCAGCGATTACCGAAGCACCCAGCACAGCATTAAAAATAAGTATATAGTATTCCTCGCTGTCTATTTGCTGATCCTTCATATACTTATAAGAGAGCATAACCACAAAGAAGGAAGCTGCGAATATTAATCCCCAGTAGAATAACGTGTAGTTATCAATCATCAACAGCGGGGTTACCTGGCGCGGCAGATAAGCTTTAATGTAAAAGAGAGAGATAAAAGCTGCGATCAGGGCTAGAAGTGAAAACACATTTACAACAGCATGGTAACGTTTGATGGCAATGATGAACATTATGGTTACAGGAACCAGTGCGATGATAATAAGCGGTATTAGTACGTAAAAATCCTGTGCATTCATTGTGCTTCAGCCTGATCTTTACTTTGAAAATTTTCGAAATTCATTTTGTTCATTTTATTTGCACTTTGATTCAAAACTTCATAGGTGCCGGGTTCGCGGTGGTGATTAAGTATTTGTTCAATTGACGGTCTGGATGTATTCAGGAAAGAATTCGGGTAAATACCTATCCAGACAATAGCGAGGATGAGTCCTGCCATTACAATGATCTCTCTTCCGTCAAAATCAGATATTTTCCATTCTTCTTCTTTCTTTCCGAAGAAGACTTTCTGCATAATCCGCAGCGAATAAAGCGCAGAAGCTATGAGTCCCAGAGCCGCGATGATTGTCCAGAAAACAGAAGCCTGGAATGAGCCGGCGAGGATCAAAAATTCCGCAACAAAGTTACCGAGCGCAGGGAGTCCCAGCGATGCCATCGCGAAGACCATGGCTACACCTCCCATACGCGGCACCTGATCCCACAGACCGCCCAGCCTGTTCAGGTCTCTTGTGTGTATTCTGTCCTGTATAGTACCGACTAAAATAAATAAGGCGCCGGTGCTGATGCCGTGAGTAAGCATCTGCAGTACAACTCCCTGCAGAGCCAGCTGATTGAATGAGAAAACGCCGAGCAGGATAAAGCCCATATGGCTTACACTTGTATAGGCAACAAGCCGCTTAAAGTCTGTCTGCGCAAATGCCAGTTTTGCCCCGTAGAGTATTCCCGCAACGCCGAGTATTATTGCGAGCGGCGCGATGGTTCTGCTTGCTTCAGGAAAGAATGGTAAAATAAAACGGAGCATTCCGTAGGCGCCTGTTTTAAGAAGGAGACCCGCGAGTATAACGCTTCCGGCCGTAGGAGCTTCGGTGTGCGCATCGGGCAGCCAGCTATGGAACGGAAAAGCGGGAAGCTTAACTACAAAGGCGATCAGGAATCCCAGCATAATCCACATTCCCGCAGCGGGTGACAGTTTTGTACCAAGCAGTGCGGTATAATCGAACGTGTATACGCCGGTATTGTGGCCGTGAATAAAGTAGAGTGCGAGAATGGCAATGAACATTAAGAGTCCGCTTGCCTGCGTGAAAATAAAGAACTTGAAAGAGGCGTATATACGATTTTCATGTCCCCATATGCCGATAAGGAAATACATCGGGATCAGCATTACTTCCCAGAAAGAATAGAAAAGGAAAAGATCGAGCGATGTAAAAACTCCCGTTATGCCGGCGAGTATCCAGAGAAGGTTGAAGTGATAGAAACCTACGCTCTTCGTAATGCTTTTCCAGGAAACCAGTACCGACATAATGCCGAGAAAAAGTGTAAGGAGTATGAGCAGTATGCTTAAGCCGTCAGCGGCGAAATGCAGACTGATACCGAACTGCGGGATCCATTTCCACTGTACTTCGGTAAACCATTGTCCCCCGTTACTTACAGCTACAGACATTCCGTCCGCCAGCCAGAGATAAATTGCCAGGACGAACGATGCAGCCAGGAACAGCAGCGAAGTCCATCGCGCAGCCTTTTCGCTGATCATAGATAAGAGCCAGGCGAGCAGCCCGCCGACAAATAAAAGCAGTATGATATAAACCAGCATCATGATAATAACACTATTGAAATTGTTAAAATTGCACCAATCACCAGACCGGCAGCATACCAGCGCATATTACCTGTCTGCGTAAGCTTAAGGATTTTGTAGCCGAGTCCTGTAAGCCATGCTATAAAGGTATAGAAGTAATCGATGAAGTCGTGTTTGTCTATTTCGGCCATTCGCACAACGGGACGTACTATCATCATATCGTATATTTTATCAAACCACCATCCGGAGAAAAGGAATTGTGCAATAAAGGATTTGCTTCTTTCCTGAGGCCTTCTCTTAACGTAGAGCACGTACGCAATAAATATTCCTGATAAGGCAAACAATGCTGTTATGATCTGGAAGAGGATCTCCAATCCTTCAGAAGAATGAGTTACCACTTCGGGAAGTGTCTTCGTTACGAAGCCCGAGAATATTGTAACATCGCCGAGTGTAGAGGGTGTCTCTATAAATCCTCCTATGATAGAAAGTGCGGCAAGAACGATCAGCGGTATCTTAATAAAGCTGCTGAGTTTCTTCTCCGGCTTCATCTTCATTTCTCCGTAGAAGGTTATGAAGACCATTCTGAATGTATAAACAGCAGTTATTAACGCACCGAGAACAGCGCCGATCCAGAGCCAGGGACTGCCGTTTGATGCCGACCAGCTGTACCAGATAATAGCGTCTTTACTGTAGAAGCCCGCAGTAATAAGCGGAAGTGCTGCCAGTGAAGCCGAGCCGATAAGGAAAGTATAGAAGGTAACCGGCATTGCTTTCCGGAGTCCTCCCATCTTAAACATATTATGTTCGTGGTGCAGAGAAATAATAACAGCACCGGCTCCGAGAAAAAGAAGTGCTTTGAAGAAAGCGTGGATCATAAAATGAAATACCGCTGCCGACCAGGCACCTACACCTAATGCGAGGAACATATATCCGATCTGGCTGATGGTTGAGTATGCAAGCACTCTTTTAATGTCGTACTGTGTAAGAGCGCTGAAACCTGCTAATAAAAGCGTCAATGTACCTATCACCGCAACGATTGTTTGAACAGCAGGAGAAAGCATAAATAAAATGTGAGTTCTTGCTATAAGGTAAACGCCTGCTGTAACCATGGTTGCTGCATGGATCAATGCACTTACAGGAGAGGGTCCCGCCATAGCATCCGGCAGCCATGTCTGCAGCGGAAGCTGTGCCGATTTACCGAGCGCTCCTCCGAGAAGCAGTATCGAGGCGGTAAACGCCATCGTGGAGCCGACCGGCCATTGCTGCTGAGCGGCCGACATAATATCACTTATATTAAGAGTATTAAAGTGCATCACAAGGTAGAAGAGTCCTATTGCCATAGCGGTATCCCCTATCCTTGTAACAATAAAAGCTTTTCTGGCCGCGGCACCGTTATCGGGATCCTTATACCAGAAACCAATAAGCAGGTAGCTGCATAAACCTACGCCCTCCCATCCAAGGTAAAGCAGCAGCAGGTTGTCAGCCAGCACGAGAATAAGCATTGACGCGATAAACAGGTTCATATAGGCAAAGAACCTTGAATACCCGTCGTCATCTATCATAAATTCAGCCGAATAAAGATGAATGAGGAAGCCCACGAAGGTTATCACAAAGATGAAGACCATCGAAAGTGAATCGAGATGGAAAGAGATAGAAGGATTGAATCCCGCAACATCGAACCACTGCCAGAGATTTTGTACATAAGCCTGTGCGGAGCCGGCTGCAGTGTAAGTAATTCCTATAAGAATAGTGATCAGGGCAGAAAGACCGACAGACCCTACCCCGATTATTCCTGCGGCAGTCTTGCCCATTCTTTTACCAAAGACGGCAAGCAGCAGAAATCCAAGTAGTGGTAAAGCTATTATAACCCATAACCAGTCAAGCATTTATTCTTTCCCTAGTCTTTCATCTTATTTAATTTATCCGCATCAAGTGATTTACTTCTATGATGTATCCGCAGAATAAGCGCGAGTCCTACTGCAACCTCAGCAGCAGCCATAGCAAGAATAAAAATGAACATCACCTGTCCGTCGGGCTGAAGCCATTTAGAACCTGCGATAATGAACGCCATTCCTGCGGCATTCAGCATTATCTCAATCGACATCAGCATGAAGATCAGGTTGCGGCGGACAAGCAGGCCCGTTACACCGATAACAAATAGGATTCCTGTTAAAAGGAGTCCCGCCATTACAGGTACGCTACTCATCCTTACCCTCCAGATACCTGTGCCTTAATTTCTTTTTCTGCTTACCTATATGATAAGCACCAACGATACCCGACATAAGAAGCATAGCCGTAAGCTCAACGCCAAGTACATATGTGGTAAATAAAGCAGTGCCCACTTCTTTCGGATCGATCTTGTTGAATTGAAAATATGAACCGCCTGAGTTCGACAGCATAATGATGAATTCGACAAGGAGGATCGCGATAAGCAGTGAGGGTCCCTTCCATACTTTGGGTTTCAACCACTGCTTTTCCTGCTCTTCGGATTCCTTTCCAAGATTCAGCATCATTACCACGAATATGAAGAGCACCATAATAGCGCCCGCATAAATAATTACTTCAAGAGCAGCGATGTAAGGAGCACCGAATAAATAGAAAATGAAGGCTGCCGAAAGAAGAGAAGCAACAAGGTAAAGGAGTCCATGCACGGCGTTCGCTCTTGTGACTGCCATTATGGATGAGCCTATTGCTACTGCTGCCGATATGTAAAAAAGTACATCCATCAGGGTAAAAGACTCCTTAAATCAATTGGTTTCTCCTCATTCTCTGCTTCTCCTTTATCTTTACCGCCGATCTTTAATCCGGACACTCTGTAAAAATTATATCCGTGGTACTTTCCTTCTCCATCAATAAGGAGGTCCTCTTTCTCATAAACCAGATTCTGACGGTCATATTCAGCCATTTCGAAATCGGGTGTTAACTGGATAGCGTAAGTGGGACATGCATCTTCGCAGTATCCGCAGAAGATACACCTTGAGAAATTTATGCGGAAGAACTCAGGATAACGCCTGTTATTCTCATCTTCGGTCGCCTGCAGAGAAATACAGTCAACCGGACAGGCTACCGCACAAAGGTAACAGGCTACACATCTTTCCTCTCCATCGGGATCACGTGATAAAATTATCCTTCCCCTCCACCTGGGAGGAAGGTAGGCTTTTTCATCGGGATACTGAACAGTGTCCCTCGGACTAAAAGCATGCTTAAAAGCAGCCCACATCGTTCTCAAATTACTTAACATAATCACCCATTATCATATTTATATTCTAACTTCAATCTGTAATTATCTTTATCACGCTAATGCGATTGCTCCCGTTATAAGTAAATTCAGAAGCACGAGCGGGAGCAGGAATTTCCATCCATATTCCATCAATTGATCATATCTTGGTCTGGGCATTGAGGCCCGGAGCAGGATAAATATCGCAATGAAAACAAACATCTTTATAAGAAACCAGATGTACGGCGGAAGAAAATCGAATCCCAGCCATCCGCCGAAGTAAAAAGTAACAATAAGTGCCGAAATAAGAGTTATTCCAAGGTATTCACCCACGAAGAACATCCCGAATTTCATACTTGAATACTCTGAATGATAACCGGCAATAAGCTCGCTCTCCGCTTCGGGAATATCGAACGGCAGACGATGAGTTTCGGCAATACCTGCAATAAAGAATACCACGAAGCCCACGAACTGAGGGATAAAATTCCACATGCCCGACTGAGCCTCAACTATTCCGCGAAGACTAAATGTTCCATTAAGCAATACTATTCCCATTAATGAAAGTCCCATAAACACTTCATATGAAATCATTTGTGCCGATCCTCTTAGAGCTCCTAATAATGAATATTTATTGTTCGAAGCCCAGCCCGCGAGGACAATACTGTATGCCCCGATTGACGACATAGCCAGAAAGAATAAAAGTCCGACATTCATATCACTTACAAAAAGAGAGGGACTAAAAGGCACTACCGAAAAAGTCATCAGAACAGCCACCATAACAATAGTGGGAGCACCTACAAATACGGGTTTATCCACAAATGACGGGATCCAGTCTTCTTTCATCATTATCTTCAACGTATCTGCAAGCACCTGCAGAAGGCCGAACGGCCCTACTCTGTTAGGTCCGTATCTGTCCTGGAATAAAGCCAGCATTCTGCGTTCCACATATATCAGTCCTGCTGCTATCGACAGCATCACTATCAGTATACCCAGTATAATTACGACTTTAATTATTATATCATAAATCATTTTTCTTTACGCTTATCCAGTCATTATACTTCATTATAAGTTTACGTCGTCTTACCGGTTTGCTGAAAAGAACAGTTTTACCCGGGAGTACGGGAATTCCTGCTATTCCCCGTGGTATTCCTTTCTTTATCTTCACAGGTATTTTGAATGACTTTTCACCGGCAGTAATTTCAACCTGTTCATCTTCCTTAACGCCTGCATCGGATAGATCGTCGGGATTCATCCACAGACAAAGATCAGGTATTAGTTCTTTCACAGCGGGTGCTTCCGCACTTAATTCCTCTGAACCAAATATATGGTAGACCGGTACGCTCAGGAATTCACCTTTCCTGCGTTCATATTTTTTAGGCTGTATATCATAGTAGCTTAATTTGGCAGAAACATTTTTCTCGAATAACCTTCTTCCCGGATCGCCGCCATGCAATGGTCCTCCCACTTCTATCTGATACTTATTCATAGACTGAACAGAATTCCATCCCGGTGCCCAGAAAAACGGGATCATTGATGAAGGCGGTTCACCCCGGTATCCTTCCATTGTAAATGTTAGTGGTGAATCAGGATCATCCGGGGGTTTAGGTTCACTTACATTTTTATCTGCCGTCATTGCGGTTCTGCCGCTGTACCTATGCGGTTCACGAGGAATTTTCTGTCCCGCTATCCTAAACCCGGAGGAGGTGTAATATTGTTTATATCCTTCAGGATCGGGATTGCTGCAGCGATCTCATTCAGGATATCTTCATAACTTATTTCAGATGTTTGGGAAGTACTTTTTTCACTAACACTTTGCATTCCCTTTTCACCGGATTCATTTTCTCCTTTACCTGCTTGTTCATTCCCGGAATTAGAAGCAGCATCTGATGTATCCGCGGCCCCTGATAAAGCAGATAAAAGTCTGGCCATTATCCTCCAGCTTTCCATCACCTCTTTATTATCAGAATTATATACCTGGTAGTACCGCTGTGCCCTTCCCTCGTTATTGATAAAAGTGCCGTCCGATTCAGCGAATGTTCCTGCGGGAATAACCATATCCGATTTTTCAGTAGTTTCATTTTCAAGACAGTCGATTGTTATCAGCTTAGAGTTATCAAACAGCTTCTTCGACAATTCCTCATCAAGCTCGGATAAATCGTTCTTGAGGTTTATTACAACTTTCTGCTTACCGTCCTGAAGCGAATCCAGTGGTTTACCGTCCAGCAGTATTAGTCCTGCACTGTTGGCCTTCGGAAATACGAAGCTCAGCGAAAGATCCTTCTTACTTTTCTGTACTGCATTTGCAGCATTTACGGCAGAGCGGATCACATTCTCAGAATAACTTCCGGTACCGGTAATAATAAGAGGCTTCTCTGCGTTCGAAAAATCATCTGACACACGATCTACAAACTTTTTCTCTTCTTCTGAAAGGCTGTCGGGCATCTTAACCGTACTATCAAAACGTGCGGCAACAGCATTTCCTATACGTGCGATATCATCCGGCGCAAGAGAGATTGTTAATGCAGATACCTCTTCCAGTTTTGTAGCGTATGAAGATGCAACATAAAGCGGGAGTTTCTCTTCCTGAGTAGCTTCACGTACTGCCGCCTCCTGCCAGGCAGGTACTTTCTTTTTTTCAAGGAGACCTTTACGAGGTTTCTTGATTGCCTGCCGGACCGCAAGCGCCAGCATAGGTGCGGTATTGGTAATATCTTCACCAAGAATAAGCACGGCATCTGCCTGCTCAATATCCTGAAGAGAGGGTGAATGGAATACGCCGCTTTTCATTACATCAATCTGAAGTTTCTGAAGTCTGTACTGTTCCGGACTGATTCCAAGATAAAAATTATCATCACCTACCAGCTTCTTCAGCAGATAATTTGCCTCTAACGATGCACGGGGCGATCCTATCCCGATTACATTATCATTCCCGGAAACATCTTCTTTTAATTGTGTTATGGCAGTTGTAAGATCAAGACTCTCTTTTTCTTCACCTTTTTTTATCTGAGCTTCGGTAATCCTTCGTTTGCTGTTCACAAATTCATAACCGAATCTTCCGCGGTCGCAAAGGAAATAACCGTTTACCTGACTGTTGTAGCGGCTGAGGATCCTTCTGAGACTACCGTATCTTTCACCGGCAATGGTATTGCAGCCTACGCTGCAGTGTACACAAATGGATGGTGCCGTTGTCAGATCCCATTTGCGTGTATAGTGCTGTTTGAGGGTTTTATCTGTAAAGACACCAGTAGGACAGATTTCAACAAGGTTGCCGCTGAATTCATTTTCGAGAATTCCATCCTTATGTCGTCCGAAGTAGACATGATTATGAGCAGCAAAGGCATCCAGATCCCTTCCATCAGCATAGTTCCTGTAAAATCTCACGCAGCGGTAACATTGAATGCATCTGTTCATTTCGTGATTGAGGAAAGGACCGAGATACTGATTACGATATGTTCTCTTCTCAAACCTGAACCTTCTGTAGTCGTGACCCGTCATTACGGTCATATCCTGAAGATGACACTCTCCCCCTTCATCGCATACAGGACAATCATGCGGATGGTTTGTCATCAGCCATTCTATTACTTCAGCTCTGAAACCCTCCGCTTCGGGATCTTTGAGTGAAATAATTGAACCATCCGAAGCAGGTTCCATGCAGGCCATAACAAGCTTGCCTTTATCATCATTCTCATCCTTATATTTTATAACCGCACACTGTCTGCAGGCCCCGACGGAACCCATTGCCGGGTGATAGCAGAAGTATGGCAGATTATAGCCGAGAGAAAGGCATACATGCAGCAAGTTCTGCTTTTCGTCAACTTCGTGTTTAACTCCATCTATTGTTATAACAGCCAATTTATCTCCAGGGACAACTTTTTTTATTAATATGTTCTTCAAAATCATTCCGGAAGTGCTTAAGAGCGCTCTGCAGAGGCTCTGCTGCACCGGGAGCAAGAGCACAGAAAGTATTTCCGGGACCTAATCTTTTTGCATGCATTTCAAGAAGATCAAGATCTTCCATTCTTCCGTTGCCGTCGTCAATTGCTTTCAATATTTTTTCCGTCCATGGCAATCCCTCTCTGCAAGGTGTACACCAACCGCAGGATTCCTGTGCAAAGAAATGCTCCAGGTTGTGAACCATTCCTACGGGACAGGTTTTATCATCGAGTATTATCATAGTACCTGTACCCATACGGCTTCCGTATTTCTGAAGGCTAGAGAAGTCCATCGGAACATCCATATCCTTTTCAATAACAAAATCTGTGGATGCACCTCCCGGAAGCGCTGCTCTTAATTTATATCCGTCAAGCATTCCGCCGGCGTATTTATCAATAATTTCACGCATCGGAGTACCCATCGGCAGTTCCCATAATCCCGGTTTCTTTACCCTTCCGCTTACACCGTACAATTTTGTTCCTCCTCCGCCGTCTTCAGGAGTAAGGGATAGTTTCTGAAACCATTCGGGACCATTACTAATAATCCCGGGCACGCAGCTGATCGTCTCAACGTTATTCACTATTGTAGGCATACCGAAAAGACCGCTGGTCTGCGGGTACGGAGGTTTAGCTCTTGGTGTGGCTCTCTTACCTTCAAGTGCATTCAGCAAACCCGTTTCCTCACCGCACATATAACGTCCCACACTCGTATGTATTGCCATATCGAGGGAATAATCACTGCCAAGTATATTCTTCCCGAGGTAACCGGCATCAGAAGCTTCCTGGATGGCCTTTGTAAGTGTTTTAGCAGAGGTCTTGTATGCCCAGCGTAAGAAGATAAAAGATTTATCTGCCTGTATCGCATAAGAACTAATGATTAGTCCCTCAAGAAGAAGATGGGGATCATTCTCCATTATAAGCCGGTCTTTGAATGTACCCGGTTCCATTTCATCAGCATTGCACAACATATATTTATGCGGAAAATCTTCATCCATCGGAACGAAACTCCACTTCATTCCGGTTGAAAATCCTGCCCCGCCTCTACCCTTAAGATTTGCATCCTTAACCATTTTCTGGACATCCTGAGGCTTCATTTTCAATACTTTCTTTACAGCCTGATATCCGCCATTCTTTTCATAATCTTTGAGACTTACAGGCGTCTCAAAAGCTTCCATATTTCGGGTTAGAGGTTTATCCATTTTTATTTTCAATTAAAATTTCATCAATCATCATATTAGTTACTCATAGCTGTCCAGGATTGCGTCCAGTTTTTCGGGACTCAGATCCCTGTGCAGATCATTGTCAATCATTAACGCGGGTGCATGATCGCAGGTACCCAGACAAGGGATCGGAAGTAAGGTATATCGATCATCCTCAGTCGTCTCGCCAAAAGATATCCCGAGTTTCTTCTGTAAATACTCATACAGCTTAAGGTAGCCAACAATCCAACAGCTTATGCTGTCGCAAAGAAGAATTACATGACGTCCGACCGGCTTTCTGAAAACCAGACTGTAGAATGTTGCCACGCTGTCGAGTTCATCAACAGTCATATCCAGGTAATCAGCAATATCCTTCAGACTTTCATCTGATATCCATCGCTTGTTTCGCTGAACAACCTTCAGCGCCTCGATACACCCGGCTCTCTTTGTCGGATAATCCTTCAGGTGCTCGTCAATTTCCTTTTTTTCATCTTCCGTCAGCATAAGTGCTTATTATTTATTTCTTAAAATTCAGTGTTCTTCTGTCATCTCCCTATCTATCAATATCTGCCAGTACGAAATCAATACTCCCCAGTATCGATAAAAGATCAGCCACGGTGTAGCCGCGACTTATATATGATACCATCTGAATATGAGGGAAAGAAGGAGTCCTTATTCTCACGCGATAAGGGATTGTGTCACCATTACTGATAACGTAATAACCGTTATTCCCTTTCGATGCCTCAACGCCTATAAAAGCCTCGCCGGCAGGTATCACAGGTCCCCAGCTCACATTCAGAAAATGAGTAATGAGCGTTTCAATATCGTGCATAGTATGATCTTTTATCGGAGGTGTCGTCAGATGATGTTCCGATTTATAATTCCCTTCGGGCATATTGTTCATGCATTGTTCTATTATCCTCAAACTCTGCCTCATCTCCTCAATACGCACAAGGGCCCTGTCGTAACAATCGCCGTTAATCGCAGTCGGTATTTCAAAATCAAATTGATCGTAGCCGGAGTACGGTCGCTTCTTACGAAAGTCCCACTCCATCCCTGTAGCACGAAGGCCGGGACCAGTAACGCCCCATTCAATTGCCTCTTCTGTATCATATATACCAATCCCCTTCGTCCTTGCCTTAAAAATGTGGTTTTTCATTATCATGTTGTCATAGTTTTTCAACCGCGGAGGGAAATAATCTATAAATTCCTTAACAAGTTTTTCCCATCCGTTAGGAAGGTCCTGTGCAACGCCTCCTATTCTGAACCAGTTGGGATGCATCCTGTCGCCCGTAACCGCTGCGACGATGTCAAACACTTTCTCACGATCGCTGAACATATAGAACACAGGCGACATCATTCCAAGATCCTGAGCAAAGGTACCGTACCATACAAGGTGAGAAGCAATCCTGAAAAACTCACTCATCATCACCCGAATAACCTGTGCGCGGGATGGCACGTCTATACCGGCCAGCTTCTCCACCGCAAGAACATAGGCAAGATTATTAAGTACTCCTCCAAGGTAATCCACACGATCGGTATACGGAATAAACGTATGCCATGATTGACGTTCGCCCATCTTTTCTGCACCCCGGTGATGATATCCTATCTCAGGAACCACATGCAGTATCTCCTCTCCATCAAGCTGAAGCACCAGACGAAGAACTCCATGTGTCCCCGGGTGCTGGGGACCAAGGTTCAAAAACATAAACTGGTCATTTTCATCCTCGCGCTTAAGACCCCACTCTTCAGGCTTAAACTCAAGCATATCCTGCTCATTCAATGCCCTGTCTTCAGGCATATGAAAAGGACCCATCTCTGTTGCTCGCGCGGGATGTTCCTTACGAAGCGGATGTCCTTCCCAGGAATCAGGCATAAGAATGCGTCTCATATGCGGATGTCCCTCAAACTTTATCCCGAACATATCGTACACCTCACGCTCATACCAATCAGCATTCTGCCATAAAGGTATAACAGATGGAACTTCAGCATCACTATCCATTAAGGGAACTTTAATTCTTACATCCTCATTCCTGTCAAAGGAAAGCAGATGGTAAACCACCGTAAAATCACTCGCCGCTGAATCGCTTCGTCTTGCCCTGGTTCTTTCATCGATTGCCGTAAGATCGTAAAGCATTTTATAAGGATTTGAAATATCGTTCTTAAGAAAGCCGAGTACTTCAGTGATATGCTCCCTGCCCATCCGGATTGTCGGCATAGCATCCCTTGTTTCCTCATACCTGAAATCGTAATCGGAAAATTTATCCTTCAGTTCTTTTAAAAGTGAATTTTCCATCTTTTATACCGAAGATGAAGCTTATATTTCCTCGGGAGGACGTAAAGTTTTCACCTTCATTCTTTCATTCCTTTTCTGTTCCTTCATAGATATTTTAGGAGCTTTCTGAACTCCCTGCGGGCCGATTGCCCAGCTTAAAGGCCTCTTCTCTTTGCCGGCTGCATCCCGAAGAAGTACAAGTCCTTCAAGAAATGCATCAGGACGAGGGGGACAGCCCGGCACATACATATCAACCGGCAGGAATTTATCCACTCCCTGCACTACACTATATATATCATACATTCCGCCTGAGTTTGCACAGGATCCCATTGAGATCACCCAGCGCGGTTCCATCATCTGTTCATATAATCTTTTTATAACAGGTGCCATTTTTATGAAAACTGTTCCTGCAATAATCATAACATCCGCCTCCCGTGGTGTTCCGCGGATAACTTCCGCACCAAATCTTGCAATGTCATACTTGCTGGTAATGCTTGTGGCCATCTCTACATAGCAGCACGACAATCCGAAATTGAAGGGCCACATCGAGTTCTTCCTCCCCCAGGCAACAAGCTCATCAAGCTTGCTTAACACAACAGACTGCTGAACAGCCTGCTCAAATGAACCATTACCCGCAATTGTTCTTAACAGGATCCAATAGGATTTGTTAACCACCATCTCATTTATAAATCCCGACTTGTATTTTAAATCATCTTAACTAAATTCATTACTTCCCTGGTGTTTTCAATTTTATTTTCATTCTTTTATTGATTACCCAAATTCTCAATCCTTAATCTTCAATGACTTATCTTTCAGCCGCTGATGATAAACCTTCAGGAGCTCTTTTCCCTTGGGACCAAAATCGAGAGCTCCAATCTTCAACTCATACAGCAGTACAACCAGAAGCACCCCTATAAAAATTGCCGCCGCGATATAACCGCCCCATCCTAATTCCCGGAATGAAATGGCCCACGAAATAATAAAAGCTGTCTCCAGATCGAAAATCACGAAGAACATCGCAACTATATAGAAATGTACGGGAAGCGTACTCTTGCATCACCGGTTGACTTTATACCCGATTCATAAATGGTGTCGGTTTGTTTTTCTTTGTGTTTCTGACCTAGAAAATATGATAAGGCAATCATTCCCCCAACGGTTAGAAGTACCAGCCCAGCGTATACCAGGAGAGGCCATAATTCAAATTGAGAAGTATAAGCTGAGGACAATATTTTTTCTCCCGAAATTTTAGTGTTCCGAAAATAGCTTTCTTGCTTAATTTTTAAGCAAAACTATAGAAGAAAAATCAAACCAAATGTGATGGGGATTAAAAAGAACCCTTAGGGTAAATCGGAATGTATATTTTTTTTGAACTTATGAATAAGAATTTGTTTGTGTATATTTAACAGATATTTCTAAATAAGCTATATAAAATATGAATCAAAAGGTGATAAAAATGAAAAGAATCCTCCCCCTTATACTGATAGCGTTAATGGTAACATTCAGTGCCTGTGAAAATAAAACCGAAGAAGCAAATGAAAACCTTCCCGCAGGTACTCATAAAATTACAGTTGCTGAGTTTATACAGACTCCAAATTATACATATATAAAAGCTGATGAAAATGGTAATGAGTACTGGATTGCTGTAACAAGAATGCAGCCTGAAAAAGGTCAAACTCTTTATTTCTCTAAAAGTATGGAAATGAAAAACTTTAAAAGTGAAGCTTTGGACAGAACATTTGAATCAGTACTTTTTGTGCAGGATGTATCTCAAACCCCTCCTTCTGCTCAACAGCCTGCAGGTCATCCGCAGGTTTATAACCAGACAAAGCAGAATGTTGATATTCAACCATTAACAGATGGTAAAACTGTAGCTCAGATCTATGAACAGAAAGATCAGCTGAATGGTCAGAGGGTTAAGGTTAAAGGTAAAGTGGTTAAATATAATCCTCATATTATGGGAAGGAACTGGATCCACATACAGGATGGAACAGGAAAAGATAACAACTTCGATCTTATGGTTACCAGTGCTGATTCAACAAAAGCGGGCGACGTAGTTATTGTTGAAGGTACTGTTGAAACAAACCAGGATTTTGGTGCAGGTTATTCATACCCCGTTCTTCTCTCAAACGCTACTGTAAAAGCTCAATAACCCCCGAAATTATTCTCAGGGCAGAGAAAAGAAAACAAATGTTTTTCACCTCTGCCCTTTTTTTTATACTTTCCTGAAATTCTGCTAATCCTTTCCCCGATCCTGGGAAGTATTTATCCCGTTGTTCACTGGTAGAAAAGACGGTTCAAAAACGGTTCATCACGTGTTTTAGGGGGTAAATTGCTGAAAAATTAAACGTTGCTGTTGAAATGCTAAACAGGATGGGAATTCAAATAAAAAGTAATAAAAAGCAGGCCGGCAATTTGAATTTTGCCGCACCTGCTTCTTAAACAAAGAACACTATGCCAGCACTTTCTCCTGAGACTTCCTTGCCGGCTTTACGAGATAGTGAGAATCAACTACTGCAATTGCTGTCATATTAAAGATATCGTCTACTGTCGCACCTCTCTGTAAAACGTGGACAGGTTTTTTCATTCCACAAAGTACCGGACCAATTACTGTAGCGCCGCCGATCCTGGCCATCAGTTTGTAAGCGATATTACCTGAATTAAGATCAGGGAATACCAATACATTCGCCCCGCCTTTAAGTGTGCTGAACGGGAAATCCTTCTCAATTATTGAAGGAACAACTGCTGTATCCGCCTGCATCTCCCCGTCAACCACTATGTCAGGGCGAAGGTTTTTAACTATTTCTACTGCCTTCTTAACCTTTATAGATTCGGGATAAGCAGAACTTCCAAAATTACTGAATGAAAGCATTGCGACCCTTGGAGTCAGGTCAAATGCTTTAACCGTGTCAGCTGCCGTTATAGCAATCTCGGCTAGCTGGTCTGCAGTCGGATTAACATTCACTGTGGTATCCGCAAAGAAATAAGCGCGTTTGGATGTGACCACAATGTATAAACCAGATACAACTTTAAAGCCTTCTTTAACTCCAATACACTGTAAAGCAGGTCTGATGGTTGCGGGATAATGGGAAGTCAGTCCGCTTATAAGAGCATCAGCATCTCCCAGTTCAACCATCATTGAGCCGAAATAATTAGGATCCGACATCAAATCTTTGGCTTCCTTCAGGGTAGCGCCTTTTCTCTGGCGTTTTTTATGGAAGGCTGCTGCATAAACCTCCCGCCTTGAACTTGTGGCAGGATCGATTATCTTGAATTCGTTTTGATCAAATCCAAGTGTATCAATGGCTTTCCTGATAATCACCTCATCCCCCAGGAGTATAGGAAATGCAATACCTTCACTGTAGGATACGTGAGCAGCTCTTATTATCTTCTCTTCCTCGCCTTCGGGATATACAACCTTTCTTGGATCTTCTTTTGCTTTATGGATCATAACTCTGATTACTTCTTTTGATAACCCGAGTCTTTCTTTCAATTCTTCTTCATATTTCTCCCAGTCCTCTATAGGCTGACGTGCAACACCGGTCTCTATAGCAGCTTTGGCAACGGCCGGAGCCACATGCCATAATACACGGGGATCAAAGGGTTTCGGGATTATGTATTCACGTCCGAATTCAAAATCGAGTCCTCCGTAAGCATTAATTACCATCTCCGGAACCTTTTTCTTCGCCAGTTCCGCAAGTGCTCTGGTGGCCGCCATCTTCATCTCTTCATTGATGGCCGAAGCCTTCACATCAAGCGCTCCCCGGAATATAAACGGAAATCCGAGTACGTTATTTACCTGATTAGGATAATCGCTCCTTCCGGTAGCCATAATTAAATCGTCACGAACAGCAACGGCATCTTCATAACTGATTTCAGGATCAGGATTAGCCATCGCAAATACTATCGGATTCTTTGCCATCACTCTAACCATATCCTGAGATACAACACCGCCTATCGATAAACCAATAAAAACGTCTGCATCTACCATTCCGTCTGCAAGTGAACCGCTATCTTTATCCTGCGCAAATATTTCTTTGTACTTGTTGAGATCCTTCCTGCCCTTATGGATGAGGCCCTTAGAATCGTACATATAAATATTTTCTCTTTTTGCGCCGGCCATCATATATAACTTACAGCAGGAAATAGCGGCAGCGCCTGCACCGTTTACAACTATCTTTAGATCGCCAAGTTTTTTATTGGCAAGCTCCGCCGCGTTAATCAGCGCAGCACAAGATATTATTGCAGTACCATGCTGATCATCGTGGAATACCGGAATGTTCATTGTTTCCTTCAGAGTCTCTTCAATTTCAAAGCATTCGGGAGCTTTGATGTCTTCAAGATTTATTCCCCCGAAAGTAGGTTCAAGCAGCTGAACCGCACGTATTATCTCTTTAGGATCTTTGCTCTTTAGTTCTATGTCAAATACATCGATATCTGCAAACCTTTTGAATAATACACCTTTACCTTCCATCACCGGCTTGCCGGCATGAGGACCAATATCACCAAGACCGAGTACAGCCGTTCCGTTTGAAACTACAGCAACAAGGTTTCCCTTGGCTGTGTATTTGTAAACATCGTCATCATTCTTTGCTATTTCTCGGCAAGGTTCAGCTACCCCGGGAGTGTAAGCTAATGACAGATCTCTTGAAGTAAGGCAGGGTTTTGTGGCAACGACCTCAATCTTGCCCCGCCTGTCCTGACTATGATACTCAAGAGCTTCTTCTTTACTGATTTTCATTTTATATGTTCTCCATTCACCTTTTTGAATTAGAATTCTATTACAAACGTATTAAATACCCATATAATGTGCCACTAAGTTTAACCTGAAAGGATTAAAATCCTTAAAATAAATGCAGAATTATGAAGAATTTCATCTTTGACCGGCTGTTGAATAAAATGATTCTCACTTGTGATAAAATTTTTCACAAAACTGATATACTTTTGAGATTGAAAAAGGAAGGTAAAAGATCAGTTAAGCAGCCAGCTGAAGGCTGACCCGGCAAAACAGACGGAAAATTAGCGGTTGTGGGTAAACTTCGGGATGCTGAAATTAGTTGACCATAACAATAATGCTTATACAAAAAAAAGTACCGGTGGTTAAACCGGTACTTTTGGAGGAGAGGACCAGAGAAACGGGAGGGTTATCTACGTCCCCTTCCGTTGTTGGTTTCTCTTTTTTGTTCTGATTTCGTTCTGTTGTCATTCTGTCTTTGAACAGCTGCTATTCCTATCAGACGTTCTGTTCGTATTTTGTGTCCGGTTAACCTTCACTTCAGGTTTTTTCTGAACCGGAGGAGTATACGTACTTGTTTCTTTTCTCTGTTGAGTATTCTGCTGAACTCTCTCATTTACTCTTTTCTCTATTTTTTGCTCTGTTCTGTTAGGAGTTACTGTTCTATTAGGAGTAACAGTTTTATTAGGAGTTACAGATCTGTTAGGCGTTACAGTCCTGGTTTCTTTCTTCACAGGTTCTTTCCTTACAGGTGTCTTTACTTCTTTTCTTTCATTTGTTTTTACACGGGTATCAGGAACATTTCTCTTTTCAGGAGTTTTTGTTTCCTGCCTGATAGTTCCGCGGGTATCAGTTTTCTGGCTGCGGATATCAGGAGTTCTCTTATCTTCCTTTTTTATCCTTGTATCCTGTGTTCCACGATTGGAAGTTTCGTTTCTCTGAATATTCTTCCTTCCAAATTCAAGTTTAGAAGTCTCAAGAGCTGTTTTCCTGTCTGTTCTTTCAATTTTTACATCTTTAACTCTGGAATTTGTGAACTGTTTTCTATCAGGAATAAAAGTTCTTACTTCGTTATCTGTAACCCGGTTTCTTTCATTGATATCTCTCAGTCCTGATACAGTCCTTATTTTTCTTTCACGGATATCTACTTTACCGCGTTCTCTTATCAATCCTACGTCAACACCGCGGTTAACAACTCTTCCGTTCCTGAATCCATAATCATTTCTTATTCTGGTTCCTGAGTATATTCTGTATTTGTATTTAGGACCAGCATAATATTTATAAACATAAGGATCGCAGAAGTAATGATATTTTACAAAATGCCAGTGTGAATAAGGCGTAACGTATGTATGTGTAAAATGTATTCCGATCGATATTGAGAATACTGCATAAGGAGGCAGCGGTGCCCAGCCTATATAGTTATTATCATATCTCCATTCAACCCAGGCAGGTGCCCACTGGTAATCAGGGATCCAGACCCAGCCATAATAATTATCATAATACCATCTGCCGTAGTGGTAAACGATGTATCCGTATGGCTCATATGAATCCCAGTACCATCCGTCTGAGGTCCATATCCAGCGACCGTTTGCATATGGGGCCCATCCCATTCTCATATTTACTGGTTTCCACCCGTAAACTCCGTCTCCGAATTCAATCCACGACCCATAAGGTGATAACTGAGTATAGAAATACCCGAATCCGTCATTATTGTCATAACCACCATAGTTATAACTATCATCATATCCCCGGTCGTAATAGTCCTGGGCTCTGGTTTGAAAACTTAAACCAGTGATGATAAGTGCTGCTATTAAAAGTATCTTTTTCATTTTAGACCTCGCTTTTTAGAACACTACTTACTACCCAATCTTCGTACCAGCCGAAAATGCCTGATTTCTGCGAAAATTGAAGGAAATTCGAAGGATTGACCGTATATTTTTATAGACAGCGCAGATTATTCTGTATACAATTATCTATCGCCTGAAGTTTCTCTCTTTCCAGGCAAACCCGCCAATAAGACCCGCCAACGGCGGAGATTAAAATATACGGCACCTGGAACAGCTCCGTCATTAAGAATACCGCTGTATTCTTTTCAGACAGGAAATAACCCGTCCCCCGTTTTATTATAAGAAATTCTGTAATGACCTTTATTAAAAGACTCAGCAAAAAAAGTGAAGGCGATATAGGAAAAGCCTGACAGCAGCATTATAGTCTGGATTATAAGACCCGCATAAAAAAGGAAAATTAATATCAGTCTGACCTTAAGTCCCGCATCATTGTAATATAAACTTTTACTTGCCCACCGTTTCCTCTGATTATAAAAACTTTTCAGAGTATTGCTTGGTTCTGTGAGTACGACAGCCTCTCTTTCAGGACAAAATCTGATCTTATATTTTGTTTCCCGTGCAATTTTCTGCATAAGGAACTCGTCATCCCCGGAAGCAAGATGCAGATTATCCTCTAAGCCGCCAACCTCATTAAATACTTTCTTCCGGTAGGCAATGTTTGCTCCGTTACATATCAGCGGCCATCCCGATCCTATTAAACCGGCCCCGGCTAATACCAGACCTCCGAATTCCGTATTCTGAATTTTTGAGAAAATCCCCGGTGCCTTGGCAAATTCAACAGGTCCTGAAACGAATGCAGTATCCCGATCAAAACAGCTGATTATATTGCGAAGCCAGTTCTTGTTGTGCACACAATCGGCATCGGTAGTAACTATAATATCACCCAGTGACTTCTCTATGCCGAACTGTACCGCATACTTTTTATTTCCTCTGCCGGCTGCCCCACCCTGCAATTTCATGATCCTGATGTTTGAAGCCTTCTTTGCAGATTCAGCTAATTGATAATGATCCATCTTCCGAATTATCGTCAACGTAGATCACCTCAAATTTATCCCGCGGATAATTTAGCTGTTCGATACTTGCAATACTTTTGGAAATATTTTTTGCTTCATTTCTGAATGGGATAATGATTGAGATAAAATGATCTTCTTCTTCGTTCCTCACTGGCAGATGAATTTTACCGAGTCCGTTGTAAATCTTTAAAAGAAATAGCAAATAGTGTAAAGCAAGCAGACTAAATATTATGATCAGAAAAATCATCATTTTCTTTTCAGCAAGAATATTAAACCCGTCATCGCCGGCAGAAGGACATTAATAATGAATAGAAATATTGCCGCATTGAAGCCGGCGGCCGCACTCACCCCAACCTGTTTCAGGAAATAAACCGATGCGCCTTCTCTTATTCCCAGTTCGCCAAAGGAAACGGGAGGTATAATGGTCTTTGCAAACATCACGAGGTTACCGCTCCATATGTACTCAAGAAAATCATATTGATGAGAAAATGCGGTAACAAGCAGTGCAAATTGGATTATAAAACAGATATAGAAAAGCAAGGAAAGAAAGATCAGTTTTAGTTTAAACCCGCCGCTGCTGGTTTTAAGAATACTAAATCCTGAAAACAATTCCTTGCTCCAGCTGTACCGGTTAATTATTTTTTTCAGGAAGGGCGTTAAAAATGCGGCTTTCATTAAAAGGAAGGATAAAAGTATTAATAATGATATTATTATTAAGATATACTGTATTCCCGCGTTTATGAAAAACAGAAATGAAACTGATCCGATTAAAAGAGACAATGAGCAGACTTGCTGATTTATCAATGAAGACAGCCGAAGTTATTTTAAGCAAAGGTTTATCGGTAAAAGGTAATGCCCTCCCAACGTATTCTCCGATCCTTGCCGGAGTAAACGAACCTGCAGTAAATCCATAAAATAAGGAATTAATAATTTTACTTCGTTTATTTTCTCCAATGATGCAGCCGCAGACCAGCTTCCACTTCAGATACTGCAGATATATGTTAACAAAGCTTAGTAAAAATGCTGCCGAAAGAAAGAACTTATCAGAATTTTCAAATACTGAAACAGTCCGGTTAATATTTACTGAATAAAGTATAAATGTAAGTAAACCGGCCGCAGTTATTATTTTGGTAACAAGAAGGAAAAGATCCCGGTGTTTCAGATATATATTCTTAACCGCAAGTATTGCTTCTGCCATTACTGTTCCACTTCCAGAATATTCATTCTCATCCCTTCAGTGCAGTTTGAACACATATCCATCCCCTGTCTGTTTGCCAGTATATTCTGCCTGAAGGCAGTGTATTTATCCGAATTCCACACGCTGCTGAAGCCATGGCCGTTTAACATACCGAGTTCAAAAGCTGCATCTTTATCGAAACAGCATGGTACAACCCTGCCGTCCCAGGTAATAACAGAAGTTCGCCAGAGGGCAAAACACTTGTTCTTTAATTTTCCTTTTACTTTGAACGTGTCTGATCCAACTTCATATCTTCTGTATTTTTCATTCACAGGCAAAAAATTAAGAGCGTTCCTGTAAGATGACACCTGCATTGTCTTAAATACCACTTTATCAACTCCCGATTCCGTGCCGTATTCCAGAACCTTATCCAGCAAATGTTCATTCTGTTTCATTACAATAAACTGAAGTTCAACGAACGGTTTCTTAAGTCCGAGGTATTTTTTTCTTTGAGTTAATGCTTTCAACCCCTCATCCGCCTGAGCAAATGTACCACCTACGCGGTAATTCTGATATGACTCTTCATCTAGTCCGTCGATTGAATATATAATTTTATCGGGTGCTGCTTCAAGGATCTTATCTGCATTGTCTTTATTTATGAAATGTCCGTTCGTACTTACAGATACGTACATATTTTTTTCCTGCGCATACCTGATCATATAAGGCAGATTTTTATTGATATAAGGTTCTCCCTGAAAAAACAGCTGCAGATAAAATCCTTTAACGCTGATCTCGTCAACCAGTTTCTGAAAGAATTCAGTTTTCATCAGACCGAGAGGACGGGTCAGACTTCCGAGTCCTGACGGACACTCAGGACATTTCAAGATTGCAGTGGTTAGTCGGCTCAATGGAATAACTTAACGGCATACCCCACACTATCGGTTTCCTTGAAAGCACTGAAATATTATACGATAATAATATCTTTAATGAATTAATGAATCTTACCGGGGTGAAGTATTTAAGCAGATTTATTTCCATTTAACCCGTTTAATCTATACCAGAAAATAATTAATTGTGCGAAGTTTACAAAAAATGAATACATATCAGCTGCGGTGAATTAATGCTGCTCCTTAAGATTTGTTAGAAAAACGAGTTTTTCTTACTTTTCCTTTCAATATTAAAAAAGAGTGGTGCAGGATGTTTATAAATTATGCTGATCTTCCGGATCAACATCAGTTATTTACTGATTACCTCTACAACTTCGACAAAGTAAAGGGTTATTATAAGTATAACTTCCGTGATAAGGAAGAATACCTTAAACTCTTTAAAAAGAGAGCAGAAATGCCGGAGGAGCATAGAAGCAGTCTCCACAGCATCCTTCTTAAACAGTATGGTGACCGTCAAACTTCAGAAAAAACCACCAAAAATCTTACTCTCCTGCAGGATAAAACAACCCTTGCTGTGGTAACAGGACAGCAGCTGGGGATTCTGGGCGGACCGCTTTATACTTTTTACAAGATAATTACTGCCGTCAAACTTTGTAATAATCTGAATGAAAGATACGATGATTTTAATTTTGTTCCTGTTTTCTGGCTTGAAGGTGATGATCACGATTTTGAAGAAGTAAAATCGATAAACGTTATTGACGAAAATAATAACCTGAAAAAGATCTCCTATGAAGATGAGATCCAGGAAGAAGAGAATAAAGGAAGTGTAGGCTTTCTTAAGCTTAATTCTGATATAAACAGGTTCTTCGATGAACTGAACGCAGAGCTAAGGGATACAGAATTTAAAGCAGATATGCTGAATAAGCTGAGATCATTTTACACCGAAGGCAGAACATTTAAAGATGCTTTTCGCGATCTCCTTTTCTGGCTCTTTGATGAACACGGTTTGGTTATTTTCGATCCTCAGGATACTAATGTTAAAAAGCTTTTAACCCCGATTTTCAAAAAAGAAATATCGGGTTTCAGAGCACATTCAGAAAAGCTTGTAAATGTCAGCGCCAAACTTGAAGAAGAATACCACGCCCAGGTTAAGGTCAGGCCTATAAACCTTTTTTACCATACAGACGAAGGCCGTTACCTCATTGAACCCGTGGAAAATGAATTCAGACTTAGAAGGAAACGTAAAAAATTTACTTACGATGAACTTCAGGCACTTATCGAAAAAGAACCAGAACGTTTCTCGCCGAATGTTCTGTTGAGACCTGTTTGTCAGGACTATCTTCTTCCGACTGCCTTTTATATCGGCGGTCCCAGTGAAATATCTTACTTTGCTCAGGTAACCCCTCTTTATAATTTATACCAGGTGGAGCCTCCGATAATCTATCCAAGATCTTCAGCTACCTTAGTCGAAAAGAATATTAGTTCTCTCCTTGAGAAGTATGAGCTAAGCCTGGAAGATGTATTTACTAACACTGATGCACTTAAAAATAAAGTGCTGGGCATAATTTCCCCGAATTCACTGGATGAAATCTTCAGTCAGGTGACGAATGAGATCGAACTGACTTATGACAGGCTTAAGGAAAGGCTGTTTGAGTTCGACAAAACTATCGCTGACGCCAGCACCAAATACAGGCAGAAAAGTATTCATTACCTGGATGAATTAAAGGGTAAAGCTCTTGATGCGCAGAAGAAGAAACACGAAGTTACTTTAAGGCAGGTTGATAAAGTTAATACTGCCCTCTTCCCTGCTTCGAATCTGCAGGAAAGAGAATTAAACTTTATATATTATGCTTACCGTTACGGAACAGATTTTTTACAAACAATATTTGATGAGCTTTCGATAAATAAGTTTGAACATCAGGGGATCAAACTTTAAACAATTGCGTCTTCTGTCTCGGCATCGAAGAAATGAAGCTTATCATGGTCGAACATAAGTTTCCTCTTTGATCCCGCAGGAGGCTCTTCACGCGCAGGAATTCTTGCAACGAACTGCATCCCGTCAAGCTGGAAGTAAAGAAATATCTCATTTCCCATCGGCTCAACCACATCAAGTGTTACGTCAAGAGTTTTCAGGTCATTCCTGCTGGATGAAGCACTATCATAAATATCTTCCGGTCTTATACCCATCCACACATCTTTGTTTACATATTTCTTAAGACTAGCCGACCTGCTTTCAGGAAGATTCATTTTAAGATCATTTCCGGAGCTGCTGAATGATAGGGTACTGCCATTCTCTATTTTTCCCTTCAGAAAATTCATTGAGGGACTACCGATAAAACCGGCTACGAACCTGTTGGCAGGTTTATTATACAGCTTCAGCGGCGTGTCTACCTGCTTAACCAGTCCATCCTTCATGATCACAATTCTGTTGCCCATTGTCATTGCCTCTGTCTGATCGTGGGTAACGTAGATCATTGTTGCGCCCAGGCTCTGATGAAGCTTGGATATCTCTGTACGCATCTGAACCCTAAGCTTAGCGTCAAGATTGCTTAATGGCTCATCAAACAGAAATACCTTGGGTTTACGCACTATCGCTCTTCCAACCGCTACCCTCTGCCTCTGGCCGCCGGAAAGCGCCTTCGGTTTTCTGTCGAGGTAATCCTCCAGTCCCAGTATTCTTGCAGCTTCGTTAACCCTCTCCTTAATTTCATTCTTATCAAACTTTCTGAGTTTCAATCCAAATGCCATATTCTCATATACACTCATATGGGGATAAAGTGCATAATTCTGAAATACCATTGCAATGTCCCTGTCTTTAGGCGAAACATCGTTAACTTTTTTGCCGTCAATAAACAGCTCGCCTTCGGTTATTTCCTCGAGACCGGCAATCATTCGGAGAGTAGTTGACTTACCGCATCCGGAAGGACCGACAAGCACGACAAATTCTTTGTCTTTTACTTCAATGTTTATGTCCTTAGCCGCCAACTGACCGCCGTCATAAACTTTTGTAACGTTTTTAAGTACTACTTCAGCCATAACTTACCTGGTTTAGTTGATGAAGAAATCCGGGGTTAGATATTTTAACACAATCAAAATTATTAACTTTCCCGCCGTCTTTCAATACAGATGATAATATTCCGAAAGCCATGGCTATTCGGTGGTCATCATAACTGGCGAATGCAGGTTTGCTCTTTGCAATGCTTCCCGATATTGAAAAGCCATCCTCAAATTCTTCTACATCGAGACCGGTAAGTCTCAGGTTCTCGCAAACAGCTTTTATTCTATCACTTTCTTTAAACCTGAGTTCTTTTGCGTTTCTTATTTCAAAATTGCCGTCCGCAAAGATCCCGGCCACAGCAAGAACAGGTATTTCATCTATGAAATTTACTATCGGGTAATTCTCAAGGCTTATATTTCTTAATTCACTGCTTTTTACGAGTATATCGCCGTATATTTCCCCGGCATTCTCTTTCTGGTTGAGCATCTGAATATCCCCTCCCATTTTCGTAAGAATTTCAAGGATACCGGTTCTGGATGTATTTAATGAAACGTTTTTTATTAACAGTTCAGAATCTTCTGACAGCAAAGTTAAGATTATAAAATATACAGCTGAGGAAATATCTCCGGGAACAAAATAATCTTTAGGTCCGGGATAATTCTGCTTTGAGACATACGAATAATATTTCCCATCCTTTACCTCAGTTTTAAGGTTCAGCATTTTTTCCGTATGATTCCTCGAGGGCCACTGTTCAATTACAGTAGTAGTGCCGTCAATATGGAGTCCTGCTAATAATACCGCACTCTTTACATGTGCGCTTGCAACAGGAAGCTCATAGCTGATAGGATTCAGTTTGTCGGATGGAAAAATATTTAAAGGGAGCGTGGAATCCGGAGTCGCTGTAACCTTAGCACCCATCGATGTAAGAGGAACCATAATTCGTTTCATCGGTCTTGATGAAAGCGATTTGTCTCCTATTAAAATTGTTTCGAAATCCTGTGCAGCCAATATTCCGGTAATCAGTCTGGCTAACGTGCCCGAGTTGCCTGCATCGAGAGGATCAGAGGATTTATTAAAACCCTTAAATCCCTTCCCTTCAATTATAAAAGTATCTTCCTTTTCCTCAATTGATACACCCAGTTGTTTGAAACATTTTACACAGGATGCTACGTCCTCACCTCTGGAAAGATTTTTAATTCTCGATTTACCTTCGGCAAGACAGGAGAGCATAACCGCCCTGTGAGAGATTGATTTATCCCCGGGCAGCTCAAGTTCACCCTTGACTTTTAATATCCTGCTGAAGGCTTGTGAATTCTTCATTTTTTAAGCCAGTCCTCTGCTTTCTCAAGTAATTCATCATTTAATTCCCCAATATTATACATCCCCTTTGCAAGTCTCTGTCTCAACGCTTCATAAAGTATTACAGCCGATGCTACGGAAACATTGAGACTCTGAACCATACCGAACATTGGTATCATAAATGTTTCATCCGCTGAATCTGCGGCTTCTTCCGAAACGCCCCGGTGTTCATTACCCAGAACCACAGCAACTCTTTCCGTCAGGTCCAGGTCAAAAAGATTTAACGAGTTCTCATTAAGCGCTGAAGCATATATTTTGAATCCCTCGGACCTCAAATTTGAATAACAGTCATCAATCTCTTTATACTTTTCCTTCTCCACCCATTTAAATGCAGATGCGGAAGATTTTTTACCAATTTTAGGAAATTTTTCAACATTATATATAAGAGAAACTTTTGGCACTCCCACTGCATCACAGGTTCTGAAAATTGCGCTAACGTTATGAGGATCGTGAATGTTCTCGATAACGACTCTTAATGAATCCTGCCGTGCACTAAGAACCTTACTGATTTTCGCCGTTCTTTTTTCCGTTCTAGTAATCTTCACCAGCTGCTTTTATTAAATACCAGTTTGTAGATTATTTTATTTTTGCCCGAACGTGCTCTGTCTATCTTAAATTTTTCTTTCGAATCTATTTTCAGATAATATGCAGCAAGATCTGTAATCTTGTCCATTACTGTATCCTCATCGTGCGCCCAGGATTCACATCCTTTTATTCCCGGGATCTCAGCTGTATACCCGTCATCGGTTTTCCTGACAATAATATCGAGTATCATATGATCACTTATCTTACGATTCTCCGAGTACGATTTTAACACTTGCACTTGCGCCAATTCTATCGGCACCGCTGGCAACCATTGCTTCTGCATCTTCACGTGAACGTATGCCTCCCGAAGCTTTCACGCCTACGCCTGCGCCTACTACATATTTCATCAGGGCAACATCACCGACCGTCGCCCCGCCTTTTGAAAATCCTGTTGATGTCTTAACAAAATCAGCGCCCGCTTTTTTTACCAGCACGCAGGCTTTTATTTTCTCTTCATCGGTCAGCAGTGCGGTTTCAAGAATCACCTTTGAAATGACATGATGTTTTTTGGCTGTCTGCGCAACCTGGTAAATATCATTATATACATAATCATAATCTCCGGCTTTCAATCTGCCGATGTTAATGACCATATCAACTTCGGCAGCTCCGTTTTCAATTGCCTGCTCCGTTTCAAACTTTTTCACTTCAGTCGTTGTAGCACCAAGAGGGAAACCTATTACGGTGCAAACTTTAACTTCACTCTCTTTAAGCTGTTCTCTGCACAAAGGGACAAATGAAGGATTAACGCATACAGAGGCAAATTTATATTTTTTTGCTTCACCGCAAAGTTTGGTTATTTCGTCCGGAGTTGCATCGGGTTTCAGAACCGTATGGTCGATCATTCCTGCGATTTTTTTATCCTGGAGAACATGGCCGACACCAATTCCGGCAGAAATCCTTTCCGCTCCGACATTGACTATATTATTCACAGCTTTAGGCTGGGTAACAACATTTGTTTCCCATCCTTTACAGGATTCGGTCTTGCAGTAAAAGTCCCGTAAAGTCTTTTCTAAAAATTCCTGTGATACCTCTTCTGTTGAAATATCATATTTCATATCATTCACCGTATTTTTGGTAAGCTTTAAATGTATTCTGAAGCAGCATTGCGCGGGTCATAGGACCAACACCGCCCGGAACAGGCGTAATATATGAACTTTTTTTCGAAACATTTTCAAAATCTACATCACCGGTCAGTCTGTACCCTTTCGGTCTTGAAGGATCATCTACACGATTGATCCCGACATCAATAACAACCACTCCATCTTTCACCATATCCGCTTTTACAAACTCTGCCCTGCCGATAGCAGCTATTAGAATATCAGCCTGTCTGGTGTAGTCGTTAAGGTTTTTTGCAGCCGAATGGCATATCGTTACTACTGAATTGGCATGTTCCTTTTTTTGAAGCATAATGTTGGCTATAGGTTTACCCACAATGTTGCTTCTTCCAAGTACTACAACATGTTTCCCTTTCGTTTCAATATTGTACCTTATCAGCAGTTCCTGTATCCCTGCCGGTGTGCAGGAAGCAAAAGTATCTTTCCCGATAACGAGATTTCCGACGCTTGTGGGACTAAATCCGTCCACATCTTTTTTAGGTGAGATAGCTTCTATTATCTTATTTTCATCAATATGTCCGGGCAGCGGCAGCTGAACAAGGATCCCGTGATAATCCTTATCCTCATTGTACTTCTGAACAAGTGCCAGCAGATCTTTCTCTGATATATCCGTGGAATGAAATTCTGCTTTGGTTCTCATTCCGATCTCTTCACAATCCTTTATCTTGCTCCTTACATAAACCTGTGAAGCAGGATCCTCACCGACAAGAATAGTGACGAGACCGGGCACGTTTTTTCCCTCAGCTGTAAGGGCATCAATCTTTCGTTTCAGTTCTTCTCTTATGTCTGCGGCCGTCTTTTTGCCATCAATAATAGTCATTCTTTTATGTTCTTCCTTCAATTTGTTTCTTTTAAAGAATTCAGTTTTGAAAAATCAAAATTGTAGTTTTCCTTCAAGTAGTGCTTTATCTTCCTGTCAGAAAGGATCTCTTCTGCGAAAGGGTTTGAGTTCTGCCAGCCTGACAGTTTATTGCGCCTGAAATTTTCAAGTCGTCTTAATGTTATTTCACAAAAAAGCGGATCAATATCAACAGTATAACAGGTTCTTCCTTCAATTTCCGCTGCTACTAACGTCGTCCCTGAATGCGAGAAAAAATCAATAACCAGATCTTTTGGACGGCTGCCCGATTTAATTATCCTCTGAATAGCTTTAAGGGGTTTCTGAGCGTAACAGCCGTTAACATTTTCAATCATCCTGTAAAATATCTGCTGAACATCTACCCACACGTTGCCTGCCCTGATAAATTCAGACTTACTCCTCTCAAAGTTCTGAGTTTTTTTCCCGTTAACCTTTTTATAGTATCCATTCATAATTTTAGGAATATCGGTGTATTCGGCTTCGGGATTAAACGAGGGTTTACCTTTTGTATAATAAAGGAGTTCCTGGCGCACCGACATCCAGTTTTTCTGGGTACCGTAACCCCTCTGATTCCTCATTGTAATGAAACTGCGTGATGAAAATCCCGATTCTCTCATCATTATCATAAAATCGGCAAGAGGCTGAAAATGATTATTCTGATCCGCACCCAGCCAGATATAAAGTGAAGCGTCCTCGGAAAGGAAATCATAGGTATTTTTAATCCAGATCCTGCTCCATTCTACAAACTCTTTGATATCTGTTTCATGAAAGGCAACAAAATTATAAGGAGGGTCATGGACCGCGAGAGCCGCTTTCTTTCTTCCCCTGAGTGTGCTCAGAGCTCCGGAATCCGTACAATCAGCACAAGCGATTTTATGACCGGATACATTATCTTCCCAGGTATCACCGTTCTTAAATCGCGAATAAGGCAGCAGTAATTTCCGGAGTTTTTCATCAAGATCGATCCTTGGTAACGGAAAATTTATCATAAAATCTTATTCTGTTTTTTTAACAAACTCCGGGAAGAGGATCTTTTCGATCTCTATGGTTTTCCCGGTTTCCGTATCGATCTTAAAGAACATCCCGCATATATGCACATCATTCTGCGCTGTTTCATACTTCTGAGGAGTCTGATAAAGGAACCTGTTAATCGCTGCAACTGTTTTCATCCCTATTACTGAGTCGTAGGGACCTGTCATTCCAACATCTGTTATATAACCGGTACCCATCGGAAAAATTCTTTCATCATTTGTCTGTATGTGGGTATGAGTTCCTACCATTACGCTGACTTTCCCGTCCAGATAATTTACCAGGGCAAGTTTTTCAGCAGTAGCCTCAGCGTGGAAATCAACAAAAATTATATTTGTTTCTTCTCTTAGTTTAGGAATTATCCAGTCGCAGGTACGGAATGGATCATCAATAGTTGCCATAAAGGTCCTGCCCTGAAGGTTAACGACAGCGGCTTTACCTTTTTTTGTTTCGGCTATATAATAACCATTTCCGTATGTACCCCGTGGATAGTTCAAGGGACGAATTGCCCTCGGCTCATTTTTAAGATAATCCTGTGATTGATGCTTGTCCCAGGTATGATTACCCCCGGTAATTACATGTACCCCGAGATTAAAAAGAACCTCCCCTTCTTTATTAGTACATCCTTTACCGTCTGAAGCATTTTCACCGTTTGCTATAACAAGATCGGGTTTATATTTCTGGATAAGTCCCGGCAGCCATGTCTGCACCATATCCATACCGGGTTTTCCAACAATATCCCCGATAAAAAGAATATTAAGTTGATTCATATTCACCATAAAGTAATTAATAAATATATTGAAAACGTGAGAGAATTAAAAAAAAGACTCCACTCTTCCCTTCATTCCGTGGATGATTTCTTAAAAAGAAGTGTTTAGTCTAAACTAATTTCTCAGAATATATTATCTTTGGTAAACTGATTGGAAAAATGCTTAAAGATTCGCTGCAAATACCCCTTGAACAGGCCTCCTTCTCTATAATTGATATTGAGACAACAGGACTATCATCCCGGTACAATAATATCATTGAAATCGGGATCGTTAAGGTTTCTGACCTTAAGATCAAAGAAACGTATCAGACTATGATAAACCCCGGCAGGCCGATACCCTACTATATTTCTCAGTTTACCGGCATCACTGATGAAGATGTTTATGATGCGCCCTTCTTTGAAGATGCCGCAGATGATATACTTGAATTTATTTCCGACGATATTATAGGGGGTCATAATTTTTCGTTCGATAAAAGCTTCCTTAAAAGAGAATTACTTTATGCGGGCAAGGGTATACTTTATAACAGGGATGTCTGCACGCTGAAACTTGCAAGAAAGATGTACCCTGATCTTCGGAGCAGATCATTGTCTAATATGTGCAGACACTTTAAGCTTCATAATGAAAATTCGCATAGGGCATTATCCGATGCTAAAGTGACCGCACAGCTGTTGATCAGGATGATTGAAGAGTTAAGGGATAAACACAATATAAATACGGTGGAAGAGCTTCTCGGCTACCACAAAAAAACGACTTCAAAAGCCAGGACTAATCGCGTAAAAGAACCGCTGCGTGAATATGTAGCAGGACTTCCTCAGGCACCCGGCATATACTACTTCCTGAACTCAAAGGGAAAGATTATATATATAGGGAAAGCAAAATCGCTGCGCGATAGAATAAAATCCTATTTTTCTCCTACGGCTCCCCGGAAAGCAAAAAAGATTGTGCAGCAGGCCTCACGTATCAAAATCGAGATAACAAATACTGAGCTGACTGCCCTCCTGATGGAAGCAGAATCAATTAAACTGATCAACCCCCGGCATAATACACAGCTTAAGGAATATGGGAACAAATATTTTCTAAGGATAGATGCTGCTGATGATTTTCCCGGTATAGAGATCTGCAATTATTTCGATTTTGACGGCAGAGATTACTTCGGACTCTTTATTACAAGAAAGAAAGCAAATGCCCTGCTCGAAATGCTTCATAAAACTTTTGCGCTTAGGGAATGCAGTGATATTGATTTCAGTAAGGAGAAAATTTGTTTCCTTGCAGATATTGAGAGATGTCTTGCCCCATGCATTGATAAGGCAAAAAGATCGGAGTACAGCGAAGAGCTTGAAAAAGTTTACGAGTTTCTTTACGGCAGGAACCAGTTCGCCCTTAACCGTCTGCTTAATAAAATGAGAGAATATTCCGATAAACAAAAATATGAAAAGGCGGCTGAAGTTAAAGAAGTGATCGATATGATCCTTAACCAGACATATAAATCTTCTGTGCTGGCAGAACCTGTAAATAAAGCTAATGTATTGTTTGAAGTTAAAGGCAGTTTCGAGAACGATTATATGCTGCTTCTTTCAGGAAAGATCTTTATTAAGAAATATACCGTCAACGGTGAGGACCGTTTCGAGGAAGCACTTGATGATTATTTCAGCGGAACAATAAATCTATCTGTACTGCCCGGTGAAGAAGATCTTGAAAAAATGAAAATCACACTTAACTGGCTTATAAAAAACCGCGACCTGGTAAGAGTTTTTTATCTGAAAGAATACGGCAGTAAGGAAGAACTTTATACAAAGATCTCTTCGGCAAATTTTAAAGCGGTTCCCTCCCCCGAAATCTACTACGATATAAAAGAATTTATAACCCATGAAACAGGGGAACCCATCTGAATCAGAAATCTCTTATTGATGAGGTTGATGAGGTGATCAATTCTCTGTTTTCTGATTTTTCGTAATAATTTTTATGACAGTTCCGGCATTTATCCAGGTCAGGTTTGTTCCTGTTGTCCTTTTCTTTTTTGTGACAGGTGATGCATCTTGAATGCATGGCTTCAATATAACTAACAGCATAAATAAAATGTTTTGGATAGGCTGAGGCATCAGCTGTTTTCATGTCTTCTTTATGACAATCCATACACCCTTCAGCTGATTTTATATCTTTAGGTAAACCGGGTTTATGACATATGCCGCATGTTTTATTCTGAGGATATAATCCTGTCAGCTGTTCTTTTTGAGCTACTTCCGTAATATGTTTTTCATGATCAAATATGGGGGTATCTTCGAACATTGAGCGATGACAACGGGAGCATGGGGTCGATTGATCATTCGGCAATGAAATATGATGACATTTAATACATGAATGTTCTTTCCCGAGGATCTCCTGATGCTTTAAATGAGGGAACTCAGTGCTCATCCCCTTTTTATCACCATCAATAAACAAAATTGAGCGGGTAATGTCTAACCCTGAGGCAGGTTTGATATCGGGCTTTACATCGATTTTATATGGTGGATACATCATAACAAATGCTATAGGGATGGCAAACACCCCGATAAGGGAAATCCTGTTCAAGCCGCTTTGTAAAACTGTCTGCCATACACGTGACATGGAATCAAATGCTGCCTTGAAGATACCTTTACTGATTTTATATTCTTTCCATTTATCATCAAAAATTGAGAAATTCTCCGAGACAAAAATGAAGACCAGAGAGGCGGCCGCAACTACACCGGCACTTAGTGCCCATTCAGCAAAGGAAGGAAAATAAATTACCTCTGCGTCCCTGAAATAACCGAAGATACCAACATCGAGTCTGTTTAACACAAGCCCTGCAGCAGACAGAAAAGCAGCCGCTCCTAATCCATAGGGAGAATTTCTGCTCTTTCTAGTCATTATCAGTATAACGGGCACGACAGCCGTAAACATTAATTCAATGATATACAGCCAGCTCTCCCACGAACCGGAAAATAAAACATTTATGAGATTGAGCCTGAAAAGGTCGGTAACTTTAAGCAGTAAATAAATCGTTAACAAGGAGGCAGCGATAAGACTAAGCGAACCCAGCATCGGCATATCTTTACCGTATCCTGATCTTTTCATTTCCGGTTCACCGCCATCTCTTAAACATACCCCTGCTGATGTACCATTCGTCTTCCCGGCGAAAATGGAAGGTGGATCGTAGAACCTGGCATAAAAAAGCTTAACCACAATTAAAAACATAATACCGCATCCGGCTGCCGAGGTAAAAAAGTAAATAGGAAGCCAGGAGGAATACCACAGCGGATGCAGCCGATAAGGTGTTACAAGGAATAAGGAACCCAGAGAAGAATGATGGAGACAAGAAAGTATAATGCCGATGAAGACGACGACGGCAGCAATTTTATGGAATATACGCACAACTCTATCGAGTTTATATTTTTCCAGAATATTTGGAACTAACTCAATGAAGGTAACTGAAAAATAGAGCATTACGCACCAGAAAACTTCGAATAAAAATGAATGCGCGTTCCACATAAACAGCGGGTGCCAGAACCTATCCGGCAGACCTATATCAAATAATAAAGCAAAACAGGAACTGCCGTACCCCAGAAATGCTACCAGAATAGCAGGTTTAACGAGAGGTTTGAACTTTTTAATTTTCATTACATAAACAAGAAAACCAATAGTGAAGCCGCAGGTAGAAAGTGCTACCCCGGCAATCATATTAAGTACCTTCCACAATCCCCAGGGTACAGCATCAGTCAGGTTGGTCGTTGCACCCAGTCCGAACCACATGCGAAAGACTGCTGATATAAAACCAAAGAATACTATAACCCAGAGTATATCCTTAAGAAATCTTGTTCGTTTAAACATTATATTTTCCCGCTCGTTTTTTCATTGTGATTACCGGACTCAGCATCCTCCCCCGATAATTCCATTCTTCTTCTGATGATCCAGTTGATCCCTAAAAGAAAACTTCCAACCGTTAATGCTATTACCGGTGTTTTTTCGATAAGCGGCTCAGTTAATTCAGGGATCGGACTTAAGATCTCATCCGGCCATCCCATACTTCCCAGGGAAATATCTGATATATATAGTACTGATGTCCCGCCCAATTCTTTCTCTCCCCATACGTGCTGCAGGTATTTATCTTTATTATGATTTATTGTCGAGTGCGCGTATTTGAGCAGATCTTTTCTTTCTCCGAATATGATCGCTTTTTCGGGACAGGCTTCCACACAGGCCGGCAATTTATTATCAATAACCCTGTCATAACACAAATTACATTTTTTCATATATGGTCTAACGGCATCCCATTCATACTGCGGGATATGAAAAGGACAGGCAAGCATACAGTACCTGCAGCCGATGCATTTATCAGGATCATATATCACGGGTCCTTCTTCACTCTTTGTTATTCCGCCTACAAGGCAGGCAGAAACGCAGGCGGGGTCATTGCAGTGCATACAGCTCAATCTGGAAAAGTGGCTGCCGTCAATTTTTTTTATCGTAACCAGCCTGTCTGAAGACAGTCCATCTCTTGATCTTACAAAGTCATGATAAGATTTCTCCGCGTCCAGCTCATTTTTCTTTATACAGGCCTCAACACATTTTTCACAACCGGTACATTTGGTAACATCCACAAGTATCGAATACATCAGACCTTAGCCTCCTTTCCGAACAATGCTTCGGCCACCTTATCCCCTGCTCCGGGTTTTAGCTGCCAGTGAACGGCCGACAGCCGGTCGAAGAAATAAAGTACGATGTGAGCAAGCTTGGTAAAAGGAATTACGATAAACAATGCTTCAGCGCTCAAAAGATGAAGCAGCATTGCCATTTCCCAGGGAAAAGGATTGAAAGCCGGATGGCCAGCAAAAAATCCAAATAAAAACGGAAGCAGGACCATTATCAGCAGTATATAATCCGATTTTCTGCTCATCTCCCTCTGACGTTTCACCAGCAGTCTGCAGGCAAGAAGAACAAGAATGCATCCTATTGTTGTCAGCGTCAGGATATCCGCAAGGGTTCTGCCTATTGAAGGGAGATTAATTTTCAGGAAATCTTCCCATAAAACTATATGATCTATGAAGAAAAGAGATACAATGATAGCTGCTACATGAAAAATGAAAGAGACTGTGGAGAACACAACAGTTCCCGGTATCAGATGTTTTACAGGAACGATCCAGCTGCTGACATCAGAAAATATTTTTTTCCAGGAGACATTCCTTAATTGTTTTCCCTTTGAAATAAATATGGAGGAAAACTGAAGCAGAAAATGCCTCCCTAAACCAAAGAGCATTATTAAAAATGAAAATGCGAATAACGGACCTCTGGCAAAATCCAGCCACTCTTGCATAATTGTATCTCAATTTTTTATGATCATTTAATAGGAACTAACTATTTTAATTACGGATAATTATCACAGGAACTTTTCCTGATATCATTTAAAATTTTGTTTCAGCTTTCATCTGTTTACGTTCTCGGGGAGATTTTCCGCCTGGTATTTTAATCGCTTCAAGGATCAGGTCATGCAACCCGACCACCCTGCAAGGCAGATTATAATGTTCAACCAGCTCTCTAAGCTGCTTTTTACAATTAGCGCAGGGCGAAACGATAATTTCAGCTCCTGTCGCCTCAAGCTGTTTAGCTTTAACATATCCGCCAACCTCCATTCTGAAGGTATGGATCTCATCTATTGATACCAGTCCCCCGCCTCCTCCGCAGCAATAATTATCACGACCGTGCGGTTCCATCTCAACAAAATTTTTCACAAACGATTTGAGTATTTCCCTTGGCTGATCTATGATCCATCCCGACCTTGCAATATTACAGGGATCATGATAAGTAACCTTCTCTGTAATGATGTCAGGATCAAGCCCTATTTTTCCTTTTTGAAGACAATCAAGAGTATATTCCATAAAATTATAAACAGGATGAGATTTTCTTCCGCTGAACACCGGCACAAAATCATGGGCGGATCTTGAAGCATGACCGCATTCACCTATAAGAATACTTCTGCCATTTAATCGATTAACTTCGGTTACCATCTGCATAATGATCTTTTCAAGATGCCAATCGCTGTAAAATAGTCCGTAATTAATGCCATCATAATTACAGGTTCCTATAGTCCATTTATCCCAGTCTCCTGCAGCATAGAGAACAGCTGCATTTCCCATAAGAGTATCGGGTTCAAGCAGGTAATCACTTACTGCACAGAAAAATACATAGTCCCTGTCCTTTTTATCGCAGGGGAATTCCAGACTCTATACCTAAACTCTCAGACATCTCTTCTGAAAGAAATTCCAGGGTATTCAGCAAAGCAGCTTTAGGCACTTTGGATGTATTATGAGTTTCTCCTTCCAGCTGCTCTCTTACACTCACCTGAAGAGCTTTCGGCACAATACCGATAAGGCTGAGTACATAGCGTCCAAGTCTGGTGATCAGACCATGATCAACTCCGAGGGGACATTCATTAGTGCAGCGTCTGCAAGCGGTACACCGGTAAAACAGTTCAAGCATTTCATCTATTATATCTTCAGTCAATTCAAATGATTTTGTCGAGAAACGGGATTTAAACCAGCCGCTTAAGGTGAAGTATCTCTTGTAAATATCAAGCAACAGATTGGTCTTATAACATGGTATATCACGCTTGTCGTGCGTTGTTGTATAGATAGGACATGCAACAGCACATCTGTTGCACTTCGTATTGGTGATGCAATATGAATCCAATAACGATTTATAGTCGGTAAAATTCAGAACCGCTGCAAATGCCTCTAAAAACTGTGCTACCCTGTTTTCCACGACCGGGTTCTCAACATAGTACGGATAATTAGTTTTATGAAGTGCTGTTCCTTTTTCGGTTTGCTGCATTAATGTTGCATCCATATGTATTCTCTTTAAGTAGTCAGTAATTGAACCTGAAAAAGCAAGTTGTATACCAGTAATTGTTTTACTTTAATATTTCGTCTCCCGGAATTGGGCGAACGTTGTTTTTATAAAGTGTGATAATTCGTATTAGACTATTAAAACTCAAGTTCTGCGTGCGTGTGAGTTAATATATCATTGGTCTGTTGCACTCATTATTCGGATTAAAAGATTAAATAAAATGGGATGAAAAGTGTTGCATACGTTGCAACACATTGTTGCATAAAAACAATGATGCAACAGTTCTGCTTATAAACAGGAGATATGGAAAACGACCGAAATGTGGCCTCATTTTAACAAATAGGACATTTTATCAGATGCACACAGAGGCCGCATAGCTGGCATATATGTTGGATAACAAATAAAAAAGAATATGACGATTATGATATATGGAATTCCTTTATTTAGAAAAAGAGTGGCTCCCCGCTGCACAATTGCTGATTCTATTTTGATCGCGAAATTTTCATTCGAACGCTTCGTGTCAAAAACAACATTGAGTCCGGGGATTAACTCCTGGAATGATTTAATAACCATTTTTAATGATAACAATATTGATACACTGGTTTGCGGTGGAATAGATAATGAAAGGAAGATACTATTAGAAGACAAAGGAATATCCGTTATAGATAATGTAGCCTGTTCAGGAGCAGAGGTTGTAGAAGCAATTCAAAAAAGGTTATTAAGACCGGGGTATGGATTCATAACGAACTCTGATTATAGAACAGAACTGTTCAGCGATAGTGCATCAGAGTATTTATCAGCAATTCCGGACAAGGTGGATTGTTCATCATGCAGGGATTACAAATGTCTTGAAGGAAAATTCTGTGAACTCTCGTTAAAGATCGATCCGAAGGTGAAGAGCAGTATACGTGAAGATATTTTGTCATCGGCAATGGATATTTGTTTTGAAAACGAGAGAGTTTTATGCCGTCTTTCAGAGCTGATCTATTTTGCGCTTGAAATGAACTACAAGAGATTAGGAATTGCATATTGCAGTGATTTGGTTGAACCGGCAGCAATCGTAGCAAGAGTTCTAAAACGATTTTTTCATGTATGTACGGTCTGCTGCAAGATCGGCGGGAAGCAGTTATCTGATGCAGGATTAACAGGAAATTCTAAAATTGAATGCAACCCGGCAGGTCAGGCTGATCTGCTCAATATGGCAAAGGTTGATTTCAACATTATGATCGGCTTGTGTATAGGTATAGACTGTATTTTTACAAAATTAAGCGATGCACCTGTTACCACGCTCTTTGTAAAAGATAAGTCACTGGCAAATAATCCGATCGGGGCAGTTTATTCAGATTATTACCTGAAGGAAGCAGCAAATGCCCCGTTGACATAAATGTTCTTGAAAATGTATAATGGAGGAAAAAATGGCTATACCTACATTTAATGCTGTAGGTTTCTGCGCTCACTACTCAAAGCAGGGCGATTGGGCCTTTGACCTGGCACTTGAACTTTCAAAGGCACACGAAGTTAAATTAAATGTATTTCATTTCCTGACCGATCCGTTTGATCCCACTGACACAAAGGCAATGGCCCTATCCTCTGCAGAGTTGAAAAAACTGGCTGAAGTTGAAGAAAAAAAACTCAGGATGTACTATGATGAAAGGGCCGGCGAATATCTTAATGTCGGTTTCAGGGTATGTTATGACAGCAGCTGGGTCGAACTTCACCGATGTTTAATAATCAGAGAATTTCAACTCCTTGTGCTTGGTTATACAAAAAAAGGTGCTTTCTTTGCGCGGAAGCCAATTGAGGAATTTGCCGATAGTTTTATTTCGCCGGTTATACTTGTCGGTCCCGATAGTCCTGAACAACTGTTTTTTAATACCAGAGCAAGTTTGATTTCACAGAACTTCAAACTCGACGATGAGAAACTGCATCATGCAAAAATCGTCTATATATGATCTGTTTGATATAATAATTAGTATTCTATATAAGCAGCGGACTAACAATCTATGGATGAAGAATTAAGTCAATTTATATTTAATAGTATAAGCGACGGTATTTTCACGGTCGATAAGAATTGTAAAATCACTTCTTTTAACCGTACTGCTGAAGCAATTACCGGGTTTAGTGCCTCAGAAGCAATTAACAAACATTGCTTTGATATATTCCGCACCGATATCTGCAATAAACAATGCGCCCTGAAAGACACTCTTAAAACCGAACAGCAAATAGAGAATATCCGTGTAACCATTATTTCCAGGAACGGCAGGGAGATCCCGATAAGTGTTACAACCACCCTGTTACGAGACAAAAATAATTCAATAATAGGTGCTGTAGAATTGTTTAAAGATATTACGGAACTGGAAAATCTAAGAGAAAGGATTAATAAGAATAAATGTCTTGAAGAAATTGTGAGCGTTAACGGTAATATGCAGAAGATCATCAGTCTTCTTCCAAGTATTGCCGAATCTGACTGCAACGTTCTGATACAAGGTCCAAGCGGATCAGGGAAAGAGTTGTTCGCCCAGGTAATCCATAACCTGAGCTCGAGGAAATATGGACCCTACATAAAAATAAATTGTGCGGCGTTACCTGCCCAGTTGCTCGAATCCGAACTTTTCGGATATGAAAAGGGAGCATTTACCGATGCAAAAAGAGATAAGCCGGGACAATTCTGCCTCGCCAACGGCGGCACGCTCCTGCTCGATGAGATAAGTGAAATGGATATCTCACTTCAGGTAAAGCTTCTGCGAGTCCTTAATAACGGTGAATACCGGCCTTTGGGTTCATCAAAGACTTTCTACTCAGATGCAAGAATTATCGCGGCAACAAATTCTGATTTAAAGCATGAAATTGAAGAGGGCAGATTTCGTGAAGATTTATACTATCGAATAAATGTTATGAACATTAAAGTCCCTCCTCTTAGAGACAGACCTGAGGATATTCCTCTTCTCGTCCATCATTTTTTAGAATTATTCAAGAAGAAGAACAGGAACACGATTGAAAATATTTCACCCGAAGCACTCAGGATTTTAAAGAAATACAGCTTCCCCGGAAATGTCAGGGAACTGGAGAATGCAATACAGCACACCTTTGTAATGTGCCGTAACGGTACTATTCTCCCCGAGCACCTGCCTGAATCAATGCTCGATGAGTATTATCTCTCTGAAGGTAAACAGCTAAACGTACAAACTGAGACTGAGATCATAATTGATTCCTTGAAGAGGCACAATGGAAACAGGCAGAAAGCGGCCGAAGAACTTGGAATTCACAGATCTACTTTATGGCGGAAAATTAAAGAGCTTCAGTTAAATATCTGACGTTTGTATAAATCATAGATTCAAAAGGAGCACGGCTCCTGCTAAAATTATAATAACAGCTATTGCTCTTCTGATAATGTGTCTTTCCCGAAATAGCCTGCCGCCAAGAATAACCGCAAATAACACTGAAAGTCTCTTTACCGATAAGACTAATGCCACAGGCGCTAATTTCGTAGCCTCTATTTGCGTAAAACGATATATAACGGTAGAAACTGAAATGATGACAAGCAGATAGATCATCTTTTTTGAGTCCTGTTTGAAAGGCTGACTCAGACCTTTATATCTGATCAGAATAACTATCGTAAATATTACAGCATAGAAAAGCTGCTGAAAGGCCATGAATTTATATGGGGGAAGTTTGAGATCTGTGAGTAGTACTCTGTCAAGCAGTGAAGTAATCGTAAAAAAGATAAGGGCAAGTACTATATAATAGTATTTTGAGAACCTGAATATATTTTTGAATACCGTAAGGTAATTACCCGCGAATTTGGTATTCTCACCGCCTGCAGCGGCACGTTGACGAACTTCAAGGATAATAGTACCGATGAGCATCAGGAAGATGCCTGCCCATTCATAAGCTGTCAGGTAATCATTTATCAGGATTACCCCCAAAATTGCTACTATACCGGGAGTTAAAGCAAGCAGCGGTAAAGCTTCACTTATTTCAAAGTTCTTGATTGAATACATTACAAAAAGAAAAGCCGCTGCACTTAATACAGTTTTTAGCAGCAAGATCAGCATCGCTAAAGAGAAAAGGTTTTCGTATTCGATCATTCCGAAGAATGGTAAAGAAAACAGAAGTGTGATTATGGAAATCAGGAAGGTGAAACTCAGGACATCAAATGAGAATAATACTTTCTTCTCAAAAATTGCAGAAACAGCAGAAAAAACAGCTGAGATAAAAGCTAACCAGAACCAGTCCATATTTATATTATAACCTTATCAGGAACCGACATTATTAAATTTCTGCTGCTAATTTAATATAAATATTCCTTCCGGGCCCGGCTGCAATACTTCCTCTGAGCGTCGACAGATGATCTCGATAATTCTTATTGAAAATATTTTCAATCCCCGCAAATATGCTGAGTCGGTATGTTGAAATGTCCAATGGTTTAATTCCGAATGCTAAATTAAAAATAGCGTATCCGGGAGTCTTAATCTCATAGCCGGCAATATCGTTCTGTTCAGCAAAAACCTGAGCGGATAAATCGGCTTCGATTAACTCAGACATTTTATACTCCAATCCAATAATCCCGTTTAAAGGCGGTATTTCCGGGAGATTACCTCCTGAAGTAATGTCATCCCCTTTGACGTATGATAATACGCTATGCAGGATAACGTCGCTGTAAATATTATAATCTATCTGTAAGTCTAATCCGTATAATCTGGCCTTTCCAATATTAGATTTAATAAAAGCAGGTCTGTTCTCATAAGTGCCCGCCTTTTCCGATACAAGGTCGGAGAAATAATTATAGAAGAAACTTGATAATAATTTAATATTGCTCTTATAATACCGGATACCAAAATCGGCCGATCTGCCCAATTCAGATTTTAGAGCTGGGTTACCAAGTCTAACGTAACTGCCCTGGTCGATATACTGAAATCTTTCTTCAAGTGAGGGAGAACGGAAAGAATAACCGAGACTTAATGTAAGATCAAGACTATTATTCAAAGCATATTTTATCCCGATATTAGCACTATACGCATTGTCATTCAGATTTTCTTTTTCCCAGATAATCTCCTGCCCGGTGGGAGTATTGTTAACTGTCCCGTTAACGATCTCATAGACAGGATTAAGAGTTTTATCACCCTGGATATTTATAAGATCAAAACGGGATCCCAGAGAAAGAGCTAATTTATCTTTAATAAATTCGAAATCATCCTGGATATAGAAACCCAGATCCCGGTATTTAGAATCAGGAAGCGGCATTTCCCCTACAATTTTGTTTATAGTATTCACAACTTCATTCTGTTCATTAAGGACCTCAATAAGCTGATATTTTTTTCTAAATCCATTATAGCTTCTGTCCCAATAATCCACACCCGCAGCCAGGTTGTTTGTCCCGAACAGCAGGAGATTTCCCTGAAGCTGGATATTATTATTCTTATGATCTGCCTCGGGAGTGATTTTTAATACTGATACTCTGCGCGCAGGTGAAGTTGAAGATCCGGGAATTTCCTGAACTATGTGCGGAATATTTTCCACATTTCTGGCTATTTCCTGGTATGAATACTTAAGCGACAGCTTATAAAAAGACGAACTTAAATTCCGGATCTCATAACCGGCCGAAACAAATTCCCTTTTTTCATCAGGGTATCTGATCTCCGCAGCAGAGGGAAACACAAGTGAACCCGGGATCCCAACATTGTTTGCTTTAAATAACTGATAGTTAAGATCAATTCTATGCCTTGGAAGTGGTGCAACACTCAGATCCGCTGAGAAACTGTAATCCTCAAACTGACTGTTCTTTATTTCACCCGCGGGTGTTTTTGTATTTTCCGCTTTTCTGTATGATGCAGCTATTTTCGATGACCAGACAGGTCCCCCTCCAAACAGCGAAACTGAGGTATTGGATAATCTGTTTACTGTACTAAACCCGGTAGAAACGCCTGCGTTTAAGGAGGGAACTTCTCTGAATCCGGAAGATCTTGTTATAATGTTTACAATGCCCCCGGTAGCTCCCGAGCCGTATATGGAAGATGATGCCCCTTTTATTACGTCAACTCTTTCAATATCATTTATATCAACCATTGATAACCTTGCTGCTACATCGGTTGATGTGGCTATACGGTTTCCGTTGATTAAGGCGACCACATTTTCACGACTCAGTCCCCTAATATTTACTTCGGTCCCCCATGCTCCTTCACTTATTAATGATATACCCGGTTCTGTCTTTAGTGCGTCAGACAAAGATGTGAAAGGCTTTTCTTCGAGTTTCTCCCTGGTAAACAGAAGTTCAGAATAAGGTGAATCACGAAGGTATCTATCAAATCTGGGTGTACTTACGATAACCTCATCGAATTCAATAGGTGCATTATGGAGTTTTACGTTTTTGTGAACAGAATCCTGGATCATGAGAGTATCAGAATATGTCCGGTATCCCAAGTGGGATATTCTCACCCTGTATTTCCCCTCATCCAGGCCCTTAATTAAAAATTGCCCTTCAGCATTTGTATAAGTTATTGTACTAACGGATAGCCATACAGATGCCCCTTCAACCGGCTCCCCGGTTTTTGAATCGGTTACAATTCCACTAAATGATGCATTCTGTGCATAAGCGCCAATATATATTGAAGTCAAAATAACGGCTAATATTAACCTTTGACGGATCAATACCACTTCTGTTTCTCTCCTTTTTCATCCGCGCGGACCTTTAATTTTCCAGTATTTCTGTGTTAGCTTTCTGAGAAAGCTCTAAAATCAAATCAGAAATATTTTTAAATGCATCAGCAATTTCGCTATTCTTCTTTTCCAAAACAACAGGTTTTCCCTGGTCACCAAGCATTCTTGCCTGAATATCAACAGGAATTGAACCCAGAAAGTTTACGTTACAATTCTCCGCTAATTTTTTACCTCCGCCTGTACCGAATAACTCTATTTCTTTTTTACAATGAGGACAAATAAATCCGGACATATTTTCCACAATCCCTATAAACGGAATTTGAATATGCTTTGCCATGTTAACCGCGCGTTCAGCATCAATGATAGATACTTCCTGAGGTGTAGTTACAATGACGGCGAAATCCGGTTTCATTTGCTGACAAATAGTCAGAATCTCGTCTCCTGTGCCCGGAGGTAAATCAGCAATCAGATAATCCAGTTCTCCCCATTCCACGTCCGCAAGAAACTGATTGATCATTTTCGAACGTAACGGGCCGCGCCATATAACCGGTTGTCCGCTTCCGATTAATGAAGCAATCGACATCATTTTAACTCCGGATTTTTCAAAAGGTATAATCTTTGAATCCTGAATAATCGCTTCGCCGTCAATCCCGAACATTTTTGCAACATTCGGACCGGTAATATCAGAATCCAGTATACCGGTCGAAAAGCCTTCATTCTTAAGGGCATATGCAAGGTTAACACTTACAGTTGTCTTTCCGACACCTCCCTTCCCGCTGAAGACCGCTATACGGTGGGTTATTTTTGAAATCGTTTCAGTTATACGTTTTTCTTCTTCTGTTAAAGTATTATTTTCATTTTGTGCCATAATTATTTCCTATTCCAGTTGAATGATAATTGAACTCAATGATTTATTTAGATGATCTGACCAACACCAGTTTCAATAAGCGGCATTGGGGTAGTAATCTGAATTGATATTTGATTCACCGGATCTCATCTGTGTCGATGTCTGTGAGAATGCCCTCCATGTTCAATACTTCTTTGAATAGTCGGTTCTGCCAATTGCATCAGCTCACCTTTCATATATTTTTCAATCGCATCTTTAACCAACATTTTCCTGGCAAGATAGACTTTGGAGTCAGCAGTATTTACAATTTCAAAAGCATATGGACCAATATTAGCAACGATAAAGATCTCAACACCTTTGTTAATAAAAACGCGAAGATTATTGTGGCTGTGTCTTTCTTCATTATTTTCTATTGCATTGAAGCTTTGAGATTCAGAATTGAAAAGAATATAATAATTTGCATGTCCAAACCTTTTTGCAACAGGACCTTCCAGATTATTTGTATCAGAACCGATTAGTATCAGCATTTTTCATTAACCATGTTTATTTATAATAGTTGGGGACGGTTTATTTTCACGGCATTTGAACATCGAACCTTTAAATAGATATACATCAATAATTCCTCCTACGATTAAGTAGAGAATTGTGGGAAGCCACATTATGCTGAGCTCATCAAATATTCCATTAAACCATCCCCCTCCGATTTTTTCAGTGCCAAGCATAATCCATGCAAAGACGAGAAATATAAACGATGTTAATCCAAATATTATGATAAAAGCTTTTTTACATGTAGTATCCATTTTTTCCTCCTCTGATTATCAGTAAATCAAAATAACTTATGTACTTCTTTGTGATAATTTCCTCCCCTTTCAAATATTTCATTCTATTACCTCAGGGTAGAAGTACGGCCGCTGCAATTACCGTTGTCCACAAACCGGTACGGTCACCCTCTGCCGATTGTGTAATATTAAAAGTCTTTACGATTTTCCCTGACAATTTGAATACCTGTTCTCTTTCATTCCAGTCCGTATCAGAGTCAAAATCAATTCCAAGGGTTGTGGCCAGCATCTGTGCGGCAAGATCTTCTGAATAATCACCAGCCAATTTTTCTTTTATACCAAAAGGATGATATTCTGATAAATAACCGTATTGCGAATCTTCTGCGGGAATTGCTGCGCCTATTGAAGCAGCTATCAGTCTGTTAGGCTCATTAGTAGAATTTCTCGCCATTACTGCGAATGTAACCTGGCCGGGCTGAATATTCCTGAGTCCTTCTTCTTTGCTGATCCTCTTACAGCCTGGCGGAAAAATACTGCTTACCGTAACAAGGTTGCAGATCTCAATTCCGGCGTTCCTGAGAGCAAGTTCAAATGAACTGAGATAATCTTTATGTCTCCCAACCCCTTTTGTGAAGAATATTTTCGAAGGTACGTACAATATTTCACCTGCTATTTTTTTAAATATTTCTTGACAACTTCATCAACTGAAGTCTCCGTATTTATAAGCATAACAGCTACCCGTTCTTTCGCCAGAGCTGAATATGCTTTTACACCTACCTCTTTGGTTAGAACGATATCCGCATGCGATTGAACAATAGTCTCTACAGCTTTTATCCCGGAACCATCCATTAAGGATACTCCCGGATTAGGAATTGCAGAATACTTGCCTGTGACAGAATTATATATCATAATAAATCTGCATCGTCCTAAAGTAGTGCTCACAGCAGATTTTTTTTCTCCACCCATGGAGGGAACGGCTATTCTCATTTCTAATCCATTCTTTTATTACTTAAACTGATCTTTGAAATTATTCCCATAACGATTTCTGGATTTACCTCTGTCGGATATATCCGGCATATTAAGTGAAGGCAGTTCATTTTTAGTTAAAAGCTCAACTGCCTTTATGGCTGTCAGTCCAGCGCATTGATAAACTTCTACATTTGCAGACACTAATAATCTGAACGGGCCTGCACCCATTCGGTTAGTTATAACTGATTCTGCTTTTTTATCTATAAGAAGGCGGGCAAGCTGAACGCCCGCCCCCACTCCCATCGTATTTGAAAAAGGATTCCTGACTACTTCCGTACTGTTATTATCTTCATCGAAAAGGATGAAAAAAGCACATCTCCCGAAGTTTTGAGAAATCTCAGAATTAAGTACCGGTGCATTTGTTGTAACTGCTATTACCATTTGTTTGCCTCACTTTCGTCCTGATCCCTTGCCTCCTCGCTCTCTGTCATTTCTGTTATTTCTACCTCCCCATCGGAAACCAAATCTCCTTCCTGAACCCGGACCATCATCCTTTTTGTTCGGTTCACTTGAAGATCCCCGACATTTCCCTCTTTTTCTTCCGGTTGAAGGACCCTTCCCTTCCGGACCTGTTCCGTCAAAATCAGGCATAATAACCTCCTAATTATTTTTTACGTAAAAAGTTTCTCCCGAATATTCTTCGGCCCTTATAATATCCTCGCCGATCAGGGTTTTTATTATATCCCACGATAAATCGGCCTCATTCAGATAATCTTCAACAGTCTTCTTTCTCATTGGATGAACGGAGAGTATATCCAGCAGTTCCTTCTTAGCTTCAGCTGTAAAACTGAAGTGATTTCCTTCATCGTAGTCGATTATAAAGGAATCCTCAATTTTACTTCTGAATATTTGAAGCGCTGTGTTCCTGATGTTCATATGAGGTGCGTTCGTATTCTCTTCAGCGGGCGGCCTTGTTGGTACAAGTAAATATGCTTTTGCAGGTCGCAAATTCTTAATAAAGTCGGCTGTTAAATAAAGAGATTCGACAGTATCGTTAAGTGCCTCAACCAGCATTGATTCAGTATATAGCGTCCCCTGGAAGGAGCCGGAAAATTCCAGGATCCCTCTTGTAATATTATTTAGCTTAAGTTCCCCATGTGGTCGGTTTATTTTTTTCCATATCCCCCTGAATACTGAATCAATTTTAAGTGAAATAAGGTCAGCATTAATCAAATCCTTTTTTACCGTATCGTCCCATAACATTGAACCGTTTGTGATTACAGCTATTTTTATCCCGAATTCTTTCAGCAGTTTAATGGATGTACCTAAATTAATATCTAATGTTGGTTCACCATCCGGCACAAAAGTTATATAGTCTATTTTTTCACCCTTATCTTCCAGTAGTTTTATTTTTAGAGCAGTTTCTTTGTATATGTCTTCGGGATCAAAAAAAGATTTTCTTTTGATTGTAAGTGAGCTGGTTCTTCCCACCTGGCAATAAACACATGAATAACTGCATGTTTTCGGAGGGATGTTATTAATTCCCAGGCTTCTCCCTAATCTACGTGACGGTATTGGTCCAAACACAATCATTTTTATTTCACTTCCATCCCAATCTAATTATAAGCCACACGTAAGTTTTTATCTTTAAGTACAGGCTGCATAAGTTCATTCCAGCTGGGAATATTGCCTGTATTACATTTCAAATGTGCCATGTAATATTTCTCCGGTACAGGGTGAGTTCCTACTACGACCTTCAGGTTGAACCGGCTTTGGATATATTTCCTGAAATAATCGATATAAATACATGGGGGGAAGCCAACAAGCATTCCCGTTGCAAAATGTATTACATCAGCTCCGTTCTTTTTCATTTCTTCCGGTGCATACTCTATGTTACCGCCCGGACATCCTCCGCATGTGGTGTAACCGACAAGTTCGACATCTTTATCCTTATAAATATCGAAAGCACCTTCCCTTTTTTTCATTGCCCGGAAGCATTTCCCCCCTGAACAGGATGCATACCTGTCGCATATGATAATTCCAATTTTCACTTTTTCTTTCATCGAGGTCCCTTACTTGTTTAAGATTTATATATACCCGTGGATTAACATCTATTAATTTCATATTCCTTTTCTTTGTATGCAGATACAACTTCTTTAAGCATCTTATTATTCTTTCCGTCAATCAGCACGCATTTTTGTTCTGCTTCCGCGATAACCTGATGCCCGAGAATAAATCTTGCCGAGAGGTACCATATGCCTTTATAATGATTATCGATCTTTAGTATTCCTTCGGGATTATCATATAGGTACAAAGGAGCTTTGTATTTTATTTTTGTCGATGCGACAACCAGGAAAATATTCTTCTTTGCCAATGATTCAAGGGGTACAATATCGCTGAATAATTTAACCCGAAGGTCTTCCAGCCAGTTTATATATACTGCATTATTTACATGACCTGCTGCGTCAATATCATACGGCTTAATTTGAAAAGATATTTCAGCATAATTATCTGATGGTTCCATCTATACAGCCCCGTATAATGTCAAAAATTTCTTACCATTAAATTCAACAGGTACAATTCTTCCTCCCTCAAGCATTTCGTCAAGTTCATGTTTTTTACTATTGACCTCGGCAAATTGAGTAACTGCGTTTTCACTGACGGGGTGAAGTGCAAGCAGCCCAAGTAATTCGTTCTCAAAATCTTCAGAGGCAATAAACTCATCCTTTTCAGGACAGCACAGCATAAAGGAATCGGGAACTTTATTCCTGATGGTCTCGGATAACATACTTAGCGTTTTCTCTTCAGGAGAAACGGCATAGCTTTCCAGGGGCGGATAAACAGGTGTCATAAAATATGAAGCGTGACGTTTGAAGGTTTTTAAATATTTACCTAATTCCATCACCTCATCGGCATTGTCATTAACGTTTTTTATGAAAGTAGTTTCTGTTGTAATTGTACCCTTAAAAGAATCTGCAAATTCCTTTATTCCTTCAAGTATATGATCGTATTTCAATCTTACATGAGGACGGTTTATCTTGAGCCAGGTATTTTCATTTACGGTATCAATTTTTACAGAAACATAGTCGGCAAACTTTAAGTTTTCCTGGATCGTGGAGTTCCATAACAGTGCGGCATTTGTAAACACTGCAACCTTATAACCAAATTCCCTTATTAGCAGAATTTCTTTTGATAACAGGGAGTCAAGGCAGCAGTCACCGCTTCCGTAAAAGAGGATATAGTCTATATTCCTTCCTGCTTTTTTCAATTCATTCAGTTTATATTTTACAGAAGCATAAAGCGTATAGGGAGTTATGCAATTATCAGTACAGACCGTATTATGCGATGTTTTGCCGGAAGGACAATAGATGCAGTTATAGGAGCATGTACCGGGTTTGACATTATTTATCCCAATTACCATTCCCAGCCTTCTCGAATAGGCAGGACCATACACAACTCTGCATTTCAGAAGTTTGTTAGACAGAAGACTGTTTTCTAATTTCCGGCTGAACAATTCAAATTTGCTGTTTAACCATACTAATGGACTGACTCTCAAGCTGCACCTCATTTTTTTTATTTCTCTACCCAATAGAAATGCCAATAATATTTATTGGAAATGGTCAATATTTAAGGGTTTTTAAGTGTGTAGGATTGCACTATTGCAATATTATTTTACATGGCATTGATTTACTGCAATGGTATTGCAATATTACAACAAGTATAATTATTATTTGGGGAGGTACTATGAGTGAAGCCAGAAATACTATGTTATCTCTTTCCGAGAACCTTGCCGCAAAAACTCAGGAATTGATTGATCAGAAAAATAAGTTTGAAGCCATTTTCAATAGTAACATTGAAGGTACGTTTACTATTGATAATGAATGGAATATTACTGCGTTCAACAACTCAGCTGAAAAGATAACCGGCTATAAAAAAGAAGACGCTATAGGCAATAAATGCTGGAATATTTTTGCTTCGAATCTGTGCAGGAACGGCTGTCATATGGAACAAACTATGAATAAGGGGAAATCAACTATCGGTAATGAACTTGAGATCGTTCAGAAGAGTGGTAATAAGGTACCAATCCGGATAAATTCTGCGATTCTCCTTAATAATAAGAATGAAAAAATTGGCGCAGTTGAGACGTTTATTGACATATCGGAAATTAAGAACCTGTCTGCTCATCTTGATGAACGATATAGCTATGAGAATATTATTGGTAAGAATAAAGAGCTAAAAAAAATAATATCGGTGCTGGAGAGTGTTGCACAAACTGATAGTTCCGTCTTATTAACGGGCGAAAGCGGTACGGGCAAAGAACTGGCAGCCAGAGCAATTCATCTTCGGAGTCCCAGGCGGACAGAAGTTTTCATGGCGGTAAACTGCAGTGCGTTTGTTGAATCATTAATTGAAAGTGAATTGTTCGGACATGAGAAAGGTGCTTTTACGGGAGCCATCAGAACCAAGATTGGGAGATTTGAATTGGCGAAGGGTGGAACGCTTTTCCTTGATGAGATAGGAGATCTGTCATTAGCAGTTCAGACGAAGCTTCTGCGTGTTCTCGAGACAAGAGAATTTGAACGGGTCGGAGGCACGAAAAGTATTAAGATGGAAGCCAGGTTAATAGCTGCGACTAATAAAGATCTTAAAAAGGAAATACTCGAAGGAAGATTCAGGAAAGACCTTTTTTACAGAATAAATATAATAAATATTCAGCTGCCGTCGTTAAAAGAAAGAAAAGATGATCTCCCTCTGCTGGTCAGTCATTTCATCGATCATTTTAATGAAAAATTCGGTAAGTCGGTAAGACAATTTTCTTCTTCTGCTTATGACTTGTTATCGGAATATGAATGGCCGGGTAATATACGTGAGCTTGAAAATGTAATTGAACATTGTTTTATTCTATGCACTGGCAGTATAATTCAGACAGATCACCTGCCAAAAAGCATACGGGAGAAAAGGGTTCAGACTTCGATACCGGTTTCAACACAGATCAGGAAGAACCTAATGGATACGGAAAAGGAATTGATACTCATGACCCTTGAAAAAAATAAATGGAATAAAAAGGCTGCTGCAAAAGAACTTAATATTAATCCTTCCACCTTATGGAGAAAAATGAGAAAATTCGAAATAAAGTAGACCTTGATCCCTACGGTATTACTTTTTTTAGAATTTATTCATTATCGTATGCACTAATAACCGCCGGCAGGACCTGAATAACACTATGTCCCGCTGGTGGAAGTCCTACAAGTACCGCACTGATTACTTCCGCACGTGAAGCACCGGCTTTTTTCGCTGACTGTACATGAAAAGGAATACCGCTTTCCAGCTTCAGTGCGGCCAGAACAGCCAGGTATGCCAGTTCTTCAGTCTTTTTATCCAGTGCACTTGCCTTATCCAATCCTTTGACCATCTCCAGCCATGTTTCAGCCTGTTTAGGGGCTTCATTCATAAAAACCTGGAAAGCATTGCTAAGTAAATTTTTTTGATCATTCATTTTCTATATGTCCTTAGTTTCTTTTTTAATATAAATCGATTTTCGGTTCTACTTCAGAGCAAAGTCCACTATAGCGGAAGCATGGATTAATGTTGTATCAAAAAGCGGTACCGGCGAATCGTTCTGTTTGATCAGGATAGGGATTTCCGTACATCCCAGTACCACGGCCTCTGCCCCATCTTCCACAAGTGAATTTATTATTTTCAAATATCTCTCACGTGTCTCCTGCTTAAAGATATCCTTTGCCATCTCATCAAGAATTGAAGAATGTATAAAACATCTTTCTTCATATTCAGGTATTATTGTATTAATACCATATTTAAGAAGCTTGTCCTTATAAAATGACTGTTCCATCGTAATTCTTGTACCAAGCAGTCCGACTTCCTTAACTTTAGCTTTTGCTGCAGCTTTTGCAGTTTCCTCTGCAATATGAATTATTGGAATATCAATTTTTTGCTGCACAGAATCGGATATAAGATGGGGAGTATTTGCACAGAACACAATACATTCAGCGCCGGCTTTCTCCAATGTCGTCGCTATTTCGATGAATTTTCCGGTAAGACTTCCCCACTCTGCCGGGTCAGTGGGTGGATTGAACTCGGCAAAGTTCACTGAATAAAGCAGTATCCTTGCCGAATTTAATCCGCCCAGTTTTTCATTGACCTGTTTATTTATCAGTTTGTAATAATCAATTGTTGAAACCCAGGTGGTTCCGCCTATAAGTCCTAATGTCTTCATTCTATAAACCTGCAGTTGTTAGATAACGGTTTTATGTAATTTACAGATTAAGCATCAATTAAATGTTTACTTTTTGAATTAAAGCGTAACGTTAGCAGAGTTGCGGAAACTGCCAGTCCCAGCAGAAGCCCGATCCAGACACCCACGATACCATAATCAAATGTAAATCCAAGTATGTAACCGATTGGTAAAGCAAGAACCCAGTAGGCAATAAATGTAATGAGTGTAGGACCTTTCACATCCGTCAATCCCCGGAGTATACCGATACCCACAGCCTGCACTCCATCAAATACCTGGAATATTGCCGCAACGATAAGAATGGAAGCAGCAAAAGAGATTACCTGCGGATTATCAATATAAAATGCCGGGAGAATATTTCTGAAGATTATAAATATTATCCCGAATGCTCCCATTATTGAACCGGATATTATTATTGCGGTAAATCCTGCTCTTCTGGTTTCCTCAATATTTTTTCTTCCAACGGCATTGCCGACCCTTATGCTCCCGGCGGCTGACACTCCCAGTGCACACATAAAAGATATCGAGGCCAGATTGATTGCGATCTGATGTGCTGCCAGCTGATAGGTGCCCAGCCAGCCGACCATTACAACAGCAAATGAGAAAGCCCCGACTTCAAAGAAATACTGGATACCACTTGGAAGTCCCAGTGCAAGTATTTTTTTTATTATTTGGGTATTAAGACTCTTAAAGTGGAATGTTACATCATATTTCTTAAAATATTCTGCCTGCATAACATAAGTCATCATAATTACAGCCATAAATACCCTTGAACTGAAAGTTGCCCATCCTGCACCATCAAGTCCAAGTGCCGGGAAACCGCCTTTTCCAAATATTAATAACCAGTTAATTAGTGCATTAATTATATTTGCCAGAAGTACGACAAACATTGAGGGACGCATAACAGAGAATCCTTCAATAAACTGTTTATATGAAGCAAAAACCATCCATGGAATCCCCGAAAATCCGAGAATTCTGGCATAAGACTGGGCCTGAGCCACTACTTCCGGAGGTTGGTCTATGTAAACCAGAAGAAAAGATGCTCCCCAGATAATCGCTGCGATAACAAACCCTGTTACTATATTAATTAAGAAGGGACTGGCGAAACAGTATTCCGCACTCTTCATATCTCTTCCCCCCTACTGCAATCGCGACCAGGGGTGTAACTGAAATTGAGATTCCCAATCCTACGATGGATATCAGAATGAATAGACTATTGCCAACAGAAGCGGCTGCAAGCGGAACCGCACCAACGCTGCCGACCATTATGCTGTCTACCACACCCATCATTATAAAGCCAAGCTGCCCGATAATGACCGGATATGCAAGCTCAAGTGTTTTCTTTATTTCTTTTTTGATAAGCTGCATATAAAATCACCAATGATCGCAGAAATATAAGTAATAAAATACGGGATATTCACGTCGGGCATAAAAAAAACCGGGATGGGCAATCCCGGTTTAGAGGAGGTTCTCTTATGAAGAAACAATTTACCGGATTGCTACTTCACTGTCTATATTTTCTCTGTTATTTAACCTAAACTTTGCTTTTATTGATTCGGAGTAGAAGTTTGTACACATTTTTCTTACCCTCTCACTGCTATCGAATCTGATAGCCTGTTTCACTGCAAAAATACTTTTAGGACTATTAATTTTATATAATGCCAGTGCGGCAACTATTCTTGCATTCTCACATTTTTCAGTCCTCAGCATTCTCATTAAAGGAACTACAGCTTCTTCTGCACCAATCTCGCCCAGCATGAAAGCAGAACCTGTTCTCAGGCCGTAATTATCGCTTTTAAGACCGATTAAAAGGTTTACTACAGCGGCTTTCTTTGTATCAGGATCTTTAATTGATCCGTTATTAAATCCGTATGAAGACATTACCAGCAGAATAAGGAGTAAACAGGAAAGAGTGATTTTCGATCGGAACATCTCGACCTCCGATTCTTATCAAATTTTAACTTGCCCAAAGGTAAAGCTATGACGCACGCATGTAAACTCATTTGGGATGAATGGAAGGGATTGCTGATTGAGTCTGACAGAAAGCTGACTAACGATTACTTCAGCAGAAGCAGCTTTCTGGATTGAACCGTAGTTCCGTATTTACCTGAAGTACTCTCAAGTCTGTAAACATAAACTCCGCTTGCGAGATTGTTTCCGCTAAACCTAACATTATATGTTCCCGGATCTTTTTCATCATTAACTAATGATGCAACTTCTTTCCCTAAAATATCATATACGCTGAGAGAGACTCTGCTTCTATAGGGAATTGAGAAGCTTATGGTTGTAACCGGGTTAAATGGATTCGGATAATTCTGGTATAATTGGAAATCGGGTTCGGCTGTTTTCTCATTCCGTACATAAACCGGATTAGTTAATTCATAGGTGACTTTGAATTCTCCGCCAGTGCCTGACGGCAGATTAAGAATTCTCGCTTCACTATTAAAGTCGTTATAAGCCACACCGTCTTTCTGCACCTCTTTGATCTTATATTTTGAATCAGCGAATGCAAGAGGATTCATTTTTATTTCTCTATCTGAATCCAAAGGCATAAAATTATAATATAAAGTTACCGGGTCGCCCTTAAAGAAAAGATTACCATAAAGGTATGTATAATAACCCAGTTCGATTGAGTGATAACCAGCCTTACCGCTGCTTCCTTTCTCAAGTCCCCATATCTGTCCTCCGTATCTCGTCCGGTCTGAATAAACTTCTCCATATTCATGGTCGACAAAATAAGTCATAAAGAAACTGAGAGTTTCATCCGCCATCTGAAGGTATTGAGATTCACCCGTAAGATTGTACATCATAAGTCCGGCAGTTACAGCCTGTTCCATCTGCCACCAGGCCTTAGCCGTATCAGCCTGTCCCCACATAAGCATTTGTCCGGTAATCCGGTTAAAATCTTTATAGGGTCCTCCCAGTTCATGATCATAACCATTGTCCCAGACATCCCGGATTAAATCATGGGCAGCATTAATATAATTTGTATCAGGTATTAGCTGATTGATCCTTCCCAGACACCAGCCAGATTTAAGCACATGCCCCATAATCGTCATCGTTTCATCATTATTCCAGGACCAGTCGGAATAATACTTCTCAACAAATCCAATTGCCTGCTGAGGCATACTTCCATACAGGTGTGTAAGGATATTATCTGCCAGCTGAAGTAGCCGCGATCTGTAAACGGATTCTCCCGTCAGCAAATACAAGAGCAAGAACGTTAGTAGTAATTGCATCCACTGTAGCATTAAAGCTCTTCCCCGAAACTGAGGTCCAGTCGTACGTTCCGGTATCATAATAACCGAAATCCTGGGGATCATTATCCCACAAATGATTCTCGCTGCTGTTATATCCATCCATAAGACGGTTCCAGTCATTTGTATCTCTTGTTGCTTCATAATATGCTGCAATACCGAGAAGTGCATAATGCTGATCAAAGGCAGTTTTAACGTCATTTGGATTTATCGGGTTTCCATATCTATCTATGCTGTGGTACCATCCGTCGTGGGAACTGTCCCAGGCATGGTCATACATAAAATCGAGTGCGTGTCGTGCCATCGTCAGGTATTCCTGGTTGCCCGTAAGCATATAGGCCCTAACAAATCCGTATGCGTCTCTAGACTGGGTGATGAGATCCTTGTTTGTTCCCCATCCGGTTATTACCTGCCCGAAACGATCTACGTTAGTGTAAAAACCTCCATAAACGGTGTCATAGACCTGAGTCCAGAATTGCGCACAGCTGTCGACATAAGGAATTGCCTTTGAAGGATCCTGCAGATAAGGCGACTGCGGAACGTACTGTGCAAATGATAAATTAACTAAGAACAAAAATATGTAAAGTTTCTTCATTCCGGATCTCTTTCAGAATATCATACTGATTCGAATCATATCAATCAGTATAATGTTTTATGACCTTTTTTATACTTTCAGTACAGACGGTACAGAAGGGTTTAGCACCTTTAGAGAACATTATGCAGTCGATCATCGGCCTGTACATCCCTTTTGAAGAATAGCCGGCACCTTCAAATGCGCCTGTTTTCCCCCAGTATTTGCTGCTGCGGAGAAATTTATCAACTTCATCGCTATGTTTTTTATCAAGCTCATTATATTTCTCTTTAAGTGAATCAATTACCGTCTCATCAGCTTTTTGTCTCTGAAGCGCCGCTACTTTTGAATTTAGTTCTCGTCTGACTTTCTGCCAGGCAAGATCGAATTTATCATACTCTTCTTTTTCCCATGGCGTTGGGATCTCAATACCTGGAGTAGTAAGATATTTCCATTTAAGGTTATTTGTATCAAGCAGCCTGGTAATATTTGGTTCGACAGGTTCTATCCCTTTTGGATAAAAATCATTATAAGCGACATCAGAAGTGTAGTATTCATCCGCCAGTCCGGAGAATGAATGACCGAACTCGTGGAGGAATATATAATCACTGAACTGGTTATCAGAGATAAAAGTACAGTAGAAGTTATAGATACCGCCTCCTCCGTAACGCGATTCATTTATCATAATATAAATTGCATCATAGGGAACGTTTGCAGCTATATCCCGCATTGACTTATTATCTTCGGTAAGTATATACCTTTCTGAGCCAAGTGAATAATATGTAGTGCTGAGAATTGTATTTTTATATATACCTGCGCCGGGATTATCGCAGCCGCTGTCGAGCGAAGCTTTATAAACACCGTATATATTAAATTTGTCTTTAAGTGATTTATAAGGTTCCTGGTTCATAAAAAGGTCTGAGAAATGTTTCAGATCCTTTTCAAATTTAGATTTCTCATTTTTTGTGTAACCCTCTCCCAGTATTACCACATCAACCTTTTTATGCGGATCACCTGAATAATATTGTTTATAGACTGTAACTCCGCTGCTGTCTGCTGCTTCATCTGATATATAAATATCTTCAGGATCTATTATTGTTGAATAAATCTCATGAAGGTTGTTTACTGAGTCTCTTTTTTCAAGAGCAAATCTGATCTTGTTCTTTGGTGCGGGGATAATTGCGCTTTCCTGGAAAGTTTTCTCTATACCTTTCAATGCATCATCGCTGGTCTGGTATTCCTTAAAATAGCTGTCAAAACCCTTTGAGTATATCAGCCTGTCAGTCTTTTCATCGTATACTTTGTAGTAGTAGGCGCCGTTGTTAAAGTTATCAAGCAGATCATCAGGGTTCCCGGCCCAGATGCCGTACCTGTATATATGATCGAGGGTGACAAGTTCTTTTGAAGAGTTCCCTGTATGATAATAATCGATCCGCATAGTTTTATCGTTGAAGTAATCACTAAAAGATTGGGACCAAAGCAGGGATGTGGAGAAGATTAAAAGTATAAGAGTTTTCATATTGATTTTTCTTGTTAATGATAATTACAAATTTATTAAAGCTGTAAGAGAGTTGAAAGTAAGCTTTCAATGCAATTATCCTTTCAGAATCGTAGCCATAGCTTATTGATCACGGAGTTATCTGGTGGTTATCTCGGAGTTACAGGCCGAGCAAAGGCCGAATAAAGGCCGAGCAGAAATCGAAAGAAATAAGGAAATTTAATTCGAGGCACCCCTAATATTATTAATTATTACACCTGTTTAATATAAAGTTATATAAATGAAATACAACCAGCGGGAATTATTATATCAAAAAAGCCCATCTCAAACAGAACACTTAAGCCAGCCTTTTATCTTGCGGAGAGACAGGGAATCTGCGCCCTGTCTCTATTTCTTTTGATTATTAGCTGATTTCAAGCTTTTTTAAATTGACCTCTCCAAAAAGTCTCCATCCTCTATCTGAGAAGGATCATCTTTTTGGTCTAAATAAAGTCTCCTGCTTTCAGCTGGTAAAAATAAACTCCGCTAGGAAGATTAGCTGCATTCCAGGTTAACTCGTAAGTTCCTGCCGGTTTTACTTCGTTAATAAGTGTTTCTATCTCATTTTCCGGCACATCAAAAGGAAAGTAATTTTATTTCTATTGAATTTATCAGAATAATGATATAATTTTGACATAGAATTAAAAAGGAAATCAAAATGCCAATTATTAAACCTATTTCTGATTTAAGAAATAAATCGAATGAAATATCCGAACTTGCAAACAATTCTAATGAGCCTATATTTATTACGAAAAATGGAGAAGGCGATTTAGTTGTAATGTCAATGGCTCATTATTCGAAACTTCAATTAAAGCTCGATTTACTTGGCAAATTATCAGTTGCCCAAAAACAAAAATCTCAAGGAGACAAAGGGAAAACATTAAAGCAGGTAATGGTAAATATTAGAGAAACAATTAATGCCAACAAATAAATACCAGGTTCGTCTTCTTAATATTGCCGAGGAAGACTTTACTGAAATCATATCTTTTATCGCAGCAGATAATCCAACTGCGGCAGATGCCATGGCAAATAATATTGAAAAGAACTTAGAACTTTTATCAGCCAATCCAAATCTCGGAAGAATTCCTAGAGAAGAAGAACTAAGAAATCTTGGTTATAGATATTTGATAGTTCAGAATTATCTTATTTTTTACACGATAGAAGAAAAAATTATTTTTATTCACAGAATTCTTCACGGTGCTCGAAACTACAAAACACTTCTTTAATTTACTATTTACCGATTTAGCAATACCTTCTTTCCGGCACGGCGCTCTTTCGGATTTAAGGCGGGGACAGCCTGCTCAAGCCAATAATAAAATAATTAACTTTAATCACCTATTCAAAACAGGAAATATATCCATCGAGAGAATTTTGGATTTTATTACCAAGCACCTCAAGATAAATGTTCTCAAGCCCGTTCTTACCCTTCCCGATTATGCCATCGTATAAAGTGACCTTTTTATTATCAAGTATTGCGACATTGTTACACAGGTTCTCCATTAAATCCAGTATATGAGTTGAAAATAATATTGTACTGCCAGCCTGTGAATGTATTCTCAGAAGCTTTTTTACTGCGATTATGCTTTTAACATCCAACCCAAGAACCGGCTCATCCAGGAGCAAATAACATGGTTTAAGAATAAAAATCGAAATTATAAGGCTTTTATTCTGTATCTCTGGAAAATTGCGGGTTTCCCTTAATATATCTTCCCGGTAATATCATTCGTCCCCAGAGTCTGATTAAAAATAACTGAACATTACAGGAATAATAAGAATAATTAAATTTAAGGATATTAGTTATTTACTAGCAATACATAGTCTGAAGAAAGTTTGTGTTCGAAGAAAAGCCCAAATTAGAATTTCTCCGGTCAGCATTGATTCCATAAAAGGTAGCCATCTTCTGATGAAGAAATAAAAAAGGCATTGAAGACTGAACTTAAACGAATAACTAAGTAATAATCTTATATTTTATTATTTAATTATGTACTAAACAACATTGCGCTTCAAAAACTACTTCAGTTTCTGCTTCAGTAAATCGTAATAAAATTAATCTTAAGTATATCAGAATAGAATGCCTCCGGGACTAAAGCTGATAGAACTAATTATAAGGAGCTCTACTAATTCAATACCTAAAAGCTCTCCAAAAACTCTCCATCTTTTATCGAAGAAGAATCATCTTTTTTGTCAGAATAAAGCTATGTCCTGAGCCTGTCGAAGGATCACCTGCCCTTAATTGATAGAAGTAAACGCCACTCGGCAGGTTTGCAGCATCCCAGTTCACCTCATAAATTCCTGTGGATTTTTCTTCATCCATTAAAGTTGCGATCTCTTTACCCAGTGTATCAAATATTTTCAATGTTATCTTAGAAGAATTTGGGATCGAGAATTTTATCTGAGTATTTGGATTAAACGGGTTAGGGTAGTTCTGAAAAACTAAAAACTCTGCCGGTAATTTGGCAGCATTTTCTTCAATAAAAGTCACCCCTCCGTTGGTTGTATGCAGAATTATGCCTGAGCTTCCAACTGCCCAGCCATTTTCTGCATCAGGAAAAGATAATGAGTTAATATATCGATTAGTTCCACTTGTCTGTACAGCCCAATTTGAGCCGCCGTCGGTCGTATTTAATAGCAGACCTTCTCCTCCCGACATCCACCCCTTATTGTTATCTACAAAATGAATAGAATAAAGTCCCTCTGTTGAACCGCTGCTTTGTGATATCCAGTTATTTCCGCCATCTGTAGTTTTAAAAATAGTGCCTTCATTTCCGGCAACCCAGCCAATCGTTTCTGAAACAAAATAAACCGCACGCAAATAATCGGTTGTTTCTGCAGTTTGCTCAATCCAGGTATCCCCGCCATCTGTAGTTTTAATAATTGTACTATAAGTATTATATGCTTCACCACCTACAGCCCATCCGGTATTTTCATCAATAAAAAATATATCCCGGTAATCTGAAATTAATGCCGATTGGGACACCCAGTTTAATCCGGCATCAGTAGTCTTAAGTATCTGACCTCCATTTCCGGCAGCCCAACCGGTCGTAGCTGAAATAAAGAAGACTGAATTTAATTGAAGAGGAAGAGTATCTGTTTGAACTATCCAGTTTGTACCACCGTCGACAGTATTATAAAGCATACCAAGAAATGGCGAATAATTTCCACCAACGGCCCAACCCTCAGTCGCAGAAACAAAAAATATTCCGGTGAAATGATTAGTCGTACCAGTTAACTGCTCGGTCCAGTTAGTTCCCCCGTCAGTAGTGTATAATATTACCCCGCTACCACCAGCTGCCCAGCCAGTATTTGCATCAACAAAATGGACAGCATAAAGCTGTTCTGTCGTATTACTCTGCTGCTGATACCACCCGTCCTGACTCTCCGATGCCGGGACAGGCTGCGAAAAACAAAATTGTGCAGCAAGTAAAAAGAAATAAGAAATTTTTAGTAATGATTTCATCGCAACCTCCAACAAAAATGATTGTAATCCTAATATTTGTGGATGGCTTCGGGAAGAAACTCTGATATTATCTTCAGTAAGGTGTAGTAATAAAACTCCAGCACCCTTGCTCCCACAAAGTAGAGAATATTACTTATTTCAATTTGCCCTAATTGTTTGAGAAAAGCAACAAATTTTATTTAGCAGACTGAGCTAGCGCTTTAGGTATTCCGCAACTATCGCATCTTCAAAAATAGCTTGCGGAGAGACAGGGATTCGAACCCTGGGTAGAGCAAACGCCCCACAACGGTTTTCGAGACCGCCCCGTTCAACCACTCCGGCATCTCTCCATTGCTGATTCAAAAAGAAATAAGATTCTTAACAAGATAGAAGCTGCTTATTCCTCTAAAATCAGGAGGTCTAAATTAACAATATTATACTTTTTAAGAAAATTTTACGAAACCATCGGATAACTGATCTGTATTTTTGGTAAAGGGAAGGCTAATTTTTATATTTGCACTTCGCTTTCGGAAAGGTGCAGGAGTGGTTGAACTGGCACGCCTGGAGAGCGTGTGTACGGGTAACCGTACCGAGGGTTCGAATCCCTCCCTTTCCGCAAAGAATACCCGATGAAAATCGGGTTTTGTATTTTCTTAAGCGTACCAAAATACCCCCCATTTAAAACAAAAAAGCCCCGATCATTCGGGGCTTTTTTAAGCTTTAGAAGGTTCTGTTAATTCCCAAAAACATCTACGTGACCGTTTATGTGTTTGGTTGAATCGATAATATTACCTTCAGCATCTATAACTCCAGTATGGCATATTACGCAGCTTGTCGGCCAGGTCTGATACCTGTGCCCTAATGGCGGAAGTCCATGGCATGATCCGCATTGAGCCTGGGTTCCATCCACCTGGTTCCAAACTACAGTAACATTATTTCCATACATAGAATCAGAGGGTTCTCCTGTTGCATTGTCTATATAAATAAACTGGTACTGAGAGGTATCTCTTTTCGAAACAAAGTTTCCATGGCAATAGGTATTAGCACAGGAATGTGTGCTGTAATCGTAAGTGGATTCTACACCATGATTAAATACAGCTTTTTGTCCGAAATTTATTTGTGCCGGAAGCCCGTCCGGACTTATATGGCTTTCAGCAAAGAAGTTCGATGGAAATGTATGGCAGTTAGAGCATCTTATCCTGTCGGTTAGATTATTTGTAACCAGATGCGCTACGTGTGCTCCAACTCCGGCAGCCGTTGTGGATGTATCGCCTGAAAGATCCTGCGGTGGAAATATATGGCCTCCGGGACTCGGATCACCATGACAGGTGTTGCAGGCCAAAGGTCCGTTCTCTTCGGTATGACATCCGAGACAGCTTTTTCCAACTGTTCCTCCGGAAAAGTCACCGCCATGACACTGCTGGCAGAGCCTCATATTCCAGTTATTATCCTTAATCAGGTTAACATGAAAATTCGGCGAATCGGGATTAAGGATACCGGTCTTATGTACACTAATCCCTGACGGCGGTGGAGTAATGTCTTCATTCAGATCGCTGCATCCTGCAATGAAGATTCCTGAAAAAATAAATAGAAGTAGGTATATAATTTTGTAATTCATAATTGTTTCCGTTTTAATCACTTTTGACCATGGCAATATCCACAGAACCCTGCTCCTGAAGGTGACTGCGGTGAGGCACCCACGTGACAATTATAGCAAACTGATCCCGCATCATTATGCCAGTCGCCATGTGTATCTTTCATAAATCCGGCCGGATGCGTTCTTGGGTTGGTTCCTTTTACTCCGTCATTGTCAATATGACAGGTAATACAGGTAGGATCCGCTCCCTGAACATCGTGGCAGGCCATACATGATTCGATATCTCTCCTGGCAAGGATTGCATGCTCTCCTCCGCCTGAACCTACACCTAAAGTGGTAAAGTTCGGCTTTACGTGGGAAATAGGAGCAACGCCGCTCAGCTCAAAGTCCTGATTTTCACCCTGGTGACATTGGGTACAAAATGACTCATAACTGTGGCAGGTTTGACATTCACTCGACTTTTGTTTTGCATCGATGCCATGCGTAAATCTGTAGTCCAGCTGATGTACCCTGGTAATTTTCTGCTGTTTGGCTCCATCTACAGAATTACCGGGTTCATAAGGAGTAAAGAAGTTCTTTGAGGTATTGTCCTCAGTTATCATAGTCGTTCCAACGTGGCAGTCTTCGCAGCTATGATTATCATGGCACATTGCACAGTTTGCATCTATATCACGGGCGGCAAACTTATGTGTGTGAATAAAATTAACGCTTTTATGTGTCTGCGGTAAAAGATCAGCCGTAGAAACATGGCAGGCTTCACAGGCATTTGCTGCGACTTTTGTTGCACCGTGACACGACCAGCAGTCATTCATTTGAGGATAAGGCTGCTCTGCCTGGAAAGCATAGTCAACCTCGCTCAGCCCTTTGTGACAGGTCTGGCACTCAAGTTTCTGCTCTTTGACATGAAAACTGTGATTGAAGTATAATTCAGCTTTCTTTGGCTGAAGAGACTCATATACGCCATCATAATGACACATAGTGCAGTTGTCTTCACTCTCAACATCATGGCACTGCGCACAGTCATCCATTGTCGGGATCAGACTAACGTTCAGAGTTGTGGCGGTGTCTACAGCAGTATGGCAGGTTGAACAGTCTGCAAGCTCACTATGGAATTTATGTGAGAATTTAATCAGTTTATCATGACCGCCATTCTCCTGGTCAGGTGCTGATAAAAAAGCCGAGAACAAAAGAGTAGTGATTAAACCTATTGATAAGAAAATGTAGAAAAATTTTAATTTCATAATTCATCTGCTAAAAATTTGTATTAAACCAGTAATTCAGTTTTGCAAAAAGACGTACATCGTCTTTATAGATCTTATTATTTAAATACTGGCCCTGAATATCCACCGATAGTGTGCGGAAAGGTCTTATATTAAAGCCTGCCAGCAGGGTAGTCAGGTTATCAGTTTCAGCATCGTCAGATAATTTATAGTTGGTAAATGACAAGCCAATGGAAGGAGTTAATAATCCTTCGAGAAAAGTGTATGCAGTATATAATGAAACCGCATCCATTTCACCGGCATAACCGAGATTTTTCCTATAGGTAATGCTGCCATAATTTGATATTACTCCGGCAGTAATCCTCTGAGAATTCTCATCAGTATAGGTTACATTTGCCACTTTTCCGGTAATAGTGAAGATCTTGTTAAGCTTGTAGCTTAATCCGCCTTCAACCTCCTGGGTATTACCATAATCGAATACAGCAAAGATGGAGTTGTACCGGATTTTAGGTGAGCGGTAATTATAATAAATATTGAAATCAAACTTCTCGAGTTGATCATATGTACCGTAAACTTCAAACTTTGATGTCTGCATAAAATTCAGATCATAATCATACCTGGTGTCAATAGTAAAGGTTTTGGGCATTTCGTAAGACACTTCAGCAGAAGCAAACTGATACTGGTTCGATTTGTTTTGAATTAAAACTTGTAAAAGCGATGGATTATTTGGATCTGAGAAGTCTTCTCTCAAAGTTGTGTACTGATCGGCTTTAAAGTTTTTGTTAATATAACTTAAACCTATCCTGAAATCCTTAAGCGCTGTGGTTACAACACGGCCGCCTGCAATGAAATCATCACTCCAGCTGTCGGTGAGCTTGAATTTCTGATAAGCAGGAACATTGCCTCCGTAATAACCGGTAACCTTGTAATCGCCGTTCCTGTAATCGACATTGATACCGTCAAATAATCCCCCGGCTACCATATTTATTATTGGCTGCCTGCCGAGTCTGATGGTAAAAGCATCAAGAACTTTTCGTGCTTCAAAATAAAGGTTATAGAATCTTACTCTTGGGTCATTATCGAGAGGATTTGATATATCACTTTCAAAATTCAGGTTGGTTCTTAACGAATAGTTATCCTTATTTAAATTCAGACTGAGCATTTCATACGCACGGAAGAATGTTGTTGACACATTTACCGTATCGTATCTCTCAAAAGAATAAATGGCAGATGAAAATCTGCCATTTAAATTTTGTGCATATGTCAGTGAAACAAATAAGGATAAAGCTATGCTGCAAAAAATTATTTTTTTCATAGAGTTAGTCTTATTTATTCAGAACAAGATTGATAAATTATTTCTTACCCGGGATTGGATGTTTGATCTTATCCCACATCTTGCTCAGGTCCATATTCTTATCGAATGTTGGACTCTCAGAATTGTGGCACTTTACACAGAAAGTGTTGATATCTGAAACTAAGACTAATCCGTTTTCTTCTGCAGCTTTTGGATCTTTCATTATTTTGATGCTCTTGTAATCTTCACCTGGTCCATGACAGGTTTCGCATTGAACACCATCTTCAACCTTGAATTTCTTCCCTAAGAATTTGGCATCAACATTATAACCAGATGCATGACATTTGAGGCATTCAGGAGTTTTTACCGCAGGTGTATTGAAGCCTTTTTCTTTTGCTATTTTGTCAGCTTTTTCAGACTGAAGTGTTTTGTATGCCTGGGCGTGCTGAGATTTTTCCCAGATACCGTACTGATTACCCTGCTTTTCGGTTTTATGGCACATTCCGCAGGTCTCGGCTCCAACATAACCATGTTTGGGTGTTTCCTGACAAAATACAAGGGTTGAGAAAAGGAATACTACTAGAAATGATTTAAACATATCGACTCCCACAATTTTAAGTTATTTCACTTGGTAAAATATTAACAATTTATTACAGTTTCCAAATAAAATGAAAAAAACTTCTTATTTGTGACCTATGGAATATTGATGAAAATCCCATCAGCCGATGCCATCCATCAAAAAATAAACCAAGCAAAATGATTATTTTTTTAACACTTTCGACTGTTGAGCTTTTCAATAGTGAGAAACGAGCTTATTATCTTCTCTTTTGGGAGAACATACCAATTCCCTATCAAAAACTTTGTTGTTTATTTTATTTCACTTTAAATAATTTTTTCGTATAATCCATATACAGATTCTGGTTGAGGGGTGCAGCAGAAAAACTATTGTGTGTCATTAAATAGAAAAGTACTATGCAAACAACAAAACTACTCTGTTGCAGAGCAGCCATGCTCTTATTGTTTTTTTCTGTTTCCTTACTCGTCTCCTCCTGCAGCAATGATAACCCTGCCTCCCAGAATATTATGCTGAAAGATGGTTTAATCTGCCTGATTGATAATGGAGAGCCGTACACAGGAAAAATACACGATGTCATTAGTTCCCGGATCCTGGAGTATGATGTGGTGAAGGGAATGAAGGATGGTAATTTTAATGTTTATTCTGAGGCCGGGAAAAGTGCTGATTAGCGGTAGGATGAAGAATAACAAGAACGAAGGGCTCTGGCAGTATTACTATCCTGATGGACAGCTTGAATCCCAGGGATACTTTAAGGATGATAACACTTCCGATAAATGGTTCTGGTACTACCCTGACGGCAAATTGAAAGGCTACAGGATATTATTTAAAAGGTAAGAAAGATGGTAAATGGACTGATTATGATGAAATCGGAAATGTAACTTCTGAGGAGGTATATCGTAATAATATAAAGATTGCAGGTATGGAAGAAAGGTTATCCTGATTTTTCTTTATCCTGTTTAAATAGACCCTCAACTTCGTATTTCATAAATTTTGATGTCGGGAGTATACCATCACCGTATTTGTTCGCATATACCTGTGTAAATTCTGCTCCCAGAAAAAGTATCTGCGCTGAATAATAAACCCATAGCAGGAATACAACCAGTGATCCTGCGGCTCCGTATGTTGAACTTAACGTACTTGTCCCCAGGTATAAACCTATAAGATATTTTCCCAGCACAAAAAGAGCCGCTGTAACCAATGCCCCTACCCATACATGTTTCCATTTTATATGCACATCAGGCAGCACTTTAAAGATCATCATAAACAACAGAAAAGTTATTAATAGGGAGATAGCAATATTAGAAAAGTCAAGGAGGAACTTGGGAATATCGAAATATGATTCCGAAATATAATTGTCGATAGATGAAATTAATGCACTTACCACCAGTGAAACCAGCAGGAGAAATCCTGTACCCAGGACCATTGCAAATGACTGAACCCTGTCTCTGATTAATCCTTTGAACATATTTCTTCCCGGTTTTGGTTTTATCTTCCAGATCATATTCAGAGAATCCTGCAGTTCAACAAATACCACGGTAGAGCCTATTACCAGAGCAACGAATCCGGTAATAATGGTTATGACACTTTGGTGGGTATACTGGGCATTTTTTAGTGCTGTCTGGATCACTTTTGCTCCGTCGTATCCAACCAGACCCTGGATCTGGGCAATTAATTCCCCTCTTGCTGCTTCCTTACCGAATATCAGGGCTGCAACCGAGATCGATATTACAATTATGGGTGCCACCGAAAATATAGTATAAAATGACAGGGCCGCACCAAGCTTCGGGCATTTATCGTCTATAAACTGATCGAAGACCTCTTTTGTAAACGCCCAGATACTTTTAAGTCTTATATTCATCGTTAGTGCTTCTTATTTGTATCTGTAAAATAACCACAATCATATCATTAATGTATTATACAAATCAATCAAGGCAAAATATTTTTAATAATGGATATAAATTTCGTAACTTTAAGATTCATAAAAATTATCACAGCTGCTTTAGAATGAAGCTGGTATAAATTAATGGTGTATCATTCTAAATTATTTGTAAGAAAGGAAAATGTAGTCTTGAACAGGGAAAAAGAATTTTATGAGAATTTCCTTTATGTAAACGAATCCGAAATTCATGGCGCGGGATTATTTACATCAGTTGGAATTAAAGAAGGACAAAAAATTATGATCATCCGGGGAGAATCCATCTCCGGCGATGAATGCGAAAAAAGAGAAGAAGACGGAAATGTATATATATTCTGGAATGGGGAAACTTATATCGACACTGCAATGACTAATAAAATCAAATATATTAATCATAACTGCAGTTATAATTGCGATATAATCGACAGGGATGATGAAAGTCTTTTTTTAATTGCCGCCAGAAATATCGAGCCGGATGAAGAATTAACAATAGATTACGGATATGATGAGATTTATGAATTGTGTCGCTGTGAGATCTGTTCGGAATATCTGGAGGATGCTCTTGAAATAAAAAAGGCTGTCTGATAACAGACAGCCTTTGTTTTTCAAGTATCAGATTTTACTTTTTTTCAGCAATATTTTTCAGAATTCCTTTTAAGAGATTGTAGAACTTTTCAACCGTATCAATGTTTACTCTTTCATCCGGTGAATGAGCTCCCTCTATAGTCGGACCGAAAGAGATCATATCCAGTCCGGGCTTCTTTGATCCCAGTATTCCACACTCAAGTCCTGCATGAATTGCCTTTATTTCCGGCTCTTTCTTAAATAGTTCCCTGAAGACATTCTTCGAGGTTTTGAGGATTGCAGAATCCATATCAGGTTTCCATCCCGGGTAGCCGTCACCAACGCTTACATCACCACCGGCAAGTTCCAGTGCTGCTTTAACACTGGAGGCAATATAATCCTTCGCACTGTCAATTGAACTTCTCTGGCTTGTACTTATATTCAATTTGCCTTTTTCGGTTGATATTACGGCAAGATTAGTAGAAGTTTCCACTAAATCAGGAATATCCTGACTCATCGCAATTACGCCATGAGGCAGAGCAAGCAGTAAATTAATAATATTGTTTCTGAACTCTTTTGTAAAAACTGTATCAGCTGCAGTATCGACTTTCTTAAATAACAGTTTCAGTCCGCTGTCAGTCTTTTTATACTCATTCAAAAGATGTTTTTCGAAGTCGCTTATGATTTTTTCGGCTTCACTTTCTGAGCCCTTCTTTATCGTAATAATAGCCTCTGCTTCACGGGGGATGGCATTTCTTAAGCTCCCGCCCGATAATGAGGAGAGAGAATAATCAACCTTTTTAAGTCTGTTAAGTGCGCGCCCAAGTAGTTTGATAGCATTCGCTCTTCCCTGGATTATATCCAATCCCGAGTGACCGCCCTTAAGACCGGTGATCATAATTTCGTAAGTATCATAACCTGAGGGTGCTTTTTCTGTTTTAAGATCAAAAGAAGCTATTGTGTCTACTCCGCCTGAACATCCGACATAAAATGCACCGTCCTCTTCGGAGTCCATATTCAATAATATCTTCCCATCCAGAAGAGATGCATCGAGGTAATTTGCTCCTGTCATACCTGTTTCCTCATCAACGGTAAGCAGAATTTCGATAGGACCATGTACCACGGATTTATCGTTTATTACAGCAAGTGCAGCTGCTACACCTATACCGTTGTCACTGCCCAATGTAGTTCCTTCTGCAGTAATCCACCCGTCTTCTCTTTTAATTTCTATAGGATCATTATCAAAATCGTGCTTTGTCTCTTTATTCTTTTCACAAACCATATCGATATGTCCCTGAAGAATAACGGTTGGTGACTTCTCATACCCTGAAGAGGCAGGAATTTTAGCTACTATATTACCTGTTTTATCTTCATTAAAATCGACATTCTGTTCTTTAAGAAATTTTCTGAGATGTTCTCTTATTTTTCCTTCTTTCTTAGAAGGTCTGGGTACTCTCGTAATTTCGTAAAATCTTTGCCATACTAGTTCAGGTTTCAGATCTTTAATCGCTGATTCGGCCATAAAGACTCTCCTTTTTAATTTTAGTAGTTTATCATATCAAATAAAAAAAGACGTCTCTGAGAGGCGTCTTTATTTTAAATTATTTAAACTGCGTCGGTTGCTGCTTTCTGTTTCTCAGCCAGCCGGGCATTCTTCCGGGCCATATCAGTGAGGTATCGTTTCCTTATCCTGATGCTGACCGGGGTAACTTCCACGAATTCATCGTCGGTTATCCATTCGATAGCCTGTTCGAGGGTAAGCAATGTAGGCGGTTCTAGTCTGATCGCTTCATCTGCTCCCGAAGCCCGCATATTGGTAAGCTGCTTGGTTTTTGTCACATTTACATGCATATCGTTATTTCTCGAATTCTCCCCTACTACCATGCCTTCATAAACACGGGTACCGGGTTCGATAAAAAATACAGACCTTTCCTGCAGTTTGAACATTGCATAAGCAGAAGCTGTTCCTGTCTCCATAGCAACCATTGCACCTCTCTGACGATGAACAATATCTCCTTTATATGGTTCGTAACCATTAAAGTTATGGTGAAGAATTCCTGTTCCTTTGGTGTCCGTCATAAACTCAGACCTGTAGCCAATCAGTCCTCTGCTTGGTATCAGGAACTCCACCCGGGTATTTTCATTGAATGTAATCATATTCTTCATCTCAGCTTTTCGTTTGCCAAGTTTCTCGATGACTATACCAACAAATTCTTCCGGTACATCTATAATTACATGCTCCATCGGCTCACAGAGAACATCGTCTATTTTTTTGAGAATCACTTCAGGCCGGGTTACCTGAAGCTCATAATTTTCCCGTCTCATATTCTCAATCAGTATAGAAAGGTGAAGTTCTCCCCTTCCGCTGACCTTGAATACGTCAGGAGATTCTGTCATTTCTACGCGAAGGCTGACATTCGATTTCAATTCCTTCGATAATCTCTCACTTATATTCCTGGTAGTAACATATTTACCCTCCTGTCCTGCAAAAGGAGAATTGTTTACCATAAAATTCATTGTTATTGTAGGTTCATCTATTGCCACAAATGGTAAGGGCTCGGGATTTTTAGGACTGGCAATCGTGTCGCCTATATCTACATCTTCGAGACCGGCAATCCCGCCTATATCCCCCGAAGTAAGTTCATTTGTTTCAACTCTTTTAATGCTTTCAAATGCATATAATTTTGTTATCCTTGCCTCGGTTCTTTTTCCCTCTTTTGAAATCAGGATCATATTATCACCGGCTCTCAGCACTCCTTTATTAATTCTGCCTATCCCGATACGTCCCAGGTAATCGTTGTAATCGATTGCAGATATAAGCATCTGGAAAGGAGCATCGATATCAGCTTCCGGTTTTGGAACTTTTTCAATAATGATATCTAACAGCGGCTTCAAATTATCGCTCTCATCCTCAGGATTGTATCCTGGCGATACCCTGTTTTGCTATTGTATAGATATAAGGAAAATCAAGCTGTTCGTCTGATGCACCCAGGCTTACAAAAAGATCAAAAACTTCGTTAAGCACCTCATTCGGGCGGGCATCTTTTCTATCGATTTTATTAATAACAACAATAGGTTTTAATCCGAGATCAAGTGACTTTTTTAGCACGAACTTCGTTTGTGGTAAAGGTCCCTCAGCAGCATCAACAAGGAGAAGAACACCATCTACCATTCTAAGAGTTCTTTCAACTTCTCCTCCAAAATCGGCATGCCCGGGTGTATCGATAATATTTATTTTACAGTTTTTATAATGAATACTCAGGTTTTTGGCAAGAATTGTGATCCCTCTCTCCTTTTCGAGGGCATTTGAATCCATTACTCTTTTTTCTACCTGCTGGTTCTGACGAAAAGCGCCGGTTTGTTTTAGGAGGTGATCGACCAAAGTAGTTTTTCCATGATCAACGTGCGCAATAATCGCAATATTTCTCAAGTCATCTCTCTGACTGCTCATCGTGTCCTTTCTTTTAAAAATAGAAATGAAATATATGGATAAAACGAGGTTTTTACAATGAATTTTAAATGGTACAGGGGGATATATCAGGTTATGATCTGGGTACTGAGAGCTATTTCTTCAAGTACGGAGGATACTTTCAGACAATCTTTCATATCTCCAGTGTAAACAACGCATTTACCCTTAACGTGCACCTCAAAAGCATAACCCCGTGCTTTTTCATAAGTACACCCGAGTGCTTTTACCAATTGGAAAATTACTTCATCAAAGGTATGCCAGTCATCATTGAAGAGAACAACCTTACTGGAGATTCCTACCTTGACCTCTTCATCCTCCAGTACATCGAGTCTTGTCTGTTTTTCTGGTTTCAGTTCCATAACTCAAAATTATGAAATAAATGATAAAAATTAAATGAAATTAATAACAGGTTTATGCGGGAGTATAATTGATACCCGTCTCCTCTTAAGTTTGATTTTATAGGAGGGTATGTTTATATTTTTTGATCTAAAATAAACTTAAATAATGGAGGTCCAATGAAAATAGCAGTATGCGTGAGTCATGTGCCGGACACTGCTACGAAAGTTAAAGTGGGAGCAGATCAGAAGACCATAGACCCCTCAGGTGTTACATATATAGTTAATCCATATGATGAATTTGCAATAGAAGAAGCTTTGAAGTTAAAAGAAAAATCAGGAGGGGATTCGGAAGTTACCGCCATAAGTGTCGGGAGTGATGCTAATAAAGATACCATCAGAAAAGCACTGGCAATGGGTGTTGATAAAGGTGTGCTTCTGAAGGATGATAATCAACGTGATTCTATGGGTATCGCGAAAGCCCTCGCCGATGAAATTAAATCCCAGGGATATGAAATCGTATTTTGCGGAAAGCAGTCAGTTGACTATGATAACTCTGCTGTACCTCAGCTTACTGCAGAACTGACGGGATTTTCGTGTATTACAGTTGTTGTTTCACTCAATATTGAGGGCAGTAAAGTTACAGCTGAAAGAGAAATAGAAGGTGGTAAAGAGGTTGTAGTTACAGAACTTCCTGTTATCATCGGAGCACAAAAAGGCCTTAATGAGCCGAGATATGCCTCACTTAAGGGTATTATGGCATCAAAGAAGAAACCAATTGAAGAAAAACCTGCAGCGGCTGCAGATCTTTTTTCTGAGGTGGTTACTATGAAAAAGCCTGCGGAAAAGCAGCCCGGAAGGATCCTGGGCAAAGATAAATCGGCTGTACCTGAATTAGTCAGATTATTAAGAGAAGAAGCTAAAGTTATATAGGAGTTTATCATAAAATGGCAAATAAAATTCTTGCAATTCTTGAACAAAGAGATAATAAACTTAAAAGATCTGCTTTTGAAGTGTTAAGCACGGCAGCCAGGCTTGCAGGCGACTTAAATTTTGAAGCAGAAGCCCTTGTAATCGGAAATGAAATCGAAAATATTTCTGATGTGGGAAAATACGGTATTAAAAAACTAGTTCATTTTAAGCACGATCAGCTTACTAATTATTCGACCTCGGCTTATACGGGAATAATAAGTGACTATGCGAAAGAAGCTGGAGTTTCCATAATAGCTAATTTCCGGTACTGCACTCGGAAAGGACCTGGCACCCCATATAAGTGCGAGATTGAATGCCGGATTCCTTATGGATTGTGTCAGTCTGGATGCATCCTCCGGGGAAATCACAGCTACAAGACCAGTATACGCAGGTAAAGCCCTGATCGATGCAAAGATTAAAACTGATGTTAAAATTTTTGTATTAAGACCAAATGTCTTCAAAGCTGAAATTAAAGATGAAAATGGCACCGCAGATGTTGAAACCAGAAATGTTGAAAATCCTGATCTAAAAACCCGCGTAACAGAAATCAAAAAATCGGAAGGCAAACTTGATGTCGCTGAAGCGGATATTATTGTTTCCGGAGGAAGAGGACTAAAGGCCGCTGAGAATTTTCATCTTGTTGAGGAACTTGCTGATGTTCTCGGTGCTGCTGTTGGTGCTTCACGTGCAGTTGTGGATGCAGGCTGGAGAGATCATCGTGAACAGGTAGGTCAGACAGGAAAGACCGTATCCCCGTCACTTTACATAGCCTGCGGAATTTCAGGTGCAATTCAGCACCTTGCAGGAATGAGCTCTTCGAAATATATTGTAGCAATAAATAAAGATGAAGAAGCCCCCATTTTCGGGGTTGCTGATTATGGAATAGCGGGAGATGTATTTGAGATCCTTCCGGCTCTTACCGAGGAAATTAAAAAAGTAAAATCATAGGAATCAGGAGTCAAAGTGCAAAAGGTACAGTGTGAAATATTGGGATTGTCATCCAGTCCGTCAACGGGCGGAGCTTATGCTATTCTGCTGCGTGAAATCGGTGCCGCGAGAAGGCTCCCTATAATAATAGGAGCCTTCGAGGCCCAGGCTATCGCGCTTGAAATAGAAGGAATAAAACCTCCACGGCCTTTGACACACGATCTTTTAAAGCATATGATAGATAATCTTGGAGCAACTATAATTGAGATAATTATCGATGAACTCAGAGAAAATACTTTTTTTGCAAAAATAGTTCTCGAGGTTTCAGGATTAAGCAATGAGATTGATGCAAGACCAAGCGATGCCATTGCTCTTGCAGTAAGGGCACGCTCCCCCATTTATGTAGCAGAATCCGTGATGGAAGCTGCAGCGTTTGTGCCTTCTGAGGAAGCTGAAGGAGAAGAAAAGCAAAGTGAATCCCGTGAGCAACAGGAGGAAGAAATTCCTAAAACAAAGGAAGCTCAGCTCGCGGCTCTGCAGGATAAACTCAGGAAGGCTATTGAAACCGAAGAATACGAAAGAGCCGCAAAAATACGCGACGATATACAGAAGTTAACCGGTAATAACTAAAGGAAGGGAATCACCAAATTGATTTCCTGAAAGTGTGCGGCTTAAGTATTTCAGCCGAAAACTTTTTTCCCGATACTGCATTCCATGCAGTTGTCTTTGCTGCAGTAATTTCTGAACAGATCTATCATTCCCTGGTATAATACACTTCTTTTCCAGGCATTGTTTAGATTCAGCGTTTCAGAAACTTCAAAAACCAGTCCGTTCTCGCTCTGCTGGTAGTAATTCTGATAAACCTTAAACACCCTGGCCGCCAAATCTTTTCTGTTAAATATTTCGAAATACACTGAAAAAACAGGCAGAATAACATTGATTATAATTTCATCGGCTCTAGATACACCAACGAAATAATTAATCCTGATATCTGTTTGATGATCAAAAGTATAATGTGTATGCCAGAACCCGTCCCCCTTAACAATAAACATGCTTCTTAATGAACTTATGATCTGTTTGTTGCTTTTGTAATTCTCAAATTCTTTTACGATTGATTGTATAAGTTTGCCTCTAATCACCTGACAAAGCAATCTAACACCACCGGCTATTCTGACCGTAGGGAAATTATAAGGTCTGAGTTTTGCGAAATTCCATTGTGTCTGGTGAAATAATCTCCCTTCATAATTACCTTTATGCTCTGTCCATATCTCAACCAGCTGTCTCACGTACTCAGAAGTTTCTTCATCGGGAATTTTTTCCACAGGTGGGATTAGTCCGCTTATATTAAAAAATATGGATTCAAGATCCAGGAGAAATTTTTCATCTTTTGAGAATTTTTTTAGAAATTTTATATCAACACTGGAAGCCAGCCTGTGCATTATATCTTTATTTTTGGAAAAACCCAGGGCTTCGAACATAGCCTCATAAATCATCTGTTCCCATAGCAAGGGATCGCTGAAATCTGCCGTCGTAAATTCCCTCTTATAAAAATTATCATCCGGCTCATACTGAACAACGGGCTCTTTTAGATTTATTTCCTTCAGGTAGACCAGTTCTTTCAGTCTGCTGACTACCCTCTCACATTTTTGTTTGAATCTTCCAATCCCGAGTTCAAATACAAAATCAAGTTTCTCTTTTTCAGCTCAATTCCGAATTCACTTCAGCACAAGGCATTTTATTAATTCTTCCGGATCTTTCGGAAAGAATTGCTTCCTGAATTTTAACTCGGATACTATTATTGAGAAATGGTTCCAGGGAGAATGACTGCACTTTCCTTCCATCCTGTGTGTAAACGAAGGAATCTCTCCTTGAATTATTGAATACTACGTGCAGAATCACGCTGTTATACTTTTTATTAAGATGGTGCCCATGAGCTTTCCAATCAGAATGGATTCCGTCTATTTCAACATCCCCCGAATACGTTAAGTTACCTATCTGTAACCTGGTGTGTTTGAAGTCGGGACCGCCTGTTTCTTTGTTCTCGGTTCCGGGATCGATAATTTTTATTATCTGTCCGTCGGTTGTTTCAAGCTCTTTTATGAAATCCTGCTTTTTCCAAATTTCATAAAGAAATTTTTCCAGTTTTTTGTCTTGTTTCATACTCTACCTGCCAGGTTCTTTAATGACTACAAGTTTTGCGGGTAGGGATCTCCTGCTCCCCAGACGATATAAGAAAACCAGGTTATTAACTGTATCATCAAGGAAAACTTTCCTGAATAAATACTCACCTGAATTTACCTGGGAATACATATCTTTCTTTTTACCATTGTTAAAAAGAAAAATGTCTGCGCCGGAAATTTTTTTGGGGACTGTCACGGAAATTTGAATAGTGTTCGATTCTGTGCGGATTGTATCCTTCTCGGTATTGATTTTCAGACTCTGCAATCTCGAATCAACTCTTAACGAACTGATTTCATAGATGTCGGGAGTTTGATAATCCATTTTGCCGGACTCCCCAATATTAGATTCCGGAGGCTTTTGTACAGCAGATTCCTGCATCTCTCCCTCTTTTGTCCAAGAGGACTGTTTAATGTTCAGAAAACTTACTAATATTAAAATTAAGAGTAAAATTATGAATAGTATTTTCTTCACATATTGAGCTCTTTTTTGACTTTTGTATTTAAAATGTTTAATTCTTCAGCAGCTGCTTCTGCAAAATCCTTTCCGCTACTTTTATAAATGATCCCTCTGCTTACATTGATCAAAAATTTTAATCGTTTAGCTTCCGAAAAAGCATAAATAGTATCTTCCAGACTACCTCCCTGTGAACCCACCCCCGGAAGCAGAACCGGGAGATCACCAATCAGTTTCATGTTATTTTTCAGATCTTCCGGATGAGTTGCTCCAAATACAATTCCGCAGTTCTTAGAACTATTCCACTCTACTGTTTTTCTAATAATCTGCTGATATAAAAAATCACCGTTCTTTAATTTTAATTTTTCAAAGTCGGCAGATCCCGGATTTGAGGTTAAAGCAAGCACAAAGTTTAACTTACTTTCAAATTGAAGAAACGGTTGTACCGAATCTTCACCCATATAAGGATTTACAGTTGATGCATCACACCCGAAATAATTAAATATTGAATCCGCATACATCCTTGCTGTATTCCCGATATCACCTCTTTTGGCATCCCCTATGATGAGTATATCTTCCGGTATTATCTCTATAGTTTTTTTTAGCTCCTTAAAACCATCGGCCCCTGAATTTTCATAAAATGCAAAATTGATTTTATATGCGGCTGCATAGTCCGAAGTATGTTCAATTATTTCCCTGTTAAATTCATACTTCGGTAGCGTTAAAGATCTGAGATGCTCTGGTATTTTTTTTATATCTGTATCTAATCCGACACAAATGAATTTTCCCTTTGAATTAACATTATTCAGTTTTTCAAGTGCTGTCATATTATTTAAAATTTTTAAACATCATGGATTCAACCGGAAATTCGGTTCGTTCATTATATTTTGCACTCTTTTTAAGATTATAAGGTACTTCAACTTCTCCCTTCATTTCGAAGTATATGATCTGGCCGATTGGCATTCCGGCATAGATCCTGACAGGCTGCTTAACCGATATCTCAAGTGTCCATGTATTGCAGAAACCTGCATCTCCTTTCCCGGCTGTAGAATGTATATCGATGCCAAGCCTTCCAACGCTCGATTTCCCCTCAACAAAAGGTACATATTTCCTTGTTTCAGTGTATTCTTCGGTAACCCCAAGGTAGAGTTTTGAAGGAAGCAGCAAAAATCCGCTCTCCGGAATTTCAAACTTTCTTATCTTATTATGGAGTTTTGCATCAAGGATGTCACTTTCATAGACAGCGAGCCACTTGCCGAGGTGGACATCGTAGCTGTTGCTCCCCAGGTTTTCTCTTGTGAATGGTTCAATTACAATATTCCCCTGATTTATTTCATCAAGAATCTGCCTGTCAGATAATATCAATAATCCTCCTTATTAAGTATAATTTTTTCTTGTACGATAAACGTTTGCGACTATCCCGAGCATGAACATATTCACCATCAGAGAACTGCCGCCATAGCTTACAAAAGGTAACGGAATACCAATAACAGGCATTATGCCTACAGTCATTCCAATATTCACCATAAGATGAACAAAATAAACCGCGAGTATTCCGATGGTTACAAGACTTAAAAATTCATCTTTTGCAGAAGAGGCAATTTTAAGAATTTTGATAAATAATACCAGAAACAACAGTAGAGTTATGAAACTTCCTATGAATCCCAGTTCCTCACCGATTACACAGTAGATGAAATCTGTCCATTGCTCAGGAATGAACTGAAGTTGGGTTTGATTACCAGCCAGGAAACCCTTTCCCCAGAATCCGCCTGAACCTATAGCAACTCTGGCCTGTATTGCATTATAACCTGCACCAAGCGGATCAGCCATCGGATCTATAAAGGATTTTATTCGATTCTGCTGATGGGGACTAAGGACATTATAAACGTAATCTGCAAAAAAGCCTGCACCAAGGTTCAATGCAAAGATTGACCCGCTGAAAAATATGTCTTTTCGGAAAATCAATAGAGCAACCGAGACAAGGATCAATGAGGCAATAAAGTAATACACTCCAAAAAGGGATGAAAGAGCAACAAACCCCGGACTAAGCACTATGAACAAACCAAAAAGACTTATCCCCTTCCAGAAAATCATAGTAAGAATTATTCCGATGAATACAAGTGCAGTTCCCATATCAGGTTCAAGAAGTATTAAGCCGACCGGTACTAAACCAATAATAAGGGTGAACACAATATCTTTAAAGGATTCAATGTCTGAATTATTGCGGCTCAGGAAGGATGCAACAACAAGTATCGTCCCGATCTTCGCCATTTCTGAAGGTTGAAATCCAAAACTTCCAAGGTCCAGCCAGCTTTTAGCTCCAGAAATCTGTCGGCCCATTACAAGAACGGCCATCAACAAAGCAAGTGAAAGTAAATATAATGGGATAGCCATTAAACGGAATGAATTAGTGGGAATGGAATAAGTAATAAAAAATACAATGAATGCGGCAACACCCCATATAAGCTGCTTATCAAAATTACCGGAAGCAGTCGGGTGGTGCACTGTTGAACTGTATATTGCTGCCAGCCCTATTCCAAAAAGCAGCAGGCAGGGAATAAAAATTCCGAAATCAAATTTATCCTGAAGCTTGTAATCAATTCGCAATTGAGGCCCCTATAATATTCTGCTGCAGTTTCTGTTCATATTTATTCTGTTCATCTTTTTTGGTTTTATCTTTTAAGAGGTATGCTTCTATCAGTTTTTTCGCAATAGGGGCAGCATATGTTGCTCCAAAACCTACATTTTCAACTACAACAGCAACAGCAATTTTCGGATTATCGAATGGAGCAAATCCTATAAATAAAGCATGGTCCTTACCATGTGGATTCTGAGCTGTACCTGTTTTCCCGGCTATCTGAATTTCATTCGATTTTATTCTTACTGCTGTTCCGGCTCCGTTGACTACTAAAAACATACCCTGCTTTACTATATCAAACACTTCTTTCTTAATCCCTATGTCAATTTTATCAAATTTAAAGGGAATAAAGTCCTTTGTCTTGTTATCCAGGTATCCTTTCACTATATGCGGAGTATAGGTAACCCCGTCATTAGCAATCAGCGAAACGTACTTTGCAAGCTGTATAGGAGTGATACTCACTTCACCCTGACCTATTCCAAGACTGGCCATAATGCTTCTGGGCCAGTTGGGTCCATATATTTTCTCATAATAAGCCGAACTCGGAATAAATCCTTTTGCCTCTTCACCTATATCTATTCCGGTTTTCTGCGCAAAACCGAATTTCAGTGCATAATTATGCCAATTATCAAGACCTATTTTGTAAATAAGGTTATAGAAGAACGTGTTACAGGATTTTTCAATAGCGTGTACAACATTCAGTGTTCCATGAACTCCATCGCACTTAAAGAATCTGCCGAAAGTAAATCCTCCGCCGCAATAAAATGTGCTGTTTATATTTATTACTCCCAGATCGAGGGCAGCTATTGCTTCCATTATTTTAAAGGTAGATCCGGGAGGCTTCATCGACATTGTAGCCCTGTTGAATAACGGCTTCTCTTTATCAGAGTAAAGTTTGTTCAGAAACTCCCTCGAGGTTACGTATGAAAATTCATTAAGATCATAATCCGGAAAACTGCCCAGTCCGAGAACCTCCCCGGTTTTTGGTTCGATAGCCACAAATGCTCCCCGGTATCCTTGAAATGCTTCTTCTCCGACTCTTTGAACATCTGCGTCAATTGAAAGAACCAGATCATCCCCTTTTATTGACTGAACATCAGCGGCTCCGTTTTTAAAGGGTCCTATCTCTTTTCTCCTGGAATCAACAAGAACATAATTATATCCTTTCTGACCCCTCAGGTATTTTTCATAGGTTTTTTCAAGGCCATTGTGGCCAACATAGTCGCCGGGTTCATAGTAATCATTTTCTTTTTCCAGCTGCGAGGGGGAGATTTCTTTGGTATACCCAAACATATGAGAGCCCATGATCCCTGCCGGATAACCCCGCTGCATCTCAACAATGTAGTCTACCCCGGGAAGAAATTCGGAGTTCTCTTCCAGCCATGAGACAGTCTTGAAGTCAATTCCTCTTTTAATCCTTACCGGAATATACTTAGAATATATGCGGTTATTGTAAAGTATCTTGTCAATGTAACCGGAATCAACGTCAAGTACATTCTCCAGAATTCTATTTAATTTTCGGTCATATTCCGAAGGTGTAATTCTTAAAGTATAAGCCGGCAGGTTGCTTACAACTACTTCCCCGTTTCTGTCGAGAAATATACCTCTGAGCGGAGTCTGCTCGATCGCCTTAATACTATTACTTGCAGACTTTTCATCATATTCTTCATGGTTAATAATCTGCATCTGGAATAGTCGGAATGACAGCAGAGCGAAGGAGGCCGCGATGATAAAGAAAATGATAGATTTTCTTTGAATCGAACCAAAGCTTGAAGATGCCAAACTAACTCAAACTCCTCTTAGGATAAAAAATTGAAACAATAATACTGATTACTGCGGTGTAGAGTGCCGGCAGCAGGGCCTGCTCAAAAAATAACACCACAAAACTCTTGCTTAAATCAATAGTTGAAAAAAATGAATAAACAATTGTATCAATCAGAGTACAGAGAAGTACTATCAGAGAGAAAATATAAGATTTAAGATACGCTTCTCTTTTATTTTCATTTGAGAAATAACCCGCTACAAAACCGGCTATAGTCTTAGACAGCATTGCACTACCAAGCAAACTACCCGTAATCAGATCAAAAAGAAAACCATAAACAAATCCCAGAACAGTCCCATAAACCTGGCCGTATCTGACTGAATAAAAAACGAGGAGTATTAAAATCAGGTCGGGAACAACACCATTAACTGCAATCAGTGGTACTACAGTAGTCTGAATTACCAGCAAAGGAAAGAACAGGAGGATAGAAATTATGTAATGAGAGCGCATTATTTTCTATTATAAAAATTTAATTCGAGATTATTTTTCTGCTTGCTTTCTACTATTCCTATCACAAACACGTTTTCAACGCTCCCAAAATCGACGAACGATTTAACTCTGGCCTCATTGAAGATCCCCGTTTCCACTTTGCTCAATCCGGTGACAACACCAACGGGTACCGGTACCGGAACGATTGAACTGATTTCCGAGGTTACAATTCTGTCACCGGGTTCTATATCATAAGTCTTTGGAACGTCTACAATAACAAGTTCTTTACCATCCCATTTCATTATTCCGTCTATTCTGCTTCGTTCATCTTTCACAGTCAGTTTAAGATCTATGTTCTGAAGTGTTCTGGCTATAGCATAATCCTGAGAAACCGAGGTAATAATACCGACGAGGCCTTTGTCATTTATTATAGGCATACCAGGTTTTACACTGTCTTTTTCACCAACGTTAATTGTCACACTTCCCTGAGATTTTGTAGACAATTTTGAAACAACAATAGCGGGGATCAATGGGTAATTAACCGAGTCCTTAAGCTTCAGCATATTTTTCAATTCATGGTTAATGATGCCGTATTCGCGGAGCCTGTTAACCTGAAGCATGAGTTCTGCATTTACTTCTCTCAGTCTTTCATTTTCCTTTTTATAACTCGATATGTTGATAACATCGCTGACTACTGAAGTAACTGCAGCGAAGCTTCCAAAAGCGACTGCCCTGACCTGACGTACTTTAGGATTTTGATTTTGCGAAAGAATAAAAAGACTGACAATCAGAAGTAGAACGAGGATAATGTACTCTTTAAATTTTTCCCATAGTCTAGAAAAAAAACGAAACATCAGTATCTTCGGTTACGAATTAATACTTTAGAATAATGATTTAGGTTGTCTATTACCTTCCCGGCACCCCGCACAACAGCAGTCAGAGGGTCCTCAGCTACATGGACAGGTAAATTAGTTTCCATTCTTATACGTTCATCTAATCCTTTTAACAATGCTCCTCCACCGGTTATCATTACGCCCCGGTCCAGTATATCAGCGGAAAGTTCAGGAGGAGTTCTTTCAAGAGACTGACGTACCGCATCAACGATCTGAACGACTGCCTCATTAAGTGCCTCCCGGATCTCAACTGAGCTAACCTCAGTAGTTTTAGGTATACCGCCTACCAGATCTCTTCCCTTAACCTGAATAGTTATCTCTTCCTTCAAAGGCACAGCTGAACCCACTTCACACTTAATTGCTTCTGCGGTTCTTTCACCAATAAGTATATTATGGTTCTTTTTGAAATACTGCATAATAGCATAATTCATTTCGTCCCCTGCTATCCTTATCGATTCTTCATTTACAATTCCTGAAAGCGCTATAACAGCTATTTCGGTTGTTCCGCCGCCAATATCTATTATCATATTACCGACCGGAGCCTCAACATCAATTCCTATCCCAATAGCGGCTGCCATTGGTTCAGCAATAAGATGCACTTCTTTTGCACCAGCATGCTCAGCACTATCTCTTACTGCTCGTTTTTCAACTTCTGTAACTCCGCTGGGTACTGCTACCACTACCCTTCTGGCAGAAAATGCTCCGGCCCTCACCTTTTTTATAAAAGCCCTGATCATACCTTCTGCAATTTCGAAATCTGCAATAACGCCATCCCTCATGGGTCGTGTTACTCTTATTTCCTTGTGTTCCCTTCCCTGCATTTCCTTTGCTTTATTACCAAGTGCAATAATTCTTTTGCTGTTTTTATCAAAAGCGACTATTGAGGGTTCGTTGAGAACAATCCCTTTATTTTTCACGTAAATAAGGGTATTTGCAGTGCCTAAATCTATGGCTATATCTGCGGAGAAAAAATCAAATAGACCCATTATGCCTCTTAATGTTTAAAGTGTCTGATTCCTGTGAAAACCATTGAAATATTGTTTTGATTAGCTGCTTCTATAACTTCACTGTCCCTTACTGAACCGCCCGGTTGTATCACAGATACGGCCCCATATTTTATAATTTCAAGTAAAGTATCTGCGAAGGGGAAAAAAGCATCGGAAGCCGCCACTGATCCGGTTAGGTCCAGACCATGTTCCTGCGCTTTTAAGGATGCGATTTTGGCCGAATCAAGTCGTGACATCTGACCTGCCCCGACAGCCAGTGTTGCATTATTTTTTACAAACACAATAGCATTCGATCTGGTATGTTTGGAAACGATCCACGCAAACTGAAGATCGTTTATTTCTTTTTCGCTTGGTTTCTTCTCGGTAATAACTTCAAGCTTTTCTTTATCAAGAGTTGCCCTGTCCGCATCCTGGATAATAGCTCCTCCCGGAATATTCCTGTAGTTAATTTTATCCACCCTTACTGACTTCAATTGTTTCAGTAAGCGTCTGTCTCTTTTCTTTCTTAATATCTTCATTGCCTCTTCAGAATAAGAAGGAGCGCAGATTATCTCGAGGAATATTTCATTTAGTTTTTCAGCCAGGGAAGAATCAACCTCTTCAGTGAAGACTACAATGCCTCCGAAAGCTGAAACAGGATCACACCTCAAGGCTTTTATGTAAGCCTCATAGGGATCCTTACCTTTCGCAGCACCGGCAGGATTTTGATGTTTAATGATTACACATGTTTTTTCACCAAGATCTTCCGACAGCTCAACTGCTGCAAGAAGATCAAGAATATTATTATATGAAAGTTCCTTTCCGTGAAGTACATCAAAATATGAATGGAAATCTCCGTACAATGCTCCATTCTGATGAGGATTCTCGCCGTATCTGAGATCTTTCTCCTTTTTAAGATTTACTCTTAAGTAAGAGCGCGGCATTGAAAACCTGTCTTCAAGGTAATTAGAGATATGAGTATCATAATATGCAGTGTGAGAAAATGCTTCAACTGAAAGTCTCTGCCTTGTATTATCACTAATGCTGCCATTCTTCAATTCATCCACAAACGAATCATATTGTGCAGGATCAGTCAGTACCGAAACATATTTATAATTTTTAGCAGCTGCTCTTATTAAACTTGGGCCTCCTATATCAATATTTTCAATTATATCCTCAAAAGTAGAAGCTGGATCTGAGGCAGTCTTAATAAAAGGATAGAGGTTAACACAGACAATGTCTATTGAATGAATATCATTTTCTTCGGCTTGTTTCTGATCATCTTTATTATCTCTGCGCATCAGAATTCCTCCGAAAACTCTCGGATGCAGGGTTTTCACTCTGCCATCAAATATTTCAGGGAATCCTGTAAGATTACTTATCTCAGTTACTTCAATATTTTCAGCCGAAAGCTTTTTCGCGGTATTTCCTGTTGCGATTATTCCGTAATCCAGTTTTAGCAGTTCTTTTGCTAATTTTACAGCTCCGGTTTTATCGGAGACGCTTATTAAGGCTAATTTCTTCAATTTAGAACTTCCATGTTATTCAGAAATCTCAACACGCTTGTTTATTATATGAACTTTCTTCTCAGCAATCATCCTGATGACCGAAGGAAGCAAACGGTGCTCAACCTTCAATACCCTTTCGGCTATCTCCTCAGGCGATCTTACATCATGAATATCAACACATTCCTGAGCAATTATTGTACCCGTATCATATGATTCATCCACAAAATGCACAGAAGCACCAGAAACCTTGGCGGATGAATTGTAAACTGCTTTATGGACATGCATCCCGTACATTCCTCTCCCCCCGAATGAAGGGAGAAGAGCTGGATGAATATTAATAATTCTTCCTTTGAAATCTTTAACTACAGCTTCAGGAATAAGCTTTAAAAAGCCCGCTAGTACGATCAGATCGATATTAAGCTGAGTGAGTAAATCGGATAGGTCTTTGTAACTGATTAAACCGTCACTGTCGCCAAGAGAATATGTCGGGACGGAATAATTCTTTGCAATTTCGAAGGCGCCGCACTCAATCTTATCGCTTATTACAGCTTTTATTTCGATCAGTTCTGCTAATTCCCGGGACTCTAAAATTGACAGAAGATTTGATCCTCTTCCCGAAACAAAAACAGCTAAATTCAAATCAATTGCTTTATTAAATAATGGCGAAAATTACCGAAATAGTGAAAGATTGTCAATCAATATAGATTGGAAGGACTTAAATAATAGCAATGTACCATCTAATTTTTAACTGAATCTTCCAAAAGCGGATAAAGCAGATTCCTGAGCTTATTCTGATAATCATAATCATTTTCTTCTTCTGCTTTTTCCGCATACATTTTCATATTCCCAGGATTTCCGAGTTTTCTATTTGCTCTTGCAAGATAATAATATGTATAGGGAATAACCCATTTTTCATTTGATGAATTCATCTCTATGATATGTGATGCAAGGTCAATTGATTCCTGGAAATTACCCATATAAAATGCAGCTTCACACTCGTAAAGCAGTGCTTCCGCCCTCAACTTTTCAGCCTGGATATCCGGGATAACTGAATTCACTGAATCATAAGCAGCTTTATATTTTCCTGCTTCAATCATATTCGAAATGAAGATAAGCTTCAGCTCAATCGGCGAAAGAGTCCTCTTTAGGTATATTTCGCTTTTCCTTTTAGCATAGATATCATCGTCAAGATCCATATTCCCGTTCTGTGCTTTTTCAAAGTATTTTAAGGCAGTGTCGCGATTTCCATCTGCTTCATAACAGATACCCAGTCTGTAGGCCGCAATACCTGTATAATCATTTTCTTCAGCTTTTTCCAGAAAACGGAGGTAATAAGTTTTAGCAGAATCAAGCAAATTATTCCTGAAATTAACATCACCTTTCAGGAAATATGAGAATGATGAAATCTGACTGAACCGATTATCATCAGCCCCTATTACCAGGTTAAGGAATTTATTCGCTTCAGTAAGTTTTCTCTCTTTCATAAGGAGAACCGCATATGAGTAATTGAACAGCAGGTTTCGCGGATATCTCTTAACAAGTCTCTTTAATATAGCCGCAGACGATTCATAATCTATCAGAAAATCCATTTCAATCTGCGCCAGGTAGTATTGAGCTTCTATGCGTGTATAATTTCCGTTCTCAGCTGCAGTTTCGATATATTTAACGCCTGTATTCATATCCCCGCTTATTCCAACCAGGTTCAGGGCCCATTTGAATGCAGATGGTATCTGAGCTACCGCAAAGTTGTAAAGGCCTAGTCCCAGGTATGCGTCATTTCTGCCGGGGTAAATTTCCAGAAGTTCAGAAAGAAAAGTTTCAGACTTTTTTGTTGCCCAGGCTGCATCGAGGAAGTTACCCGCCTTTCCAAAGGCAATAGCACGGTAACAATAATTGGCACCAAGGAAATAAAGAGCTATTTCACTCTTTTCATTTTTCTCCAGAAGAGCTTCTGCTTTACTAATTGCAGAATCAGAATATGTCTTAAATGTATCGAGGTCGTTTTTATCTTTCCCGCCAAGATAATACCAGAGATAGATGCTTGATTCAAAATGGTAGCCTCTCGGGTCGTCGGGATATTTGGTGATTAGTCCTTTGAAGGTATTGTCAGCTTGTTTCCAGTTGAAATTATAACAGGCATCAAGCCCCTTAAATATTTTCCGCTCTACTTCCTGCTGTCCAAACATCAGAAATGAATATGAAAACAAAAAACAGAGAGTCAGAATAAGTTTCATAGAGGATTTTTACTTATTTTTTTTTGAAGAGTGTTATTCATCTTCCTGAACTGCGGATTTCCCTTCTGAATAATCCAATGCAGCTCTTACAAATTCCCGGAAAAGCGGGTGAGCATTTGTGGCTCTTGACTTCAGTTCCGGATGAAACTGACACCCCACAAACCAGGGATGATCCGGAAGTTCGATCATCTCCACCAGTTCCCTATCCGGTGATAGTCCACTGAAAATCATTCCGCCATCAGAAAGCTTTGTTCTGAATTTATTATTGACTTCATAACGGTGACGGTGTCTCTCGGAGATGAAAGCCATTTTGTAAGCTTTCATTACTTTGGTACCTGATTGAATATTACAGGGATAAGAGCCGAGTCTCATTGTAGCACCCATATTTTTTACATTCTTCTGCTCAGGCATCAAATCAATTACACTGTATTTATTTTTCTTGAATTCAGAGCTGTTTGCGTTCCTTATTCCGCATACATTACGAGCAAATTCTATAACGGCGCACTGCATCCCGAGACAGATTCCAAAGAATGGGATTTTATTTTCACGAGCATACCTGATCGCTTTAATTTTTCCCTCAATCCCCCGTTCGCCAAATCCGCCAGGGACTAATATTCCGCTCATCCCATCCAGGAGTTTTGCAGGATCTTCCTCATCAAATTTTTCTGCACTAATAGATTTTACAATAACTTTTGCATTATTTTCGGCACCCGCATGAACAAAAGACTCCATAATACTTTTATAAGCATCCAAGTGTTCAACATACTTACCACAAAGGGCTATCTGAACTGTTTTCTGAGGGTTTTTCACATTCTCAACAAGCTGCTCCCAATCATCCAGTTTAATTTTCCGATCGGGTAAGTGCAGCCTTTTTAAGACGATAAGATCCATTTTTTCTTTATAGAAAACGAGCGGGACTTCATAAATCGAAGTACAATCGTACGCTGAAATTACAGATTTTGAATCAACATTACAGAATAGAGCAATTTTATCCCTTATATCCTTCGCCAGTTTTTTCTCGGACCTGCAGATAAGCAGATCCGGCTGGATACCAAGCTCAAGTAAATTTTTAACGCTGTGCTGCGTAGGCTTGGTTTTAACTTCTCCGGCTGCAGGGATGTAAGGAACAAGTGTAACATGGATACTGATGGTATTTTTTCTGCCATACTGCATCATAAGCTGACGTATTGCTTCCATAAACGGCAAACTTTCAATATCGCCAACTGTTCCGCCAATTTCGGTGATAATAATGTCGTATTCGCCGAGTTCGGCAAGCTTTACCATACGTTGTTTAATCTCATCTGTAATATGAGGTATTACCTGGACGGTCGCTCCCAGATAATCTCCGCGCCTCTCTTTGGTTAAAACCTCATAGTAGACCTGTCCTGTCGTTGTATTATTCGCCTGGGTCATATTGACACCAAGGAATCTTTCGTAATGTCCGAGGTCAAGATCTGTTTCAGCACCGTCATCTGTAACGTAAACCTCACCATGCTGAAAAGGGTTCATAGTACCCGGATCAACATTTATATAAGGATCAAATTTCTGAATGGTGACTTTATAACCACGCTGTTTTAAGAGGAGACCTAGAGATGAGGCAGTGATACCTTTTCCGAGAGATGAAACAACTCCGCCAGTAACGAAAATAAACTTAACTTTGTTCCGTGCAGCCATATGTTTTTTGTACTGCAATATAGAGTAACTAAGTCTGATTTACAATTGTAAATCGGCATTTGTTTAAAATATTTTATTCGCCCGGTACTTCAACCCCGGCTAAAATAACCGGTACGGAATATGCTGCAGGCGAGTTGTAAACGTGGATTCTCCTGAAGAATCATAGTTAGATTATTAGTGATTACTTGAATAAATATTTTATTATGTTAGCAATTAACATTTCGTTTGATTATGAGTCTTAAATCCAAATTATTCTTTGTATTGAAACTTATATTTTCAATATATCTCGGCTCAGCCGTTGGATATATAATTAATTCATTGGGGTCCACTAAAACTGATTACTTCTTGAAGGCACTCTCTCCGGGTATTTTATATGATGAAATAATTACCGGAGATCCTGTGGTGCTTCTTTTTGCCGCCCTCGGCATTGTAATTTTTATATTCTTTAAATGACTCGCCCGCACACCTATAAATAATTTCTCCTAATATCAGTTGAAATGTGACAGGGATTAAGAACGTAGTCCCCTCTATCGCATAATTTCGTCTATATATTCAATAGAAAAGTTTTTTAATTAAAATGATAGCATTTTTTGATACTATTAAAAGGTTCTTTTCAACACTTTTCTATTCTGGCTCAGAGGGGGCAAATGAAATAAATAATCTTTTCCTACAATATATGATCCTTGCTGCTGTTATTATCTTAATTGTTGCAGGTTCTATAGCTTTTGCAGCATTTATGTACAGAGCCAAAAAACGTCCGGAAATACCCAAACAAATCCATGGCAATTTAAAATTTGAAGTGACCTGGACAGTCCTTCCTTTTCTTGCAGTTACTTTTTTCCTGATACTTGCAATAAGAACTATGAGTTCAATAAATGCCGGCACTGACAGGAAAGCCAATCCTGATATCGTTATAATAGCTCATCAATGGTGGTGGGAAATGAGATACCCAAAGTATAATATCAATACTGCCAACGAACTGCATATCCCGGTAGGGAAAAAATTACTAATGAGAATTACTTCCGGAGATGTAATACATGATTGGTTTGTCCCTGAACTCGGAAGAAAAATGGATGCGGTGCCCGGTCGTTTAAATTATAACTGGATCGAGGCGGACACTGCAGGCTTGTATACAGGAAGCTGTAACGAATACTGCGGTGCTGAACATGCCTGGATGAGAATTAGTGTGATCGCACAAAAGCCCGGGGACTTTGACGAATGGGTAAAGAACCAGCAGAAGGTACCTCCGCCACCTGATACCGAGCCAGCTCTGACCGGGGCAAAGTTATTTCAGGAAAAAGCCTGTGCTGGTTGTCATGCGATAAACGGAACTCCTGCTGATTCTCATATAGGGCCGGATTTAACACACCTGGGCTCACGAAGAACAATACTGTCCGGAATGCTTAAGAATACAAATGAAAATTTAGCGAAGTGGCTGAGAGATCCGCAAAAAGTTAAAGAAGGATCACATATGCCGAACTTTATACTGGATAATAGTCAGATCAAAGCTCTTGTCACATACCTGGAAGGATTGAAATGAGTTTGAAAATCGATTGGCCGGAACCAGCAGAACCATTGCCTAAATTAACATCGCCAAATGGTCTTCTCAACTGGCTGACATCAGTAGACCATAAGCAAATCGGGATAATGTATCTGTGGGCTGCAGTTCTTTTCCTTATCATAGGAGCTGGTGAAGCAACCCTTATGCGTATTCAATTAATGCGGCCTGAAAATAATTTCCTGTCTCCTGAAGCATATAACCAGATTTTCACGATGCACGGAACCACAATGATATTTATGGTTCTGACCCCGATGCTTTTGGGTTTTGCCACTTATTTCCTTCCTTTAATGATTGGTGCAAATGAGATAGCATTTCCGCGTTTAAATGCCTTCAGTTTCTGGATGTTCTTTTTTGGCGGACTGTTATTATATTTTAGTTTTTTTGCAGGGGGTGCACCTAATGTCGGGTGGTTCAGCTATACGCCGTTAAGTGAAAAAAACTTCAGTTTTTCACCTGGTATCAGCTATTGGGCTTTCAGCCTGCTGCTGATGGGTGTGGGAACAGTAGCAGCAGCCTTAAATTTCATCACCACCACATTAACTATGCGGACAAAAGGATTATCACTTACAAAACTTCCATTGTTTGCCTGGATGGTCTTCATTAATTCTTTTCTTATTATTGCGGCCTTTCCTGTACTTAATGCCTCACTTGTGATGGTGTTAATTGACAGGCTGCTTCATGCACATTTTTTCTCGTCAGCAGGAGGCTCCGCAGTTTTATATCAGCATTTGTTCTGGACATTCGGACATCCTGAAGTTTATATCCTTGCCCTGCCTGCTTTCGGCATTGCTTCCGAGGTAATACCTGTTTTTTCGCGCAAACCAATTTTCGGTTATGAGTTTGTTGCAGCTTCCACTGTCGCAATTATGCTTTTGTCTTTCGGAGTGTGGGCGCATCATATGTTTGCTATGGGACTGGGAACTGTTTTTAATACCTTCTTTGCAGCGACAAGCGTCTTGATAGCCGTGCCCACCGGTGTGAAAATTTTCAACTGGATTGCAACCATGTGGAAAGGCTCAATATATTTTTCAACGGCTATGTTGTTCGCAGTATCATTCCTTATTGAATTCACGATAGGAGGACTTAGCGGTGTAGGTTTCGCAATCGTCCCCATAGACTGGAGACTTACGGATACATATTTCGTTGTCGCACATATTCATTATGTTTTCATCGGCGCTTCCCTGAGCTGTGGTATGGCCGGGGCTTATTACTGGTTTCCCAAGATGACTGGAAAAATGTTATCTGAAAAATTAGGGAAATTGCATTTTTGGACTTTTGTGATAGGTTTTAACGGAACATTCTTTGTGTTTCATTTACTTGGATTATTAGGAATGCCAAGACGGGTGTTTACCTACCCGAATCTGCCTTATTGGGGTTCATTAAATTTGTTTTCATCCATCTGTGCGTTTCTGCTGGTATCTTCACTTTTGATTTTTGTTTATAATCTTTTTTACAGTCTCAAACACGGCGAGAAAGCGGGTGATAATCCCTGGAAAGCGTGGACGCTGGAGTGGCTCACAACTTCTCCGCCCCCGTTAAAGAACTTCACTAATGTTCCCCTTGTAAAAAGCAGAAGGCCGCTGTGGGATTTAAATCATCCTGATGAGCCGGACTGGAAGATCAAAGAAAAAACGGAGAAACAGGATGCAAAAGCATAAAGTAATGATGGCATTCTTTATAGGTTCTGAAGCATTTTTCTTTATAGGGCTGATAATTGCTTATATGTACTACAATCATATAACTCAACATAGTTCATTGGCCGCCCACTATCTCGATATCAGAAAAACAGGAATCTTTACCGCCGCCCTTATATTGAGCAGTGTTACAATGCATATAGCCGGGTTGAATTTCAAAAAAGGCGACAGGAAGATAGGCTGGGTAATATTTACGATTATTCTTGGCATAATCTTCCTGATCGGTCAGGGTATAGAATATTCACGATTATACAGTGCAAATATAACAATTAGTCAGAACCTGTTTGGATCAACTTTTTTTACACTTACAGGATTTCACGGATTGCATGTTTTAATCGGATTGATTGTGTTGACAATTGTAAGCAGACTAATTTATAAAGGAAATTATAAAAAAATTGAAGCGCAGGCATTTCAAAATGCTACCATGTACTGGCATTTTGTTGATGCAGTGTGGATAGCAGTTTTTAGCGTAGTATACATCTGGACAATGGCAGCAGCATGAACATAAAAGAAATCTTAATAGATTACTGGCACTGGAATATTCCTGCAATGTTAATCATTGCTTTGTTGATCATATTTCACATTATTTCTAATGGATATAGATTAAAATGGAAGAGCATTAATTTCTTTATTGGTATAGTTCTTTTCTTTTTTATAACATTTTCCCCTCTTGATTTCCTGGGTCATTATTACTTATTCAGCGCACATATGGTTCAGCATATAATACTTCTATTGATAATTCCTCCATTATTAATAACCGGAACTGATAAGAAATTTCTTTTAAAATTATTCTCCAGGCAAAAAACCAGAAAATTTGGGTCTGTTTTGTTTTATCCGGTTGTTGCGTGGTTATTTGGAGTATTATCGATGTGGATCTGGCATGCACCGTTATTATTCAGAGCAATGATGCATAGTACTACGGTACATGTTGTAGAAATTATCTCCCTTTTAATTTTTGGAATAATATTCGCCTGGCCGATTTTTACTCCTCTGAGTTTGAGAAAGCTAAATCCGTTGTCAGGATCGTTGTATCTGTTCAGTGCCTGTATTGGATGCACTATACTTGGGATATTGATAACATTCGCTCCTGAAGGATATTATTCAGTATATATGTCCGGTAGTAATCCGGCGATTATAAATTTCCTGCAGACTGATATGGGAATTTCGCCGGCTGCTGATCAACAGGCGGCAGGACTGATTATGTGGGTTCCGGCGTGTTTAGTATACCTGACAATCATAATGATCTTAATGGCACGATGGTACAAAGTACGTGATGAAGAAAGCGATCTGGAACAGGACAAATTACATTTACCTTAATTTTTACAGGACTAATTTCATGGATGAATCAAAATTAAAGCAGATAGCCAAAGAGTATGGATACGACTTATCTCCTGCTGAACCAAAGGAATTACCGAAACCAACTCTGTGGCCTATTACATTAGCCTTTGGATTGATAATGTTCTTCTGGGGATTTCTTACCTCGATTATATTTTCGGGAGTAGCATTTTTTATAATTGTACTCGGATTAACAGGATGGATTCAGGAATATAAACATGAGTGATCAAGGCATCTTCTCAGAAAAAATTAAAAGAAAATCATTTATTATGAAAATCCTGGTTTTCATAAGCGGGTTATTGGGAACACTGATAGCAATACCCATAGTCAGTGCCTTAATTGCTCCTCTTGTTCGCCGAACACCTCCGGTATGGAGACAGGTAGGTAAGATTTCTGATTTTGAAACAGGAACAACGGTAATGGTCAGATTCAGAAATTCAACGCCGCTTCCATGGTCAGGGAAAACTTCAGAGAGTGCTGCCTGGCTGCGCAAGATATCAGATAAAGAATTTGTAGCTTTTTCGGTTAATTGTACTCATCTCGGATGTCCCGTAAGATGGGAAGCCGATGCAGAACTTTTTATGTGCCCTTGTCATGGCGGAATATATAATAAAGATGGTTCACGTGCGGCAGGTCCGCCCCCAAAAGGACTGGTGCATTATCCAGTAAGGTTAAGAAATAATGAAGTTGAAATTCTTACCAGTCCGGTTCCAATAACAAATCTTGGTGCTTGATAAATGTGGTCTAAATTTAAGAAAGTATGGAAATGGATAGATGACAGAACCGGAATATCGGAAACCCTCGGGCCGATTGCCAAACATCTTGTTCCACCCGGCAGCAAATGGTCGTATGTATTCGGCAGCGCTACATTATTTGCCTTTATCATTCAGGTAATTACAGGGGTAGCTCTTTCATTAATGTACCAGCCGACATCAGAAACAGCCTACGAATCTTTAAAATATATTTCAAATGAAGCACTGCTTGGAAATATCCTAAGAGGCATTCATTATTTTGGTGCATCTGCCATGATATTTCTCATCGGCATTCATATGATAAGAGTTTTTATTACTGCCTCATATAAGTATCCCCGGGAAATGAGCTGGTTCACCGGATTATTTCTTTTGGTCTTTACCTTAGGAATGGGATTTACCGGACAATTACTCAGATGGGACAGCAACGGAATATGGTCAGCAATAGTTGCCGCGGAACAAGTTGGAAGGATACCAATCATAGGAACATGGGTTGCGCGATTTTTACTTGCAGGTGATACGATAGGAGGAGCAACTCTGAGCCGATTCTTTGCTTTCCATGTTTTTCTTCTACCGGCATTTCTATTTATCCTGGTTGGAGTACATCTTTTTCTTGTTTTCAGGAATGGCATATCCGAACCGCCCAAAGCAGGCAGAAGGGTCGATCCCAAAACTTACAGAAAGTGGTACCAGAATATGCTTGAAAAGGAAGGTGTACCCTTCTGGCCTAATGCTGCATGGCGCGATACACTATTTGGAATTATTGTTATTATTGTAATTCTGGTTCTTGCTGTTATCTTCGGAGCACCAGCGATTGGAGCTCCGCCTGACCCTGCAAATATCCACTCTAATCCCCGTCCTGATTGGTATTTCTTATGGATATTTGCTCTTTTTGCCCTAATGCCTCCTTCGATTGAATCTTATGTTATGGCGTTTGGTCCCATATTAATTGCCATTATTCTTTTCCTCCTGCCAATCTTATTTAATTCAGGAGAAAGAAGTCCTATAAGAAGACCCTGGTCCATTGCAATTGTTCTATTTCTTGTTACAATGATTGGCACCTTGTGGAACATTGGAGTCGTAGCCCCCTGGTCTCCCCACTTTGACGCTAAACCACTACCTGCACATGTAGTAGGAAATATAGATGAAATATCAAAAGCAGGTGCAGATTTATTTTATAAAAAACGATGTTTGTACTGTCATAGAATATCGGGATATGGCGGTTTGCGTGGGCCTGATTTAACGAACGTGGCTGACAGATTAACCGGTGATGAAATGAAAATAAGGATAATAAACGGCGGCACGTATATGCCCCCATATGGATCCAGTTTATCTGCCGATGAATTAAAAAAGATCCTCAGTTTCCTGGAGACCAGAAAAACTACTGTAAATAAATCACCGGAGTAACAACTGTTCAGGTTTTGAGGTTGGCTTTCTTGATAACAACAAAAACCACTGCAACCGAAATAAGTCCTGAAGCGAGAACCAGCATCAGCACAAGCAGATCATTTCCTTTAGGAATAAAACTATAGCAGGTCTGCAAAACTTTTTCTATTGTAGAAGTTACCTCACCTTGTGATGCTTTATTAATAGCAAGCTCAAAATTGGATGGAAGTATTTGAAAATCACCTGTTTTTTCATACCCGGGATCAAGGTACTGAACTATTTTTCCGGATTTGTCCAAAATAATAAGCACCCCCTTATGTAAAAACCCGCCGTGACTTCTCTTGAATCTGAAACCAGCAATGTCAGTCAGTTTGTAAATACTCGTACTGTCACCCGTTAAAAAAATCCAGGCTGAATCAGGTACTTCTCTGTTTGCCATCCCGATCATAGCTTTTTTCTTATCTGAGGCCATCTTTGTAGTTTCATTCTGATCGATACTTATGCTTATAATGTTGTAGTCAACTCCTGGATTGTATTTTACTTTTCCAATGACATCAGAAATTTCAAGCATTAACGGAGTACAAATACCAGCGCAATTATAATAACAGAAATCCAGTACAGTAGGTTTGTTGACAAGATCTTTTAATAATACCTGCTTACCATCCGAATTAGTAAATGTAAGGTTTAATGGGATTTTCTCACCAAGATGATGCACTATTTCGACAGAGTTATAATCAGCGTAAGCAGCGGGTGAAGAAATAGTAATAATGAGCAGCAGTATAATAAAAACAGATCTTAATTCTTTATAAATTATATTCATTTAAGGGTTGCTTATTTTTTATAAAGATATATAAAAACCAACAATTAAAAAATGAAGTAAATACCAGTTATCATTTATGATGCATCTACATTGCAAATGATTCATTGATTTGTGTGTCCATGAATACATCCAAAAATAAATTGTTGACTATTATTTCCGGCAGATTATATTGGATATCGGAAGTTGATAATTTATTATCAGCTTCAATTTTAATACTTATTAATTTATTTATTAAGATTGATTGGATAACCCGGTAAATAGAGTAAAATCTATTGAAAAGTTATCCAATCCTTTTTTAAACTAACCGATACCTACTGCTCTCTTATAACCGGTTTTAATTTCTTTTTCCTTCGGAGTTTTCTGTAACTCCATTCGATTAAAAATGCCAGACTAAACATTACAACCAGTACCCAAATATTATCGGGAGAGGTTCGTAAGGTTTGTACTATCAACAAACCAAGAGCAATCAGGCACAATACAGCCCCTGCGATGGGAATCCATTTTTTTGAATCGGTCTTACTGCTCATTTTCACATTCGCAGCATTAACCGACGCAAAAATCAACAAAAATCCTGCACTTCCCATAGTTGATATTCCGCTGAGATCAAACAAATTGGCAATTAATAGCGTTACGGCTGCAGTGATCAACAATCCCTCAATTGGTTTTTTCCATATCTTCTTCTCAAGTTTTGCAGGAAGCTCACCGTCTTTTGCTATGACATAACTTACCCGCGCAGCACCATACAAAGTGGCATTAATTGCTGAACCGGTAGATAGTATAGCCGCGATTGCGATAAGTGTAAAACCGAAATTCCCCATAAAAGGTTTTGCAGCCACAGCAAGAGCGTAATCTTTCGCATCAATAATTTTGGGTATAGCCAGATTACCGACTGTGACGGCGGCTATTAAAATATACAGCACAATTACAAATCCAACAGCTGAATAGTATGCCCTGGGTAATGTTTTTTCTGCCTCCCTGACATTTCCGGCTGTATTGGCTATAAGTTCAAAGCCTTCATAGGCAAGAAAAATTATCATACCACCGGCGATAAATTCCAGTGGACTAGTCCATTTTGAAGGCTCCAGGTTTGAAGTGTTAACGGTACTTAGTCCTAATCCCACAAATACAAGAAGAATTAGGAGTTTAATAATGACAATATATTCCTCAGCTTCCCCAACAAGTTTGGCGCCTATAACATTCAGCAGTGTGAAAAGCAATATTGAACCTGATATGAGAATATGCTTCCACAATATAGGTGAACCGTGGATAAGGCTTGCCCCATAACTCCCAAATGCAAAAGAGTATAACGAAAGCATTACTATATAACTCATCCATAAAAGGATGTTTAAACTCCCGGTAAACAATCCTCCGCCGAAAGCCTGATTCAGAAATTCAACTGTTCCTCCCTGACTCGGGAAAGTAACTGATAATTTAGTGTAAGAATAAGACGTGACTAATGCGATTAACCCGGCAAGCAGAAAAGCTGCAGGGGTGCCTCCGTGGGCCAGTTTTACGGCAAGCCCAAGCACTGCAAAAATTCCTCCCCCAACCATACCGCCTACTCCTATGGCGGTAATCGAAAAATAACCTATTTTCCCTTCGTTATCAGAGTTCTTTCCCATAAGTTTTTATTGTTTGTTCAGTTTTTATCTGAAATATTTTTCTAACCCTCAAGATCATTAGTCCATTGCTTTCCACTCACTGAGTTTCTTCTTCATATTATCAAAATCAAATGGTGGATTTTTCATCTTTGCACCCTGATCGATCGCCTTCTCCATAACGGTAACAGCTTCTTCAACTTTACCCATCTTTGCAAGATACTGGGCCTTTATCCTCTGATTCCAATAATTTTCATTTATAAGTACAGAAGCCTCTATCCATTTGAAACCTTCGTCAAGATTGATATTATTCTGCAGACAATAGGCAGCAGCAGAATTAAGATCTGCCCAGGCTTTTAAGTTCCTGGCATTTTCAAGTACCAGATTCTGTGTCTCAACTTCGATCCCGAAGGTAACTTTCAGTTTCTCCCACAATAAATTAACTTTTGCGCTGTTTTCATCAAAGTCGGTAATAGTGAATGCCATTCTTTCCGTAAATGGATTTTCCTGCGGTTTAACCATTATTCTCAAAACATCCTTCGAACTATCATAATCCATGGGATCATCTTTTTTTGTATCGCCGCTGAAGATCACTTCCCATTGTTCCTTTCCCGGTATCATATGAATGCCGTAAGTGCCTTCATCCATTTTATTTCCGTTAACCTTAACCGGCGTACTGAATGTTATTGATGTTACTTCGTTCGCTCCGGTTCGCCATACTTTGCCGTACGGGACAAGTTCACCCCAGATAGTCCTTCCTTTTACACCCGGCGAACTGTAATCGATTGTAATCCTGGTAATTCCAACATCCTGGCTGACAGATGCATCAGGACTGGGACGAGGAGTTCTGAAGTCCTGCCCGTATAGATAACCAACTGAAATTAGAAGCAAACAAACTGAAAAGATACTATTACGCATAAAACTCCTCTTCGTAGTTTATATACCATTATTATTTCTTGGAGAAAAGATCAGGTTATGATTTTAAGATAATCATACTTGGACAGTTATCCAAAAGCTGAACTTCATAGAACTTTCTTAAAAGTATTCCTATTTTTAAACAAAAAAAGTATATTGATGAAAGCTTAAAAATCAAATTAATTTTATAGGGAAACTGTTATGCTTAAAAACCTGTCACCCGAGGAAAGAAAATCCGAGGAAACTACTATTATCAGTGCCGGTGTAAAAATTGAAGGCAAAGTTAAATCCAATGGGAATATAAGAGTTGAGGGTGAGATCCAGGGAGATATTATATCTCAGGGAAATATTGTAATAGGAAGTAATGGCGAAGTGAACGGCCAGATAAACGGCGACTCGATCTCGATCGGAGGAAATGTTACCGGTACCGTAAAAGCTAAAAACCGGCTTACGCTTGAAGAAAGGGGTAACCTTCAGGGAGACATTTTCACAAAATCTTTGATAGTGAAAGAAGGAGCAAAGTTCGACGGCAAGTGTAAGATGGGCGAATAACCAGACATTTAAATTCGGAAGTTTTTGAATTTACTTTTTTCAGGGTTCAACCGAAAAGGTCCCGGACCTGTGTATTGCTTTTGTTTTTATGCATATCGCAGTTATGATTGTAATACCTTCCTATCTGGGGCAAATCTTATAGATTTATGTCCGTATATAAAATCATGTTTTATCTTTAGAAATAAATATTTTATATTAAACTCAGGATCAATATTTCACCAAACGATTTATAAATGAAAGGCAGAACAGATGTTTATAGGACATTTTGGCGCCGGATTAGCTGGTAAGAAAGCAGCACCTAATCCATCACTGGGCACTATGTTCCTGGCTGCTCAGCTGCTTGATCTTGTGTGGCCTATTCTTATCTTAGCCGGGATAGAGAAAGTAAAAATAGTTCCCGGAATAAGCGCAGCTACTCCCCTCGATTTTACATATTACCCCTACACTCACAGCTTACTTATGGTATTAGTATGGTCATTAGCATTCGGGATGATCTATTATTTTATTAAGAAAAATTTAAGGGGCGCCTTAGTTCTGGGGCTTCTAGTCCTTAGTCACTGGATTCTCGATCTCCTGGTTCATATCCCTGATCTTCCTCTGTATCCCGGCAGCAGTATTAAAGCAGGTTTTGGATTGTGGAATTATCCGGCTGTAGCCGTAATATTAGAAGCTCTTATCTTTATAGCCGGAATCTATTTATATCTGAGTGCAACCAAGACAAAGAATCGAACAGGAACAATAGCTTTCTGGGCTATGGTCATATTTCTATCTGTCATTTACGTAATGAATATATTCGGACCGCCCCCGCCATCTATTGAGGCAATCGGATATGCTGGCCTGCTTCAGTGGCTGTTTATACCATGGGCTTACTGGATAGACAGGAACCGGGTTACGAGAACAGTTAAATCAGAGCAGATCCGCCAGCCTGCCTGATAATTTCAAAGCGGAAAGATTTTTTAATTCTTTTAAGACTTGAATCAGTCTTTGGAGAGAATTTATTGATCTGAAGTAGTTTATCAGAGAATCTTCACGACCACTATGGTCATATCGTCGTGCTGGAAGGTTTTACCAATAAATGAATTCACGTCATCTATAATCTTTTGGAGTAACTCATTTGCAGGAAGATCGATATGTTTGGATATCGAGTCTTTTAGTCTCTCTTCTGTGAATTCAATTTTATATTTGTTCATTGCTTCGGTAAATCCGTCAGTATAAAAGACGAATGTGTCACCGGCCTTCATGCCAATCTTAATCTCTTTAATCGTTTTACTAAAGATCTTTCCCTTCTCTAATCCGAGTGCGAGCCCGACAGGATTTAATAGTTCTATTTCTTTCTTGTCTGATTGTCTGGCCAGAACAGGATTATGCCCTGCTCTTGCAAATGTGAGTGTTTTCTCATTTGAATCGAAAATCCCGTATATCATACTTATAAAAGTACCACGGTCTACATTTTCATAGAACAATTCGTTTAATTTTATTAAAAATTCTGCCGGGTGAATCAATTGTTTTTGAGAGAGCTTTGACAAATCCTTTGGCAAGCGTCATATAAAAGGCAGCCTGTGTCCCCTTGCCTGAAACATCGCCTATAATTATTCCAAACCTGTTTTCATTCAGCTTGACAAAATCATAATAGTCACCACCGACTTCAAGTGCGGGGATACATTTTGCTGCAATATCAAGTCCCCTGAACCGCGGATCCTTCACCGGAAGGAAACTCATCTGTACATCACGGGCAATTTCAAGTTCTCTCTGCATTCTTTCACGTTCCGTAATATTCTTGACGAAGGCAGGTGTAATTGAGTCATAGTCTGTTACTTTATCCTTGGTGAATAACCCGATTATCAGAAATACAGCCAGCAGGACAAAAACAATGATTAGATAATATCCTGAGTTCAGATAATATGTATTACCGTTTGTGAACAAAGAAATACCAAGATCTATAATATTATAAACAACCAGGGAGAGTAGTGCGGCCAGTACGTCATAATAATGAAAGAGCAAAATGAACAGAGCGCCGGTAATTGTACCCGTAATTACTCCCCAGTAAATAGGGACAAGCTCATTAAAATTCACAAGACCCCAAATAAGAGCGCTTACCGGAATCAGAAGATAGAGTGAATTAAATCTTCGCTTCAGGCCCGAATATACAAACAGGAGAAAGATGGCAGTAATATAAATCTCCGGATAGATGCTCTTGTTTATTACATTCAGGGCAGGACTTACAGAATGAAACTGTGAGATCAGGCTTGAACTATTTTTAATTATAAAAGAAATATTGTCTACTCTCTCTGACACAAAGAGAAGTCCTATCCACACAAGATAGATCAGAAAGCCGCCTGTCAGACCTATTATTCCGGCAGTTGACACTTTAGAATGGAATGCATATCCCTTTGTCAGCAAGTCAAGAGATACAAACTTTTCCTTCCATGCTTCTCTGGCTACGGTCTCACTCACCGCCCAGCTAATAAATAGACCGGCGGCCAGAAAAATTGTGCTGAAAATAAGAGGAAGCCAGAGTTCCCATCCCGTCGCCGAATCAGCTATCATAGTATAAAGATTTATGCTGAAGGAAATGCCTACAATGAGGCCCATTATTACGGCCAATCTGAAACTTACCTCATAAGCCCGGATCCTTTTATAGCCAATGATAAGTATCAGTATATAGACTACAATATAGAACGGAACCTCAGTAGCTACCGAGTATATGCTGTTACGAGCCTGAGAAACATTTTCAGGTACTTTGTAGGTTAGATTGTATTCCGAGATTATATCTCCTGAAATAGCAATTTTTATTTCAATATTATTATTGATATAAGAAGATCTGGCTATCCAGGAGAAACCATAATCTGTTCTGAGCTGAGATCTTGATTTTTTTGTACTTTGTTCTGTGAAGCTATTTACGCCCTTATATTTCACCGCACTGCTCTCTGATCCCGGAACCACCGGAGCATATTTCTTAAGGAATGACAGAGCCATCTGCCTGGCCGAATCTTCGTCAACAGGTTTTAATTCTACAGAATCACTAATCTCTCTTTTAAATCCCAGAAGGTTTCCGTCCGTATCATAATTTAGTCTGATATCTCCGGCCGTCAGGTTCTCTCCAGCTTTTTTTTCACCATTTATTACTACTTTCCCTTCGGAACCTTTCCAATCGAGTTCCCAGTAGTAACCCGGTACCTTGCTGCGGAGAATTTCATTTGCCTCATCAAACCGATGGGAATCATAAATACTTTTTATCAGATCACTGTTTCCCTGCAGTGTAGCAGTTTCAATTTTATCTTCTGTATCAATATTTAAATGATCTATCAGACTCTCCCCTTTTTGCTTAATCTGAAGCTGGTTGTATTTAAGTTTTACTGCTCCTAGCGGGTGCACTGATGGGTATAATTTGTAAATTATATAAGCTGAAATAATGGAAATAATAATCAGGGAAATAATAAGGTAAATTCTTTTCATATAATTTCTTGTTATGAATTTCTCATCTGAAAGTCCACCACAATACAGCCAGTACTGCGACAAGCACAAACGATGCTGCTATATTAACTTTCCGCCATTTTGCATCGGCTTTATAATTAATATCCTCAGCAGATATCACCAACTTCTCAAGTTTTTTGCCGGCAGGTATTTCAGTGGCCAGACTAACAAAGATCAGCACTCCTGAGCAGACTATGAATAAAATAACTGCAAAATGCAGAAAGTTTATAGAGGCTGTATATCTTAGGAAATCATTAGATAGGGGTTCAATTTTATTTTGGATCTCAAGAATGAGCCTGATACCGCCAAGTACCAGTCCCGTTAGCAGAGCGGAAATCGCACCCTTGCCGTTTACCCTTTTCCAGAATATTCCGAACAGAAAGATAGCGGCAATAGGTGGCGATACATATGCCTGTACACTCTGAAGATATACATACATCCTGTTATCGCTTAACAACCCGATAAAAGGAATCCATAACAAACCCAGCAATACCATAAAAACTGTCATTATCCTTCCAAAGTTAACAGTAGCCTTCTCGTCAGCCTTGGGCCTCATCTTCTTATAAATGTCTATAGTTAGCAATGTAGATGTTGAATTAAACATGGCACTGAGTGAAGACATCAAAGCAGCAAGAAGTCCCGCTACGACAAGTCCTTTGAGACCTGAAGGCAGAAGGTTTGTAATCATCCAGGCATAAGCCTGGTCGCCGCTGATTGAACCGTGAGAAAGATAATAAGCTATTATACCGGGCAGGATCAGTATGAAAACCGGAAGGATTTTCAGGAAACCAGCAAATATAGTCCCGCTTTGTGCATTAGATAAATTCTTTGCACTCAGTACACGTTGGACAATATACTGGTCGGTACACCAATACCAGATTCCAAGAATAGGAGCGCCGAACACGATGCCTGTCCAGGGAAAATCCGGATCAGTGATTGGCTTAAACATATGCCAGTATGAAACGGGAGTTCCGGCAACAAGGTTATCCCAACCTCCGGCCTGATTCAAACCCAGTATAGTTAAGGTCACCGATCCACCGATGAGAATAAACATTTGCACAAGATCAGTATAGATAACAGCTGAAAGACCGCCTGTAACTGTATATAGGCCCGTTATTATAACGATAATAACCGCTGAGGTATACATATCCCAGCCCATTACAGCATGAAGTAATATTCCACCGGCATAAAGAGCTATGGATATTTTTGTAAGAACGTATGCAATTATTGATACTATACTCAGGTAATACCTGGATGCACTGTTATACCTTTTTTCGAGGAATTCCGGCATAGTGAACACGCCTGATTTTAGGTAGAAAGGAGTAAAGACCCATCCTAAGAGAAGTACAATAAGACAGGCAAGCCATTCAAAATGACCTACAGCTAGTCCTGATTGTGCACCGGTTCCTGCAAGTCCCAAAAAGTGTTCGCTTGAAATATTTGTGGCAAAAAGAGAAGCCCCGATGGCTACCCACCCCACGTTTCTGCCTGCCAGAAAATATTCTTCACTGTTTTTGTGTTTTTTCCGGAAATAAAATCCTATTGCGAGAACGAGAATGATATAACCCGCTATTACTATAAGGTCGGCTGCGGAAACATTAACTCCCATAGATGTCCTTTTATAGTGATAGTGACTTGTGAGAAAAATCAGTTTAATTTGGGATTCAAATTACTTTAATAGGTTATTCAGGTCAAGAAAAAATAGCATATTTACAATATTAAGTTAGGGTCACAGAAGAATTATTAAGGTATTGTTAAAATATCTTTTTACTTAATATCTTGAGTATATGATTAAAACCAGAAAAGCAGTTCTTATTTCAATACTTTTATTCGTCTTTCATTCCAGCTCCTTTGCTTTCATCACCTACTCAGATTCCGCCGGTGTAAATTCTGCAAAAGGTAAAATCATAAAAAATATTTATATCAATAATATTGATGTCTCAGGTCCTTCAATAAATGATGGTGAAGACTGGAAACCTGATATTTTTGGAAAAATTGGAAATGCCCTGCATTTTAAAACCAAAGCCTGGGTAATTAAAAATATCCTGCTCTTTAAAGAAGGCGAAAAGCTCGATCCTCAATCGGTAGAAGATAGTGAAAGACTTCTGCGTGAGTCAGGGTATTTTTATGATGCGGCAATAGTAACTAAAGATTCTGATCAGCCCGGCAATATTAATGTCTATGTTTCTACAAAAGACAAATGGACACTAAACCCCCAGATTTCCTATAGTCCAAAAAGGAAAAGCGGATATTTTGGATTGAGAGATAATAATTTCATCGGTATAGGAAACTCTGCAGGCTTCTTAGTTACTCATGATGACGATCCTTATATAGGATGGGGCGGAAAATTTGATTACACCATGAACAATATTAAAGGATCTTTCGTAAATGCATCATTAAACCTGGCCAGCAACAATAAGAGTAACCTTTTCCAGATTGGTCTGGATCGTTCGTTTATAACAACACGAACCCTGTGGGCAGGAGGAATTGATTTTACCTGGGAGCATGATGATTTACGCTATCTTGAAAGTAATAATAAGATCACCCTCATCCCGCACAGTTATGATTCTCAGGACCTTTGGGTGGGACGATCATTCACACTACCTTTTGTTTCCGAAAATGTTAAGAGAAACTCATCGTTTATACTATCAGGCAGATATTACCGCAAACATTACAGGCTAAGGCCAAAGGTCACGCCTGATTCAAATAAGATCTTTGAAAATCATCGCCTGTACCTGGTAAGCCTTGGTGCGATTAACAGAAAATTTTATAAATCATATTATGTCAGCGAGTTTGGTGTTACGGAGGATATTCCTATCGGTGGAATGATCACACTAACAACCGGTTCAGATTCCCGGGAATTTCACAACAGATGGTATTACGGAATGCAGTTAATTTACTCCAGCCATATGAACCGGATTGGTTACTTCTCCGGAAATTTGGAAGTGGGCGGCTTCAGATATTCTAATAAATGGGAGCAGAATACAATTAAATTTGATCTGATTTATCACTCCCCTCTTGTGTTCAGGGATGGATGGAAAGCCAGATTTTTTGTTCAGAATAATTTTGTTCTTGGGTTAAACAGGTTTCAGGGAGAACAGATTTTTCTTGACCGTAATACAGGGATGCCCGGATTTAATGAATTTTCCATTGCCGGAGTGAAACGAAATGTTCTGGACCTTGAAATGAGACTATTTACCCCGTATAACATACTGGGATTCGTTATAGGCGGAATTGCTTTTGCAGACTATGCTCTGATATCCGGGGAGAACCAGAACTTACTTGGAAGCAGGGTTTACCAGGGATACGGCTTTGGATTACGGACCAGAAATCAGTCGATATCCAAAACCAATTTTGAACTGGCCCTTGTATATAATCCGTATAACCCCGTTTCCGGAGGTGCTAAAACCGAAATCATTTTTTCAGCCGTATTTGTACTCGGAAGCAGGAACTTCAATTCGGGTGAACCATCAATAATCAATTTTTCAGACGAATAATTCCACTTTTTTAACTTAGATGAAGGTTCCTCAAATATTTGGCAAAACGGATAATCCACTCAGCCAGGGGTATGCTACAAAAAGAAAATACACACGCCAGAAAAAATACACTCCCATTATTAAACTTTTATTATAATATTTGTCTCTAATATAAATTCAACTTCAGAACCAGGTAATAAATCAGCTTTGAGAAATTTCCTATTAGTTTTATTCTGTGTACTTACGACGTTTAATGTTTACAGCCAGGATTCAACAAAAAGTTTTGCATTTAAGAATAACAGACCTCAAAACCGGCCAAACTTCTTTTACCAGCCTGATTTGTCATATAGAATATGGCAGCAATTTAATCTAATACGAGAAGCTAATGCTGGGGACCCTCTTGCACAACATGAGCTGGGCATCAGATACCTTCTTGGAGAAGGTGTGGAAGCTGACACGGTCAAAGCCGCACAATGGATTAAAAAAGCTGCTGACCATGGTGTAACGGCAGCTAAATATAATTACGCTATTCTTCTGATAAATGGCTGGGGCACAGAATGGAATCCGTTTAAGGCCTTTGAATATTTAAAAGCAGCCGCCGATGAAGGTATGCCTGAGGCACAATATGCACTGGGACTTCTGTACACTGATAATCTTATAGTAAAACGTAACTGGGGAAAAGCTTATAACTGGATCAGCAAGGCAGCCGGAAAAGATAATCGTAATGCGGAGGAAACATTAAAGGAAATAAAGAAAAAAGTTCCTTCTTCAGAAATTGATACCAGTGAAGCAAATCTCAGTAAGCAGGATACATCCCTTGCGTCGGAGAATATTTCTTCTGTTAAATCATCTCTCGGTCTCGTTTACATAAATTTTGAGGATATTCTCGATACAATTCCGACAATAACCAATAGAAGACTTCTTGAGGATCTTACCCATTCTGGATTTACTGAACTCTCAGATTCAATAAAAAGCAGCCTGAAAGACACAAACTTCGTTGCTATCGCCGGATTTATTCCGCTTATAAATGAGGCTGCCGATTATGGGAGTCCTGAAGCTTTAACCTTAATAGGCAGGCTGTATGAGAAAGGTATTTATTATAAAAAGGATCTGCTTACAGCAATAGAGTATTACATCAGGGCATCAAGACTGGATAGTCCTACTGCATCAATTCTATTGTATAATATGCAGAAAGATGGAATATTTTTTCCTTTAATCAAGAAGGAAAGTGATGCCGATAACCCTGTTGCAATGTTTGACTGGTATGGTCTGGAGATAATTGGTCTGGATCGCCAGATTGCGTTAAATGATGCGGTAAATCTTTTAAGAAGATCTTCTGAAAAAGGATTTGCACCCGCGCTTGTAGAATATGGTCTTTTTTATTATTCTGGTATGGTCAAACAGGATTTGTCTAAGGCTTTTTCCTTGTGGCACCAGGCTGAAAAACTCGGATCAAAGGATGCTGAAATCAGAATGAATGCAGCAGTTATCCTGGATCAGCTGCCTGATTCGGCTTACAGTAAGAGGATTGATCAGCTTCTCGCTGCATCGGTAAAAGGTTCGGTACTTGCTCAGACTGCCGTCGGTTACGCGTACGAGAACGGAATAGGTCTCACTAAAAATATCGCAAAGGCAGTTACATATTACAGAGATTCAGCCCAGCGAGGCAGCCGTTTTGCATATAATCGGCTAAAATCTCTTTATGATTCAATAAGACCGGCTGATCCCGAATTTGACACTGAATGAAAAGCTCACCTAACGTGTTTTGACCATTTTAGTTCTTCTGTTCGGCCTTTGTTCGGCCTCTGTTCGGCCTCCTTCCCCGAGACAAATACTGCTCTAATCCGTGATGCCCACAATAATCACGACTTAAACTTCAGACAATTAGATATTTTATTTATTTTACGTCTATAGAAATACAAAAAAGTCCCCAAATGAATATTCAAACCGGATCATTGAATTCAAAGCTGCCAGACACGGGTACAACTATCTTCACAATAATGTCACGCATGGCAGCCGAAAGTAATGCCATAAATCTTAGCCAGGGCTTTCCTGATTTCAACTGCAATGAGGAGCTGCTTGATCTTGTGGAATATTATCTAAGGAAGGGTTTTAACCAATATGCACCTATGCCCGGAATTCCTGTTCTCCGCTACAAGATATCCGAAAAGATAAACAGACTCTATGGCTCATAAATATGATCCTGAGAATGAAATCACTATTACGGCAGGAGCTACCCAGGCAATTTACACGGCTGCATCTGCAGTAATAAATCCGGGTGATGAGGTTATTCTTTTCGAACCCGCATATGACAGTTATGCACCTGCGGTGAAAGTAAACGGGGGAATTCCTGTTTATGTTCCTTTAAAAGAAACAGACTTCTCAATAGACTGGGATAAAACGGCAAAAGCAATAACAGACCGGACCAGGATGATATTTCTCAATTCACCCCATAATCCGACCGGTAGTGTAATAAATGAGACAGACATAAAAAATCTGGAAGATATAAGCAGGGATAAAGGTATCTTTATTCTCAGCGATGAAGTTTATGAACATATCGTGTTTGATGAAAACAAACATTTATCGCTTTCCGGATCGAAGGAACTCGCAAAGAAATCTTTTGTTATATCCTCGTTCGGCAAAACGTATCATACAACCGGATGGAAAATGGGTTACTGCGCAGCTCCTGAAATTATGATGAAAGAATTCAGAAAGGTGCATCAGTTTATTGTGTTTGCGGTGAACACACCTATTCAGTATGCTTATGCAGAGTATATGGACAATGAAAGTCATTACATGAAACTGAATTACTTTTATGAAAAAAAGAGAGATATATTCCTCAAAAAACTGAAAAATTCCAGATGGAAGTTCAGACCTGCTTGCGGAACATATTTTCAGCTTCTCGATTACTCTGCAATTACTGATATGAAGGATATGGAGTTTGCTGAAAAACTTACCCGTGAAGCAGGGATTGCAACAATTCCTCTCTCCCCTTTTTACAATGATAAGAGAAGCGCGAATATGTTAAGAGTTTGTTTTGCGAAGAAAGATGAAGTTCTTGATGAAGCTGCAGATATTTTAGGTAAAATATAAGATTAATGAAATGAACAACCTGTTTGATAGGTTAAGAAGACTTTTTCGTTTTTACACTGGTGAAATGAATTATAATGAGTTTCATAAGCTCGTTAAAAGGGATGTACCTGAGGTTTATGATTTCTACGTAAAGAGGATGAAGAAACCGGACAAAAGCCGGAACAAAGTTTTGGATTTTGTACTTTTTACACGCAATCTTTTTCTGGAATTCTTGAGTCTGCTTACACCGGGACGAAGGATAATCTATTCCCTTGGACTAATTCTGTTCATATTAGCTTATTTTGGAAATGACTGGGGATTTGCTGTCTGGGGATTCATTATGATCAACCTCCTTTTAGCCTTTGAACTGGCTGATAAACTAACCGCAAAGGATGAGCTTGAAGTTGCCCGTGAGATCCAGATGAATATGATGCCAGGTGTACCGCCGGAAAATAAGTATTACCAGATAAGCTGTTATATGACAACAGCAAAAGAAGTTGGAGGCGATTACTATGATTTTATCAGACCTGATCCCGGAGATGATAAGCTTTTTGTTATAATAGGAGATGTATCGGGAAAGGGAATGTCCGCTGCACTTCTGATGGTTCAGGTTCAGTCTATTCTCCATAATATTGTCAGCAAAGAATCTTCTCCTAAAAATATCCTCATTGACCTTAATATCAACCTCAAGCGGGTCTTAAGAAGAGGTTCTTTCCTGACATTAAGTATAGCCGAAGTTAATTCAAACGGAGAAATCCTTCTTTCCCGTGCCGGTCACATGCCCCTGATACATTATAATAAAGCAAGTGACGAGTGTACCCGGGTTATTCCAAAAGGCATGGGTATTGGTCTTGCCAATGGACAATTATTTTCTGATTCTACCGAAGAGGTTTCTGTTAAACCGAATCCGGGAGATCTCTTCGTATTTTTCACAGACGGCATAGTGGAGGCAATGGACAGTTATTTCAGGACTTTCGGAGAGGAAAATCTGACGCGGCTGATATGCGAACAATTCAGATAAATCCGCTGATGAAGTTAGAAACGTTATAGTTAATGCAGTAAATAATTTTACGTATTCTTCTCCGGTCCAGGATGATCTTACACTAATAGTAATGAAAGCTGTTTAATTTTGGGGAATCCAAATGTCTGATAATTTATCTCTGAAGAAAAGAGCGGCCTGGTTATCTCTGTCAGTAGGAATAATAATGTTTTTGTCCAAGATGGGGGCTTTCCTGCTTACGGGATCAGCAGCTATTTTCTCCGATGCTGCCGAATCTGTTGTACATGTTTTGGCAACTTCAATGGCCCTTTACAGCATAATTCTCAGTTCAAGACCTCCGGATGAATCTCACTTGTACGGACACGGAAACGTTGAGTATTTTTCCGCGGGAATTGAAGGGTTTCCTGATTTTTGCCGCCGCTGTGTTTATCATTTATACCTCGGTTCTTGATATCATAAAAGGACCCGATCTTCGCCAGCTGAACATAGGGGTAATTGTTATCAGCGCGGCAGGAGGAATAAATTTGCTTTTGGGTTCATATCTGGTCAGGATGGGAAAGAGAACAAATTCCCTCACGCTTGTTGCTGATGGGAAGCATGTTTTGACCGATTCGTACACAAGCATTGGCGTTATTGTAGGTATTCTACTTGTTATAATGACCGGAATTCAAATTTTTGATCCTCTATTCGCTATTGCTGTGGCAATAAATATATTATTCACAGGATTTAAATTGATAAGGGAGTCAATCGGGGGGTTGATGATTGAAACCGATCCTGATCTCCTTAGAAAGATTGTCTCCGAAATCCGGAAAGCAAAGCAGCCTTACTGGATTGACCTCCACGAACTAAGATTCTGGAAATCCGGAGACATGGTATATCTGGATTTTCATCTAATCCTGCCTTATTACTTTACCATTCAGAAATCTCATACCGAGGAAAAGGAAATCGAAGATAAGTTGATGGAAAAATTTTCAAATATGCAGATCAAAATCCATTTTGATTATTGTATTCCCGAACTATGCAAGTATTGCGGATACTCCGAATGTAATGTTAGACAGGAAGCTAAAAAAGTTTCTTTCGAATTGAATGAAGACAAGATGACCGGAAAACCAATCTATATGATAAGATGAATCAGTCTACATCCCCAACAGACACTTTTTTGTAATCAGGAATCCGGACCTTCTGAAGTATGATCAGCCCGGCAATGAAAAAAAGTCCTATAGCAAGAGCTGCAAATCTTTCATTAGAAAGATCAGATATCACACCGTAAAAGAAAGGCCCTACCACCGCGGATGATTTACCAAAAAGTCCGTCATAAAATCCAAAGAACTCAGCTTCCCGTTCGTGAGGAGTAAGTAGAGCCATCAGGCTCCTGCTGCAGGATTGTGAACTTCCAATGGAAAGTCCTGCAAGAAGTCCCACAATATAAAATTCTGCTATTGTCTGCACGAAAAATGCACCGATAATAACGAAGATCCATACAACCAGAGTTATTGTTATAGTTTTTTTGGGTCCTATATGGTCAGAAATGATTCCAAAAATAAACGACCCTGCAACTGCAGTACTCTGAACAATTACGAAAAACAGGATAATTTCCTCATCATTCATTTTCAGAATATTAGATGCAAATATAGAGGCAAACGCTATGATCGTAATAATTGCATCGTTATAGAGAAAGAACGCAAAAAGGAAGCGGGATACTGCGGGATGTTTCTTCTGAAAGAAGATAGCTTTAAATGTGCTGAAACTTTTATTTATTCCCTCTTTAAGGAGATCTTTCCGAACCGGTTCGGAAATACGGGGTTCACTCACAAATAAAAATAAGGGTGCTGAAAAGAAAAGAAAGAAAACCGCGGCCACAATGAAAGTAAGTCTTATATAAAAATAGTAATCAGGCGAATCTGCTGAAGGAAGCATAACCATAACAATAAGCAGAACAGCCAGTGCACCGACATAACCCATAGCAAATCCATACCCTGATACTCTCCCGAAATTTTTCTTCTCGGTAAGGTTTGGCAGAAATGCATCATAAAATACCAGGCCGGCTTCGAAACCGATATTGGCAAGAACAAAAAGAATGAAACCTGAGATAACATCCCCTTTTTCAACGAAGAACATAAGCGCTGTGCAGCTTACAGATAGCAAAGTAAACATCAGCAGAAAACGTTTTCTGTTCCTGGAAACATCAGCAATAGCGCCGAGAGGCGGACTTAACAGGGCGGCAATAATCATCGAAAGGCTCACTGCTAATCCCCAAAGCCATCTTTGTCCCCCTGCAACGTAGTTAGAGAAGTACTTGGAATATATAACGGTAACTATTATTACAGAAAAAGCTGTATTCGCAAAATCGAATAAAGTCCAGACAAAAATTCTGCTTCTTTCCTTCATCCGAATTACTTTTTGTGAGGCTGTTTTGAAATGGTTTCGTCTACCAGTCCCCTGCCGCTCTTATTAAGTTTGCCATCGTTTTTTAACTCATTCAGTATCGCATCGAGAATTCCGTTTATGAATTTCCCGCTTCCGGCAGTACTATAAATTTTTGCGATCTCAATAGCTTCGTTGATGGAAACCTTCGGAGGTATATCAGGGAAATAGAAAAGCTCGCAGATCCCCATACGTAATAATAATTTATCAATTAAAGCAATCCTTCCCATTTCCCAGTTATCGACTCTCTCTTTAATTTTCAAATCCAGTTCTTTCCGGTGAATGATCACCCTGTTCACAAGATCATTCGCGAACTGTTTGTCAACCGGATCATTCAGATCAGATAGTATCCCCTCAGATAACAATTGCAGTGATTCACTATTTAATTCAAATGCATACAGAATCTGCAGTACCCTCTCTCTTACGACTCTTCGTTTAAACATTTGTGTCATTTTGTTTCGCTACCAACTTTATAAAGAACAACTGAATTTATAAAAATATTCTGAATTATGTACGTACGATATTTTATCTATGAAATAACTCACCAAGCCTGCCTGAAAAAGCCGACTGCCCGGTATAGATATTGCTTATTCTGCCTACGCTGCTGAGTCTTTCTTCAGCCATTTTATTTGAGGCTTCGTAGGTCGGGATATTTTCCTTCGCCGAGATTCCCAGAATTTTTCCAATCACATCATAAATTTTTTCGGCCTGTTTTAAAGCACGGTCCTGCCTGTAGCCTTCTAGTTCATTTGCCACATTTATCAGGCCGCCTGCATTTATTACATAATCCGGAGCATACAGGATACCTTTTTCAATCAGCAAAGGCCCATGAATATCCTCTTTCTCCAGTTGATTATTTGCTCCGCCGGCAACTATTTCGGCTTTGAGTTTGCCTATAGTATCGTTATTAATTATCGCTCCAAGGGCATTAGGAGAAAAGATGTCTACATCAAGACTGTAAATTTCTTCGGGCTTAACTACCTGAGCTTTAACCGTCTCAAGTACCCTGTTTATTTTGCTTTCATTTATATCCGTAATGAATATTTCAGCGCCCTCATTGTAAAGGTGTTCACATAAATACCTGGCTACCTGACCCGCACCCTGAACAGCTATCTTTTTTCCGGCGAGGGAATCACTTCCCCACTTAAATTTAGCGCAAGCCTTCATACCTACAAATACACCGTAAGCAGTAACAGGTGAAGGATCTCCTGATCCTCCAAGCGCTTTTGAGACTCCGGTAACATACTTTGTCTCCATCCTTACAAATTCCATATCGGTAACCGAAGTTCCTACATCTTCTGCGGTAATATATCTGCCGGCAAGACCTTCGACGAACTTGCCGAAGGTTCTGAAAAGAAGCTCATTTTTCTGCGTTGCTGAATCACCTATTATTACGGCTTTACCTCCGCCAAGATTTAGTCCGGAAACCGCAGCTTTGTAAGTCATTCCTCTCGATAGTCGAAGTACATCTTTCAGTGCATCATCGTGACTCTTGTAATTCCACATACGGGTACCTCCGAGCGCCGGACCCAGTGTAGTATTATGTATAGCAATTATAGCCCTTAATCCTGCTTCCTTATTAGAACAGAAGACAACCTGCTCATGATCATATTCTTCTATTACCTCAAAATTAACCATACTTAATCTCCATTAATTTGAAAAAAAGTTAAATTGCAAAAAACCAAAATATTAAAATTGCGGCACTTTCTCTTAATTTATTGTATAATTTATTTTCAAATCTCAAATCAAGATCTGAAGGAGCCACATCAATATCCAGGAGATAGAAATCTGCGATCTCTTTTACCCTGGGCAGATGGTACGAATCCGATATTACTATTATGTCATTTACCCCCGGTTTTGTACTGAGATTTTTCTTGATAAACTGAATTTGCTCGGTTGTCGAGGAAGTTCTTTTTTCTATCCAGATATCCGAAGTATCCATTTTCTTTGTCTTAAGATAATCATATGCAATTTCAGCTTCACTCAATTCGCCCGGGGCATTCCCTCCGGTTAACTGGATCTTCTGAAGGCTGCCGTTCTTATAAAGACTAAATGCCCTGTCTATGCGGGCCCTTAAACTGGGACTCGGCTCATTAGTCCATACCGCTGCGCCCAGAACAACCCCCACATTATTCCCTTTTCCGCTGATGAAGAATTCTCTCGCGGGAGCTTTATTAAGATTCAGATATAAAAAAGAAAACACAAGAAGTATCATAGTTATTAATATTGCATCGACGAAGGCCCGCAAAAATATTAAATTTGATTTCTGAGATAAACTTAGCCAGACCTCCATAATCAGAATAAACTCTATGAATTGATAAATAAAAAATAATCCGCTGACGAATACCCTGCTGAAAGGCTGATTTAAGATAGTAACATTTGGTAAAGTTATGGGTGATTTTGAAAATATCCATGCTACAAAGAGAAAAATCGTCATTGCTGCCGCAAGCGCAAAGATTGAAACCGGAGATAGATTTACATTTTTCTTGAACAAATAAATGATTAATCCGGCAACAAGAATGATGGTAAAGGCAATATTTAAAAGATTACCCGCATAATAAAGTCTGAAATCAGTAAGAGGCAGATGCTGATTATCATATTTAATATAAATGATAAAAAGCAGATCAAAAATAGTGAGGATGATAACAAAGAGAGTGAGCAAAACCTTATTTTCTGTATTCACTTTCTTTTGAGCCATTATCCCGCCAACTAATTAAATTCGTAGTTATAATTAAAAGATATTAATAAATATAACGCAGCGGAAGTTAAATTTCCCGGTAATAACGACGGTTTAAAATAGAAAAGGCGTCCGGTGGACGCCTTAACCTCTTCATAAAAATAATTATTGAAGTTTGAATACTATCGGTATTGAAACCTGAACTTTAACAGGTTTTCCTCTCTGCTTACCAGGCTTAAATTTGGTAGCTTTTACAGCATTTAATGCTGCTTCATCAAGTCCTGCACCCAAACCTTTTATTATCTCAGCTTTAGTTACAGTACCTGTTTCATCAACGAAAGCGAGCACATAAACTTTTCCTTCAATTCCAGCTCTTTTAGCAATTTCAGGATAAACAATCTTACTCTGAATTGCCTGGATACCGCCTATAGGTTCCGGCATCTCTTCAACAGCTACGAAGTACTGAGGTTCCTCATCAACTTTCTTTTCAACTTTCGGAGGCGGCGGAGCTTCTACCTGTTCGTTTACATTAAGATCAGTTTCGCCGATTTCAATATCTTCAAGAACATCCTCAGAAGGAGCTTCAATAGGTATCGGGGGTTTGGGAGGCGGTGGAGGTCTGTTCTCCTGTTTGGTCTGCTCGACGTCTTCTACCTTGAACAATTCCTGTGGTCCTTCCGACAGCGCCGCAGTAGCTTTAACATGCGGGAAAAACTTAAACGCAACTATTAAAATTGCGAGAGCAATAATCAAACTCAGCTCAAAAACCTTTTTGTAGCTGCGTCTTAAATCCGCTTTGGGATTCTTATTAAGTGCCATTACCAACTCCTCCTAAAGGGCAAATTAATCGCCCGCCAAGTTAATAAATGATGATTCTTTTGTCAAATTCTGCTACTATTCTTACTATAATATTATTCAATAGTTCCAGTGAATAGAGATTTTTTTTTGCCTTATACCAAAAAGACTAATTTTTAACCGGTTTGAGGCTTATATCTGAAATAAATCAGGAGTAATTTCACAAAAGCTAAACCAAGCAGAACTCCGGAAGAGTCTGCTAACCAGTCAAGTATATCACAATCTCTTCCGGGTATAAAAAGCTGGTGAATTTCGTCAAGTCCGGCATAGGTCAGGATGACTATTAAAGTGTAAAGCCAGGCCTTCTTTTTAAGCTTAGGATATTTGTTCTGGAACATAAGAGTAAAATTAAGAAGGACAGCCAGAATCATATATGCTGTAAAATGTTCTACTTTATCGCTCACTCCCGTTTTAGGCAGATCCGCCGCCGGTAAAGTTGTCGCAACAAATAATATCAACCAGTACAAGACCAATGGGAAGTAAATGAGCCACTTCCTGTTTGTTTCAAGTTTATTTAGCAAATGTTTTCCTTAAAAATTTGATTGCTGAAGAGATATTTCTGCTTATGTCGGAAGCTGTATATCCGAACTCAGTAGATTTTTTCAGCAGAAGATCAGCAGATAAGCTGTGCATATAAACTGCAGCGATTACTGCTTCTTCCTTATTCTTTTTCTGCGCAATAAAAGAGGCGATTACACCGGTCAAAACATCACCGGTTCCAAATTTAGCCATCCCGGGATTTCCGGTTGTGTTTATTAATGCATCACCGCCGGGAGTAAAAATGATCGTCGGGGCACCTTTAAGTACAAGATATGCTCCGGTCTCCGCGGCAAAATTATGACCATACTGTAGAACATCTTTCTCAATCTCCCCTAACTCAACACCAATCAGATGAGCGAATTCGGCAAGGTGGGGAGTCAGTACTGCATCTTTCAGATCATAATGCTGATAACCGTCTTCCCCGATAGCAAAAATGGCATCCGCATCGAGTACAATATTTTTAAATTTCTTTTCTTTTACTATCTGCAAAATTGCTTCGCGGGTATCCTGGTCTCTGCCAAGTCCGGGACCAATTGCTACAACATCTGCCCACTTTATTCTTTTATTTAACTCTTTAATATTGTCCGCAGCTAATATTTCACTTTTATTGTCATCATAAGCATCGACAATTACTTCACCCAGGTTCTTATGCACAAGACGCCGTACGGACTTAGGATAAGCCAGTATAGAAGCACCAGTACCAGAAGTAAGTGCGGCTTTTGAAGTTAATACAGCGGCACCCGGCAAATCACCTGAGCCCGCAATTGTAAAAACCTTCCCGGCCGAATATTTGTAATCATCCTTCTTTTTTTTCGGTAGAGACTGCCAGGCATCCTCCGGTTCCACCAGGTATTCAGAAGTATCATATTTGTCATATACTGAAAAACCTATTCCAATACTGCCTTTATACACTTCTCCGCACTGAACTGCGCCTTTTCCAAAAAACAGCCCTTTTTTTAATTCTCCCAGGGTAACGGTAAGATCAGCATTAAATGCACTTGCGGCGTAACCTTTATCTGCACTTAATCCGCTGGGTATGTCAATTGCCGCTTTAAGAGCATCGTACTTATTTACTTCATCGACAATTGATTTATAAGGCTCCCTTAATGCCCCCTCTATGCCGCTTCCAAGCATCGCATCTGCAATTATTGGGTAGCTTTTTATTTTTCTTATATCCTTGATCGATTTATAGTCAATTATGTTAAAAGATTTATTTGTGAATCCCAGGTTTTTAAGAATAGTAAAATTGGTCCTGCAATCGGCAGACATCTCACTTTCTTCACCGATTTTAACTACAGTGGTTTCATAACCATTATTAAGAAAATGTCGTGCTGCTGCATAACCGTCTCCCCCATTATTTCCCTTCCCGCATATAATTGCAATTTTGCGGGGGAGGTCACGACTTGCACGAGCTGCCTCTACATAATTAAATATCTCAAGGGAAGCATTCTCCATCAGAATGACGCCAGGTATCTGGAGCTCTTTTATAGCCCACTCGTCTGTTTCACGTATTTGACTTGTAGAAAATAGTGGTATCATATCATTTCCCTGGTAAAAAAATGCCGGTCGTTTATTTAGTATTATACTAAACTTTCAAACCGGCAGGCAAAATTCAAGTATAAAATTACTATTATGACAGGAATGAAGAGATTAATCCGATAATTGTGCCCGGGGCAACTCCTAAAACGATAACAAGCAGAACAGAAATAATTACTGCAAGTAAGCCTGTACTGGTCTGAGAAGGTGAAACTGCTTCTTCGGCATCCCTGAAATACATAAGAACTACTATTCTAAGGTAGAAGTAAACACTTATAACGCTTGAAATAACACCAATTATGGCCAGCCACGTTAATCCTGATTCAATAGCAGAAATAAACACATAATACTTACCAAAGAATCCTGCGAAAGGAGGAATCCCGGCAAGTGAAAACATGAATACCGAAAGAAGTCCGGCCAGTAAAGGACTTCGTGAACCAAGACCAGCATAGGACTGGATTGAAAGATTAGCCTCATCCTTTCCTTCTACGATTGAGACTATGCCGAATGCTCCCAGGTTCATAAAAGTATAAGCTGCCAGATAAAATATAATGCCCGCAATACCGTCATAATTACCCGCTGCGAAACCTATTAGCATATACCCGGCATGCGCTATGGAGGAATATGCCAGCATTCGTTTTATATTGTCCTGCATAATAGCTACTATGCTTCCGAACAGCATAGAAAGGACCGCAATAACAGCAAGGTAAGGTGTAAATAAATGCGGTGAAGCCGTACTGAATATGGTACCGAGTGTAACGATAATTGCACTGAAAGCGGCCGCTTTTCCACCCGTAGAGAATAATCCTGATATCGTTGTTGCCGAGCCCTCGTAAACATCAGGGACCCACATATGGAACGGGAATGCCGCTATCTTGAATGAAAAGCCGATCAGGAACAACAGTATACCCGTAACGAATATGAAGTCGCCTGATAAAGATCCGAATCTTGCGGTAATACCTTCAATTGAGGTGGTTCCGGCAGAACCGTAAATAAGTGCAATACCATATACAGTAAACCCGGTCGCAAAAGCACCTAATAAAAAGTACTTCAGTGAAGCTTCATTGGCTGTAAGTCTCTTCCTGTTAAGTCCTGCCAGGGCGTAAAAACTAATTGACATCAGTTCCAATCCGAGGAAAATAGTAAAGAGATCCTTTGCCCCGGCCATAAACATCATTCCCAGAACAGAGCACTGAACCAGCAGATAGAACTCTCCATAATTGGCTCCGTACTTCTTCATATAATCCATAGAAAGCAGGCAGACGAGAGCTGCACCGAAGGTAAAGATGAAATAAAATATATTAACTGTCCCGCCGGTTGCAAGCATATTCTGAAGCACCACAGAAACCGAATTAACCGTTGCGAGTGAATAGAAGGCGGCAGCCATAAAAACCACAACAGAGATCCAGCTAAGGGCTGTTTCACTTTTCTCTTTAAACATTTCGACAAGTAAAGAGATAAGAATACCTCCACCGACTATAACAAGCGGCAGTATATTGTAAAATTCCTGAATGTTATTGAGCATATCTTTTAGCCTCAGATCTGCCACCCGGGCAGACTATATTATTCAATAAATAAAATGTCTTCTTCTGTTTCTTCTATTTTTACCCGGTGTTTCTCATCCAGGTATATGACGATCTTTTTATGATTATCGAAATTAAAAATATCTTTTCCTTTCTCGACAAGCACCATCTTTATTGCCTCATATTTTGAGACTGCATCTTTAAGATGTTTGTATTCCTTAAAATAGATATCCGTATAATCCTCTATCTCAGAGAGATATACATGTTTTGATGAAGGAGAAAAATCCATAATGATATCATCGTCAACGATAACCTTAAGGAACACTCCCTGGAAAGGAAGTATCAGTCTGTTCTTATAATACAAACCCGTCGGTTTGCTTTTCAGAATTTCATTCAGCGTTGCCATATTCATATTCCTTTAGTGAAAAAAGAGAAAATAAATTATAAAAAACAGAGGTATTAGTATTGGTATCGAATATTTTATCATATAAGTGAAGAAACTCGGCATCTCAATACCGGCTCTTTCACAGATTGATTTCACCATAAAGTTAGGACCATTTCCAATATATGTCATTGCTCCAAAGAATACGGCGGCGACTGATATTGCTCTCAGATATATAATATCCTGCGATACAAAATCCAGTACGTGGGCTTTTATATTAACATCAAGTGTATATTTACCCATTGCTGCGCTTAAGAAATTAAGGTATGTCGGCGTATTATCCAGGAACGAAGATAAACCGCCTGTAGCCCAGTAGAAAGTTCCAGCATTCAGCAGATCGTGATTAACCCGCGCTTCCTCGGCTATCAGCTGGAGTGCAGGAACCATTGTTAAAAATATTCCAATGAACAAGTATGCAACTTCCTTGATCGGCTCAAAATCAAATTCGTTTGATCTGAGTATCTCTGTATCAGCCTGTTTATAAGAGAGATAAACAACAGCGAACATTATTATTTCTCTTATTCCGAACGGAAGAGGACTAAAGTTCGGCACCCAGGAGAACACATTGGGATCAAGAAATACTGAAAAAATAATAACCGCAAGATAAACCAGGTTCCGGTATCCTTTGAATTCGATTTTTCCGCTGTACTTGAGCTCTTCAACTGGTGCATCTGATTTTGCCGCGTTAAACTTATCGAATAAAAAGAAAACACCCAGAATAAGAAGTATCATAGGTATCCAGATAAACCACACGTTATCCAATACCCAGAAGAACGGCACGCCTCTGAGAAATCCTATAAACAAAGGAGGATCACCAATCGGGGTTAAAGCTCCGCCAATATTGCTTACAATAAAAATGAAGAAGATGACATGATAAGCTTTTATTCTGTTCTGGTTCATTTTTATATAAGGCCTTATCAGAAGCATTGATGCTCCGGTTGTTCCGATTATATTCGAAATCACAGCCCCAAACAGTAAAAAAAGAACGTTGATATATGGCGTGGCTTTTTTATCCACCTTTATGAAGATGCCGCCGGACGCTACGAATAAAGAACTCAGCAATGCAATGAATGAAATATATTCAGCCAGAGTATGAACCAGACTGTGGTAGTCATTCAAAAATACGAGGTAATAAAAAACCGTAACCAGTCCGAGAAGTATAGCCATTTTGGGATAATGTCTTTCCCAGAAGTGCTTATAAAACAAGGGTCCTGTCGCAATCATCAGAAGCAGCACAATAAAGGGTATAACCATATAGGGTGAAGGCAGTATATGCTCACCCGCGGTTTCCAGTACTTTAACCTGTGCAATGCTGTCCTGTACTGCCGGAATTTCAGCTGCGCTTATATTACAATAAAAAAAGAACGACAATATTATAGCCGCAAAAATCCTGCTGCCGTATCTCATATGTTATTTTCCTATTCAATTACTGCCTGGGTTTGTACATGCACTTGCTCAATTACTTTTGCTGTCGACTTATCTGATACATTCAAAAACGTACTTGGATATATTCCTATCCAGACAATGAATATGAAAATTGGTACGAGTACAAGAATTTCTCTTTTATTCATATCAGTTAGAGAGTTCATCTTGGGATTTGTAACTTCCCCGAAAGCAACTCTCTGATACATCCACAGCAAATAAACTGCTGCAAAGATTACGCCGGATGCGGCGAAGATAGTGAACCACCAGCTGCCGAGCACCGGAGATTTAAAAGAACCAACTAAAATTAAAAACTCGCCAACGAAACCATTTAGTCCCGGTAACCCTATTGAAGAAAGTGAAGCGAATAAAAGTGCAAAAGCATAAACCGGTACTATTTTGGCAATACCTCCGTACTGAGATATTTCCCTGGTATGAGTTCTTTCATAAATTACTCCCACCAGAAGGAATAAAGCTCCTGTAGATAAACCGTGATTGACCATTTGTATAACTGCACCCTGTACGGCTTCCTGAGTCATAGCGAATATACCAAGTACCACAAAGCCAAGGTGAGCAACCGAAGAGTAAGCCACAAGCTTTTTCATATCTTTCTGAACCATTGCCACAAGAGCGCCGTATATAATTCCTATTACTGCCAGCACGGATATGTAGGGAGCAAAGTTTACGGCAGCCTGCGGGAACAGACGGGAGACAGAACCTTAGCAGACCGTAAGTTCCCATTTTCAGAAGTACGCCCGCAAGTATAACGCTTCCTGCAGTAGGCGCCTGAACGTGAGCATCAGGCAGCCAGGTATGAAGAGGAAAAAGCGGAACTTTTATGGCAAAGCTGAATGCAAATGCCGCAAACATCCAGTTCTGAATATTCTCTTTTATGGTCGGACCAACAGAGTATAACTCGGTCAGGTCAGTAGTAAAATGTCCAAGAGGTGTTGAAGCATATACAGCAAGCCATATAATTGCAACAAGCATTAAAAGGCTGCCGAACATGGTATAAAGAAAAAACTTCACTGATGCATAAATTCTTTCGTCCCCGCCCCATATACCGATGATGAAATACATCGGAATGAGCATTGCCTCCCAGAAAATGTAGAATAAAAACAGGTCGATGGAGATAAATACACCCAGCATCCCGGCTTCAAGCATCAGCATAAAGAAGGTGAATTCCTTTACTCTCTTGTTAATACTCGACCAGCTGGATAACAAAGTAAGAGGAGTAAGGAAGGTTGTCAGCAGTAATAAAAGCAGCGCAAGTCCGTCTATCCCGACTTTATAGCTGATATTTAGTTTTTCTATCCACTTAAACTGATGAATGAACTGAAATCCCGACTTTGAGATATCAAAGTTAAAATATATCACAAGCGATATCACAAAGGCTATAGTCGAAACAATAAGACCGAACCATCTTACCGCGTTTTCTTTTTCCCTGTTGAAGAATAAAAGAATTATTGCACCGGCAATCGGTGTAAAAAGCAGATATGTTAGCAAGTAACTATTTTCCATAATTTATAAACTTAAGATAATCCAGAAAAGAGCGATAACTATTCCCAGCATCATAACTACAGCATAGATCTGGGCAACCCCGGTTTGGATCTTTCTGATCCTTGCTGAAATATAACTTATAATTGAAGCTGTTCCGTTAACTGCTCCGTCAATTATTTTTGCGTCAGTAAACTTCCATAGTATTGTTTCGGAACCCTTCTTAATCGGGTTAACTACAACTGCATCGTAGGCTTCATCAACGAAATACTTATTCCATAACAGGTTGTATAGACCTTTAAATCTGTTGGCGGTTGACTCGGCGATAGAGGGTTTACGGAGATAGATGTTTCTTGCGATCCAGATGCCGCCGACAGCCAGAACTACTGAAATTATCATAAGTGTTATTTCAGCTCCCGCCGAATGAGTACCGTAAAGAGCCAGTTTGTGCTCGGCATTTTCAAATACCGGCGCCAGCCAGCTTTCAAACATGTTTCCGCCCTCACCGGAGAATAAGGCTGGTATCCCTATAAATCCTCCTATGGCAGCAAGAAAAGCAAGCACCATCAGAGGAATGGTCATTACCGAAGGAGATTCATGTGGATGAAGATCGTGTCCGAATCTCTCCTTCCCTTCAAATGTAAGGAAGTACAGTCGGAACATATAGAAGGCGGTCATTAAAGCTGTAATAGCCCCTATCAGCCAGAGAATAAAGCTTCCGTTGGCAAATGATAACCAGAGAATTTCATCCTTACTGAAAAAACCTGACAGCGGAGGCACTCCCGATATAGCCAGTGATGCAATGAGGAAGGTAATTGCAGTTTTTGGCATATACTTTTTAAGTCCGCCAAATCCCTGTATATCCTGATGCTCGTGCATTGCGTGTATTACAGAGCCGGCACCAAGGAATAAAAGAGCTTTAAAAAAAGCGTGAGTCATTACGTGAAATATTCCTGCGGAAAAAGCACCGACACCCAGCGCAAGAAACATATAGCCCAACTGGCTTATTGTAGAATAAGCAAGCACCTTTTTAATATCATTCTGCACGATGCCGATCGATGCCGCAAACAAGGCAGTAACTACACCAATTATTGCCACCAATGTCATTATCGCGGGAGCAGAGACAAAAATTATCGAACACCTTGCAACCATATACACACCGGCAGTAACCATCGTGGCGGCATGTATGAGTGCCGATACCGGTGTGGGACCTGCCATAGCATCCGGCAGCCACACAAACAACGGAATCTGTGCCGATTTTCCGGTTGCTCCGATAAATAGGAAAAGAGCTATTAAAGTGAATACTCCTTCATGCACATTTAACACATTGGCGCGGGCAAAGACTTCGTTAAAATTTAAACTTCCGAAGGTCAGATAGATCAAGAACATTCCCAGAAGGAAACCGAAATCACCAATCCGGTTTACAATAAAAGCTTTCTTGGCAGCATCGCTGGTCGTACTCTTTTCAAACTTCCTGTCATACCAGAAACCTATCAAAAGGTAAGAGCAAAGACCCACTCCTTCCCATCCAAGGAACAGCAGAACAAAATTATCACCAAGTACCAGGTTCATCATAGCAAAGATGAAAAGATTCATGTAGGCAAAGAACCTCCAGAAACTCTTATCTCCATGCATATAACCTATTGAGTACACGTGGATTATAAAACCCACACCCGTAACGACCAGGGCCATAACAAGCGAAAGCTGATCCACCTGGTATGAGAAACCTACATTAAGGCCGCCTACATGAAGCCAGGTAAAGAGATCTACGATGTGCTGCCTCTCTTCCACCGGAAGTCCCAATGTTTCTATGAATGCACCGGCGGCGATCAGGAATGATAAGCCGATTACGCCGCTCCCGATTATTCCGATAACTTTTTCGTTTTTGATCCGGGAACCGAATATTCCGTTTATCAGGAAACCTGCAAGCGGAAGAAGAATAGTTAAGTATATAAGATTAATCATAAAGTTCTGCTGATTAAGAGTTTGAAATGATAACCGGCGCTACCACTTCAGGATATTTACTTCGTCAATATTCAGGGTTAATTTATTCCTGAAGAGCGCAATGATAATTGCTAATCCAACCGCGGCTTCTGCGGCAGCTACCGTCATAACGAAGAAGACGAACAGCTGTCCGATTGAATTACCGAGGTATGAGGAAAATGCAACGAGCGTTAGATTTGCGGAATTGAGCATAAGCTCAACCGACATAAAAACGATAATCGCATTTCTCCTGATCATTACTCCGGTTACTCCGACCGCGAACATGAACGCACTCAGGATAAGATAATATTCTATTGGAATCTGCATAGTCTATTCGAATTTCTTTTTTGCTAAAACTAATGCACCTATTGTTGCGGCAAGAAGCAGGAATCCGGCCGCCTCAAAAGGTATTACATAATTTGTAAAAAGTTCTCGTCCTATTGATTCAACAGTTCCTGCTTTAACGCTGGCAGCTACCTCTCCCGAAACATCGCTCGATTTTGAAAAGAAGATCATATATGCTATCTGGATAAAGACCAGACCGGCAACAACCATAGCCATAATTTTAATGGCAGGCTTCTTTCCGAGGATATTTTCTTTTTCAGGACGCAGCAGCATTATCACAAAAAGGAATAATACCATAATTGCACCGGCGTACACTATTACCTGTGCAACAGCTATGAACTGTGCGTTAAGTAAAAGGTATAATCCCGCGAGGGCTGCAAAATTCAATACGAGGAAAAGAGCTGCAATAACGGCATCGCTTCTTGTAATCATTATTACTGAGGAAACAGCGGCAACCGCAGCGAAGAGAATAAAGAGGATAACTTCTAATGACATATCTGTAAAATGTATGATGGTTGATGGCAGCTGAAAGATGTATAAAACATTAACTCACTACCTTATTTAATTTTTGTTGGGCAGTCATTCTATCAATACTTACGGAGTATTTCTGTAAATCATTCTTGGGAATGGAATCGTTTCCCTAATATGTTCGAGTCCGCATATCCACGATACGGTTCTCTCAAGTCCTAAACCGAAACCTGAGTGAGGTACTGACCCAAACCTTCTCAGATCCAGATACCATTCGAAATCCTTCATAGGCAGATCATGTTCCTTAATTCTTTCTATCAGCAGGTCTATATTATCTTCTCGCTGACTTCCGCCTATTATTTCACCGTATCCTTCAGGGGCAAGCACATCCACAGCCAGAGCCAGACTCGGATTTTCAGGATCTCTTTTCATATAGAAAGCCTTCACTGCAGCAGGATACCTGTGCACCATTACCGGTCTGTCATACTGGTTTGAGATAATCGTTTCATCCGGCGCGCCGAAATCATTGCCGTATTCAAATTCACTTCCGTTCTTCTTCAGTATCTCCACGGCTTCATCATAAGATATCCTTGGCAGCGGCTTTTTAACATTCTGCAGGAAGGAAGTATCTCTTTCCAGAACCTTTAGCTCCTCTTCCCTGTCTTTAAGAACTGTCTGAACTATATATTCCAGGAATTCTTCCGCAAGATCCATATCATCATTCAGATCAGCAAAAGCTACTTCAGGCTCGCACATCCAGAATTCCGTTAAATGCCTTTTTGTTTTAGATTTTTCAGCACGGAAAGTTGGACCAAAAGTATAGACTTTCCCGAGGGCCATAGCCCCTGCTTCCGCGTAGAGCTGTCCCGACTGAGTAAGATAGGCTTTGCCCAGATCAAAATATTCAGTTTCAAAAAGAGTTGATGTACCTTCACAGGAGGAAGGGGTCAGTATCGGGGGATCCATCAATGTGAATCCGTTTCCGTCAAAAAAATCTCTTATTGCTTTTATGATCCTGTGGCGGACACGCAGGATAGCTACCTGTTTACTCGACCTGAGCCAGAGATGACGGTTATCCATCAGGAACTCAATACCATGTTCTTTTGGAGTTATGGGATAATCGTGACTCTCAGAAATAATTTTCAGGTCTGTCGCATCAAGTTCATAACCGCCGGGAGCTCTTTTTTCTTCTTTCACTTTCCCGGTAATCTCTATCGAGGATTCCTGTCCTATTTTACCGGCGGATTCAAAGACCTCTTCAGAAACATTTCCCTTGAAAAATACACACTGCAGATAGCCTGTTCCATCTCTTAATATAAGAAAATGCAGTTTACCGGCAGATCTTTTATTATAGAGCCATCCTTGTATAGTAATTTCTTTACCAACGTATTTCGAGAGGTCTGATATGAATATTTTCCGCATTAATTACTGTAATATGTTAAAAAATTTAATTGACAAATATAAAGAGGGGTGCATATAAATGCAAAGAATTGAACGATTATCGAATAATAACTACTCTACCAATATAACTATGCGGCCGCGGGCTTCATTGCTCTCCATATATTTATGAGCTTCTACTATATCATCAAGTTTGAATATTCGGTCAGTAACGAGTTCAATCTTTCCGTTTTCCACATTATCTATATATTCCTGGAGTTTTTCTTTGCTCAGTCTGGAAGGATCACTGCCATACATCGTCAGCCGGCCAAGATTTGGGATAGCTCCCATAGGCGAAAAATCTTTCATTGACCATTCCATCCCCAATCCTCCTATCATGCACACTATTCCGAGTGCACCAATACACTTAAGAGAATCAACAAGCGTCTTTGTACCCACAAACTCCATAACCTTGTCAACTCCCATGGGGTATATCTTCCTTAATTTCTCATGTATGTTGCCGTCATCTATTATTACATGATCGGCACCTTTATCCAGAAGAAATGGCTTCTTATTTTCATTTCTGGTAGTTGAGACAACTTCCAGTCCATAAAATTTAGCCAGCTGGCAGGCATTTAGTCCTATTGAAGAACTTCCTCCGCGAATCAGCAGCTTATCCCCTTCTTTGGCCTGAAGGGCAATCATCAGTGCGCCCCACATTGTAAGGAACATTTCAGGTATTGCGCCGACTTTTCCCCAGTCCATATTAGTATGAATTGGGAATACATTTGATTCTGGTACGAGAGTATATTCAGCATAGCTTCCGTCAAACTTCCTGCCCATACCGCCTACCATAGCAGCAACTTTTTCACCTTTCTTAAATTTACCCGATGGTGCTTCTTCAACTATTCCGGTGCATTCAATTCCTATAACTCTGGGAAATTCTACTGTAGGTGAAAAACCCTGTCTTGTTACAACTTCTGCTCTGTTCAGAGCAAACGCTTTAACATTAATCAATACTTTTCCTTCTTCCGCTTCCGGAATCGGTATGTCTTTTATCTTCATTACTGAGGGCGGACCCGCTTTTTCTGTTACTGCTGCTTTCATTTTTTGATTCCTCCAATCATCTGCGCAAGCTCAATCCATCTAATCTTCTGATCCTGCATTCTCTTAATTTTTCAGAATTAAATTCACTTAATCATCTATTTTCCCCTGTTAATATTCTCAAATAGTGTCTCTCCCTTCTCTCTGAGGTTAACGGCCTGGCCAACCGCGGCTTCATATTTATCCTGTTCGATTGCATCCATAGCCTCATCAATAAATTCTATCGTAGGCATACCGCCATGTGACTGACTTTTGTCTGTTCTTCTCTGGTGTCCCAGTTCGGTATCAACTGAAGGAGGTATTATCTCAAATACTTTTACGGCGGTATCTTTCAGCTGATGCCTTAATGACATCGTTATTGAATGCAGCGCCGCTTTGGTAGCGCAGTAAACCGGCATAAAGGCTATAGGCACGAATGCTAGTCCCGAAGAAATATTAATAATTGCCGCTTCATCCTTCCCTGCAAAATGCTCCGCAAAGAGCGAGGCAAGATGTATAGGTGCTGTAAGATTAACTTCTATTTCATGATTTACTTTGTCTATGTCAACTTCTCTTGTCATATCGCAGGGAAGTTGAATACCGGCATTGTTAACCAGGATATTCAGTTCCGGAAAAGTCTCAATCGCCCACTGAAACAGCGCTTCTCTTTCTTCCAACACCGAGACATCACAAATCGTGGTAATGATTCCTTCAAAATTCTGCTGAATCTCCTGCAGGCGCTCCTCCCTTCTGCCGCATATAATAACTTTATTACCGCGTTTCACTAACGCCTCAGCAAAACCTCTTCCTATACCAGAGGTGCCGCCGGTTATCATTATGGTATTGCCTGTCGTCTTCATGATACCTTATAAGTTAAAGGCTATGTATGACAGATATATTAATATCAGTCACTTTAAGAAGCAAAACGGTAATGGCATTTTCGGAAAGCTGATAAAATTCGGCAATTCAATCTTCGGAAATCACTGATTACTTATTAGCTCGTTACAATAAGCTGTTTATGAATGTATTTACATCGTTTTCACATCGTATTCAGAGCGTATTCAGAACGTTTTCAGATCGTATTCAGATCGTTTTCAAATGGTTGTTAAAAAGTAGTTATACTGCAGGATCCGGGAGGGGTCGGTCATCATGCTTACAGAATTGTCGAATGAATATTTCTCTGAGACAAGCATCAGTATCCAGCCTTAAGTCCTTCGGAAGCCACAGCAACCTGCTGAACTGATTCTCTCTTTTTTGATTTAATACTCTTCTTCCCTTAACTTTCCTGATCCGATAATTTAGAATGATAAAAAGTCTGCAAGTGATTGAGTCAAGAAAAAACCCTGATAATCTTCCTGTAGTCGAGGTAAAAGACGTCTACAAATCGTTTAAGACCGTCAAAGCAGTAAACGGTGTGAACCTTACTATTCAGCAGGGGCAGTTTACTGCTCTGCTTGGGCCTAACGGTGCCGGTAAAACCACACTTGTTGAAATGATTGAAGGTATTCAGAAGCAGGACAGGGGTGAGATTACAATACTCGGAAAGAAGTGGGAAGGACACCAGAGCGAGCTTCATCAGGCGATAGGTCTCTCACTGCAGGAAACGCGTTTCATTGACAAACTCACTGTTGAAGAAACTATGAAATTATTCGCAGGTTTTTACCAGCTTGGTGATGAACGCGTTAATGAAATAATCGCCGAAATAAATCTTAAAGACAAAAAGAAATCATATACTGTAAATCTCTCCGGCGGTCAGCGCCAGAAACTCGCCCTGGGTATAGCACTGCTTAATAACCCGAAACTTCTTCTGCTGGATGAACCTACCACGGGGCTTGATCCTAACGCAAGGCGGGAGATCTGGCACATTCTGCTGCAGCTGAAGGCAAAATCTCATACCTCCCTGATATTAACAACTCACTATATGGAAGAAGCCGAGCAGTTATGCGACTACATAATAATAATAGATGGGGGGAAGATCCTGCTTGAAGGAACCAGGGATCAGCTTCTCAATTCAGACGACAAAAAAATAATTGAATTTACTCCGGAGGGATCAGAAGATGATCTGAAAGAATTGATCAACGGCAGGTCCAGCTTCGATATTACCTGGAATGAAGATAGAAGAAAAGGAATTATAACAATTGACGATCTTGAAACAGAACTGCCGGAGTTCATTAACTATCTGAAGTCGAAAAATATCCAGCTCAAGAGTTTCGAAAGCAGACGAAAGACACTCGATGACCTCTTTACCTCTTTAACAGGGAGACATCTGAATGCCTGAGAAAAAGACGGCTAACCAGTTTCTTATACTTTTTCTGATGCATGCAAAAACGCTTATGCGTGAGCCTGGCGTGCTCTTCTGGGGAATCGTGTTCCCCCTGCTTATGGCATTAGGACTGGGACTCGCATTCACCCAGAAACTCGATACTGTGCATAAGGTTGCCGTAATTAAAAATGCTGAAACAGGTATAGACTCATCCAACAGGTTTGAAACATTCTTAAGAACAAGAACTCAAAAATCAAAAGACAGTCTAACTCAGAAAGACCAGTATAAAATTTCCGTAAAAGATGATAAGCTGGGTAATAACACTTACCTCTTCGAGAGAACAACACGCCCCGAAGCAATGAAGATGCTTAAAAGAGGAGAGATCAATCTTATAATCGAAGAAAAGAGCGACAGCATTGAATTTCATTTTGATCCCGTTAACTCAGAAGCACACCTTACTTACCTTAATCTCTCAAGAGTGATAAACAATAGTAAGATAACCACAAAGGATGAATCCGTCGTCCCTCTAACCCTGAAAGGTACAAGGTATATCGATTTCTTTGTCCCTGGACTTATCGCTATGGGATTAATGATGTCATCGATATGGGGACTCGGCTACGGCATAATCGAGAACAGGTCGAAGAAGCTGCTGCGAAGGATGATAGCCACACCGATGAAAAAGTCATATTTCCTTATGTCGCTTATAAGCGTCAGGTCGATCATGAATTTCATTGAAGCGGGACTTCTCTTTCTGTTTGCCTACCTGGTATTCGGCATTACAATACAGGGAAGTATACTAGCGCTGCTGCTCATCTTTATTGCGGGAAATATCGGCTTTGCGGGAATAGCGATAGTAACCGCTTCACGTACAGCTAATCCCGAAGTCGGCAACGGACTGATTAACGCCATCTCTACTCCAATGATAGTTCTTTCGGGAATATTCTTCAGCTATCATAACTTTCCCGACTGGGCAATCGGCTTCATTAAGATCCTTCCACTTACACTTCTTGCCGACGGCATCCGGAGTATCTTTATTGAAGGAGCCGGACTCCCCGATATCATTGTTCCCTTCTTCGCCCTGATAATTACAGGCATAATCTGTTTCTACATCGGCCTTAAATTCTTCAAATGGTATTGATGTTAATCCATATTCCGTTTCTTGATCACTAGCATCTATAGTCCTCACTATCCCCCGTCACATATTGATAATCGTGTATAACTTAAACTATTATTAACAAAAAAATAAATCAATTGAACAGAATAAGTTTCAGTTATACCCGAACAATCATAATGCTTTTAGTCTTTATTTCCCTGCCTTTCAAGGAAATATTTCCTCACCGCGACGATTTTATCGATGAGACCATCGTATACCTTACTCTCCAAAAACAGGAACTAGAATTAGAATACTGGTTCGATTATGGAAGCGAGACCGGAACACATTTTATAAACAATAATTTTGCATCAGAATTCGGGATTACAAACCACTGGATGATTGACGGGAGGATTACTTATCACAGCCCGGAAGTCAGGAGCTTCGACTTTCAATCAGGCCGTTTTGAAACAAGGTACAGATTTTCTGATGAAGGCGTGCAGCCGGTTGATATAGCCGTTTCTGCAGAAGTAAACTCTGAAAAGATGTTCACAGGGGAAACAGAATCGGGACTGGAAGGAAGACTGATCTTATCGAAAGATTTTGGAGAGAAATTGAACCTCACACTGAATTTAGCCGAAGAAAAATTCTTTGAACGGGTAAATGCTTCGTTTAATCCCTCTTTCGGTTTCAGGTATGACGCTAATAATACATTTCGTTTTGGTTCAGAATTAAAGTATGAAACCGCAGATAAGTGGGGATCAGTAGTTCCCCAGGTCTGGTTCACATTCGGGAAAGACATTACATTAAAGCTGGGTTATTCAATTCGCTTTAATAATAATCCGGTAGATTTTGGACGTATGGCTCTTGAAGCAGAATTGTAGCTGCACTTTTATGCTGTTTATATGAAACCAAAAGATCATAAAGTCATCAAAACAGATAATTCCGATTCCATTTTTGATATTTTTGTTACAATATTCTTATCAGATAAGGGAATAAAACTAAATAATTGCTTAATATTAAATAATTTGCATCCCGGCATAAATATTGCTTTTCTCCCGGCGATATTATATGTTTGTCAACAATTGATGAAAAGAAAACTATTTATATTGACTTTACTTGGAGTATTCCTGTTCTCTTCAACAGGATTACCTCTTTCTCTGCATATATGCAGTATTAACGGACTCTCTTCCGCTTCGGCTTGCAAAATGCACAATCAAATGAAGGAAGACCACAGCTGCTGCAAGAATCAGGAAGAAGAACCTCCTGTAAAGCTTACCGTTAATCAGTATGACGGATGTTGTCAATTTAAAATAGTTGAACGGAACCTCACCGATCAGATAATTAATGCAGCTAATGATATAAATGTAAAAACCAGTGCGAAATCAGTTCTTACAGGAATTATTCCTTTATATCAGTCACCTGCTTTTTCTGATGCTTTTGGTTTCTGCAGTAATTCTTCTCCCCCGGCCAGCAATAATCATCTCTATTTAAATATCTCCGTCCTCCTCATTTAATACCCTTACAATTCTTTGTTACCGGGACAGGAATTCCTGTACCCATAGTTAATTCATTTTGATTTAACATTATCAGGATCAGACTATCTGATCAAAAAATTGTAAGAGGATTTTTAATGAAAAGTATAAAGCAGATAATATTTCTGTTATGTTTTTTAAGCGCGCCAGGGTTTCTTTACGGCCAATCGCTGGATTCACTAACCAGCCTCGCCGTGAAGGTAAGTCCTAAGCTTAAAATGCTGCAGGCAAAAACCGAAGCTGCTGCCAATAGAATTGAACAGAATTCTAACCTTCCCGATCCTACTCTTACGCTTGGATTGGCGAACCTGCCCGTAAATACATTCTCTTTTACTCAGGAGCCGATGACAGGAAAGATTGTCGGTTTGAGTCAGGGCATACCCTTTCCGGGAAAACTGAGCGCAACTGCTGACGTAGCCTCAAAGGATGTTGATATAATAAAACAGGAATATGATGACGCAAAGAATGAAATAGTCAAAAACGTAAGGCAATCTTATTACGAGTTAAGCTATATCAGGAAAGCTATCTCCATCGAAAAGGAAAGCAAAAAGCTCCTTGATGATATCTCAAATGTGGTCAGAACGAAGTATGAAGTCTCAACAGCCAGTCAGCAGAACCTTCTTAAAGTTGAGCTTGAATTAACCAATATCAGCGACAAGATTGAAGATCTGAAAAGCCAGGAAGCCTCAGTAACAGCGGATCTTAACGCACTTCTGCTGCTGCCTCCTGATAACGTCATCGTAACTGAAAAAATACCGGATATATCATTCCGGAAATTTACGGTAGAAGAACTTGATTCACTTGCTGTTCAGAAACGTGCTTATCTGAAAGGTTTCCGTCTAGCGCAGGAGAAAGCGGCTCTTCAGGAAAATCTGGCGAAATATGAACGATATCCGAATTTTAATCTTTCTGTTCAGTATGCACAGCGGGATGAAATTGCGAAAACGAATACTCCTCTTACCGATTTCTTTTCTGTTATGGTAGGCATCAGTCTGCCGCTTAACTACGGTGGTAAGATAACGGCTAAAATTCAGGAAACGGAATCGATGCAGGAAATGTATGCTCAGCAGTATGCCCTGGCACAGCAGGTACTCGCCCGGAATTTCGGTTCATCCATCGCAAAGCTGAATTCGCTTCAGGAACGGATCAAACTTATAAAGGAAGCGGAATATCCCCAGGCGCAGCAGACTTTCAACTCAGCTCTTTCCAGCTACCAGACGGGACAAATAGATTTTATAAATGTTATCGATTCTCAGAGTAAGCTGTACCAGGTGGAAACAAAACTGTACAGACTTGAAACTAACTACCTGAAAGAAATTGCGGGCCTTGAGTTCTTAACCGGGTCTGATCTAAATGAGAATTTGAAATAGGAGATAGAAATGAAAAAGAAATATTTAATAATCGCACTTGTTGCAGTGGCAGTGGCTGCACTGGGTTTAATACTTACTACAACCGTAAGCAGCAATTCTGGTGTAAATACAGAAAAACAATTATACACATGCGGAATGCATCCGGATATAATTGAAGATCATCCGGGCAATTGTCCGATCTGCGGGATGAAGCTCGTGCCGATAAAAAACAGTACAACCGGTACAACTAAGCCGGGTGAGCGGAAAATCCTGTACTGGCGTGCTCCAATGGATGCAAATGAGATCTATGATCATCCCGGCAAATCGAAAATGGGAATGGATCTCGTTCCGGTTTATGAAGATGAGGCAGGAAACTCAGGTATTGTGAAGATAGATCCGGCAGTTGTTCAAAATATGAATGTTAAAATCGCTTCGGTTGAAAAGAAGAATCTTTCATCCATGGTTACAACCAACGGAGTTCTTAAATCAAATGAAAAGACCGATTATATCGTTACTACACGAGTAGGCGGATGGATCGAGAAACTGTACGTCAATTACACAGGCGAAAAGGTCAGCAAAGGTGAAAAACTTATGGATATATACTCGCCTGAACTTGTATCGGCGCAGCAGGAACTCCTTACTGCTCTTTCATATAACAACAGCGTAAACCAATCATCCATAAAATCGGTTATGGAAAGCGGTAATGAACTCGTTAAGAATGCCGTCAGAAAACTCCAGTTGCTGGAAGTTCCGGAAAACGATATAGAGAAATTAAAAGACACGAAAGAAATAAAAACCTACGTAACTCTCTATGCCAGAAACAGCGGTACTGTAATCTCCAAAGATGTTCTTCAGGGACAGAAAATTAGCGCCGGGATGCCTTTGCTTCAAATTTCTGATCTATCAAATCTCTGGCTTGTTGCAGATGTTTATGAATATGAACTTTCCAAAATAGATGTAGGTTCGCCCGCTAAAATAAAGTTCAACTATCTGCCGGGACAAATATTCAACGGGAAAGTTTCCTTTATCTACCCTACCCTTGATTCCAGGTCGAGGACAGTAAAGGTAAGGCTCGATATAAATAATTCCTCAGGCAGGCTAAAACCTGAAATGTTTGCGAATGTTGAAATTAGCGGTAAAGATTTCGGACCCTCCCCTGTTGTTCCCGAGAATGCTGTAATAAGAAGCGGTGCAAGAGATATCGTAATTTTATCACTCGGCGACGGCAGGTTCAAACCTCAGCCTGTTACACTCGGCGGTTATTCCAACGGATACTACCAGGTTGTAAAAGGACTTACAGAAGGATCAAGGATAGTAACTTCGGCTCAGTTCTTAATTGATTCAGAGAGCAATCTTAAATCAGCTATTGGTATGATGCAGGACGCAGATGAAGATTCCACGGCAATGAAGAATGATCGCAGCCAAATGAAACAAGACCATGCAGTTAAGAGTAGTGAACCGAAGATGGAGAATATAAATGGTAGTGTTGAAAAAGAAAAAGATAATGATGCTGCCGCTTCTGAAAGTATTGTCCGTGAAGGGGTAATCGATCTGCAGGCGATAGATAAAAATAACGATGGGAAACTCTTCCAGGATCAGATGGATTGGAATGTCATTTCTGATACCCCCGGTAAATGCCCGCTCTGTAATATGACGCTGGCAGAACTTCCAATTGCACAGGTTAAAAAGAATCTGGAAGATAATGGATTTAAGGTTAAGAAATGAAACAGAAAGTTTGTATTTGTCATTTCGGGAAAGTCTTCGACAGGGAAATCTATTTAACCTTTAAGATTTCTATCTGCGGTCGAAATGACCCTAATAAAACAGGAGATTTAGATGATATCCAACGAAAATAATAAAGAAGGATTGATTCAAAAACTCATTGAGTGGTCAATCAACAATAAATTTCTGGTGATACTTTTTACTGCGGCTTTAATTCTCGGCGGCGTCTGGGCAGTTTTCAACACAAAGGTAGATGCTATTCCTGATTTGAGTGATGTGCAGGTAATAATATACACTGAGTATCCGGGACAGGGTCCAAGGATCGTAGAAGACCAGGTAACCTATCCCCTTACAACTAAAATGCTGTCTGTTCCTTATGCAAAGGATGTGCGCGGCTACTCCTTCTTCGGATTTTCTATGGTGTATATAATATTCGAAGACGGTACAGACCTTTACTGGGCAAGGAGCAGGGTGCTTGAATACCTTAGTGGATTAAGGGGGCAGCTGCCGGAGGGTGTTAGTCCTCAGCTGGGCCCGGATGCAACAGGCCTTGGCTGGGTTTATCAGTATGTGCTTCAGTCAGATAAGAGAAATCTGCAGGAATTGAGATCCCTGCAGGACTATTTTCTAAAGTATGAACTTTCATCAATACCCGGTGTCTCTGAAGTAGCCTCTGTCGGAGGCTATGTTAAGCAGTATCAGGTGAATGTAGATCCTAATAAACTTGCCTATTACGGTATTCCGCTTCAGAAAGTTAAGATGGCTATCCAGCGGAGCAATAATGATGTCGGTGGAAGATTATTGGAGATGGGTGAAGCTGAGTATATGGTAAGAGGACTCGGATATATAAAGAGCATCGATGATTTGAAAAAGATAGCTATCGGCGTTTCATCAAATTCAGGATCTCCCGTATACCTGAGCGATGTTGCCGACGTTACTCTGGGGCCTGAGCTTCGAAGAGGTCTGGCCGACTGGAACGGTGAAGGTGAAACTGTAGGCGGAATTATAATAATACGTTACGGTGAAAATGCACTTTCGGTTATCGAGAAGGTAAAGGAGAGGCTGGCTGAGCTTAAGAAGTCGCTCCCTCCCGATGTTCAGATAAAAACAGCGTATGACCGTTCGAGTCTTATTGACAGAGCTATCGACAATCTTAAGGACAAACTGTTAGAAGAAACCATTGTAGTAGCCCTGATAATAATCCTCTTCTTACTCCATATCAGGAGTTCGCTGGTCGCCATTTTCACCCTCCCTACCGCTGTTCTTGCCGCATTCCTTGTGATGAAACTCCAGGGAATAAATGCCAATATTATGTCGCTTGGAGGTATTGCAATCGCGATCGGGGCAATGGTGGATGCCTCCATTATCCTGGTGGAGAACGCCCAGACACATATGGTGCATAATCAGGATAAGCCTTTAAGTGAACGACTCCCCCACTGGAAGGTGATTCTTGAAGCCGCTAAAGAAGTCGGCCCTTCGATTTTTTACTCTTTACTTGTAATTACAATTTCTTTTATACCTGTGTTCACACTCGAACAGCAGGAAGGAAGGATGTTCAAACCCCTGGCTTTCACGAAAACTTACTCAATGGCTGCCGCTGCAATTCTGACTGTTACCATTGTACCGATCCTGCTTGGATATTTTGTGAGAGGTAAAATGAGGAGAGAAGAGGAAAATCCGATTACAAAATTCCTGGCCAGGCTTTATCACCCTATAGTAGATTTTGTAATGAACAGAAGATGGTGGGTTATCGGTGCGGCAATACTTATTGTAATTGCTACATACATTCCTTATTCTCAGCTGGGTTCAGAGTTTATGCCGCCTCTTGATGAAGGTGACCTGCTTTATATGCCCACAACTCTTCCCGGAATATCGATTACCAAGGCAAAGGAACTTCTCCAGCAGACAGATAAGATAATAAAGACATTCCCCGAAGTTGAATCTGTCTTTGGTAAGATTGGAAGGGCCGATACCCCGACTGATCCCGCACCTCTTTCGATGATAGAAACAACCATACGATTAAAGCCGCACGACCAATGGCGACCCGGGATGACTACTGAGAAGCTGGTAGAGGAAATGAATAATGCGATACAGATACCCGGTTTGACAAATGCATGGACTATGCCGATTAAGACTCGTATCGATATGCTTTCTACAGGAATTAAGACCCCTGTAGGTATTAAAATAGCAGGACCCGATCTCAACGTTCTTCAAAAAATAGGTAAAGAAATTGAAGAAGCTGCAAAGACTATCCCGGGTACCCGCTCTGCGTATGCCGAACGTTCTGTAGGCGGGAATTATGTCGATTTCGATATCGATCGGGAGGCAATTGCAAGGTACGGACTGACGGTCGGTGATGTACAGGATGTATTCATGTCAGCTGTAGGAGGAATGAACATAACCAAAACAGTGGAAGGATTGGAACGATACCCTGTCAATCTTCGTTATCAGAGAGACTACAGGGAAAACCTGGAAGCATTAAAGCGTGTTCTGGTTCCGACTCCACAGGGCGGAAATATTCCTCTTGAAGAACTTGGGACTATAGAGGTTAAGAAAGGTCCGCCGATGATAAAATCGGAAAATGCGAGACCCAATACCTGGGTATACATCGATATACAAAATATTGATGTGGGTACTTATGTAGATCGTGCCAAAGAAATAATAAATGATAAAGTTACTCTCCCTCCGGGATATTCAATCAAATGGAGCGGTCAGTTTGAATACATGGAGAGAGCATCCAGGCATCTGATGCTGGTAATTCCTCTTACTATTCTCATCGTAATTGTGCTTCTGTATATGAACACAAAGTCGATGTTGAAAACAGGAATTGTCCTGCTTGCACTCCCCTTCTCAATGGTTGGAGCGATATGGTATTTATACATAGCAGGATTTCATCTTAGTGTGGCTGTATGGGTTGGTATAATAGCCCTGCTGGGTGTTGACGCTGAGACCGGAGTTGTAATGCTGCTTTATCTTGATATTGCTTACGAAAAATTCAGAAGCAAAGGTCTGCTTAAGAATATCGGAAATCTTAGAGAAGCCATCTTTGAGGGAGCGGTTAAGCGTGTAAGACCCAAACTGATGACCGTACTTACGATGCTTTTCGGACTTCTGCCTATACTTATTGGAATGGGCACTGGAAGCGACGTTATGAAAAGAATTGCTGCTCCGATGGTAGGAGGAATTCTAACCAGCTTAATTCTTGAGCTGACAGTTTATCCGGCAATATTCTTTGCCATCAAGAAAAGAGAAATGAAAAAAAATAATATGCTCGCTGAAAATGCAGCTGAAGTTTAACAATAATACTAAATCAAATAAAAAGGAGAATAAAATGTTATCAGGAATCTTAAGAAAAGCACTGTATGTATTCATTGCGGCTTTCATGCTGTCAGGCTTATCCAATGCACAGGATAAAAACGATAATCAGGATTCGACTAAAATGAACATGAACCACATGAAGATGGATCATAGTACTATGAAACAGGCTGCTGATTCGACCATCAGATACCTCAATTGTTCGAGAAGGCGTAATTGACCTTAATGCAATCGATGCAAACAAAGACGGCAAGGTTTACCAGGATATGATGGATTATAACGTAATCTCGGATGAACCCGGAACCTGCCCTCTCTGCGGAATGACTCTCAAGGAAGTATCGCTTGAAAAGGCAAAAATGTATCTTGAAAAAACCGGGCATAAAGTCAGGTAAAATCGGGTAAAATCATTTTCATATTAGAGAAAGAATAATAATGATTGGAAATTTATTTATCACGGGTTCTCTTGTAACAGGTATTTTTACCGTTATAATGTATTACTATACATTCAGAGGATATACTAATACCCTTGCGCTTGCGCGCAGGGGTTTTTATGCAATGACATTATTTGTAACTGCAGCAAGTGCATTCCTGTTCTACCTCATTCTGACGCACCAGTACCAGTACGACTATGTTTTTGAATACAGCAGTCGCGACCTCTCATTTGGACTGCTTGTTTCTTCCTTTTTTGCCGGTCAGGAAGGAAGTTTTCTGTTATGGCTCTTGTTCGCGGTAATAATCGGATTATTCCTTATCAGAAACCTTTCCAGATGACTCAGCACGTGAATCGTCATTTATGATGGTTTATACATTGATAGCGGTATTTCTGGCTGTTCTGATCAGTCCGCTCCTCAAGAATCCCTTTACTTCAATCTGGGCTGAACCGAATTACCTGCAGTTGAAATACTTCAATTCTTCCTATCTAGGACTACCTGACCTGCGGCAGTTTATAATGGCCGATAACAATGGCCAGCAGTTCCTCCATATCGGTCCTCAGCTTAAGACGGTACTGGCCTCATTAAACATTCCGCTTGATAAATTCATAGTGGCTGGAAAAGGATTAAATCCTCTGCTCCAGAACTTCTGGATGCAGATCCATCCTCCTCTGTTGTTTGTCGGTTTCGCAATGACAGCAATTCCTTATTCATTTGCTATGTCGGCAATCCTGAGAAAGGATTATAAAACATGGGTAAGTAAATCTCTCCCGTGGCTTTCCATTTCTATGTCGGTGCTGGGTCTGGCTATTATGATCGGCGGTTACTGGGCCTACGGGGTGCTGGGATGGGGAGGATTCTGGGGATGGGACCCGTTGAGAATTCAAGTCTTGTTCCATGGATCATCGGCATCGCTCTGATTCACACGCTTATAATTCAAAAAAATACGCAGTTGAAAGGTGGAAGCGGAAAATACATAAGAACAAATCTTGTTCTATCCATCCTTACATTTGTCTTTGTTATTTACAGCACTTTCCTTACAAGAAGCGGTATTCTTTCCGAAGCTTCAGTTCACTCGTTTGTCGCTCCGGGAATGACGACTTATCTTTTCCTCCTCGGATTTATTCTGACATTCACTGTACTGGGATTGGGAGGAGTAATTGCAAGATGGAAGGACTTAAAAACATTATCGGGTTCAGATGAATCTTTTTTCAGCAGAGAAAACGGTTTGTTCTACGGTTCTGCTCTTATGCTCGGTTCTGCTCTGATAATTATCCTGGGTACTTCATCCCCTATTTTCGGAAGCTCTGTGGAAACCAGCTACTATACTACGATGAATTTCCCACTTGCTATCTTTATGATGTTCATGATCGCTTTTACCCTTATTCTTCGGTGGCGTTATACTGAGAAACAGGAACTGTTTCGATTAACAGCTATTCACCTTGTTATTTCAGGAGCAGCGACGGCCGTAATCGCTTATGCTGCAGGTATGGCCTCTATATACTTTATGATATACACTCTTACTGCCTGTTTTGTAGTTTCGACTAACGTCAGTACGATTATAAAGAGCCTGAAAATAAATTACCTGGTTACCGGAGGTCAGATAGCCCATATCGGGGTTGGAGTATTTCTTCTGGGCGTTCTTATTTCGGGTAACTTCTCTACCTCGGAACAGCTCATTCTTCCGATGGGAAAAGAGGTGAAGGCGTTACATCATACCTTCATATTTACCGGCTATAACAGAATTAACGGCAGTGATAAATACTCGTTTGATGTTGAAATAAAAGGGAAGAAGAAAACTTTGAAGGCCTCCCCGGTGATGTTTATTTCCAGCTTTAATAACAGTCTTATGCGTGAGCCTGACATCCTGCCGGGCTGGGGAAAGGATATTTATATATCACCTCTTGGTTATGACGAGAGTACCAGCGGCGGAAGCGGTTCAGGCGGTTTTCAGCGCGTGCTTACTGTAGAGGCAAGTATTAAACAGAATATGGATCTTGTATGGTCGGGAGTTGTGCTTATCACCATAGGACTAATTATTGCGGCATTCAGACGAAGAAGAGAAAATATTTTACCTGTAGTTAAAAAATGAAGATGTGATTCGGCTGCTTAGAAATAATCTGGAGGAATGTGCAAAAACCTGAACTAAAATAACTTAATATCGTTATCTGTATCAATTATTCTTTTTATTAAATATCGTATTCTTAGACTGTTAAAAAGAATAAATTAGTTCTTATGGAAAAAAGAGATCAGCGGGGGCATGATCATCAGAATCATCATGCTCATATGATAAAAGATTTCAGAAAGAGGTTCTGGATCTCACTGTTTATTACGATCCCGATTCTCTTACTTTCACCAATGATACAGGGATTTCTGGGTTTAGAGGATTTACTCCGCTTTAGCGGTGATAAATATGTTCTCTTTATTTTATCTACATTCGTCTTCGTTTATGGAGGGTTCCCCTTCTTAAAGGGTCTGGTTAATGAGCTGAAGAAACTGCAGCCCGGTATGATGACCCTGATTGCTCTTGCTATATCCGTAGCCTATTTCTATAGCGGTGCGGTGGTTTTCGGGGTTCATGGCGAAGTATTCTTCTGGGAGCTGGCAACACTGATCGTCATCATGCTCCTGGGACACTGGATTGAAATGAAATCAGTGATGGGAGCGTCAAAGGCACTGGAAGAACTTGCGAAACTAATGCCTGACGAAGCACATAAAATTGATGAAGATGGCAATGCTAGTGAGGTACCTGTATCAGAACTTAAGCAGAATGATAAACTTCTGATAAAACCAGGAGAAAAAATACCAGCCGACGGGAAAATTATTGAGGGTAAGACATCAATAAACGAATCAATGATCACCGGTGAATCCAACCCTGTCTCCAAATCTGAAGATGATGATGTTATCGGAGGTTCTATCAACGGTGAGGGATCAATAAAAATATCCGTTGAGAAAACCGGTGATGAGACTTTCCTTTCTCAGGTTGTGAAAATGGTCAGAGAAGCACAGGAAAGTAAGTCAAAAACCCAGAATTTCGCAGATAAGGCTGCTTTCTGGCTGACAATGACTGCCATTACAGCGGGAGCGGTTACAATGTTTGTTTGGCTGGTATTTGCCGGAGAAACATTCAACTTTGCCTTATCGCGGACAGTCACGGTAATGGTTATCACTTGTCCCCATGCACTTGGACTGGCCATACCTCTTGTAGTTGCAGTTTCTACTGCCCTATCGGCTCAGCATGGTCTGCTGATACGCAACAGGACAGCATTTGAAACAGCCAGAAAGCTGCAGGCAGTTATATTTGATAAAACCGGCACACTTACTAAAGGTGAATTCGGCGTAACAGATTCGATTGCTCTCAGTAATGACTACGAAGAAAGCGAAATACTAAAATTAGCTGCGGCGGTAGAATCTGAATCTGAACATCCCATTGCAAAAGGAATTGTAGAATCAACTGATAATAAATACCCGGTCAAAGATTTTAAATCTATTCCCGGTAAGGGCGCCGAAGGAAAAGTTGAGGGAAAAAATGTTAAGGTTGTTAGTCATGGCTATCTTAATGAAAATAATCTTGAAATCGGGGAAAATGATAAGATTGAAAAACTTTCGTCTGAAGGAAAGACTGTCGTTTTTGTTTTAATTGACGATCAGCCGACCGGAGCAATTGCGCTTGCGGATATAATCAGAGAAGAATCAAAAGATGCAATAAAGAAGCTTAAAGCCATGGGTATTAAACCGATGATGCTGACCGGCGACAGTAAGCAGGTGGCAAAATGGGTTGCAGATGAACTCGGACTCGATGATTATTTTGCTGAAGTACTTCCCGATAAAAAAGCTGAAAAGGTAAAGGAGGTTCAGAAACGAGGTCTGGTTACAGCAATGACAGGCGATGGAGTAAACGATGCACCCGCTCTCGCAAGTGCTGATGTGGGCATTGCAATAGGTGCCGGGACGGATGTTGCAGTGGAGACTGCAGATATAATTCTTGTAAAAAATAATCCGCTGGATGTCGTTTCATTAATAAAATTTGCAAACGCAACGTATAAGAAGATGGTTCAGAATTTAATATGGGCAACTGCATATAATCTTGTTGCTATACCTCTGGCTGCAGGTGTTTTGTTTTCAGCAGGAATAGTACTTAGTCCGGCCATGGGAGCGGTTTTGATGTCTTTGAGTACTGTGATTGTTGCAGTAAATGCAAAATTGTTGAAAGTTGATTAAAAAAGTTTTTTTAGATATAGATCACAATTAATCTTGTTTCTGAACCATTACACAGGCAATTGTGTCTAACAATTAAAGAACAATATTGAGGAAAATAAAATGTTTCATAACTGGATGTGGGGCGGTGGATTCTGGTTTGGGTGGATTTTCTGGATAGTTATAATAGGAGCTGTAATATGGCTTATAATAAGTCAGTCAGGTAAAAACAGATATCAGAACCAGATAAACCCGCATCTCGAATCACCCCTGGATATCTTAAAGAAGAGATATGCCAAAGGCGAAATCTCTAAAGAACAATTTGAAGAAATGAAAAAGGATATTCAGTAACAACCTGATTTCGAAAAACTATTCAGGGTGCTGCGTTTAATCCGGAATTTCGGGAACGAAATACCAGACTCCTTTGTTAATACTTCTTTAACTTTACAAATAAATTATATGGAGAAATGTAAAATTGAATGCTCTTTTTTCCCCATTAAAAATCAGAGACATAGAATTAAAAAACAGGATCGCAGTCTCACCTATGTGTCAGTACTCAAGTGTTGATGGCATGCCGACAGACTGGCATTTTGTTCACCTTGGAACACGGGCAGTTGGAGGTGCCGGCCTTGTTATGATGGAAGCTACCGCAGTATCACCTGAGGGAAGGATCTCTCCTGATGATGCCGGTATATGGAGTGATGAACATGCTGATTCATACAAAAGAATCACTGACTTTATATCTTCCCAGAATTCAGTACCGGGAATTCAGCTGGCACATGCAGGGCGAAAAGCATCTACTTATTCACCCTGGAAAGGTAAAGGTGCAGTAGCTATAAATAATGGCGGCTGGCAGACGATCGCTCCTTCACCAATTCCATTCGCGGATAACTATCCTCATCCTGAAGAAATGACCCGGGAGGACATAAGGATGGTAATCGATCAATTTAAATCAGCAGCCAAAAGAAGTCTTGATGCAGGCTTTAAGCTGATTGAACTTCACATGGCACATGGTTATCTCGTACATGAATTCCTTTCCCCGCTTTCTAATCACCGGAAAGATGAGTACGGAGGCAGTTTGGAAAATAGGTGCAGAATTGCAATTGAAATAGCTGAGTCAGTAAGAAAAACAATTCCGGAAAGTGTCCCCCTATTTGTCAGGATTTCTGCATCCGATTGGAAAAAGAGTGGCTGGGACGAGGATCAGTCGGTGAAACTTGCTTCCTGGTTAAAAGATGTCGGGGTTGACCTGATTGACTGTTCAAGCGGTGGAAATGCTGCGGATGCAAAAATACCTGTAGGACCAGGATACCAGGTACCCTTTGCGGAAAAAATAAAAAGAGAATCTGAAATTATGACAGGAGCTGTAGGATCCATAACTTCACCAATACAGGCTGAGACAATAATACGCACAAACCAGGCAGATATCGTTCTGCTGGCAAAGGAGATGCTGAGGAATCCTTACTGGCCGCTTCAGGCAGCAAAAGAATTAAAAGTAGATGTTAAGTGGCCCGACCAGTACTTAAGAGCAAAGTAATATCCCGCAGTTTAGATTCTTCCGAAATAAGACATAGTGCAGGTTATAATCGAATCTTGTTATATAAAATCTGTAAAAGAAATTCAAAATTCTGTAATCGCAGGGGCCTTTTCGTATTATATATTTGTACTGAGATTTGACATACAAAAGGTAACAAGATCCTATGAAAGGAGAATTAAGAAATGAAATCTAAAATCTTAGTGCCAATGGTAATATTGCTTATTGCGGGTGTTTCGTTTTTGTTTGCTCAGAACAAACCTGACAACCAGTTGCTCAACAATCAGAAAACACAGAATGAAGCAATACAAGAAATAATTACTCACCCCCGGATGATGCAGAATTTTATGCATCAGTTAGTGAATAATCCTGAAGCAATGAATGATATGATGGGTTTTATGATGCAGAATCAGAATGCACGCAGAATGATGATGAACAATATGTTCTCAATAGCAAACCAGGACAGTTCCCTGACTAATTACATGTATAATATGATGGGCAACTATCCGCAGATGTGGAATTATATGAGAAGTATGATGGGAAATAAAGGTATGATGCAAGGCGGAATGATGGGGTATAGAAGCCACAACAATCAATAATATAGTCTTATTTTATTTTTCTGTAAGAGGCTGTCTTTACACTTTGAATTATAAGCTCTTTTAAGATTGCCTCTTTTTCTATTAATAATTTAGTGAATTTAGTATTATATCCCCTTCGGTGTTTCCATCCTATTTTTACCAAAAGCCGGTTCATTAGATAAGCCTATTTTTGTTTTAGTGTTTTGCGGAGAATACAGTGCTGCCTGCAGGATTTATTTCTGACTTAAGTAATTTATCTAGGGGCTTATATCACATTACTTTATAGTAATTATGACTTTGTTTATACTTAAATAAATTTCAAAAAAAGAGGATAATGAGGATGAAATTTTGGGCAGGTGTAGTGGTAACGCTGGTTGTCTTAATCTTTATAGGACTAATTATAATATTTTCAGGATGGTACAATGTTAGTGCAATCCACAGAGAAACGGGAATCCTCCGATGGGTACTTAATACTACTTCTGATAATTCGGTAGAAAAGCATGCAGAGGGAATTAACGTTCCCGATCTTAATTCAACTGAAAAAATAAAGGAAGGTTTTGCCCATTATAACGAGATGTGCGTTGGATGTCACGGTGCTCCCGGAAAACAAGAATCTGAATTGGCAAAGGGATTAGACCCTGAGGCTCCTGATCTCTCCGAGAGCGCAAAGGATATGTCTGCGCAGGAACTTTTCTGGGTTACTAAAAACGGAATAAAGATGACAGGTATGCCGGCCTGGGGGAAAACTCATTCTGACGATAAAATCTGGGATATTGTTGCATTTATTGAAAATCTGCCCGGTATGACCGGTGCAGAATACGATTCACTGGAAGCTCATACCTCTCCCGTAGAAGAAGAGGAGAAATAAGAAAAATCTCTTTAACATTTAGATTCAGAAAGATGACAGCAGATATTTATACTGAGTATCATGAATCTTATTAAGGAATTCCTCAGCCTTAAAATTGTCACCGCGAAGCAGGTAAAGCCGGTAAAGGTCAGCAAGTGACCTATCCTTGTTTTTTTCCTTTAGATAACTCTCGCGGCTGGAAATCCGACCTGCAGGATTGAATCCCTTAAGAAGCTCCAGTTCCTTCTTCGTGACATTATGTTCAAATATGGTTTCCACTCAACTCACCAATATTTTAATGCAAAGATAATTTAATTTTTTCCGATCATAAAGTCCTTGTCAAAAATCACGGAAAATTGACTGGTAAAAAATAATGACCTTTTTACTATCAGAGTTCTTTAACCAGTCCCGAATATTTTCTTTCAATTCTGAATCCAAATCTGTAAAAATACTCAGGACGAAAGAATCCTGTGGTAACAAACTTTGCATTGTCTGATTTTAATCGGCTGAACAGTTCTCTCATTAATCCTTCACTTATACCTTTTCGCCGGTAACGGTTGGATACAACTATTTTTTCCATATGCATCGTTTCCTCATCGCTCCTGTAATAAAACAGACCTCCAATGATGAATCCGCGGTCTGATACCGCAACAAGATATTGATGCTCGGGTCTGAAATTAACCGTAAGATTTGCTTCAAGGAAAAGTTGATGCAGTTTTGAAATTTCTTTGGGATTGATTGGGTTTCGTATTGTGAACATATTTCCATCGTCATCCTGCAGCTGAACAACGAGATTCGGCTGCCCTGCCAGCTCCGATTTCATTTTCAGAAGTTCGGCAGAATCTGAAGGTTTTAGATGCGGATAGCCTAAACGAGTTATAAAATAATTTTCCTTTTCGTCAGGTTCAAATTCAAAATTAAGCGAAGAAATAAGCTTTAATGATTCCTCTTTGGATATTTTACGGTTTCTCTGTTTCCCTGCTAATTCCCTTAAAACATCCCTGAATCTCTGGTCCGAATCGTAGAAAACTGATTCCAGGAAGAATCTTGTCCTTACTGCAGGATATTGTTCTTCAAGATCAAAAAGATGGTAAGTTTCATAGAGTTCATAGATCATTTCCGCCTGTGCAGAAAGAGAAGCATTTTTATTGAGCCTGTACCAGCGATGGAATCGTTTGACAGCAAAATAGAGCTGTTTGGGAAGAAAACCTCTGTCTATCACATTACGTGAAAAGGATTTAATCCGATTACTTATATCATCCTTTTTCTCCACTCCTGAATTCTCAAGCTCTTTTTTGAATTTGTTGATTAAATTAAGACCGTCATCAACTCCCTCTGCTTCGATAATTCCTGAAAATATTGCATTCCACACTGAGGCTTTTTTTATCAGAGGATACTTTTCTTCGGTTTCCTTTACAAAGTTTTCATAAAAGTTCATTATCAGGTTGAGAACAGTACCGGTCTGCTTTCTTTTATAAAACGAAGTAATAATACATCCGGTCTGATAATCATGAGGAGATACGATTATTCCGTCAGGATTAATATTAGCAAGTTCCATTTTCATGCCGGATAATTTCCAGAACTTAAAATATGCTGCAGCGGCATTCCAGACAAAAAACTTCCACAGGTTTCGAAGCTTTTCAAATGTTGCCTCATCATTGCGTTTATATTCTCTCCGGATAAACCTATCAATTGATTCATCACCAATAAACTCTTCTGTCCATAAGTTATATTCTTCCCATAATCCTCCGAACTTAGCAGCAAGTTTATCTTCATTTAACTCTGTTCCCGCTATAACTTTCCACTTTATCTCTTCCTCAATATCCTCTACTGAAGTATTCCTGTTAAGATGGATAGCTATGTCAAATCCACCCTGGAACCTCGTCTGAACCGTAACCCTGAAAACTGATCTGTTCTCATTTTGCGAATAATTGCTGATCCAGACACCGGATGGCAATATATTATTAAGGGATACCAGCACTCCCCCGCTGAACAGAAAAATAGCTTCACGGATAACCTGGTTTTTGCTGATTGCTTTTCTCAGGATATGCTGATCGCTTTCGGAAATAGCCTGGTCGAAAATAAGAACATCATCCCAGCGATATTCTTCGCCTGTTTCAGGATCGATAGCTACATGCTGCACTTCACCAAGCCAGGCTATAAATTTTTTGCTGATTTCCAATCTTGATTTTTGTGCGGTCTCTCTTATATCTTTTCTTGTACCATACAATTCCAGTAGTAAAAAAGTTCTCCTTATTCTTTCGAAACTAAGCGGATGATGAATCCCATAGCTTACAAGAAGATTAAAGAGCTGAGGAATAGCTGTTGCATTTAAATCCGATTTAGGTACAGCTGACTCTATCTGATTCTTCAGAACAACTTCAATCTCTTTTAAGTTATCAGTACCGCGGCTTATATTGTTAATCTCTGCAATTATCTCGTTGTTCAGGAAATCCGGATCCAGAGAGATGTACAAATCCAGTAGTTTCAGAAAATTTTCTTTTCTTAATGTCTGAAGAGCTGCCAGGAACATTTTTCTCTGAATTGAAATATGATTCATCAGATTAGGACGATAGGCAAATTCAACAGCAAGCTTGTAATGATTCGAAGTGATATCCTTTAGTATAGCTCTGAAATATTCAATCGCTTTATCATTTTCATCAGTTGATTCTGACTGCAGCAGAACCGCAGCGGAGTGCATTCCGGAAATTGAAATTTCCTCTGCTTCCAAAACTGCATCCAAATAATTTATTATTTCCTTATCGATTTTTACAGGAATGATTCTCTCAACAAACACAATATCTTTTTCTGCTTTGGATTTTCTGAACCACCTGTATATTCCTTGTCCCGCAAATTCCACAAGTCGGTCATTACCTAAGAAATAAAAAGGATTTGTCAGTAAATCCTGAAGATCAATCTGCTTTGAACGGATAATGTAGGAATAGTTTCCTATCTGAAAAGTATTTCCATTTTCATCAAGCTTTTTTATAACAAGGTGTGACTTAAGTTTGGGAATAGAAAGTACATTATCCTTAAGTATGACATCCCGGCTTAAAGCTCCTGTTTCACGCAGAAACCAGTTGGGTATTTTAACCTCATTCTTACCAAGCAGAAGCGACAAATGGTCCTTTTTGTACATGGAATTGATCATTACATCAAAATTCTTTTCGATAATTCTGCGTTTGTAAGTTCCTTTGGGAGTCAGCTCATGGTTTGAATCACTAAAAGGCCGATCTATCAGTCTGAAATCCAGAATACGCTCGTAGGGAGCAAGAAAATTATTTACTGTAACAATTATGGAAGAGAAATATTCCTGTCTCTGCTGATCATCCATACCTTTGAGTGGAGAAGATTCAGACTCAAGGTCGGGAAATATCAGTACAGAATTAAAAGGACGATGATCCCCTACCAGAAAGACCTGTTTAACAAATTCAAAATCACGAAATAGGTTTTCAATTTTCTGCGGGGCAATAGTTTCGCCTTTGACATTCTTGTATATTTCTTTTTTACGATCTATGATCTCAATAAATCCATCCTTGTCCATCCTCATTATATCCCCGGTCGCAAGCCAGCCTTCCGCATCGAAAGTATCTTCCTCTTTCTGGTTGTAATAATTCATCATTACATAAGGACCCCGGATTAATATTTCGCCGTCTTCATCAAGTTTAATTTCGATTCCCGGCAGTGCCTTACCGAGTGAATTTTCGCGGTACTCAAAAGGTGGGGTCATTGTTATTCCCCCGGTTGCTTCTGTCATTCCAAACCCACTCATTAATTCTACACCGTATCTCTGCAAAAAGGTAAAAACATCGGGCGGCAGATACCCAGCAGCTGAAATTCCCCATTTTAGGGACCCGCCTGTTGTTTCAGATACAGTATGCCTGATTTTGTCGTCGTCATCAACTTCAATGTCAACGCCTGCAGTAATATATTCGTACAA
>CAVRHV010000018.1:0-27635 GCA_963721075.1 uncultured Ignavibacteria bacterium | reverse complement strand
GTTCGCGATTCTACCAATCCTGTTTTCAATATTACCTTCGACGGAAAAGAGATAATAAACGGTGATCTGGTATCTGCAAAACCCCAGGTCGTAATAACTCTTAAGGATAATAGTCCTCTTCCGCTTGATACGAGTTACTTTACATTGATTCATACAAGCGATGGTACGGCTAATATACTTCACTTCAGTGATCCTGATCTTGAATACAGCTACACTCCTTATCCTAATTCGGAGTCCAGGATAATCTGGCACCCCTCACTTAAGCAGGGTGACCATATTCTGGAAATACTTGCCAAGGATGCATCAGGCAACTTCTTCGACAGTACATCATATCGCGTTTCATTTGAAGTTGTAACTGAGTATGATCTGAGGGACGTGTATAATTATCCTAACCCTTTTATCGATGGAACCTGGTTTACTTTTAAGGTAACCGGCGATAAATTACCGGATGAGCTCTATTTGAGAATCTATACGGTGGCAGGAAGATTGATAAGAACTATAAATATTCCATCATCAGCGCTCGGTCAGGATATAGGTTTTAAGAAAGTTTTCTGGGATGGTAAGGATGAGGATGGAGACGATATAGCTAATGGTGTCTATTTTTATAAAATGATCTACAAAGTGAAGGATGTTGTTAAATCTGTAACAAAAAAACTGGCAAAAATTAAATAACTTTGCCGGGATTTCTGAAATAATTACAAAAACTGGATAATATATGTGCGGTATTGTAGGATACGTCGGGGAAAGAAATTGTGTCCCGATTTTAATAAACGGATTAAAAAGACTTGAATACAGAGGATATGATTCCGCCGGAATCGGTATCCTGAATGATGGAATATCAACGGTTGTGAAAAATAAAGGAAAAGTCTCTCAGTTAGAGAAGAAGATCGAAAAACTTCATCTCGACGCAAATATTGGTATCGGTCATACAAGATGGGCGACTCATGGTGTTCCTAACGAAATTAATGCTCACCCTCATAGTAACGAAACTAACGATCTTTTTATTATTCATAACGGTATTATTGAAAACTTCAGGACACTGAAAAAGGGTCTTGAAAAAATGGGTTATAAATTTGTTTCTGATACTGATAGTGAAGTATTCGCCCACCTGATTGACAGTTTCCTAAAGAAAGGTTATGCTTTATTCAGAGCTGTACAGCTTGCTCTTGGCGAGATTGAAGGTACATACGGCCTGGCTGTTATTTATAAAGGGGAACCCGATAAATTGATTGCAGCCCGCAAAGGTTCACCCCTGCTTGTTGGCATAGGACAAAATGAAAATTTTATCGCTTCGGATGTTTCCGCGATCCTTGCATACACAAAACAGGTAGTCTACCTTGAGGATGGTGAGATAGTTGAGCTTTATAAGGATAAGTTTTACGCCAGAACCATAAGCGATCTTGAGATTGAAAAGGAAGTTCATGAAATAAGTATGAGTCTTGATGAGATTGATAAAGGCGGCTTCCCGCATTTCATGCTCAAAGAGATTATGGAACAGCCTGAATCAGTGCGAAATTCTATGCGGGGCAGGATAATTGTAGAGAAGGGTACAGCCAAACTTGGCGGACTGGAACCGGTCCTGGATAAATTATCAAAAGCAAAAAGAATTATTATCTCTGCCTGCGGAACTTCCTGGCATTCCGGTCTTGTTGCCGAGTACATGCTTGAAGAGTTTGCCAGGATCCCTACGGAGGTAGAATATGCTTCTGAGTTCAGATACCGTAATCCGGTACTTAATCCTGATGATGCAATTTTCTTCATATCGCAAAGCGGAGAAACTGCCGATACTCTTGCCGCAATGAGAGAAGCTAAACTGCGGGGTGCGCTTGTCCTGGGTATTTGTAATGTTGTGGGAAGTTCTATTGCCAGGGAAAGTGAAGCGGGAGTTTATACTCACGCAGGTCCCGAGATTGGAGTCGCTTCTACTAAAGCGTTTACGTCCCAGCTTGTTGCTCTCGCTCTTATTACTCTTCTGTTAGCCAGAAAGAAGAATATGAGCCTTGCAGAAGGCAAATGCATTGCCGAAGAGCTTGAGAAAATTCCCGAAAAGATCAGTAAAATACTTGAATTAAATGATAGCATAGAGAAAATCGCAGAAGTGTTTAAGGATGCAAAGAATTTCCTTTACCTTGGACGGGGATTTAATTTTCCGGTTGCACTGGAGGGGGCTCTTAAACTTAAAGAAATCTCATATATACACGCTGAAGGATATCCGGCTGCAGAAATGAAGCACGGCCCCATTGCTCTCATTGACGATAATATGCCTGCTGTTTTTATTGCACCCAAAGATACAAACTACGATAAAATCCTGAGCAATATTGAAGAGGTAAAAGCGCGAAGCGGAAGGATAATTGCTATAGCCAGCGAAAGCGACGGAAATATCGATCACCTCGTTGACTATACCATTAAGATTCCGGATACATTAAGGATGCTTACGCCTCTGCTGACAGTTATTCCTTTGCAGATGCTTGCTTACCACATTGCTGTGAAGAAGGGTCTGAATGTAGACCAGCCCAGAAATCTTGCTAAAAGTGTGACTGTTGAGTAATCCTTAAGCGAACCATATAATCTGTCTAGTTATCAGGGCTGTATCTCCCTATTAATCCTGTTTTTACACCTTTGGAAAACAGACTGAATCCGGCTTTCTCAATTCCTTTTTGGCTTGGAATGTTAGTTTCGTCTGTCATCATATAAAACACTCTTCCGTTTTTACATCTATCAGTTACAATTCGCGAGATCGTGTATGGATAGAGATTCTGCCCTCTATACTCCTCGTGAGTCCAGCATGGTCCGATTTCCAGATCTCCGTCTTTCATAAAAGGAAATTTGAAAAATTTAGGGAGCAGGTGTGAATAATGAATGATTTTTCCATCCTTGTTTTTGATATAGTAAATGCTGTATCTACCGAATGTAAATATATACCAGAAGAGATATAGCAGCATATTTCCCGGGTGCAATTTGAGTTGCAGCGGAGAAGGTTCAAATACGAATACCGTATACATTTTATCGATATTAATATCTCGAGATTTACTTTCGCAGGTGAACTTGTAAAAGTAAAGAATATTCTTATCTCTGTTCAAAGCTTTTTCTTATTTCCTCATGTTTTAAAACGACACTTAATTTTTCCACAAGAGGTACACTGCTTTTATTCAATATTTTTCTAAAAGGAAATGTACAGTTAATAAGTATTTTGATCTTCGGATTATAAGCAATATGAAGCTGACTGTATGCTTTTCTGAAATTAAATTTTGTCAGAAAATATTCCTGAATATTTGTTTTATGTGAAAGACTCCTTGGACCGTTGTCAATATATTTTACTCCTCTTTCTGAGAGATAGTATTCATTCATTACATAAAAAAGAGCATCTCCCGGATAAAGCTTCAGATAATCAGGGTGAAGTTTTGACGTTCTGTAGAAACATCTGTTTTCAACAACATTATTTATTGAAAAAGCGATCATCCTATGATCATGATCCCAAACACCCCAGAATTCCCACTCCGGGTTATTTTCCTTTTCAAGAATATTTGCCGCAAATTCATCCTCTGTTTCAGGTCTGATAAAAGTATCATATCGCTCAAATGCCTTGGAATAAGACTCATAGCCTTCATCGGCTATTATTCTTGCATCGGTTTTCTCTATAATACATCTTTTCAGACCTCTTTTTATGTTATGTCTGGTGTACCTGCTTAGCGACTCGATTGGGGATGATTCATCTTTTATAATATGCCAGTATTCCGTCTCATAACCGCAATCAAAATTGCTTTCCCAGCGAATAAAATATGTACCCGATTCTTTAAGGAGAAAATTAATCTCTTCCTTTGTTAGTTTAATATCTTTATCGGGAATTTCATCGGGAACCAATACCCCCTGATAGTTTTTCCATTTAATATTATTTAGTATGATCAATGGGCAGATGTATCTGTTTAAAAGAATATTACTTTAAAAATTAAATTTAGCAAATAGTAGGTGAAAGTTACAATTTGATAATTTCCCCTTCATGCTGGAATCGTGTACCTTAATAGCTGGTTATTTTCAGTTTAGAGTCTGTATACTAATAAATAAGGGTGTAAAGGGCTAAATTTCCTGCGAAATTTCTTTTGAGATTTGACCGGAAATATTTATTTTTGGACTTCTAAATTTTGAAGGGCAGATAGCTCAGTCGGTAGAGCAAAGGACTGAAAATCCTTGTGTCGGCGGTTCGATTCCGTCTCTGCCCACATTCTTCAAGGCTGTTCACAACAGCCTTTTTATTTCTAACCTTTTTTAACATTCCATTCTTAATGTAGTCTAAATAGATATAGACCAACATCCCGGCCGGGTTAAAAAAATCTCAATTCAGCGCAGCAGGATCATTTTCCTCGTCTGGATGAATGAACCTGCTCTCATCTGACAGAAATAAACCCCGCTTGGAAGATTAGCAGCATTCCAGGTTAACTCATAAGTGCCAATCGTTTTTTCTTCGTTAACTAAAGTTTCTATTACATTTCCTAAAACATCGAAAACTTTAATCTGAACCTGGGACGATTGCGGAATATAGAATTTTATTTTAGTGCCGGGGTTAAAAGGATTCGGATAATTATACCCAAGCGTAAATTGTTTTGAATTTGGCTGATCTTCTTTAACACTTACTACCGGGGTACCTAATGGACTTTCGCAGGCTCCAATATCGGGTCTTGTGCCTGCCGGATCCGGGCGGGGATGTCCCTTAAAACAAAATGGGGGTGCGTAATAAGTTATAGCATGAACCTCAACAGTATCTTCACCTGCACCGATGCAATGCGAAGGAGTAGAAAGACTATAATCAACCGACGCTGTATCTCTGAATAACGGTTCCAAATCGATATTATTCTCGTAAATTCCTGTATAATTCACCCCTGACCCGCTGCCTCCGAATGCTTCCTTTCTCCCCTCTATATCACAATAGAGAAAATCCGGGTCTGATTGTGTATCCATCAGGTTTACCTGACTCCCGTCCGGTGAAATATTTCCCCAGATAATATTATTTATAAGAACTGGATCTGAATTATCATTACAGCATAATCCTCCTCCATGAGCTGCACTGTTGTACACAATTGTATTGTTCATTATTACCGATTTGTCGTTTACCCAGCACTTAATGCCGCCGCCCTCGCCTTCACCTCCAAAACAAGAATTGTAAATTATAATATTATTTGAGATTGTATTATTTGAAGTCATATTAAAAATCCCGCCGCCGGCTCTTGTGGTTACATTATGTGAAATAATATTATTAGAGATGGTGGAGGCATAATAAGCACAAAAAACAGGACCGTGTGGACCGCTGTTATTTATAAAAATATTATTTGTTATTATTGAATTTGTATACCATGATAATATTGAACAGTCGGTAGTACCAATATTGTTCATAAAAGTGTTATGTGTTATGATTATTGAATAAGCATTTCCGGCATAAATTGCTGCACCGCCGGTTGCAGCCGCAATGTCACCGCTGTTCATATTTTTTTCGAACAATGAATTTGATATTAAAACTTTACCAAATCCTCTGACAAAGATTGCCCCGCCGCATCTGTCAAAGCCGCTGTAATTGCCGGTGTTGGCTTTTCCATATCTGAATGAACAGTAAATGATTTTTGATGTATCGTTTGTAAGCGGCGTACTATTGAATCGTATTCCATGCCAGCCGGTCTGTATGTCATCAGCTGTAAAATGTATTGAATCCTGATGGGTACCAACAGCAAGCAGTCTTCCTTGTACATTAAATTTGTAGTGTCCCATAAATACCACACTTACACCGGGTTCTACTGTCAGAGTTTCGCCGTTTGGAATTGTTATTTCTCCCTGTATGTAATATGGCGATCCTGCGAATGTCCAGATACCGGTTACATCACCCCCCGTGATATATGTCTGACCATTTGTTAACAGAATGAAACCGGAAATCATATAAATTATAACCAGACAAAATTTTTTGTAAAACAAAATTTTCATATTTCCTCCTCTTCCTGACTCATTAAAATTCTAATAAAAAATTATTTTAGTAAGGTCATTCTCTTTTCGCTTTTATAATCTCCGGCTGATAACCGGTAGTGAAGTATTCCATTTTGTATAGTTGAGTTAAATACAATCCCTACTGTATCAAATTTAATCTCATAAGCACCAGCTTCTTTTTCCTCATCTACGAGTTTCTTTATAAGATTGCCTTCTCTATCAAGTACTTCCAGCCTTACATTCGTTTTGTATGCAATACAATATTTTATCGTTGTTTTTTCTTTGAACGGATCCGGGAAATTCCTGCTTAAATAAAATTCTGACGGGGTTAAATTGTCTACGACTGTATTTTCAAGTGCACTCATTAATAATCTTCGTCTATATAATTTTATTCAGCCTTCGGGGGTCAGGTTCCCCCGAAGGTAAAATGAATATTAATTATCATGTGATTTGTAGAAACCGTCACCCGAACCATACCAGCCCGCAGGTGGTGTACCCCAGGCAATTATAGTAGTATTACATTGCAGCTGCATTCCTTCAATAGTTCCACCTCTTCCATGTCCTATCATTTGTAATGGAAGAACAAATAATGTATCACTCCCGGGCATTTTGCTCCTGTATCCTGTGTAATTACCTTCCCATACACCTCCTCCTGTATTTGCCTGGGGTACAATAGTAAAGTATCCGTGGATAGGTCCTTCACCTGTAACTGCATTCATTGTGGCGCTCAGATAATGAACAATAGTTCCACTTCCCATTGGATCAGGGCTATTTATGATTTCATTTACACCTACATCGTTTAATATCCAATTATTACCGACAAGCTTAATAGTCCCTTCTCCGGTCAAACCTGTCGGAAAATGATCGAATGTAAAATTGGTAATGGTTACTTTATCCAGGGATCCCTGATCTATAGGAGCAACTGGCAATTGCTGTTTATCTGAACAGCTTACCAGCGTAAGTCCGACGAGAACAAGAAGAGCTATAAAAAACTTTGTTGCAGTCATCAAAACACCTCCATTTTGCCTGTTTAAAACAAGCAGCTCTTAATTAATAATTACCTTCCGTTTTAATTAAGGAAGGATGAATTTTTAGCTGGTGGTATTATAATTTTCAGGGGAGGGGTTTTCTACCCCATTTCTGTCAATTACTTCCGTATTTCTGTCAACCTGAAAAAAAACAATGATATGATTGTTAACTAGGAGTATATTTCTGCTGGTATTGTGAGGGAGAAACGCCAAACTGTTTCTTGAAACTTTCGGAGAAATGTGCCGGATTGCTAAATCCTACCTCGAGTGCTATTTCTGATAGATTTCCAAATCTTTGTTTAATAAGGTCGGCAGCTTTTGTAAGCCGTATCTTTCTGATTAAATCACCGGGGGTTTCACCCAAAAGAGAGACGATTTTCCTATGCAGGACTGAACGGCTCAAAGATAAATTTTCAACCAGCAATTCGACATTTAACGATGGATCTGAAATATGCTGGTTTATTGTTTCAAAAATTTTCCTTAAGATCTTTTGGTCAATAGGTGTAAATTTTTTGCCTTCCAACTCAAACAACCCATTCTTCCTAAAATGCTCATGAATTCTATTTCTCTGCTCGATAAGATTTTTAACTCTGGCTCTCAATTCTTCAGGTTCAAAGGGTTTCATTATATAGTCATCTGCACCGGTCTCAAATCCTTCTATCTTATCCTGAAGTGCTGCCTTTGCGGTAAGCAGTATTACTGGTATGTGACTTGTTCTTTCATCTGTCTTAAGTTTGTCGCAAAGCCTGAATCCATCCATCTTCGGCATCATTACATCGCTGATAATTAAATCTGGTAAATGATCTATGGATCTGTTCCAGCCGTCTTCACCATCAACGGCTTCCAGTATTCTATAATCAATTTCCAGGTTATTTTTTATGTAATTTCTTATATCAGAATTATCTTCAACAATCAAAAGAACCGGCAGTTCTGATTTTCCGGGAAGATTGCTTTCATATTTTGAACTGTCTTTTGTATCTGTCACTTCTACTGTTTCAAGATCGATCATATCTCTTTCGTATTCTTTCTCCCGGTCTGTTATTTCCATGCATAATTCATCCGGTTTTAAATGTGTTTTCCCGAGAGGAATGCGGATTGTAAATGTCGTTCCCTTTCCTTCTTGACTTTCCACTTGAATTATTCCCTTATGTAATTCAACTAATTCTTTTGTCAATGATAATCCGATCCCTGTTCCTTCCTGTTCCCTTGTATGGCTTCCATCAACCTGGTAAAACCGATCAAAGATTTTTGATTTCTGGGCTTCAGGAATCCCGATACCGGTATCGCTTATATTTATATCAAAATACTTTTCATCCGTAACGACGCTTACTTCAATTCTACCGCCTTCAGGTGTAAACTTAAATGCATTCGAGAGAACGTTGGTAATTATCTTCTCCATCTTATCCGTGTCGATGTATGCATTTAGTTCATTTTCTGACGAACTGAATTTTAAGGTAATTCTCTTCCTCTCAGCGTAAGAACTGAATGACTGCAGCAGAGCTTTTACCAGAGGAATTATATTTTGAGGAGAAGCCTGCAGTTTCATATTACCGGATTCAACCCTGGAGATATCGAGCAATTGGTTTACAAGATTCAATAGCCTGTTTGCATTTTTGTGTACAACTTTCAGCTCATCTCTTGTCCTATTTTCCTTTGTCCTTTCAATAATCTGTTTTACAGGACCTAATATTAAGGTTAGCGGTGTTCTGAATTCATGTGAAATATTGGTAAAAAAATCAGACTTCATCTTTGCAACTTCTTCAAGTTTCCCGGCGTGCTCTGATTCTAATACCAATTTTTGTCTTAACCTTTGGCGATTTAAGTATAATTTTGTTGATAATATAAATACCGAAATAATAATCAGTATGTCCAGGATATAAGCCCACCAGGTTTTCCACCATGGCGGGAATATAATCAACTTTACAGATGTTCCTGCTTCATTCCAGACACCATCATTGTTCGATCCTTTAACTCTGAATATATACTCTCCCGGGTCTAAATTTGGATACGAAGCATAACGCCTGGTGCCTGAATAAACCCAGTCTTTGTCCAATCCTTCCATTTTATAGGCATACTGATTTCTTTCGGGACTGATATAACTCAACGCAATGAATTCAAATGAAATAAAATTTTCATCATGGGGTAAACGGATCACATCTGATAACGGATAAGGTTTGTCAAACATTTTAAAAGATGTTATAACGATGGGAGGAACAAAGGGATTATCTTTTATGCTGTCGGGATGAAAACGCATAATGCATTTTGAACCGGGGAAATATATGTAGCCGTTCCTGGTTTTCCATCCGGATCCATAAAGTGCATCGGTAGGTGGTTCAATACCATAGGAAACATCATAATTTTTAAAATGATTTGATTCAGGATCGAACTTTGAAATTCCTTTACTTGTATTAAGCCAAAAATAACCGCTATCATCCTCAACTATACCGAGTACATTATTACTTTGTAAACCATCTTTTTCAGTAAAATGAACAAAACTATTGGTTGAACGCTCGTACAGGTTTAAACCGTCAACGGTACTAAACCATAATCTCCTTTTTTTATCTTCATAAATTTGACTGATCTGCCTTCTGCTTATGCTGGAAAGATTTTTAGTATCGGAAACAAATTCATTAATTTTCGTTTTTGCCTGATCATAATAAAACAATTTTCCCATGTATGTTGCAACCCAGAGTAAACCATAGGAATCCTCATAAATCAAATAAATAGCATCCTTAAGGTTTTTAATTTCAGTAATTTTATTTGTCTTTGGCTCTAAAAGATATAGACCTCCTCCATGGGATCCGACATAATATCCCCTTTTTGTTTTAAAGCCGAATGAAAGGTTAGTGTTAAATGCCTTGTTGGATGGACCCGAAAAAAATTGAATATTATCGAGAATATCAAGTATATACAAACTTCCATCCTTTTTTAAAAAAGCCATATCACCTTCCGGATAAACATAGTATAATGAGTCGCTTCCGAATGAATACGGTACGAATTGTTCCTTCCTTGTATCAAATTTTTTCCACCATTCATATGTAAAAACCCATAACGCTTCTTCAGTCCCGCTCATAATACCGCTGATTGTTCCTTTGATTGGATACATTGTGAAAGGCTGTTTTGTCTGGTTAAGCTTTTTAATTTCATTATTTGTTCCGATCCACAGAGTTCCGGTGCGTTCGCTGCAAACAGTGTTGGCTTCAGAAGTATAATGCGTAAATTTTTGTAAATTTTTGTCGAAAGAATATAATCCTCCGTCGCTGGCAATCCAGAGAGTGCCCTTTATTACATCCTGGGAGATTTTGGTGATACGATTTAACCACCTCCCTGGATTGAAACGATATGTGAGAAAAGTACCTGCTTTTGAGTTAAATTCTATTAATCCTCCGTTTGTTCCCAGCCAGATCATTCCGTCATTATCTTCAAATATTGTATTAATTCTATACTCCGAACCATATTCCCATGACTTAAACCTGTTGCCCAGGTCTATCCAATAGTGGACAAACTTTTCTGTTTTGAAGTCGAATCTATCGAGACCTACCTGAGTTCCAAACCATAACGAATCCTCCTTATCTGCGTAAATCGCTCCAAAACAGATATGAGATATACTTCCTGGATCAGTACTATCATATCCTATAGCCGTAAAACTTTCGGTTATTCTATTAAATATATAAAGACCGTAACCTGTTCCAATCCATAGCATTCCGGATTTATCCTCGCAAATTGCCCAGACATTGTTATTTGCATCCTTAGAGGGATTTGGAGTGTAATGAAAAAAAGTGTTATTATCCCGGTCAAATTTTTCAATACCCAGCCAGCTGCCAATCCACAGGATCCCTTCTTTATCTTCGTAAAGAATAGTAAGAGAATTATCTATAAGACTGGCAGTATCATTAGGATCATGTTTGTAAGATGTAAAGGTGTATCCATCGTATTTGTAAAGTCCGCTGTTGGTTGCAAACCATAAATAACCTGTTCGATCCTGATATATATCATTGATAACAGTCGACATTCCCTGATCTACAGAAAAATTTTCAAAGGTAAGGTTTTGTTGCTGTGAGAAAATAAATGTTGAAAGTAAACTAAGAAGTAAAAAAGACGGGACTATAGATCTAATTGGTGTCATTTCGGCTATCATAATTTATTATTACGATGATTAAAATTTCCCTCTTTTTCTCCTTACTAAGGAGAAGGAATTAATAATGTTCAAAAACCAACTTCAAATCCCAATCGTATCGAATAAAAGCAGATAGATAAAAGGCCCAAAAGGAAAACAGGCGTTTTTCATAACATTACCTAATTATGAAACCATTATTCCCCTTACCTGGTCTGCTTCGGGAGAGTAATCCTCGTGTTTTATCGGAAGGTAACGGTAATTTGACTCTTTAACTCTTGCTCCCACAAAGTAGAGAGAAACTACTTTCTTTAAACAGCAATTAATTTTGATAATAGTCAAGAAAGAACTTTTTATAACACCGGAAAAACGGTTTAATAAGTTTTAATGACGGATTCCCGTTTCTCCCTCTTGTGTTGGCCGGAATTTATGGCCGCTCAAACTAATAGTCCTGCAATTTATTCATAGTATTCCTATTTTAGTAAAGCTGGTTAGGCCTTGTAAGTTATTTTTTAACAAACATTGCCAATTAATCTGCCTTCCAGATCACTTTATCATTAAGAGAATTTGAATAAGTTATTTTTTTAAAAAAAATGGAATTAAAGAAGTGTTTTTTGGATGGTTGACTCGTTTAGAGGTACCTCCCGAGATAAAATATCCTTTTGTAAAAGTTAAATGAGGAAAATTATGATCCCAAACAATAGAATTGTATTTGTTTTTTTGATTACTATAATTTTTATGTCAGCAAATTTCGCACAAGAGTATAACAAATTGGAGAAAGATAGTATTAAAAGCGACACAACCGCACAGAACCCGTTTTTTATTGTAAGCCAGCTGCCTTTTCAGGCACCGGAGTTTGATAAAATACACGACTATGATTACAAACCTGCCCTGGAAGAAGGCATGAAGCAGCAGCTTAAGGAGATTCAGAAAATTGCCGATAATCCGGCTCCTCCCACATTTGAAAATACTTTAGTCGAACTGGAAAAGAGCGGTCAGCTCCTGCACAGAGTATCATTGGTATTTAATGCTATTACCAGTGCTAATACTAATCCCACATTGCAGAAAGTTCAGGAGGAGGAGGCTTCGAAGCTGGCTGCGCATCATGATGCTATCTTTCTGAATTCAAAGTTGTTCGCCAGGGTAGAGGCTGTATATCAGAAACGTGATGAACTGAATCTTGATAATGAATCAAAAAAACTTGTTAAATATTATTATGATCAGTTTGTTCACGCTGGCGCTAAACTGTCAGCAGAGGATAAAGATAAGCTTAAAAAGCTGAATGAGGAGGAGGCAACACTCATTGCCAAATTTGTTAATAAATTACTTGGCGCTACAAAAGAAGGCGCACTTGCTGTTAGTGATACATCTGAACTGGAGGGAATGACTCCTGCAGAGATTGATGCCGCACGCCAGGCTGCAGAAGGCAGAGGGCTCTCGGATAAGTGGCTCATCACTCTGCAGAATACAACTCAGCAGCCAGCCCTGCAGTCATTAGAGAACCGTAGTGTAAGAGAAAAACTGTTTATGAATTCCTGGAACAGGGCAGAGAAGAATGATTCTAATGATACGAGAAAAGTTATTGAGCGGATTGCTAAGATCCGCGCTGATAAAGCCAGCCTTCTGGGTTTCTCTAATTATGCCGGATGGGTGCTGGAGAATCAAATGGCAAAGACTCCTGAAAATGTATTGGAATTCCTTGACAGACTGGTTCCGGCGACTATTAAGAGTGAGCAAAAGGAGGCCGCTGATATTCAATCTTTCATTGACAAATCAGGTGAGAAGATAAAGCTGCAGCCTTGGGACTGGAATTATTATGCAGAAAAACTTCGCAGGGAACGATATAAACTGGATGAAGATGAGATCAGATCATACTTTGTTCTCGATAACGTTCTGGAGAAGGGGGTCTTCTATGCTGCACATGAACTATATGGAATTACCTTCAAAGAGGTTCATAATTACCCGGTTTATCAGAAAGATGTAAGAGTCTTTGAGGTATACGATAAAGATGGCTCAAAGCTCGCCCTCTTTTACGGTGACTATTTTAAGAGGGATAACAAATCAGGCGGAGCGTGGATGGATAACTTTGTACAGCAGTCGAAACTGCTTGGTACAAAACCGGTAGTATTTAATGTTACTAACTTTGTTAAACCTGCTCCGGGAAAACCGGCTCTGCTTAGTTATGACGATGTTACAACTCTATTTCATGAATTTGGACATGCTTTGCACGGAATTTTTGCAAACCAGCAGTACCCCAGTCTTTCAGGCACGAATGTACCGCGCGATTTTGTTGAATTTCCTTCACAGTTTAATGAACACTGGGCGCTTTACCCTGCGGTTCTGCAGAATTATGCATTAAATTATAAAACAGGAAAACCGATCCCTCAGGAACTTGTCGACAAGATCAAAAAGGCAAATCTCTTTAATCAGGGATATGATTTTACAGAGATTGTAGAAGCAGCTGATCTTGATATGGCCTGGCATACTCTCTCAGCTAATGAACCGGAAAAAAATTCAGATGAATTCGAAACTGCAAGCCTGAAAGCTGATAGCCTCTATTTTAAAGCAGTCCCTCCCAGATACCGGTCGAGCTATTTCATGCATATCTGGGGAAATGGTTATGCCGCTGGCTATTATGCTTACCTATGGTCGGAAATGCTTGATGATGATGCATATCAGTGGTTTGAGGATAACGGCGGTCTTACAAGAGCGAACGGCGACCGTTTTCGTGAGATGATTCTCTCACGCGGCGCTACAGCCGACTACAATGACATTTTTAAGGAATTTACAGGTCATTCACCCAGGATTGAACCTATGCTGAAAGACAGAGGCCTGGAATAAGAAATTAGCGGAGCTGGCGCAGACCGGCTCCGCCCCAATTTTATTAAGTTCGACATTCCGGGCGAAAAATAAAATAATTGTTGCATTTTGTGACATAAATTCTGAAATTGTGCCTCAATTAAATACTTATGCGGACACCCTTATGGAAAATAAATGCAGTAATGAAAAATACGATAAGTGTGTAGTCTGTGATTCTTATGATGAATGCGTTCACAGGTATTACATAGAAGAGGGACGCCATCATTATGTCATCCCTCTTATGTTTTTTGTTGTTCTGTTTACAATCTATTTTATGCTTATTTAGAACTGTATCAGGAATGTACCATATACTGCTTTAACTGCTGTATATAATTTTCAACTCCTCCTTGCACATAACCGGTTTTCAGTAAACCGCGGCCGTTTTTATCCAGTAGTATTACAGTTGGAAAACCTTCTACGCCATACATATCAGCCAGCTGCTGATTATAATATTTTGTAGCGTTCGACTGCTGAATATTTCTCGGGAAATCAATTTTTACAAGAACCAGATTCTTTTCGGCAAAATCTTCAAATTCGCTCTTTGAAAAAACCTCATCACTCAGTCTTTTACACCAGACACACCAGTCAGATCCGGTAAAATCAACCAGAACTGTTTTATTTTCTTTTTTTGCTACTGCAAGTGCTTCATTCAGGTCAGTTTTCCAGTTAAGATTGTCACTGGTTCCGTTTTTACTGCATCCTGCAAACAATAACATTAACAAAACAGGAAGTACAATGATTTTTTTCACTTTATTCTCCATTCCAGATATTTAAATATTTTCATATAATGTGATGGCAATAAATTAAATTAGTTTCAGGAAAAATCTTTGCCCAAGAATAAACAAAAAGAATGCCCATCCTGCGCAATGGAAATTCCGGCCGATTCAAAGGTCTGTCCAATCTGCGGCTATGAATTTCCTGAGAATAATAAGTTTTTCGGCATTGTCGTTGTAATAATGGTAATCCTTATTCTGCTCTATTTTCTTATTTAGGAGGATTGCGTTTCTTATTTATTGTATTATCATCCGGGCATAATTATATTTGCTAACAAACTTCAAGGCCTATGAACTCCAGAGTAGTACTTCAGACAAATTTACCCGGCTTAAACCTCGTTAAAAAAGGAAAAGTCCGTGATATCTACGATGTCGGTGAACATTTTCTTATCGTTTCAACAGATCGTCTCTCGGCATTCGATGTAATAATGCAGCAGGGAATCCCCTATAAAGGAAAAGTTCTTACAAAAATATCCGAATTCTGGTTTAACTTTTCCCGCGACATAATTACCAATCACCTGGTATCCACTTCTGTTGATGATTTCCCTCCCGATTGCAAGCAGTACAGGGATGAGCTGGAAGGACGTTCAATGCTTGTTAATAAGGCTGAAGTGATCCCTATAGAATGCATCGTAAGGGGCTATATATCAGGTTCGGGCTGGAACGACTACAAATCCACCGGAGAAATTTCAGGCATAAAGCTGCCGGAAGGAATGAAGGAATCAGAAAAACTTCCGGAGCCTTTATTTACTCCCTCTACAAAAGCAGAATTAGGTACGCACGACGAAAATATTTCTGCCGATGATGCCGTTAAAATTGCCGGGAAGGAAGCTATTGATAAGATTAAATCGGCAGCACTCAATATCTATAATACTGCCTCGCAGTATGCCCGAGAGAGAGGCATTATTATAGCCGATACTAAAATGGAATTTGGAATTATCGATGGTAAAATAATTCTTGTCGATGAGCTTTTAACTCCCGATTCCTCAAGGTTCTGGCCGATAGAAAAGTACGAAAAAGGAAGGGCTCAGGAAAGCTATGATAAACAGTTTGTGCGCGACTATCTGTTGTCAATAAACTTTAACAAGAAACCCCCGGCTCCCATACTGCCTGATGAAATAATAAACAAAACCAGCGAAAAGTACCTTGAGGTTCTTTATAAGTTGACCGGGAAAACTCTGGAAAACATTGCTGATTAAATGGTACTTCCAAATCAATTAACAATACTCAGAATTATTCTAACCCCTGTATTTTTGTTTTTCTTTCTTTCGGATAACCCCGTATTCAAACTGATTTCCCTGGGGATCTTTATAATAGCGGCTCTTACCGACTGGTATGATGGATGGCTTGCCAGAAAGTTTAATTATATAACAAATTGGGGAAAGTTCTGGGACCCTCTGGCTGATAAGATATTAACATCTTCTGCTTTTATCGGCTTTGTTATCCTTAAGATTATACCTCTTTGGATGGTACTAATAATAATTCTGCGCGACCTGGTTATTACTACCCTGAGGGCCTATGCAGATTACAAAGATTTCTCTTTCCCGACCAGTTATTATGCGAAGTGGAAGACATTTTTGCAAATGACGTTTTTATATTATCTGCTGATAGCATATGTAGGTATGACTTCTGCGGTTCATTTCATGGGAAATAATGATTTTTTCGTTCTTCTTATGAACAAAAATTTTGTTTATATAAGTATGCTGATTATTACAGCTATAACATTTCATTCGGGAGTTACCTACATTTATAAAAACCGGAGACTAATAAAGGAATTATTCACTAGTGCGTCTTAACTTCTTTAATAAACTTCTTGGTTCAGGATTTTATACCGGTTATATTCCTGTCGCGAGCGGGACTTTCGGAAGTCTTGCCGGGTTAATTATTTATTATATCCCCGGATTTGAGAACCCGGCTGTTATTATTCCCGCAATTATTGTTTTTAGTCTCTACGGAATTTATGTCGGAACTGAGTTTGAAAAGGTTTACGGTAAAGATCCTGCCGAATGTACCATTGATGAGATTGTCGGAATGTGGATTTCGCTGTTGTTTCTGCCGAAAATAATGTGGGTTTCAGCTTTAGTATTCCTTTTATGGCGGCTTTTTGATATTGTTAAACCGTTTCCTGCCAGGAGACTCGAAAAACTCGAAGGCGGACTCGGTATAATGATAGATGACATTATCAGCAGTATTTATGTTTTATTATTGATACATCTTTTTATCTTAATATACAGTTCTCTCTAATAATAATATTGAAAGTTTTCTGAATGAATGCTCAAATCATTACTGTAGGCGATGAAATATTGATAGGGCAGGTACTTAACACTAATGCTGCCTTCATAGGCAAGGAACTTATTGAAAATAATATTAATGTAAATAAAACTTCAGTTGTGGGTGATACTGAATCAGATATTGTCGCTGAGTTCGGTAAAGCCTGGGATGATAATGATCTTGTCATCGTTACAGGAGGCCTTGGTCCTACTCATGATGATATAACACGCAAGTGTATTGTTAATTTTTTTAATACCGAACTTGTAAAGAATACTGAAGTTCTTGAGGATATTAAAGCTCTTTTCAGAAAACGAGGCAGAAAGATTTCAAAGGTTAATGAAGGCCAGGCTCTGGTTCCCAAGATCGCAAATGTTATCCGGAATTCACTCGGTACAGCACCGGGAGTCTGGATAGAGAAGGATGATAAAATCTTTGTGGCAATGCCCGGTGTTCCTTTTGAGATGAAGGAAATGATGGTATCTTATATCATTCCGGCACTTAAGGAAAAGCTGGGTAAACCTGAAATCATTACAATCAGAAAAACACTTCTTACTACTGGTATAGCTGAGTCTGCTTTGTTTGAAAGGTTGGGCGATCTTAATGAACTTCTTGGCGAATCAAAGCTTGCTTTTCTGCCGAGTCAGTTTGGCGTGAGGCTCAGAATAACCTCGGAAGGTTCTTCGGAAGAAGAAGCAAATAACAAGATCAGTGAAATAGAGCAGAAGATAAGAACCAAAGCAGGACGTTATATCTTTGGTAAGGATAATGAGCTGCTTGAAGAAGTGATTGGGAAAATACTAAAGGAACGAGGAATGACTCTCGCCGTGGCTGAGTCCTGCACCGGCGGACTGGTCTCGGATATGCTTACTAATATAAGCGGGAGCAGCGGATATTTTGAGAGAGGGGTTGTATCGTATAGTAATGCAGCCAAAGTAGAGATCCTGAAAGTAAATGAGGATATGATAGCCGAAAACGGAGCAGTGAGCATAGAAGTTGCCCGCCAGATGGCCGAAGGTGTTAAATCAATAAGCGGAACTGACCTCGGCCTCTCAACTACCGGAATTATGGGTCCTACCGGAGCAACTGCTGACAAACCGGTGGGATTGGTCTATATAGGTATTTGCGATGACAAAGTATGTACCGCTAAAGAATTTCAGTTCGGAGACGACAGACTATTGAATAAACAGCGTGCGGCGCAGGCAGCACTCGACATGCTTCGCAGGCATCTGCTCGGGATATCAGATGACTAGGCTTTTTGTTGCACTGGAAATTCCCGAAGATATCAGGGAAAGGATTAAAGAACTTAGAGATGAAGCGGCCGGAGAAAATATCGACATTAAATGGGAGCCGCTGGAAAAGCTTCATCTCACCCTCAAGTTTATCGGAGAAGTTAAAGACGAGCTTGTTCACCCGATTTCTGAAACCCTGAGTTTCCTGGAACAATACAATAAGATTAACTGCCGGCTTACAAAATTCGGTTTCTTCTTCAAACACAGTGTGCCTCAGATCTTGTGGATCGGTTTGTGGGTTAATTCAGTTTTGTTTGAGATTGTTGAGCAGTTGAATGAGAAATTATCTAAATTTGATATAGCGGTTGAGGGAAGAAAGTATAAGCCGCATTTAACCCTGCTCAGGATTAAAAAGAGGTTCCCGGAACAGTGGGTTACAAAATTCAATAGCTTCATAATTCCGGAGATAAATTTTTTTTCAGATCGTATTTTACTGATAAAAAGTGAATTACTGCCTGAATCATCTAAATATACCGTAATAAAAGAGTTTAAATTAAATTGACGGAGGAAAAATGAGTTCAGATAAAGAACAAAAACTCAAAATAATAGAAGATGCAATAACCAGTATAGAGAGAACCTATGGTAAAGGGGCGATCATGAAGCTCGGCGATGGTGTGATAAACCAGGTCGAATCAATCCCTACCGGTGCATTATCTCTGGATGTTGCTCTCGGAATTGGCGGAATACCGCGCGGCAGGGTTACTGAAATTTACGGCCCTGAGTCGAGCGGTAAAACTACTCTCTGCCTTCATATTATAGCTGAGGCACAGAAGACAGGAGGACTGGCAGCTTTCATCGACGCGGAGCATGCGCTGGATGTTAATTATGCAAAACGTCTTGGCGTCGATACAGCTAATCTGCTTCTATCTCAGCCGGATTTTGGCGAGCAGGCGCTCGAAATAACCGATACGCTCGTTAGAAGCAATGCTCTCGATATTATTGTAATTGACTCGGTAGCGGCTCTCGTGCCCCGCTCTGAAATTGAGGGAGAAATGGGTGATGCTACAATGGCGGTTCAGGCACGACTTATGTCGCAGGCTTTAAGAAAGCTGACCGGCGCCATTTCCAAATCCAAGACGGCGGTTGTCTTTATTAACCAGCTAAGAAGTAAGATCGGTGTTATGTTCGGTAACCCTGAAACCACCACCGGCGGTAATGCCCTTAAGTTTTATGCTTCATTGCGGCTCGATATCAGAAGGATCGCAGCCATTAAGGACGGCACTGATGTTGTCGGTAACCGTACTAAGGTTAAAATAGTTAAAAGTAAGGTTGCTCCCCCATTTAAAGAAGTCGAGTTCGATATCCTGTACAATGAGGGTATAAGCAAATCCGGCGATCTCCTTGATATGTCTACCAATCTCGGAATCGTAAAAAAGAGCGGTGCATGGTTTACATTCGACGAAGATAGATTCCAGGGAAGGGAGCAGTTCAGGCAGAAACTGATGGAAGACAGCGAAATGTATAAGAAGCTTGAAAACCAGGTGAAGGAGAAACTTAATATTAAAGTAAGCAAAGCTGAAGAAGAGACCAGTAACAGTAAAGAGAAAGACAAAGCTTCAGCAAAGGAGAAAAAATCCACTAAGTAATGAAGATTGAACGGGTAGTTAAGAAAGACGATGAAAATGTAATTGTCTATCTCGACAACCAGGAAAAGCTTTACCTTTCGTATGAAGTATTTTTGCAGAACCGTCTTCGGAAAGATATGGAGATATCTGAAGACGGTTTTTCTTTTTTGATAAGGGAGAACCAGAAATATTTTATAAAGAAGAAGGCATTCGACTATCTGGGAAGGAGACTTCATTCATATAGCGAATTAAAGCTTAAGCTTTTACGGAAAAAATATGATAAGGAACTTATCGTTGAGGTATTGGATTATCTCAGAGAGAAAAAATTCCTTGATGATTATCAATTCGGAAAGCAGTATGCCGAGGAAAAAGTCAGGTTGAAGTCGTGGGGAAAAAACAAGATAAAGTCCGAGCTGTATAAAAAGGGTATCCAGGCAGAGATAATAGACAAAATTGTAAATGAAGAAGATCTTTCATCTATAGAAAATGCCGAAGCACTTGCCGAAAAGAAATTAAGGGTTCTGTCCGGAAGAAATTACGACAAAAGAGTTTTAGCCTCCAAACTGTACAGTTACCTTGCCTCCAAAGGTTATGAATATGACATGATAAGAGAGGTAATAAGGAAACTGATTGATGAAGAAGAAACTATTTAACACTGTTCTGCAGAGATGAGATCATTTTAGGTATATCAGGAATACTTACTTTCGCAGATGCTTCCTCAGTACTGAACCACTTCCGCTTTCGCAGATCCTTTTCTGGATAGTCATCAAGCATCTTAATTACTTCCATTGAGAATATCTTTATTTGCGTTACCCCTATCCCTTTCTTCAATTCCACAGAACCAAGCTCAATTGTTTCATTTGAACCGATAACTCCTGCTTCTTCAAATGCTTCTTTCTTGGCTGATTCGAAAGGGGATAGGTTGAACTCAATATATCCCTTGGGGACTATCCATTTTTTTTTCTTAATAGATGTGATCAGAAGGATTTCAATAATGCCGTTATTTTTTCGGTAGGGAATTACTCCGGATTGATTAAAATTGAATTCCAGTTTCAAACCTGATCTGTTCTCCTCTGAATTAGAATTTTATAGATATCTTATACCGGCAGAACCTGGTTCTTGGCAATAACCACAATCCCGCTTTCGGTTACAGTGAATTTCTTTTTATCTCCTTCGAGATCGAAGCCTATCTCATATCCCTCCGGAACATTTACATTTTTATCCATTATGGCCCTGCGTATCCGTGCGTGACGTCCGATATTACAATTATTCATTATAATTGAATCGGTAATATAGGTGTAGCTGTTAACCTTTACATTGGGTCCCAGCAGCGATCTCTCAACAAGTCCTCCTGATACGATCGAACCGTCGCATATAAGTGAGTTCAGAGTTCTTCCCACGCGTTCTCCTTCATGAGAGACGGTTTTAGCGGGAGGAAACTGATACTGATATGTTCTCATAGGCCAGCTCTGATCGTACATATTAAATTCGGGAGTAATACTTATCAGATCCATACTGGCTTCGTAATAGCTGTCAATTGTTCCGATATCTTTCCAGTACGGTTTCTGCTTTTTGTTTTCGTCATGGAAAGGATAGGCGAGAACATCCTTCTCTCCCTTTACCATATAAGGAATTACATCGTGCCCGAAGTCATGATTCTTGATCTTTTTATGATCCATATCTATAAGCACTTCACGCAGTATATCTGCATTGAAGACGTAAATTCCCATATTAATGAACGAGTATCCTGGTTTATCGGGTATCTCAGGAGGTTTCGGCGGTTTTTCTATAAACGATTGAACGTGATAGTTTTCGTCAACACCAACTATACCGAATCGGTGCGCTTCATCTTTGGGTACGTCAATGCAGGCAATAGACATTGCCGCTTTGGAATCCACATGATACTGAAGCATTTTAAGGTAGTCCATTTTATAAATATGATCTCCGCTTAATACAAGCACCCACTTGGCTCTTTTATCTGAAGAAAAAAGGTTCATATTTTGATATATTGCATTCGCCGTTCCGAGGTACCAGTCATTGTTAAGCTTCCGCTGCGGAGGAACGTTATAGATGAACTCGCCCAGCTCAGGATTAAATATACTCCAGGCTTCGTACAGATGCTGATTCAATGAATCAGACTTATACTGAGTTAGTACGTAGATTCTTCTAAGACCTGAATTCAGACAGTTTGATAAGGCAAAATCAACTATCCGGTATTTGCCGCCGAAAGGAACTGCAGGCTTACTTCTTGGCTGGGTTAACGGAAACAGTCTTTCTCCCTGTCCCCCGGCCAGCAGCATTGTAACTGTGTCGCGAAGAATCGAAGATCCGGGAAATGTCATAAATTTAATGACCCTCAAATTTTAGATTGTAACGGCATTCAATATATCCAATTATGATTTGATTGGCAATTAAGGAATTTGTTAATTTTATTTACTCTTAAAGAAATTACTAAATATGTTAAACAAGTCACTTTCATTCGCTGCTGTAAGTAATATTCAAATAAAAAGATCGGTAAGTATGAACAGAAGAACAAAGATTATTGCGGGTATCCTGTTTATCGCCTTCTTTACCGCAGGCTGGTATTTCGGAATTTCGCCGATTAAACAGAATATTCAGGCTGTACTGCAGAATGCTTCTAAAATAAATAATAAGATGGTTACCATACCGCCTGTGGCCGTACCCTCCGGCTATATTTCGGATGCACAGTATAAGCTTGATGTTCTGCACTATGATATAAATCTGGATCTCTATCCCGAAGATCAGCTGCTGAAAGGACGGGTTGTTATTAAAGCGGCTCTGAAAGATAAGAGTCTTACTGAAATCGATCTTAACCTTTACGATAACCTTACTATTTCATCCCTTACTGTGGACGGCAAACCTGCAAAGTATGAAAGTGAAGATACCAGACTAAGAATTGAAACCCCCGCATCCACACTCCCCGATACGTTTAACATTGAGATAAGCTACGAAGGTAAACCTGAAAGAAAAGGACTTGGATCTTTCAGCTTTGGGAAAAAATACGGACACTGGGTAGTCTATAACCTCAGTGAACCTAACTACGCCTCAACCTGGTTCCCATGCAACGATCTTCCTTCTGATAAAGCTCTGCTTGATATGTCAATTACTAATGATACTGCTTATGTCTCCGCATCTAATGGAATATTAGTGGATACGACGACTGTGGGTGCCAGAAGAACCTATCACTGGAAAACTCTGTATCCTATTTCAACATACCTTATTTGTCTCTATTCATCCGTTTATGAAAACTTCACCGACACTTATGTTTCTCAGGACAAGCAGGATACAATGCCGATTGAATATTATGCATTTCCTGAAGACCTTAAAAATGCTAAAATTGATTTCGCCGGTCATCCGGAAATGATCGATTTCTTTTCAAAGACTTTCGGGGAGTATCCGTTTATTAAGGAGAAGTACGGAGTCGCTGAATTTCTCTGGCAGATTGGGGCTATGGAGCATCAGACGCTGACGGGGGTAGGTTCAAATTTTGTCAGCGGCAGAAGATTTTTTACCGATGTTTATGTTCACGAGCTCGCTCACCAGTGGTTCGGAGATGCCGTGGGTCCTGCTACGTGGAAAGATATCTGGCTGAATGAAGGATTTGCCACCTATTGTGAAGCATTGTATACAGAGCATCTTGCGGGACCAAAAGCCCTGCGTTCATCCATGATGAGCAAGTTTGATGAGAGTTTTTCGGGAACAGTTTATAACCCTGAAGGCGACCTGTTCAGTTCACTGGTTTACGATAAAGGAGCCTGGGTGCTGCATATGCTTAGATGGGAAATAGGGGATGATGCATTTTTCGGAACTCTCCGTGCATATTATCAGAAATTTAAATACAAGAATGCTTCTACAGATGATTTTAAGGAGGTATGCGAAGAAACCTCCGGCAGAAACCTCGATCAGTTCTTTAAACAGTGGGTTTTTGTTGGAAATAATATTCCCAGAGTCGATTATAACTGGCAGTCTGAGAATGAAGCCGGTAAATATAAGGTGACTTTACGACTTGAGCAGACCGAAAAAGGATATAATGATTACGATCTCCCGATTGAATTCTCATTTAAATCGGAATCAGGGGAAACAAAGCTTGAAAAAGTCAGGCTCAATGAAATAAGCGATACTTACAGTTTTTCGCTGGATTTTGCTCCTATAGAAGTAATTCCCGACCCGGATAACCACCTTCTCGTCTATTTCAGCTTAAACAAAGAATAATCCGCCGATACTCCCCGGATACACCTTTTTATCCCGGGAATAAAGCGTATGTGAAGCGTATGTGAAGCGTATGTGGAGCGTATGTGGAGCGGTGGTGAAGCGGTGGTGGAGCGGTGGTGGGCAGTAGGAGAGAGCCATTTAACCCCTTCTGAGCTTCAGGCTCAATGCGTTACTCTGATAATCGGGGCCGCTTTCCGGTCTGACGGCCTCAACACTCGTGACGCGTCATCCCGAACGCAGAGAGGGATCTTAGTGGGCTAAATTTGGTTTTTACTTTCAGGACATCATTCATTAAATTTATAAATAACCATTTTTGGCATTAGTGAAAGATTCATACCTATTTATATCTGATATTCACCTCGGTCTGCGGTCCAGGGAAATAGAGAATCAAAAAGAAAGGCAGCTGGTTCGTTTTCTGGAATTCGCGAAAACTGAGGCAGCTGAGCTGTTTATTGTGGGCGATCTGTTTGATTACTGGTTCGAATATAAGAGGGTGTATCAGAAAGGGTATTTCAGAACTTTAACGGCACTGCAGGATATAACAGAGGCCGGAATAAAAGTACATTATTTTATTGGAAATCACGACTTTATGCACGGCGACTTCTTTGAAAAGGAAATCGGAGCTGTAATGTACGATGATCCGATTGAAAGAGTGCTGAACGGGAAAAAGTTCTTTATCGGGCATGGCGACGGACTTGTGAAAAATGACACAGGGTATAATATTTTAAAGAAAATTATGCGGAACAAAACGCTGCAGACATTGTACTCATGGGTTCACCCGGATCTCGGTATTGCAATTGCCAGCGGTACAAGCAAAACTAGTCGTGAATATACCGCAAAAAAAGATTACGGTGAGATTGACGGTCTTTACGAGGCCGCCTGCAGAAAAATAGATGAAGGTTTTGACTACGTTATATTCGGTCATCTTCACGAAAGACAATACGAAAATTATAAAAACGGAACTTACATAAATCTGGGCTCCTGGCTCGATGCTCCTTGTTACGGAATATTTCGTGACGGTAAATTTGAAATTGTAGACTGGAAATAAAAAATGGCAAAAAAGAAGATCTCAGATTCTGATTTGAAAAAATATTTTAGTGATCCGAAATACCGGAACAGGAAGAAAAAAAGAAACCCTAACGCTAAGCGCAATAAACTTATAGCAGCCGGAATTTTACTGGTTCTGTTTCTCTCTTTTGCGGTATTTATTTTCAGCGGACTACCGTCTCTCGAAGAGCTCGAAAATCCCAAACCTGTCCTTGCCAGCAAAGTTTATTCGGTTGACGGTGATGTACTCGGTCAGTTTTTTATTGAGAACAGGGTTGAAACCGACATCGACAGCATACCCAAACCTCTTATAGAAGCCCTCATTGCCACTGAGGACAGAAGATTCTACGATCACTGGGGTGTTGATCTTTCCCGTTTTGCCAAGGCAATGGTGAAGAACGTATTTACGTTTTCCCGTGAAGGTGCCAGTACCATCACGCAGCAGCTGGCCAAAAATCTCTATAAGCTGAAGAGCAGGAATGAGAATATCTTTGAAACCGGTGTAAGGAAAATAAGGGAATGGATCACTGCTATCCAGATTGAAAAGACGTATACCAAGAACGAGATCCTTGAACTATATCTTAATGTATCTTACTTCGGAAAAGGAGCCTACGGCATTGAATCTGCCGCGCAGGAATACTTCGGGAAAGATGCTTCTGATCTTACGATCCCTGAATCTGCGCTCTTCATTGCACTGCTTAAGTCATCCGCTAATTATGATCCTGTTACCCACTATGATAACGCACTTGCCAGGCGGAATCTTGTTATGGCCAATATGGTGGATGTCGGTTATCTCAGTGAGGAAAAATACCAGGAGCTTAAACAGGAGCCGATCGTTCTTACTAAAGAAAGAGTGGGCGGCGTTAAATCGATAGCTCCCCATTTTATGGAATATATACGCCAGCAGATGATGGCAATGGCGAATAAGTATGGATATGATCTCTACAGAGACGGTCTTAACATCTACACTACCGTAGATATGAGGATGCAGAAGATAGCCAACAAGGCGTGCGAACAGCATCTGGCCGACTATCAGAAGCTGTTCGATAAAAACTGGAGCTGGAGCAAAAATAAAAGTCTGCTTGCCAGTCTTCTTGACCGTGCCATCAAAGATTCACCCGAATATAAAAAAGGCACCTCGAAGGAACAGAGAGCATCCATTTATAACAGGATGAAGAACCGGGAAACCTTTGTCGATTCAGTGAAAAAAGAAGCCACAAAAATTCAAGTCGGTTTTGTAGTCATCGATCCCTCCAACGGACAGATCCGTGCGATGGTAGGCGGGCAGAATCAGAACTTCGGAAGAGGACTAAATCACGTTACAGGCATTAAACGGCAGCCGGGATCAGCCTTCAAACCGTTCGTATATACCACGGCAATAGATAACGGATATTTCCCTGCATACACACTGCTCAATCAGAAATTCGATTATAAAGGCTGGTCGCCCTCCAATGCAGGCGATGAATACGGCGGCTATATGACCCTGCGCGAAGCTCTGGCTAACTCAGTAAACGTAATTGCGGGACGAATGACAATAAGCGACATCGCTCCGCCGGCACAGGTTGTAAAATTTGCCCACAAGATGGGAATAGAGTCAGATTTAAGTCCTTATCCATCAATTGCGCTCGGTACATCTGAAGTCTCGCCGCTGGAGCTTACATCGGCATACGGAACGCTTGCTAACAAAGGTGTACACGTTGAGCCGATTTCAATCCTGAAGATTGAAGATCACAACGGAATTTTAATCGCTGATTTTGCTCCGGAATACACAGAAGCGATCTCCCCGCAGACAGCATCCATTGTTACCGATATGATGCAGGACGTTTGCAATTACGGAACAGGAGCAGGCTTAAGGCGATACTTCCAGTATCCCGCAGCAGGCAAGACAGGCACAACGCAGGATTATGCCGATGCATGGTTCGTTGGATTTACACCAAAGCTGGCCGCAGGCTGCTGGGTTGGATTTGATGATCACAGAGTAAAGTTTACAAACTGGTACGGCCAGGGAGCAAAGGCAGCGCTGCCGATCTGGGGAATGTTTATGGAAGGAGTATACAAGAAGCTGAACCTTCCGCTGCAGTACTTTGAACTTGCCCCGGGAATAGTCTCAATGGAATTCTGCAAAACAACGATGGATCTTGGCGATACAAGGCTGGCCACGTCAAGCTGTCCCGAAGTATACACAGATATCATCAACCAAAAGAACCTGCCCCCGAACTGCGAAATACACTCAGGCGGCGGAAAGATCAAGAAAGAAGAAGATAAAAGAGGGGACACCGGCTGGTAAACTGGATGAAAATTTAAGATTATCGATGAAGTAGTTAGGAAAAATTAGAGCTAAATTGTAAATTTGTTACCCGAATTATACAAGTGTTCATTACAAATATTGAATTGTGTTTTGCCCGAATGGCGGAATTGGTAGACGCGCTAGGTTCAGGGTCTAGTGGGAGTACTCCCGTACAGGTTCGAGTCCTGCTTCGGGCACAAGGCAA
>CAVRHV010000017.1:0-165628 GCA_963721075.1 uncultured Ignavibacteria bacterium | reverse complement strand
TTTTTTGAGGATAAAGTAGTTCTTATCTAAGGGGTTTCTGATAGAGAAGGCTTTAAGGGTTAACCTTATCCATTTGATAATGTTTTTTCCTTTCTTGTAGCTGAATTCTGATGGTGGAATAGGATAATCACTGCCGAAGAGGAGCCGGTCCTGAGGAATTCTGGCCAGGATATCCGGGATGTATGCGTTACGTAATGGTTCAGCAAGAGCTGAGAGATCAGCGTATAGTTTCCAGTTATTTCTTTTACTTAACTCAAACAACTTGTAAAATTCTTCCATATCATCCTGGTATTTCGTATCCAGGGCTCCAAAATAGGGCAATGCACAGTGAGCTATAATAACAGTAACTCCCCTATCCAGGGCAGTCCGCAAGTATTTAGGATTATTAAATTCAATAAATCGATCATCTGAAGTAGGAATGGAATATTCGGGCCCTGAGTGTACCAGCAGCGGCAGGTTGTGATCAGCCAGATAATCATACATCGGAAAACATTTCTCATTGGTTATATCTATCTGCTGAGATGAGGGTATCCATTTACAAAGAACGGCACCATTGGCCATGCATTTATCAAGCTCTTCTCTCCAGTCCAGGCGATATGGATGAACAGATGCGCCGACAAGTATACGTGGATTCTCTTTTGCAAGTTTGAAAATGTAATCGTTGGGCACATAGAGGTGAGTGATTTCCTTTTCACCTTCTTTCTCCCGGGGGTTACCATTGAGGTCATAGACCTTGTCCATTGCGAGCAGTACAACTTTATCAACTTTCTTAGCTCCGTTGATGACGGAAAGGATCTTCCGCTCGACCTCCTCGAAAGTTGGTTCCTTAAAGAGTGAATATGAAGTCAACTTCAGCAGCCAGTAGGCAGGCTGCCTTTTGAATGTTTCGGACCAGTAGCAATCGTTTTTAGAACTGCGTGGACCACCGAAGTGAACGTGTATGTCGATTATTTCTGTTGTTGAATTCATCAAAATAGTTAGATCTCTCCTTTCAATAGAGATAACATGTCGATCCTATGGCCTTTCATGTCGATCTCATGTCGATGTGCAGCAGCTAAATGGACATGGATATTGTTTGATTTCAGCTGGTATTCTACTCTTTTTGATACCATGTCGATCATGTCCATACATTTCATGTTAGCTCTCCTTCATTCTGCATATCCAAATCATTTCTTAATATAAATAGCCGTTCTTGCGAAGCCGTTCTTTTTTGAAAATATTTGAGATTCTTTATCCTTGCAAATATCTTTACCCAGTTTGTAAACTTCTTTTGTTCCATTTTGCTGTTATTAAAATCAGGGTATTCCTCAATGAATTTCCTATAAGTCTCTCTTTTATCATACCATGTATCTTTTAAAAGGTCCTCAGCGAATTCCAGGAATTCTTCAGAAGTCGATTCTATAAGTTTCTTCACCTCAAGGTTTTTCTTCTCATAATCTACTAGTCCCTTCTCCAGGTAGAAACGGAGACAGCCGATCATAAAAAGATAAAACCTGCACCATTCATAATTACACCAGTCATCAAAGAACCTATGACCGTATTCATCCTCTGGAGAATACCTGATGCTGAAATAATCGGAAAACTCAAGTACGAATTGCCTCCTTAACGACGATTCATCAACTCCCTTAATGGTGTAGTTGGTCGATAACAATATTTTCGGTGCCTGCTCAAACGGGATTATCATCTCATCCTTGTTCTTTTTCTCAATCATAATGTTATCTGTAATTGCAGTAAACAAGTTCTCAAACCTGAAATTTCGACTAAGATCATTGAATTCAATTATACTGGTCCCTGGTTCATATGATTGAAATGCAAATCTTTCAAAGAAGAAGTTCTTTCCACCCAGTCTAAGCGATTTCCTTATTTTGGATATTGCATTGCCAAGCAGACTCTTGCCGCAGCCTCCGTTTGATCCGTCATCCAGCTTCTCATCCATAAATATAATGGCCTTAGCTATAGAAGGATCCTTATAGGTATGCAGAAGGTACCCGATGGCACTTCTGAATGAATCATACCTTCCCGCATCATTGCCGGATATCTTAAACACAAATGATTTGAAATCACATTCTCCCTCTGTTTCATAAAATTCACGATCGAGCATCTGATTTTTCCATATTGGTTTATCAAGTTCCTCATATTTATGGACTGAATGACCTTCAGCTGTTACACAAACAAAACAATTCCTGAAATAGATAAAAGATTCCGCTCTTGTATCCTTTTTGAATTCATCATTCAGCTTTTCCAGGTATTCAAGATTTCCGCGCGCGAATATTTCTGGGGTTTGTTTGGCAATAAGTTTAAGAAGTTCTAGTGCTTTTACATCATCACAAAATTCCATATGATCAGCTAAATAATTCATAATAACCTCTTTCATTCCAACCGTATCGGTTTCTTCAACTACATTGTTTATTACCCTTGTGAAAATATAATCTTTCCCCAGCCGATAGAGTCTGAAGTCAAGTTGATTCAGGAAATAAACGAATAAGATATTGTCAATTTTTAACTGGCCTTTTTCCCTGAACCAGAATTTAACTTTTTCTTCTTCATCCTCCTGAGACCGGGGAATAACGTGGACTTCTATCTTATCCCCGAATATCTTTCTAACATTCGGATCCATTCAGCAGCTCCGTAACATCTTTATAATCATTTAACATTATTGTTTTTATCGGCTTCTTAAGCACCCACGAAATTCTATTCTCAGCGCTCTTACCGGCAGCATCATTATCAAATGCAAAGTAAAGGTTGTAATCTCTTAACTTCTTGATCTCCTTCTCCGGTATATTGGTAACACCCGGAATACCCAGGGCATTACCACCCATCTGTTCAATCATCATCGCATCGAACTCACCTTCGCATATGAAGAGCGGATCGCCTTCCTTTAATGATTTTAACGTATCAGTATTATAAAACCTTTTAAGCGGCAGACTGCCAGACATATTATTAAGACTTATATACTTAAAATCCTTATCCTTAAATTTTAATTTTCTCCCTCTTATGTAAACGATCTCACCATTTTCTATATAAGGAATAATCAGTTTATGATACTTGAAAATAAACTTCCCTGATTTGTTTAATAGGCCTGAGAGGAGTATATCATCAGGAGCAAAGCAATCATAGAGGTACTGAACTGTCCTTTTCGAATTCTTAATTGAAAATAATCTAAACCTCTTTATGCTCTCAGGTTTTAAGCCTCGTGACGGTCCCAGCAGATAATCCAAAGTTTCTTCATCAACACCAAAGCAGAACTTCTCAAGAGATTCGTATATCAGCTTCTGCTGTTCCTTTCTTCTTTTAAGCACCTCATTAAGTGCTTCAGACTCAGCACATATTTTGCTAAGCCCCTGAGAGTATTCAAAAATACCCGCCAGTTCGTCGTAGAACTCCTTTTCCTTTCCGAATATCTTTACCTCTTTTACTTTGAATTTTTTCTTTTCCTTTTTCTCTGCTGCATAAATATGGCAGCCGCCACTCATATCAATTCCTGCACCTTCGGCAAGTTCCTTAATGGCAGTTTTCAGATCCAGTCGTTTATAGTCAGCATAAAAATCAATCACATCACCCCAGTTACCTGTTGAGAAACAGTAGAATGAGTTTGTTTCAGGATAAAGTTTTAGCGAGCGGTTCTTCTCATTTTTATATATAGAGAATATGAAATGGTTACGTGTTGGTTCTAAGCCGCACTCGATAGCCAGCTGAAGAATGTTAACCTTGTTTTTTATTTCTTTTATTAAATTCATTTACGCTTTCCTCCCCGGGAATTTTTCCCCTTAATGATTTGTTTTTGAATTCCTATTAGAATTCTTTAGATGATATCTCTAATTTCCAATCTTTATTTTGTACGATTTCACATTCATCCTTTCATTTAGCCCCTTTTAATTTCTCCTATCCTCTTCTCTTACCCACTTCTAACTCGTGCTGAAAGAAAAACAGCCTGCCACGCGGTTTATGGCATGGAATCAGGTCTTTGTAAGAAAGTTTATAAAGAAATGAATTGGAGCATCCCAGGAAATCAGCGGCCTCTTTGAAACTCAATAGTTTGCATTCACCAACCTCAAGCTGTTTCTGCATCTCGTTAGTCAGTTCAAGCAATACATCCAGCTCCTTTTTAAATTCAGCCAACGCAGATTTTTCTGAAGAATTTTTCTTTGCCATTAACTAATCCTCCTTTTTTGCTAATACAAAGAAAAGGAGGATGATAGACTGGATGAAGTTGGATTATCTTTGGATGATCCTTGATGATCCTTGGAAGATTGAATTTATGATCCGGATTTAACGAGGTCGGAATTGAGGGAGTATTCGCGCCTCAAATCGATTTGATCGTTGTGATTTATAAACGATTATTTCCATTCTGGCTTTGCGTATTTGAAGCATCCCCTTTCGGAAATAATCCATAATCGTTCTTTTATTAGGTTCGGTTAAGGTATATTTTTACTAAGTCCATTTATTACCTTTTCACCTAGTTCTTTATCACTTATCTTATCCGTGATCTCCTTAAGCTTTATTAATTCATAACATTGTTCTATGACAACATTTTTAACTTTTCTAGAAGGGATATATTTCAGTACAGGTGTTGGCTTTGATCATCTGAAGCATCTGTATTGCTGTGTCAGCTCTCGTTATCACGTTTGGAACCTAGCCCTGGCTTATAGCCGGTGATTCCTCTAGCAGTGGAAGAAAGTACCTCTGTTAGATGAAGCCCAGGGTGAATGCATATATCCCGCACATTTTCATTATAGCATTTCTCATCTCCCTGGAATGTCTACTGCAAAGATCATAAATTCTTTCCGATACCATTGAATGAGTAGTATTCACGTGGTATGTTTTCCTTCTACTGAAAATATCTCATCCTTCCATATTCTGCAAAAACCATCAAAGTTTTGACTCGAAAAATAGTTCATCTCTCCTTAACATCGTTTCAACATTTCTCTTTCCGGTGACCCAGATACTAACTTCCGCAGGCAAATCGTAATAAAATTTCATTTGTTCTTGTGGGTATTCCTAGCGCATAGTAATGCATTCCGCCTAGTTATGCATGGAGGACACCTGCCGCAATGTGTAATATTTCGAGGGAATAATAAGCCGCCTGTCGCAGCTTACAGTATAGATCCAGCAGATCGATTTACCCTTACCGATCGTTAAGCGCGAATAATTTCAGGTTTTGTTTTGAATAAAAATGGTTGCTTATATGATGAACTGACTATCGGATAACTGCTAGAAAAAGTTCTTCAAGCAGACTCAAAGTTTTGGGATGACAAGAACGGCCGGTTGAGTTTTCAAATGAATTTATTCCTCGGAACTTTATTGCACTTATTCCATTTTCATATACATAATAATGATCCTGGCCATAAGGCGGGAAACAGCAAAAGCAACCGCATTATATAGTAAAGCTCTTGTAGGATAATCTTTTTCGAAAGAATGATCATAAAGTAAACCGCTGCGAAACCTATGATGTGAACATCTTCCCGGGTAAAGTTCATCATATTTTCTGAAATAAATTATTCTGAGTTGTAGGCAGTACCGGATAAGTCCGGCTGATGACTAATAAGGCTTATTTGAGATCCAGGATTATTCTCAAGCAGGTCAACTGCACCCAGCGGTAGAATCAATTGCACCCGATAAGAAAGTTACAAGTGTGTTTTCTTTGTTGGAATTTCTTTCTACTACTTCGTTTTCTGTTCTTTTGCTATTTAGTCTTGAGAAAAATAAATCGATATTCATCCCCAGTAAGAAAATTCAGAGCTTATCAAGCAAATCTCTAATTGTTCCGCCTGTTTCCAGAAATTAAAATCTCTTACAGGGATGTAAGATGAAATAACTTGGATTTTTCCTCTTCATCATAGCTTGATTAAAGAGCATTTAATTTGAGCGGCATAAAATAAGCGGCCAGTTCAATTATATCTTTGACCTGTCATCGACAGTCTCAAAAGGCAGGGTATCATCAAAATAAAGATCAACATTGCGCTTGCTTTCCTTCTATACGCCAGGTCAAGATAATTTTTTTTCCTGACCGGCAGATTTTAAATTGGCATCACAACTGACAATATATTCAGTATTCTTCAGTCAATTCCTGTTATTTTAAACGCAATTCCCTATAAACATCAAATAAGTTCATTCATTTAGAAGGATGTTAAACCATATAATTATGGGAAGCAACACGGAACTAACAGCAGAAAACAGAGCAGCTTATATAGAAAGGACTGCGCAATAAATCCTGACACCTGTAACCTGCAATTATCAGTTTAATATAGCTGTTATAAGCATCCGGCTTCACCGATCAATATTAAGAGAAACCTCGATGAACGATTGCCATACAGTTATTATATAATTCGATATTTATTGCTTAAAATCTTATTTTCACCCCATAGTACGAAATATTACCCTTCGATTATCACACCCTGTATTAATTTACAGTAGCAAATATATTTATTGTGTTTTATTTATCCAAAAAACTATTGATATAATTTTAGAAAATATCTAGGTTTGTTTACCTCTTGGATTAGAGGTATTGTGTATGGCCCTGCCGGTAGAATCTATTTCACCGGTAGGGTTTTTTATTTCCAGGATTAGCCAAGCTATAGCGACAGTTAGATTCCACACCATCATCGCCTTGATATTGTGTGAAGTAAATACATGGCCCATTCCTGATCATCTTAAGTTTGGTAGCGTAAATCTATTATCCATTTATAAACTTCATACTTATTTGGTATATTCAGCCCTACTTATGTTGTAGATATACACAAAAAGATTTATTTTTACGATACTTTTGGGGCACTTTTCAAAAATTCATTTTCGAACGGAGTTATCTCAAATCGTATTATCATGAAAATAAAATTTAGAATATCAAATTTTCGTTCAATAAAAAATGCGGAACTCGAATTAGCTCTAACTACTTTCTTACTGGTCCGAATGGTGCTGGTAAGAGCACAATCTACAAGGCATTAAAATTTTTAGGGTTAAATCTTAATAATCATGGCAAAGTTTCAAAAACTGTCTTTAATCTAGACGCAAATGATCATCTTGGAGGCTATAAGGATATTGTGTACGAAAATAATACGAATAAAGATATAGTATTAAATTTTGATATAGAATGTCATTATAAGGAGTTTGATCATTATGTTGATTATGTCTGGTTCTTCGATCAGGGAAGTGAAAATTTGAATGATCCTAATGATAAAGATTTACAAACTGATGGAGACGGTTGGGCAACTTGTAGTATCTTTAATATGGATAATGTTGAAGCAGTTACAGTTGAACCAAATTATGATGAACTAAATAGAATTATTTTAGCCGGTAACCTAAATGACAATTTAGCGGCTCTTGCTAATTATACCAGTTATCATTTTTACGATTTGTTTTATTTAGATTTTTCCTTAAAAGTTGTATTCTCAAATGACCCACAAAAAAAACACCTTAAATTTATCGAGATTACTGACAAAACTATTCCAGCAGTTTTAACTTATGAGCAAGAAGTTGATAAGTTATTATTAGTAAGCAAGTTTCAGTTTTCCAATAATCCAAAAATCAATATCATTTTTGAAAAATTTTTCAAAAAGCAGAAGTATATATTTAATTATAACGATATGAAAGTTTCAGATTATGTAAAGGAAATAGGAAATAAATTACTCATATACATAGATAAAGAACTCAGCAACAATGACTTGTGGTTATCCTTTGAAAATGAAGAAAAAAACAAAATATTTATAGGTATTGTTAGCTATTTAACAAGATGCTACAGATTTTTTAATAAAGTAATATTGAAATATACTTCTATAGAGCGAATAAATGCGATAAGGAATAAACCTAAGAATAAATATTTCCTTAGGAACAAAAAACTACCCGTTGTGGCAGATTATGGATGCTTGAATGAATATCTGAGTTATAATCAAATAAAAAAATCAATATCTGATAGTCCTTTTCCATATTGGGAGACACTTTTTAATTATCTTCAAGAGTTAAATCTAGCAAGATGTGTCTAATATTAATAAGAAATCCAATACCGTTCAATTAATGGTCGAAGATTTGAATGGTACTCATCATAATATAAGCCAATCAAGTAGTGGTTTCTTGCAATTATTCCCCATACTAAAAAGAATTATTATTAATGATGAAGATCATTTCTCAGTTTTTATTGAGCAACCAGAACTACATCTCCATCCCAAAAAACAATCAGATTTAGCACAAATTCTTATTCCAGAATATAATCCATATGGTGCCAATCTGCTAATGTTAATTGAAACACACAGTGAACATATTATCAGAAAAGTCCAAACACTTATTGCAAAAGGGTTAAGAGACCACGAAACAATCTCGATTTGTTACATTACTAAGGAAGGTAGCGAAACAAAGATTAAGAATCTTAATCTTAATAAAAACGGGTTTTTCGATAATTCTTGGCCAGCAGGATTTTTTGATAATACATATAACCTGACAAAAGAATTAATCCAAGCTAATCAAAATTAATGTTTCAAAATGTTGTTTTAAGTCCTTTAGGATTTAAGGAAATTATAGAAAAAAATAATTGGGCTGCGTTATCCTCACTCCAGAGTGAACTACTTTTAAGTGATAAGAATAAAACCATTTTATTAGAATATGAGCAAATAGCTGAGGAATATCCTGATAATAAAAACTCCATATTTTTCTCAAGCTCTTCTAACGGCTCTTATTCCGGACCACATTAAAATAATTGAGAATGTTACTTCAGAAAAAAGACTACCTGATGAACAAAAAAGTTATAATATTGAAATAAAATTAGCACAGAATGATAGCTGGAGGATTGTTTTAACAGATCAAAGTACGCTGCAAGAAAAGCAAAAATTCTCTTTACAGAATATTGAACTTTCCACCATGGAGGAATATATAAAACCAGCTCAAAAGTCTTCTATCCGTAGTCGGGAAATAATAAACAAAGCACGTGGCGATGAATTTGATTTTCGAACCTGGATAAGGAAGTATATTGTTGATGCAGATAATATCACAATACAAGATGGGTATATTTGTTCAGATTATGAAATACAGGATTTAAAATATATACTTAGGAATGTTAAGAAAGATGCGAAGATAAATATCATTACTTTAAATGATGATGCCCGTAAAAATGTTAATATCTTGAAACAATTAAAATCATCCTATGAATTAGTCCATATGCAGTATTTAATAAAAAAATCAAAGGATTTGATAACTGATCGATACATTAAAACAGATACTTTTTTTATAAATTTAGGTCATGCATTAGGCGCAACAGAGGAAAATAATAATAGATTTAATTGCAGAAGACAGTTTTCGATATCTGTATCGGTTTTATAATTTTTCTATCCTTTTCTCAAAAAAAATAAAAGACTGTGAACTTCACAGTAATTATTATTTTGTTTCTTCAGGAAGGTTTTTTATTTCCAGGATTCATCCCGCCAGTATTTATTTTCAGCTAAAGTCATAACCACTGCAAGCCCGCACATCTTTTTTGAAGGATGTTCATTATACATCTTTGTAAAGTAATTCCAGAATTGAGTGCACTCCTGGTCAAACTTCATCCAGTTCAGAATTCCATATTTAATCCCCAGTTTATGCAGCTGGTATTCAGTCGGCAGCCACACTTTTCCTTTTTTACTACTTTTAGCAGTGAGCAAAAAGACCTTCTTTTCCTCCTTATCGAAATAATAATCTCCCTTACTCGGTTTCCACTGATCTTGAATATGGGAGGAGGCAGTACACATTTTGATATATGTGGTATCGTTTTTATTCAATTGAAGAAATTGAGCTGAAATTAGCTTATAGAAATTATAAATAATAACTTAATATTAACAATGTTAAATTTCTATTCGTAGTGAGTGAATATGAATAACAAAATCAATCACCTAGATATTAACATTATCAATTTTGGTCTCACAGAACTTAAACAAATCAAAATAAATCAACTTAAATCGGTATGTAAAAAACTGAAGGATTCAAGCTACCGTATCGGAACAAACTTAATTCCCTCTTCAGGTGGTGTTTATTGTTTCTGGTGGACAGGTAGTAGAGAATATTTTATAAATACAATCAATCGCAAATTAGATCTTGCTGGGCCTAATCAAAGAAGAGTCGGAATTGAAATAACGGATTCCTGGTTAAATTATTTCAAAGATGAAATATGCTTATATGTCGGTAAGAATAGCGGAAGCTTAAAAAAAAGATTAGGCGGTCATCTTCGTTTAAAGTCTCAGCGCGATCATTCCAGTTCATTAGATATTTTCAAAGAAAAACCTAAAACAACCTCAGTTCAACTCAAAAGAGGGCTTGAAGAATTATTCCTTTTCGAACCTGATATTAGAAATCTAATTTTAGAAAACGTTGGTATGAGTTTTTTTGAACTTTCCGATGATGAAAATTCTGTGAATAGGTTTTATCTTGAAGATAAAGCTATTGGTCAGTTCTATCCTATTCTTAATGTTGATATTGAAAGGTAAGATTCGACATAAGAATCCTGTGAGCCAACAGCATTTACAGGAGGCATTTACAAATGAACAAATCAAAACTGCTGAGAAAATAAAAAACCGGCAACGGGGATGCTGCCGGTCCGAACTCTTTTACCATCACGAGGCAGGGGTAAACCTCTGTGAACGAGTTCTTGTTTCTTCTGGTTTAGGGCAAAATCAAATTAATCACTAAAAATCTTTTTGACTTAATAACGGGGCCGGCATAAACCATCCCCATTAGCGCAATGAACCGCCTAACCAAACAACGTTAGTTGGCTGAATTTATTTTATATCAAATAGCTGCAGGGAATCTTTGATCATCGTGCGCCCTTTTCAAAACCCATAATCAACATTCGAAATATAAAAATTATTTTTTAATTGTGCACGTTATATGGATTTATTAAAATTATTATAAACGAATCGTTACTATAGAATGCTTTTCAGATCGAACTTCGTCCAAATAAGTATTCCATTTGAGATGCTGGATTTATGCGCCTAATATTCAGGCGACAGCAAGACTTTCCCTTTTTTACTTGTTATATTCGGTAAGTAAGCAATACTTTTTCTTGTTATGATCAAAGTATTTTCTTCCTTTTCCCTGCACATATGTACCAGGTTTCTCAAAATGTGTTCATTTAGAAAAATAGTTGGATTCTTCAGGGGATTTGATATTAAGCTACTCAAAAGACCCACTAATTGGAAGGAGAATAAAAATTTGGTACCATTCTTGATGCTCAAATGAGCAGAGAATGCTCTTCAAAATACTGGAAATCTTGTCGATAAAATAAATTCTTTAGGGATAATGCCCCCAAATGAACTAGTAGGGTAGCAAATTACAAAAAGGCTTATTACATATGTTAACATCAATAGTTGCTGGGATGCTAAAAAAACTCTATTCTGCCAAAACAAAAAATATTTATAAGAATATAGAATTAACTGACAAGGAGTTCCAAGAATTATTAAAGAAATTAGAAAAAGAGAAAGAAGAATTGGATAATTTATTAGATGATCCCTCAACTATTCTGGCATTCAAAAGCCAGGGTGTTGATATTACTGATTGGCCTAGATTTTCAAATAGAGGAAGACAAAGGGAGAAAAATTTGCTCTTCAAAAAAGGCAAAAAGTATTTGGTATAATAATAAGTAAATAAAGATGATATGGAATTAGAAAAAAGAATTCGTCTTCGTGCAATAACTGTTTTGTATTTTATGTTGGCAATCGCTGATGAAGAGTTTCATTTATCAGAAGCAGAAAGTATTATACTAAAATTAGAGGAATGGTCGCCAGAAATTAAGGACAATGAGCTGCTCCAAATAATTAATGAAGTTCAGGAACTTGTGATTAATGAAGACCAAAGAAAATTGTTTGATACTACAGCAGATTTAATAAAAAAGAAATTCGATTTAGATAATAAGGTTAATATTATAAGGGATTTAACAAGTATAGCCATGGTAGACAATAACTTGAGCAAATATGAATTTAATATGATACAAACACTTGTTGCAGCATGGGCTCTCGCAGATAAAGTTAATATAGTGCAATATGCTGATCACTTAAAAGTGATGAATGAGGTAGCTAGATTAGAAAAAGTTGAAATGGCCCCCCATAAAGAAAATCAAATAATAGAATCAAAAATTAAAGAAGCAGATCTAGATGATGAGATAATTGCAGAAGTATATAAAGAAAGCAGTAATTATAAAGCAAGATTAAAGGACACGGAACAGGATATTACAGAAATAATAGATAACCCATCAAAATTACAATATGCTTTTGAAAGATCTGGCCTGGTTAGAGGTAGAAAAGGAGCTGATGGAATTTATGTGTGGCGAGTAATTAGTAATAACCAAAAAAGGTAATAATAATTTAGGATATCAAAAATATGAGTGAAGTAAATGTTCTTAATATGGAAATGGAATCAGCTGATATTGTTTCAAAATCGAATGCTGCTAAAATTCTAAAGAATTTTAATTTCGAAAGCATATCAGCAATACTATCACAACATTATCCATCAGATTATACATTTAATTATGATATGTGGAATTATGATGACATAGAAATTAAGGACGCTATTCAGGAATTAAGTCACTTTCAATTTGGCAGTATAAAGGATAAGATTCAGCATTTGGATATTGGTAAACTACAGATCTTAATAAATGGTACTGAATTCAAGAATAATTACGATTTGGAAATATCTCTAATACTTGCAGCTATAGGACTTCAGATGGGTGGTTGGAATAAAAAAAGCTGGAGGGCATGGTCACAGGACGATGGGGATACTTTCAGCCAATGTGTCTATAAATATGAAATTGATGGTTTAATATACCATTCAAGTTATAAGGCCATAGAGGCAGAAATTAATGACGATGGAATAAATTGGGATTCTCAAAAAATAATTGATGAAGTCAATTTTTTAGAAATCTTAAATCCGGATTTTGATATTGAAGAACTTGAAGAAATTGAGGACGAAATAAGGGCTTTTTTTGATTTTATAAATTATCATCTAATAGTTAAAGAAATAATCGCTGAGGTGAAAGAAAGCAGTGAAAACAGTGCAAAACGGAGATACAGGGCGAAAATACAAGGAACCGATAAAGATATTACTGAATGGATTTACGATCAGGATAAATTAAAGTACGCATTTGAACATTCAGGTTTAATTAGAGGTAAAAGGAGTGGTGAGGGTGGTTTCAGTTGGAGAGTGATTGGAAAGAAAAATAATAGATAATTCACCATTGGATTATTGTTATTTGAATAATTATTTAATATTGACCAAAATAAATTATAGTGATGGATAAATTTATAAAGGAAATTGAAAATGATTTTAATCTTTTCGATAATGAAGGTGCTTATACCCAAAAGTTAGAAGTTCTTTCAGACGAGTTAGGTCTTAAAGGAAGCAGCAGATTCTTGTATGAATTTCTGCCAACATATTATTCAGGGAACATACTGGCAACTGACAAAATAATAATCATCGGTATCAATCCAGGGGGCAGTATTAGTCATCTAGAATTAGAACAGCCAATTAAAGAAAAAAACTTTAACAGTTATTTGAATTTTCAAACAAATTTTTTTTCAATTTACAATGAAATATTTTCTAAGAAAATAAAATACTATTCCTATCTAGCAGGTTGTTTTAATACACAATCTTCATTGTATGAAAGTGATTTTAATTATTGGGAGTATTGTTCGAACAATTTGGTCAATATTGATTTAATTCCATATCATTCTACGAATTTCAAAATAAAGGAAAACAATCCTAAGTTAAATAATATAATTGGGGGTCGCTTTGATTTGATTTTCAATTATCTTTTGGAAAATAAATCTTTAGTGCGTTTTATTGTGGTTCATAAATCATTTTTGAGCAAATTTTTACTAGAAAATTACTTGAATAGTTCAGCTAAAATAGTTTATTCAGGTAATAATCGAAGCATACATTTGGGTTCATTAGACGGATTAAATATACTCATTTTTAGCAGATTTATTCCTAATGGTGGATTTAGAAAGGACGAAGTGAAGTACGGAATTAAATGTATACAAACATAAGTATTTGTAAATATCCGTAAACGAGTTCATCAATTCCAAATCTTATATGATATCCATGTATAAAAATATACAGGGTATCGGTAACTGCTCTTATCTTCATACAAAATCAGCATACTATAATAGCTTATAACCTGCTTAGTCCTTTACTTCAGTAAATACGTTTGAATCATCATAATGACCTTAAGTACAAGTATATCCCAGGTATTATATAGTAACTTTTTCAACATTCGAAATATAAAAATAATTTTTTAATTGTGCACGTAGACTGGATTTATTAAATTACATTCAAGCAAATCGGGACTAATAGTCGGGTGTACTTCTCATAAACATAATAGGCAAATGAAAAAATTTTTACTTTTCCTCTTCGTACCAGCTCTCATCTTCGCCCAGTACCAGCACACAATAATGAATTATAACCTGCTGAATTATCCGGGGAATGATACTACAACGCGTAATCCATATTTCAGAACTACCATTGCCGCCACGCTGCCGGATATCCTGGTCTGCGAGGAAATAACATCTCAAACTGGTGTAAATGGATTCCTTAATAACGTGCTTATCCCTAATTATAACGGATATATGGCTGGAACATTCATAGACGGACCTGATACCGATAATGAAATATTTTACAAGAGTGATGCCTTTACCTTTGTGAGCAATACTCCGATTGCAACGGATCTCCGGAATATCTCTGAATTCAAGATGATTGAAAATAATACCGGGGATACATTGAGAATTTACGCTGTGCACCTGAAAGCCAGTTCCGGATCCAGTAATGAACAGCAGCGACTGGATGAGGTTAATGTTCTCCGCGGTGTGACTGCTAATCTGCCTGCAGGTTCTTTCTTCCTTGTAACGGGAGATTTTAATATCTATGGATCGACAGAACCAGCATATGCAGCTTTGCTTAATCAATCCACACCAGGTTATTTTGTTGATATTTTCAATATGCCCGGGACCTGGAATGATGCTTCGTATGCACCATACCATACACAATCTACCAGAACGCGGCAATTCGGCGGAGGAGCTAATGGAGGATTAGATGATCGTTTCGATATGATCCTGATGTCGCAGAGTGTTATCGATGAGGGAGGAATGCATTATGACGCTGACACATATATTCCTTATGGAAATGACGGAATGCATTACAATGATTCAATCAATCAGCCTCCGAATAATGCAGTCGGCCAGGAGATTGCTGATGCACTTCACTATTCATCAGATCATCTGCCGGTTATAGCAAGCTTTACTTTCACTCCTGTAGTTCCTGTTGAACTCATTTCATTCTCTGCAGCTGCACAAGATGACAACGTACTCCTTACCTGGTCAACAGCCACAGAAACAAACAATTCAGGATTTGAAGTACAGCGCAAAGCTGGAAATACCTGGGAAAAGATATCATTTATACACGGTGCCGGGAACAGCACTCAAAAGAATAGCTACAGCTACAGGGATAAGCAGCTGGCTCCGGATCTGTATCAATACAGGCTGAAACAAATTGATTATGATGGCAGCTATCATTATTCCGGAACAGCAGAAGTCAGTGTGGTTGGACCGAATAAATACACTTTATATCAGAACTATCCAAATCCTTTTAATCCTTCCACAACCATAGATTATTACCTTCCGAAGGAAGGAAAGGTTGTGCTGAAAGTTTACAACATACTTTCCCAGGAAGTCGCAACGCTGGTAAATGGAAATCAGGCCGCCGGCCGGCACAGTATATCATTTGATGCATCAAAATTACCTGGTGGAGTGTACCTGTATAAAATCCAGGCTGGTAGTTTTAGCCAGGTGAGGAAGATGATATTATTGAAATAATATTGAAGTAATAAAATAACCTAAGCCTATTAAAACAAGGGAAACAACTAATAGGGTATTTCTAAATAAACATATAAAAAGGGCGAATAATATGTTATTAGAACAGCAGGAAGAAGAGATAGCGAAAAGGTTAATGTTTCTCTGACAATGCAGAACAAATGTGGAAGAAGATGTATTTGAATTCTCTAAATCTTTGCAAGAACGAGCCGAGACAAAAACACCTATACCAGGCCATCCATACCTTGGTGAAGACCAATATAAATCAGATGATTTTATAGCAATGATGATTGATATGCGAGATTCGACAAAACATTTAAGACAAAGTATCGGTAAACCTGCAAAGGTAAGTCAAATGGAGAGGGTATTTTATGAAGTTTCTGGCTTGCTGCCGGCATTAGCTAAAATAATTGAATATGAGGAAGGAGCAGTTACAGAATATTTAGGTGATGGGCTCTTAGCTTTATTTCAATTTTCGGAAGATAATGATAACGATAAGAAAAAAGAAATAATCTATTCTGCTTCAATAGCAGCAAGAGATTGTATAAGTATGGTGAGAGGCATCTTAAATCCGATTTTAGAAGGCCGTTATTATCTTCCTCCAATTCAAATTGGTGTTGGGGTAGCATTTAGTAAAGCCATCATAACAAGATTTGGGCTACCGCCTAATACACAAGTTAAAGTAATTGGCCAATGTATTTATTTTGCTTCCAGGCTTTCAAAGGGCCGTGACGAAATTATCGTGCATGAGTGGCTAGAAAATATTTGGCCTTCTACAAAGGATGGACGAATTAGATTTTCACTTCGGGAATTTGAGAATAAAACTATAAAAGGCTATTTATTAGAGGAGAAGTAAATCGATGCAAAAAATAACTTTCCTTTATAATTCGATTACAGATTCACAAAATGTAATAAAAGCCCTAGATACAAAACTTGGTTTTTTGATTGTCGGCCTTTCGTTACCATTCACTAATTTAGGAAAAATAATAAATCATATAGTAATCTTTCTCGATACTAAAAATTCTTGTATTTACTATTTTTTTCTATTGGTGACAATATTATTTGTCATAAGTTGGTTAACAGCCTTTTTTATCTGCATCAAGGGTGTCATTGCCATCGGTAATCCAGCTAGAAACGTAATAAATGATGCTTCTGGATGTGGTTCATTTTTTAATGGGGATCTGTATAAATTCAACTTTGGAGATATTTTCATTAAATAGGGGTTCAAATAAAGCGAAATTAAAAGTGAATAATCAAATTGACCGGCTACCTGAATCAGAAGATGATATCCTTAACGAACTTGCCCTTGAACAAATGAAAATATCATATATCAGAGATTTAAAATTATATCGACTAAAAAGTGCTTTCTATTTTGGTTGTGTTGCCATAATCTTTGGAACATTTATAGTTATTTATGATTATTTAAAATAGCTATGAAACTAGCAATCACCTCAGACACCCACCTCGGCGATCCTCTATGTTCACTCGTTGAATGGGACGGAAATGATTATATAGAAGGACATAAATATAAGGAATTCCGAGAAGCAGCAGGAACCAACAATGATTATCTGATTCTTCTCGGTGATATCCTGGATTTCTCAGTAACAAGCTATGAGAATGCATACCGGGCAGGGAAAATATTCTTCTCGCTGGTGCAAAAAGATAAGATTGCTGATCAGATCATTTATGTTCCGGGAAACCACGATTATGATATCTGGAACATTGTGGAGAATGAAGTAAACATTATCCATCAGATAAAAAACGGAAAGATACCGCGGAAGTTCAGGACTGCAGTACCGGGAATACTCGATGACAGAACGAATACCGAAACTCCCGGCTTCAATCTCCCCGGGGTAGGGAAGAGAACAGACGGCAACTATACATACGGCGGATTATTCCTGGATCGTATAACAGATGCACCTTCACACTTCATATTTGCTTATCCTAATCTGTACCTGGTAACCGATGAAGGAACCATCCTGATGACGCACGGGCATTACCTGGATAACTACTGGTCGCTGCTCTCGAAATGGGCACCGATCATTTTCGGCAAAGACCTTAAGCTCGGAACAAAAATGGATATTCAGGAGATGGTAGGAATGAACTTCCCCTTCAACCAGCTTGCCTGTTCAGGAGTTGGCCAGGCAGGAGTACTCTCAGATATCTTATCAATAACACAGCAGCAGATCAAAGAAGGAAAAATCGAAAAAACAAAGCAGTACCTGGATAACCTCGACGACTATCTTGATGAACACGTGTTCGATTACAGGAAATGGTACCAGTTCATTAACGAAGCTGCTTCAGACTTCGCCTCCAACAAAGCAAAGAAGCTGATCCTTGATAAGATCTCATCAGAAACAAAAGTAAGATACAACAAAGAATACTTCCAGCTTCCGGAAGTAAAGGAAAGATTTTTCACGTACTACAACGCCTGCCTTGCTGAAGTTGAAGATCTTGGAAAGCTTTACAATATCCACATCCCGGAACCAGATAAAATCATCTTCGGCCACACCCACGAACCTATCGCGCCCGAAAATCCAATTCAGATGATATCATCTTCAGGAGCATCAATAGCTTTAAGCAACACAGGCGGGTGGCTATGCAACAAAGATGTGGGTAATACCTCGATTGGGACAGCAAAAATATTAAGTTACAATAGCAGAAAATGCCTCACAACTTGTTCGATTTCAAATGGGGGAGTTCCTAAGTAAAGAACCGGGTAGATTTTGCTATATTATTTTGTTTTATGTTCAAGCAACCAATGGCCTGCATTAAAATTACATTACAGTGAACATCTAAAAATGTTAAAAGCCAGGTCAAGGCTATGTTAAATTTTCGTGAATTAACTTCTATTTTTCTGATGGTTCAAGCAAATCATATTTCTCTTTAAGTGAATGCATTAAGAATTTTACATTATAACTGAATCCTTCTGGTTTTTCTTTGAAGCAAATTATGGTATTGGTATTACTTGGCTTAGAAATATAATAAGTCTGCCCGCCATAGGTAGTTGAGGAACCGTAAGCTGTATTGCCATAAACCGAAACTTTAGCTTTTGTTTGGGTTGGAGTAGTGTATGTACTATTCGTTGTATATTGTTCAGCGTCGATAATTGTGAAATACACATAACCATTAGTAAAAGCTAATTCAGCACAACGCAGCAAGGCAAAGTCTGAGGATCGTTCCTTGCTCGTATATCCATTTCCATTAAAATGCACTTGGAAAACATTTTCATCTAGTTGAGTTTCTGAATAACCACCGGTAAAACCAGTCGATTGGTATGGTGTCGCACAAGAAAAGCAAATAAGTGAGAAAGTTGATATTAAAGAAATAATTGTCACAAATTTTTTAATTTTCTTCATTTTGTACTCCTTTTGTGATGAATGATTTGTTCCATTGGCTATTAGAAATTAGAACTGATTTTATGACCCTCGATAATTAAGTTGCCATGTGTACTCCGGTAAATCTTTCAATGGCTGATTTGGAAATTTTCTGAAGGTGCGAAAATACCCTTATATACGCTGATTATAGTCATAACCCCAGATATCTAATTACCGATCAATTATAAATTATGGGAAATTTAAGATAGAGGCAATATTAAAACAAAAAATTAGCTCTAATGTGTAATTATCAGATGATATCTTTTTAGCCGCCCCAATTTCTTGGTATTACTAGTTGCCAAATATACGGTAAGCGTTAAAGGAATTCATTTCAGTGGAATATGAATAAATAAATCTGAGGTATTCGTAAATATGGAAGGATCAAATCCCATCTTCTTAATTATAAAATAATTCTTATCAATTGGATTCCTGATCGAGAAGGCTTTTAGGGTTAACCGGATCCATTTAATAATATTCTTACCTCTCTTGTAGCTGAATTCTGATGGAGGAATGGGGTAATCGCTGCCGAAAAGAAGGCGATCCTGGGGGATTTTTGCCAGGATATTCGGGACATAGACATTACGGAGAGGTTCGGCAATAGCTGAGAGATCGGCATAAAGCTTCCAAGGTTTGGTTTTGCTTTCGTCAAATAGTTTATAAAATTCTTCCATATCATCCTGGTATTTTGTATCCAGCGCACCGAAATAAGGCAACGCACAATGCGCTATTATTACGGTTACGCCTCGGTCAAGTGCGTCCGTAAATACTTTGGATTATTGAATTCAATGAATCGTTCATCTGATGTAGGGATGGAATATTCAGGACCGGAATGGACCAACAGCGGCAGGTTATTTTCGGCCAGGTAATCATACACCGGGAAACATTTTTCATTTGTAACATCTATCTGCTGGGAGGAAGGGATCCATTTACAGAGGACCGCTCCATTACTTATACATTTATCCAGTTCTTCTTTCCAGTCGCTGCGGTAAGGATGAACGGATGCGCCAACAAGAATTCGGGGATTTTCCTTTGCGAGTTTAATTATATAATCATTAGGAACATAAAGGTGAGTTTCTGAATCTACTGGAGTTCCATCAGGCCGGTAGACTTTATCCATTGCCAGCAGAACAACTTTATCGACTTTTTTTGCCCCGTTTATAACTGAAAGGATCTTCTTTTCAACCTCCTCAAATGTAGGTTCCTTAAATAAAGAATATGAGGTAAGCTTCAGCAGCCAGTAAGCGGGCTGTTTCTTGAAGGTTTCGGACCAGTAGCATTCGTTTTCAGAGTTACGAGGACCACCGAAATGAACGTGGATGTCGATTACCCTTTTCAAAAATTTACAATCCTATGATGATTAAGATATTTAAGGATATCTTTATATCTATTTTAGACGCAGTATTGTCTATCTAACAATTTAATTATAGTTTTAAATATAGGTATTTTTGGGTAACAAAGTTTTTCAGCGTAATGATTTAATCAAATAATCAATCTGCAAAGGATACAAATGGCTTTTAAGAGAACACGAACAACTCAAGGGAGCATTGAATCCCCTGAAGCACTTTTGCATGATTTGAGGCAGAAGAAAATTAAAGGACCCCTTGCCCACCAGGCTGATATGTGGAGGGATTATGTAAAAAATGCCCGAGATGAGAAAGATGTGGCATTCCAATTACCGACAGGTAGCGGAAAGACTTTAGTAGGATTAATCCTTGGCGAATGGAGAAGGAGAATAAATGGTGAAAGAATTCTTTATATTTGTCCTACAAATCAATTAGTAAACCAAGTTACCAACCTTGCAAATAATTCCTACGGCCTTAATGTTATCCCATTTACCGGTAAAATAACTGATTACCCTTCATCCAATAAAATGGCTTATCAATCTGGTGAAAATATTGCAATTTCCTCTTATAGCGCTCTTTTTAACACTAATCCTTTCTTTAAAGATCCCCAAGTAATTATTCTGGACGACGCTCATTCATCTGAGAACTATATATCAAGTTTTTGGTCTCTTTCGATTAAAAGGCATGAATTTAGAATACTATTTGATGTAATTTCTTCAGTATTAAGAGGAATAATATCAGATAATGATTTCCAAAAAATGACTGGGACTTCGGAAAATTTTCTTGATTTTTCATGGGTTGGGAAATTACCGATCCCTCTTTTTTTTAAAATCCATTCGGAGTTAACATCAATACTTGACACGCACTGTGCAAACACTCACTTAATACATTCCTGGTCTCTTCTGAGAGAGCATTTAGACGCGTGTAATTTGTTCTATAGCTATAATGAAATTCTTATACGCCCCTTGATACCGCCGACAGAAACACATAAACCATTTTCTGATGCAAATCAGCGAATATATATGTCAGCAACATTAGGTGAGGGAGGAGATTTAGAAAGGTTAACAGGAAGAAGAAATATTAGGAGATTACAAATCCCTACCGGGTGGGATAAACAAGGCATCGGAAGGCGTCTTTTTTACTTTCCTGCTAAATCATTAGAACCAGAAGATGTGACATCATTAACAATGGAATTATTTAAGACAGCAAATAGATCCTTAATACTTGTTCCGGATGAGAATAGCGCAAAACGTCTAACAGATTTAATAAATGAAACTTTGGATTATCGAACCTTTTCGGCGAAGGAAATTGAAGAATCAAAACAAGAATTCATAACTCATTCAAATGCGGTAGCTGTTATGGCTAACAGATATGACGGAATAGATTTTCCTGATGATGAATGCAGAATGTTATATGTTGAGGGCCTTCCTAGAGCAACAAATCTGCAAGAAAAATTTATTATTCAAAAAATGGGGGCTTCAATACTTCTGAATGATCGAATTCTAACAAGAATTGTACAAGCTTTTGGTAGATGCACGAGGTCATCCACCGATTATGCTTTAGTTGAGGTCATTGGTGATGAACTTGTACTTTATTTAATGAGTGCAGAAAGAAGAAAATATTTACATCCCGAATTACAAGCAGAACTACAATTTGGGATCGATGAGTCAACGGGTATATCCATGGACTCTTTCCTTGAAAACGCTAAAATCTTCTTAGAACAAAAGACAGAATGGGAGGCGGCTGAGAGTAGTATTATAAGTATCAGAGATCATAGTCAGAAAGCACGACTACCTTGTGCAGTAGAGCTTAAGGAAGCTGTAAAAGATGAAGTCAATTATCAATACAACTTGTGGAAAAGTGATTTTTGCACAGCACTTGAAAACTGTAAAAATATATTGGGAAAACTTAATGATGGTGAGTTAAGAGGTTACCGTGCTCTATGGAATTACTTGGCAGGAAGTACAGCTTGGTTGGCAACAAAAAACAAGCAAGCAGATTTCCACTTGCAAAGTAAAGAATATTTTAGTTTAGCATTAAAAAACGTAAAAGAAATTAATTGGCTTTCGCACTTAGTTAGTTTGACTGATGAAAAGAAGGGTGACTATATCGAGGTAGAAACAAATGGATCATTAATCGAAAAATTTGAAAGTTCTTTAGAAAAAATGGGCATACTAAACAACCGTAGATTTGATTCTGAGGAAAAATTAATTTTAGAAGGAGTCGAAGAATGTGAAAGTAAAAAATTTGAAAGTTCTCAAGTTCATTTAGGTAATTTATTGGGATATGATGCTTTTAATGAAGAAACAACAGGATCACCTGACCCATGGTGGAAAATAGCAAACAAAATCTGCTTTGTTTTTGAAGATTACTCGGAAGCTGTCGAAGGTACAGTGATACCCTTAAAAAAAGCCCGCCAAGTAGCCATGCACCCAGCCTGGATAAAAAACAAATATGATAACGAAAAAGAATTAATAGTAATACCAATTCTTGTTACTAAAGCACTTAAGATCGATGAAAATGCTTACCCCATTTTAAAAGATGTAATAGTATGGAACTATTACCTTTATAAGGAGTGGGTGAAAAATACGCTAGGTATAGTTCGATCCTTAAAATCTAAATTCCCGGGAAGTGGCGATTTATTCTGGCATCAATTCACCTTAGATTTGTTTACCAAACATAATATCACCCCATTTGAGTTATGGGAATATTTAAAGAAAAAATGACTTTAAAGAAAAACTTGAAGCTGTTACATTATGAACAGACGGTAATATTTAGTAATGAGTTATAATCCAAAACCAGCAGAAGCATTAACTATTAAAGAAAATGCAAAGATTAAGAAATTCACAAATCCCAGCTTGATAAGTGAATGGCTTGCCAAGCACAAAACTAATGAAGATCTAATTATTTTTCATTATACAGATTTACAAGGTTTTAAAGGAATTATTGAAAATCGTGAATTATGGTTTTCTCATGTCACCTCATTAAACGATCCGCAAGAATTACTATATGGTAGGAATATAATAGAAACAGAGATTGATAAAAAAATATTAAGTAAAAAATATATACTTATCAAACCGTATCTGAGAGAAATAAAACAATATCTAGATTATCTAGCATCAAATATATTCGATTTTTATGTCTCTTGTTATTGCTTTGGTGGGAACTTATTGAGTCAATGGAGAAGCTATGCTGATCAAGGGGGTGGCTATAGTTTAGGCTTCAGATTAGATAACAACATTAAGTTTAATATTGTCCAAAATGCTGAGGATATCACCGATGATATAATACTGCGAAAAATAATCTATGATCCTGTGGATCAAAAAAAAATAGTAGAAACATTTTTGGATAAATATTTAGATGTTTTATTATCAGAAGTGAATACCATTAAGAGTGCTGAAAAACTCCTGATCGTTGCACATTGTTTGAGTATCTTACAAGAATTAATGATTTGTATGAAGCATCCCACATTTTCTGAAGAAAGTGAATGGAGATTAATTTATGTCAGAAAAAGTAATAATCCATCTGAAGAAATCAATTTTAGAGAAAAAGAAAATATTCTTATTCCTCATTTTAAAATAAATTTTTACAAGGGAGTCAATGATGATAAATATTTTCCTTTAAATAAAATACGGTTTGGACCAACATTAGAAGCTGTTAGAACTAAAGCATCTATTAGACTTTTTTTAGAAAAAAAAATCAGAGTCGGAAATACAATTGTCTGAGAATATTAAAATTGAGGGCACAGGATATATGATAAGACGACAATAATATTCCTATATGGTCAAGAATGATTACTACAGCATAGCGTAGGTTTAGCCCACAATCTTTAAGATCGTGGGCTTTTTTTTGGCTCGGACGGGGAATTGGTTACCCTGGCACAGAATACGTTCTCTGAGGACAAATACTTAACTTTGCTGCCCGCTAAAGTGCGCAGCACTTTCCGGGCAATATCCGGCCGCGCGAACTGGGCCTGGAAGATCCAGATGGGACACTTAAAGCCGCGGCCGACCAGCTTAAATTTTTCCCTTCGTTTCATCTTTGCAGCTGCTTCTCTGTTCTCTGTCTGGAACCAGAAGTATGATTTTCCTTTTTTCCCTCTTTGCCTGGGATTTTCCTGCCACATATAGATCATTGTTTCTCCCTTATTTGTATGGTTTTGTGTACAAGTTTTGCGTTTTTCTCCAATTTCAGGATGATTTGGACGCACACTGGACGCAGGAATTTTTCTCCTGCGTCCAACTTTTTCCTGCAATTCAGCTCTTTTTCTAAACTTTTGATCATTTTGGACGCATGGACGCAGGATTTCCGACTTTAACCCGGGGGGGTGTTTAAACTTCGCTTTCATCTAATGGTCCCTCCAATATGTTTTGAAACATAAATCCTCTGTCATATCCGGATTTTCTTTGTAAAAATTTATATCCTCTAAGCTTCGCGAAGATCTTCAACCAGCTGGTGAAATTCTTCTGCTTCACGTTCTTGATATTGTAATCAGGATATGATCCTAAGGAACTTATTGTATGCTTCTTTATTCCTGTACCAGGCGCCGGTCTGCAGATCTTCCGCGAACTCTACAAATTCTTCTGTTGTGGCTTCTATGAGTTTCTTCTGATCAAGGTTTACACGCTGATAGTCTACCAGGCCGTTCTTCAAATAAAACTGCAGACAGCCGATCATAAACTTGTAGAAGCTGCACCAGTCCTCTTCACCCCAGTCATCAAAGAACCTCCGGCCGAATTCATCTTCCGGGGTGTACTTAATGTTGAAGTAATCAGAGAATTCAATTATGAACTGCCTCCTGAGCGTGGATTCATCCACGCCGCTTAAGGTATAATTAGTAGATAGCAGGATCTTGGGTGAGTACTCGAACGGAATTATCAGCTCGTCTTTGTTCTTCTTCTCAATTACAATGTTATCGGTGATTGTAGTGAAGAGCATTTCAAACTGGAAGTGCTTGCTGAGATCATTGAATTCAATGATGTGAGTCCCGGGTTCATATGATTGGAATGAGAACCGGTCAAACTTGAAGTTCTTTCCTCCCAGCCTTAAAGAATTCCTTACTTTGGATATAGCATTGCCCAGCAGGCTCTTCCCGCAGCCGCCGTTCGATCCGTCATCCAGCTTCTCATCCATAAAGATGATCGCTTTTGCCATAGCAGGATCCTTATAGCCGTGAAGCAGATAACCAATGACGCTCCGGAAAGAATCATATCTGGCAGCTTCATTCCTGCAGACCCGGAATATGAAGGTCCTGAAATCGCTTACCAGGTCGACTTCATAAAAATCCCGGTCAATTATCTGCTTTTTCCAGATGGGTTTATCCAGCTGCTGATATCCGAGAATGGAGTATCCTTCCGCGGTAATCTGTACAAAGCAATTCCGGAAATAGATGAAAGCTTTCTTTCCTGGTATCTCTCTTGAAGTCATCATCCAGTTTATCCAGGTACTCAAGGTAACCGCGACTGAATAAACTGGAGGATTGATTAATTACCTTTCCCAGCACCATCTCTGCTGTAATATCATCTTCATAATTTCTGACGGGATCCATAATGTATTCTTTGACCTTATTTTTCATCTGCACCGGAGCGATATCATCAGCAATATTATTTTCAATATGGACCAGCAGATAATCCTTGCCGATAAAATATATCCTGAATCCAAGGTGGTTTAAGAGATCAATAAACTTCTTCCCGTCAATCCTGAGTTTATCCTTTTCCTTAAACCAGAAAACTATTTCCTGGTCATCACGATCCTTTTCCGGATAAAGAACAATTACTTCAGTACCGTCATTAAATACTTTATCTGGTTCTGGCATTGAAGAATTCCGTTATATCCTTGTGGTTTTTTAATCGGAGTGCTTTGACAGGTTTCCCCAGTTGATCTGCTATTTTCTGAACGGCTAATTTGCCTGCTTCGTCATTATCGAATGCCAGGCAAACGTCATGGTTCCTGATGATATCAGTTATAACAGACGGTATATTAGTTACACCGGGAACACCAATTGCCCTGGCGCCAGCCTGGGACATCATCATCGTGTCGAATTCACCTTCACATATGAACAGCATTTCATTTCGGGTTATAAGTTTAAGTGTGTCAAAATTATAAATCGCTTTAAGGATAGGTTAGCACCGATCATTACGTAATCCTAAATATTTACAATTGGATCTGGGGGAGATGCTGCGGCCGCGCAAATATTCTATTTTACCGTTAACCAGGTATGGTATAATTAAACGGTTATAGGAAAAGATAAAGCCGCCGGTCCTGGATATCAATCCTGATATCAGCAGCTCGTAGCTGCTGAAGCAGTCTTTCAGGAATTCAGTTGTTTCCTTCACGTTTTTGATTGAGAAGAGTCTGAATTTCCTGATAGTCTCACACTTAAGTCCCCGGGAAGGACCGAGAAGATACTCAAGAGTATCTTCGTCCACACCATAACAGAATTTTTCCAGCGAATCAAAGATCAGCAGCTGCAGCTCTTTACGCCTTTCCAACACATCTTCATATGCTTTTATTTCTGCAGCGGCTTTACTGATCTTTTTTGCTTTTTGGAGGTTCGCAGTCTGTTCAAGGAAATATTTCTTTTCACTCTTAAAAAGGATCATTTGTTTAGGCGGCGGGGTATACTTCCGGAAGCTGGTCCTTATATGGCTAATCTCATCCTTGTTAATATTAATTCCTGCTCTGTCAGCCAACTCTTTTACAGCTGCTTTCATATCGATCTTCCAGTAATCGGCATAGAACTTTATTACATCCCCGCCATTTCCGGTAGCGAAACAATAAAAAGAATTTGTAGCCGGATAGATTTTAAGTGAACGGTTATTCTCACTCTTGTAGATCGAATAAATGAAATCGTTGACCGGCTGCAATCCATAATCATTAAGCAGCGTAGTGATATTTATCCTGGATTTTATATCATCGATTAAGTTCATACTTCAGTTCACTTTATCAGTAGTTTTGGATTTATTTCTATCAATCGCTTCGATGGCAGGATGATCACCGTTTATGAAACGAAGTTCATCCAGTATTGCGTTCATCATTAATTCAAAATTGGTGGCAAGGAATTCCTGATGCTGCCTCTGCAGTCTTATGAGGAATCTGCACATCTGGCGAAGTTCCGGATTCTTTAGGTTTTTAGGTGTTCTTACCATTTTTTAACTCCCATTTTAATTAGTGTTAGTCCATTAACCAGCGGAATAACCTTCTCCTTGGTTTAATTTCCACAGCTGTGTTAAGCTGCTGACTAATGAATTTCTTGATTTCAACTCCCAGCAGGTGCAAAGACTGGCCAATCCTCCTGGATCTGCTCCGCTCTGCAGCCATAACATACTCCTTCATTTCCTCTTCAGGGAGTTGAATTCCTGTGTTATGCGTTTATCTCTGTTCTTTTCCAGCAGCAGCCAGAATTCTATTAAGTCATTTCTGAGATGTTTAAGATCATCGTTTGTTATTGGTTTTCTGGTTGGACTTGACATTATTTCCTCCTGTTAAATTGAGTTAATTGCGTTATAATCGGCCCACAGCATCCCTTAAGCTGTCAAGATCGGGATGCGTGTAGATCATTGTTGTTTGAATATTGGAATGTCCAAGGATCTTCTGCACAGTGGGCAGGGGAGCACCCTTCATTATCATTCCTGTAGCTGCGCTGTGACGTAATGAATGAAAATGGATACATTCATCTATGCCGGCCTGCCGGCAGCCGCGCTTAAACCAGCGGGAAAAGAAATCACCTGAGTAACTATAGCCGCCGGGTTTTGAAAAGACATAATGATTCTCTTTTTTGATGACCTTAGGAAACCTTTTCTCCAGTATTGGTCTTACCCGGGGATGGATAGGAACAAAGCGCTGTTTCCTGGTCTTGGTTTGATAGTTCCTGGTACCAATCGTAAAGATGTTCTCTTTAAGATTAACAGATTGCCAGGTTAAGTTGACCAGCTCTCCCAGTCGGCAGCCGGTATAATAAGCTGTAGTTACTATGTCTTTTACGATCTCCGGAATATCCTGGGTGATAATTACCAGCAGCTGCTCTTCTGTCAGATAATCCGGCTTCTCAGCCTGCCGTTTCGGCAAGCGGATCTTCGAGAATACATTCTCGTGGATATAATTCCATTCGACCGCTTTATTGAACATTGCACGCAATGTTCTATGGTAGTTATAAACAGCTTTGGGAGCAGATTTCTTCTGCAGTTCAATGAAGTTTTCCGCGTCTTTTAGTCGTATTGTTCCTAATTCTCGCCGTGGCGAGAAATAACTTAAGCAGCTTACCCTTAACCAGCTGCACACCCTCGTAAGTCTTTGCAGCTCTGTTCCTTTTAACAAATTCCGAATATTCTTTGCAGAATTTCTCCAGCGATATCCTGCTGTTATTAGCACCGAACTTGTCAGCCAGTGCTGTAATAAATTGTTCAAGATCCGGATTCATTGCAGTGTACTCCCTCTTTTTTAAGCAGCTTATTTAACTCCCTTTCTTTCATCTCTATTCGTTTAAGCAGACTGAAATACCATGTCAATTCTTTTTTTACTTCTTTCCAGTCGCCTAAATTGAATTCTCTTTTGAGTGTCACCCGCATTTTCCGTTACTCCTTTCTTTAAGTTAAATGTGAATATTAGAGGACTTTAACTTTTTAACAGCTATTTAAGGAGGATCTTCATCTTTATCGGGAGCTTCTTCAGCTACTTCGAAGTTTTCTTCTGCCTGCTGCTCGTTATTCTCTTTCCGTTTGATCCAGGCATCGAGCTCGGGCTTATAAAAGAAAAGTCGTCCCAGGGGACGGTGGCAGGGGATCATTTTCTGTGAGGTTAATTTGTAGAGGTAGGAATGGGACAATCCCAGGTAATCTGCTGTCTGCTTAAAGTTGAGCAGCTTTTCATCTTTGCTAATCACGTTCATCGACAGCAGTTCAGCAATTTTCTTCAACTCATCCAGCTCTCTTCTGATTGCTTCGGTTTGCTGGCGTAAGCTCTGGTGTATTTTTCTTTTCATTTTCTTAACACCTCCTTATTTGCTTAACAAAAGAAAGGTGGATTATAAATTGGAACAAATCGTGAGGCTGCTGGATTAGCGTGGATTAGCGGTTATAATTCTTTTTTATCCCGGATTATAAGATTTTTTCTTTTTGCTGCTGTCACTCTTTACTATCAGCTTTCCGTCAGAATCCTTTTTTATCTTGATAACATATTTCCGGAAGTAGGTACCAGCTGTAATCTCATTTTTCTTACTCAGATTATAGCCCTGCGATTTTAAATACTTTATAACGCTGTCGATAATCGCTTTATCTGCTTCCGGCTTGCCGCTGGGAACGGTAATTTCCTCAGCAGCTATCAGATGGCTGGCTACCTTAATAAGAAGATCTTTAAGGCCTCTTCGCGGAATGTCCTTACTGAACTTTACATACTGCCTGGGTGTCTATAGAATAAGAGACTGCTTCTTCTTTATATGTATCCAGGTTAAGCAGCAGATCATAAAAGGATCTTTCTCTTCTGAATTTAAATTCAGAAGAATATAATATGTTAATCCTTTCAATAGCTGATTCGATATCACTTATATAACGGCTATGAAGATCAAAAACCTTCCTGAACATTTCCTGGGGAGGGAAAACATCTACAAATCCTTTGAGCTGATTCAGCTCATTAAAATGAGCTTCGTAGAAAGAATTTAGGTCCTGCTGGGAGAGGAGCTGGGCGGAAACCAGCAAGGTAACTAATGTCGATCTGATATCTGATTCTTCCGGAAATCCTTATGGGAAGTAGGTTTTATAGAATTCAGGGAGATCGTGTGTATGAATTCCGCAGGCCAGGACAGCAAGGATCCTCTCGATACAGGGAGCACAGGTCCCGCAGTGGCTCTTACCAGGACCACGGTTTGTAAGATTGCTGCAGGAGACAGTATGCTGGAATAATTCAAGCTTTATTATATTTCCTTAGAATCGAAGTTACATCAGCTTTAGTTTTAAACAGGAAAGGCTGTTTAATTGTGAATTCATCATCCATTACTCTGGAAAACAGCCGGGACATCAGTCCCAGTGTTTTAGGATGGTACTGGCGGCCGGCTGAATTGATAGAAGAGCTGTAAACCTGGTCGAATCCCAGTGCGCTGATACCATTTTCATACACATATATCTCATTTCTTTTATGAAGGCTGGCGAGGATGAACGCTGCTGTATTGTAGAGAAGACTCCGGGATCTTACAGTTTTGTCATCAAAAAGAATATTAGGAATATCGCATTGAAACCGGAAGTGGCTGCAGCGATCAGGGTAAAAGTTAGAGATTATGGAGAATAATTTATTTTGGGTTAGGGCTATTTCCGGGAGGCCAGCCTGATGGCTGACCAGGATTACTTTCTTAGCAGTAGTTTCAAGCTGCTCGATCAGACCGGCGACAGAATCCAGTCCTCCGGAGAACAAAATAACCTCTTGCTCCTCATTAAATGGATTCCACACCGGTCTTTTATCGATTGCTGCTCCAGGTTGCATCTTATAAAAGCAAAAACTGTACTCATCACCGCCTGTCTCCTGGAACAGCAGCCGCTCCAGGATATCCTTAACATCCTGCTGCATCCAGAAATCATAATCGCGTACATTTATATGAAATCTGAGTGCCCTTGCCTGGCCAGAAGTATAATGAGGCTGCGGATATTTATGGCCGATTCTAACATTTGCTGAGAATACATATGCCGCGATCTCCATCAGATCGCGCAACCTGGGACTTAAAATATTCTCCGGGAAAGGATCATAATAACTTATATCAACGTTTCGATCCGCCCGTTCATTCCGGCATTCCAGCTGGATATAGTTGGACGTTCTTCCCGGGAGATTTAATATCGGCGCAATTGCAGCCTATTATATATTCTTCTGGCGCAAGCAAAACCCTCTGTAAGCTGGCAAAAAGACGTAGTTATCCTGCTCAGGATTGTAATTCCTTTGATCCTTACAATATTCTAAATGATATATTTAGGGGAAGCGATCCTGAACTGCAGAAACTGAAAAGCAGAATTTGTATGGAACTAATAAGAACCCCAGCTCTAACTACTTAACCAGTACAAAATGCAATATGCCAGCATCCAGCTTCACCGAACAGAATTAAGAGAAACCTCGATGAACTATTGCCATGCTCTGTAATTATTTTTGAAATAGTTTATAGTTTTAGGTTTAATGCGTTACAACCCCAGCTTATACAATCAGCGTATGATTACCCTCTACGTTGCGTCCCTCAATTATTAAGCGGCACAAAGATAGGAAAAATCATAGTAGAACCAACAAAGCAAAAATAGATTATGAAATACAATGACTGGAAAATAAAAAAGGAGTATTAGAACAAATACTCCTTTATATTTATAAATAAAAATTGTTTTGTATTATGTTAAAGCTACATCACCAGAAACGTGCGAATAATGTGAAGACATGAGAACTATGAGAACCGTGAGAACTATGAGAAGCGTGAGATGCATGTGAAACATGTTGGAAAACGCCAGCAATGAAATTATCTGCTTTCTTTAACACAAAAGTTTGAACCTTTGGATCTTTTTTAGTTTTCTCAATCGGAATGATGTGTTTTGTTAGGGTGGTTGAAAATGAGAAAGCTAAAGACAGAACAATGAACAAAAAGCTTTTTAAGACATGATTAGACTCCCATACTTTGACTATAAGTTATCGATTTGAAGTTAAATAGTCAAGTAAATTATTCAATGAATCTCTGGATATGGCTGCTATGATATTCTTTCGCAGATTCAAAAAATCCGCCACAATCAAGCTTTTTTAAGCAATTTTCGCATTCTTCAACGTATATATTTTTCCAACTCGAAATAGTTTTCTGATTGAATTTCCACAGTTCGGAAGGAAGAATGCAAAGTTGTGAGTTATAAATAGAAACGTTAATTCCCCTTAGGTGTAATATTTTAATTGATTCTTTTAATTGTTCATTATAATCATAGGGATCAATCCAAAGAGATTCAAGGTTTAAATTTGCAAGGCCTGTTGTCTCCATTTGCATTATGGCCACATGATTAACAAATGGAAAGTTTCTATAAATATATTCAGAAAGCTGGGGTAATCGTTTATAATTTAATTTATGAACAACAACCCGGATTCCAATTTTCATTTGAAATAATGCTAAATTATACAACCCCTTTACAGTCTGATAGAAATAATTCCCACCCACTATCTCGTTATGAAGTTTATCCACATCCGAATATAATGGTATATCGATTTGTAAATCGGCGTGATTAGTATTACTTATTTTTCTTGTGAAATCAATGTTCGAAAATTTTATCCCATTAGAGAGTAAAGTTATTGATGCTTTTTTAAGTTTTTTCTAATACGCAGAATAATTTTGATCAAGTCATCTCCCAACAGTGTCGGTTCTCCCCCGGTTATTGCAATATGACTTGTGTTTGCATCTAATAAATCAATAAGCTTTAAATTAAAATCCAATCTATTCTTTTCATCTTTCTTTTTTGGTTGCGGACACATTATACAATTACAATTACAATTATCCGTAGTAAATATTAGATTATGTGTGGAATTAATTTCATAAAGAACATTCATCTTACCAGCTTTTTCTATTAGAACAACATCTCCGTCATTTAACTCACATACCTGACTAAATTCTGAAATAACTGGACTAGTAGAAGGAATATCTTTCTTATAGGTAATTATTGCTTGATACCCATTGGTGGGCACAGGATCCAAACCTTTATCAATAAAAATGTAGTTATTTCTGAAAAATCCATTTACTTTTTTGAAGTAATCCTGCCTAGAATCTGATTCCCGGTAAAGTTTTTATATTAATATTATATTGTCTCATATTGCCACTGACTCAATTGGTTTTCTATTTATCCAAGACCAAAAGACATTATTAATCTTATCATCATTCTGTCTTATCAATTCAAATAGATGATTAATAATTGATTTATGTTTTTTACAAAAATCACTAGTGGGTCTGTAGCCAATGATATCCCCTTGTTCAGAATAATTCCTAACTGCATCTGCTCCGCAATAGGGTTGATATGCACATTCCCAGCAATCTGGTAAGGTTTCAGAAAATCGAATTTCGTATAAGGTTTCTTAAGAAACTACTGTTAAAAAGATCTTCATAACTATGACTATTCACATTGCCCATCAAAAAATAATGGTTATTTGTGGAAGCCATCATTCTGGCTTCATCGGATACGTAAACGTTCCCATTAAAGTCATAGATTACGCCACTAATACCAACCCCAGCAGGCGATTGTAGATCGACGAACCCAGTTGCAAACGGTGTTAATATCCTCGCCAGTAGTAATTGAGTAAAACCTTCAACTAGGTAGTGCCCACTTAAATTTAAATTTATAATATAATCCAAAGCTGCTTTATAGCTTTCAACAAATTGATCAATTTGATAAGCTATTTTATGTTTATCCCTTTTTGCAAATCCATAAGGGTTTAATGATCTGAGGAAAATAGATTAAAACCCAAATTCAAATATTCATCGATTATATCCTTAAAATGATTTATTGTAAATGAGGTGGTCGTCATTAAAGCAGAGATATTTTCTTTGCCAAGCCGATCTTGACAAATACGCAATTTTTCAACGAAAATTTTGTAGCTATCTCCAGTTTTTTGCAATGGTCTATTTGTATTATGCAAATGCTGTGGACCATCTAATGAAGTAGAAATATTTACTTTATGTTTTTCAAAGAAATTTAGATGTTCACTGGTAATTAGACTTAGGTTAGTACAGATCACAAATTCTAAATTTTTCTTATGGATCAGATTCTTGATTTCTGAAAGTTCAACTATGAATTTAACCATTTCAAAGTGAGCAAGGGGTTCACCTCCTTGAAACTCAATTTTAATCATCGGAGATGGTGATTTAAATATCTTATCAACAATATTTTTAGCAGTTGACTTATCCATATCAAAATTTTTATCATACATATCTTTCCGCGAAACCTGGCAATAGATACAATTAGAATTACATCTCAACGTAGGAACAACCATATGCAATCCAGTAAAATTATCTAAGATACTTTTTTTAGTACGATATTTTATTGCTAGCATATCAGTTATCGAAGCATTAACTTTTTCAGCTATAATTTGTTTCGATACAAGGTCATGAAAAATGTATCAGAATTACTATCAAGCTGATAATTGCAAAGATCAGAAAAATCTTTAAGATGATAGAAAAGTGTACTCCCCCACAAAATTTGAAAGGAAAACAGATCCCTCATTGAGTCTTTCAAAACGAAATGGCAAAATTGTATAGTCCATAATTAGTCAATCACTTATCAAATTGTGAAAAAGCTTTATTTAATATTATATCCCTATATTCAGAAAATTTATTATCAAGTTCTAAACGCAATTGTTGATCGGCTAGTATTCTTAAAAATTCCTTTATTAGGGCGTCAACATTTAAATCTTTTTCTTCAGTCACATTAAATAAGATTTGAATGGTTGAATCACTTGACATTTTCTGTTGTATAGAACACAACTCAGCCATTTTATAAATTGTTGAGTTAATTGCTTGGGGGGAATAGAGATTTTTATCTACCTCTAAATACTTTATCCCATCCTGCTCTTTTATGAAATGTGCCATTTTAATGAATATCCTCCTTGCTTCAAATAATAATAATTCTATTTCTCAGGTATAATAATAATCTCTAGTAGTTAGTACGCGAATTTTAATAATTTCATAAAGAACTCCTTGATTTCTGAATTTTTTAGTTTCTTTTCAAATCAACCGTTTTAAGAAATGCCGTGAGCTGCGGATTTCTCGTTTCAATACTTTTCTGTGAAGATTCTTTAAGATATAACAATATTCTATTGTAACTTTTCATTTCTGGGTAAAATTTAGGTAGGAGCCCAAGACTGCAAACGTTTAATTTATTATCATCAAGTATTTGATAAATTATTATATCATTAGATGCAAAGAAGCAGTCTTGTTGATTATCTATAAACGCAAGAATTCTTCTGGGGATTGATAATTCAGTAACAAATTCTCTGGATGTGTATTCCTTATTTAAGGTAATTGACCCAGTAAATGAGAACATTAAAGCTACGATAACAATGCTTAAAATTGTTATCCTGATAATCCTGTTAATATTTATAATTTTGATCAGAAATACTGAAATAACTAATGTTAATATTTCATAAAAGTTGTTTAAATATCGGAATGTATCAAATTGATTAATCATACCATTTTTAATGAAACCATAATTCCTATAATGAAACGAATATACAAACAAAAAGGAGGCATATAATAAGATTAGTGCAACCATATCTTGATTTTTCCGCCAATTAATCAAGAAATAAATTGATGCTATTATCATTATAAAGAAACTAATGTTAAAAAGATTCACGTCCATTAGTGAATTTATGTAATATGGGATGAGCTTTATTATATAATTAAGACTAAAATTAGCTTGACCAATCTCTTGAGATTCTAACCTATTTAATTCAAATACATTCTGGACAAAAACAAAAAATATCAAGGAAATTGATACTGTAATTAATATGGGGAGAAATTCTTTAAGCTTCTTAGACTGTGTCCATTGAAGAAATGAAACTAGAAAAACAAAAAATAAAATTACTATGTTTTCTCTTCTTGTTACTATGGCTAGTAAATAACTGACAGCAAAAATCAACAAATTATTTAAGGAATTATTTTTTAAGTAATATAAGTATGCTAGTATAGTTGTTATCACTAAAAAACTTGAAAAAGTTTCAGAGAGTTGAGATGGACCAAAAACATTAATTATTGGGGCTAGGCAGTATATAGTTGGAAAAACGAACCAATATTTTCCCGCCTTAAATATTTTTTTTGCTGCTAGCGATAAAGTCAGAATTGTTAAGAATTCCAGGAATGTATTTATAAAATTAGGAATATAAATGTTATATCCTGTTATTGCATAAACCCAGCTGATGAGAGTTGGAAGTGTTATGAAGTGACTACTATATGTTGCTGTTATGATTGGTGCATTTATGCTTCCTAGGATAATCCCATCAGTTAAAAATGATATTGGATAAATTTTATTATATAATAGTTTGGCCGACTATGGTATATACAAATGCGTCTTCATACTCAATGCCAAAAAAATGAAGTAGAGAAAATTTAAAAAGCAGCGTTAGTGCAACGGAGTAGGCAAGAGCGTAACAATAAATACATAAGTCACCTCATCCTTGATCCATTTATAAACCAGAGATACATAAAAAAAACAAAATGCTATTAAAAGTATAGTCGTTGTCTTATGTAGTATACCATGATTTAAAAATAGGGCCGGTTGAGTGTTACACTTAATGTATTGAATGTTATAACTTTTCGTCCCGGAATGCATTAATCAATCAGAGGGACCTTTATTAGCAACAATTTTTGAGTATACCTATTATATCTATATCCGCATTCTTTTAAATATATTTATTTAATTGAGATATAAAGCATCAACCCTATCCATCGCCACCGCAACTTTCACATTTTGACCAAATTGTGTGGTATATAGATGATGAGTAATCTTTTCTTTTTCCTGTTCCATCACAAAAACTGCACGTTTGTTCAATTGACTCAATTACCCAATTTTGATCATGTTGGTCAAAATGAATTTTTCAAATATTAAGGATTTATCGTGGTCAAAACCGTACGTCATTTGGTCGGTTTTAATTGTGACAACAGCACGTGAATCACTTTGGATATCAACATTGTCAATTGGAAACATTTTCTTTGCATTTGTATATCTTAAATTGAAGAAATTTTGTCGCCTGCTAATAAGGGTGTCACCTGCTTGTTTTGTAAAGGCACTATATAGGGGCGCTTTAACTTTATTAAAAAAGTTTTTTGTAGTGTTGAGATCTGATGTATCATACCAGACGACATAATTTTGCAGGGACTTGACAGCGTTGTCAGGCGTAGAAAGATCTATTTTGGGAGGTTCATCTTGAGGAGTAGTGTTTTCTGAAGAACAACCTTGGTAGGAAATTAGCAAGGTAACGATAGTTAATACTGTTAAGACTAAATTGGATCTATTTATCATTTTAAGCTCCAGAACCATGGATGCAAAAAAATGGCGCCCTAATTAGAGTGCCCCTGAAAAATCCATTTAAATTTCTTTATTAACTCATTAAATGTCAACTAAATAAATGGCTGCGACATATATTCTTTCGACACATCAAATTTAGAAAACTACTATATCTCATTGTGGTTATTACTAAAAAGGCCTGAAAACCAGGCCTTTTATTATAAAAGAAAGATTATAAAAGATTTACTGCCTGTGTAAGATTATCAGCCTGCAGGTGGGAATATATTTCAGTTGTTTTTACGCTGCCGTGCCCTAATAGTTCTTTAAGTGTATATAATGAAACTCCGCGCTGCACTAAATTAGATGCGAAAGAATGCCGCAGCGTATGGAAATGATAATCTGGATTTAGATTTGCTTCCCTAACAGCTTTCTTAAATTTCTTACTGACAAAACCTGCATTAAGTTTTATCCCCGGGACACGATAAAATACCAATTGATTCAAATCTGTATTATGCCTTCTGGTAAATATTTCCTTAACGCGATGATGTAATGGTATAATCCTCTCTTTTTTATTTTTTGTTTGGAACTGCTGAGAGTTACGAATAGTTATCACATCACTTTGAAAATCTATCCACTGCCACGTCATACTCAGAATTTCATTCAACCTCATACCCGTATAGAAGGCAGTAATAAAGATATCTTTAAACAATTGTTTCTCTGTGCTATTTATGAGTAATATTAATTCAGCCTCCGATAAAAAAAGCGGATATGATTTGGCAACTTTAGGTGGTTTAATTTTTTCGAAGGGTTAGTATTTATGTACTCCCACACAACCGCTTTATTAAATGCCGCCTTCAGCGTTCTGTAATATAAAGATGCAGCATATTTAGCCTTTGAGTAGGTAGTTGAAATAAAATCATCTACTTCCCTGGAGCAGATCAAATTTATTTCCTTATTAGGCAGAAAGCTTTGTAACCTGTTAAAGGAGGGAATTACAGCCTTCTCATAGTACTTCTGAGAATACAACTTTTTAACATAAGCTTTATACTTATCTGCAAAATCATTTAATGTTATTGAATCTTTTACAGCTTCTTTTCGCACCGGCCTTACCTGGTGAAAGTTTGCCAGAAATCGTTCAGCAGCAGCTTTGTCTTTAGTACGGGTTGAGATTTTCGTTCTTTTCCCATTTACAAAATAGATCAATTGGTAATAAGGTGACTTGGAATCTTTTGTTAGGAACATTGCGCGTACTCCTTTCGGATGTACCGAAATTGTACCGACAAAGCTTAAAAAGTTGGATATACAGCCTAAAAACACAAAATCCGCCTGCCTTACAAGCAGGGGGTCGTAGGTTCGAATCCTTCAGCCCCCACCAGGAAAGCCTTAAAACAGTTTGTTTTAAGGCTTTTTCATTTTTAAAGATTTCAGAAATCCCAATGACTCTGTACCGACTTCAAAAAACTGATGGAGCTGAATTACTTGAAGGCGTTCTCTACCAGATCCTTCTGCTGCTGGCCGGAGATCTTGGCTGAACCTACTGCAGGACTCGCACCTTCAGGACGGCCGCTGTATGAAAGTTTCTGTTCTTCACTAAGATCTTCAGACAGCCGTGGATAAAGGAAATTCCATGCTCCCATATTCCTCGGCTCTTCCTGAACCCATACTACTTTCTTTGCATTCAGGTATGATCCAAGTATTTCTTTTACCTGGTCCGACTTGTAAGGGTAGAACTGCTCGATCCGTACAATGGCTGTATCTTTAACTTTTTTATCCGAACGGTATTTTATAAGATCATAATAGACCTTGCCGCTTGTTAGCAGAAGCTTTTTAATATCATTCTTATTGCTTACTGTTTCATCATCGATAATTTCTCTGAAACTTCCTTTGATGAATTCTGCCTTCGGGGATTTTGCTTCGGGGAGACGGAGCAGACTCTTAGGCGTCATCAGCACCATCGGCTTCTGCACAGCGCTCTTTATCTGTCTTCTCAGAACGTGAAAGTACTGGGCGGGAGTGGAAGGATAACAAACCTGCATATTGTCTTCCGCACAGAGAATAAGGAAGCGTTCAAGACGGGCGCTCGAGTGTTCGGGACCCTGTCCTTCATAGCCGTGAGGCAGCAGCAGAACAAGACTGTTAGGCAGCTGCCATTTTTCATAGGAAGCCACTATGAAATTATCGATTATTACCTGGGCGCCGTTGGCAAAATCGCCGAACTGTGCTTCCCACATTACCAATGCCAGGGGATCGGCAGTACTGTATCCGTATTCAAATCCCATTACGGCTGCTTCAGAAAGGAAACTGTCCAATGCTTCCAGCTGCGCCTGGCTTTTTGAAAGATGATTTAACGGGATATATTCACTGCCGTTCTTTATATCAGTAAGTGCAAGGTGCCTTTGACTGAAAGTGCCTCTAACACTGTCCTGCCCGCTTAATCTAACCGGTGTTCCTTCAAGCAGCAGACTACCAAACGCCAGTGTTTCAGCGAATGCCCATTCTGCTTCTGATGTACCGTCAACAAGTCCTTTTCTTTTTTCAAGGAACTTCTTAAGCTTCGGATGAATTGCAAATCCTTCAGGCAGGGAGGTGGTTTTCTCTACGATTGTTCTAAGCATTTCATCTGAAATTCCGGTGCTGCCTGCCGGTTTTAACGAATCAACTTTCTCTTTCGGAACAGCCAGAGGTACATCCGTATTAAAGCTGATACTCTTTTTTCTGATCTTGTCGAATGCTTCACTCAATTCGTTATAAATATCATCGTTCATCTTTTTGATTTCCGATTCAGAAAGCACCTGGTTATTCAAAAGAAATTTTTCGTATAAATCTTTTACTGATGGGTGCGACTTAATAATATCATAAAGCAAAGGCTGCGTGAATCCGGGCTCATCTCCTTCGTTGTGCCCATGACGTCTGTAGCCGAAGAGATCAATTACTACATCTTTCTTGAATATCTGCCTGTATTCAAAAGCAAGTTTGGTAACCCATAGAGAGGCTTCGGGATCATCTCCGTTGACGTGGAAATATTGGGGCCTGGATCATCTTGGCCACATCAGAGGCATAAACTGATGAACGTGCATCCTCAGGAGTAGTAGTGAAACCTATCTGATTGTTAATTATTATATGAACCGTTCCGCCTGTACGGTAGCCGCTAAGCTGGGAGAGGTTAAGAGTTTCGGCAACAATACCCTGTCCCGCGAAAGCTGCATCTCCGTGAATAAGAACGGATAATACCTTACGATGAGCTTTATTATCGCCAAGCCGCATTTGTTTCGCGCGTACTATACCTTCTACTACGGGATTAACCCACTCAAGGTGGCTTGGATTCGAGGCAACCGATACCGTGATCATTTTTCCGTTAGAGGTTTTATATTTTCCTGTAGCGCCGAGATGGTATTTTACATCGCCCTGAACCTGCAATTGAATTAGGATCCTGAATATCTTCGAACTCCGATAAAATCGACTCATACGATTTACCGATAATATTTGCCAGCACGTTCAGTCTGCCGCGGTGAGCCATACCCAGTACAACTTCAAGTACATTTGTCTGGCTGGCTTCATCGAGAAGCATATCAAGTACGGGAATAAGAGTTTCAGAACCTTCAAGAGAAAAACGTTTATGACCGATAAACTTTGTATGTATAAAATGCTCGAATGTTTCTGCGTTGATCAGTTTATTAAGAACCCGCTTTTTAACATTGGAGCCAAAGTCAGGGATGTTCTTAATCGGTTCCATTTTACTTTGAAGCCAGACCTTTTCTTCGGGATTCTGGATATGCATATATTCAACACCGATCTTCTCGCAATACGTCTTTTGAAGAATCTCAAGTATCTGTCTTAGAGAAGCTGTCTTCAGTCCGCTGAAACCACCTGTTATAAAGTAACGGTCCATATCCCAGATTGTAAGATTGTATGTAGCCGGATCGAGTTCCGGATGATAGGGAGTCTGGAAACCGAGAGGATCAAGGTTTGCGATCAGGTGACCTCTTACTCTGTACAGGTTAATAAGCTGAAGAACCTTAGCCTGCTTTTCAATTTCTTCAGTGTTTGCTGCGTTATCAAATATCCCGGGCTGGTAATCGGCTTTCCAAATGTATGGTTTGTATGGAATGCTGAGGGCTTCAAATATATCATCATAAAAATTATCTTTGCCGAGGAGGAGTTCATTTATTTCTTTCAGGAATAGTCCTGATTCCGCACCCTGGATAATTCTGTGATCGTATGTGCTGGTTAGGGTCATCACCTTGCTTACACCGAGAGCTGAAATTGTAGAAGGCGACATAGCCTGGTAATCAGGGGAATACTGAATTGCCCCGGTTGCTATGATAGCGCCCTGTCCTACCATTAGTCGTGGTACTGAAGCAGCCGTTCCAATAGTACCTGGATTTGTAAGCGTAATAGTTGTCCCAAGAAATTCAGCCGGATCGATCTGGCCTTTACGTGAACGGGTAACAAGGTCCTCATAGGTATCCCAGAATTCCTTGAAGTCCATCCGGTTTGCGTTTTTAATATTAGGAACTATAAGCGAGCGAGAACCATCTTTTCTTTCCAGGTCGATTGCCAACCCGAGATTCACATTCTTCCTTTTAATAATATTCGGCTTGCCATTAATAATCGTGAAAGCATTATTCAGAGCCGGTACAGCTTCAACTGCTTTAAGTATCGCCCAGCTTATCAGGTGTGTAAAAGAAACTCTTCCGGCGTTTTTCTTTTTAAGGAACTGGTTAAGAACTTTTCGGTTTTCTTCGAGGAGCTTTACTGGAATTGTCCGCTGGGAGGTTGCGACAGGCACCGTGAGACTATCATTCATATTATCGAGTATCCGGGCGGAACTTCCTGCAATTACCTGTGTTTCATCCTCATCTCCGGGAACCGGCAATTCAATTTCTCCTAAATTAAAAAGAGAGCCGTTCTCCTTTCCGGCTTTTCCGTTATTCTCAGTTTTTCCTTTTACTTTGCCGAAAAACTTCTGCCACTGATCGGGGAGCTGGGAAGGATTCTTTTCGTATTGTTCGTGAAGGTATTCAACAAACCAGGTATTTGCTCCGAATTTCTCTAATTCTTCTTTTTGTTCCTTTGTTAACTCGTTAGGTTTCATTTGTAAAAAATCGTCGTTGATTTATAAAATATTCATTAAATTTATAAAAGAAATAATCCACATCATATATTTAGATAATGACCCGCAGGTCAGTATGCGTAATAATCAGCAATGGGATTTACAACATACAATTTACTAAATATTTTTAATTCATTTTAGCTAATGAGCAGCACCGCGGCCCGATATGATGAAAAACAACGAAATTAAAAACCTGAGGAGGAATTATTCATTGAAGGAACTAACAGAAAACATCGTCGATCCGAACCCTTTTACACAGTTTTCACACTGGTTTAATGAATTATTGAAATCGGACGTTAAGGAACCGAATGCTATGGTGCTTGCTACCGCATCAGCGGAGCGGATACCCTCCGCCAGGACCGTCCTTCTTAAAAAATTCGACGAGACGGGTTTTGTTTTCTTTACCAACTATGAAAGTCATAAAGCCAGAGATTTAACTGTCAATCCGAATGCAGAGATACTTTTTGTATGGCTTGAACTTGAACGCCAGGTGAGGATAAGAGGGAAAGTTGAGAAGGTTTCTTCTGAGGAATCTGAGGAATATTTCCATTCACGTCCCACCAACAGTCAGATCGGCGCATGGGCATCGAAGCAGAGCAGCGTTATTCCAAACAGAGAATTTCTGGCAGAGAAATTCAGGGAGACTGCTGAGAAATATAAGGACGGCATAATTCCTCTCCCGCCTTTCTGGGGCGGATTTAGACTAATACCGAACGAGTTTGAGTTCTGGCAGGGAAGAGAAAGCCGCCTCCACGACAGGATCAGCTACCGCCGTAAAGGTGATAACTGGGAAATTGTAAGACTTTCACCTTAGCCATTATACACAGACCTCTCCTTTTAGCGTAATTTTATCTATTTCGGGTATTCGTCCACAATTATATAATTGACCCTGCAGATCAGGAATTACCAGGGTTCAACAAACTTTGTTTGCCGTGTCAACTACGTCTCACATACGCTCCACATACGCTCCACATACGCTCCACCACCGCTTTCAACCCGACATTAAGCCTTGCGAAAAAAATGGATAAAAACCGGTGATCCGGAAATTGACTTTATAATTTATCTTTTTAGTAAGGGAGAAATGTTCCAGGGATTCAGAAGGAGGAAAGCTTCATCAGGATTAGGAAGTCAGATCTTAAATCGGCCCTTCATCATCGGGGTTTCCACTATAACTGTCCGCATTGCAATAGCAGAGAGGATAATTATACCTCCCACTATCGCCATGAACGACGGCACTTCGCCGTAACCGATAAATACCCACACAGGATTCAATACCGGCTCTACGAGTGCGATAATGGATGCTTCGATTGCCAGGACTCTCCTCAGTCCGTAAGAGAATACTGCATACGCAAGTCCAATCTGAAATATTCCGAGGAAAGAAACCATCCAAAGGTTGCTGAAGTTTACGTTCTCTATTCCTGATAAAAAAGGAATGCAGATAAGAGCCACTATTACATTTCCATAGAAGATTGAGCTCAACTGGTATTTGTTTTCGTTCTTTCTCAATCCAAGGAAGAGTGCAGCGAACATTATGCCTGAGAATAGTGCAACAAGGTTCCCTTCAAAATGTTCAGGAGAAATTTTTCCCATAAAAAAGAAGAACATTCCTATTATGCAGACAAGTATTGTAATGATATTTAATCGATTGTAAGAGGTCTTGAATATAATCGGTTCGAAGATCAGGACGTAAATAGGGGCGGTCGACTGAAGAAAAATTGCGTTAGCCGCAGTAGTCAGCTTCAGTGCAATTACGTAAGCGGTAAGCACCGAAGCATAAAAAAAAGCGTTCACAAAGGTAAGTGTATTTACCTGGAGCAGTCTCTTCCTGAAAAGAATCGCAAAAACCAGAGCAGCAATCGAACACCGGAAAAAAGATATCTGCATCGCATTGAAGGTAACAAGCTTAACGAAAAGCCCGCCCGAGCTCCACATTAGAGCTGCAGTGAATACTGCCAGCAGTCCTATCTGATGTTCCTGAAGTCTCTTAATCATTAAAATCCCGGTAAAAACGTGACTGCTAATTTAATAATTAATGAAGAAATCAAAGAAAAATTGTATAATACAGAAACTATTTTCCCTCAGGACTTAAATGACCGCGACATACAGATATATAGACCATACAGCAGATATTGCAATCGAGGTTTCAGGGAATACTTACGCCGAATTATTTATTGCTGCTCTTGCCGGGTGGAAAGACTGTGTAATAAAAACTTCGGAAATATCACATGAGATGGAAAAAAGGGAGCTGACACTCGAAGAAAATTCGGTCGAAGAACTGCTCGTCTCGTTCCTGCAGGAACTTAATTACCTGTTCGAAAATAATAAGCTGTTTCCGACTGATCTTAATGATATCCATGTTGAGAAGAGAGAAGATCGTTTTTTATTAGGAAGTGTGATTCTGTTCGCATCTGTTTCTCCTGAAGACGAAGTTAAATCGGAAATAAAGGCTGTAACATTTCATCAGCTTGACATTAAGAAAGTGAATGATTTATATAAAACGTTAATAGTTTTTGATATCTGAATGACCGGGAGAGGAATATGCATGCGAGCGGAATAGAATTGAATAAAATAAGAGAAAACCTCTGGGAGATATCGCCGATAGAGGGGATGAGGGTTCCGGGCAGAATATATATTTCTCAAAAAATGATTGAACAAGATCTGCAGGATAGTGATGCGGTTAAACAGGTGATGAACGTAGCGCACCTTCCGGGGATCCAGAAATATAGTCTTGCTATGCCCGATATCCACTGGGGCTATGGTTTCCCTATAGGGGGAGTTGCAGCAACTGATGCTGAAGAGGGTGTGATATCGCCGGGTGGTGTTGGATACGATATTAACTGCGGCGTACGTCTTGCTGTTACCTCCCTCGAATATGAAGGAATAAAAAACAGGATCGAATCCTCTGATCTCCAGCTTGTTCAGAAACGTTCCCACGGGTGTGGGGGCTTCAGGCGCTATTAAGAAACTATCGCTAAAAGAAATGAAATCGGTTTTAACCAGGGGATCTGCGTGGGCTGTGGAGAATGACCTTGGTGATTCTTCTGATATAGAATTTACGGAGGAAAGCGGAACACTGAAAAATGCTGATGCAGACGTTGTATCTACAAGGGCGATTGAGCGCGGGATTGATCAGGTTGGTACGCTCGGTTCGGGAAATCATTTTCTTGAAGTTGATGTGGTTGATGAAATATATGATGAAAATGCTGCCTCGGTGATGGGAATATTTAAGGGACAGCTGGTGCTGCTCATACATACAGGATCAAGGGGACTCGGTTACCAGGTTTGCGACGATTACCTTAAAACACTGGTTAAAGCGAGTTCAAAATATGACTTTAAGTTACCGGACAGGCAGCTTGCCTGCGCCCCTCTTAATTCACCCGAAGGCGAAAACTATTTTGCCGCTATGCAGTCGGCTGCTAATTTTGCCTGGAACAACCGGCAGGTAATAATGCACCTGGCGAAAAAGAGTTTCAAAGATACTTTTAAGATGTCGGACTCTGAGCTCGGCTTCAGGCTGGTTTATGATGTCTGCCATAACATTGCAAAGTATGAAACTCACATCATCGATGGGAAAGAGAAAAGAGTATGCGTTCACCGTAAGGGAGCTACAAGAGCATTCCCTCCCGGGAGCAAAATGATCCCGGAGAGGTACAGAGGCATCGGACAACCCGTATTAATTCCCGGTGATATGGGAAGGTATTCATATGTGGCAGTGGGAACAAATAAGGCAATGGAGGAAACATTCGGCTCATCCTGTCATGGAGCAGGCAGAAACCTCAGCAGAAGAAAAGCAATGAAGGAGGCCAAAGGCAGAAACCTGGTAGAAGAATTAAATCAAAAGGGAATAATAATCCAGGCGAAAGGATACAAAACAATTGCAGAAGAAATGCCAGGCGCCTATAAAGATGTTTCACAGGTTGTTGATGTTATGCACAAAGAAGGAATTACTCGTAAAGTTGCAAAACTCCGTCCGGTCGGAGTAATTAAAGGCTGAATTCTTCTTCCGGTTTGATCTGGCTATTGTTTCCTTTTTAATCTAATTTCCGTAACAAAGAAAATTTTAATGACTAATCCCCAGATGAAACCTGAAATAGTTGAAATCAATGCAGGGAACAGAGAACTGGTTTATGAATTTCTAAACTTTATATTCCAGATATTTCCGGGAGCAAAATTCCTTGAATGGTGGGAAAGAGGTTTCTGGGGGGATTATTATAAACCCTTTTCTATTCTCAGGCAGAATAAAATAATTTCAAATGTATCAGCCTCTTTAATGGATGTTATAATCAGGGGTGAAAAATATAAGGCAGTTCAGATCGGGGCAGTTGGTACAATTCCCGAATACCGGAATCAGGGATTATCCAGGATTCTGATGGATTATGTCCTGAATAAATATGAATCTGAAGCTGATCTCTTCTTCCTGTTTGCAAATCAAAATGTGCTGGAGTTTTATCCAAAATTCGGATTCAAACCTATCCCTGAAAAGATCTTTCAGCTTAATTCAGATATACCGGCTGGAAAATTTTCTGCGAGGAAATTAAACCTCAGCAATTTTGATGATTATAATCTGCTGCAGACTTTAATTAAAGAGCGGCAGCACATTACTGAGAGCTTCGGTGCAGAAAACTACAGAGCCATAACGATGTGGCATATATTTAACAGCTATAAAGACTCCCTTTATTATTTAAGCAGTGAGGATGCTATCATCATTAAGAAGGAAAAAAAGAACGAAATGCATATCCGTGATGTAATTTACAGGAAGCCGTTTGATATTCTTCCGGCCCTGTCGAAAATAATTGAGTCAGAAACAATGAACAGAATTATTTATTATTTTCCGCCGGATCAGATAAGTTACCCTTACGATACCGCCGTTGATTATAATTCTTATTTATTTATAAAGAGTAAAATCGAACTGAGCGGTGATCAGCTCAAATTTCCCGAAACAGCCAAAACCTGATTTTGAAATATTAAAGTCCGGAGTCACCCTATGATAAGATTATATTCTCAGTGCTGTTAAAAAACAATAGGAACAATAGGAAAGACGTGCACGCTTCGATTAAATATACATTAACGATTATCCTCGTTGTACAATTTTTTATTTATTCACAGGACAATTCTGAAGCACAGGTTATATTTTATAATTCCTGTCCCTTTGAATGCTGCCAGTTCGGTAGATGGGTGATACATAGTAAAATAGATGTTTATGCCAGTGAAAATGATACAGCAGACGTTGTATTCAGATTAAATCATAACGATACAATTTATGCAGAAACCGGTAACCTTCATTTTCTGCAGGTGGGAAAAGTGTTAGTTACAAAACCGATATATGGTTATGAGGCAGGGGATACTATATCTGCATTTAAATGTATGGAAGGGTCGTTCCTAGTAAAATATGAGGGGGTAGAAAATGAAGTCGATATATTCTGGCCTGAATTTATGTATAATGAAGACAATACAGAAGAAAATTATCTGAAAAAAGTTAAAGAGAGAGAATATTCGGGGCAGATGATCCGGAGACCTGAAACAGTCTGGTGGGTTAAAATTGAATCAGTAAATGGACCAGGATGGATAAGACTGAAAAACCAGACTCCTTATTGTTTTTCGATTAAGGAAAAAATTTCAGGAATGGACGGATGTGAATAGAATGAAATATAAGGAATAAATAGTATGGCAGATAAAAATCCGAAATGTGCGGAAGCTCAGATGATAATAAGAAAACCGGCTTCAGAGGTATTTGAGGCTTTCATAAATCCGGAAGTAACAAAGAACTTCTGGTTTACGAAAAGTACAGGAAAACTTGAGGTCAACAAAAAAGTTACCTGGGAATGGGAAATGTACGGGGCTTCTGCCGATGTAATTCCTTCCGAAATCCTGAAAGACAAAAAGATAATTTATAGCTGGGGGGATCCGCCGACAACTGTTGAATTCACCTTCCAAACCTTAATTATGATTTTACATTCGTAACCGTAAAAGAATGCGGATTCGATAAAACCGGTGATGAATTGCTGGAAGCTATCAAGGGATCAACCGGCGGGTTTACTACCGTGCTCGACGGTCTTAAAGCTTACCTCGAACACGGAATAAACCTTAATCTTGTAGCCGACAAATTTCTGAAGAATTAAGAAATGAAAAGTAAAGTCAGAAACATTATATGAAGATAAATTAGTAGAGATCAGGGAAGATTCTCTTACACTGAAAAATTACTATTTCCCTTCAATGTCGCCGAAGATCGTTCCATTCAGGGATATCGAAAGAATAGAAATAAAAGAGGCATCAATACTTACCGGGAAGTGGAGAATACAGGGAACAGGAGATTTCAGAACATGGTTTCCATTCGATTCTTCCCGCTCTAAAAGGGATAAAATATTTTTCATTTATTATAAAAATAAATGGATGAGATCAGCCTTCACGGTTGAAGATTCTCCAAAAGCTGAATCAATACTGAAAGAAAAAGATCTTCTTCAATGAAGATTTTGTACGTTGTAAAAAGAAAATGTTAATTAAGATATTTGGAAATAAAAACAGAAGGAAAATAGAAGATGAAGATAAAAGGAACATACACAGTTCATAAGTGGGAGGAAATTGATTATGAACAGATCTCCTCCGAAATGAAAATGACAAAAGCTTCTGTTGAATATTTGATCAATGGCGAAATAGAGGGAAAGGCACATGTAGAATATTTGATGTTTTATACATATTTCGACTCGAATGACCCGCATAAATCATCTGCTGTTTATACAGGATTAATGAAATTTGAAGGTAAATTACAGGAAAAAGAAGGAATTTTTGTAATCGAGGATAGGGGAACATTTGAAAACGGGTTAGCAGGTTCGTCCCTAAAAATAATTAAAAGCTCAGGCTTAAGTGGGTTGAAAGGAATAGAAGGTTCAGGTCAGTATAGTGCCAGCAAGGATGGAGCGTATATTGAACTGGATTTTACATTATAATAATTGAATGAAGAAAAACAATCTGCAAAATATTGACAAAGCGATAGGACGTCTCGTATCGCAATTCTGGGCTGTACTTGCTCTGCTAGGTGCGGTTGGTAGTTTCGTATTCGGCTTAATCGTACTGTTCAATGGACATTTCCCCGGAATTCTGCTGCTGCTGCTTGGGATGTTATTCTTATGGTTAGGTGTTCGAACCTGGCGTGATCGGTCAACATTTGGTGAAATATTAAATCGGGACTTTGAATCAGCTACGACCAGCAAGAAAAAGGCTGATATCGGAGATAGTGCCCATGACCCCGAATGAACAGTTATTTTAGTTAACATTAACGAAACCTTTACGGTATTATCTGAAGAAAGTTAGTTTTCTGAAAATGAAATACAGCTACAACCCGCCGAATGTTCTAAAAAAAATGTTTTCTTCGTTTCAGTGGGAATCGAAGGTTAACAAGATCCTGCTCACTTTTGATGACGGACCTATCCCTGAAACTACTTCATTAATTCTCGATACTTTATCGGATCACAATATAAAGGCTGCCTTCTTTTGCGTTGGTGGAAATATTCAACGATACCCTGAACTATATCGGGATCTGATCAGGGAAGGTCATTTGGTATGTAATCATACTTTTAATCATAGACCGATTACATCTTTAAGTCGTTCTGATGCAGTAGTACAGCTCGAAAGATTTAACAATTTAATAAAGAGAGATTTTGGCGGGGATGTTTTATATTTCAGGCCGCCGCACGGCAGGTTTAATTTTTCGACTCCTTCACTTATGAAAGAGAAGAACCTGTTAAATGTGATGTGGTCACTGCTGACGTACGATTTCAAAAATGATTTGACGCTTGTTAAATTTGCGGTTAATAAGTACCTTGAAAAAAATTCAATCGTCGTGCTGCATGATAGTCTTAAAAGTAAGGATATAATAGTTGAATCAATCAGATATATCGTTGATGAGTCCTCCCGGAAAGGGTTTCAAATCGGAGCACCTTCAGAATGTTTGAGATAATCTTTCTCATTTTCCTTTGCGGTTACTTTATCCAGTCCGTTCTCTTTATAATCGGAATTAACAAGAAGTTTCCTAAAATAAAAGATGAAGAACTTCCGTCAGCCGCAGTGATTGTAGCAGTAAGAAACGAAGAAGCAAATATTACCAGATGTCTTACTGCCCTCGATAAGCTTGATTACCCGGCAGGTAAGCTTGAGATAATCATCTCCGATGGTCATTCGACAGATTCAACCGTTCAGATTGTAGATGATTTCATTAAAGAAAGACCCAAATTCAAAAGAATTATAGCTGACCCCGAAAAGGAAAATCTGAAAGGGAAAGCTAATGCGATCGACACTGCTATCAGAACTACAGATGCAGATGTTATTTTAACCACAGATGCCGACTGTGAAGTTGACCCTTTATGGGTTAAGACGATATGCTCATATTACCGGGAAGATGTGGGAATCGTAAACGGGTTTACAACCCAGACCACCTATAACGGCTTCAGCGGTATGCAGGCTCTTGATTTTGTTTATCTGCTTATTGTGGCTTCGGGAACCATAAACCTTAACCACCCTATTTCCTGTATAGGGAATAATATGTCGTACCGCAGGAAAGCATATCTTGAAACGGGGGGATATGAAAAACTCCCTTTCAGTGTTACTGAAGACTTTAACCTCCTGATGGCAATCGCCCGGCTTGGAAGGTACAAAATTATTTTTCCGCTCGACAAAAATGCACTGGTTACTTCGCTTCCCTGCAGAAGTGTTAGTGAACTTTATCATCAGAAGAAGAGGTGGGGAGTGGGGGGACTCGGAGCTCCACTGAAGGGATTCGTAATTATGTTGTTCGGGCTTGTCGTGAATCTCTGTATTCTTCTGTCTCCTTTCTTTTTCTCTCCCGCAGTATTATATTTTATAATATTCAAACTGGCGATCGATCTTTTTGTGCTCTACCCGGTACATGAAAGACTGGGAATAAAAAGTCATCTTAAATATTTTCTCTGGTTTGAGATATATTTTATACTCTATGTTGTGCTGCTCCCGTTAATTGTGCTCAGCAGCAGGAAAGTTGTATGGAAAGGTAAAGAATATTAATGCTTCTGCTCTGCAACTATTATCTTACCTATAAGTGTAATGCGTACTGCACTTTCTGCCATTTTGCCGCACACGATCAATTTATAAACACACCTTATGCAAAGCTTGATGATTTCAGATCGAATGTTGAGCAGATGGCCGCTCTCGGTGTGAAGTTCATCGATCTGACAGGCGGCGAACCCCTGCTGCATAAAGAGATCCATCTGATGGCTGAGTATGCGCAGCAGTTTAAGATGCAGACAAGCATAACAACGAATGGTCTTCTTTATCCAAAATTTGCTGATAAGCTTGCCGGAAAAATAAACCTGCTTCACTTCTCCCTTGATTCACCGGATGAGGAAGAGCATAACAGGATAAGGAAAGTCGACTGTTACGATCTTGTTATGAAGAGCATCGATATAGCAAAATCCTTAGGCGAATATCCCGATATTCTTTTTACCGTTACAAATGATACTTATAAAAAACTCCCCCGGATGCACGAGATAGCACAGAAGCATAACCTGGTGCTGCTTGTTAATCCTGTTTTCTCTTATTTCGGAAACCCGGGACTGAGTGATGAGGCGATAGATTACATAGAAGAATATACTGACGGAAAACTTGATATCTACCTGAATAAGGGCTTTATGAAATTACGCAGAAACGGGGGGAATGATATCAAGAGTCCAAGCTGCAAAGCTGTCTCACGTGTAATTGTAATTTCTCCTTACAATGAGATCATTCTTCCGTGCTATCATTTTGGGCACGAACAGATAAAAATCGACCGTCCCATCAAAGAGATCCGTGCTTCAGAAAAAGTTAAAGAATTCCAGAGAATGGAAGGACGATTTGATTACTGTCAGGGATGTACAGTAAACTGCTACTTCGAACCTTCTTTTGCGTTTCCCACGAATTATTACGCACTTACCAGTCTCACCTCCAAGTTCAAGTACGGATACAATAAACTGATTAAACAGAAAGTTTTGAAGAAATTAAATGGCCGGCCAATTGGGCAAGGTTAAAGGATTTGCTAAATTAACAGTTTAATATTTTGAAAAATAAGCAAACTCATTTAACTAATAATTATACGACCCGCAGATATGCAGAATAATCTCAAGAAGAAGTTTTTTGTTATTTTATTTTTATTGATCTCAGGATCTCTCTCAGGCGCAAAGTTCAAAAACCTGGTTCCCGTCGGATATAAATATTCAGCCTTTCACGGCAAATTTCATTGAGCCGAAAGCAGGATTTGCGTTTGAGATGGGGGGAAAGAAGATAAGGCTTGATATCAGCCGTTCGCAGGACATCCTTCACATCGATAAAGATAATTCCACACTATCGTTTGGAATAGATCTCTTTACTTTTACAAGACTCAGAGCCGAAAGTGAGTTCCATTTTCCGGTTGAAGCAATTGATTATCTGTTCGGAATTAACTCAGGTTATAAAATCATTAATGATAATACCGAATATGGATTAAGATTGAGAATCAGCCACATAAGCGCGCATTTTGTTGACGGACAGTACGATTACAAGCTCAATTTCTGGCGGAATGGACGAACAGCCACGGTGTACACACGGGAGTTCGTAGAATTATTTCCTTACTACAGGTATAATGGTTTAAGAGTTTATGCCGGGTTAACGTATCTGTTCCACAGAAAGCCCCTCGATATTGGCCGTGAAATCTATCAGACAGGATTCGATTATTATTACACCAAATTTGATCATATTTATCCTTATGTTGCGTATGATTTTAAGCTTGAGAAGATTAATAAATTCTCAGGGAGCAATATTCTCACCGCGGGGATAAAGTTTGGGGATTATAAATCACGCGGTTTAAGTATATCAATTTCTTATCTTTCAGGTAAGAGTGTACATGGAGAATATTACGATCTCAATGAATCATACACAACAATAGGTTTTAATTTCGATTTATAATGCCCGAATATTACCAGACAGATCAGACAGATGTAACAGGGTACAGACAAAAGCAGGAGAAAAATTCAGTACTGCTTCATATCGGCTTATTCATCATTACCTTTATTACTACTACCATAGCCGGTGCCGAATGGACAACAGGTACTATGGGGCCTTATGAATTACATCATCTCATGATAGGCCTTCCTTATTCAATTGCTATAATGTTCATTATATCCTGCCATGAGTTCGGCCATTATTTCGCCGCAAGATATCATAAAGTAAACGCTACACTGCCTTATTATATTCCTTTCCCGAACATTCCGGGTTTCCTGAACTTCGGAACAATGGGTGCGGTAATAAGAACCAAATCACCGATTCCATCTAAAAAAGCAATGTTCGATATCGGAGTTGCAGGTCCTATCGCCGGTTTTGTCGCCTGTCTTATTGTTCTCCTTTACGGTTTTCTCAATGTGCCCGGCAAAGAATATATTCTATCGATTCATCCTGACTTCTTTTCTCCGCGAGTATGGTAAAACAGGACTGCAGCTTGAATTCGGCAACACGCTTCTTTTCTCTTTCTTCAAGCTGATATTTGTTCACCCGGGGCAATTCTTTCCACCGATGTCTGAAGTGTACCATTATCCGTTTTTATGTGTCGGCTGGTTCGGTATGTTTATTACAGCGATGAATATGATACCTGTGGGACAGCTGGATGGCGGACATATAGGTTATACAATGTTCGGCGGAAAAACTCATTACAAAATTGCCGTAATTTCTTTTGTTATTTTATTTGTACTGGGTATTGCCGGATTCATTGAAATATTTCTCGAACTAGATTTTGTATTCGGCTGGATCGGATGGCTGATATGGGCGCTGATTCTCTATTTTGTTATAAAACTTAAGCATCCGACAATTCCTGATTATGATGAACTTGATGGAAAAAGAAAATTTTTAGGTTATCTTAGCTACTTCATTTTGATAATTTCTTTTTCCCCAACACCATTTATGATCAGCGGGGGGATGTAATTTTACCTTGAGAGACGCTAAATTCAAACCAATATTAACTTTATGAAAAAATTCGCTCTTTTATTATTGCTTCCCATCTTATTCTGGGGATGCGAAAAAACCTACGATTCGGTAATAAATCCGAAACAGACCAGTACAATTCAGGTTACAAATATTGCTGCTATCGACTCAATTGATTATCTCACCTCTGATTCTGTGCTGACTTTCGCCATTACTTTTAATTCGACCGAACAAGTACAATCGGCATATTTTAATATTCTAAAACCTGACGGTACACCGCTTAACCCTTTAGGTTTTCAACTTTTTAATGACGGAGACATTTCAGCACATGGAGATTCTTCAGCAGGTGATAATACCTTTTCCAATAAATTTACAATGAGCAACAGTTATATAAATGGTGTATATCATTGTACAATATTATGTTGAAGATATATACGGCACTATAAATTATATCTCTGCTCAGAATTATGTGTTTGATAACGGCAAAGATCAGTTTGCACCTGTACTGTCTGATTTGAATCTCGCTGACTCTGTAGCAATCGGCCAGATATTTATATTCAATGTTACTGCTTCTGATTCTAACGGACTTGATGATATTGAAAATGTATCTTTTACATTATACAGACCCGATAGTACTCTTGCCGGTACCTTTCAAATGCATGATGATGGTGACCTGGCTGTCTGGGGGGACTCTACTGCGGGAGACGGTATTTACTCGTATAGAAATTCATTTAGTCCAACCGCTCAAACCGGATACTGGCGTTTTGAATTTCAGGCAATTGATTACTCCAACCTTCTAAGTAATAAAATAATCAAGAATCTTAAAGTTACTCAATGAACAGACTATCACTTTTACTGATAACATTATTTCCGGTTCTTCTGTATTCACAGATACCCGATTCTTATAACCTTATGAACGATAAAGGATTGGGAAAGATTGTTGAGACAAGAACACCGCTAAGCAACAGCGTAAGTGATATTATCGCTATGGGTGATACTGTATGGCTCGGCACCAGCAGAGGCGTCAGTCTTTCCACTGATAACGGCGAAAGCTGGACGAATTTTTACGGCAACGAAGCATTCGGCTCTGAAAGCGTGCCTGCAATCGCATACGATAAATATCACGATGTTATCTGGGCTTCTACCGCTCATTCAAAAGATGTAAATGGTTCAACCTTACCTGAAGGTTCGGGTCTTCACTACACAACAGATCATGGAGCAACATGGAATTCTGTACCTCAGCCTCTCGATGATGCCGGTGATTCAACAATAGTATACGGCATAAACAACGGTGTACAGCTTCCTAAAGTGCGAGCCTTGCCTGTTACAGTAGCAATCCAGAATATTACCTATGATATTGCTTTTACACCCGATGCAGTATGGATAGCTTCTTTTGCCGGAGGGTTGAGAAGAAGCACCGATATGGGGCAAACCTGGCAGCGGATTCTCTTACCATCTGACAGTCTTAATTCTATAAGTCCTTCTGATACCATCAGGTATGCGTTATCACCTTCATCAGGCAACTTCGGAACCGGCTGGCTTAATCATCGTTTATTTTGTCTGGCCGCCGCGAATGATTCCACTCTTTATGTTGGAACAGCTAATGGCATCAATGTAACAACAAACGCTAATGATCCTGATTCATTACTGAGATGGACAAAGTTTAATCATCTTAACCAGGAAAACGGCATCAGCGGAAATTTTGTTGTTGCACTGGGATACAATGATGCTGATAATAAAATATGGGGTGCTACCTGGAAGGCTGAAGGTTATACTGAATCGTACGGTGTCAGCTATTCATCTGACGGCGGAGATAACTGGAACGTCGTGCTGCCTCACGAGCAGGCCCATAACTTTGGATTTAAAGGTGATCAGCCGATGGCTGCTACGGATAACGGTGTTTTCCGTTCAAGCAATATGGGATCAACCTGGATACTGCCGGGAACAATCAAAGATTCTCAGACCGGTGGTATACTTAATACGACAGCTTTCTATTCTGCTGCGGCTTCAGGAAATACTGTATGGATCGGCTCCGACCAGGGACTTGCAAGATTGACAGAAACCGGAACTATGTGGTCAGGCCAATGGAAAGTATATATAGCAGCCCCAGAATCTAAAGAGGTATATGCATTCCCTAATCCTTTTTCACCCAGAATAGACACCAAAATTACTTTTAAGTACGATACAGGCGGGAAACAGGAAAATGTAACAATAAGGATATTTGATTTCGGAATGAATTATCTGAAGACAGTTATACAAAGTGCACCGCGCAATATAGCTTCTACTGATTCGCCTTACGATTACTGGGATGGTACTGATGATAACGGCAGCGTTGTTCCGAACGGCGTTTATTTTTACAGGATTGAAGTAGGCTCGAATGATCCGTTATACGGAAAAATCCTGGTCTTACAATAGTCCTGAACATAAATTGAATTAAACAGAGGTTCTGTTGAAAAAATATTTTCTAATACTGATTTTACTTTCTTTTAATGCTTTACTTTTAGCTCAGCCTCAATTCAGCAGTATATCCTCTATGCCGGGAGCTTTCTCCAGGATGGGCTTCGGGGCACGGGGTATTGGCATGGGCAACGCAATGTCGGCCGTAACGGAAGGCAATCTTGTTTCCTATTACAACCCGGCTATAAGCGTTTTCCAGGAAGGAAATTCTTTCCAGACATCTTATACATTTCTCTCGCTTGACAGATCGCTTAACTTTTTATCCTTTACCAGAAGGTTCGATCTCGGCGGCAAGAAAAACAGAGCGGCAGGTATCAGTGCCGGTATAATAAACAGCGGGGTAAGCAAGATTGACGGACGGGATAACCAGGGACTGCAGACAGGCGACCTCTCAACATCTGAGAACCAGTTCTTCGTGGGGCTGGGAAAAAGATTTTCTGAACATCTTGCAATCGGTATAGAAGCAAAATTTTATTATTACAAGCTCTATGAGTCAATAACTTCAAGCGGTGTAGGCGTTGATATAGGCGCACTTTATAAGGTAGATGATCAGTGGAATATCTCGCTGGGTATCTCTGATCTTAACAGCGCCTATAAATGGGATACAGGTCCTCTTTACGGTACCGACGGCGGAGGGATCTCTACGAATAAGTTCCCTGTGCTTAAGAAAATAGGAGTGAGTTATTCAAATAAAGAATTAGGGATACTGGGAGCACTTGAATTTGAAAGCAGCAATGGTGAAACCAATATTTTAAGAGCGGGTGCTGAATACAATATTTATGAAGGACTATATCTGCGTGCCGGTATAGATCAGTTTAATCTCAGTAATTCTGATTTTCTGCCAAAACCAGCAGCCGGTTTTTCTTATTCAAGACAAATAGATGGTTTTACGGTAGGAGTGGATTATGCATTTATGGTTGAGCAGTATTCGCCCCAGGACAGGCATGTAGTCGGTATCAACGTAATCTTTTAGTTTTACTTTAGTAGTATTGAAATATGAAAAAAATAGTACTTATTCTTTTAGTTTTTTCAACCTATACTTTTTCACAGTCGGCGGGCAATACAGGACTGTCATTCCTTAAATTCGGATTTGGAGCAAAGAATATCGCAATGGGAGATGCAGGCGCTGTATCGGCTAATGATGTTAGTGCACTTTTCTATAATCCCTCACGGCTTGCCGGAAAAAATAATACCGAAGTTATGTTTATGCATAATGAATGGATCCAGGATGTAAGGAGTGAAGTTTTTGGTATTTCATCCGAATTGTGGGGTCTGCCTTTAGCCTTAGGATTTAACGTAACAACGGTCAGCGATATCGAAGTTCGTACCAAACCGGGAGCGGCAGATACAAAATTTAACGCAAATTATTTCTTTGGAAGTTTATCTACCGGGTTCGGCATTGTTGAGAATATGGATTTCGGATTTTCTGTTAAATATCTTTATGAAGGAATATTTTCAGATGAGGCCGCAGGGTGGGGATTTGATTTCGGTCTGAATTACAGAACATCTGTTGAAGGACTTACCGCATCTGCCGTTATTAAGAATCTGGGTTCAATGAGCAACCTGAGAAATGAAGCCACGAAGCTGCCTTCAGAAGTTCGCGTTGGTCCCGCATATCACTTCGATTTTTCTGACTCAAAAATCGGTGTAACTACAGCAGCCGAATTTCAGAAATACCTTGCAGCAGACAATATTCATTTTAACCTCGGAGCAGAGGGTGTTTACGATAATACAATTGCTCTTCGTGCAGGATACCAGACCGGCTGGGAATCCCGCGGATTTACAGGTGGTATAGGACTGATGTGGGGCAGTCTGAGATTTGACTATGCCTTCATTCCGTTCTCATACGGCCTCGGTAACTCATCAATTTTTTCCTTACAGTTCAGCTTTTAACTATTGTCATGCTGAATTTATTTCAGCATCTCACAAACCACAATAAAAAAGCCGGCGAAGAAGTTCCACCGGCTTTTGAGAGAGTGGGGGTCGTTATTTAGTGAGAATCATCTTTTTTACTTCGCTGAACTTTTCTCCATTGCTGCCCGCAGCTTCAATCCTGTAGAAATAGACTCCACTGTTCAGATCTGATGCATCAAAAGTTATCTTATGTTCTCCTGATGCGAGATTTCCGTTAATCAATGTCTTTACTTTCTGACCTAGTATATTAAAAACGGATAAAGTGACTTTTGAATCAGTTGAAAGACTGAATTTAATCTGCGTTGATGGATTGAACGGGTTAGGATAATTCTGCTGAAGTGAAAATTCTGCAGGTCTCGTTACATCAGTTTCTACAATTTTGGAATAATGATAGCTGCCGTCAAGATCTATTTGTTTCAGTCTATAGCTGTAACTGCCTGTTTCCAGGTTTTGATCTTTATAAACGTAGGTGTTTTTTTCGGTAGTTGTTCCCTGACCTTTTACGAATCCGACTTTTACCCATTCGGATTGATTACTGTTCGCTACCGATTTCCTCTGGATCTCAAATCCTGAATTATTCGTTTCTGTTGCAGTCGTCCAGTTAAGCGTTACATCTCCGGCCGAAGCAGCAGCTGTAAAAGAAACAAGTTCTACAGGTACTTCAGAGTATATGATTTTTATATTATCCAGATATAAGTTATTTCCATGACCGTCAATGGCTTTGAACAGAAACTTGTTAGTTCCTTCCGGAACTGCGAACTTCATATTGCCCCATTGATTAGGTTCCGGAACAAAGTAAGAAGTTGTTGGCGGGGCCGTTACAAGTTCGCCGTTTGTACCGCCGTGCAGCAGTACCAGGCTGTCCCATGTTGTACCTCCATCGGTTGAATAAAAAATCTCAAGCTGATCATCGTGGCCGCCGTAGTCAGGTGCATAAGCATGGTCAAAAGACAAGGTATCTCCGGAAGACAAAGGATAGAAAGTATAAGTAATAATATTCCCAATTGAATCTACCGGATAATGCAGGAAGAACTCTGCCTGCAGAGAATTGTCACCCTGCCCGTAAGCGCTGACGCCAAAGTACTGGCTCCACAGCGGGTCACCTGTGCTCTGGACAACCCATCCGTCCGGAGGAAAATAGTATGATTCAAAATCTTCATTCAGAACGATCGATGGATCCTCTATAGTTGAAAATTGCCATGTCCATCCGGTTGCTGTGCCATCACCATCGTTCACATCGACCCTCCAGTAATAATCGGTTGCATATTCCATTGTCCCCTGATCGAAAGTACTTATTGGCGGACCGGAATATATCAAGTTAAGACTATCGGGAGCTGTTCCCCAGTAAATGTTCAACTGACACTGCATTTGATGGTGTCGTCCAGGAAATGTCCTGATCCAGATCCACTGCATTTTCTCCATCTGCCGGATCCGGATCTGAAGCCGGAATTCCGTTTATCCCGAACAAGGCAAAAGAAAAATCTGTCTCAGATGTTCCGCTCCATACTGTGGTAATAGGGGTCCACGTTGTATATCCAGTTCCGAATCCATTCTGCGGGTTCCTCCAGACTGCTTCGTAACCATATGGACCTGTTGCTGGTTTCCATCCCCATTCAGCATAACCTGAAGCCACAGATGCATCCACAGTAACCCAGTAGTGCCCCGGCTGAAGAACCACAGGCATATCTAAATTTATAAAGAATGTATCGGGTTCATTCAATAATTAACTGTGATAATACTCATTATATATTTCAGTTCCCGGAAAATCTCCGTCAGGATTATCATCAGTGTAAAAATGCACACCGAATGATTGCGGGAACTGTGATCCATTAAAATATCCACCGAGCACCATTACCTTCGTAATAGTCCATTGATCATTACAGGTAAAATCATCTGCAGCTCTGCATACATAAGGTGTGGGGTAACCTATCTCTGTAAAATAAGCTGAGACACGAAGCGTGCCGGATGGGGTCTGTGTCTGGTCGTATAAGGTATCGTTTGGTACCGGGATTATCTGTCCTTGTAAAATCGCTGTTAAGGAGACCAGAAAAATGATGCAGAAAGTAAATCTTTTCATTGCACATAACTCCTTTATTTTGAATAACTTTTCTAATAGTAAGGAATTAGTATCACATTTTCATAACGATTCTGTGAGAAACCTGTGTTATTAAAAACATCGTGATTCAGGCAATAAACTGCCTCACCCAATTTGGGTGAATTTTCCGAAATTCTTCAGTAAATCCCGAGGTCTTAGATGCTACTCGCTCATTGAGTAGGGAAGGGAATCATTATTCTTTGCCCGGTTTTTATTGGGCTTGTCCGACATAATAAACTTAAGCTCACCCCCATTCATAATTTCATTATGTGAAATATAAGCACGGTTCATCTCTTTACCATTAAGTACTACTCTGTTAATATAGATATTCTTATCTGACAGATTCTCTGAAATTATTCTGAACGTTTTGCCATTTTCCAGGTTGATAAGAGCCTCCTCCACCGAGGGACTGCCGATAACATATTCATTACTACCCGGAGTAACAGGGTAAAATCCCAGAGCACTGAAAATATACCAGGCCGACATTTGTCCGCAATCATCGTTTCCACACAAACCGTGAGGCTCCGGTTTATACATCGTATTCATTATCTGGTGAACTCTTTCCTGTGTCTTCCAGGATTCACCCGCGTATACATACATATAAGGTACGTGATGACTCGGTTCATTCCCATGAACATAATTACCTATCATTCCTGTTTTAGTGATATCCTCACTCTCCGCAATGCTTTCGTCCGAAACTTCCATCGTAAATAAGGAATCTAACCAGGAAACCAATTTCTGATTTCCGCCGATCAGCTTAATAAATCCTTTAATGTCCTGAGGTATGTACAACGAATAATTCCACGCATTTCCTTCGATGTATCCCTGTCCCGAAGTGCTTAATGCATCAAATGGTGTCTTAAACTTCCCATCAGAATTTTTAGCCCGCATAAATCCTGTCTGTTCATCGAATATATTTCTAAAGGAATCAGCTCTTTTGAAATACTCATCAGCTTCTTTACTTTTTCCCAGAGCTTCGGCAAACTTATAAATCGTCCAGTCGTCATAAGCATATTCAAGAGTTTTGGATGCAGAATTAGTGTTAAGATCCTCAGGCACATAACTATACTTTTTATAGTAACCTATACCATCGTATGGTTCATAGTTTGAGGTCGATATTACTGCATTAAATGCTTCAGCAGCATTATATTTTCTTATTCCTTTTAAATAAGCATCAGCGATAACTGAAACAGCGTGATAACCGATCATACACCAGTTTTCATTAGAGTAATGCGACCAGACAGGCAGCATCTTATGTACACTCTGTTCATAATGTGTGAGCATAGAATTTATAATGTCATTGGTACGCTGCTGCTGGATTATAGTAAACAAAGGATGGAGAGCACGGTATGTATCCCACAATGAGAAAATCGTATAATCGGTGAATCCTTCTGCTTTGTGAATATTCTGATCGAGTCCACGGTATTCGTCGTTAACATCAGAATATATTACAGGGGAAAGGAAACTGTGATACATAGAAGTATAAAAATTAACCTTGGTAGCCTTATCTGCTTCTATCAAGAGCTTCGATAATTCTCTGTTCCAGTTCTCTCCGGCAGTCGCCTTCACTTTCTCAAAATCCCAACCGGGAATTTCCACTTGCAGATTTTCCACAGCGTTTGCTGTACTGACAGCAGATATTGCCAGCTTAATCTTAATCACTTCTCCTTCCTCAGTATTGAAATCAAAGTGCGCCTTAATTTTATGTCCTGCTCTTTCAGGGAAGTTATCATCCTGGTCAAATTTTCTCCAGAACCCTTTATACACAAGCTTCTCATTGTCCGTTAAGCCGTATGAAGATATTGGTTTTGAGAGAACCATTGCAAAGTAGAGATACCTGGTCCTGGCCCACCCGTTCGTCTGTCTGTAGCCTGTAACCAGTGTATCGTTTTCTACCCTGATGAACGACCAAACATTTTTTCCTTCATAGTTATAGATGCCGGAAGTTAAATCAAGAATTATATGTGCATCATCAGATTTCGGGAATGTGTATTTGTGAAAGCCGGTATGCGTTGACGCGGTAAGCTCAGCATTAATATTGTAATCATCAAGTTTAACTGAGTAGTAACCGGGAGAAGCGCTTTCGTGTTCATGAGAAAACCGGGACCTGTAGCCTCCATCAGGGTTATCTCTTGTCCCGGGATTCAACTGCAGCTTGCCGGTGGTCGGAATAATCAAAAAATCACCAAGGTCAGAATGTCCTGTTCCGTTAAAGTGTGTATGCGAAAAACCGACTATGGTGCTATCGGAGTACTGGTACCCTGCGCAATACCTGTAAACATCTTTATTGTAGCCGCCGCCGTTGCTGTACATGACCGTATCAGTTTCGGGACTAAGCTGCACCATTCCGAAGGGAACAGCAGCTCCCGGAAATGTATGTCCCATATCATCCGTCCCGATAAAAGGATTAACAAAATCGACGAGATTTTCCTGAGCTGATAAATTAATAGAAAGGCCGATTAACAAAGCGAGTAAAGCTGCAGTTTTCAATTTGTACTCCGTAATAATCTAATGGCTAAAAATATGAATAATGTCTGAATTGATGAACTGCCAATCCGCTATTCCATTCAGTTTCGATATTAAATACAGAAATCGTATTTTTCAGATCAAATTCTAGTAATGTTCATTAAGAATCCGGTAATATGATTGAATATAAAACATTTAAGAAATCAGAGCTCTCTGATCAGGAATGGGATGATTTTGTCGAGAATTCAGATAACGGGACGTTATTTCATAAGCGTGAGTTCCTTGCTTACCATCCCAAAGACAGATTTAATGATGCTTCATTTGTAGTTAAAAAAGATAATAAGGTACTTGCCCTTTATACAGCCGCAGTGGTGGAAAGAGAAGGGAAGAAGGTGCTTGCTTCGCATCCAGGCGCTTCCTATGGAAGTTTCGTCTATAATTCCAATCTCAACTTTAAAGAAGCTCACTCTATGGTTGATTTGCTTCTGGAGTATGCAGATGATTTGAAAGTCGACAGGGTGCAGCTTACTCTTCCTCCAATTATTTACCAGACAAAATATTCAAACTATATCGACTTCGCTCTTGTACGTAACGGTTTTACATATTTGAAGCGCGATGTATCCAGCATCGTTCAGCTCGATTTTGATAAAGACGACCTCCTCTCCACATACCGTGCAGAAGCCCGGACAGCTGTAAAGAAATCAATTAAACAGGGAGTCGAAATAGTTGAATGCGAAAAGTTCGCAGAGTATTACGAGATCCTGAAGAAGAACCTGAAACTGAGACACAATGTATCGCCCGCTCATTCGCTGGATGAGTTGATTAAGCTTAAGAAAATGTTTCCGGCAAAGATACGGTTGTGGGGTGCCTTTCTTAAAGATAAGCTGATAGCGGGAGTATGCAACTTCAGCGCCAACCCTAAGGTTGTACTGGCATTTTATATTAGTCACGATGAAGAATATCCAGGAGTACCGCGCGGTGAACCTGCTGTTCTATGAAATTATGAAGAGATATAAAGAGGAAGGTTTCCGGTTCCTTGATTTCGGTATCTTTACTGTGAATATGGAGCCCAACTGGGGACTGGGAAGGTTCAAAGAAAATTTTGGCGCACGGGGAATATTCAGAGATACATTAATTAAAGATCTTTAATGCTGAAAATATTACATCTGGCACCCCAGAATTATGCAGGAGTGCCATATGATTTCTTCAGGATGCACAACAGCGTCGGGGATTCCTCCCGCCTTATCACTTTTCATAAAAATCCCATTAACTTCCCTGAAGATATTTGTCTTAATCTGCCTCTTCCTGATTTCAGCTTTGCTAAATCGTGGCGTAAGAAGAAGGTAAGCGACAGGGAAGATGTTCTCGATTACTTCAGCTCCCTTCTTCACCTCTAAAAATGCACTGGAAAATTGTACTTCAGAATGACCGACAGAATGAGGAAGGCAAAGATTGAGGAAGTAATTGAAAAATATTCCCTGGACGATTATGATATTATTCATTATGATGCCGGACTCGATTTCTACCGGTATCCTTACCAGGCTTTGAAATGGAAACAGCAGGGAAAGAAAATCGTCTGCTGTTACTACGGAAGTGATCTGCGTCTGCGGGGGCTAATAAGGGAACTTGATGAAATATCGGATCTCAATATAACATCAGAATATGATCATCTTGCGTTAAAAAAAGATCTCCATTATCTTTTCTATCCCTATGATCCCTCTGAGCTGCCCGAAGAAGAAAGTTCTGCCTGGGCAGTATACCGCGAATAGTTCATTCGCCCACGAACAGGAAGTATAAAGGTACTGATCTTATCATCTCAGTAATCGAAAAAATTAAAAGAGAAAAAAAGATTGAGTTCATTCTTATGGAGAACAAACCGCGAAGTGAAGTGCTTCAGGTTAAAAGCGAATGCGATATTGCAATCGACCAGGTGGGCGGATCAATGGGCGGTACAGGGTATGGCAAGGCCGGACTTGAAACTCTTGCGATGGGTATCCCCACAATAACAAATATGACTGATGAATATGAAAAATGGCTTCCCGAAAATCCTTTCGTCGTAGCTAATAACGCAGATGAATTGTATAAAAAACTATCCGAACTAATTGATAATGCCGGTCTAAGGAAACAGCTGGGTGAAGAGGGAAAGATATGGGTGGAGAAATATCACGGATATAAAAATGTCGATTCAAAATTAAAAGAATTATACAGACAGAATAATATTATCTGATGGAGAATAAGAGCAGCCTATCGAAAGCAACCGCCTGGTACACAGTCGGGAATCTGTTTGTCAGATCGGTCAGTTTCCTGCTGCTTCCGCTCTACTCCAATTTAATCTCCACTGAAGATTTCGGCAACTATGCCCTTATAATGTCGCTTTATGCGGTTATAGCGGTGTTTTATCAGTCAGGCCTTCAGTCCGCTCTCAGCAAATATTATCTCGAGGAAGAAAGTGAAAGCAGACGAAAAGAAATCTTCTCAACCATTCTGAATGCAACGGGAATAATAGGGATAATCCTCACTGTTATAATCTTTCTGTTCTCCGGATGGATCGCGCATGAAGCCGCAGGCTCATCGGCTTATGGCGGATTAATAAGAATAATATTTGCAGCATTATTTTTTGAAAGCATAACATTCATAACCCTGCACCTGCTGAGGACAAAAGAACTAGCCCGCAAAGTCGTTCTTTATTCTTCTTTCAGCGCAGTTGTTAATCTTGTGCTGAACATATATCTGGTTTACTACCTTCGTCTCGGCATTTATGGAATAATCTGGGCGCAGCTGGTAACTTCTGTTTTGGTTTTCTTAATCATTCTTCCTTTCCTGCGAGAAAATTATCTGCCGATAATCAGAACAGCCCGGCTGAAAACATATTTTTCTTTTTCCTACCCTTTAATCATTGCAGGATTATTATCGGCATTGGTTGACGTTATCGACAGGTTTATTATAGATCATTTCCTGGGAAAGAGCGAGGTTGGTATTTACAGTTTTTCATACAGGATTGCCCTGGTTATGAATATTTTCGTAATGTCCTTAAGAAGCGCCTGGACGCCCTACTCAATCAGGCTGTATAACAAAGGAGATTACAGCCGGGAATTCGGAAAGTCATTTACAAAAATAATTGCTGTAAGTCTCCTGATATTCCTTGTCGTTTCCATCTTTATTGATGATCTTTTTAATTTCAGCGTATCCGGATTTCAATTGTTCGATATTCAGTATGCGGGCGGCATAAAGATCATCCCGGTTATTCTTATATCATATTTCTTCAGCGCTGTCATTACTTATTACTCGGTTTATCCCTATGTATCGGGCAAAAGCGGTCACTTTCTTGTGAGTGATGCTATTGCACTTATAATCAACATTCTCTTTAATTTCATACTTATACCTATTTACGGAATAATGGGAGCAGCAGCCGCAACCCTGCTAAGTTATTTGGGTTCAGCCGGATATCTGGTAATTATTTCTGAGAGGAAAATCAAAATTACTTATGAACCAGGGAAAATTGTGCTGATTTTGCTCTTAATAGCTTCATTTTATATGGTTTCAAAGTTGCTTAATGTTTTTCTTGTTGATATAATTTTATTTTTAACAGCATTTTTTATAGTATATCGTTTAACAGGATTCAAACTTAAACCTACAGGTAAATAATGAGCTGGATATTTGGATTTTCGGGCAGTTTAAGTGAACAGAAGAAACTCAGTCTTTCTTCTATATTTCCTGTTCCGCAGGTTAAAATTGATGAGCCTAAATTGTTTATCTATGCCGGAGGTCCCGATCATACCTTTAACTTTTCACCGGAGAACCGGTGGCTGGCACTTGGGATCGGAATCGGCGGCAGCGGTGAGAACCGTAAGCTGATGATGAAAGATGACTGGGATGGTGTTATCAGCAGGGAAGATTTCAAAAACCCCGAAGGTCATTATGTAATCATAAAATGGGATAACGATAAGATAAATTTCTACAGTGATCCGATAGGATTGAGGACAATCTATTTTTATAAGCATAAAGCAGGGATCTATTTTTCATCCAGTCTTGAATGGATAACGGACGTGATGGAAAAAATTGAAATAGATTTTACCGAGTTTGGATCCCGCTGGATGGCATTTAACCAGTTCTCAAATAATTCTTTCTTATACAATATCGAAAAACTTCCTCCGGCATCTTCGGCAATTATAACTCACGGCATGCTCAAGGTCGAAAGTGAAAACTGGTTACCTGAAATCAAATCTTCGGAGCCTGAAAATTTATTTTCTAATCTCCGCGGTTTGCTCTCAGTTGAAATTCCCGGCAATATCAAAAAGACGTTCGGACTGTCAGGAGGACTCGATTCGAGATTTCTGCTTTCGTTTCTGCTGCAGGAAAGAAACCAGAAGTATAATATCCATTCATTCGGATATAATGATGATGCGGATCTGCAGGTGGCGAAAAAGATAACTGAAGAGCTTGCACTTAAGTGCTATTTCCTTCATCCGCGCGAACCTGGCAGCGGTCATTTTTTTAACCGGGCAGGTGAATACGCAGGCGCCGTACAGCTTGCAGAACCTGTCTCTTCCTATATAAAGCTTGCAGTGCTCAATGATAAATATTTTGAGGATAAGTTCCTCATAGATGGAGCCCTTGCAGAATTCGCTCGAAGACAATTTCTCAACCGGCTGCTGATAAAGGGTAAAGGAGCACTTCAGAGTAAAAATCACAAAGAAGTTCTAAAACATCTTTTAGTGCCGAAACCAAAAATCTTTAAAGTGGAAATCGAAGAAATGATGCTGGAGAATGCAGAAGAGCAGCTCCGGACGATATTCGAATCATTCCCGGATCCCGGGGAAATCGGTATTGAAAATTTTGTCGACCTTCTTATAGTTAAGTACAGGATACCAAATTATTTCGGTCCGGAACAGTCGCGCCTTGATAATATTCTGCCGGGATTTATGCCTTTTGCACAGAGGAGCACAATCACCGCGAGTCTTGGCATCCCTGTTAAGCAGCGAAAAAACAGTCAGTTGTTCTACAACGCTATACATAATAACTATCCGGCTCTTGAGGATTATCCCCTGGTAAAAAATTCTACGGTTTATCCATATGGTCTCTCATCGTTGACCTCTTATGCCTATACACATCTTAAAAAAGCAATCAGGAAAAATCCGCAGGAAGAAAGTTTATGCGGACTTTTCAGAATGCACGAAAAGACTATCAGGGAAATAATTACCCGTGATGCTGTAAGAGAGTATAAGCCTTACGATGAGGAAGCTGTAATGAGTATACTTAATGATTTTTACGGCAGCAGGAAAGCTTCAGCCTCTGACCTGAACTGGCTGCTTACATTTGAAATGTTCAGAAAAAAATTAAGCATTACCGGTTTGTAAAAAGGGAGTCAATAATTTCCATTATCTTTTTCTCAATTTTCTCCCAGTTGTATTTTTCTTCGAAAAGTTTGTATGCGGTAAGTGAATCCTTTTTCAATCTGCCGGGATTATTCAGATAAAGAGATACTCTTTCCAGTGCGGAATCAAGATCATCCGGATCCGTCATTAACCCCGCTTCCCGCAGATCATCGAAACCCTTAAAAGAATCAAGATCAGAAAATATGAACGGTTTTCCGCATGCAATATAATCGAATACTTTTATCGGGAGAGATCTGTTATAAATAATATTTTTATCCCTCAGATCTACACAGAGATCAGTTCCATCAAATTTTGAAGGATAATCTTTATAGCCGGTACGTCCCGTAAATAATGTTCTTATATTGCCGAACGATTCGAGTCCTTTCCCATTTCCTCCCTCAGGATCCATTCCAATAACCTTTGCCGTAAATATTTTTTTAGGATGCTGCTGCGCCGCCATTTTAACGAGCGAGATATATCTCCGGAAACCGCCGGAGCTGGCATCGCTTCCCGCATAGCAAAGTGTAAAGTTCGTTCCATCGTATGCAGGCGGATAGTAATTAAAAGTTCTTTTAGGGGCATAATAACCTATTATAGCCTTCCTGCGAAGCGGGGCAATAGTATCGTACAGCTTCGACTTGCCTTCTTCTCCTATAAAAAGGTAATCAGCAAGGTTAGCTGCATAAGCATTAAAGAGACTTAGACTTATATACTGAAACAAACGGGATAATCCTGTGTACTGATTGAGGGTATTCTGATGCGGGTAATATTCGGTAATATCGTAAATTATCTTAGCATCGGGACTGATCTGCTTCCTGTACCTGTGAGCAGCAGGAATAACCAGGGGCTCACAACAGATGATCAGCGAAGGACTGAAAAAACTTATTTCCCGGTAAAGACTATCAATTTTACTTTTCTTTGAAAGTGAGGCGCCGTTAAACCCCTTTACTATTATTCCTTCAGATTCTGTATTGATCTCTTCCAGGGAGCTTATAACAGAAACATTGTGTCCAAACTTTTTGAAGGACATCGCGAACTTAAAAAAGATCCTCTCATCGAAAGGGGGGTGTCCTGTTGTTGCGATTACTATATTCATCAAATAATAAACAATTATTTCTTAAATTTAAGAACAATTTTTGATAAAATAGCCTTCAATGGATTCATCACAAAATATTTCTGTAATTATTATTGCTAAAAATGAAGAGCAGAATATAGAAGACTGCCTTAGATCTGTTCAGTGGGCAGATGAGATTATTCTTGTAGATTCTGAAAGTGAAGATAGAACCTTAGAGATTGCCCGCGGGTACACCCAGAAAATATTTACAAGAAAATGGGAAGGTTACTCAAAGCAGAAGAATTATGCCCTTTCACTGGCCTCAAATGAGTGGATCCTCAGTGTTGATGCCGACGAAAGGGTATCACCGGAGCTGAGAGATGAAATTCGGTCAGGACTTGCTGAAGGCTTTGACGGCTTCACCATTTCACGCAGGAATTATTTTTTAGGCAAACATATTACCGGCTGCGGCTGGGATAATGATCTCCAGTTAAGACTGTTCAAGAAATCAAAGACGACAGTCACCGACCGGCTTGTACATGAGTCCTTTGAAGTTAACGGCAAAATTGGGAAGCTCAATAACAGGATTGACCATTATTCATACCGCTCGCTTAAAGATGCAATATCAAAGATGAACAACTATTCATCACTTGAGGCCAGGCAGAAATACAAGGACAAGAAAGTTAGTCCGGTTGATTTCATAACCCATCCTGCCAGCGCTTTCATGCAGTATTTCATAGTGCGGAAGGGCTACAGGGACGGGAAATACGGACTAATGGTATCGCTGCTCCACGCAATGACCAATATGCAGATCTATATGAAGATATGGGAACTCAGGAAGAGGGAGAACATGTCTTGAAAATCCTGATTACGAATGATGCCCGGAATATTGCCGGAGGTGAGAATTACGTTTTGTACCTGGCAGACGGGCTATCAGCCAGAGGTCACGAAATACTTATAGCCCCGCTTGCCGGATCGGAATTGGAAAGAGTTTCGCGGGAAAAAGGTTATGAGACCTTTGGTATACCTTACGGTGCTCATGGTAAAGAATTTAATGCTGTAAGGGTTATGGTGAAAGCGTTAAAGGGTAAAAATATCGATATAGTTCATACCAATTCCAATCTCGATAGAACGATAGCCGCAGTTGCTGGTAAATTTATCGGGGCAAAAAATATTTCTACAATACACAGCTGTCTTTCAATTAACAGGAACATTATTCACTGGTACAGGAATAAATATACAATTGATCATTTTACCCCGGTAGGACATTCAACCCAAAAGATAATGGTTGAAACAGATAAAATATCTCCGGAAAAGATAACCGTAGTTCATATAGGTATACCCGAAGAGAAAATTAAAAGAACTGAATCCGGAAGAAAAAGGGTAAGGGATGAATTCGGAATAACAGAAAAGAATATTGTTCTGGGGAGTCTTTCGCGGCTGGTGGAATTCAAAGGGCACCGTTTTCTGCTGAAGGCGTTTAAAGAATTGGTAGAAAAGGGGAATAATGATATCAGGTTAATGATAGTGGGTGAGGGAGAATTAAAAGAAAGTCTGATACGACAGGCAGCAGAGTATAAGATAAATGATAAAGTGATCTTTACGGGAGCCAGGAATGATGTACAGGATATACTTTCGGCTTTTGATATTTTCACGCAGTTTTCTATTGATTCGGGCGGGGAGACATTTCCGGTAGCGATCATCGAAGCTCTGTCAGCTGAACTGCCTATAGCAGGGAGCAGGGTAGGCGATATTGAATTCCTCATTGATAATAATAAGAACGGATATCTGGTAGAACCACAGAATATTTCTCAGTTCAACGACGGAATTTTACGATTAATAAATAGTGAAAATCTGAGAAGGGAGATGGGGACTGCCTCAAGGGAAAAATTTGTAAATGAATTCACCCTTGAAAAAATGATAAATAATATGGAGATTGTTTACAGGAAGGTAGTATCCTAATAAATGAAGCAGAAAATTCTCATAGCTCCGAACAGTTTTAAGGAAGTAGCAGATTCAGATAAAACAGCAAGATTATTTAGTAAATATCTTGCCGGCAGCGAATCCTTTGAATTAGAAACACTGCCGATATCAGACGGAGGTGATGGATTTCTGAACGCGTGCGGAGCAGTATTCGATCTTGAGAGACTCAGTTACAATATTTCAACCCCTTATGACGATAGCCGGTTTGACTGTGAAATAGGTTATGACAGAAAAGGTAAGAAGATCTATGTGGAGTCGGCCAGGGTTCTTGGTTTGAGAGTTATTCCTGAAGATAAGAGGAGTCCTTTGGATTTATCTTCAAAAGGACTGGGAGACTTACTGATTGCAATAAAAGATGATGTTGAGAAGGGAAATATTAAGGTAGATGAGGTGATAATAGGTGTAGGGGGAACAGGGACAAGCGATCTGGGATTGGGAGTGTGCTCCCGATTTGGGCTGGAGCTTTATGATATGTTCGGAAAGAAAGACGAAATAATTCCTGAATTCTTTTATCGTATTAAAGATATTAAGTGGAATGAACCCGTGCTCCCTTTTAAGATCAAAACTGTAATTGATGTTGATAATCCTCTTTTGGGTAAGAAAGGTGCGGCCCGTACTTTTGGTCCTCAGAAAGGTGCCGATAAAGGTGAAGTTGAGGTTATGGAAATTGGTTTTACTAAAATAGTTAATACATTAAAAAATAAAGGGTTAGAGAGATCATATGATAAATTATCTGGGGCAGGTGGTGGACTTGCGGCTGGACTTCATCTCTTTTTCAACGCAAATGATATGAAAGCGGATGAATTTATCAGAAAGTCACTTCAGCTTGAAGAAAGAATTAAAGACTGCGATCTGGTGATAACAGGTGAGGGAAGTTTCGACGAACAAACACTTGACGGCAAGGGAGCAGGCATCGTGCTCCGGTTAGCTCAGGAAAATAACAAGAGGGTAATTCTCTGCTGCGGAATGGTTCAGGACGAGATTAAGGAAAAGCTTGGAGAGGGCACAGATGTAATAGAATTTATCTCCTTCTTTCAAAGTAAGGAAGAATCGATTAAAAATTTTGAACAGGGGATAAAACTGGCGAGCGGGAAGATAAAATCGATCATTTAATTTGGTTTTAACACTTCGTCATTTTTTAGTAAATTTCAATTAACAACAATTCAACTGAAAACAGAAAAAGAAGGCTTATATGCAGCAATATCTCGACCTGGTTAAACTCGTGATGGAGAACGGCGTAAGGAAACCCACCCGTACGGGCGTTGATACAATTTCGTATTTCGCTGCTTTTTACCGTGTGGATTTATCCAAAGGTTTTCCACTGCTTACTACAAAGAAGATGCATTGGAAATCTCTGCTGCATGAGGTTTTATGGTATCTGTCAGGTGAAGATCATATAAGGAATCTGAGGCAGCATACTAAAATCTGGGACGCATGGGCCGATGAAGAAGGCAATCTTGAAACAGCTTACGGATACTACTGGAGAAAATTCCCGAGTGCTCAGAAAAATAAGGAGGGCAAATGGGAAGTTCACGAGGTTGATCAGATCCAATATGTAATTGACCAGCTTAAAAAGAATCCGTACAGCAGGAGGCTTGTTGTCACTGCCTGGGAACCCGGGAACGCAACTACCAGCAAACTTCCTCCCTGTCATTACTCATTCGCTTTTAATGTATCAGACGGAAAACTGAATTGTCACCTCACCCAGAGGTCGGGCGATATAGCCCTTGGTATTCCCTTTAACCTGGCTGCGTATTCAATACTTACACAGATCATCGCACAGGAAACAAATCTTGAACTGGGATTTTTTGCTCATACAATTATCGATGCACATATTTATGTTGCCGATAAGGGAAGTGAGATGGCGAGGTATGATCATCTGGAAGGATTAAAGGAACAGCTGAAAAGAAAACCCTTGCCGCTCCCAAAGCTGAAAATTGCCAGGAAACCTATTGACCAGCTGACATTCGATGATTTTGAACTGATAGGATATGAACACCACGAACCAATAAAATTTGAGGTTGCTGTTTGAAAATAGTAATTATCTCGGCCGTTGCACGGAACGGTGTAATTGGACGGTCGAACGGGGAAATGCCATGGCACGTGAAGGAGGAATTTCAGCACTTTAAAAAAACCACTCTTGGTTATCCTATAATAATGGGACGTATTACCTTCGAGACTCTCGGCAAACCCCTGAAAGACAGATTGAATGTGGTGATTACAAGCCAGCCTGATTATAAGCTTCCCTACGAAGAGGTTAAAATCTACAGAAATCTCACCGAAGCGGTTGAATCGGTATCTGAAACAAATCCCGAGAAGATCTTTATAATCGGCGGAGGCCAGGTTTACCGCCAGGCTATTGAATTTGCTGATGAGATGATTATATCTATAATGAAATTTGATGCGGAAGGAGACGTCTTTTTCCCCGAAATTGATCCCTCAGTCTGGAAAGAAGTATCCAGAGAGGTAAGGGATCAATTCGACATTATAACCTACGTTAAGAAATAATGACTAAGATAAAAATTCTGCCCGAAAATATTGCCAGTAAAATTGCGGCTGGTGAGGTTGTTCAGAGACCCGAATCTGTGGTAAAAGAACTTATAGAGAATTCTATAGATGCTGCTGCAGACACTCTGGAAGTGATGATAAAACGTGCGGGGAAATCCCTTATTCAGGTATGCGATAATGGCACAGGAATGAGCGAAGAGGATGCATTACTCTGCATTCAGAAACACGCCACAAGTAAAATATTCTCCTACAGCGATCTTGAATCGATTTCCACCCTGGGTTTTCGCGGTGAGGCCTTAAGTTCGATCGCAGCTGTTGCACAGGTAGAGATCAGAACAGAGACAAAAGAGGAAGAAGTAGGAACCCTGTTACGGATAGAAGATGGAAGAAATATAATTAAGGAAAAAGGTTCGTTTTCAAAAGGTACCTGTGTAGCTGTAAAAAATCTCTTCTTTAATACTCCTGCAAGAAGAAATTTCCTTAAGTCGGATACAACCGAGATGAAGCACATTGTAGATACTTTCAACAGAGCAGCTTTAAGTCATCCCGACCTGACATTTAAACTTTATAATGATGATCAGCTCATCTATAATTACTCACCGGGAGATCTTGCTAACAGAATAAAACAGGTTTTCGCCGATAATATGATGGAAGCACTTCTGCCGGTTGAAGAACGAACAGACTTTCTTAATGTTTACGGTTACATAGGGAAGCCTGCGCTGCTCAAAAAAAGCAGGGGCGACCAATATCTGTTCCTTAATTCCCGCTATGTTCTGAGCAGGCAGATAAATCATGCAGTTTTTACAGCATATGATACTCTCCTCGAAAAAGGTGATTATCCTTTCTTTATTATTTTCATTGATGTTGATCCGCGTAAAACGGATGTGAACATTCACCCCTCTAAGCTGGAAGTCCGTTTCGATGACGAAAGAGATGTGTATAATTTTGTCCTTGCTGTGATAAAAAAAGGTCTCGGAACGAGTGAAGTCGTCCCCGGTATTGCATATACCGGAAGGAATGATTATACGGATGAGCAGGAAATTTCTACCCGAAAAGAAAGAAATGAATTTACCGACAGTCAATCGCATAGAAACTCTCAGGCTGCCGCACGAACAAATTTTTCTGATCAGGATATTGATCTTATTTTCCGTGCTATTCCTGATAATACGATCAGGGTGCCGGAAGGTGAAAGTCCGCATCCTTTTCAAAGTGAGCCGAAAGAAGTTTTTCATGAATTACCGGGTGATGAGGATAGCAGGATTCCTGCCGAACCTGCTTTTATAATTCAGCTGCATAATAAATATATCCTTTCGCAGATAAAGACAGGACTGATGGTAATTGATCAGCACACTGCGCACAAGAGAGTTTTGTATGAGAAAGCACTGAAGAGAATGGATGCCGATCTTCCTTTTTCACAGCAGCTGTTATTTGCCAGAACGATCGACCCCGGGGCAAAGGTTATCGGCATACTAAAGGAGATTAACCCCCTCCTGGTAAAACTAGGATTCGAATTAAAGTTTTTCAGTAAAAATTCTGTTGTAATATCAGGTGTGCCTGACGATGTGAAACAGGGTTCGGAGGAAAAGGTACTTATGGAAATTGTTTACGATTTTATGCAAAACGGAGGTGAAAGTAAAGATGAGACGGAAATTATAGCCAGAGCCTATTCTGCAAGAGCGGCTATTAAGGCAGGAGATAGTCTTTCGGAGAAAGAAATGAGACTGCTGATCGACCAGCTTTTTGCTACATCTATGCCTTATGTTTGTCCTGCCGGGCGACCGACCCTGGTAAAAATCTCACTTGACGAATTTGACAGGAGGTTCGGCAGATCATAAATAATGCTTCAATAAAGCCATATATCTTATTATCTTTGTAATTATAAATAGAATGAAGGAATAATTATGCCGGACAAAGAATATCAGGAAAGACGAAAAGGATTTGAAGAAAAAGCAGCGAATGCAAAGAATACTGGAATGAAGTTTACAACGGTCAGTGGACGTGATGTGAATGTTTTATACGGACCTGATGATATTGAAAATATAAATTACCTCAGTGAAATAGGTTTTCCCGGTGAATACCCGTATACACGTGGAGTTCACACAAACGGCTACCGGGGAAGAATATGGACAATGAGACAGTTTGCCGGCTTCGGATCTCCAGAGGATACTAACGAAAGATTCCATTACCTCCTTAACCACGGACAGACCGGATTATCGGTTGCCTTTGACCTGCCTACTTTAATGGGATGGGACTCGGATTCTCCTGTGAGTGAAGGTGAAGTTGGTATATGCGGCGTTGCGATTTCCTCACTTGAAGATATGGAAATACTTTTCAATAAGATCCCGCTCGATAAAGTTTCAACATCGATGACGATAAATTCACCGGCAGCTATGATTTTTGCTTTTTATCTTGCGGTTGCTGCAAAACAGGGAGTCGATTTTAAAAACCTCCGCGGGACTCTGCAGAATGATATACTTAAAGAATACATAGCTCAGAAAGAATATATTTATCCTCCCCAGCCGTCAATGAGAATAATAGTCGATATGATAGAATATTGTGCACGCGAGGTTCCGCAGTGGAATCCTGTTTCAGTGAGCGGGTATCATATTCGTGAGGCCGGGTCAACTTCTGTACAGGAACTGGCCTATACGCTGGCCGACGGTTTTGCATACATCGAAGCCTGTATGGAAAGAGGGATGGACATAGACGAGTTTGCTCCAAGAATTTCCTTCTTCTTTAATTCACACCTTGATTTCTTTGAAGAAATTGCGAAGTTCAGAGCTGCGAGAAGAATTTACGCAAAGAGAATGCGGGAAAAATATGGTGCTAAAAATCCAAGATCATGGTGGCTAAGGTTTCATACTCAGACAGCCGGATGCACTCTTACCGCACAGCAGCCGGAAAACAATATTGTAAGAACAGCATTCCAGGCTCTGGCCGGAGTTTTAGGCGGAACACAGTCGCTCCATACAAACTCCATGGATGAAACCCTTGCGCTCCCGAGTGAGAAAGCTGTTAAGATTGCATTGAGAACACAGCAGCTGATTGCTTATGAAACAGGAGTTATAAATACAGTTGATCCGCTCGGCGGAAGCTACTTTGTTGAGTCGCTTACGGATGATATGGAAAAAGGTGCCAATGAAATTTTCGATCAGATTGATTCTCTTGGAGGAGTAATACCGGCGATAGAGGCAGGCTATTTCCAGAAAGAAATTGCTGATGCCGCGTACCGTTACCAGAGAGAGGTAGAAAAGAAAGAGAAGTTCATTGTTGGGGTTAATGAGTTTGTTGAGAAAGATGAGAAAATAGACATCCCGATATTATATATTTCACCTGAAGTTGAAAAGAAGCAGAAGAAAAGACTTGCTGAGCTAAAACAGAACAGGAGTCAGGCTGCTGTTGATGAAAGTCTCAGAGAAATCAGGGAAGCCGGTATGAATGGTAATAACCTTATGCCCGTATTCCTTAAAGCAGCACAGAATTATGTTACGCTTGGTGAAATGGTTAATGAACTTAAAGAAGTTTTCGGTATATACGAGGAAACCGCTGTTTTTTAATTAATGTTCATCCAGGTTATAAAACTCATAAGAATACCTCAATGGATCAAAAACCTTTTCGTTTTTGTTCCTCTGGTATTCTCTTTAAACCTTTTTAAGGGAAATTATTTATTAACGTCGCTGCTAGGGTTCGCGGCATTCTGCCTGACTTCCAGCATAGTATATATAATCAATGATATTGCGGATGCAGAAGCAGACAGAGCCCATCCAAAGAAAAAGAACAGGCCGATCGCATCCGGAAAAATATCTCCACGGCAGGGACTGTTTATTGCATTCATTCTTTGCTATTGCCGCCGCTGTAGTCTGTTTATTTGCCGATATAAATTTCGTTCTGCTTCTGATTCTCTTTTTTCTTATCAATGTTCTTTATTCGATAAAGCTTAAGCATATCGTGCTGCTCGATATTTTCAGTATCGCAGCCGGATTTCTTATTCGTGTACTGGCAGGCGCGATTATAATACATGTTGCCATATCAAGCTGGCTTATTCTTACTACCATGTTCATTTCACTTTTTCTCGCAGTGATGAAGAGGCACTCTGAGCTGGAGGTGGTTGCAGAGGGATCGAGTGCAGAGACAAGAAAGGTGCTGGCTTTTTATTCGCTTAACTTTGCCGATCAGGTAGCTACAGTAGCAGCCGCAGGTGTTATAATCTGTTATGCTCTATATACTGTGGCCGAGAGAACAATAACCGTTTTTGGGACAGAGAATCTAATTTATACAACCCCATTTGTTGTTTTCGGTATATTCCGTTATATGTTCCTGGTTTATATGAATAAGCAGGGAGAGAATACGACACAATTATTGATATCAGATATACAGATGATTGTAACAGTGATTTTGTATGCGCTGGTTACTTTACTAATTATTTATCGTCCGTTTTAGAATAGATTTTTTATATTACTATAGGTATGCATTACGTGAAAATTGCTAAAGTGAAAAGGAATAGTTTAAGAGTGGAAACCAATGACTGACCAGCTTATCATTCTAATCATTCTTGTGATCATAAGTGCTTTTTTTTCAGGCTCTGAACTAGCTTTTGTCGTCTCCAATAAGTTAAAGATTGAGATAAGAGCGAGGAAGAAAAACTTTGCCGCAAGGGGAGCTTATGCGTTTGTTAAAAACCCTCGGTACTTTTTTTCTACTATACTAATTGCCAACAATGTTGTTAATATTGCTTTTGCTTCTTTAAGTGCACTCATTCTTTCTGCTGCTTTTAATTTAAGCGAATTCAGCATATTGATTATTTCGACGCTTATCCTTCTTATTTTCGGAGAACTCCTTCCGAAATATTTTGCAAGGGAACTTGGCGACCGGGTCATATTGTATTCTGCTATTCCTATAAGAATTGTTTATTATATCCTTTATCCTTTTGTGAGGATAACTGCTTCACTTTCTTCATTCCTTACACAGTCCTCTAATGTGAAGGCAGAGAATATCGATTTTCTTTTCAGCAAGGAGGACATTGAATTCCTTGTTAAAGAGAGTCACGAAGCCGGTGTTGTTAACAAAAAGGAGAGTGCGATAATAAGCCGTGTGCTGGCTCTGGGGGAGCAGAAAGTTTACGAGGCTATGCGTCCCAGAACAGAAATAGTGGGTGTCGATATCGATTCAACCATTGACGAAGCCATTTCTATTTTCATCGATTCAGGTTATTCTAAGATACCGGTCTATGAAGAAAATCTGGACAATATCCGCGGAGTGATTTTCGCTTATGATATCTTTAAGTCGCCCCAGAATCTGCAAAGTATTATCCGGGAAATCATCTTTGTTCCGGAAACAAAAAGAAGCTTCGAGATGCTGAATGAATTCCTCAATAAACAGGTGTCCATTGCAATTGTGGTTGACGAATTCGGAGGCACGGCAGGACTGGTAACTATGGAGGATATCATAGAAGAACTTTTCGGGGAAATAAAGGATGAATATGATGTTGAAGAAGACATATGCCGTAAAATTTCATCTGACACTTTTCTCATAAGCGGGAAAGTGGAGATTGATTATATAAACGAGAAATATAATCTAAATATTCCCACCGGGGATTACGAAACAATCGGCGGGTATATTACAAGCAAAATCGGCAGAATTCCGCTTCAGGGAGAAAGCGTAACTATCGACAATTTCAATTTTTTAATTGCAAGATCAACAAATATCAGGATAGACCTGGTAAAACTCACCATTATTCCGGCTGACGAGATTATTCCTGCCAAACCGATTTAGGAGATAAGTCAGATTTCCCTTAAATTTGTAATGTTTATATAAGAGATTAAAGAATCGGTTTTAGAAAATTTGATAAATTTTAAGGTTTCAGGCAAAGATAAGAAGAGTAAGGCTAGAGCAGGTTCTTTTGAGACTGATCACGGGGTTGTGGAAACACCCATTTTTATGCCTGTTGGGACACAGGGTACAGTAAAAGCTGTCAATCAGTCTTATCTTAAAAACGATATTAAGGCTCAGATTGTTCTTTCAAATACTTATCATCTTTATTTAAGGCCCGGTACTGAGATACTGGAGAAAGCCGGCGGACTGCATAAGTTTATGAACTGGCAGGGGCCGGTGCTGACTGACAGCGGCGGGTACCAGGTTTTCAGTCTTTCTGAACTAAGAAAACTGAAGACAGACGGCGTCGAATTCAGCTCGCACCTCGATGGCTCGAAGCACTTTTTCACGCCGGAAAAGGTAATAAACATTCAGCGGAGCATCGGATCGGATATTATGATGGTGCTTGATGAATGCACACCTTATCCCTGTGAATATGATTATGCTGTGAAGTCTACCGAACTAACAACGCGCTGGGCACATCTGAATAAAGAAGCTTTTGACAAAACATCACCTTTGTACGGACACAGGCAGTTCCTTTTTGGAATAATTCAGGGAAGTATTTATAAGGATCTGCGGGAGAAGTCGGCCGGACAGATTACCTCAATCGATTTTGACGGCTATGCCATAGGCGGACTGGCGGTTGGTGAACCAACCGAAACAATGTATGAACTGGTTGATTTCACAACGGATTTCATGCCGGAGGATAAACCAAGATACCTGATGGGAGTTGGCAGACCGGAGAATATACTGGAGGCTATTGAAAGAGGTATTGATATGTTTGACTGTGTTATGCCTACCAGAAACGGCAGGAATGCAAGTCTGTTTACCTCTTCCGGTGTACTTGCGATGCGTAATGCTCAGTACAAAGATGATTTCAGAACAATAGACGAGGAATGTGACTGCTATACTTGCCGAAATTATACGCGCGCATATTTACGGCACCTGTTTACATCCAGGGAAATTCTGGCGCTCGAGCTCTCGAGTATTCACAATCTTCACTTCTATCTTAATCTTGTTAAGGAAGCCAGGATAAAGATTATTGAAGGCAGCTTCACCGAATGGAAAAATGAAATTATTAATAAAATATCAGTGAATAATAAATCTTTAATGGAGGAATAAATTGAACTATCTACTTGCAATGGCTCCCCCTGCTGACGGCGGCGGCGGAGGCGGATTTATCAGCACCATCATTATGTTTGGTGCGATCTTTCTGATCTTCTATTTTCATGATAATCAGACCTCAGCAGAAAAGGGCCAAAGAAAGAGAAAAGTTATTATCGAACCTGCAGAAGGGTGATAAGATTGTAACGAACGGCGGACTTCATGGCACTATCGCCGGTCTTGATGAGAAAACGGCTCTGATCCAGGTATCTGATAATGTAAAATTAAAATTCGAAAGATCTGCAATTACTACTGTTGTAGCTTCAAAGGATACTCAGTAAAAGGCAGATTATTTTAGCCAAATCAGTTAGGGTGCGAAATGGAAAAAAATATATTTTGCTCTGCAGAAGAAGCAATAAAAGAAATAAAAGACGGTAAGGTTATAATTGTTGTTGATGATGAAGACCGTGAAAATGAAGGCGACTTTGTATGCGCCGCCGAATATATAACCCCCGACATAGTTAATTTCATGGTTACCTACGGCAGGGGAATGCTCTGTACGGCGTTGAGCGGTAAAAGGCTTGACGAGCTCGGACTTCCGCTTATGGTCGAGTCTAACTCTGCTCTTCATGGTACACAGTTTACTGTTACAGTGGATGCGATTGAAGGAACTACAACCGGGATTTCCGCTGCCGACAGGGCGCTGACTATTAAAAAGCTGATCGACAGAAATTCGACTTCGTCCGACTTTGCACGGCCGGGTCATATTTTCCCTTTACGGGCGTATGATGAAGGTGTGCTGAGAAGGGCGGGACATACTGAAGCTGCTGTCGATTTGTGTAAGCTTGCGAGTCTTAAACCCGCGGGCGTTCTCTGCGAAATACTCAAAGAGAACGGAGAAATGGCAAGAGTTCCTGATCTTGCTGAAATTGCTGAGAGATTTAATCTTAAGATCTGTACAGTTCAGGATATAATAAAGCTTCGTTTAACTAAAGAAAAGCTTATAAATAAAATAACTGAAATTAACTTTCCCTCGAAGCACGGTCATTTCAGACTCCATCTTTACGAAAGTCTTTTAGATGGGAAAAAACAAGTTGCTCTGGTTAAAGGGAATATCAGGGAAGATGAACCGGTGCTTGTAAGGATGCACTCTGAATGTCTTACCGGAGATGTTTTCCATTCACTCAGATGCGACTGTCACGACCAGCTGAATGCCTCACTTGATATGATCGAAGAGGCAGGTACAGGAGTGCTTGTCTATATGCGGCAGGAGGGTAGAGGAATAGGATTACGGAATAAGATACTTGCGTATGAGCTTCAGGATCAGGGAAAGGATACGGTTGAAGCAAATGAAGCGCTCGGCTTTAAGGCTGATCTGCGCGATTATGGAATAGGAGCACAAATCCTGCTCGATCTTGGTGTAAGAAAGATAAAACTGCTTACAAATAACCCGAAAAAGGTTGTAGGACTTAAAGGTTACGGTCTGGAAATTTCAGAAAGACTTCCTATCGAAATTGCCCCAAATGAAAATAACGAGCGTTATCTTAAAACTAAAAGAGATAAGCTTGGTCATATTATTCTTCAGGAAATCGCTGAGGAACATTAAAAAATTCTGTAAGTCCCGCTTAGCCGGGACTTTTTTTTATCTCCGGGTACAACATTCTGTCATCATGATGGAAAATCCTTTAGATTAAATTGAGATTTTTCGCAGATTTTATACCTGCATTAATCCGTTCCACCACCGCTCCACCACCGCTCCACCACCGCTTCACACGCTCCACTACGCTTCACACACCGCTCCACATACGCTTCTTATGGGAGGAAATTACTTCTCACCTACATCATTAAAGCAGCTTTCAGCCAATTCGTCAATCAGCTGAATCCTCCGGATCTTCCTCGCAAATTCCGCCCTTTTTTATTAATTTAACTCTCAACATCAGGGAATAAAGTTGTGAAATTTAATATAATGTTCTTACTGCTTATCATTCTGGGTTTTGCATCTTCAGTCAATGCGCAGAAAGTTTACTATGGCAATATAGACGGTGAGATCGACCTGGGTATGGCACCTTACGTTGCACGTGTTGTTCACGAGGCCGAAAAGAATAATGCCGATGCAATAATCTTTCGGATCAACACCTTCGGAGGAAGACTGGATGCCGCTACGCAGATTAAAGATGCGATAATAGGTACAAACATTCTAACAATTGCCTTTATTAATAACAGAGCAATATCTGCAGGATCCCTGATTTCACTTTCCTGCAAGAAAATTGCTATGGTACCCGGAAGTTCCATAGGTGCATCTACAGTTGTAGACCAGGCAGGACAGAAACAGAGTGAGAAATATCAGTCGTACATGCGCTCAGAAATGAGGGCGACAGCCGAAAGGAACGGCAGGCGGACTGATATTGCACAGGGGATGGTTGATGAGAGAATAGTTATTCCGGGGATAGTAGACAGCACGGAGCTTGTTACACTAACAACTGATGAAGCACTTAAATACGGTATTGCTGATGTGGAGGTTAATAACCTGAAAGACGTCCTTAAAGGCATTCGATCTTCAGGGTGCTGAGATTGTAAGGGTAAACGAAAACTGGGCGGAAGAAGTTGTTAAGTTTCTTAATAATGCTATTGTTTCTTCAATACTTATAATGATAGGTTTCTTTGGACTGATTGCCGAGGTTAAAACTCCCGGCTGGGGAGTACCGGGTACAGTTGGACTAATCGCCCTTGCTTTATTTTTTGGTTCATCTTACGTACTCGACCTTGCGTCCATAATGGATATACTTCTGTTTGTGCTGGGACTAATTCTGCTTGCGCTTGAAATTTTTGTTATCCCCGGATTTGGAATCGCGGGTATAGCGGGAATAATTCTAATCTTTGTTTCGTTGTTCTTATCTCTCACTCCCAGCGGACCTTTCTTCGATTTTGATGCTATCTCGATAGCGATCATTCAGCTGACCGGGGCAATAGTAGCAGCTCTTGTGCTGGTATTGATCCTTGCGAAACTGCTTCCAAAGAGTACCCGCTTTAACAGGCTTATACTTGCTGATGAAGAACGTGCTGAACAGGGATATGTTTCTTATCCGTCAGAGAAGGATCTGGTGGGACAGGAAGGTATCGCGCTGACTACACTGAGACCGGCCGGTACTGCTGAGTTTAACGGAAAGAGGTATGATGTTGTAGCCGACTGGGAATACATTGAGCAGGGGAGTAAGATTGTAGTGCTCCGGGTTGAGGGTGTTAAGGTTGTAGTGAAAAAAGCTAAGGAAACCGTTACCGGGTAGAACACTTTTAAACTCCATCCTGTAATACAACCTCTCGTCATTATTCCGGGTAAATTGTTTGTTAATTAGCATTTATATTTTTTAGACTTGCCTGTCAAAAATCCCAAAAACTTTAGGAGATCTATATGAAAGTACTTTTGTAAAGAGTATTCGTTGTGCTTATTCTGGTTAGTAGTGTATTTCCCCAGTCGACTTTATGGAATCAGACTTAAGGCGGTGATGCTTATGATGAAGCTTAGGTTCCCGGACAGTATAAGTTCAGGTTCAATGCAGCAGGACTGGCTTCGGGTTTATATTTTTACAAACCTCCAGTCGGGCAGATTTGTGCAGACTAAAAAGTTCATGCTGCTGAAGTGATTTTACTATCGGCAAACGATGTTAGAGTGATCTGGTTAGCTGACTGAGTATAACAGCGGAAGCCGAAGCCACATTAAGTGATTCGGCTTTCCCTTTTTTTCTTATAGAAACAATATGATCAGCTCGTTCCCGGATCTCATTACCCGGTCCATGTGCCTCATTTGAAAATACCACTATACATTTTTCAGGCGGCTTAAAATCGAACAGATCCTCCCCAGCCAGATCCGAACAAATTAACCGATAACCCTTTCCTTTAAGCTCTTGCAGGTGAGCGGGACTAACATCCTCATAAATATTGAGGTGGAAGATCGATCCCATACTTGAGCGCACGACTTTCGGATTATAAAGTTCAACAGACCCTTCACTCATAAGAACATCTTTAATACCGAACCAGTCGCAGTTCCTTAATATCGTTCCTGCATTACCCGGATCTGAAACATTATCGAGGTAAACCATAAAACGACTGTTCAGACTCGTTAACTTTTGACGGTTATCTCTGAAAGGAAATACGGCAATTACTTTCTGGGGAGTTTTGGTATCTGTCAGTCTTTTTTAATTCGGGAGTTTTAATAATTTCAATCCTGAATTCCTCCAATGAACCGAAATAATCCTTTTGTTCCTCAAAAAAAGATGAGGTCGTTAAAATTATTTCCGGTACAAACCCGCTTTCAATACCTTCTGTTACCAGTTTATCTCCCTCAGCAATGAATTTCTTTTCCTGCTGACGGTATTTTTTCTGAAGCAGGGAGGAATAATACTTAATATCTTTATTGGTTATCATATAAGATTGTCATAGTTCTGGCTGCGACCGCTTTCCTCATCTTCTGCAAGCTGCTTCAGGTTAGCCCACGTGTAGATACCGGTATTGTGTCCGTCTTTCCAGGAAATCTGTATGGCATACCCGCCAACAGGTTTGATATCGGCTACTTTATACATATCAGGGTGTTCAGCTTTCTTCGCAGGTCGATAGGTTTTCATCAAAACAGTTTCACCTTTGCAGGATGCACAGGGACATTCATCACGAAGGTACTTCAATCCTATCTCACTTTCACTATCATCATTCCATTTAATATACAGCCTGCTCTTATCTTTAATTTTTATCTGTTTAGGGGACATTATGTTTCCTTCACTCATTAATTAATTCATTTCTTACTGCCGGAAAAGATAAAGTATTGTATGATATATTTCCAGCTGTACTTGCTTATTTCTGCATATCATAAAGTCGGCTTATTACTTATCTGCATTTTCCGGAGTCCGATCTTTTACAAACTCGCTTTTGAAATTGATATAGTTAAATGTTTATCTTAAGAAGTGGAAAGTATAACTTATTAAAATAACATCGGAAACTATTACCTTTTTATCGGGGAACAAGCTGATGTTTCTATTCTTAAATTTCTTTTATTTCAGCTGCATACAGGAGGAGAAAGCATGAAAAATTTCTTACTGGTTATAATTCTAATGTCATCATCTTTATTTGCCCAAAACTGGGAAAAAATTGATTCGATCTTTGCTCCCGGGGGTGTAATTCCCGAATCTTTCTCCGCACCGGTTTTCAGTGATCTCGATAACGATGGGGATTTCGATCTCGTCCTTGGAAGCAGCGGACTTGAGATAGTGTACTATGAAAACACCGGGACAAATATGCAGCCTGTGTTTACAAAAGATGCTTCGATGTTTTCATCGATCTACGCCGGGGGATATCAATACACCAATTCATACTATCCGGCACTTTGCGATCTTGACGGTGACGGTGATCCTGATCTTACAATAGGCGGTTATAACGGAATATTGTACTATGAGAATACCGGCACTTCATCTTCTCCAACCTGGGCTGATGTAAATACAACTCTTTTCGCAGATGCAAACGGACAAATAGGAACAGATGCAAAACAGGTATTTGCTGACCTGGACGATGACGGAGATCTCGATATGATAGTCGGAATTGGAGAATCACTTTTAGGCGGGCCAACACCGGGAATCAGCATGGGGTTCAGAAATACCGGGACTGCAGGAACTCCTGTATTCCAGAGAGACGATGCACTGGTTGCAGGTATCCCTGACGTGGGCCTGAATGCTTATCCTTCTCTTGCTGATCTTGATAATGATGGTGATCTTGATCTGCTGATGGGAAGAGACGGTGCTGCCTTATATTACTTTATCAACACAGGAACAGCTTCTGTGCCTGCCTGGACGCAGGATAATACTCTATTTTCTATTGTAGAGACGATTAATTACTGGAAAGATCCAACCTTCTGCGATATTGATGGTGACCTTGATGCTGATTTAATTTATGGAACCGATGACGGCGATCTGTTTGTTTATGAGAACACAGGAACGGTTTCCAATCCTCAATATCAATACAATCCTTCTTATTTCAGGATCATTAAATCAAGCGGTTCCTCTACTGTTTCCTTTGCTGATTTTGATAATGACGGAGATTTTGACCTCCTTTCGGGTTCACCATACGACGGCCTTTTATACATAGTGAATAACGGAACAGCAAGTGCACCTTCATTCGATACAGCATCCTCGGTTTTTGCCGGTATCGATCCCGGCTTCAGGTGCTCTCCTGTATTCATTGATATCGATAATGATTCCGATTTTGATATTGTGTCGGGTTACTCGGGCGGAGGAATAAAATTATACATAAACGATAACGGAACATTCAGCGAGAATACTGCAATGTTCTCGAATGTCAGCGTCAATTATCAGAGTGTGCCTGCATTTGTCGATATTGACGGGGATAATGACCAGGATCTGCTCGTCGGCTCCGATGATGCCGGTAACACAAAATTCTATTTAAATGACGGGAACAATTCGTTTACTCTGAATACCACGATTTTTTCATCTATTAATTTTCCTGGTTCGTGCAGGCCGTCTTTTTCAGATATAGATAATGACGGGGATTTTGATCTTTTTATCGGCCGCTTAAGCGGGAGCATAAACTTTTATGAAAATACAGGCGACCGCTTTAACCCTGTATGGACATTAAATAACCAGTTGACTTCATCCGTCGAGTGTGAAACAATCTGCTCATCCGGGGTTTGCCGATCTTGACGGTGACGGAAGAACTGATTTAGTTGCAGGTGAATACGACGGAAACTTTACCTTTTATAAAAATCTTTTTGCAGTTGTTCCCGTCGAACTTACAAGCTTTAATGCCAGGGAAGCCGAGAATCGGTGTGGTGTTAACCTGGACTACAGCAACAGAAACGAATAACCAGGGTTTTGAGATTCAAAGAAGTCAGAGAACAGCAGCCGGCACTCAGTCCGGAAACTCAGATAATGGTTCCTGGGAAAAAGCCGGTTATGTAGACGGTAACGGAACCACAACTAAGCAGAACTTCTATTCTTTCACTGATAACAGTATTAGTTCAGGTTATTATTCGTACCGGTTGAAGCAGATTGACTTTGACGGCTCATTCACTTATTCCCGGATAATTGAAGTAAACCTAAATGCTCCTGGTAAAGTTTTCATTAAACCAGAACTATCCCAACCCGTTCAATCCATCGACAACGATAAAGTACAGTATTCCTGTTGATGGGTATGTTAGTCTGAAAATTTACAACACCATTGGCCAGGAAGTTGCTGAGCTGGTAAACGGATTTGAAAGGGCGGGAGAGCATGAAGTTATCTTCAATGCAGCGGCCGCAGGATTAAGACTTACAAGCGGTGTATATGTCTATAAACTGGAAGCCGGGGAAAAAGTTTCTGTGAAGAAGCTCATACTTTTAAAGTAGGCTTGGACCTATCAGAAATTGACGATAATATAAGCATACCCTTAAGCCGGGTTTAGGTTTTTCAAACCCGGCTTAAGGAATTTATTTTCGAATGTGACCCGATTATTCGTACTTCAGATTCTTTACGGGGTTAGCGCTTGCTGCCTGTATTGACTTGTAAGCAACAGTGAGTATTGCGATGAATAAAACAGAGAGCCCGGCAAGTATAAAGACACCTATCCCGATATCGGTTCTGTATACAAAATCACTCAGCCAGTTATTCATTATAAAATATGCTGCCGGCCAGGCTATTAAGTTAGCGATTGCTACAAGTATCAAAAACTCTTTTGAGAGCATAGATACAATGTTAACAATACTTGCACCCAGAACTTTCCGGATCCCGATCTCTTTCGTTTTCTGTTCTGCTGTGAATGTTGCCAGTCCGAACAAACCAAGACAGGCGATGAGCTATTGCCAGAATTGCAAAGATAGTGAATACCTTTTCCGATTGTATTTCAGATTTATATTCCTCGGCGAAATATTCGTCGAAAAATGAATACTCGATCGGTTTCAATTGACCGAATCTTTTCCATTCTTCTGAAAGGTAATTTATTGTTTCACTGATATTGTGTGGTGAGACCTTAACCGAAAGAAAATCCGCGGTAGGTTCATTCAGTAAAACAAATGCTGCCGGCCTTATTTCCTGCGTTAATGGCTGAATATGGAAGTCTTTTAACGGCACCTATTATTGTAAGACTCGCTGTCCGATTCTCCCCAAGGTTATACAAAAGCCGCTGGTTTATCGGATCTTTAAACTTTAATTTTTACGGCAGCTTCATTCAAAATAATTGCCGAACTATCTGTGGCAATGTTTCGGTCAAAGAATCTTCCTTCTTTCATTTTAATCTGGTAAGTATTCAGAAAATTGTAATCAACAGGCATATAAACCATTGTCTCATTTTCATCATCTGAGCCTTCTTTTCTGAATACTTCGGCTGTGAGGCCGGTGATCAGGTAATCCGGTGAAAGTGAAGCATCATTTATATTTGAATTTCCCTCTTATTGTATTTGCAAATGCAAACTGCTGTTTCCCGAGATCATCAACATTCTTTATTACCAGGATCTGATCCTTATTGAATCCAGATTTTTATTTTTGATATACTGCATCTGGTTGTAAATCACGAAAGTTCCCACGAATAGAATTATGGACGTTGCAAACTGGAAGACAACAAGTCCTTTCCGTAAAGCTGCCGCTCCTGTTTCCCGTAACTCTATTTGATTTCAGGATCGAACAGGCTTAAAGGAAGAAAGCAATAAAGCAGGATAGAGACCTGCAGCAATTCCTAAAAGGAGAGTAAATATCAGCAGCGCAGGAATGGTATAAAGACTCCGGGATTAAGTGACAGCTGTTTGCCGTTAATTCATTGAACCATGGGAGAGTGATACTCAACTATCACTGCTGCCAGAATAACTGCAATTAAGGCAATAAAGGACAGACTCTGAAAGGAACTGTCCGATAAGCTGAATCCTGCGTGAACCAAGTACTTTCCTTACTCCAATCTCATTAGCCCTTTGAGTTGATTTGCAGTAGAGAGGTTTACAAAATTTATGCAGGCAATAATTAATATGAATATTGCAATTGCGGAAAATAGATATAAAGAATCTATACTGCCAGTTTGCTTGAATTCATTAAATACATCGGAATAAAGATGAATCTCTTTAAGCGGAACAAAACAAAAGAAAGATCATTTCCCCTATCGATAAAATCTTTGTAGCTTAAGCCGAATGCCGCCTGAACTAACAGGTCCCAGATGTTTTTCTGCCACGGAATATATCTTTTTATTAAGCTGATCCGCAGTCACTCCTTGCCTGGTCAGAACATACGTATGTACAAAACTGCCGAACCAGTTTGTCTGCTTGCTTTCAGGAAGTGTGCTATAGGATGCAAGAAAATCGAATTCGAAATGTGAATTTGCAGGGACAGGCTTAACAACTCCTGTAACAAGGAATTCCTGCCCGTTTGAAAGTGTAATCCTTCTACCCATCGGATTATCACTTCGCAAAATACTTCTTCAGCTGCTTTTGTTGTAATAACAACGCTGTTAGGCTGCAGAAGCGATTTTGCCGGATTTCCACTGACAAAATCTATCGTAAATACATCAAACATAGAGGAATCAGCATAAAGGAAATTCTCTTCTTTTATGTATTCATCATTTTTCTTCACATAAATATTTTCTCCCCGGAATAAACGAACGGTCTTTTCTACTTCAGGATATTCCGACTGAAGTATTGCGGCCAGCGGAACCGGAGAGTTTGCCAGATTGAATCTGTTACCGCCGATTTTGTAATGTGAATTAACTCTGAAGATTCTGTCGGCATTTTTATTGTAAGAATCATATCCGAGCTCATCTGCCACAAACAAAGCGATTAATATGAAACAGGCGACACCGATTGCGAGACCTGAAATATTAACGAATGAGAATACCTTATTCTTAAGGAGATTTCTTAAGAATTGTTTTTAAGTAGCTTTTATACATATCAGAACTCCATTAGGTATTATTCGTACTTTAAGCTTTCAACGGGATTTGCTACCGCTGCCTTCACAGCCTGGTAGCTGACGGTAAGTACAGCAATCAACAAGGCACTCAGTCCCGCCAATATGAACACCCATATATTAAAGCTTATCCTGTAAGCAAAATTTTCAAGCCACCCCTTCATAAAAAAGTAAGCAACCGGCAAAGCTATTATATTGGCTATAAGTACCCATTTGGTAAATTCTCTGGTAAGCATAACTATTATTTCGGGTACACTTGCTCCAAGCACTTTGCGTATACCGATTTCCTTCGTTCTTTGTTCGGCGGTGTATGCTGCCAGTCCTAAAAGCCCCAGGCAGGCAATAAATATTGCAAGAACAGAAAAGATAGTAAAGAGCTGGCCCGTTCTCTGTTCTGATGCATATAATTTTGCAAAATCATCGTTAAAGAAAGAATACTCGAAAGCCTGGCTGCCGGCGTATTTGTGCCATACTGATGAGACTTGCTTAATTGTTCTGCTTGCGTCAGATGGAGCAAATCTTAGAGATACGAAACGTCCGAAATCAACAGGACGAAACAAGCCTATTATGAGGGGTTCTATCTTTTGATGAAGTGATTCGAAGTTGAAGTCGTTAGTTACGCCGATTATCTTATACTTATCTCCGGTCTCCGGAGTATTACCCAGTCGTATAAGATATTTTCCAACGGGATTCTTCAGACCTATCGACTTTGCCGCAGCCTCATTTATCACGACTGCCATTGTATCATTGGCAAAGTCCTTCGAAAAAAACCTTCCCTCTTTCATTTTAATCTGGTAGGTATAGATGAAATCATAGTCTGTAAACATTACCTTAATATCGTGTACTTCATCGGGACCAGCACCTTCTTTTCTAAAGGCTGTATCACCGAAGTTACCGCCAGGTATACTTGAAGAATTTGATACGGTTGTGATAGTTGCTATCTGAGAAAGATCATATTTAAATGATCGGATATATTTTCCAATATCATCAGTCTTTTTAACAATAAGTATCTGATCTCTGTTAAAGCCGAGTTTTTTATTCTGAATATAATTAAGCTGACTGGCAATGATGAAGGTTCCTACGATCAGGATAATAGAAATAGAGAATTGCAGTATAACAAGAAAATTTCTAAGCACAGATTTGGTAGATGACCTTTGTAATTTTCCTCGTAACACCTTTACCGGAGTCAGTGAAGACAATACAAAAGCAGGATATATTCCGGCAACCAATCCCACCACTACTACAAAGATTATCAGCATTGGAATGGTATAAAAATTATTGAATATATTCAGCGATAACTGCTTATTTGCTATCGTATTAAAGGTTGGAAGAAACAATTCAACAAGCAGCAGGGCTAACAGCATAGCCAGGAAACTCATCAGCATTGTTTCAATAAGGAATTGTCTTATCAATGAAGCCTGGTTTGAACCAAGAGTTTTTCTTATGCCTACTTCTTTTGCTCTTCCTGATGACCTTGCTGTCGACAGGTTGGTAAAGTTAATACAGGCTATAAGCAGGATCGCAAAAGCGATAATGGAGAAAATATATACGTACGTAATGTCTCCGTTTGGTTCTATTTCATTTGAAAGATGTGACTTCAGATGAATATCGCTTAAAGGCTGGATTACAAAATTATACCTGCTTCCGCCCTCAATCATCTGATCGTATGTTGCACCCAGAACCTGTACCAGCTGAGGTCCTATATACTGCTTAGAAACATCGTATATTTTTTTGCCAAGTTCTTCAGGGTTCGTTCCCTTCCTGACCAGTATATAGGTATAGTAGTTGTTGCTGAGCCATGTCTGATCAGCATCCACGTTATACGATGAAAGAGAACCAAGAAACTCAGGATGAAAACTGGAATTGACCGGAAAATCTTCAATCACTCCCGTAATCTGATAATCTCTGCGTTTATCCGAATTAAGTATCTTTCCTATGGGATTTTCATTGCCAAAATATTTATTTGCGATTGATTTTGTTATCACAACTGACATTGGTTCGCGGAGAGCCGTCTCCGGATTTCCTTTCAGAAAATGAACAGTGAACACTTTAAAGAAAGAAGAATCGACCCAGTAGAATTTCTCCTCACTGAAAGCTTTATCCCCATACCTTATTACCGGGAAACCATAATTCCTTATACGGGTAAAATTTTCTACTTCGGGAATCTGCTGAACATATGTGGGTCCGCAGGGTGCGCAGGAAGTTGCGGGTTCCAGCTCATTATTACTTATCCTTGCAGAAAGGTGTACGCGGTATATTCTGTCATAATTCTCATTGTATTTGTCATAGCTTAACTCATTCTGAATGTATATAAGTATAACAATACAGCCTGCAATACCTACAGCTAGTCCGAATATATTTATGAAAGAATATCCTTTATTTTTTCTCAGGTTTCGAAGTGCAATTTTTAAGTAATTCAAAAACATGGAATCCTCGCATTTATATTGTGTAAATCACATTATGTGGAGTACTTCTGTCTGAACAGAACCTGTACATATTTTGAATCTTCCTTTGGTTTGAATATCTGGATTAATTCCCATGATTTATTGTAATTATCGATTAATTCTTTCAGGCGATTAATCTTTCTTTCCACAACCCATATTTCATCATCAGGCTCCCATCTGAAAGACTCAACCCTGAAATTGTACTGCCGTTTTTTCCCATTTATCTTAACTTCAATTTCGGCGATTTGCTGCTCCAGAAATTCCGGCAACGGAATACTAACATCTTTCATTTATTCACCTTTCAGCATTTGTTTTGAACCATTTAATTTATTGACTATTCACTTCTCAACGCCGTGACAGGATTGGAGAGTGCTACCTTAACTGCCTGGAAACTGACCGTAAAGAGTGCGATAAGTAAAGCAATTACCGCAGACAGAAGGAATATTCCCAATCCGGGATCAATCCTGTAAGCAAAGTTCTGAAGCCAACTGGTCATGAAGTAATATGCAAGAGGCCACGCAATAACATTTGCCAGGAGTACCCACTTTGTGAATTCCCTTGAGAGAAGAACAACAATACCGGGAATTGAGGCGCCCAGAACTTTCCTGATCCCGATTTCCTTGGTCCTTCTCTCAGCAGTGAATGCCGCTAATCCGAAAAGACCAAGACAAGCTATAAATATTGCCAGCACTGAGAACACGGTAAATATCTCGCCTGTTTTCTGTTCTGATTGATAGAGCTTATTGAAGTCGTCATCCAGGAAGAAATATTCAAACGGTTTATCGGGCACAAACTTTTTCCATTCACTTTCAATAAAAGATACCGACCCTGGCACATCATTAGAACTGATTCTAACAGGAAGGAAGGTAGTCTGGCCTTTGTCAAGTACTATGGCCAGCGGTCTTATTTTCTGATGCAGAGATTCAAAGTGGAAGTCTTTCAGAACCCCGATGATCGGATAAAACCTGTTTTCATCAGGGGTACGACCCGGTATAACTACCCGTTTGCCAACAGGGTCTTGTATTCCCATATGTTTAACGGCACTTTCATTCAGAACCACTACCTGTGAATCCGCTGCAAAATCTCTGGAAAAATATCTGCCCTGAGCCAGTTTTAACTTCATTGTTTCAGCAAAATCATAATCCGTAGACATAACTGCCAGGATATATTGCTGAGAACTCAGCGATCCTTCAGGTCTGAACACGGTTTGGCCGAACATTCTACCGGGAAGGTTGTCACTGTTTGATGCGGAAATAATATGTGAGTTTTTCTTCAGCTCGTCCTTAAAAGTCTGTGACTGCTTTTCAAGTGCCCAGGCTCTGTTTATTACCAGCACGTGGTCTCTGTCGAAACCAAGGTTTTTCTCCTGCACATATTTCAGTTGACCGTACACGATGAAAGTCCCTATGAACAGAACTATGGATATTGCAAACTGGAATACTACAAGGCCGCTTCTAAGCCAGCTGCCTCCTCCTCCGTTCAATTTACCTTTCAACACGGTTACAGGTTTAAAAGAGGAGAGGAAGAATGCCGGATAGCTTCCCGCAATAAGTCCTACTATAATAATTGCAACTAAGAGAGCGGGGATTGCAACGTAGTTATTAAAGTATGATGTATGCAGTTCCTTATCGGCAAGATTATTGAATGAGGGAAGAAATATCTCAACCAGAGCTATAGCAACAATAACTGCAATAGACGTCATCAAAATTGATTCTGTAAGAAATTGTTTTATAAGTTGTGATTTGTTTGAGCCCAGCACTTTTCGGATTCCAACTTCTTTTGATCTCAGCATTGATCTTGCTGTAGAAAGATTCATAAAATTAATGCAGGCTATCAGCAGTATAAATACAGCAATTATTGAAAATATATAAACGTACTTTATATCGCTGTTTGGTTCCAGCTCATAATCCAGGTGTGATTTTAAATGAATATCTGTTAAAGGCTGCATATGAAATTCATACCTGCTGCCCGATTTACTGAGCTCTTCATAGGATGTCTGGAAAAGTTCACGAAGCTGCGGGCCGGCATATTTTTCAACAAACGCCGGGAGTTTTGCTGCCAGCTGGGATCCGGGGACACCCTTTTTAAGAAGAATGTATGTATGAAAGTTATTTGCTATCCAGAATGGAGTATCGCTAAGACCAAGACTAGCCATGGAGGCAAACATATCGTAGTGAAAATGAACATTGTGGGGACAATCTTTAACAACTCCTTTAACGGTGTACGGTGTACCATCCTCGAAATTCATTATCTTATCCATCGGATCTTCATTTCCGAAATATTTCTTTGCCAGTTTCTCTGTAAGTACAACGGTATGCGGCTGTGTCAGTGCAGTTTTAGGATCGCCTTCAATAAATGGAATTGTAAATACATCGAATATTGTAGAATCAGCCCAGTAAAAGTTAGCCTCATTAAACACGTTATCTTTATATCGGATTAGCATCGTCCGGTTAGGCATAAGTCTGGTGTACTGAATTACTTCCGGAAAATCGCGGACCAGTGTTGCTCCCAGCGGGGCGAGGAGAAACGGCTATGTTGCTTTCGTTCCCCGCCAAACTGGCAACAGTATGCACCCGATAAATCTGATCAGCTTTTACGTTATTCCTATCATAACTCAGCTCGTCGTTAATGTACAGCAGTATCATTATACAAGCTGCAATACCGATGGCAAGACCAAAGATATTAATGAGGGAATATGCCCTAAATTTAAGCAGATTCCTTAAAGCTATTTTGAAGTAATTCTTTATCATTTTATAACCTGGATTTATTCATACCTTAATGATTTAACAGGATCAGCAAGAGCTGCTTTTACCGCCTGATAACTTACTGTAAGTAATGCAACAAGTATAGTCAGCAGAGCGGCTGCGATGAAAACAAAAACACTTATCCCGGTTCTGTAGGCAAAATTTGTAAGCCAGTCATCCATTAGAAAATAAGCAACAGGGAAAGCTATTATACAGGAAATCAGCACCCATTTGATGAACTCCTTTGAAAGAAGAAGAACTATGCCCGAAACCGATGAGCCCAGAACCTTCCTGACGCCGATTTCCTTTGTCTTTTGCTCGGCAGTAAATGAAGCCAGTCCGAATAAACCAAGGCAGGCAATCAGAATAGCAATGAAAGCAAAAGTTTTAAATAATTTCTCAGTATTTAAGTCTGATTTATAAATATTGTTGAAGTAATCATCCACGAAAGTATATTCAAATGGTTTACCCTGGTTAACTTTATCCCACGTTTCTTCTATATAACTTACCGTTTGGGTCATATTTCCAGGTTTAATTCTGATAAGCAGATTATTGATCTGAATGTCGTCGTCTTTTGCAATGCGGATTATCTGTGGTTCGATCTCAGCATGCATTGAAGTAAAATTATAGTCTTTAACAACTCCGATTACAGTTCTGACCGGATCATCCTTAATCTGTTTTCCGATGGGATTTTTCCAGCCGAACTTTTTTACAGCGGTCTGGTTCAACACTACAGCACTGGATGAATCAGTGGGATAATCTTTTGAGAAAGCTCTTCCTTCAACTATTTGAAGCTGCATGGTTTTGAAGTAATCATAGTCAACATAACTCTTGCGCATCATCAGGTTCTGCTCTTCCTCTCCGGTTGTCGTTTCGGTACCCTGACTACCGCTTGCACCTACAGGACCCGATACGGCAGACGCACTGGCTATTTTATTATTTTGAAGCAGCTCATTTTTCAAAAGTTCCAGGTTGTTTCGTTCTGACTTTCCCCTGATCGGTACATATAGTAACTGTTCTTTATTAAATCCCAGACTCTTATTTTTTATAAAACTCATCTGATCCATCACGATCCCGCTGCTGATAATGAGTATAATCGCAATTGCAAACTGTGAGACAACAAGAGTTTTTCTAAGGAGAGATCCGCTAAACCGGTTCCTGAAGTTTTTTAATGACTGTACCGGCTGGGCTTTCGAAAGATAGAATGCAGGATACAAACCTGAGATTATTCCTACCACAATTGTAACGGCCAGCATTTCCAGCATGAAACCAATATTTGATTCAAGCTGAAATTCAAGCTTGATATTGAATATCTGTTTGAAATATGGAAAAGCAAACTCGGTTATAAGGGCTGCAAGTATAAATGAGAAAAGTGCGATGATTACCGCTTCTCCTATAAACTGAATTACCAGATTGCCCCGACTTGATCCCAGCACTTTTCTTATACCTACCTCCTTGGTTCTCTTTGCGGATCTTGCCGTAGAGAGGTTCATAAAATTTATGCAGGCAATAAGTAAAATGAATATTGCAATAGTTGAGAAAGTGTAGACTTTAACTATGCTTCCCTGGTTATAGTTAAACGTCTGGTAAATAATATTATCAGAATAAAGATGAATATCCCTTAAAGGCTGAAGGTATAAAGAAAAGCTGTATGAGTCATCACCCTTATGATACTTGTCTATGAATGCAGGGAATTTTGTCTCAAGCTGAGCTTTATCAACTCCCTTCTTCAAAAGCACATAAGTGGCCAGTGTATTGGTGTCCCAGCTTTTAAGCCAGGGGAGCACATTAGTTAATGACGAAAGGGAAGCAAGCATAGAGAAATGGAGATGAGAGTTTTCAGGGTAATCTTTGATAACCCCGGTAACCTTCATTTCACTCCGCCCGAACATCTGGTTAACAGTAAACATTTTGCCCAAAGGATCTTCATTACCGAAGTATTTTTCAGCAGCGGACTTTGTTAATACAATTGTATTTGGTTCTGTTAACGCCCGAGTCGGATCTCCTTCAATAAAAGGAATTGTAAAAATTTTTAATATTTCCGGGTCAGCATATACTATTTCACTTTCATAGAAACCTTTATCTCCAACCACGCAATAAAATGTAGGAGCCGGCATAATTCTGCCTGCTTCCTCAACCTCAGGAAAATCATTTTTAAGTGCACCTGCCAGTGGTCCCATGGTAACCGCAACATTCTGTACAGGTACTCCCGCAGGTCTTTGAATTTCAACCGGACGGTAAATACGGTCAGCCTTTTTATTAAAATCATCGTAACTCAGCTCCTGCCGGATATACAGAGATATCAGTATAAAACCCGACAGTCCTATTGCCAGTCCTGCTATATTTATAAATGAAAAAGCTTTGCTTTTTATAAGATTTCTAAAAGCGATTTTCAAATAATTTTTTAACATCATATCATCCCGTTAGTTAGGTTATTCAGTTTCAATCCACCCATCTCTGAGCCTGATTATTTTTTTCCCGTATTCAGCATTAGCTTCACTATGAGTAACCTGGATAATTGTTGTTCCGTCGTCATTTAACTTCTTAAGAAGCTCCATTATTTCCTTTCCCTGGTCCGAGTGCAGGTTGCCGGTCGGTTCATCCGCCAGAATGAGTTTAGGCTGAGCTATTATAGCCCTGGCGATAGCAACAAGCTGCTGCTGACCTCCCGAAAGCTGCGACGGGAAGAGGTCCTTCTTTGCCACCATACTGAATCTGTCAAGCATTTCTGCAACCTTGCTCTGTCTTTCACTTCCTTTCATTTTCTGATAGAGCAGGGGAGTTTCAAGATTTTCATACACAGTAAGATCATCGATAAGATGATACTGCTGGAAAACAAAACCGATAAATGATTTATGCAGTGCAGTCAGTTTTTTTTCCGTCATCAGATGCACCTGCTCATCCATGAAATAATATTCACCTGAAGAAGGATGATCGAGCATACCAAGTATATGAAGCAGAGTTGATTTTCCCGAACCGGAGGGACCCATAACAGATATAAATTCTCCCTCATTGACTTCAAGGTTTATATTCCTGAGAACAAATGTTTTAACCGACTTGTTATTGTAGAACTTCTCTATGTTTTTAAGTATGATCATCATCTATTCCTGGTAATTGTCTCTGCTCCTTATACGTGGAAATTTTCTTTATAATTTTCGGTTACAACATGACCGTCGAACAGATGGATAACACGGTTTCCATATTCAGCATAAGTAGGCGAGTGAGTTACCATCACTATTGTGGCGCCTGCTTCATTAAGTCCGGTAAGCATGCCCATAACTTCATCACCATGGGCTGAGTCAAGATTCCCCGTCGGCTCATCGGCCAGTATTAATTTTGGATTACCTACTATCGCGCGGGCTACAGCTACTCTCTGCTGCTGTCCGCCCGAAAGCTGCTGTGGAAAGTGTGTGGCCCTGTGGATAATCGCCATCCTTTCAAGTGCCGCATTAACTTTCTCTTTTCGTTCTGAGGCACCCACACCCAGGTAGAGAAGAGGAAGTTCTACATTCTCATAAACTGTCAACTCATCTATAAGATTGAAGCTCTGGAATACAAAACCGATATTCTCTTTCCTGAGATGAGCCCTCTGTCTTTCTGTGTACTTCGAGACCTCGTGGTCCAGAAAAAACAAACTCCCGTCTGTCGGGTTATCCAATAATCCAAGAATGTTAAGCAGAGTGGATTTTCCGCATCCGGAGGGACCCATTATAGAAACAAACTCACCCGGTTCTATCTCTATATTAACATTGTTGAGAGCGGTTGTTTCAACTTCTTCGGTTGTGTACAGTTTTTTAAGGTTTTCTGTTTTTAACATATTTTAACTCCTTCTGAGCTTTCCGCTTTCAGCGTTCAGCCTGCAGATTGTTTTAGTGAAGCTAAGGTTATTTTCTATTTTAATTAATTTTCTCATTGTACTGTAAAATTATTCTCTTCTTTATCAGTATCTACTTCAAGACTAATTTATCAACATCGCCATAAGTATCGTAGGAGGAAGTTATTACTTTCTCACCCTTCTCTAATCCTCCAAGAACTTCAAATTCACTTGAATTCTGACGTCCCAATCTTATCTCTCTTTTAGATGCAGTCTTTCCTGAGGGATCCAGTACGAAGATCCACTGACCGCCGGTAGTCTGGTAGAATCCGCCTCTCTCAATTGTAAGCGCCTGTGAAAGTTCGCCGAGTTCAAGTCGTATCTGTACCGACTGTCCTCTTCTGATTCCTTTCGGAACATCGCCGACAAAGTTCATATCAACTTCAAACTGACCGCTTTTGACTTCGGGGAATACCTTCTTGATAATGAGCTTGTAATCGTGATTATTAAAAGAGAACTCACCCATCTGTCCGGGACTAACCCTTGCGATGTAGTGCTCATCGATTGCTGCTCTTACTTTAAATGAATCAACATCATCAATCTCACCCACATTTGCTCCCGGTGCAATTGACTGACCGATCTCCGCATTGAGCGACGTAAGCTGTCCTTTGATCGGGGCTTTAACTGTCAGGTCTTCAAGCTGCTTCTTGGTAATGTTCAGGTTTTCTTCCAGAGTGGTTACAGATTTTTCCAGCTGATCAATCTGTTGGGTTCTGAAGAGCGAATCTTTGGTATAGGTTTCAACGGTAAGTTTCTTCTTATTGAGCAGGTACTCGTATTCATCTTTTGCGTTCTCGTATTCTATTTTCGAGATAAGATTTTTTTCAAACAGAACTTTGTTATTTTCATAAGTCGTTTTCTGGAGTCTCAAACTGTGGTCGATATCAAGCAGCTGTCCCTGCAGACTTAATTTCGTCTCCTCCATTGCAAGTCTTGTGCTTCTAAGCGAGTTGATCTGCTGAAATACATTTGCCTCATTGTAAATGATGCTGAGCGTAAGTGATGCATTATCCAGCTTAACAATAGGATCACCCACATCAACGAAAGCACCTTCCTCCACAAACTTGGTTACAACTTTGCCGCCGTCGCTTACATCCAGCAGGAATGTCTCTATCGGCTGAACTGTGCCTGTAATCGGTATGTATTCCTGGAAGGGACCGTACTTAACTGTAGAGATGGTGATTTTATCCTGCTCAATATTCAGTCTGGAGCTTTTATCTCCAAAAATAAAACTGTAGAGGATTATAATTAAGAGAATTCCGCCGCCTGCATACATTGCTATTTTTTTCGGCGGCCATTTTTTCTTTTCAATCTTTCTGTCCATTAAACTCTCCTGAGTATTTCGTACATAAACTGAAAAACCCCGCACATTTAGAGTCAAAACCTGTGCCTTTTCTGCGAAAATTAGGCTTTATTGCTTATCAATTTATTGAACCGTTCATCAGTGAATTCTTCCCTGATTGGAAATGGGGGAGTTTTGTCTGAGCAGGGAGGTGTCCGTTTTCATTACACTGGTGTTCGCTGGAGAACAGTAAAACGATTATAATGTCGGCTAACCAGCGCTCAGATCCGGCGTTTAAAATGGATGCTTGGCAGTATTAGTGTCGGGGGAGAGTAGTATTAGTCTCGGGGAAGGAGGCCGGGCATAGGCCGGGTGTAGGCCGAATAGAGGCCGAGTATAGGCCGAACAGAAATAGAAATTTTTTTTTTGCTTCCCCTTTTATACCTTATAAAAATTAATAATTTTAGACCTCTTATCAAATTTATCAAATTAGTAACAACACAAAAATATACTTTCCGATGAAAAGAGTAGAAATTTTCGCAGGCGACGTTCATCCTTTTGAATTTCCGTGCATCATAATCCTGTTGAATTCTAATAATTGATATAATATTTACATATTTTAAACAAATAAAATAGGGATATTTTATCATTCAGCTGAATAGCTCTCAATAATTATGACAAAACAATCAGCAAAAGTCTTAATAGTTGACGACAATGAAGACGTGCTGCTTGCGGCAAAGCTTCTTCTTAAACCTGTAGTTACTGTAGTCCATACTGAGAAGAATCCTGAAAATATTCCGCAATTGTTAAAGAACGATAACTATGATGTTATCTTCCTTGATATGAACTTCACCCAGGACATGACCAGCGGAAAAGAAGGACTATTCTGGCTTAACGAAATACTGAAACTTGATCCTTCCGCAGCCGTAATACTCATTACAGCATTCGGCGATATTGAACTGGCGGTAAAGGCAGTGAAGGAAGGAGCAACCGATTTTGTCCTTAAACCCTGGCAGAATGAGAAATTCATTTCAACTCTTTTATCTGCTCTCAGGCTTAAACAGTCGAAGATGGTTTCAGAAGATGTTGTCGGAGGACAGTCTACTGCAGATAACGGAAGCAGGTACAGTGAGTTGATCGGAACTTCTCCTGCTATGCATAAGGTCTTCCAGACGATTGAAAAAGTAGCTGCCACCGATGCAAATGTGCTTATCCTTGGGGAGAACGGCACCGGCAAGGAACTGGTTGCCAGAGCCCTTCATAAAAATTCAAAAAGATCCGGCCAGGTTTTTGTTAGAGTAGATGTGGGCTCATTGACACCCACATTATTTGAGAGTGAGCTGTTTGGTCATGTTAAAGGTGCTTTTACCGATGCCAGAGAAGACAGAGCCGGCAGATTTGAGTCAGCCTCGGGCGGAACTCTTTTCCTCGATGAGATCGGTAATGTTCCAATAGAGATGCAGGCGAAACTGCTTACCGTGCTTCAAAACCGGCAGGTAGCAAGGGTTGGTTCAAATAGTTATAAGCCTATTGATATACGCCTTATTTGTGCCACAAACACTCCAATTCACCAGATGGTGGCGGAAAATAAATTCAGGCAGGACCTGCTTTATAGAATAAATACCGTTGAAATCGATATACCGCCCTTAAGAGAAAGGAAAGAGGATATCCAGATGCTTGCAGAACATTTTCTTTCTGTATATAAAGCAAGATACAATAAGCCTAACCTGAGGTTCAGTCCTGTGACGATTAAAAAGCTTGAAAATTACAAATGGCCCGGCAATGTGAGGGAACTTCAGCACGCAATAGAGCGGAGCATTATTCTAAGCGATTCTGATATTCTTCAGCCATCCGACTTCTTCTTCACATCGCCCGAAACGAAAGAGGAGAAATTTATCTTTGATACTTATAACCTTGAAGAAGTTGAAAAGGCGGTTATAAGGAAAGTGCTGGATGCGAACGATGGCAATGTTACCAAAGCCGCAAAGGAACTCGGCTTAACGCGTGCCGCACTTTATAGAAGAATGGAAAAGTACGCACTTTAATGGCTTAATTAATGACAAACTTTCGACTAAATCTGATCTTCAGGATCCTCGCACTCACATTTTCTGTGTTCCTGCTTTTTTATGTATGGTTTGAGAGTTCGCTCAGCATAACTCCGATTATCATTGCGTCTGCGATAATTGTGCAGATATTTCTGTTGATCAGATTTGTCGACAACACCAATACCGAGGTATCTAAGTTTATCCTTTCAATTAAGCATTCCGACTTCTCCCAGTCATTTCCCATGGAAAAACTTGGGGGTTCTTTCCTTGAACTGGGCAGTGCATTTACACAGGTAATGAACCAGATCAAAGAAGCGCGTTCGGAAAAAGAAGAAAACTTCCAGTACCTGCAGACGGTTGTTAAGCACGTGGGCATCGGCCTTATTTCATTCACTGAAAGCGGAAAGATCGAAATTATTAACGATGCTGCTAAAAAGCTGCTCGAAGTAAACGATATAATAAATATTAAATCGCTCTCATCTGTTAGTCCTGAACTCGTTAATACGCTGGAAAACATAAATCCGGGAGAGAACGCACTCATCAGGGTAATGCAGAATAATGTTGAGAAACAGATATCTCTATACGCGAGCGGTTTCAAGCTGAGAACTCACAAATACAAACTGGTATCACTGCAGGATATTAAGAACGAGCTGGAAAGAGAACGTTTCTCCAGAGAACTGGAGATCGCACATCAGGTGCAGACCCGGCTTCTGCCGCATAAAGATCCTTCTCTTAAAAATTATGCTATAAGGGGACTCTGTGTATCAGCCCGGGAAGTTGGAGGCGACTACTATGATTATTTTGATCTCGGTGATAATAAGCTTGGTTTGGTAATAGGCGATGTGTCAGGTAAAGGACTTCCGGCAGCGTTTTATATGACTCTTACCAAGGGTATCTTTCAGTCACAGGCCGGTGCATCGCTCTCACCATGTGAGGTTCTTAATAAAGTGAACACAATACTCATCCATACACTTGAAAAGGGTTCTTTTGTTACGATGTTTTACGGTGTCCTCGATTATGCAGAGAATTCATTCATCTATGCAAGAGCAGGCCACGAGCCGGGTATTTATTATAACAGCATAAAAGGCAAGGTTGAAATACTCCGGCCTCCGGGAATCGGGTTGGGACTAAAAGACGGCAGTATATTCGAGAAGAATATCTGCGATCGTAAGATCAGTCTTAACAAAGGGGATATAATATTGATGTACACCGACGGCTTCAATGATACGCGCAATAAGAATAACGAAGACTTCGGACGGGAAAGAATATTAAAATTCATCGAAAAAAATAAAGATATCGCCGGGGATGAGTTCATCAAAGCTCTTTCAGAAGAAATTACAGGATTTAGCGATAATTCACCCCAGTTCGATGACCTTACGGTTATATCTGTCAATTATTTACCCGAACCGTCCGACTCACACATTTAACGGCGGCCTTAAGTTATGATAATCAAGAATTTCAGATTGAATATAATACTGCGGGTTGCGGTTCTGGGCTTAACCATAACTCTCCTCTTCTATCTTATTTTTTATACTGTCCTTTACGCAAGCATTGTTGTTCTTTCGATAATCATCGTCTTTCAGCTTTATTCGCTTATTTATTATGTTGAGAAAACTAACAGGGATCTTTCGCGGTTCTTAAGTGCAATTGAACATTCAGACTTTTCGCAAACCTTTATTGACACATCGCTCGGCAGCTCATTTAAGGACCTTTACAAATCTTTTAATAAAGTGATAATGAAATTTCAGAGCACTCGTAGCGAGAAAGAGGAACACCTGAGATATCTTGAAACGGTTATGCAGCACGTTGGTGTGGGGCTTATTTCCTATAACCAGAACGGCGAGGTTCAGTTCATAAATAATGCAGCAAAACGTCTTCTGAAGGTTACGCATCTTAATAATATTTCCTCACTCAGTAAGATAAGTCAAACCCTTACCGAAAAACTATTTGCTCTGGAAGCAGGAGAGAGGGCCACCATAAAGATCACCGATGAGAATGATTTCATACAGTTAATAATATATGCCACCGAATTCAAGCTCAGGGATCAAAAGTATATCCTGGTCTCCCTACAGAACATTCAAAGCGAACTGGAAGAAAAGGAGATGGAGGCATGGCAGCAGCTGATACGGGTACTTACACACGAGATAATGAATTCCATTACGCCGATTTCCTCACTTGCATCTACGGTTCAATCGATATTAAAAAACAACCTGCAGGAACATTCGGCACCCGATTCCGAATCGCTTGATGATATAAACAGCGCTGTAAATACAATACAGAGGAGAAGTGAAGGTCTCATTCATTTTGTTAACAGCTACAGGAATCTGACCCGCATACCAAAACCGAACTTTTCCATATTTCAGATCAGTTCATTGTTCGACAGAATAAAAAATCTGATGTCGAAAGAACTTGAGGAAAAGGGAATAAAGTTCAGTCACAATGTAACGCCTGATAGTCTTGAGCTGACTGCTGATCCGGAGTTAGTTGAGCAGGTAATCATAAATCTGCTTATCAACGCCATGCATTCTCTTGACGGTAAAGAAAAAGCAGAAATAGGTTTAACCGCTTTACTCGACGAAAGGGGGAAGATACTTATTAAGGTTACCGACAACGGACCCGGCATCCCCGAAGACGTACTGGAAAAGATTTTTATTCCATTCTACAGCACCAAGAAGAACGGCTCAGGAATAGGATTAAGTCTCTCCCGCCAGATAATGCGCGCCCACGGAGGCAACATAAGAGTCGCATCTAAAGCCGGTGAAGAAACCGTTTTTACTCTCAGGTTTTAAATTAATTGCTTTTTAAGCAGGAAAACTTTAATATATTCTGAGATTTTTGAGGGATTAATTGAATTCACGTTATATCCTGAGATGCTCCTTCCCTGAAATAATTTCTTTTCTGTAAATTTCTTTTCACCAGCATTTAGTCCAGTAAGAGAGATGGGGAGATTATGTCAGGTGCAATTACAGGTAGGATACTAAAAAATAATATTATCCTTTTATGGATACTCCCGATTCTTCTTTTCTTCTCAAACACTGCATTATCGCAAACCAGCATTTCCCGTATGCCTGAACCTGTTTTTGAAAAGATTCCTATCAGGACAGGCCTGCCAAATACTACAATCACCTGTATTCTTCAGGATTATCAGGGGTATTTATGGCTTGGTACTGAGAACGGACTGGTTAGATACGATGGCTATTCGATGAAAGTCTTTCAGCCTGATATAAATGACAGCGGCAGTATAAGCAGCAGGGGGATAGTCAAAATTTATGAAGATAAAAATAATATCCTCTGGATTGCCACGCTTGACGGATTAAATAAATTTAACCGTGCGGATGAATCCTTTGTATCATATAAACATTATCCCGGCAGCCCGAACAGTATTAACAGTGACAGTGTTCAATGCATCTATGAAGATACCGAAGGAAGATTCTGGATCGGGACAGACAAGGGATTGAATTTATTTGACCGGGAAAAGGGTTCCTTTACAAGATATAATTTAATAATTGATGATTTGAAAAATTCAGAATTGTTGTTCACTCAAAAACGTGGATACGGTATCAACGCAATTGCAGGTGATGAGATTCAGGATAACCTCTTAATTGGAACCGACAAAAACGGGTTATGGAAATTTGATATAAATAAAAAGCTTTCTCTAACTATAAAATTGATTCAGATCCCGACAGAAAAATCGGTTGGATCCAGTCCTTTTATAAATCGCAAAACGGTAAACTGTGGATGATATCCGATAATTCGGTTACAAGTCTTGAACTCCGAAACGGCAGGTTCAGATCATATATAGAGTTCCCCAAAATGGATATCAGCAATATTTATGAGAGCAGGAGTTATGCATATGGAAATATCATCGGAGATCAGAGAGGGATCATCTGGTTCGGGTTTGTCAATTACGAAAGAGGGATCTTTTATTTAGATGAAAAAACAGGGTCGCTTCAGCTTTACAAGCTGTATCCGGATCAGTCACAGGCTACTAATAACAGGATTTTCTCTTTGTACTCAGATAAATCGGGTATCATTTGGGCAGGCACATTAGACCGAGGACTTCGGAAGTATGACCGGAGAAAAAACTACTTTCGGGTATTTAAGCACGAGGACGGCAATCCTAACAGCCTCATTAGTTCGAATGTGTCTGATATTATTTACGATCAGAAAGGATACGTCTGGATCCTGACGGATGTGGGACTCGACAAATACGATGTTAAATCCAACTGCTTTACTCATTACCTGAATAGTAAAGAACAGGCAACTCCTACACGCCGCAGGATGGTATTTGATAAAACAGGTGATATATGGATTGCAGGAACAATGGGATTAGCAAAATTCAGTCCTGCTACCGGAGCTTTGAGTTCTTATGCTGATAATCTATCGGTAACCCCGAGCCTGGCAGGAAAATTAATCATTACGTTTAATCCGGGATCATCTGGGTTATTTATGGATCGCTACTATACACTCGGGACTTTATAAATACGATATTCCCAGAAACAAGTTGACATTGTACGTCAATGATCCAAATAATCCTGGAAGTATTCACGATGATAAAATAAGAACTCTTTACGAGGATCGCGACGGCACTTTGTGGGTCGGAACAAATTACGGGGGACTGAACAGGTTCAACAGAAGTACTGAAACATTTACAAATTATGGCTTTTATAGTCCTACTGTAATACATGAAGACAAAAACGGAAATTTCTGGGTAGCAGATTACTTTACCGGACTGAGTTTACTGGATAGATCAGAAAATAAGATCATAGAAAATTATACTAAAAAGGATGGGCTGCCGCATTCTGAGATAACTCAGATGCTGGAAGATGATTCCGGTAATCTCTGGGTGGGTACTATCGATGGCTTATCAAGATTCAATATTGAAACAAGAACATTCAAGAATTATTATACAACTGACGGACTACCCGATAACAATATTTCATCGTCAAAGGCTGTGGTTGATGCAGACGGGAAAATGTATTTCGGTGTCACTGGCGGCGTGCTCGTTTTTTCGCCGGAAGAGATGAAGGATGATTCGATACCTCCGGGAGTTGTTTTAAGCAGGGTTTCTCTTATCAATAAACCTGAAGAAAAATTGAATTATGATGGACCTGTTTCTGAGAGCGGGGAACTGACTATTCCCTATGATTATAATGATCTGCGTTTTGATTTTGTGGGGCTGCATTTTAGCGAATCCTCAGAAATCAGGTACAAATATATGCTGGTTAATTATGATAAAAACTGGATTGAGGCCGGAACTCAGAGGAATGCCTCATATACTAATCTTGAACCTGGTGAATATATTTTCACGGTTACTGCTGCAAACAGGGATGGTGTCTGGAATAAAAAAGGAGTGTCACTTATAATATTAATTAACTCCCCCTGGTGGCAGACTACCTATGCTTACATCTTTTATGTTTTGCTAATATCGGGTATAGTCTATCTGGCATGGAGAATGCAGCTTAAAAGAGTGAAGATCAGGCACGACTATGAGATGAGGAACCTGGAAGCCGAAAAGCTGCAGGAACTGGATGAAATGAAAACACGTTTCTTTACAAACATTTCTCACGAGTTCAGAACCCCGCTTACATTAATCCAGGGACCCGCAAAGCAGATCCTGGAACTTACAACAGATGACAGGGTGTCGGAAAAAGCAAAATTAATTCACAGAAGTGCCAAGAAATTAAACAGACTCGCAAATCAGCTTCTTGATATTTCAAGAATCGAATCCGGTAAAATGAAACTGAAGGTTTATGAACAGGATATAATTCCGGTTATTAAAGAACTGATTGCTTCATTCCTCCCGTTTGCTGAGAAAAAACAAATCACCTTAAAATTTGATTCTGAATATCAAAAGATACCTTTATTCTTCGACAGGGATAAAGTGGAGAAAATATTAAACAATTTATTATCGAATGCTCTTAAATTTACCCCGCAGGGCGGTTCTGTTAAAGTAAATTTAAAATCTGAAGGAAATGAAAATGATAAGGAATTTATCAGAATATCTGTTACAGATAACGGCATCGGTATTCCCAAAGAACAGCTCAGCAAGATATTTGACCGGTTTTATCAGGTTGACAGCAGACTCTCAAAAGAATATGAAGGAACCGGGATAGGTTTATCTTTAATAAAGGAATTGGTTGAACTTCACCGGGGAAAAATTTCTGTAGAAAGTCGCGAGGGTCAGGGCTCGGTATTTACCGTTTATCTGCCTTCAGGTATGGAAATTTTTTCTCCGGAAGAGTTTGATCATTATATCAGTGAGGAAAGTGATAAAACCATAATTACGGAGATCGATGAATCGGCATTGCTTCAGATGAACGCTTCTTCGAGAAACAATGAGCTCCACAATGAAACGGATAAACCCGTTTTATTAATTATTGAAGATAACGTCGATGTAAGAAAATACATTACGGAAATTTTGTCCGGCTCTTATGCAGTAATTGAAGCCGCAAACGGAAACGAGGGATTATCCATATCATTCTGTGAAATTCCCGATCTGATTATCAGTGATATAATGATGCCCGTACTTGACGGAATAGAGGTATGCCATAGGTTGAAATCAGATTCAAGAACCAGTCATATCCCGTTGATACTGCTGACAGCTAAGGCCACGTTAAGAGATAAATTAGTGGGGCTGGAAACCGGGGCTGACGATTATATTATGAAACCTTTCGAAGCTTCTGAATTAAAAGCAAGGATCAAAAATCTCCTTGAACAGAGGAAAAGACTACACGAACATTTCAAGAAATTCGGGCTGATTGAAATAGAAGAGAAAAAGCTGCCGTCAATAGATCAGCAATTTTTACATAAAGCCGTGAATACTATAAATGAAAATATTACAGATCCTTACTTTAATGTTGAATTGTTTGCTGAAAAAATGGCTGTTAGCCGCAGTCTGCTTTATAAAAAACTTGTCAGTCTGACGGGTGATTCGCCGGTTGAACTTATAAAGAGAATCCGGTTAAATAAAGCTGCCGCGTTAATAGAAAAAAATTACGGAAATATTACAGATATTTCTTTTGCTGTCGGTTTCAGCAATCCATCCTATTTTACGGAGTGCTTCAAAAATCAATTCGGAATCCCGCCAACCATGTACCATCAAAATACCGCTGAAAAATAGCTGCTTTATAATAATTACTCATTTGTTAAAACATTTTCACCATCTGTTATAGATATTGTCCTCCCTGCAGATTATCAATGTATAAGTAAATAAAATCGATAAATTCATTTTTCAGGGTCAGAGGGAAAAATGAAACAAATGAACCACAATCACGATGATGAAGTAATTCCGCTTAACTTCTATCTGAGTCAGAACCATCCGAATCCCTTCAGAAACAGAACGACAATAAAATACTGCGTTGCCTTTAAAACGAGAGTAAGGATCACTGTTTTTAACCTCAACGGAAATTTGATTGATAAACTGGTTGATGAGGAACAGGAGGCAGGCACATATAAAATTGATTTTTCTGTTGAAAACAGAATGAAGGACTTAATAGGCGGGATCTACATTTACGAGCTTAAAACCGAGAGCTATTCCTGCAAAAAGGAAATGATACTTCGGACATAAACATTTATCGCAAAGTTCTTCTTCAAAGAAGCTGTAATAAATCAAATAATTAAAAGGAGCACGCTATGAGAACATTTTTTTCAATCATTTTTTCCCTTTGTTTAGTTTCTGTTTCCATCTTTCCGCAGCCATGGCAGGTGCAGACTTCAAATATCCCCGTCGATGGGATGGCGATCAGATTTTACCCTGTAGATGATAATATCTGCTGGGCTCTCTGGACAACTTCATTTACCGGAACCGGGTACTTAAATGGATATTTAAGAACTACAGACGGCGGTACAACATGGGAAAACGATACGATCCCGGGAACGGTAAACGGTTCCCCGTGGTGGATATTTGCCTTCGATGAAAACACTGCTTTTGCCGCAATTGAAAGCTGGGCGACCTGGGGAATGCAGGGAATTTATAAAACCACCGACGGAGGTACAACCTGGACAAAACTTCCGCTGATCTATGAAAACTCAGCTTACGGTCCTGGGTATATTCATTTCTTTGATGCAGATAACGGAGTTGTTGTCGGGGAACAGGATCCTGCCACAATGCGCTTAGAAATCTATACAACAACAAACGGCGGGGCTGATTGGGTGAGAGTTCCGGATGCAAACATTCCACCCAATACGGGACAAGAATTTATGGATCCTGTAGAAGTTCCTGAAATCGGGGATTATTTATGGATACCAACAGTTTCAGCATCAGGACCAAGAATCTACAAGACAACTGACAAAGGTTATACATGGAATATTATTACCGTAGCTAATACAAACGGGAACTACGAAATGTTTCCCGCATTTAAAGACCAGCTTAACGGTATGCGTGTTTTCTGGAGATGGGATGAGGCTTATGCTATCCTTGAAAAAACCACTGACGGAGGAGACACCTGGACAGAAATTCCCGGTCCCTACGGAGGCTGTATCCCCTTAAATGTGTGTTATGTACCTGGTACTGCTGACGGCTATGTAATAACAGGAGATGTTAATGTTAACGGTTATGCAGGCGGTTCGGCATATACTCTCGATGGAGGAAATACCTGGACAGATTTGGACAACGGCAATTACTGCTATATGGTTTTCAATTCCGATCAGGTCGGATGGGCTACCAGTGCTATACTACCAACAACTTTTATAAATACGTCGGTCCTCCAATGCCGGTTCCTGTAGAATTTACAGCCTTTACCGCATCAGTTAGCGGGAATGAAGTAAATCTCAACTGGTCTACTGCAACAGAAACCAACAATAAGGGATTTGATATTGAAAGAGTTAGTGGAAATACAGAGTGGGTGAAGGTTGGATTTGTCAGAAGGAAAAGGAACCACTACTGAAGAGCAGACATATTCCTTTACAGATAAAGAAGTTCCCGCCGGACATTATACTTACAGGTTAAAGCAGATCGATTTCAATGGTACGTGCAGTTACTCGGCCGAAGTAACTGTGGAGGTTCAGTCAGTTTATACTTATTTCCTTGATCAGAATTATCCCAATCCGTTTAACCCTTCAACTACAATAAAATTCGGCGTGAAAGAAAAATCAAACGTCAGGATAGACATTTTCAACAGTATTGGCGAAAAGGTAAACACAGTTCTCAATGCAGAAAGAGAACCGGGGAACTACCAGGTAGAGTTCAACGCGAGTGATTTACCAAGCGGCGTGTACATTTACAGAATAGAAGCCGGCCAATATAATTCTATTAAGAAGATGATTTTGATGAAGTAGTTTGATCGAAACCGGGGTTGTAAATTGTAAAAGGCCAATTGTCAGCCGGATCCAAAGCCTCATTCCGGCTGACAATAATTTCCGCATACGTTCCCAACCTAAGTTAGTGCCATTGCGCATTGAGGGACAAATCTTTAAGTTAAATCCGGTAAATATGGGAAAATAAGAGATCGGGGATCTTTTTATAAAGGCGGATGTATGAAAACGGGAACCTTCAATAAATTTTAATCCAGAGGAGAACCTCCAATGAAAACTTCAGCATTGATCGCAGCACTCATCATATTCATTAGCGGGATATTGTGCGGACAAAATTTAACCGGCAGAGGAACATACAGCATAAACGGAACCATATCTTTTACTTCCTATTCACAGGAGGGGGTTGAAAATAACACGTCAGTTCTTAATTTCAATCCAGGTGTTGATTATTTTATAATAGACAACTTTTCTCTCGGCTTGGGAGTAAGCCTTCAGGAAGTCAGTTATGGAGGCAGCAGTAGTACAACCTGGGCAGTAGGCCCTTCTGCAAGGTTTTATTTGGGTAAAGAGCATGCCAGGCCGTTCTTTCTGCTCGGGTATGCTTATGGACAACAGAACTCTACAGTATACGGTGACGACATAAAAGAAAGCGACATCAAACTTGGAGCAGGACTGGACTATTTTCTGACTGATAATGTTGCTATCGAATCAATTGTAAGCTATACTTTTATGAACGTTACCTATCCGGCAGAATATTCCCTTTATTATGTCATGCCCTCACACGATGTACAAAGTAAAGTACTGGCAATAGGAATAGGCGTAAACGTATTCCTTCGTTAGATAATATCCATTATTAGGAAAAGGGCTTTACACATGGAATCCCGGGTTGCAGGAAAAATCTATAAATATTCATATCCTATACAGTTATTGCGGAGGAGAGGAATGTTAAATTCATTATATGTAGTAGTGTTATTGGCGATATTGGCCTGCCCGGTTTCAGCCCGGGAAATTCCATCACAGCCTGACAAAGAAAATATTGGGTTGACCAGAAGCAGAATTTTATTTGGTTACTCAGGGGTATATATGCATGATGAAGAACCAATGTTCCGAAATGTATTCTTTAATTTTAATTACAGAACCAGTGATTTTGATCAGTTCTCTAAACCGTTCAGGGTTAAATGGGCTTTTGAAATAGGGTTAAACGTGGCAACGGGAATTGAAAAAAATAATGATTATGGAGGGATCATTATCCCTTATGCGAAGACAGGTCCCGAAATGAGTTTAACAAAGAACCTCTTTATCGGAGGAAGTATGGGTCTTGCCGCGGCTGCATGGGCATATTTTGGCGTATTACCTTTCGCCGGGGTCAACAGCTATTACCTGCTCCCCGTAAATAATAACTTGTATGTCGAATTTGAATGCGGTTTTCACACAACGTTTTTTTCGTATAAAGCGCCCTATTTATTTTATTTTTCTTCAGGCATAGCAATAAAGTAAGAAGTCAGTGGTCTGCATCCGGGCTTCCCATTAAGAAAAAGATTTAATGCTTCCTTTTTCCGGGGTGATGTATATCTTTTGAGTTTGAAAAACTCTTTTCGTATGTTAATAAAACCTTTGTTTATCATTAGTAAACAGCAAATAATCAATTCGCCAGGGTAAATAATATTCAAAAGGATATATATGGCTGACACGAAGAAAAAATTAACTCCGGCTCAAAGTGAAGCACTGCTTAAAACTTTGAAAGATCGTTTTGAAAAAAACATGGACAGGCATAAAGAAATCAAGTGGGCAGAAGTGCAGGCAAAGCTTGAGAAAAATGCTGGCAAATTGTGGTCCCTTAATGAAATGGAGAATACCGGGGGAGAACCGGATGTTGTTGGTTATGATAAGAAAACGAAAGAATACATATTTTACGACTGTTCCGCTGAGAGTCCCAAAGGACGCAGAAGTTACTGCTATGACCGTGCTGCCCTTGAGGCAAGGAAAGAACATAAGCCTAAAAACAATGTCCTTGATGCTGCGGCTGATATTGGAATTGATCTGTTATCGGAAGAGGAATACCGGGAACTGCAGAAGCTTGGCGAATTCGATCTTAAAACTTCGAGCTGGATAAGAACACCCGAAAAAATAAGAAAATTAGGCGGAGCTCTTTTCTGCGACCGGCGCTACGATACAGTTTTTACATACCATAACGGAGCTGATTCCTACTATGCCGCCCGCGGCTTCCGCGGCTCGCTGCGGATTTAATCTACCCTATACCCGTCGAAAATTTCACCCGGCAGATTCCATTTACCTGATATCAAATGCTGAAGGGCTTGAGTTTATATTTTTATTTATTCGCTTCTTTTGTTATGCTGCTCGCGGTATTTATCGCGGGAGATAAGCTTATTTCTTCTTACCTGTTCAGCATGATTGTCTACTTTTCTTTTTTCTGCAGGAGGCAAATCCAGCCTTGATAATTCTCTCTTTTGAATTTCCACTTTACGGTGCGGGATCCTGACATCCTTTATTCTGTCTCCGGTAGAAGATTCCAGTCTCATTCTGTCAGGAGCTTCATTTCTTACCTCACTTCTTCCTCCCATATCATTTCTTACCGGATTCCCGACTCTGTAATTTCCAACGTCCTCTCTGTCAAAGTCCTGCTTTCTAACAACATTCCAGTATTTATATTCTCTGCTTTCCCATGGCGGGCCGTACACAACGCCGGGAGGCGGAAGCGGTGACCATCCTATATAATCTCCATAATCAACCCAGTTTACTCTTGCCGGCGACCATTGATTATCAGACGGGATCCATACCCATCCGTAAAAAGGATCATTGTACCAGTAACCATAATGATAAACGATCCATCCGAATGGTTCGTAAGAGATCCATGTCCAGTCACCACCTGAATAAGTCCAGTATCCATCAGTAAACGGCTGCCAGTCCGCAACTGTGTAAGGGCGCCACGCCTCGCCATAAGGGTTTACATGTACCCATTCACCATACTGATTCAGATCATCAATGTTATAACCGTCAGGAGCAGATTGGTTCATCGTACTGCCGGTCTCTGAATATGAGCAGCCTGCAGCTGCCAAAGGAAGTATTAACAGGAACAACGCGCTAAAAACTATAAAAACAACATTCTTTTTCATTTCAAATCCTCATATTATCTGTATGACTAACTTTAAATTATCAGGTTTCTGTGTTTGTGTTTAGGGTGACAGGTTTTGTTTAGGTGTGAAGCAGGACGGAGAAAAAATAATCCATGGACCTGAACAGGAGACTCCCTAATCACAACATAATTGGGCTTTGTTCTTATTTTGATCACAGAGAACAACGGATATAGAAAGATACCCATGGATAACAGCAATAACTGGACAACTGATAATATTTCTGATCAGCAGGGGAATGTAGTTGTAATTACAGGTGCCGACAGCGGTATCGGATTTGAAGCCGCCAGAGTTCTTGCAGACAAAAATGCTATGGTTATCGCAGCTGCAAGGAATCAAAATAAAGGAGAGAAAGCTGTTCAGAAAATAAACGACCAGGTTAAAAATACAGATGTAAGCCTGATGCTGATTGATCTGGCCAGCCTTGAGTCGGTTAAACATTTTGCAGAGGAGTTTAAGAAAAAATATAACCGGCTCGATATATTAATTAATAATGCCGGGGTTATGGTTCCTCCGTACTCTAAAACTGAAGAAGGATTTGAACTGCAGTTCGGAGTAAATCACCTGGGACATTTTGCACTTACTGCCCTTCTCTTCGATTTAATTCGAAGTACCTCGAACCCAAGAATAGTAAACGTATCCAGTAACGCTCATAAGATGGGTCGAATAGATTTTGATGATCTTAACTGGGAAAAAAGAAAATATAATGCAAGTAAAGCATACGGCGACAGCAAACTTGCCAACCTCTACTTTACATATGAATTAAGGGACCGGTTGCAGCAGAAAAATCTTCAGGTAAAAGTGACGGCTGCGCATCCCGGCTGGACAGCAACAAACTTGCAGAGACACTCTTCGATTATGGAGTTTATGAATAAAATATTTGCTATGTCTGTTGAGAAAGGTACCCTGCCTATACTAAGAGCGGCGGTTGATAAGGATGCGCAAAGCGGTGATTATTTTGGTCCTGATGGATTCATGGAAATGACGGGATATCCCGCAAAGGTTGAATCAAATAAATTATCGCATAGTAAGGAACGGGCTGAAAAGCTATGGGAAGTATCTGAAAAAATGACAGGAATTAATTTCGATCCTGAGTAAGATAAATAAATCCAGTAAAGACTTATAGCTGTCTTTGGAATTCTGGTAACTTCTATTGGCTGGCTGAACGCCGCAATTGTATGGGGTTATGCCCTGATCTGGATGCTTCTGCTGAACTGGGTAAAGATGCTCGCAGTCAATATTCAAGACAAAATGAACCTTTAACTTTGTTGTATACCAGGTAGTGCTCAAGCAGCAAAAAATATATCACCTTAAGTATTATCTGATTTTACAGGTTATTTAATGAACATTTTAACTATTAACAGCGGTTCTTCAAGTTTGAAATTTTCGCTTTATCAGATCAACGATGAGAGCGAAGTACTTGAACTGAATGGAGAATTATCGGATATCGGTATGAAAAAGGGAACTTTTGCGGTTTATAACGGACAGGGGAAACAGATAAGAGAAAAGGAAACTGAGATCAGGGATCATAATGATTCCCTTAAATTATTATTCGACTTCCTGAATAAACATTCTCCTGAAAAAAGTATAGATGCAGTCGGTCACAGAATTGTACACGGCGGTGCTGAATTCAGAAAGCCGATACTATTAACAAACGAAGATATTTCAAAATTGGAGGAATTAATCCCCCTCGCCCCGGAACACCTTCCGCATGAAATTAAAGCAGTAAAAATTGTAAAGGATAATTTCCCTGAATTAAAACAGACTGCCTGTTTTGATACCAGCTTTCATCGCCACATGCCTGAGAAGGCACAGAATTATCCGCTTCCGGAAAAAATGAGAAATGAAGGCATATGCCGCTATGGCTTTCATGGATTGTCATATGAATATATTCTGCAGGAACTTGAAAAGGAAGCCGGTTCGGAAATTTCAAAGGGACGCATCATCATTGCTCACCTTGGAAACGGTGCAAGTATGGCAGCTGTAAAAGAGGGTAAAAGTCAGGATACAACAATGGGCTTTACTCCCGCCGGAGGATTGATAATGGGTACCCGGTCGGGAGATCTCGACCCCGGCGTTATAATTTATCTGCAAAAAGAAAAGAAATTAAACGTGAATGAAATTAATAAGCTGGTTAATGAAAATTCCGGTTTGATTGGCATATCAGGTGAAAGTTCGGATATGAAAGAACTTCTGGAATCTGAAAACGGGAATGATAGGGTGAAACTGGCTATTGATATGTTCTGCTATCAGGCAAGAAAATATATCGGGGCTCTGACGGCGGTGCTTGGTGGACTTGATACAATGATTTTCACAGGTGGAATCGGTGAAAACTCATCTGAAATACGACAACGCATCTGTCAAAATCTGGATTACCTCGGGATAGAATTGAATGATGAGAAAAACAAAGAAAATGAAAAAATAATTTCAGAAAATGAAAGTGAAGTAACTGTGCGGGTAATGAAGACTAATGAGGAATTAATGATTTCCAGGCACTCTTATGGAATTTTGAAGGAAAGTAAGTTAGGAGAAAAATTAAATGAAAAAAATTGAGAATGATAAAATCAAACAGATTAACCGTTACTGGAAAGCCGCAAATTATCTGGGCGCTGCTCAGTTGTACTTATGGGATAACCCGCTGTTAAGAAAACCATTAAAAGATTCTGATATAAAACCACGACTGCTGGGGCACTGGGGAACTCAGCCGGGATTAAATTTAATCTACGCTCATCTAAATCGGCTAATAAAGGAAACCAATGCTAATATACTTCTGGTAGTAGGTCCGGGACATGGCGCACCTGCCATTCTGTCAAATATTTATCTTGAAGGAACATTAACCGAGTATTATCCGGATCTCGATTTCACGATTGAAGGACTGAGAAGGTTTGTCCGGCAGTTCTCAACTCCTGATGGAATGCCGAGTCACCTTTATCCGGGTGTTCCCGGGCATGATGCATGAAGGCGGAGAATTGGGTTACAGTCTTTCTCATGCATTTGGAACTGTTTTCGACAACCCTGATTTAATCTCTGTGTGTGTTGTTGGTGATGGAGAAGGTGAAACCGGACCGCTTGCTGCTGCCTGGCATTCAACCAAGTATCTGAACCCCGCAACTTCAGGTGCGGTATTGCCTATCCTGCATCTCAACGGATATAAACTCTCGGGTCCTTCTCTTTTCGGCCGAATGACCGACTCTGACTTAAAAGATCTGTTCTGCGGTTACGGCTACGATGTTCGAATAGTGGAAGGCGACCAGCCTGAAAGCGTACATCTTCAAATGTGGGAAACTATCGACCGGGCTTACCAGGAGATAACTTCTATTCAGAAGAAAGCAAGGAACGGTGATATTCCTGATCGTATCATCTGGCCGATGATAATATTAAAAACACCTAAGGGCTGGACCTGTCCTGAAGAAATGGACGGAAAACCTCTCGAGAATACTTTTCACGCACACCAGATCCCGATTCCTGATCCGGCAAATAATAAAGATCATTTAAAACTTCTGGAGAAATGGCTTCACAGCTACAAACCTGAAGAGTTGTTTGAAGAAGGCGGTAAGCCTAAAAAAGATATCCTTGATTTTTGTCCCGAAGGAGATCTGCGCATAGGCAAAAATCCTTATTCAAACGGAGGAAATTTCTTAAAGCCTCTTAAGCTGCCTGACTTTAAAGATTACGCCGTAGAATTGAAAAAGCCGACCGGTTTAAAAACAGAAGGCACAAGGAATTTAGCCAGATATGTACGGGATATATTTAAAAACAATAAAGAAGAAGCAAATTTTAGGTTCTTCTGTCCCGATGAGACAACCTCAAACAGGATGGAACACATATTTGAAGAAACAGGCAGAGCATTTATGTGGCCGATTATCGATAGTGATGAATATCTTTCAAAAGACGGCAGGGTGATGGAGATTCTCAGCGAACACACCATCGAAGGCTGGTTTGAAGGTTATCTGCTTACAGGCCGGCATGGAATATTCGCTTGTTATGAAGCATTTATACCCATCATTGATTCTATGCTGAACCAGTACGCAAAATGGCTTAAAGTAGCAAATGAAATACCCTGGAGAAAACCCATATCATCTATAAATTATCTTCTTACATCTCACGTATGGCGCCAGGATCATAACGGCTATACTCATCAGGTACCAAGCTTCATAAATAATGTAGCTAACAAAAAAAGTTCGGTAGCGAGAATTTATTTCCCGCCCGATGCTAACTGTCTGCTTTCAGTAATGGATCATTGTCTTGCAAGTAAGAACTATGTAAATCTTATTGTAGCCTCCAAGCAGAACATACCGCAGTATCTGGATATGGAAACTGCGATCGAGCATTGTAAAAGGGGGGCATCTATATGGGACTGGGCAAGCAACGATGATGGTGAACCGGATATTATTCTTGCTTCTGCAGGTGATGTCCCAACCGAAGAAACTGTTGCCGCCGCCTGGCTGCTGCGAAAAGAATTACCCGATCTGAAAATAAGGGTAGTTAATGTTGTCGATCTGTTTACTCTCATCTCTCACCATGATCATAGTCATGGTCTGGATGACCATGCCTTTAACAGACTTTTCGATGAAGATAAAGATGTGATTTTTGCTTTCCATGGTTATCCCCGCGTAATACACGAATTACTTCATCATCGGCCTAATCCTCAGAGATTTCACGTTCATGGCTACATAGAAGAAGGCCGCACCACCACACCATTTAATATGCGTGTACTGAATAAAATGAGTCGTTATCACCTTGCGATAGCCGCTCTGAACAGAGTAGAGCGTTTCCGTTCTTACGCAAGTATGACAATTGATAAATTCAACAACAAGTTGAAAGAACATACGGCCTACATAAATAAACATGACGATGATATGCCCGAAATAAAAAACTGGAAATGGGAAGATGAGGAACTGGAAAAAAATGTAGAACAAAAGAAAAAATAAAATGAGAAAAACAGATTTACCTTCCGCGCGGAATGACGAGGATTTGTTAAACCGTATAAAAAACAGCAAGCCGGTATTTTTTCTGGATTATGACGGCACGCTTACCCCGATAGTAGACCATCCCGAAGATGCTGTATTATCAGAGTCAATGCGTTCTGTGCTGAAGGATCTCGCAAAGTTGTGTACAGTGGCGATAGTAAGCGGAAGAGATAAAAAGGATGTTCAGAATTTAGTTGGACTGGATGGACTTATATATGCAGGAAGTCATGGTTTTGATATCAGCGGTCCCGGCGGTATGGAAATGCAGAACGAAGAGGGGAAAAAATATCTGCCGCTGCTCGATAGTGCGGAGGAGAGATTAAAAGGAAAGCTCGAGGAGATTAACGGAGCTCAGCTTGAGAGAAAGAAATTCTCATTAGCCATCCATTACAGGAATGCAGGAGAGGAAGATGCACAGAGAATAAAAGATCTGGTTGAAGAAGCGCATAAGCATTATCCGACCTTACGAAAGAGCTTTGGAAAAAAGGTAATCGAGCTTCAGCCTGATATCGACTGGAACAAAGGCAAAGCCGTACTCTGGTTAATGAAGAAACTGGATTTGCAAGATGATAATGTTCTGCCTGTTTATATAGGCGATGACCTTACGGATGAAGATGCATTTGATTCGCTGGACGGGATCGGACCAGGTATCCTTGTGGGAGACCACGGACACAAAACAAAAGCTCAGTATCTGCTGCGTAATGTTAATGAGGTTGAAGAATTTATAAAGAAAGTAATTAAGAATATTAATTCAGAATAAAGTTATGGAAACATGGAAAATTGTATATGACGACTGGAAACCCGAACAGGAACAGCTGCGTGAAGCACTCTGTACTTTAGGCAATGGCTATTTTGCATCGCGCGGTGCGGCTGAAGAATCCAGAGATGACGGAACCCATTATCCGGGAACTTATCTTGCAGGCGGCTACAATCGTCTGAAATCGCATATTGCAGGAAAGGTAATTGAGAACGAGGATCTTGTTAACTGGCCAAACTGGCTGTGTATGAATTTCAGGATCGGTGATGATGATTGGTTTAGTCTGGAAAAAGTTGACCTGTTAGAATACCATCAGGAACTGGATCTTTATACGGGAGTTTTAATGAGACATCTCAGATTTAAGGATCAGAAAGACCGGATAACAAATTTAACCAGCCGCCGCATAGTTAATATGGCCGATCCTCATCGGGCTGCAATACAGTGGGTATTTAAACCCGAAAACTGGTCGGGTAAAATTCATATAACATCGGGACTTGATGGTTCGGTAATAAATAATGGTGTTGCAAGGTACAGGGAATTAGAAAGTAAGCATCTGCAGACTCTTGAAACCGGATCCGAGGGAGAAGACGGTATTTATATTCTGGTAAAGACAGTGCAGTCAAATATTCATATGGCCCAGGCTGCAAAAACTTATATCACAGGAAAGTTCGAAGAAAAACCTCTGACGAGAGAAACGATTAAGAAGGAAGAATATATAGGACAGGTGCTGACGTTCGATTGTGAATCCGAAATTCCCGTTCAGATCGAGAAGCTGGTTTCGGTCTATACTTCACGCGATCCGGCTATCAGTGAGCCTGTATTAGAAGCTAAAAAAAGTTTAACCCGCGTTAAAGATTTTGAAACCATGTTTGAAGAACACAAAATAGCCTGGAATGATTTGTGGGATCGCAGCGACATAGTAATTGAAGATGATGAAGAAGCTCAGCTAATCTTACGGCTGCATATCTTTCATTTATTGCAGACAGTATCGATGAATAGTATTGAACTTGATGTTGGCGTACCTGCAAGAGGATGGCATGGTGAGGCATACCGGGGGCATATTTTCTGGGATGAGCTTTACATTTTTCCCTTCCTGAATATGCGCATACCGGAACTTACGCGTACTCTGCTGATGTACCGCTACCGCAGATTGGAAGAAGCAAGGTTCTCTGCACAACAGGCCGGTTATAAAGGTGCAATGTATCCATGGCAAAGCGGAAGCGACGGCAGGGAAGAGAGTCAGGTTATTCATTTAAATCCTAATACGGGTGAGTGGGGACCGGATAATACGCGTCTGCAGCGCCACATTAACTCGGCTATTGCGTACAACGTCTGGCAGTATTACCAGGCAACAAATGATATGGAATTTTTATTCTTCTATGGTGCCGATATGATACTGGAAATCGCCAGGTTCTGGGAAAGTATCTCACAATATAATCCTGAGAAGGATCGTTTTGAAATTAAAGGTGTGGTCGGTCCTGATGAATTTCATACCAAATATCCCGACAGGGAAGAAGCCGGTTTAGATAATAATGCCTATACTAATTTTATGGCGGCATGGGTGATGCAGACAGCGATGCGCATTTTGAAAATAATAGACGGCGACCGCAAAAAGATGCTTCTCAAAAAGTTAGAGATTGAACCGGAAGAACTACTAAGATGGGAAGATGTAAGCTCGAAAATGTACTTACCTATACGGGATGATAGTATCATCAATCAGTTTGACGGATATGATAAGCTGGAAGAGTTTGACTGGGAGGGTTACAGAAAAAAATACGGCGATATTCAGCGTCTCGACCGGATACTTAAATCAGAAGACGATACAACAAACCGTTATCAGGTTGGTAAGCAGGCCGACGTATTAATGATTTTCTACCTGTTCTCCTCCGAGGGAATTAAAGAGGTATTTGAAAATCTGAACTATAACTTCGATCCGGAAATGATAACAAAAAATATCGATTACTATCAGCAGAGAACTTCTCACGGCTCAACTTTAAGCCGTCTGGTTTATTCGTGGGTGCTGGCAAGGTCCAACAGGGAGGTGTCCTGGCATCTGTTCAAAGAAGCACTTAAGAGTGATTACCAGGATATTCAGGGAGGCACAACACCAGAAGGAATACATCTTGGATCAATGGCAGGGACTGTAGATATGATCCAGAGATGCTACACCGCAATCGAAATAGGCGAGGATAACTTATGTCTGAATCCGCAGCTGCCGAACGAAATAAAATGCGTAAATATAAGAGTGAGGTACAGGGGACACTGGATCAAATTGAATATTACTCACGAAAAGATGAGCGTCAATTTTGAAACAGGCTGGACAGAAAAGGTTGATATTTGTGTTGACAGCAAGGTTTACTCATTTCAGCAGGGAGATGTTATGGAATTCGATCTGAGCGGTTCGGAATATCACAGAATTGAAAAACCGGAAAAAGAAAAAAGTAATTAGGAAAATAGAGATGCAGCCCGGGATGGTCATTCGGCAAAGGAGGATGAATAATTTATGATTGAAGAAAAAAATAAAAAGCAATGGTCAATTGATGGTCTTGATGCATTGATCTTTGATCTTGACGGTGTAATTACGCGAACCGCGGCACTGCATATGAAAGCCTGGCAGCAGATGTTTGAATCATATTTTCAGGAGTATCTTGAGAAAAACGACCGGGATATAGAACCTTACAAGGACAAAGAAGATTATCTGAAATACATAGACGGTAAGCCCCGATATGACGGCGTTAAGAGTCTTCTGGAATCCCGCGATATCAATCTTGATTATGGTGATTCCGAAGACGGACCGGATAAAGAAACAATTTGCGGACTGGGCAACCGGAAAAATAAGATCTTTCTGGATCTGATGAAGCAGGAGGGAGTTCATGTTTTTGATGATACAATTAACAAAATAAAAAAATGGCGGAAACGTGAACTAAAGACTGCGGTTATATCTTCGAGTAAAAACTGCAAGGCTGTACTGGAAACTGCTGAGATAGAAAACCTTTTCGATATCAGGGTAGACGGCGTTACCTCGGAGGAAATGAATATACCCGGTAAGCCCGCCCCCGATATTTTTCTTGAGGCGGCTAAACAACTGGATACAGTTCCGTCTAAGAGTGCAGTATTTGAAGATGCTATAGCCGGTGTAAAGGCCGGGAAAGCCGGAAACTTTAAATTTGTAGTGGGAGTTGCCCGTCATGGTAAAGAAGAAGATCTTTATAAAAACGGTGCCAACCTGGTGATCAAAAATTTTGATGAACTATGATAACCAGGCTGCGCATCGCAACCGATGTCATTTTAGGTGAAGTGCCAACCGCTTAATCATTAAATAAATTTATCTCTTCATTTTCTTCTTTTAACGCAAGCACATATAACAAGAGCAGGAAATGTCCCGGGGTGGGAAGGCAAGGTCAAATTCCTTTCCCTGTGAATGACAATTTATCAGCCGATCCACCGGACAGCCACCTTGCCGCAAATGGCCGTGTGATTTGTCGGAATCATACCTTTATTTTCATAGAAAGCTGACGTAAGTTGTCCCCAAATTCATCATTTACTTTTAACATTGAGAGGAGAAATTATGTCTACCGTATCGCTTCATCGTGTTTTTGCTGCCTCGCCGGAAAAGATCTACCGTGCATTTCTTAACGCTGATGCATTAGCCAAGTGGCTTCCGCCATACGGTTTCACCTGCAAAGTGCATAATATCGATCCCAGGGTTGGCGGCACATACAGGATGTCATTTACCAACTTCACCAGTCAAAAGAGTCACTCTTTCGGCGGAAAATACCTTGAGCTGAAGCCGAACGAGCATATCCGGTATACAGATCAGTTTGAGAATCCCAACATGCCGGGCGAAATGATAACCACAGTTAATATTAAGCAGGTTTCCTGCGGATGTGATGTGAAGATAGAGCAGACAGGGGTACCTGAAGCAATTCCCCTTGAAATGTGCTATCTTGGATGGCAGGAATCGTTAGCTCAGTTAGCAAAAATTGCAGAACCGAACATCCCGGATTAGCTTATGAAGCAGGAAGTATTATTTATACACGGCGGAGGTGAAAATGGCTATGAAGCCGATAAAAAATTAGCGGCTTCACTGGAACAGCTGTTGGGTGACAACTACAAAGTGAACTACCCCAAAATGGATGCAGACGAGTCGCGGCCGGATTTTGGATGGCCGCAGCAGATCGGCAGAAAGATCGAAGCCGCGGAAGGTAATATCATTCTTGTCGGGCATTCACTTGGTGCGTCAATGCTGCTGAAATATCTTACCGAAAACGAGATCAAGAAACGTATCAAAGGTATCTTTCTCATCGCTGCACCGTTCTGGCATGGTGATGAGGATTGGGTACAGGGATTAAAGCTGAAAGATGATTTTGCTGAGAGTATGCCGCAGGATACTCCTGTTTACTTCTATCACTGTGTGGACGACAAAGAAATACCGATCAGTAATTTTTCACTTTATCGTGAAATTCTAACATCAGCTGAGTTCTGCGAAATTGAAGAAGGCGGACATCAGCTTGGGAACGATCTCTCCAAGCCGGCAGAGGATATAAAATCACTATAGTATTTTTCGTCAGCCAAATAAGCTGAAGTAAGTCTGCTGCGGCTCGCGGCAGTTATCATTTTTTACTTTGTCCTTCAAGGATAGATATTACAAAGCCTATCTGACCAAGGTGATAATAATCGTGGTGCAATAATCCTTCAATATCTGACCGGTTTTTATGTCCGGGTCTGTTCTCTTCTTCCAGGAAATCATCTGTTTTTGTGATGAGAAACTTTACCAGCTCTTCCTGTGTGTCCATCAATTCCTGCCCTAATTTTTTCCATCCTTTTTTTCGCAACGACTCAAGGGAAAGAAAATTCTGATCCTTCTCGGTCTCTTCCTCAAATTTAAAATCCTTTTTTATCCGGTGTAACACGGCTCTTCTCCAGTAGATAATGTGCCACAATATTTCAACGACGGAATGTTTACCCGGGAAAGGCTGTTTAAATGCCGTTTCTTCATCGACCGAACTTAAGAGCATGATAAAGTTTCTGTCTGTCCAGTTGTTACCGTCGTACAGATCTGTAAACTGCTGGAGAAGTTTCCTTATCATGAGGTTTGAGAAAGAAACAGTCGCATAGTGCTTTACTTCCGGTTCAACCTCCAGCAGATATTTTTCGTCTTCAGGGTAATATTTAGCCTTTGCATAATTTTTTCCCGCAAACTTTTTAACTGACTCAATGCCGTCCCACTGTGTAACGGTGAAAATATCTGAAATTTCATCATCTATATTCTGCCAGATTTGCGCCCCCAGGTTGCCTTTAACACTGAGGTAATCCCTTATGCCGGTGTCGATTACGTACCTGCGATATTTATCGGCATCTATTTTTTTCACTCTGCCGTGCCAGATCCTTGTTATCATTTCAGCCTCACTTTTTAATGTATTGATTATTAGTTCGTAACCAGTTAATTTAATATTACCGGTTACAAGATAACATTATATCTGTAACCTGTCAAGTGTATTTCAACGGTTACGAACTGGGTGATATATGGATGAAAAACATAAATATGTAGCTAATAATCTTTCGCTGGATTTCGTTAACTCAGTAAGCGGAAGGAGAGGACTTGATGAAGCCGATCCCCTTGATTATAAAGTACTGAACGACAAGCTCGGAAACTATTCAGATTTGATTGACTGGGCTCATAAAGCCGGCATAATAAATCATTCCAGGGCAGAACAGCTCAACCGTTTTGCTAAAGAAAATCCGAAAGCCGCACATAAAGTCTACAAACATGCAGTTGTCATACGTGAGGCGATTTACCGGATATTCATAAGCCTGATAAAAGGGGAGAAGCCGGAAATTGAAGACATAGGATTGTTGAACAAGGAATGTAGCAGGGCACGGGAACATCAGAAGCTGCGGTTTGATTCGGGCACATTCAAATGGGATCTCGAATTACCGGGTAATGATCCGGAATACATAGTATGGCAGATAGCGCTTTCTGCTTCAGAACTGTTAACCTCCGGAAATCTGCACCGGGTAAAAGAGTGCTTTGGGGATGACTGCGGATGGCTGTTCCTTGATACCAGCAAGAACGGCAGCCGCCAATGGTGCAGTATGAAAGATTGCGGCAACCTCGCCAAAGTAAAAAAATTCAGGGAGAAACATCACTAAGTTCTGTTGACCAAACCCATCCATACGGGAATTATTTTACCGCAAATACACCTATAATTTGTCGGAATATTTCTTATTCTTTACTCTGCCGGGCTTATTTTGGCCTCAATTGCGTTTTTTTTCAATGAAGGCTCGTATCCGGTCTCTGCATCTGCTTTCTTAGTTCCGGTAAACCTGGCGAGCAGTGTATATACCACAGGTACAATCAGAAGCGTCAGGAATGTTGAAAAGAACATTCCTCCGGTTACTGCTAGTCCTAACGGTCTTCTTGATTCCGCTCCGGCACCCAATCCTATTGCTATCGGCAAAATTCCGAAGATAGTGGCGAAGGATGTCATAAGAATCGGTCTTAAGCGGATAATTGCCGAGTTTATAACAGCTTCCATATAGGGAGTTCCCTGATCACGCTGCTGGTTGGCAAATTCAATTATAAGAATTGAGTTCTTGGTTACCAGTCCGATCAGCATTATTAACCCGATCTGCGAGTATATGTTTAAGCTTTGTCCGAAAAGATAAAGTGTCAGCAGTGCACCGAAAATAGCAAGAGGCACCGACAGCAGGATAGTTAAAGGGTGAACAAAACTTTCGAACTGGGCCGACAATACCAGGTATATGAATATTATCGCAAGGATAAACATAAAGTACAGTGCCGAACTTGAATCTTTATATTCCAGCGACTGACCGGCGTACTCATGCTTAATGCCCGGAGGTAGTTTCTCCTCGGCAATACGGTCTAAGTCGTCAAGTGCTTTTCCGAGTGGTACTCCCGGTGCCAGTCCGGCCGAAATTGTTGCCGAACGTACACGATTGTAATGATTAAGCTCTTTCGGGGCAACGGTATTTTTAACTTTTACCACATTAGCCAGTTGAACAAGTCCGCCTGAACTTTTAATATAGATATTGCCGATGGCGTCAGGCGACGACCGGTATTCAGGTTTGAGCTGAAGTATCACATCGTACTGCTTCGTGCCTCTCTTGAAGTCTGTAACTTTCCTTCCTCCAAGCAGTGTTTCCAGGGTCGCACCGATCTCTGTAACAGAAACACCAAGGTGGGAAGCCCGTTCTCTGTCTATATCAACGTCAAGTTGTGGCTTGTTAAGGCGAAGATCGCTGTCCATATTTATCAGGTATCCCAGTTTGGATGCTTCGCCCATCATTATCCCGGTGGCTTTACTCAGCTCCTGGTAGCTGTCTGCCTGAAGAACATATTCAACAGGATTTGAACTGAAAGACGCTCCGAGACTGGGAGGGTTTATAACAAAGGCAAGCACTCCCGGAATTGATATAAGACGGGGGAAGAGTTCCTGTATGATCTGCTGCTGCGATTTTTTCCGCTCACTCCTTGGTTTAAGGTTTATGAACATAAAGCTGTTAGTAACACTGCCGGGACCACCGAAACTCAGTCCGGTTGCTGTGAAAAGTCCTTTTACGTCGGGATTTTTAAGCAGGATACCTTCAATTTCTCTTACATATGTGTCAGTGTATTCCAGGGTTGAACCTTCGGGGGCTATTACTATTCCGAAACCAACTCCGCGGTCTTCCACCGGCACCAGCTCGCTGGGTAAAAGCCTGAACAGAAAAATTCCCAGGATCACCGTTGCTATTCCTCCCGTGATCACAATCAGTCTGTGCTTTAACGACCACCGTAATAGTTTTTCATATACTCTGTTAAGCCAGTCAAAGAAGCTGTCGAATGAGCGCGTTGCCCAGTTCTGACTTACTCCATGAAGGGGACGCAGTATCAGCGACGATATCATCGGTGTAAGGGTTAGTGCCACAAATCCTGAAATCAGGATCGCAACCGCAACGGCTATACCGAACTCATTAAATAACCTGCCGACATTTCCGGAAAGGAATGCCAGGGGAATGAATACCGCTACAAGCGTGATCGTAGTGGAAATAATTGCAAATCCTATTTCTTTGCTTCCGTCAATAGCCGCCTGCATTCGTGTTTTGCCCATCTCCATATGTCTGTAGATGTTCTCCAGAACCACAATTGCATCGTCTACAACAAGACCTATTGCAAGCACAAGTCCCAGCAAAGTAAGTATGTTGATAGTAAATCCCGCAAAATATACCGCTGCCAGCGAACCGATAATAGAGATAGGGATAGCGATAGAAGGAATGATCGTAGCGCGAAAACTTTTTAGGAAAGCGAGTACAACAAGCACTACCAGTCCAAGCGCGATCAGAAGCGTCTGCTCAACCTCGGAAATAGATTCCTTAATAAACTCGGAACTGTCGAAAGCCACTTCAAGTTTCATCCCCGGCGGCAGCAGCTTTTTTAATTCAGGCAGTCTGCTTACAATATCGGCTGCCACGTCCACAGTACTGGCTTTCGATTGTTTCACTATGCCCAGGCCCACGGCAAGCTGTCCGTTCCAGCGGGCTATCGTACGTTCATCTTCCGCGCCTACTTCAACATCGGCAACATCACGGAGGCGGACGATGTCGTTCGATTTCTGAGAAACTATAATTGCCCCGAACTGCTCCGGTGTATCAAGGTCACCACGGGTACGGACGGCAAATTCACGCTGTGTTCCCTCAACGCGTCCGCCGGGTATCTCTGCATTCTCTGATCGTACCGCATTTTCAATGTCCTGGGCGCTTAGTCCGTGTGCGGCCATTCGTAAAGGATCTAGCCATACACGCATCGCATATCTCCGCTCGCCTCCGATGATCACAGAACCGACTCCGGGTATTCTTTGGATTTTTTCCTTCAGTACTCTGTCGGCATAATCCGATAATTCCAGTCCCGAATACTGAGTACTCGAAAGCGCCAGCCACACAATAGCCTGTGCGTTGGCATCAACTTTCGAAATAACAGGGTCATCAATTTCCTGGGGGAGTGCACCGCGTATACGCGATACTCTGTCGCGCACATCATTAGCAGCCTCGTTCACATCCCGGTTCAGCTCAAATTCTATTGTTATTACCGAACCGCCTTCCTGGCTTGATGAACTAATGGTTTTTACACCCTCAAGTGTGGCAAACTGCTCTTCCATTACATCAGTTATCTCGGTTTCAACAACATTTGAACTTGCCCCACGGTAAAGAGTGACTACTGAAATAACCGGCGGATCTATGTCGGGGTACTCTCTTACCGGCAGCTGAGTAAAGGATATAATACCGAACAGCAGTATCGCAAGACTCATCACCGTTGCAAACACCGGGCGTCGTATAGAAATATCACTAAGCTTCATATTAAAAACTCCTGAGTACTGATATAGTTTTCATTTATACAATTATTTTCCGGTAAGGCTGACAAAAAAATATTTGATCATTGTCCTGCCGCAGTTGTATTCCCGGAGTTAATCGGCATCACCTTCGCGCCGTCAAACAATTTCTGATGACCTGTTCTTACAACCCGGCTTCCGCTCTTAAGACCACTCGTAATTTCCACTACTTTTGGCGTCTGCATTCCCAATGTTACCGGTACCGCGGAAACCGTGCTGTCATTGTTTACCAGATAGACGAAGGACTGATCGCCGTTTGCAAATACAGCTTCATTGGGAACCGTAAGGGCACCCGAATGCTCACTTAAAATTGCTGCGACATTAGCCGACATACCCGGCCGGAATTTTTGTCCCGGATTCTGAACTCTTGCAACAACATTAACATTCCTGGTTTCTGAATCCAGCATAGGTTCTATCGCAATTATTTTTCCAGAAACACTATAACCGGGAAATACGGCTGATGAAACCACAACCTTTGCATCCCTCTTCAGCTGCGCAAGGTAACGCTCGGGGGCAGAAAAGCTGACCCGTATCTCATTCAGGTTTGCCAGCTCTGCTATAGGCTGACCTGTACGCAGGAAAGTACCCGCACTAATTTTGCGCGCTCCTATAAATCCGTCGAAAGGTGCGGTGATTCGCGTTTTGGAAAGCCGCGCTTTCGCAAGTTCGTAATTAGCTTCGGCAACCTTCATGTTTGCAAGTGCATCATCAAGATCCTGCTGCGAGCCAGCCTTCTGATCAACAATTACTTTCACGCGGTTATATGCCGTTTTGCTCTGGGTGTACAAAGCTTCCGTCCTGTTTACCTCCGCGGAAAGCTGAGAATCGTCAAGCCGGGCTATCAAATCACCCTTCTTTACATAGCCTCCCTCATTGAAGGGAAGGCTTAAAACCGAAGCGTCAATTTCCGATACTATCGTTACACCTTCAATGGCCTCGATTGTACCGACCGCTTCAAATTTATCGGCTATATTCTCGGATTTTACATCGGCCACTTCAACAGGAGTAGGCGGCATTTGAAAACCTCCTGCTGATTTTTCCTCATTCGAACATCCTTCCGAAAGCATCAATAAGATAGTGAGCAGAATGATGAAGTATAGCTGTTTATGTTTATTATGTTCAGTTAACATTTATTAACCTTTCATTTAATAATCTTTGTTATTGCAGACTGCCGGAGTACGATCCCGAAGTTAACCGCTTCAGTTCAGATGCAGCTTTTACTGTCTTAACAAGCGCATCCGAATAACGCTGCTGCGCTACGGCAAAATCCTGACTTAACCTCACAAGCTCAAATGCCGAAAGTCTTCCGTTCTTAAACTCAATCATCCCGATCCTTACCTGTTCCTGTGCTGCATCCACACCCTCCCTGGCTGCCTTTATCCTTTCGCTTCCATGTATCAGTTCTCTGTAAGCTGATCTTACCTGCTGTTCGAGACTGCGGGCCAGCCCGGTATAATTCTCCTTTGCACCGTAGAGACCTGCCTCAAGCCTGTCCTCCTCACCCAATCCTGTTCTTAATCCTATAGGCAGTGTAATCTCAAGTCCGACACTCCACCCTGGATATTTCCGTTGAAAAATTTCCGAAAGAACGTCGCCGTAAGTTCCCGTGTTGGATGAACGCAGAGTGTCAGTACCGAAGAATACATTCTGCGAATTTCCTCCAAGTGCATTACTCGAGATCGATGCAATAAAATCGACAGTAGGGAGTGCCTCCCACGAAGCCGCCGCGGTAAGAGTTTTCATTATTTCCACCTGCTTGCCCGCAGCCCGGAGATCCAGGTTATTATTTAATGCATGATCAATCAGATCTTCCACTGATGCATCGGCAAATTCATCGGGCGGATTGTCGGTCGGTATGAAGCGTGTAAAACCAGTGCCCGGACGCGTCCCGATCAATACTGCAAACCTGTCCGACTCGGTATCAAGCTGTTCTTCCCTGTCAATCATTAAAAGTTTTTGCTCTGCCCTGAAAGTCTGTGCATTTGCAACCTGGCTGGGACCAATTAGTCCTGCTTTAGCACGCAGCTGCGCCTCTTCCAGCAAAGATTCAGCCCGCTCCAGAGTAAGTTTCTGCACTGCGTAATCCCGTTCCGCCGCGTAGAGAGTCCAGTATGATTGCTCAACCGTAGTGTTAAGAAGCAGCGCTGCCTGATCGAACTGAGCCTTGTACGCCTCAGCCTCAAGTTCCGCCTGGTTCAATTCCTTTTGTGCAGACGCGGTGAAGCCTCCAAGCAGAGGCTGACGAAGAGAGATATAACCGACTGCATCGTACTCGGGATTCAGGAAAGCGAATTGTGAGTTGGATTTTAAGCGCGATGAATTAATTGCAAGCTCCAGTTCCGTACCGGTCGGCAAGTCCATTCGGAACCCTGTCGACAATTTTGTCTCGTTCGTGGCCAGTACAGCTGCTCCCGAGAAGAATGAAGCTGCAGGAACTTTCTGATCGTTATAATTCAGATCCAGAAAGAATACGGGATCGAACCTTCCTCTTTCCCTCCGGAGAGCTCCCAGCGATGCCATATAAACAGCCTCAGCCTGTTTGTAAGATGACGAATTTTTTTTCGCAAGCTCCTGAGCCATGTCCAGCGTTAGTTTCTCTCCCTCCAGTCTGTGCAGAATGATCTGGAGCGCACTGTCGGGATTCACTACCTCCTGGCATTTAGCGGCAGGAATAAAGCTCAGGCCCGTTAATATGATAATTAAATATAATCGCCCGGAAAAGTTAGGCATACTTATCCTCTGTCCTATTAATAAATAGTTAGCAATCTTTGTTAGTAAAATTTTCTCGAAGATCCTGTATAAACATAAAACTATTTGCCGGATATCCAAAGGTGTGAATCCGGCATCTTGAGTGGTCATTTGCGACAGACCGGAATTCATTATTTTGGCGTCATTTATGCAGACCAGCGGAAAATAGCTTTAGTAAATGCTTTTGTACAAAAATTGGTTTGTTTTGCCGAAAAGGGCAGACTTCCTGTTGGGAGCGCCCTTTTTGTGCCGGTATAAGGCAGGAAGCAGTTAAGGCTTGGGGAGATACTTCATTTGCTGTCGTTGCTCCTGAAAACCTTCCCGGAACTAATAAATTAAAGTTGAGCAAAGTCCGTCCCCGCTATCAGAAATCCTGATTTGAAAGGAATTGTTTATATCGATAATAAATCGCAAATTCGGTTTACTATTTTATTTTCTGTCGGGAGGGACTGAATATGAAGAAGTTATTTTTCCTTTTTATAATTGTGCTATCTTCACTTATCTACTCTCAAAGTCAGTTTCAGGATTTTATCAATCACGTCAACTCTCTTGTCGACCCGGCTGCAAAACAGGCTGCTGTTGACAGTTTTATGACATACGCACGAACTGTTGGTATTCCATTCATTGAAGATTCGACGGCAAATTTTATTTATCAGGGTGATGTAAGTTCAGTATCTGTACCGGGAGATTTTAACAACTGGGATAGCAATGTATGGCCGATGACCAGGCTGAGTCAAACTGATTTTTGGTACAGGTCGGCTAATTTCGAAATGGATGCACGGCTCGACTATAAATTTGTTATTAATGGAGGGACCTGGATACTTGATCCGGAAAATCCTAACACGTGCCAGGGGGGATACGGTCCCAATTCCGAACTGGCTATGCCTCTGTACGTACAGCCCTGGGAAATTATCGCTAACCCGAATATTCAGCATGGAACATTAGTTTCCAAAGTAATCTACAGCACGAATGTCGGTACAAATTATACACTGTATATATACCTTCCCCCCGGCTACGATTCTTTATCAGCTGCAGTCTACCCGACAGTATATTTCCAGGACGGCTTAGAATATATAACACTGGGAAAAGCAGTAAATGTTGTAGACAATTTACTGGACAGTGGAAAAATCCAGCCTGTTATCTGTGTATTCGTGAAGCCGAATAACAGGAATGAAGAATACGCGGGAAGCTTAAGAAATCAGTACATGGCATTTTTTGTAAGCGAGCTTGTCCCTTATATAGATGCAAACTACAAAACAAAAGATGACCCGAAGGAAAGGCTGGTACTTGGAGATTCATTCGGCGGGAACATTTCCGCACTTATTAGTTACAACAATCCGGAAGTATTCGGTTTATGCGGATTGCATTCGGCCGCATTCTGGCCAAATAATTATGAAGCATACAACCTTATAGTAAACGGACCATTTGAAGACATCAAATGGTGTTCGGTTTGGGGAACATACGAAAGTCTGTACATCAATCTTCGTCCCTTCAGGGATTATCTGTTATCTGCGGGTTATGAGCTTGACTGGCTTGAAAGACCGGAAGGGCACAGCTGGGGATTATGGCGGGCGAACATAGACAGGATACTGGAGTATTTCTATCCAGCCAATTCAACTGTTGTAGCGAGCAGCAATGATATCGTCCCCGGAAATTTCATGCTATTTCAGAACTACCCGAATCCATTCAATCCGACAACAAAGATAAGGTGGCAGCAGTCTGCAGACGGCCTGACAACACTCAAAATTTACGATGCACTCGGGCAGGAAGCGGCCGTAATTGTTAACGAATACAAACCGGCCGGCAGCTACGAACTGGATTTCAATGCCGTGAACCTCCCGAGCGGAGTATACTTCTATCAAATTAAGACAGGAGAATTTCAGGCCGTAAAGAAGATGGTTCTGCTGAGGTAAGCAGGATCTTCATTTTATTATAATGAGTTAATATCGCCAGGAAGCTCAATCCATCTTCTTTTTTAATTGGTCCACTTTATTAATCCCGTTCAATGCAGCAACACGATATGCCTCGGCCATAGTCGGATAATTAAATGTCGTGTTGATAAAAAACATCAAAGTATTTGCTTCACCTTTTTGCGACATAATTGCCTGACCGATATGAATAATTTCTGCGGCTCCATGCCCGAAGCAATGCACACCTAGTATTTGTAATGTTTCCCTATGAAAAAGAATTTTTAACATTCCCGTTGTTCTTCGGGTTATCTGTGCCCGTGCCAGATGTCTGAAGAATGAATGTCCCACCTCATACGGGATCTTATCCTTCGTCAATTCTTCTTCAGTATAACCAACAGAACTTATTTCCGGGATAGTATAAATTCCGGTTGGAATAAATTCAACAAGCTGGTGTTCGCACTTACCGAATACAATATGTGTGGCTGCAAATCGTCCCTGGTCATATGAAGCACTTGCCAGATTTGGAAATCCAATTATATCTCCCACGGCGTAAATATTAGGAACAACAGTCTGATCATTTTCATTAACCATTATTGATCCTCTGGAATCCGTTTTTATTCCAAGATTCTCCAATCCCATATCATCTGAATTACCCGTTCTTCCCTGCGCCCACAAAAGATAATCGGTACGGATTTCTTTATTTGACTTTAAATAGACGGTAACTCCCTTGTCATCGGCGATTACTTTTTCATATTCTTCATTATGTCTTAGGATCACACCATTTTCCCTCAGAAAGAAGCTCAGCGCATCGATAATTTCATCATCAAGAAAAGCGAGAAGTTTATCCCGTGTGTTTATTAAATTTACTTTGATCCGCAATCCTCTGAAAATTGAAGCATATTCACATCCGATAACACCTGCACCATATATTGTTAATGAGCGGGGATTATCTTTTAAATTCAAAACGGTATCACTGTCCAGAATTCTTGGATGAGTAAAATCAATATCGGGAGGGTGATAGGGACGGGAACCGGTTGCAATTACGAAATAATCTGCAGTATAAGTTTCTTCAACCCCGTTTGAAAGTTTAACCGAGATTGTATGCTCATCGATAAAAGTCGCCCTGCCGTCGATTATATCAATAAGGTTTCTTTCGTAAAATCCCTTTCTGAGGTTAAACTGTTCCCGAATTACCTCCTCGGCTTTTTTTAACAATGATTGATAATTTGCTTCAGCCAGGCTGTTGGTTTCATACAAAAGCTGGCTGGCGTGGCGTAAAGCTTTGCTTGGGATTGTATTTGTATGAGTACAGCTGCCGCCTATCATTGAAAAGTAATCACACATAGCCACATGCAAACCTTCCTTAGTGCATTTCATTGCCGCACCTTCTCCCCCTGGTCCGCTGCCTATTACAATTACATTATAGTCATACTTCAAAATTACTTCCTCCGGATTATTAAGTAATCTAAATTAAATAAATCCGGGTATATTAATTGTGTAATGAAGTATTTTAACTTACATGCGCTTATCCCAGCTTCGGAAGGTTGATATTACCAATATAGAAAGCCTGCAATCAGCAAAGATTATCTGACTCTCACCTCTGAAATTTCTGTTGTTTAGAAACGATAAAAATTTTCGTGCGCTGCGGCTTGCTTCTTGGAGACGAATCTTATAACTTCAAAAAATTCTGGAAACAATCAGAACAATAATGCAGAATTTCTAAAAGCAGAGGTTCAGGCAATACTATATTTATTAAATAAAAAAGGAGTAATAAATATGCATCGCCCCAAACATTTTACAGCCCTCATCATTGCCGCAATTTTTATTTCATTTATAGGCTTCCAGCCGCTGACGCGGGCGCAGGTACTACCCATCACCACTTCATCGGAGCAGGCAAAGGAATACTTTAAGGAGGCGCGGGAATTTGCGTTTCACTGGGAAACAGATCCGGCAATCAGACTGCTCAAAAAAGCCGTTGCTCTCGATTCATCCTTCGTTCTTGCTTATCTACATCTTACAGGACTCTCGCATTACGCGTTCCAGAAAAGGCAATACATCAAATCTGCCGAAGAAAACAGAAGCAGGGTTACTGAAGGCGAGCAGAAAATGATCGATGTTTTCCGAGCCGCCTTTATCGACGCAGAGTACGAAAAAGCAGTATCAATACTTAATGAACTTTCAGATGAGTATCCCGATGATCCTTACCTTCCGGGATATGCTGGTATCCGCTGCTGCTGGTACCTGAACCGATGTGATGAGGCGGCAAAATATTTCAATGATGCCCTGAATCGCGATCCGGATTTCGTTCAGGCATATCACCTTCTCGGTGAGACCGCCCTGAATGCTGAGAACTTTGATGAAGCCGAAAAATACTTTAACAAGTACCTCCAAAGCTCACCGGACCACTGGAACGCACACATCTCGATGGCCGATCTCTACCTTTACACCGGAAGGGAAGAAGAAGCTGAAAAAGAATTCGCGCGGGCAATGGAAATTGATCCAACCGGCGAAGCAAGAAATGTTGCGGCTTTAGTCGATCTGGAACATGACAGGATGGATGAAGCAGAGAAATTCTTTAAGGAAAATGTAAAAATTCACCCGGATGATCCGGAAATGTATAACTCACTCGGTGAGTACTTTATGAACTCAGACCGGTATGACGAAGCAGAGCAGCAGTTTAAGAAAGCACTTGCCATTGACAAAGGGTTTGAAGAAAGCAGAAACAATTTAGTGCAGACGCGTATAATGCAGGCGAATAAAAAGTTTTGTGATGCTTTTAGTAATAAAGATGCCGGAACGATAGCGGAACTTTATACCAGTAAGGCCAAACTATTACCCGCCGGAACAGCACCCGTTGGGGGCAGGGAGGAGATAAGAAAATTCTGGCGGAACGCAATTGATGCCGGGATAACGGGTATTGACCTTCAGACAATGGAAGTATATATAGGCAGGGAAGGTGAAACAGCAACGGAAGTGGGAAAATACAAGCTCACTGCCGGTAAAAAGACTGCAGACGACGGAAAATACGTCGTAATCTGGAAACTTTTGCCGGACGGCTGGAAACTTCACCGCGACATATGGACAACAAATCAAGTTCCTGCTCCCGCAGACAGCGAATAATGATTATATTTGGCTTTAGCGTAAATGTTTCCACTCAATATGATTCTCGATGCCGGGGGAAGCAATGGTCAATATGAGCGTTTACTAAGTATATCCGGCGGCAAAGAAAATATTTATACTAAATTGTATCTAAAACCGGTAAAATTATTTGAGGAATAAATGAAAAGACTGGTCTTGTTAAACACTCTGCTTTTATTGACCTTAAACTCATTTACAAGTGCTCATAACTCTGATCCCTTAAGAGAAAAATTACTCCGGATCATTGACGGCAAAAAAGCTAAGGTAGGAGTTGCGGTTCAGAGCTTTGACGGTAAAGATACCTTGTCAATCAACGGGGATGAAAAATTTCCGATGCAGAGTGTATATAAGTATCATCTGGCGCTGGCTGTCCTGAACCGCGTTGATAAAGGTGAATTCAGTCTGGATCAGGATATCAAAATCAGTAAAGAGGATGTAACAAACGATTTATATAGTCCGATCCGTGAGAAATATCCTGACGGCACGACAATGAAGTTGTCGGATGTTTTAAGGTACACTATTTCGGAAAGCGATAATGTCGGATGCGATGTGCTGATGCGGCTTATCGGAGGTCCCGAAACCGTTGAAAGATACCTGAAGGATAATGGTATAAATGATCTGGCAATCGTATATGACGAGAAAACCCAGCAGAGTAATTGGGAAAACCAGTTTAAGAACTGGACAACACCAAAAGCAGCAAACCTGGCCCTGGTTAAATTTTATGAAAACAAAATTCATCTGCTTTCACAAAATAGTTATAATTTTTTATGGGAAACGATGAAGGGAACGAAGACGGGCCGGAAAAGCATCAAAGGAGAACTTCCTTCAAATACAGTTGTCGCGCACAAGACCGGTCATTCGGGGACGAATGAAAAGGGTCTTACCGCGGCAGTAAATGACATCGGAATAGTTTTTCTGCCGAATAAAAAATATTTTTATCTGAGTGTATTTGTAAGCAATTCGAGTGAAGATGAAGAGACAAATCAAAAAATAATTGCGGACATAGCAAAAGCCGCCTGGGATTATTTTATAGCAAAATAGTTCACAACTATTAGAATATCATCAGGGGTAATTGTATCAATACAGGATACCAGGTCCGCCAATCTTAATTAGGTGTTCTGAAGATTTGCGGTTATATGGGTTTATTTAATGAAGAATTAGTCAGACGAACGACTTTTATCTGCTAATGTTTCCGGGTAATACTCAAACATCACCATATCATCCTTTTTGACGAGTTGTCCACCGGTCGACTCATATGTACGCATTGCTGCTTTATTTGCCTTGTCTGTTAACACCCACATTTTAAAGGCATTTCTCTCCTGGCATATGGTATTCAGTAGATTAATCATTGCTTTGGCTACCCCCTGACGGCGTTTACTCTTTAAAACACTTATTTCATAGAACAACATCATCGGTTGCGGTCTATCAAGTCGTTCAAGTTCATATGCCAGTATGAATCCAATAGGGTTCCCGCTTTCAGCAGCAATGATAAAGTAATTGCCGGGGTTTTTTAAAAAATCTACTGCATTTGAATAACCAGGTTCATAAATAGCAGGATGAGAACCATTAGTTTTTAGAATTTGAAAAGCTTTATTAGCTAATGTTTCGTCGCCAGATTGTAACCGTTTTATTTCCATATGTTGTATCTATTAACTCCTTTCTCCATCATAAGTCATCTTTACCATCTTTAAATTTTTTAGAAATTCATTTTATTTAATATAACATCAAATCAACTATTTGTTAATGAAGGTGATGGTATTGTCTGAAATTGCATCTACTGCCGAATCGTCCCAGCAATAAAATGTATTGATCTTTTCCGGTTTTTTGAACTCATATTTCATCCTGATTGCATAACTGCCTTTCGGTAATCGGTCGAAAACCTTTTTAAGCGTAGTGTGCAGCGATATTATTTACAAATTTATTCCAAAGGGGTGATCGTGTTGACATTAAATCCTCAAAATTATAAGTTAAAATTCAGAGCCTTTCCTAAACCAATCATCTCATCATCCTGGAAAAATTACTCGGGCTTTAAGGTTTTATCTGATATTTTAAGGGAAATAAAATGCCAGTTTACATGGATATACATGATACAACCGAAGCAACAGTAGAGGATGTTGCTGCCGATCATCAAAGAGACTTCGCTTTACAGGATAAGTTTAATTGTGAATTCGTTTACTTCTGGCACGACATTCCTAATAACACCGGATTCTGCGTGTTTAAAGCACCGGAAAAAGAATGCGTAATTAATTTGCACAACGCATCACACGGACATACCCCCAACCAGATAATCGAGGTTGACCTGAACGAAGTAGAATTTTTCCTGGGTAAAGTTGCCGAGGTAGCATGGAATAAAAAAAATCAACCCTTTGAAGGATACATCAGTAAAACTGCGCACCGTGCTATTATGTCGCTGACAATTAATAATCCATTATTCTTAAAGCTCCGGATCAATAAAAATAAATTTGCTGAGGCAGAAAAGCTGCAGAAAAAAATCATTAATGATTCTCTTTTAAAATGGGAAGGAAACAAAGTTTCGTGGGAGAAAGGAAACATTTTGGTTTCTTTTCTATCCGGAGAGAATGCAATAAATTGTGCCGCAGAAATCCAGCAAAAATTTAGTGAATCTACAGGTGAAGAAAATGTTAAAAGCAGTGTTTCAATAGGAGTAAACTTTGGTGCACCGGTTACGAAAAGTGATGATCTTTTTGGAGATGTTATAAGTCTCGCGGGAAAACTGGGATATTTTGCAGGCCAAAACCGGGTACTTATTTCATCTTCATTGGGGAAAGCCTATAACTACCTGAAAATTAAACCAGGTCTCAGGAATGGTTTCATAAAAGTTGTGAGTTCACGAAATGAACAATTCATAAATGAGCTATTCGAAGCTCTTGAAAAAAACTGGAATCTGAAAGAGTTTAACATAGATAATCTGGTTAAGCAATTTGGAATGAGCAGGGCACAATTGTATAGAAGAATTTTAGATTTAACCGGTCATTCACCTAACAATCTCATAAGGGAAGTAAGATTAAGAAATGCACTAAAAATGATTGAGGAACAAAAGGGGAGTATTTCTGAAATTGCGTACGAATCCGGGTTCAATAATCCGTCTTATTTTTCAAGATGTTTCTTTAAGAAATATGGAATTCAGCCCTCGGAGTATGCCCGCGAGATACTTTAATCCCGGCCCCTGACAATCCGGCATAAATATTAACAAACCCATCATCTCTCCTTGTTATTCTATTAATAATCTGCTGAAATGAAACAAATGTGCTATCATTTGAATTAAATGTGGGAGCTAAATATCCGGCTTAAACTTATAATAGCATTAGTTCCGGACCAATAATAATAACTTCTGCCTCTTTAGTTTGTTGGCATCGGAATTCAAAAAAACAGTCATTTATAAATAAAAAAGGAGTTTGATATGAAAAAGCTGTTTGTACCTCTCTTCGTTTTCTCATTTTTATTCGCTCTGGGATGTGAGCAAAGCCAATCCACAGAACCTTCAGCAACAATGCAGAACCACTCGGGTTCAGGAGTACTGCAAAAACCGGTGTTCGATAAAATAGATGAAGCTCATCAGAACCTTGTTGATGTATTTGCAACACAGGATGCAGAAGCTATGGCGGCCTTATACACTCGGGACGCAAAGCTGATGCCGCCCAATGGAGATTTTATAACCGGTAATGCTGCCGTGGGAGATTTCTGGGGTTCAATGTTTACTGCGGGTTTTGATGGTTTAACAATCGAGACCCTGGAAGTTTATGGTGATGGTAATAGTGCGGCAGAAGTAGGGTTGTGGACTCTTTATCTGAATGGAGAATTATTTGACAATGGAAAGTTCATAGTGATCTGGAAAAATGTACAGGGCAAATGGTATGTGCACCGCGACTGCTTCAACTCGAGTAATCCGGCTCCATAAAAATTCCATTACCGGCACCATTCCTTTGAGGGGATAGTGATAGAAGATCAGCTGGTTTCCTGCAATTTATGTTCAAATTAAAAAACCCGATCGATTAAGATCGGGTTTTTTGAGCTGGTGGATCCTCTACGAGGATAATTCGCGGCTCTCCTTAATTATATTGCTGATAATCCAAAATTCATTTAAGTTAGGCAAAGATAAATGTGGACCATTCTTAATTTCATTTGGGGAAACTATTATGAAAAATATTCTGATTTCAGCTTTACTTTTGATCGTCATTTATATAAATGGCTGCGACAGCAGTACGGGACCCGGAGAGGCTAAAACATCCGGGGAAGCCGCGATCAATACCACACTTGTGAATATGAAAATCACCGGATTTTCTTTTTCGGCTGGCGGAAATGTTTCGTATCCCAATAATGTAAATGTTATCCCGGATATTGTGGTTCTGGTACAGCAGGATGAACAGGCTAATATTACAGGAGTGTTTTTAAGTCCTGCTGATTCGGTTAGACCTGCATTCAGATTTTTGAAGTCGTATACCAACGAAGATTCCGCCGCGGCATTTTTTAATAATTTAGTGGAAGTTCCTGATTCAGGCTATAACTGGCTGGCAATGTCGGTAAGGGAGAATCAGATAATTGCCGTGAAAACAGTTGATGCAAAATATGGAGCAATTCAGATCCTGCACACAGAAGCATATGCCGACAGCTCAAACCAAAATGCTCCGACCCTGTACGGCGAGGTAAAATTCAGATGGAAATATCAATTAAATCCTCAAAATTATAAGTTAAAATTCAGAGCCTTTCCTAAACCAATCATCTCATCATCCTGGAAAAATTACTCGGGCTTTAAGGTTTTATCTGATATTTTAAGGGAAATAAAATGCCGGTTTACATGGATATACATGATACAACCGAAGCAACAGTAGAGGATGTTGCTGCCGATCATCAAAGAGACTTCGCTTTACAGGATAAGTTTAATTGTGAATTCGTTTACTTCTGGCACGACATTCCTAATAACACCGGATTCTGCGTGTTTAAAGCACCGGAAAAAGAATGCGTAATTAATTTGCACAACGCATCACACGGGCATACCCCCAACCAGATAATCGAGGTTGACCTGAACGAAGTAGAATTTTTCCTGGGTAAAGTTGCAGAGGTAGCATGGAATAAAAAAAATCAACCCTTTGAAGGATACATCAGTAAAACAGCACATCGTGCTATTATGTCGCTGACAATTAATAATCCATTATTCTTAAAACTCCGGATAAATAAAGATAAATTTGCTGAGGCAGAAAACCTGCAGAAAAAAATCATTAATGACTCTCTTTTAAAATCGGAAGGGAACAAAGTTTCATGGGAGAAAGGAAAGATTTTGGTTTCTTTTCTATCCGGAGAGAATGCAATAAATTGTGCCTCAGAAATCCAGCAAAAATTTAGTGAATCTGCAGGTGAAGAAAATTCTAAAACCAGTGTATCAATAGGATTAAACTTTGGTGCACCGGTTACGAAAAGTGATGATCTTTTTGGAGATGTTATAAGTCTCGCGGGAAAACTGGGATATTTTGCAGGCCAAAACCGGGTACTTATTTCATCTTCATTGGGGAAAGCCTATAACTACCTGAAAATTAAAACAGGTCTCAGGAATGGTTTCATAAAAGTTGTGAGTTCACGAAATGAACAATTCATAAATGAGCTATTCGAAGCTCTTGAAAAAAACTGGAATCTGAAAGAGTTTAACATAGATAATCTGGTTAAGCAATTTGGAATGAGCAGGGCACAATTGTATAGAAGAATTTTAGATTTAACCGGTCATTCACCTAACAATCTCATAAGGGAAGTAAGATTAAGAAATGCACTAAAAATGATTGAGGAACAAAAGGGGAGTATTTCTGAAATTGCGTACGAATCCGGGTTCAATAATCCGTCTTATTTTTCAAGATGTTTCTTTAAGAAATATGGAATTCAGCCCTCGGAGTATGCCCGCGAGATACTTTAATCCCGGCCCCTGACAATCCGGCATAAATATTAACAAACCCATCATCTCTCCTTGTTATTCTATTAATAATCTGCTGAAATGAAACAAATGTGCTATCATTTGAATTAAATGTGGGAGCTAAATATCCGGCTTAAACTTATAATAGCATTAGTTCCGGACCAATAATAATAACTTCTGCCTCTTTAGTTTGTTGGCATCGGAATTCAAAAAAACAGTCATTTATAAATAAAAAAGGAGTTTGATATGAAAAAGCTGTTTGTACCTCTCTTCGTTTTCTCATTTTTATTCGCTCTGGGATGTGAGCAAAGCCAATCCACAGAACCTTCAGCAACAATGCAGAACCACTCGGGTTCAGGAGTACTGCAAAAACCGGTGTTCGATAAAATAGATGAAGCTCATCAGAACCTTGTTGATGTATTTGCAACACAGGATGCAGAAGCTATGGCGGCCTTATACACTCGGGACGCAAAGCTGATGCCGCCCAATGGAGATTTTATAACCGGTAATGCTGCCGTGGGAGATTTCTGGGGTTCAATGTTTACTGCGGGTTTTGATGGTTTAACAATCGAGACCCTGGAAGTTTATGGTGATGGTAATAGTGCGGCAGAAGTAGGGTTGTGGACTCTTTATCTGAATGGAGAATTATTTGACAATGGAAAGTTCATAGTGATCTGGAAAAATGTGCAGGGCAAATGGTATGTGCACCGCGACTGCTTCAACTCGAGTAATCCGGCTCCATAAAAATTCCATTACCGGCACCATTCCTTTGAGGGGATAGTGAAAGAAGATCAGCTGGTTTCCTGCAATTTATGTTCAAATTAAAAAACCCGATCGATTAAGATCGGGTTTTTTGAGCTGGTGGATCCTCTACGAGGATAATTCGCGGCTCTCCTTAATTATATTGCTGATAATCCAAAATTCATTTAAGTTAGGCAAAGATAAATGTGGACCATTCTTAATTTCATTTGGGGAAACTATTATGAAAAATATTCTGATTTCAGCTTTACTTTTGATCGTCATTTATATAAATGGCTGCGACAGCAGTACGGGACCCGGAGAGGCTAAAACATCCGGGGAAGCCGCGATCAATACCACACTTGTGAATATGAAAATCACCGGATTTTCTTTTTCGGCTGGCGGAAATGTTTCGTATCCCAATAATGTAAATGTTATCCCGGATATTGTGGTTCTGGTACAGCAGGATGAACAGGCTAATATTACAGGAGTGTTTTTAAGTCCTGCTGATTCGGTTAGACCTGCATTCAGATTTTTGAAGTCGTATACCAATGAAGATTCCGCCGCAGCATTTTTTAATAATTTAGTGGAAGTTCCTGATTCAGGCTATAACTGGCTGGCAATGTCGGTAAGGGAGAATCAGATAATTGCCGTGAAAACAGTTGATGCAAAATATGGAGCAATTCAGATCCTGCACACAGAAGCATATGCCGACAGCTCAAACCAAAATGCTCCGACCCTGTACGGCGAGGTAAAATTCAGATGGAAATATCAGCCGAATGGTTCACGATCCTTCTAGATGGTAAAAAATACTATCGTTCTCAATACGTCTTTCATATTTTCCCCTTTCTTTCTCCGCTGCAGGCAGTAGTTTGCTGCAATTCAAATATTACTGGAATATATATACCTGTGCCCTTACCGGTTTATCATGCTGCCATCCGGGAACAAATTTCGTGGCTTTATTGGCATCTGCATCTGCTGCTTATGCAGAACAGGAACTAAACTGTAATTGGTATATGACACAGAATATATCCCCACTATTTCAAATTGTAAGTTTCATCGCTTTCATCTATCTTCATTCGACGAATTGATGTCGCTTGCGGCGGTGGTAACCAGATGAATTAAATAAAATGACAGAAAAATATAATAAAACAGAAAAAATGTCCGTATTGTCAAGAAATGAGGATTAACGAATGGTGCGCAAAGAATATTCAAATGGAGAGGTTACAATTGTATGGCAGCCCGGGTTGTGTCAGCATTCGGGTATATGCGTAAAAACCCTTCCGAAGGTTTATCACCCGAATGAAAGACCCTGGATAACGCCTGAGAATGCATCTTCAAAGGAGATAATTGCACAGGTGGCTATGTGTCCTTCCGGCGCATTAAGCATAAAAGAAAAATCAGATGATTGAAATTAAACAGTTTGAATCAGGCACAAAGGGTTATTATGCTGCTTTTGACGGAGATAAAGAAGCAGGCAGAATGACTTATACTTTTGTCGGAAATACCATGATGATAATTGATCACACAGAGGTGAGCAATGAGTATAAAGGACAAAATATCGGCAAAAGAATTTTAATGGTTGTAGTGGAATACGCACGTAAAAACAAAATTAAAATAATTCCGATATGCCCGTTTGCAAAATCTGTTTTTGAGAGAACAGCAGAAATAAGGGATGTGTTAGTATAAGTAGTACTGCCAGCAAATAAAAATTAAAAGAATTTTGTCCGGAAAAATCCTAACTGGCTATTGAATAGCTATACCTATGAACTGCCGAAAATCAGCTTCGCCTTTCAAAAAAGTTAAAATTCCGCAAAGAAAATTTAAAGAATCAAAATTAAACCGGAATCCGATGCATAACTGTAGAGATATTTGGTGTCCAATTATGATAATCTTACTTGTTAAGAGAGTGTAAATCAAATATAAAGAGTAAGAAATAAAGGATTGAGAAATGGAACAACTTAAAATGATGGAGAAAATGAATTACAGCCGGCAGCAGGCGGTCGATGAAACAAGAATCCGGCGGCAGATTGAAAACCAGGTTAAAGCATTATGCAGCATGGATACGGAAAAGGTGATGTTGATCTATGCCCAGGACGTGATATCTTTCGATGTCGAAGGAACATACCTGGGTGCGGAGGAGAAAAAGAGAGCCTGGGTAAACGTCTTTTCTACGGTAGAGCCGCCCCTGAATTATGAGATCCGTAATCTTAATATCACCGTAGGCGGCGGGGTGGCATTCAGCCATAGCTACAACCGTCTGAGCGGAAAATTGAAGAATGGAAAGCAGATTGGTCCCTGGGTCCGCTATACGGCATGTTTCCGCAAGATCGACGGAAGCTGGCTCATAGCGCATGAGCAGGTTTCAGTGCCCATCGATTTCGAAAACGGCAAAGCATTGCTGAATCTCCAGCCATAAAATTCTCCGAATATGACGATTTGCTGTGCAGATCAAATCAAATTTTCATATATAAAAAGTAAATATCAGTGTACCCTCTCCTTCCAGCGGCGGGAAATTCAACTATAAATATTAAGCAAGATTTTCTATAAAAAATAAAAATGAATTTGATGTCCAGTTTCAGAAATCTCAATTGTTATTAAAGTGTAGTTGAAATATTCATAAATAAAATAAAGGATAGAAATGACACGCAGAATAAATGCTTATGAAATAGGACACGGTGCTGCAGAAGTACTGCAGGGATTCGGAAGATACCTGGCGAAATCCACGATTGAAAATACACTTCTGGATTTGATCAGTCACCGCGCATCACAGATAAATGGCTGCGCTTTTTGTCTTGATATGCACTCGAAGGACTTACGGGCAGCAGGTGAGACAGAGCAGCGTATCTATATGCTGGATGCATGGCGTGAAGCACCTTTTTACAGTGACCGTGAACGCGCGGCTCTGGCATGGACCGAAGCTGTTACTAAGATCACAGAAGGTCATGTACCGGATGAAATTTATGAAGAAGTCCGGGAACATTTTTCCGATGAAGAATTAATTGATTTAACTTTAGCAGTGGTGGCAATAAATAGTTACAATCGTATCAATATTGCTTTTCGTACCCCGGCAGGCTATTATCAGCCTGGTCAGTTTGCGGTGAAAGCCGGCTAAACAATTTGCAAAATAAATTATGATAAATTAAGGAGAATGAAATGAAAGAATTCCTGTTAATATTCAGAAATGACTTGAAAGCTATGCCCTCCTTTTCGCCGGAAGAAATGCAGGCTACTACAAAAAAATGGATGGACTGGATAGGCGGAATAGCTGCTCAGAATAAGTTATCAGAAAGAGGCAACCGTCTGGCATCCAGCGGTAAAGTTGTTAAGGCGCATAATGTAATAACAGACGGCCCCTATTCTGAAATAAAAGAATCAGTAGGAGGTTATTCAATAATCAGAACTGATTCGTATGAAGACGCTGTTGAGATAGCAAAAGGATGTCCCGTTTTAGCAGTTGGGGGAAATGTTGAGATACGGGAGATCGATCAGATTGATGTTGAATAATAATTTAGTCACGTTAGATTTGTATGTCGGAAAAAGAATTAATTCCCCATCTGTTCAGAACGGAATACAGAAAAATAGTATCCGTACTTTGCAGAAGGTTTGGATTTGATCAGATCGAAATTGCCGAGGATATAGCAGGAGATACCTTTTTGACCGCATCGGAAACATGGGGCTTGAAAGGTATCCCTCCTAACCCGGCGGCATGGCTTTATACCGTTGCGAAGAACAAAGCCAAAAATTACCTGCAACGTAATTCCACATTTGAAAATAAAATCACTCCCATACTTAAAGAAGAGCTGCCTGAGTCGTATGAGAGCGAGCTTGACCTTTCTCCTCAGAATATCAATGACAGTCAGCTTCAGATGATGTTCGCCGTCTGCCATGCCTCGATATCTCCCGAAGCCCAGATTGGACTTTCCCTGCGGATCCTTTGCGGTTTCGGCATCGAGGAAATCGCCGATGCTTTTCTGACAAACAAAGAAACCATAAATAAAAGATTATTCAGAGCTAAAGAAAGACTCCGCACAGAGAAAGTTAAAATTGAGCTTCCCGGTCCCGAAGAGATAGAGAACAGGCTGGAGATTGTTCTGAGAACGATCTACCTGTTGTTTAATGAAGGATATTATTCTGTAAGTCAGAATCAGACCCTTCGGAAGGATCTTTGCATAGACGCGATACGGTTATGCTATATGCTTGTCGAAAATGAATATACCAACAAACCGCAGGTCAACGCTTTGTTATCCCTAATGTGTTTTCATGCTTCAAGATTTGATGCACGATTTGATAAGAATGGAATGCTGATCTTATACGAAGAGCAAAGCACAGATTTATGGGACTCAGATTTAATAAGAAAAGGTGAATATTTCCTGAATTGTTCGGCGAACGGGAATAATTTATCGAAATATCACCTGGAAGCCGCAATAGCATTCTGGAACACGAAGAAGCCCGACACTCAAGAAAAATGGGAAAACATTTTACAGCTTTACAACCAGCTTCTTTTGAAAGAATATTCACCCATGGCAGCCTTAAACAGAACTTACGCACTCGCGAAAGCGCACGGGAAAGAGGAAGCAATTAAAGAAGCTGAAAAGCTGCAGCTTACCGATAATCATTTTTATTTTGCACTTCTTGGGGAACTCTACACTGATGTAAACAATGAAATAGCAAAAGAGCATTTTCTGAAAGCCGCTGAACTGGCAAAAACCCTCACCGAAAAACAAAACATCAACCAGAAAATTAACAGACTCCGTTAAAACAAACTGGTAACCAGGAATGTTTCCGCTATGCTTTACCGGGAATGTGCCTGCACCGGCAGCTTTTATAATAATTAATCCGAAAAAAAATCATCACTTCGAGGGTTCGGCAGGTTATCACAGCTAAAAAATGATTTGTCCAAAAATCAGGAACTTGATTGTCGTATAGGTAAATGAGCTTGTACGTTCAGGAATTGAGAAGGATATCCTATAAATAATCTGTGCTAAATAACATAATATAAAAATCAATAAGGATGATATAATGAAAAAGTTAATAAACATTTCGTTAGTGATATTGACAATATTCTTTTTTAGTATCACATCAAATTTTGCTCAGGTGGCACGTGAAAATAGTGTAAAGCTTGAGGCCGTTTCAACCGGTCTCGCTATGGTCGGAACAAATTCAGCCGGCACACAGGCTGGACCCTATTTTGGAGGCACTATCGCTTACGGTGCAGGACAGGGCATTACTCTATTAGCAGAGTCAGGATACGGGTATACTAACTTTGATGCCAATGATAAACTTAATTTGATTCAGATACCCATACTTGTTGGTGCTACTTATAATTTCGGAGAGCTGCTAAATTCAGATTTAGTGCAGCCTTACGCGGGTATTACTGCCGGAGCTGTATGTCATATACTGCAGCTTGACTGGAATACAGTAGAAACTAATGGTTACGAGCAAAAGACCACTAACTTTGCACTGGGAGGAATTCTGGGAGTAAATTTCCAGTTTAACCCGGCATTTGCAATAAGTGTTCATGGAGAATATAATCATGGATTTAAGAAAGATGGCGATCCCGGATTAGACAGCCAGGAATTTAATTCCGTAAGTTTTGGCGGCGGTATCTCTTATGCATTCTCTCTTCCATACTAATATTATCTGAAAATTCTGCGGGCAATGCCTGCAGAATTTTTTTATCAGTTTAAAAAATGTGAAGAAAAATAAATACCGAGGTAAAAGATGGAAATAGCAATTATGAGAACAGACATAAACACGAGAGAGGACTTCAGGAGGGTAAGGAACAGGCTGCTGCGGATCTACAGCATCAGAGAATGCACCATCGATCTCGAAGACATCGATAAGGTTGTAAGGGTGGTAGGCGATGAGATCAAAACAGGAACTGTAGTAAACAAGATAAGAAGTTATGGTTTCTTATGCGAGGAGTTGCCTGATTGATTGAATTTAAAAAGAATATTGCAGCATCTGCTAAACGGCTCCGATATAAACATGTTCATTAAAAAGAGATGTATGTTTTAAAATGGAACAAAAATGTGAAGGTATCCTCGCTGTAAAGTAGATTTACTACTAGTTTCTTAAAAAACAACAGACAAGGATACCTTTATGAGTAATAAAAGTACAAAATTAGATTTTAGAGATCAAGCATTCTATATTGGAATTGATGTTCATAAACGTCAATGGAAAGTTACCATTTTAAATAATGGTATGGAGCTAAAGACTTTTTCTATGAACCCTTCATCCGAGGAGTTAAGTTTTTACTTAAACCGAAATTATCCGGGTGGTAAATACTACAGTGGGTATGAAGCAGGATTCTGTGGTTACAGGATACATAGAAAGCTTGAAGAACTTGGGTTAAAGAATATAGTCGTCAATCCTGCTGATATTCCTGTAAATTTTCGGGAAAGTATCAGAAAAACAGATACTGTAGATTCAAGAAGACTTGCAAAGGCTCTTGCAGGTGGATTAGTACACGGCAATTATATCCCAAGCTTGGAGCAGGAGGGCTTCAGATCCTTATGCAGACTTAGAAAACAACTGGTCAGAGACCAGGCAAGGGTAAAGAATAGAATAAAATCTTTATTGGATTTCTCCGGAAAAAAGATAGTCGCCAATAACGAAATTACTCATTGGAGTGGACTATTTATAAATTACTTATCAAAAATAGACCTTGGGAACAAACATAGTAATGAAACGCTAAAGAGATTAATAGAGCAGTTACTGAGTCTAAGAACTCAACTTGCAGACCTTGTAAGTAGATTAAGGATTATAGTAAAGGAAGATCCGCAGATATATTCAGTGATAAAAAACCTGATGAGTATACCGGGTATTGGGTTTAGTTGTTCAATTGCATTATACTCAGAGCTGATGGATATAAAACGGTTCAGTAGGTTGGATAAGTTGTGTAGTTATATAGGACTAGTTCCCGATATCAGGAGTTCCGGAGAGACCGAACATACTCTGGGTATATCAAAATTACAAATGGCTTTTTTAAGGGCGATGTTGGTTGAATGTTCCTGGATAGCTGTAAGAAAAGATCCGGCTCTTACGGCCAAGTTTAATATCTTAAGCAGACGTATGAAAAAACAAGAAGCTATAATAAGAATAACTAAGAAATTACTAAGCAGAATAATGTATGTCTGGAAAAATAATCAGCCATATGTTTATTCAGTTGCATAAGAAATGAGACTTAAGCTTTATAATTTAATTTTGTATTGACCGTTTGGACAGCTTGCCACCAGAATTGGTTGGTTCAAAAAGAGATTACGGCGATACTATTTTTTCATTTTAATTTTCCATCTTGCAGCATTGCTCTGGCGATGACTGTTTATAACAGGTTGATTTGAAAAGCTTAAGGTTAATAAATAAGAAATAAAAAAGGCAGTCAAACCGACTGCCTCGGTAAATTACTTTATATAAACATACTTTCACTCTTGACTTTTAACATAACAGGCTGTCTCATCGGAATAACACTTATGAGACAGCCTCTTCAATCAGGAAAGTGATTTTACAACCTGTCATACAGCCCATAAGCAGCAGAATACTGAATACTCTTAATTTCCTGATGTTTTTCTTTGTCCATCCAGGATCGATATTACAAGACCTATTTGTCCCAGGTGATAATAATCGTGGTGGAGCAGGCCTTCAATATCTGACCGGTTTTTATGTCCGGGTCTGTTCTCAGTATCCAGGAAATCATCCGTTTTCGTAATAAGAAACTTGACCAGTGTTCCTGTGTATCCATCAATTCCCGCCTAATTTTTTCCAGCCTTTTTTCCGTAGCAATTCGAGGGAAAGAAAATTCTGATCCTTCTCACTCTTTTCCTCAAACTTAAAGTCATTTTGAATCCGGTGCAGCACAGCTCTTCTCCAGTGGATAATGTGCCACAAAATTTCAGCGACGGAATGTTTACCCTGGAAAGGCTGCTTGAAAGCCATTTCTTCATCGATCGAACCTAACAGTTGAATAAAATTTCTGTCTGTCCAGTTATTCCCATCGTAAAGATCCGTAAACTGCTGAAGAAATTTTCTTATCAGCAGATTTGAGAAAGAAACAGGCTCATAGTGCTCAACCTCCGGTTCAAACTCAAGCAAATATTTTTCGTCTTCCGGGTAATATTTAGCCTTTGCATAATTTTTTCCGGCAAACTTTTTGACCGACTCAATCCGGGGTCCAGGGGGTTTGCCCATGCGGATGGCATATCCCAGATGATCAGGAATGGACTACATTAGAGGATTATCTTGGCGGAAGCGATGTTGCAGGCGGAAGGATGAAAGATATGAATCAATTACAATACCAAAGGAACACGAAAATGACAAAACAGGATTTAATTGCAGTGTGATTCTATGGAGGGTCCGGTTGTGAAAGCATCCCGACAAGCTTTAGAGACGGGAAATATTAATTATATCCTGATATGGGTCAGGCAGAAAGATGAAGCGGAGGTAAGAGGAATTTTCGAAAAAGTAACCAAAGTAAGAACTCTCAGTCGGGAGGCAAAGGATCTGGCAGATATGTACTTTTACACATTCATTTTTGCCTTTACCAAACTCTTAAAAATATTTGTTTTTACATTCATTATAGTAATTACTCTTTACTCACGGGAGTGTGAGAGTTATAGAGTCTGATTACTGTACTTACCGAAGTTACATATCGAATACTCTCTCGAAATTACTCTTTCCAGTCACATAAATGTGACAACCAGGATTATGGGCAGGATAATCTTTGAGCCTAATCTCCATCAGGCTATATGAACTAATTCTTACATTATTTTGACAAAATGCTGACAACTCTGCATGGCAAGAATATTGTACTGACCTAGAAATATCAGGAGGAGTTATGAAAATTTCTTTTGTTTTGTCTCACTAATATAGGCAGAGAGGGTCCGCCTGTCATTTGGTTTATCCGCTCATAAATTAAGCCTCCTTCTCTCAGAGATATTATGCATATATTACTCCTGTTGATTAAATTAATTATAGTACCTTTATACGGCAGGAAGCAGTTATTGTATGGGGAGATACTTTATTAACGGTTATCACCCCGATCTTTTATCAGACAAAGAGCTTAAGCAAGCCTTCCTGAAACAGCTTAAATCACTATATTAATCAGAGAGAGATATTTATGGAAGCAGTCATTTGTACTAAGTATGGCCCGCCGGAAGTTCTTCAGATTAAAGAAATTGAAAAACCAACTCCTAAAAAAAACGAAATACTGATAAAAGTATATGCCACTACGGTTCATATAGGCGATACAAAAGTACGGCGGTTAGATCCGGGAATGGGACCAGTTAAAAATATCATTTTCAGGATGATGATACGCTTAGTGATCGGATTCAGAAAACCAAGGAAAGAGATATTCGGAATGGAGCTGGCCGGAGAGGTTGTAGAAACGGGAAGCGAAGCAACTTTATTTAAGAAGGGCGATGCGGTATTTGCGACCACGGAATTCGGGTTTGGCGCTTACGTCCAATACCGGTGCATGCCAGAAAAGGGGATAATTGCACTTAAGCCGGAGAATATGAGTTACCAGGAAGCCGCCCCGGTATCCAACGGGGGTTTAACAGCCCTGCTGTACCTAAGGAAGGCAGGAATCATGAAGGGACAGAAAGTATTGATTTATGGTGCCTCGGGAAGTGTAGGGACCTATGCGATACAACTTGCCAAATATTTTGGTACTGAAGTAACCGCAGTCTGCAGCACTTCAAACCTGGATCTGGTAAAATCACTCGGTGCGGATAAAGCTATTGATTATACAAGAGAAGATTTTAGTCAGGGAAGTGAGAAATACGATATTATATTTGACGCGGTGGGGAAGATACCGGCATCAAAACGAAAAAAAGCTTTGAACAAGACAGGACGTTATCTTAATGTACTTTCAATAACCACAAATATCAGATTAAAGATAGAAGATCTGCACTATCTCAAAGAACTATGTGATAAAGGAGCAATAAAGACAGTTATTGACAGGTGCTACACGCTCGAAGAAATTGTTGAAGCACATCGTTATGTAGACAAAGGACATAAAAAAGGCCACGTAGTTATTAACGTTAAGCATTATCCCGAATTAGCATATTAATATGTCCTTGCGAACCCATAATAGTAGAACATAATTTGTTTGCTGGAAACCCTGGCAGCATCTGCATCGGGTTGAACCGTTCTGAAATAGGTTGATAGAAAAGGAGCGATCTGTTGCTTTTCCGGAAACAGATTATCTATTAAGATTTTCCGGAATCGATTCAGACCAATTCAATTTAACCTGTACATTATGTTCCTGCCGGTCATCAACAAGGGAAATTACTTTATCTTGCTTCTGTTCTCCATCAACTTTTATACTCAGATAAGTATCCGCATCGTGTACCTGGTAAACTGTAATGTGGTAAATAGTTGCCCGGTATCTGTAATTCACTTTATAGATCTCCCAGTCAGCGGGAATGCAAGGTTCAATATATAGTTTATCCGCTTCAAGTCTTAATCCCAGCAGTGATTCTAGAATAAGACGGTACAGCCATCCCGCCGATCCGGTGTACCAGGTCCAGCCTCCGCGGCCGGTATGAGGCTCTACCGCATAGATATCGGCGGCAACAACATAGGGTTCAACTTTGTATACGGCTATATCTTCCGGCGTTAAAGAATGATTGATCGGAATGATAATCTGCAGCAGTTCCCACGCGCGTTTACTATCACCCAGAGCCGCGAAAGCCATGGCGGCCCAGATTGCAGCATGTGTATATTGCCCCCCATTCTCTCTTACGCCGGGAACGTAGCCTTTTATATACCCCGGGTTTAAATCTGATTTATCGAACGGCGGATCCAGAAGCTGAATTAGTTTATTATCGCGATTTACAAGGTAGTCATCTAATGCCTGCATAGCCATGCGTGACCTGGCTTTATCACCGGCCCCTGAAAGAACCGACCAGCTTTGCACGATTGAATCGATTCTGCATTCCGGGTTAACAGCGGATCCGAGCGGTGTGCCATCATCAAAATAAGCTCTTCGGTACCATTCGCCATCCCAGCCGTTTTGATCTATGTTTTTCTGCAACTCGGAGGCTTCAGCTTTACACCGTTCCGAGAATGGAATATCGCCCTGCATTTCTGCAATCTCTGCGAACCGGATCAGTACTTCATAAAGGAAGAATCCTAACCAAACACTTTCACCTTTTCCTTCAATTCCAACCATATTCATTCCGTCGTTCCAATCACCGCCTCCGATCAGCGGCAAACCATGATCACCAAATCTTAATCCTCTTACAATAGACCGGACACAATGCTGGTATAAACTTCCGGATTCTTCAGCAATGGCCGGAAGATCATAATAGGAATCAACGTCAGGGTTAATTGTATGACCTTCCAGGAAATATACAGATTCATTCAGCACACCTGTATCGCCTGTACTTTGTACATACCGGCAAACCGCCAAAGGCAGCCAGAGATAATCATCCGAGCAATGCGTCCTTACACCACGGCCAGCCGGCGGGTGCCACCAATGCTGCACGTCTCCTTCCCGGAATTGCCGGCTTGCGCAAAGTAAAAGGTGATTTCTTGTCAGGACCGGCTCAGTATGAATAAGCGACATTACATCCTGAAGCTGATCCCGGAAACCGAAAGCTCCGCCCGACTGGTAATATCCGCTTCGTGCCCATATGCGGCATGCCAGTGTCTGATACAACAGCCATCCGTTAGTTAATATATCCATGGCGGTATCCGGCGTCTCGATCTGAACCGCACCAAGTGTTTTATTCCAGTAATTCCATACAGCCTCCAGTGCCTTACGGGCTGCATCCGATCCCTGGAAGCGGCGGAGTATTTTAATTGCATCATCCTCATTACTCCCTGCACCGAATTTAAAAATGACCTCACGTTCCTGATCTTCGGCAAGTTCAAAAGAAACCCTGATGGCCGCACACGGATCAAGACCTGCGCCCATATGACCGGAAAGAGCAGAACCGGTCATAGCCGCAGGGCTCTGGAGTGAACCATTTCGGCCAATGAATTCAGTGCGGTCACCGGTTAGACTTTCAGGTGCACTGTCTGTCTGAAAGAAGACAACCCTGTTGGCAAATTCTGAATTGTAAGGATTCCGTGCAAATATGGCTGAGCTCACGGGATCAATTTTTGTTATAATATGCATACCTGTTTTTGGATGCAGATCACCAAGGACCAGCTCTACATAACCCGTACAGGACAGCCTGCAGGATCTGCCTGATTCATTTCGTACCTTTAATACTGAAAACTTGATCGAGGTATCTGTTGCGCAATATATCCAGAGCTCCGTACGGATACCATTTTCCGTATGTTCAAAAACACTGTAGCCGAATCCATGACGGCTGGCATATGCACCATTTCCCCGGACAGGCAATGGTGAAGGTGACCAATAGTGACCGGTATCCTCATCACGAATGTAAAAAGCTTCTCCGCTTGAATTGCTGACTGGATCATTGTTCCAGGGAGTAAGCCGGAATTCATGCGCATTTGTACTCCAGGTATATGTCGGGCCGCTTTCCGAAACAACTGTTCCAAAATCCCGATTTGCAATCACATTTACCCATGGAGCCGGGGTAACCTGGTTAATTGAGGTTGTAATTATATATTCACGACCATCAGGTGTGAACCCTCCCACTCCGTTAAAGAAGATCAAATCTTTACGGGGAATCGGGGTGTCATCCTGCAGCACCCTATGATTCCGCACTGCTTTGAAAGGTCTGACCGGCACTTTTTCAATGTTCAGTTTGTTAAGCTGCTGCTCAAGGGTTCCCAATTGATCGGAGATAATTACACGGGCAGCTGTCTGGATGAGGATCCGATCCTCGCTGGATATCTGATCAGACTGTCTTACAAATATTCCACCTGATTTATCAACCAGTCCTGCTTCTACACCTGCGGTAATCAGCATCAGAATTTGTTCCTGCAATAACTGCCTGTAACCGGCACGGTCTTCATTCCAGATCACCAGGTCGACAGCTAAACCTTTCAATCTCCAGTATGAATGAGCCTGGACAAGCTGACGAACGAGGCTTATATTGTCCACATTTTCAATCTTCAGCAGCACGATCGGCAAATCACCGGAAATAGCATAACCCCACAACCCGGATTGCCCCCTGCGATTTTTCATAATTACTTCTGGATTGGCTCGCATAGATGAATTTCCGTAAATGATTGAGCTGGCGATACGCCTGAAAATTTGTGCATCGCCCTCTGAGGCATTCAACTGCCGCAATGTTACCTGGCTGTGTGTCCAGGCAAGCTCGAAGACCCTGTTGGCGAGCCGTCTGTCCTGATACTTATCAATAAGGGTCAGGGCTGAATCCCGGGTTTCACACATTCCGAAAACCATATCTATTGCAGCAGTTTCCTCAGGTTCAAGAGTTAATTTATAACGGATTGAAACTATGGGATCAAGTACTGAGCCCTGGCTGCCGGAAAGAGGGCCGGGATCTTTCATTGCTCTGGGAAAAGCACTTGTGTTCCCGCGGCCAATAAACTGCATCCGGTCTGTTTCATAAGAAGTCTTTCCCTTATTTACCCCTCGCCCCGCCATCATATGAAACATAAATGGTGTTTTTTCTTCCACTGATCTTGGCCTCCTCGTGCAGAGGATTGAATTCCGCTCAGGGAGCAACTCGGTGTGTACAAACAAATTACTGAATGCAGGATGCAGATTGTCAGAAGCAGCAGAGGCAAGAACTACTTCTGCGTAACTGGTAATTTCAATGGTCCTGCTGACGCGCGACTTGTTCGTAAGATGAATTCTGCGAAGTTCGGTATCGTCTTCGGGAGAGACAACAATCTCTGTATGCATATCAATGTTCTGATCGCTGCGCCGGAATTCCGCTAATCCTTCAGAAAAAATAACTTCATAAGATTTTGAACGTTTCAGCGTTGGTTGATGCGCTGTTGACCAAAATTCACCACTGGTTTCATCCCGGATATAACAGAAAGTACCCCAATTGTCACGTGTATAATCCTCACGCCATCGCGTAACCTGAATATCTTTCCATTTGCTGCAGCCTCCACCGGCGTTGGTAACCATTACGTGGTATCTGCCGTTTGACAACAGATGCACTTCAGGAACCCGTGTATCGGGATTATTGATTACCTGCACCGGGATTTCCGTACCTCCGGATTTAATTGGAGTATCCGTAAGCCCTGAGTCATGTGAATGGAATATTGTTGACTTAGGAATTCTTTCCTGAAGCAGCAGCATAGTGGCTTTTAACAGGGGATCCGATCTGAATCGCTTTTGCATCTGGCGGTTCAGGATCAGATATGCAAGAGACAGCAGGCTCATTCCCTGGTGATGTGTCATAAAAGATTTGATTATCACACTCGATAGCCCCCGCGGAAGGCGTGATTTCGTATAATCAACAGCTTCATAAAAACCAAATTCTCCCAGCAAACCATCTTCTGCCAGCCGCTGAAGATTCAGACAAGCTTCCTTTGGTTCGATCATCAGGGCGAGTGCCGTAGCATAAGGAGCGATAACCAGGTCATCGGCCAGTCCCCGCTTTAGTCCCACCCCCGGAACACCGAATGCACGGTACTGGTAATTGAGATTAACATCCACGATATTATAACCTGATTCAGATATTCCCCATGGAACTCCGCGGTTTTTTCCATATTCAATCTGAACCTTTACTGCAGCTTTATATGTCTGGTGCAGTAAAGTGTTCTCGTAGGTAGGCATTACCAGCAGCGGCATCAGGTACTCGAACATTGAACCGCTCCAGGAAAGAAGAATGGGATCCCCGCCTGCAGTGGTAAGCAGCCTGCCTAATGCGAACCAGCTTTCCTGCGGAAGCTGTCCCTGCGCAATCCCCACGAAGCTGCTTAATCTTGCCTCAGAGGCAAGCAGATCGTAGTAGCTTGAGTCCCTTCGTCTTTCATTCACACTATACCCGACCGAAAGCAAATGGCGCGATTTGTCATAGAGAAAATTAAAGTCCATCAGGGCAAATTTGCCGGCTTGTGCAGCAAGACGTTCAATGACTGCAATACGCTCACTTGCGCGTGTACTGGCCTGACGAATTATTTCTATTTCCTCCGGAAGTTTGCTTTTCCCGGAGACGTTAACAGAAGGATCTTCGAAACCGGCCGACGACAGTTCAGGTTCTGCTAATCTGCGCAGTGTAGGTATTTCATCGTCCATCATAAAATCTCTCAGAGCAGAAGAATCCGGTACATTATGCCAGGGGACAAGAAATATTAATTCATCAAGGGAACTGCGGCACTGGTCTGCGAGCGCAGCAGCCAGCTGTTTAATTTCATTATTGTTATTTGTTGAAAAACTGTTTTCTATTTCGATACTAAATGATGCAAATTTTTCAAGACTTCGGAAAAAATCTCTAAGGGAATTGAGCGGAGAAGTTGTTATTAAATCCAGGTCCTTCTTAAATTGAGCCAGCCTGTCATCATGAATCTCCCCCGCAGCATTGATAAGAATCCTTAATGAGTCACTTATTCCTTCAAATACTTGTTTACTCATTATTTTTTTATCAGGGAGTGAAAGAAGACCCTGTCTGAGGGTAAGCAGGTGACCCAAGAGATTTCCGCTGTCGACAGATGAAATGTAAAGGGGAGATAAAGGCGTTAAAGTTTGTGTATCATACCAGTTGAAAAAATGTCCGTGGTACCGGTCAAGCTCCTCCATAGTGTTAAAAGTTTTTGAAATACGATCTATCAGTTCCCCGGTAGTTATATAACCAAAATCATAAGCGGACAAATTGGCCAGGAGCGACAATCCAATGTTTGTCGGTGAAGTTCTGTGTGCAACCACGCCAACGGGATTTTCCTGGTAGTTATCAGGAGGCAGCCAATGGTCTTCGGGACCCACAAAAGTATGAAAGAATGACCAGGTTTTTCGGGCGATTTCTCTTAAAAATAATTTTTCTGCAGCGGATAAAATTACTCCGGGACGTGCGGGAGGCAGACTGATCCACCAGACAAAATACGGAGACAGGAACCAGAGAAATAATACGGGCAGAGCTGCAGCAGGCAAACTTTGTTTTACAAACACGAAATAGATAATTGAAGAGATAACGATAGCCGGGGCGATCCACATTTTCCGGAAGGAATCGGGCAGGGTAATGTGTCTGCTGCGGTGGACGGACGGATTCCACTCGAGAAGTTTTTTATGCGAAATCATTGTTCTCCATAGTGTACGAATAATCGCATCCAGACTAAAAAACATTTCATATGGGAGTGTAATTATCGTAAAGACTGCCTGAGAAAGATGTACGCCGGTGGATCGTAATGCTGCGGCCAGGTGCTGCCTTAAAAGCACATCTGCCGGTTTGTTAAAAAAATCAACTATGGATATAACAAGAGGAGGGATCAGAATAATTCCGATCACTGCCAGGGTCCAGAACCATGGTTCTGAAAGTACTGTCCATCCCAATAGCAGCAGCAGTGTAAGTGCAGGAGGTGTGAGACTGCGCCGGAGATTATCAGCAATTTTCCATTGAGAAAGCCCGGAAAGCGGGTTTCTGTGCAAACCACCGTTAAGAGTTGGGACGATCGGAAGCAGCCATCTTATTAATTGCCAATCCCCACGGATCCAGCGGTGCCGGCGTTTTACATCCGTATAATAATGTGACGGATATTCTTCAAATAATTGTACATCACTCAACAAACCCGCTCTCGCATAGCAGCCTTCAATAAGATCGTGACTCAGGATTTGATTCTCAGGAAATCTTCCCTTCAGAACCTGCCCGAACATGTCAACATCATAGATACCTTTACCGATAAATGACCCTTCGCCGAATACGTCCTGGTAAACATCCGATATAGTGCGTGTATAAGGATCAATTCCCGGTTCGCTTCCGAAAAGACCCGCATAACGAGTGCGATTTGTTCCGGGAAAGCTTACTGCAACCCGCGGCTGTAATATAGTATAGCCTTCAAATACACGTTTTCTGATTTCATCATAGCGCGGGCGGTTAAGGGGATGATCCATTGTTCCTACCAGCTGCCTGGCTGAGTCACGCGGTAATTGGGTATCGCTGTCAAGAGTAATTACGTATTTAACCTGCTGCAGAATATTAGTATTACCGACGATCATAGAGAATATGTCCTTTGAACCGCCGCGCAGCAGTGAATTCAGTTCCTCAAGCTTCCCTCTTTTGCGTTCGTAACCCATCCACTTCCGCTCGTGTGAATTCCATTTCCGGGGACGGTGAAAAAGAAAGAAATTATCACCTTCATATTTTGCATTAAGCTCCTCAATCATTTTAGCGGCAAGCTGCTGAAGAGATTCATCCTCCGGCAGAGATTCTTTATCAGAGTCCTGAAAATCAGTAAGAAGGCAATAGTAAAGATTGCTATCCTGGTTTCCCAGGAAACGTATTTCCAATGCCTCGGTCAGTCCTCTTATATTATCTTCATTAATTAATATTGAAGGAATAACGACAAGTGTACGAGATTCCGCCGGTATCCCTTCCGGGTAATCCATTCTTGGTAATCGTCCCGGCTTCACAATCAGGGTGGAGATCCAGTTAACAAGGGCAAGGGGTAAATTAGCGGCAGCGATAAAAAAGAGTATTCCCATAAGGACAAGCTGCAAATCATCAAATCCTTTATCGTAAACCTGCACTAACATAGCGGCGGTAATGAGGATAGTGAATAGTATAATTGAACCGCTGTAAATCATTAAAGGAAACCTGCGGCTTATCTTTGCCAAATCCTTTAACGGGGAGAACCGTGCATTACAGGCCGATTCCAGTTTCATTAAACCTTTATCTATCAGGTAGTATCCGACGTGTGCGGTACGGGGATCACGTTCGTTTACTGCAGTGCTCTCCTCTGAAAGACGGATTGCCGTCAGGGCAATTTCCTCTTCGGAAAGAGAACTGTTCCTGGCTATTTTTTCTATAACATGGCGGTACTGGTCGCGTGTCAGGAAATCCATTTGTCCGTAAATGCCGGCCGGATCTTTCATCAGAATATTTTCAACCGAACTCATCGTTTCAACGAAACTTTTCCAGTTCATGGTTTCGAGAAAACGGAGGCTCCCGATACTATTACTGATAGAGACCTGATCTGCCGCCTGCTGCTGATTCCCAATTCGTATTAACTTTTCAACTGTCTGTCCTGAATCAGAAAGCCTTTGTTCGACCCATGTAAGTGCAGAAGACAGAGTATGGCTTAAACCCTGCAGTCTCCGGGTAAGTTCAGAAACGAAAGGAGTTGTCATCGGCGGGTCTGACCTGGACATATCGGCAACGACCTGAATCAGATTCTTAGGATCTTTCTCAACCATTTCAATCATTTCATCTGCCCAGGCATCGGCTAAATTACGTTCGATCCTTCCGGCAGCAACCCTTACGGCAACACGGCGAAGATTCTCAATCAGTGCCAACCGCAGCATGATCGGGATTGCCCATAATTCGCCTATCTTTAATACATTTATAGTCTGATAGGCAGACACGAAGCGGTTAAGATTTTCCGGATCGACCCTTCCATCCCCATGCGATATAATTTCCTGTGCAATATCATAGACACGGGGCAGACCTTTCGATAAACCATTTGAGAGTCTGGGCAGCTCACGGCTATAACCTTTGGGCAGGTGTTTTTTCCCCGTACGGATCTGTTCTTCGATCAGATAAAAATTATCCAGCAGCCATTCCGAAGCAGGTGTAATCGCATGCTTTGCTTTAAGGGCTTCGATCAATAACCCATGAACTTCAAAAAGAAAATCCTCGTTTTCCGCCAGGCGATTAAGAAGCACTGGCTCATGTTTATCCCTGGTAGTTAGGGTATGAGATCCTGCAAGTATTTTGCCGTGCTGCTCCATCTGGTCGGCACTGAACAACTCCGCGCGCAGCGGAGGTTCCGTATCAGCAAACTTTTTAATAAGAGAGTTTTCATTAAGCTGCGACTTAAAACGTAAAATAGACTCATTTATATTCGGGGTAATTACCTTCATGTTCTTCGAACCGATCTGTCAGTGTAATTTGAAATATACGATCTTATACAGTAATAACCCGTCAGTTAAGAAATTCTCTCCCTTTTAGCCCGAAACATTCATATTTTGATCAATAACGGAAGTTTCACCCTGGTTAAAACAATATGGGTACGAAATCTGTGCAGGCGGGGTAACCGTATCGCTACAGCATTCCAAATCTACAAAACTCATTTAGGTGCTACTCATATCTTTTTTATCCTTTGATCCTAATTTAATAATTGGATCTCTTTATTGGGGGCAGGTCAATTAATAATCACATCTATTATAACAATGATTTCAGTGTTTATAGTTAATTTGGTATGTCCTTTATAAATAAACAGGAGAAAAAAATGAGAAATTTAAATTTACTTTTTATTAGTGTGATACTATTAGTGGTATCATTTTCAATTCAGTCATATTCCCAGGTAACAGTGCAGGCTGGAGCGGGGATTGGTTATTCCGTTCCAACGGGAGACTTCGGAGGAGAACCCGTAGATTTTTATAACGGAACCAAATACGGGATGGACCCGGGATTTAATTTCCACGCCAAGGCAAGGCTGGGCTTACTGTTCGTTAATGTTTTCGGAGAAATAGGTTACACAAGCTTCAGTACTGAAGGCGGTGTAGCAGGAAATGATCTGAGTAAGACAATTAAAGCGACAGACAATATATTATCCATAAAACTGGGACCCGAATTCAAGTTCAGCATACCATTGTCCCCGATTTCACCATATGTTGATGCTTTTGTTTCTATTAACAGTATCAGCGGGAAGGTTGAATTTAAGGGAGCCCCCAACGGATTACCTAGTTCAGAACAGGATATTAACTCGGCAACAAGAGTGGGTTTAGGCGCCGGAGCGGGAATTTTATTCAGTCTGGGTGTTATAAATCTCGATTTTAATGTTCAGTACAATGCGATGAACGTATTCGGGAAAGAATTTTCAGGAACTAAGGACAGCAGGCTGGATTCGTACATTTATGTCAATGACGATAAAGATCCGTTATACAAT